>CAWKIT010000029.1:0-120825 GCA_963849695.1 uncultured Solirubrobacteraceae bacterium
TCTATCCACCGCCGGAGAATTTCACCCTGGAAGGGTGACGCGCCGGCGGAGCCTGGCCGGTGATATATGGCCGGCGCGAATGGACGAGTACAAGAAACACCTGCGACGGCTCGCCGTACACGACGAAGCGTTCCTCGAGACGATCGCGGTCGACGGCACCGCTTCCGGCGCGGCTCTCGACGAGCGGACCGCTGCGCTCGTTCGCCTCGGCGCGACGGTCGCCGTCGATGCGGCCCTGGCGTCGTTCCAGCACGCCGTGACGCTCGCCCTCGCGGCCGGGGCGACGAGTGACGAGATCGTCGCCAGCCTCGAGGCTGTCACGCCGGTCACGGGTGCCGCGCGGGTCGTCCAGTGCACCCCGAAGGTCGCGCTCGCACTCGGTTACGACGTCGACGATGCGCTCGAACGGCTCGAACCGTGACGAACCGAGCCGGCTGAGCCGTCGGCTTCGCTAGTTCGTGTCGGCGCGCTTGGCCATCGCGTCGACGGCCTCGACCACGTCCGAGACGCGGTCGCAGATCGCGATCCCGGGTCGTGACCGGAGCCGTGAGGTGATGGCGCGGCCTCCGAGGACGAACCCCGCGGCCGGGCGCTCCTGGTGGATCTCGTGGATGGCGATCGCGATCTGGTCGTCGCCTCCTGCCATCGTCGAGCTCAGGCAGATCACGTCGGGCTCGTGGCGGCTCGCGGACTGGGCGAGGGACTCTGGCGGCACGTCGGCGCCGAGCATCACGGTTTCGTAGCCCGCCTCGCGCAGGAGATTGCCGCTCATCCGCAACGCGACGCTGTGAAGTTCGGCGGCCGGGGTCGCCAGCATGACCCGGTGGCCGCCTCGTGCCCCGGCGGTGCGGAGGGCCTCGCGCTGGAGCGCCAGCACGCGCAGCGAGATCTCGGTGGCGAGGTGCTCGTCGGCGACCGATACCTCGCCTCGCTGCCACAGGTCGCCGACGAGCCACAGCGCCGGGGCGATGATCTCGTCGTCGATCTGCGCGGTGGTCAGCTTGGCGTCGATCGCCTCGCGGATCGCGACCTCGGCGGCGACCTCGTCGCCGGAGAGCAGCGCGGCGGCGTACTGGCGGCAGATCGCGCCGATAGTCGCCTCTTGGGACTCGGGCGAGTCGTTCTCCCGGCGGTCGGGCATCGCGGTCCTCTCGACTCTACCCGGCACTTGCGGAGCACCGGAAGCCCCGGCCACGCTTACAGCGCGCCGGGGCTTCGGGCTCTCAGGCGCTTAGAACGTCACGCAGTCGAGGTAGTTGAAGCCCGTCTCGGCTGCCTCGAACGGATCGAACGTGGCATCGCCGAAGCGCGGGTCGTGCTCGACCACGTAGTACCTCACGGGTCCCTTGGTGGCCGCGAAGATCTCCGGGAAGTCGATGATGCCCTCGCCGACGATCTCGATCCGGCCCGGGAACGTGCCCGCCGCCATGTCCTTGACATGGAAGAGCTGGATCCGCTTGCCGTAGCGCTCGAGCACGTCGACGGGGTTGTCGAGCCCGCCGCCGTTGGTCGCCCAGTACAGGTCGAGCTGGAAGGCGACGTTCTTGGGGTCGGTGTTCGCCATCAGGATGTCGAACGCCGTCCGGCCGCCGAACGTGCGCTGGAACTCCCAGTTGTGGTTGTGCACCATCAGCGTCTGGCCGGCCCTGCGCGCCCGGGCGCCGAGCTCGTTCAGGTACTCGGCGTACGCGACCCACTCCGCCTCGGTGGCGAAGTTCGGCGTGCCGCCGCTTCCGAAGTACTTGAGCCCCAGGACCTTGTTCTCGGCCAGGATCTGGTCGAAGTCGGCCGGGTGCGGTCGGCGTCCCCACGTCACGTGCCGGGAGGAGGCCTTGAGCCCGTACTCGTCCAGCAGCGCGCGGTACTGCTCGGCGGTCAGGCCGCTGAGCGTGAACGGCTCGACGTTGCGATAGCCGGTCTCAGACAGGAACTCGAAGACGTTTCTTGTCCGCTGGATCGTCGCTGCGTCGGTGCCGAAGCCGATGTACTCGGCGAACGTCCACAGCTGGATCGAGATCTTGTTGGCCGGCACACCACGCCCGGCGCAATCCCCCGCAGTCTGCGGCTTCTTCTTCGGAGCAGCGGTTGCGGCTCCGGTCGCGGCGAACGTGAGGCACGCGGCCACGAGCACGCACACAGACCATCTGAGCACCTTCATAAGGGTTTCCTCCCAGTCGTGCCGGCACCTGGGCCGGCGGCTTTCCCTTCCCACCCGCCGTCTTACCAACAATGCGGGCGCGAAGACCGGCATGGTAAGCATCCTGACCATCGCGCCGCATACTGACCATTGAGGCAGGCCAGATAAGGTCGCGCCATGAAGCGCTTGATCGTCTGCTGCGACGGGACCTGGAACCGGCCCGATCAGATCGCCCAGGGCGTGGCCGCCCCCACGAACGTCGCGAAGATCGCGCTGGCGCTCGCCGACGCCGATGACGAAGGCAACACGCAGTGCGTGCACTATCAGGCGGGAGTCGGCACACGGCGCGGGGAGCGACTGCTCGGCGGTGGGCTGGGCGTCGGTCTGTCGCGGAACGTCCAGGAGTGCTACGGCTTCCTGATCGACAACTACGAGCCCGGCGACGAGCTGTACTTCTTCGGCTTCAGCCGCGGCGCGTTCACCGCCCGCAGCACCGTCGGGCTCGTGCGCAACTCCGGCATCCTGCGGCGCGCGCACCGGCACCGCATGAAGGATGCCTACAGGCTCTACCGCGACCCGCGCCGTGACACCGAGCCCAGCGGGATCGCCGCCGAGCTGTTCCGGCGCTCGTACTCGCACCCGGAGGCGTATGTCCAGTTCGTCGGCGTCTGGGACACGGTCGGCGCGCTCGGCATCCCGATCGACGGCTTCCGCCCGCCGCTGCTGAGCCGCGCGTGGATGTTCCACGACACCAAGCTCAGCCGCTACGTGCGCAACGCCTACCACGCGATCGCCATCGACGAGCGGCGCCGCCCATTCCGGCCCACGCTGTGGGAGCAGCACGAGGAGCCGCCGGAGGAGCAGACGCTCGAGCAGGTGTGGTTCGCCGGCGTGCACTGCGACGTCGGCGGCGGCTACCGCGACCCTTCGCTCTCGGAGATCCCGCTGCTGTGGATGGCGGGCAAGGCGCGCGACTGCGGCCTCGCGTTCAAGCCCGACCGGCTCGTGCGCGTCGAGAACCCCACGCATGAGCGCCGGCGGTCCGGGATCCAGCTGTCTCCTGACCCGTACGGCGAGAAGCACGAATCGCGCAACCGCTTCTACCAGCTGTTCCCCGCCCACGACCGCAGGCTCGGCGTGGAGAACGGCGGGAAGGTGGCCGGCGGCTGGGTGGCGTCGAGCGCCAGGCTTCGCTACGAGAAGGACGGCGGATACCGGCCGCCGGGCCTCGAGGAGTGGCTGGACGACGACGGCGACGTGACCGACGTCTAATCTGCCGAAACACGCTCGCCTTTCAAAGGTTTGTAGCCTGCAGGCATGACCTACGTCATCGTCGGCAGCTGCATCAAGGACGACTCCTGCATCGAGGTCTGCCCGGTGGACTGCATCCATCCCAAGCCGGGCGCGGCCGACTTCGAGGCGGCGGAGCAGCTGTTCATCGACCCCGAGGTGTGCATCGACTGCGACGCCTGCGTGGAGGCCTGTCCGGTCGACGCGATCTTCCCCGACTTCGACCTGCCGGAGAAGTTCGACTACGCGCTCGAGCTCAACGCCGAGTTCTTCGCCGAGGCGGGGACCTCGGAGCGGACGGCAGCGTGAGGCCGCGAGTCGCGATCGTCGGCGCCGGCCCCGCGGGAGCGTTCGCCGCCGCCGCCCTCCTGCGTGCGGGCGCCGCCGACATCGACCTGTTCGAGCGGCTGCCGACACCGTGGGGCCTGCTGCGCGGCGGCGTGGCGCCCGACCACCAGGAGATCAAGCGCCTCCAGGACACCTTCGAGCGCCAGACCCTCGCGCGCGGCTGCCGCTTCCTCGGCAACGTCGAGGTCGGGGTCGACATCACCCACGCCCAGCTGATGGAGCACTACACGGCGGTCATCTACGCCACCGGCTCGCAGACCGACAAGTCGCTCGGCATCCCCGGCGAGGACCTGCCCGGCAGCTGGGCGGCGACCGAGTTCGTCGCCTGGTACAACGGCCATCCCGACTACCGCGACCTCGAGTTCGACCTGTCGGCGCGGCGCGCGGTCGTGATCGGCAACGGGAACGTCGCCGCCGACGTGACGCGGATCCTGGCGCTGAGCCCCGACGAGCTCCAGCGCACCGACATCGCGGACCACGCGCTGGATGCGCTGCGCGCCAGCCGGGTCGAGGAGGTCGTCGTGCTCGGGCGTCGCGGTCCCGCCCAGGCCGCGTTCACGAGCGCCGAGCTGCGCGAGCTCGGGCGGCTCGAAGGGGTCGACACCGCTGTCGACCCGGGCGACGTCGAGCTCGACCCCGTGTCGCAGCGCTGGCTGGCGGAGGAGGGCACGTTCACCGCGCGCAAGAACGTCCAGCTGCTGCGCGAGTTCGCGGCCCGGCCGCCGCGGCCCGACGCCCGCCGGCGGATCGACCTTCGCTTCCTCACCTCGCCGGTCGCGATCCGCGGCGAACAGAAGGTCGAGGCGATCGACGTGCAGCGGAACGCGATCGTGCGCGCCGAGGACGGCACCCTGCGCGCGCGGCCGCGCGACGACGCGGTCGCGACGATCGAGTGCGGGCTCGTGCTCCGCTCGGTCGGCTATCGCGCCGTGCCGCTGCCCGACGTTCCGTTCGACGAGCGCTACTACGTGCTGCCCAACGAGCGCGGCCGCGTGCTCGGCCCGGACGGCGAGCCGGTCCCGGGCGTCTACGCGGTCGGCTGGATCAAGCGCGGCCCGACCGGGATCCTCGGCACGAACAAGCGCGACGCCGAGGAGACGATCCGCTGCCTCGCCGAGGACCTGCCCGGGCTGCCGCAGCCGCAGCAGGCGATCGACGCGCTGCTGAAGCCCGACGTGGTCACGGTCGAGGGCTGGCGCGCGATCGACACCCAGGAGGTGGACCGCGGGCGCGGCGAACAGCGCCCGCGGGTCAAGCTGACGTCTCGCGAGGAGCTGCTCTCAGCAGCTCGCTAGCGCATCTTCTGCAGAGCGACGGCACTGCCTATGACGCCTTGGCGGCGCGCATCGCGGCCTTCTCCGCGCGCTTGAACGCCTGGTACTCGGCGAGCGCCTCGGGGGAGTCGACGTCGCCGAGCGTCGGGTGGTCGGGGAGGAGCGGCTCGGCCAGCTGCACGCCGTAGCGCTTGGCGAGGATCCCGAACAGGCCGTAGGACTTCACGTCGCCGAAGCCCGGCAGCGCGCGGACGTTGGCCTCGAGCTCCTCGGGCGTGGTCGCGTCCTCCCACACGCGGCCGGCGTCGCCGTCGTAGTGCTCGACGAGGTGCTCGGCGAGGGCGTTCACGCGCTTCGCCATCGAGGCGGGGAACCGATGGACCGGCGGCCGCTCCCGGAACACCGGCTCGAGGTCTGTCGACGCCAGCTCGCGTGCGTCGAGGGTGCCGAGACGCTGTTGGATGGCCAGCGGGCCGGAGAACGCCTTCTGGACCGTGACCTGCTGGTCGAGCGCGAAGCCGACCAGCAGCGCGAGCGGGTCGCGGGCGATCAGGGCGTTGGCCTCGTCGGAGTCGGTGAAGTGGAGCGTGTCGGGCTGCGGCATGCCGACATTCTCCACGGTGGGGCGAAATCGCCGCCGTCCTGCCTAGGTCTCGATATGCGATACCAGGGCAGGACAGCTGACCAGGAACTGGCGCGCGCGGCACGTAGTTCGCACGGCGTGGTCCGCCGCCAGCAGCTCTTCGCGGCCGGCCTGACGAAGGCCGAGATCACGACTCGGCTTCAACGTGGCACGTTGATCCGTGTGCATCGGGGCGTGTACCGGGTCGGGCATCAGGCGCCGAGCGTCGAGGCTCGGTATCTGGCGGCGGTCTGGGCTTGTGGGGCAGGCGCGCTGCTGTGTGGGCTGGCGGCGGCGCATCTGCTCGGTCTGCTGCCCGGCGCGGCTCCGCGGGCGGAGGTGGTGGCGCGTGGTGAACGGCGCATTGAAGGAGTGCGCGTCAGGCGCTCGCGCGGGCTCGATGACTACGAAGCGTTCGTGTGGCGCGGTGTGCCGGTCACGTCGGTCGCGCGGACGATGGTGGACCTGGCCTCGGTGCTCTCCCTAAGTGCTCTCGCTCGCGCCTTCCACGAGGCCGGGATCCGCTACGGCACCACACCGGCGCAGGTCGAGGCGGTCTCGACGCGGAGGCCGAACAGCTCGCGGCGCGGCGAGGCTGCGCGCGGTCATCCACGGTGACGAGCCGGTCCTGCTCAGCTTCCTCGAACGGCGGTTCCGGCGACTCCTGCGTGAGGCCGGCCTACCGCTCCCGGTGACGAACAGGCCGGCGGACGGGCGCCGGATCGACGCACGGTGGCCTGAGCACCGACTGACTGTGGAACTCGACAGCTACCGCTTTCACGGCTCACGCCACGCCTGGGAGCGCGACCGCCGTCGGGAGCGCGAGGCGCGAGCGCGCGGCGACGACTTCCGGCGCTTCACCTTCGGTGACGTCGAGCAGCCACGCGCCATGCTGGCCGAGCTCTCCTCGGCGCTGTCCTGACTGGGTCTCGTTTATCGATACCTAGCCAGGACGGCAGAGCGGCAGGCGTAGCCTGGGGACGTGCGCGTCGCGCTGGCGGGAGACACGATGCTGGGGCGGTCGGTGGCCGAGGAGATCGAGCGCACCGGGCGCGCGCCGTTCGACGACGACGTGGTGGCGATCGCGAACGAGGCCGACCTGTTCGTCCTCAACCTCGAGTGCTGCATCTCGGCGCGTGGCGAGCGGTGGCCGGCGGCGGGCAAGCCGTTCTTCTTCCGCGCGCCTCCGCGGGCGGCCGAGCTGCTCGCGGGCATCGGCGTCGACTGCGTGACGCTCGCCAACAACCACGCGCTCGACTACGGCGCCGAGGCGCTGCTGGACACGCTCGAGCACCTCGAAACGGCCGGCGTCGCCACGGTCGGAGCCGGCCCGGACCAAGCCGGCGCACGAGCGCCGCGCACCATCACGGCGGGCGAGCACCGCCTCACGATCATCGCCGCCGCCGACCATCCGCGCGACTTCGCGGCGGCGCCCGACCGGCCCGGCATCGCGTTCGCCGACCTCCAGCACGATGCGCGCGGCGGCTGGCTGGCGGACGCCGTCGCGGAACCGCGCGAAGACCCCGTGCTGGTCACCTGCCACTGGGGTCCCAACATGACGGTCCGCCCGCCGCCGTACATCAAGACCGCCGCGGCGGCGCTCGCCGACGCCGGCGCGACGCTCGTCGCCGGCCACTCCGCCCACGTCTTCCACGGCGCCGCCGGCCGCGTCCTCTACGACCTCGGCGACTTCGTCGACGACTACGCGGTCGACAAGCGGCTGCGCAACGACCTCGGCCTGCTGTTCCTCGTCGAGCTCGACGCGCAAGGACCCCGCACGCTCGAAGCCGTCCCCCTCAGGCTCGACTTCTGCCACACGCGGCCGGCGCGCGGGGACGATGCGAAGTGGATCGCCCGCCGCTTCACGGAGGCGTGCGCCGAGCTCGGGACCGAGGTCACGGAGAGCGAGGGGCGCCTTCACGCCGACCTTCGTCGGCATGATCACGCAGCGACCCGGCATGCGCCCGTGCGTCCGGATCGCGGCGGGCCTTGACCAGGCTCGCGACGGTCGTGACGGCGAGCACCACCATGATCACCACGAGCGACGCGCCCGTGGAGATCTCCGGCACGGCGTCGTCCTGCAGGTGGCCCCAGTGCAGCGCCAGCTTGACGCCGATGAACGCGAGGATCAGGGACAGCCCGGTCGAGAGGTACACGAGCCGGTCGAGCAGCCCGGTGACCAGGAAGTACAGCGCCCGCAGGCCCAGCAGCGCGAAGGCGTTGGCCGCGAACACGATGTAGGCCTCCTCGGTGACGCCGAACACCGCCGGGATCGAGTCGAGCGCGAACAGGATGTCGGTGCTCCCGATCGCGACCAGCACGAGGAACAGCGGCGTCAGCACCCGGCGCCCACTCTCGTGGGTCACGAGCCGCCCCCCGTCGTAGCGCTCGGTCAGTGGCAGCAGCCGCCGCGCCAACCCCACCAGCGCGTTGTCGTCCACGGACGGGTCCTGCTCCCGGTGCCGGAAGAGCTGCACCGCGGTGGCGATCAACACGAGCCCGAAGATCAGGAACATGAACGAGAACGCCGCCAGCAGCGCGGCGCCCAGCGCGATGAAGATCGCCCGCAGGACGAGCGCGGCGAGGATGCCGATCGTGAGCACCTTCCGCTGGTGCTCGGCGGGCACCGCGAACGTGCTCATGATCACCACGAACACGAACAGGTTGTCGACCGACAGGCTCTTCTCGACGATGTAGCCGGCGAAGTACTGGCCGCCGAACTCCCAGCCGGCGATGAACCCGAACACCACGCCGAAGCCCAGCGCGACGGCGATGTAGAACACCGACCAGCCGACGGCCTCGCGGAAGCCGACGACGTGCGCCTGGCCGCCGGACGCTATGAGGTCGATCGCGAACAGCGCCGCGATGAGGCCGACCGTCGCCAGCCAGGCCGTCGTCGTCACGTCGAGCATTGCGCGCCGCCCGCGCGACCTTGATCTAGTGCAGCGCCTCGAGCGGCGTGACCGGCTCCTGCGCGAGGCCGTGCTTGCGCCGCGCGACGCCGCTCGCCACGGCGGCGGCCGCGACCGCCTCGGCCACCGACTCGGCGACGCGGCGGTTGAACACGCTCGGGACGATGTAGTCCTCGTGCAGCTCGTCCTCCGGGATCACGCCGGCGATCGCGTGCGCGGCGGCGAGCTTCATCTCCTCGTTGATCGTCTTCGCGCGAACCTCCAGAGCGCCCTTGAACACGCCCGGGAACGCCAGCACGTTGTTGATCTGGTTCGGGTAGTCGGAGCGGCCGGTGGCCATCACCGCGACGTCCTCGCGCAGCTCCTCGGGCTGCACCTCG
This sequence comes from uncultured Solirubrobacteraceae bacterium, assembly GCA_963849695.1. Taxonomy (GTDB): domain Bacteria; phylum Actinomycetota; class Thermoleophilia; order Solirubrobacterales; family Solirubrobacteraceae; genus DASSUW01. Next base: position 8,964 of record CAWKIT010000029.1, read on the forward strand.
GGCACCGGGTTGGCCATCGCGAACACGATCGCGCCCGGCGCCATCGTTCGCACCGCGGCGGCGGTGAACGCGCCCGGGCCGGAGAGGCCGAGCACCACGTCGGCGCCTGCCAGCACCTCGTTCGCGGAGCCGCGCGCGCCGCGCTTGTTCGTGCGCCCGGCGAGATCCGCCCGGATCGGATCCAGGCCCTCCTGACCCGGGTACATGGCGCCCTCGCGATTGCACACGATCACGTCGCCGACGCCCTGGGCGAGCATGATCTCGGTGCAGGCGACGCCCGCCGCGCCCGCTCCGACGACCACCGCGGTCACGTCCTCCGGCCGCTTGCCCACGAGCTTCAAGGCGTTCAGCAGCGCCGCGAGGGCGACGATCGCGGTCCCGTGCTGGTCGTCGTGGAAGACCGGGATGTCGAGCTCGGCGCGCAGCCGGCGCTCGATCTCGAAGCAGCGCGGCGCACTGATGTCCTCGAGGTTGATGCCCCCGAACCCCGGCGCCGCCGCCTTCACGAACGCCACGATCTCGTCGACGTCCTTGGTGTCCAGGCAGAGCGGGAAGGCATCGACGCCCGCGAACTCCTTGAACAGCATCGCCTTGCCCTCCATCACCGGCATCGCCGCCTCGGGCCCGATGTCGCCGAGCCCGAGCACGGCCGTGCCGTCGGACACGACGGCCACCGTGTTGCCCTTGATGGTGAGCGCCCACGCCTTCGAGCGATCCTCGTGGACGGCCATCGACACGCGGCCGACGCCCGGCGTGTAGGCCATCGAGAGGTCGTCGCGCGTCTTCAGCGGAAGCTTGCCGCGGACCTCGATCTTGCCGCCCTTGTGCATCAGGAAGGTGCGGTCGGAGACGCTGTCGACCTCGACTCCCTCGAGGCCGCGGACGGCGCGCACCACCCCCTCGGCGTGGGCGGAGTCGCCGCACGAGACGGTCACGTCGCGCACTACCTGGTGGGACTCGACGCGGACGAGGTCGATCGCGCCGAGCATCGCGTCGGTCTCGGCGATCGCATGGGCGACGCCGGCGAACGTGCGGCCGTGCTGCGGCATCCGCAGGCGCATGGTGAAGCTGTAGGACGCCGAGGGCTGCAGGCGCCGCGGGGTCTCCTCAGTCATGGCCCCGATTCTCGCGCAGTCACGCGGCGGGCGCGAAGCGGACGGCCCGGCGGCTCGGGAGGCGCTTTCAGGCGGCGCACAGCCCGGAGAGTAGAGTTCGATCGAGGTACCCGGGAATGACCGGCCTGAGCGTCGTGCTGATGATCGCGGGCGCCCTGCTGCTCGTCGCAGAGGCGCATGTGGCTTCGTACGGCGTTCTCGGCGTCGCCGGGATCCTCTCCCTCGTCGGCGGCGCCGTGCTGGCGGTCGCCGCGTCCGGCGGCAGCGTGGCGGTGGCGCTCGCGTTCGCGATCCCGGCCGCCCTCGTCGCGATGGCCCTGATCGTGATCGCCGGCCGCAAGGCGCTCGCACTGCGGCGCCGGCGGCCGCAGGGCGGGTCGACGGGGCTGATCGGCCGCGTCGGCGTGGTCCGGCGGGCGCCGGCCCCGGTGGGCGATGTGGTGGTCGAGGGGGAGTTGTGGCGTGCGCGCAATTCGTGGGCGGATGAACCGGCGCTCCGCGAGGGCGAGCACGTGGTGGTCGAGCAGGTGCACGGGCTGACGCTGGCGGTCCGGCGCGCCGAGGAGTGGGAGGTGCTGCCATGACGGCGGCCATCGTGTTCATCTGCACCCTGGTGGCGGCGCTCGTGATCCTCGCCGCCTCCTCTGTCCGCGTCCTGCGCGAGTACGAGCGCGCGGTGGTGTTCCGGCTCGGCCGGCTGCTGGGGGAGAAGGGCCCGGGGCTGTTCCTGCTGATCCCGGGCGTCGACCGGATGGTGCGCATCGACCTGCGCACCGTGACGCTCGACATCCAGCCGCAGAACCTGATCACGCGCGACAACGTGCCGGCCAAGGTCACCGCGGTCTGCTACTTCCGGGTGATCGACGCCGCGCGCTGCGGTGGTCGACGTCGAGCGCTACCTGGACGCCACCGCGCAGATCGCGCAGACCACGCTGCGGTCGGTGCTCGGCAAGGCCGAGCTCGACATGCTGCTGTCCGAGCGCGAGCAGCTCAACGAGGCGCTCCAGCACATCATCGACGAGCACACGCACCCGTGGGGGATCAAGGTCACCACGGTCGAGATCAAGGACGTCGAGATCCCGACCGAGATGCAGCGCGCGATGGCGCTCGGCGCCGCCGCCGAGCGCGAACGGCGGGCGAAGATCATCCACGCCGAGGGTGAGTACCAGGCCTCGCAGCGGCTGCGCGACGCCGCCGACGTGATCTCCGGCAACCCGTCCGCCCTGCAGCTGCGCTACATGCAGACGCTGACCGAGATCGGGGCGACGCAGAACTCGACCGTCATCTTCCCGCTCCCGCTCGACGTGCTGAAGCCGTTCCTCGACGGCGCCGCCGCCGGGGCGGCGCCGTCGGAGCGACCGGCGACGGAGGGTGAGGCGGGCCGACCTGCGCTGGACGGGGCCCCGGTGGCGTGAGTTCTGCGCGAGGGTACGCCATGCTTGCGGCGTGCCCGACACCATCGTCTTCATCCCCGCGTGGAACGAGGCGGCCTCGCTGCCGGCGCTGCTCGAGGAGGCCGGCCGCGACCTGCCGGAGGCCGACCTGCTGGTGATCGACGACGGGTCGACCGACGACACGGCGGCGGTCGCGCGCGCCGGCGGCGCCCAGGTCGTCAGCTTCCCCGAGAACCACGGGCTGCGGCACGGGATCGCCGAGGGCTACCGGCAGGCGTCCGCGCGCGGGTACGAGTTCTGCGGCCGCCTCGACGCCGACGGCCAGCACCCGCCCGCCGAGCTCCGGCGCCTGCTGGCGATGGTGCGCGCCGACGAGTGCGACGTCGCGGTCGGCTCGCGCTTCCTGCCCGGCTCGGGCCAGGACGGCGAGCGCTACAAGCCGGCGCCCGAGCGCGTGGTCGGCACCTCGCTGCTGCGGGTCCTGATGCGGCTGCGGCTCGGGCAGCCGATCTCGGACGGCACCAGCGGGATGTACGCGGTCAACCACAAGGCGCTCGACCTGCTGGCCGACCCGTACGTGTGCGAGGCACCGGAGGTCGAGGCGCTGATGCGGATCACCGACGCCAAGCTGCGCCTGGTCGAGGTCCCGGTGCACATGCGCTCCCGCGAGCACGGCGAATCGTCGTTCCGTGGCCGCCGCGCGGTCGAGCTGGTGGTCACGATCGGCCTCACGCTGTTCGCGGGGAGCTGTATCGCCGCCGCCACCAGCGGCGGCAGCAGAAGGCCGGCGTGCGCGGGTTGCTGCCAGGCGGCTAGGCCCGAATCCACCGATCCCGCCGACACATCCACCGGTCATCGCTGGATCCGGGACACCGCAACCGAACCGAGCGTGAGCGCCGCCACGCCGGCCGCCGCCCACGCGCGCCCGATCTGGCGCGGCGGTTGCCAGGGCCACAGCAGCGGGGTGGGAGCGGCGTCGTCGCCGGCGTCGCGCAGCAGGTGCGAGGCGAGGCCGGCGAACGCCGCCCAGCCGTGGGTGATCCCGCCCGCCGCCGTGCCGACGGCGCCGAGCGCGACCGCCGCGAGGAGCGCGTGGCTGCGCGGGCGGGTCTCGAGCCCGATCAGCGCGCGCGGCCACGCCGAGCGCGCGGCGACGATGTGGTCGAAGTCGATCACCGTCCCCGCCACCACCGCGGTCCGCACGGCGCCGCGGCCGAGCGGCGCCGCCACCGCGGCGGCGAGCAGCGCGTGGGCGACCGGATCGGTCGCCGCCACCAGGTAGCGGCTCACACGCGCGCGGACCGCTTCACCAGCAGCGTCGCCCCGATCGCTCCGCCGAGATCGCCCAGCGCGGCAAGCTCGACCGCCGGCGGGCGCTCGTCGTTGAACAGGTGCGGCATCATCGCCTCGCGGATCCGCTCGACGTACGGCTCGCCGAGCCGCACGCCGAGGCCGCCGCCGATCACGACCGCCTCGACGTCGAGCAGGTTCTGCGCCGACGCGACGCCCGCCCCGAGCGCGCGCACGGCGCGATCGATCAGGCGGCGGGCGAGCGGGTCGCCCTTGTCGAGCGCGCGCGCCCACACCCCGCTGGTGAGCCGGGTGCGGCCGCGCTCCTCCATGATCCTGAACAGCACCGTGTTCTCGCCGCGGGACGCGCGCCGGCGGGCGCGGGCCTCCATCGAGGCGCGGCCGGCGTACGCCTCCATGCAGCCCCTGCGGCCGCAGCCGCACAGGGCGCCGCCGCGGCGCACGACCACATGGCCGATCTCACCGGCGGCGTCACGGCCGATCCACGGCCGGCCGTCGAGCACGATCCCGCCGCCGACGCCGGTCCCCCAGAACACGCCGAGCAGCGAGCTGTACTGGCGCGCGGACCCGAGCTCGAACTCGGCGTCGGTCGCCACCTGGACGTCGTTGCCGAGCGACACCGGGGCGCCGCACGCCTTCTCGAGCGCGCGCCGCAGGTCGTAGCTGCCGCCCCAGTCGGGAAGGTTCTTGGCGCCGGCCACGGTTCCGGCGTCGTCGTCGACCTTGCCGGGCGAGCCGACGCCGATCCCCTCGAGGTCGGACGTCTCGACGCCCGCCTCCTGTGCCGCGTCGCGCAGCGCGCCGGCGATCTCGTTGGCGACGTCCTTCGGGCCGCCCTCCGTCGGCGTCGGCCGGCGCGACTGGCCGGCGACCTCGCTGCTCTCGTCGACGACGACGACCTGGATCTTGGTGCCGCCGAGATCCACTCCTCCGCTGTAAGCCATGGGGAAGGATTACCCATTCAGGCGCGCTCTAGCGAGCGCGGCCGCCGCCTCGGCCGCGGCGGGCAGCTCCCCGTCGGCGGCCGCCGACTCGAGGGCGCCCAGCCGGCGGTCGAGCCGCGCGAGGGCGACAGGGTCGAGGCTGCGTGCGATCCGGTCGCGGATCCACGTGAGCGTGGCGGCGTCGCCGCGCACGGCGGCGAGCGAGCGTGCGGTCGCGTCGACGCGCGCCCGGCGGGCCCACAGCTCGAAGCGCTCGAGGTCGATCTGGTCCGGCGCGCGGTACTGGAGCTGGAGGTCGAGCGCCGCGTCGGCGACGGCGAACGCGGACCGGCGGGGCCGGCCGAGCGCGCGTGTCATCTGTGCCGCGAGCCGCCGCGGCACGCCGCGTCGCTGCAGGGCTCGCCAGGCGTCGCGCATCCTGCCGACCGCCGCGCGCCTGCCGCGCAGGACCGCGCCGGCGTCGCGCTCGAGCGTCGTGAGCTCGGAAGGCGTCGGGCCCGGGAGCGCGTCGGCCGGCACGGCGAGTGCCAGCGCCTCGAGGTCGCTGTCGCCGGCCGACCGGAACTCGCCGTAGCCGGGCGCGAAGTACTTGTCCTCGCGCGTGCCGTCGTCGTGCAGCTCGCCGGCGACCATCGCGCCTGCCACCGGGCCGCGCGGCCCCTGCACGGTGACGCCGGACCGCTTGACCGTCACCTCCTCGAACACGAGCCCGGGGACGTTCTCGGGCCGGTAGACCATGCCGGGCCCGGGCTGCGCGGGCATGATCATCGCGGCCGGGCCCTCCTTGCCGGCGAGCCAGCTGCCGGCGGTGTCGTTGACCACCCCGCGGCGGTAGTTGAAGACGTCCTCGCCGAAGTACCAGACCGAGCCGTCGTCGGCCTGGGCGTAGAAGTCGAGCGCGACTTCCAGGATGCGGCCGCCGCGATACGCCACGAACTGCGACACCAGCGTGCGCACGCACTGTCCGGGGCGCCACTCGATCACGCGCGTGTCCGGCAACAGCGTCGTCTCGATCTTCAGACGCCGGCCGTCGGCGCGGCCGTTGAGGATCGCCGACCGCAGGCTGCTGATCGGGAACAGCGGGTTGGTGATGCTGGTGGAGCTCGAGAACGGCGGCGCGACGAGATCTACGCGTCGCGCGGCCGGCGCGAGCGGGAGGCGGCCGAGGCCGGCGGCGTCGAGCAGCGCGGCGGTCGGCTGCGGCACGGCGGTGGTCGCGCTGTCCTGACACGGGGTCGCGGCCGGCGCCTCCGCCGCGCCGGCCAGCGCGGCCGCGGCGGCGAGGGTTGCGATGCGGCGGTGTCGTCTCATGTGCCGCGAGGTTAGGTACGCGATATGAGACGCCCCTGAGCCTCGCGTTCTCGGCTAGCGTGGGGCGATGGCGGTACACACTCAAACGGCGGGCGGGATCCTCCGGTCGACACGCGTGGGCGTGTGGGTCCTTTTCATCCTCGCCATGGCGAACGGCGTCTTCCTCTATCTGCTGCCCAGCTCGGCGGAGACCGACTACGCGTGGTCGATCGTGCCGCCGGTCAACGGCGCGTTCATCGGCGCGGGCTTCCTGGCGGGGACGCTGGCGACCGGCCTCGTGCTGTTCGCGGCCACGCGCTGGCGCTCGCTGGAGACGCTGCCCCCGGCGCTCTGGGTGCTCGCGACGACGCTGCTCGCGTCCACGCTGATCCACAACGACCGCTTCAAGTGGGACTACGCGCCGACGTGGGTGTGGCTGATCGTCTACGCGGGTGTGCCGTTCGTGCTGCCCGTGCTGGTGATGCTCCAGCGGCGCGTGGCCGAGCCCGAGCCGCCCGCGGACCCCGGCCTGCGACTGGTACGCGGCCTGTCCGCGGTCTGCGGCGTCGTGCTGCTCGTCGGCGCCGCCGGGCTGTACATCGCGCCCGTCGAGCTGGGGGAGCACTGGCCGTGGGCGCTGACGCCGCTGCTCGGCCGTGCCGTCGCGCCGTGGTACGCGATGGTCGGGACCATGCTGGTCGCGTGCGCGTGGGGGCTCCGCCGCTCGACCGAGGCGGTGATCCCTTACAGCACGCTCGCGGCCTGGTGCCTGCTCCTGCTCGCGCTGCCGGTGCTGCACTCCGACGACGTCGACACGGGCGGCGGCGCGTTCGTGGCGTGGCTGGTCGTCATGCTCGTGCTGCTCGCGCTGGCCGTCCTCGCGCTCGCGCGGTCGCTGCCGCGGCTGCGCGACGAGGGTCTTTAGGACGCCAGGTAGCGCAGGCCGTTGATGCCGGGCGCGAAGTAGTACTCGCCGCCGCGCATGGTCACCACGCGCGCGAGCGGGCCGAAGAAGAACGGCGGCCTTCCCGGGACCGTCATCTTCGACAGGCCTTCGTTGTCCATCGGGCCGATGATCGGGTCCTGGTCGTCGCCGAGCCGGAACGGGTTGCCGGTGTTGGCCCACTGGGCCTGCACGAACTCGAACTGGCGCGCGAGGCTGGCCTGCACGGTCATGAAGATCACGCCCCGGTCCTGGCCGTCGTCCTCCATCACGCCGTCCGGGAGCATCTCGCCATAGGTGATGCCGCGCCGGATGATCCGGTGGCGGTTCACGAGCTTGCCGTCGAACGGCATGCTCAGCCGCGGGTTCATGCGGCGGACGTGCGAGCCGATCGGGCAGCGCAGCCCACTCGGGTCGCGACCGTAGTCGAAGGCGTTGTTGCGGGACTTGTCGGCCACCAGCGCCGGGTCCTCGCGATGGGGTGAGGAGTCGAGCGGCGTGCCGTCGCGCCAGCGGCCGACGAGCTTGGCGGCCAGCTGCTCCTCCGGGCCCGTGTACAGCGCGGCGGCCTCGCGCAGCTGGCGCCGGAAGGTGGCGACGTCCTGGCGCAGCTTGCGGTAGACGATGAAGGAGCCGTTGCGACTGAGCTCGTCGGGCGGCGGCGCGGCGGGCAGCGCGTTCTGCTCGTCGGGGTAGCCGAGGATGAACTCGCCGGCGCGGATCGGCCGCCACTCGCCGCTCTTGGCGGGCGCGCCCGCTCCGGGTTGGTCGGGGAAGCGGCTCCCCTCGATCGCCGGCTGCGAGAAGCCGTCGGCGTAGCCGAAGTGCTCGCGGCCGGTCGGCAGCGCGCTGCCGAGCTGGGTCACGACGGCGCTGACGCCGCCGGCGCGCGCGATCGCCTCGCGGATGCGCCGGTCGCGCTCGGCCAGCGCCTCGCCGTCCTTGGCGCTGATCATCACCAGCACGTGCGCCTTGCGCGTCCGGAAGCACTCCTCCCAGTGCTCGGGCGCGCTGTCGCCGACGTCGCCGAGCAGCTCGGCGCGCGAAGCCATGCCGGCGCGGAACTCCGGGGGGAAGGCGGCGAGCGTGTCCTCCGGCAGCCCGAGCGCGCGCAGGCCCTCGTAGCTGAGCGCGACGTTGATGCCGGAGTCGGGCTTGACGTCCCAGCGCTCGGCGGTGATCACCTGCGGGATGACGTCCGCGAGCAGCGCCCGCGCGCGCGCCGGGTCCTCGATCCGCAGGAAGATGTAGCCGGCGGCGGGCAGCCGGTAGCCGCGCACCACGAAGCCCTGGAGGTTGGGGAAGTCCAGCTCGGTCATGCCGGGAACGCCTCCTCGAAGCGCGCCTTCAGGTCGGCGGCGGCGAGCCCCTGGGCGCCGAGCGCGAACTCGACCAGGCGCGTGCGCTTGTCGAGGTTCGAGTGCACCTGCTCGAGCGTCTGGCCGCCGTAGGCGGCGAAGAAGAGCGCGGCCTCGAGCGCGTGGGCGCGCAGCCAGCCGGCGAACCCGGTCGCGTCGCCGTGCCCCGGGTAGCCGCGGCAGTGGCCCCACACGGCGTCGGCGTCCCCGCCGAGGCCGGTGCGCAGCGCCTCGAGGTACGGGTCGAGCTCGCCGTCGAAGTTGCTGGTGAACAGCAGGCGCGAGTGGCTCAGCGCGTCACGGTGGCGCTGCCCGCGGCCCTGGTGCTTGACCTGGTCGATCACGGCCCAGCGCGCGAGGTGGGTGCCGGGCACGCGCGCCAGCGGGCTGCCAGTGCCCTCCGGCAGCGCTTCGAGGTGCTCGGTGAGCGCCTGCACATGGCCGTCGAGGATCGGCGTCACGACGGTGAGGGCGTACGCCTGGCCGGAGACGTTGCGGCTCATAGGTCGTGCTGGATCGACGTGAGCACATCCTCGTACGCGACCTTGAACGCGTCCGGGTCGAGCGAGGGGGCGCGGGCGCGCAGGTCGTCGAGCGCGGCGGCCACCCTCGCGGCCGAGATGATCTCGGTGGTCGTCGCCCCCGAGTACGCGTTGTAGTAGTGATTGGCGACGTACTCGTTCGCGCGGATGTAGTCCTTGAACGGCTCGACCGGGATCGGGCCGGGGAAGCCGTAGGAGGTGCCCCAGATGCCCTTCATGCGCCCGGGGACGACCTCCGAGAAGGCGTCGATGTACTGGTCCCAGCTGCCGTTGAAGTTGCTCTCGAACAGCAGGTAGGGGTAGTGCAGCCGCTCGCCGTCCCCGCCGTCCGGAAAGCGCTCGATGATCACCCAGCGGGCGTAGTGGATGAACGAGAGCGTCTGGAGCTTCTTCAGCGTCCAGGTGACGTTGCGGCCGATCCAGAACACGACCGGCAGCAGGAGCCGGCCGGTGCGCTTGTACGGGCTAAGGACGGTGATCGCCGTCGCCCTACCCTCGACGTTGGCCATTGCGACCGACCCTAACCCGACCGCTGGGGAATGTTCAAGCGGTTCGGTCTGTGAGTGCCTTGCGGGCGCGGAACAGCCGGCTCATGATCGTCCCGGTGGGGACGCCCAGGGTGGCGGCCGCCTCCTTGTAGGACAGCCCGAGCAGGTCGACGGACACGAGCGCGTCGCGCTGGTGGTCGGGCAGCGTGGCGATGCGGCCGTACAGCTCGCGCGCCTCGAACGCCCGCTCGGGGTCGGCGCCGCGGTTGGCCTCGTGGCGGTCGAGGTCCTCGGGGGCGGTGGCGGTCGCAGGGCGGCGGGCGGCCGTGCGGCGACCGGAGATGAATGTGTTGCGCAGCACGCGCAGGAGGTAGCCGAGATCGTCGTCGCCGGTGACCAGGCGCGGCTTGGCGAGCACCTTCACGCAGACGTCCTGCACGAGGTCCTCCGCATCGGCGGGCGACCCGGTCATGCCGAGCGCGGCGCGGTAGAGGCGGTCGAGGTGGTCACCGAGGCGGTTGGCGTCGAGGACGCGGGGGGCGGTCCGGGGGCGGGTTCGAACGCCGAGCTGGGGAGCGGCGAGAGCAAGCGTCGTCATGGCGTCGCAAGCTCTCAGCGACATTCCCCTCGAACTACGGGGGGACCCCCTGAACCGACCCCTCAGGGGGGTCTGACCCCGGCCGGGGTCTGACCCCTTTACCGCTGGCGGCGCGCCCCGGGTCCGCGCGCTGGAGCCAAACGCGCCGCTCGGGTCTGACCCCTACAGGGCGGCGCGGGTGCGGCCTACGACCTCGGCGACCTCGACGCGGGAGGCCACGCCGAGCTTGGCGAAGATGCGGGTGAGGTGGCCCTCGACGGTCTTCTCGGACAGGAACAGCTCGGCGCCGATCTCGCGGTTGGTGCGCCCCTCGGCGACCCGCTCGGCGATCTCGCGCTCGCGGCCCGACAGCGCGTCGAGCCCCTGGCCGCCGCGCCGGCGCTGGCGGGCGGTGACGCGCTCGCCGAGCCGGCGCAGCTCGCGCGCCGCCTCGTCGCGGTGACGGGCGGCGCCGAGCGCCGACAGCTCCGCCTCGGCGCGCGTGAGCTCGCGGACGCCCTCCTCCCGCCGCCCGGCCGCGGCCAGCGCCACCCCGGCGAGCGTGCGGCAGCGCGCGGCGGTGAGCGGCGCCTCGACGGCCTCGCCGCGCTCGATCGCCTCGAACGCCAGCCGCACCGCGCCCTCGGGGTCGCCCGCGTCGAGCGCGATCGCGGCGCGCGCGTGCAGCAGCCAGGCGTCGGCGAACGGCAGCCCGAGGCCGTCGAGCACGCGCTCTGAGCGGTCGGCCCAGGCCTGCGCCGCCTCGCGGTCGCCGCGCGCGAGATCCGTGCGGGCGAGCGCCGCGTAGATCCAGCCGCGGCGTCCGGGCTCGATCGACGGGAACTCCGGCATTCCGACCGCGCGGAACGCCGCCAGGCAGCGGTCGTGCTCGCCGAGATCCGCCCACATGACGCCGAGGTGGGCGTGGGTGCCGCGGGTGAGGACGCTGTCGTCGAGCCCGTCGAGCACCGCTACGGCCTCGTCCCCGGCCGCCCGCGCGCGCTCGCTGTCTCCCAGCGAAGCGGCGGTCCAGGCGTCGGCTACGAGGGCGAAGCCCACGAGCTGCCGGTTGCCGGACAGGCGCGCCGACTCGACCGCCGCGTCGGCGGTCTCGGCCGCCTCGGCGAGCCGCCCGCGCACCTCCAGCGCGTGCGCGAGGCCGACCATCATCGGCACCACGAACTGTCCTAGGCCGATCGTGCGCGACAGGTTGATGCCGCGCCGGAAGTGGCGGATCGAGTCCTCGTAGTGCTCGCAGAAGTATTCGGCGAAGCCGAAGTAGTACGGCGCGTCGAGCCGCATCATCAGCTGGTCGTCCGGCAGCGCGTCGATCAGCTCCGCCGCGTGGACGCGGGCCGCCTCGGCGGGCTCGGGATTGCCGAGGTTGTACTCGGCGAAGCACAGCAGGGCGGTGGCGAGCGCCTCCAGCCCGCGGTCGGAGAGCCGGCGCGCCGCCTCGGCGGCGCGCGCCGCCCACTCGCGCATCGCTCCGAAGTCGCTGTGGAAGAGCGCATCGGCCGCCAGCTCGGCGTGCAGAGCGGCGGCCGCCGCCCCGTCCTGGTCCTCGAGCGCCTCGAGCGCGTGGCGGAGCCGGGCGTGCGCGGCTTCGTGGCGGCCGAGCAGGTTCTCGCACGCCGCGCAGGCGGCGATCAGCCGCACCCGCAGGTCGGGCAGATCGACGAGCGCGAGCGCGGCCACGAGCGCTTCGAGCGCGCGCTCGAGCCGGCCGGTGGCGGCGAGCGCCGCCGAGAGCGGCACGAGCAGGGTGAGCCGGCGGGTGGGATCGATCGGCGAGGGGGCCGCGGCCGGGGTGGGGCCTGGCGAGTATTCGCACGCGGGCGCGTCGAGCAGGCGCAGTGCGGCCTCGAACCAGCGCGCCGCGACCGCCGGCGCTCGCGCGGCGGCCTGGTGGCCGGCCTGCTCGAGCACGGCCGCGGCGGCCTCGTCGCCCACGCGCGCCGAGCGCTCGACGTGATGCGCGCGCGCCGCGAGCGCGCCCGGGCGGTCGGCCAGCGCTGCCGCGGCGCGCGCGTGCGCCTGCAGCCGCCAGGCCTCGCCGGCGCCGTCATAGACGGCGCGCCGCACGAGCGGATGGCGGAAGCGGTAGCGCCGCGCGACGTCGGTCGGCCCGGCGACGTTCGCGGCCAGCAGGTCGTCGATCGCCGCCAGCGCCTCCTGCTCGCTCAGCCCGGCGGCCGCCGCGGCGAGGTCGAGGTCGAACGGCTCGCCCGCCACCGCCGCGCCCCAGCCGAGCCGCTGCGCGCGCTCGCTCAGCCCCTGGATCTCCTGCCCGAGCGCGGCTGCGACGGCGGGCGGCACCCCGACCGCATCGCCGTCCTCGGCCTCATGGCCGGCCGTGGGCGCGGGCGCGCGTGAGAGCTCCTCGAGGTAGAACGGGTTGCCGCCGCTCTGCGAGTACAGGCGCGGCTGCGGCGCGCCGAGCAGCGCCTCGGCCTCGGACTGGCTGAGCGGGCCGAGCGAGACCTCGCTCACCATCCCGTCGCGGCCGGCCTGATCGAGCGCGGCGAGCAGGCTGTTCGGCACCTGGCCGGCGCGGAACGCGAGCGCGATGAGGACCGGGCCCGGCGGCGGGCGGCGCAGCAGGTGGGCGATCAGCTCGAGCGAGGCATCGTCCGCCCAGTGGACGTCGTCGAGCATGAGCAGGAGCGGGTGGCCCATCGCCATCCGCTGGAGCAGGGCACGCACCGCGCGGTAGGCGTGGAAGCGCTCGTCCTGGAGCCCGCCGGCCGCGGCCGGCGCCGCCGACGGCAGGACGCGTGCGAGCTCGGCGACGCGCTCGCCGATCAGCGCCTCGAGCTTTCGCTCGCCGAGCGAGGCGACGTGGTCGTCGAGCGCATCGATCCAGATCGCGAACGGCAGCTCGCGCTCGAGCTCGGCGCCGCGGCCCACGAACACCGGGTGGCGGCGCGCGGCGGCGCGCTCGGCCAGCTCGCCGAGCAGCCGGGTCTTGCCGATCCCCGGCTCGCCGTTGACCACCAGCCAGGATGCGCGGCTGCTGCGGAGGCCGTCGAGCGCGGCCTCGACCGCCGCGAGCTCGTCGCGGCGTCCGACGAATCGCGTCCGCTGTGCCTGCATGATGGCCGCCACTTCTGCCGCGACCCTAATCGACGCCCGCCGCTGTGAACAGCGTGCCAGCCGCACCTTCGAGAACTGCGGCGTACGCTGCCCGGCGTGGACGACCTGAGCCCCGAAGAGGTGCGCGTGCTCGGCTGCCTGCTCGAGAAGCAGCGGACGACGCCGGACGTCTATCCGCTCACCCTCAACGCCCTGCGCAGCGCCTGCAACCAGGCCACCAACCGCGACCCCGTCGTGCGGTACGACGAGGAGACGATCCGCGAGGCGCTGAACCGCCTCGCCCGCCGCCGCTTCACGCGTCTCACCAGCTACCACGGCAGCCGCGCCGCCAAGTTCCGCCACCTGCTCGACGAGGCGCTGCAGATCGGGCCCGAGGAGCAGGCGCTGCTGGCGGTGATGATGCTGCGCGGCCCCCAGACCCCCGGCGAGCTCCTGCAGCGCACCGAGCGGCTGTTCCGCTTCCCCGACTCGTCGGCGCTGCAGGTCGTGTGCGAGCGGCTGATCGAGCGCGAGCTGGCGGCGCGCTACGACCGCCGGCCGGGCCAGCGCGAGGAGCGCTACGGCCACCTGCTCGGCGCCGAGGCGGAGGAGCCCGCCGCAGCGCCCGCTCCGGTCCTTGCTGCGCCGCCGCCGCCGCCACCCGCGCGCGGCGACGACCGCCTCGACCGGCTGGAGCGCGAGGTCGCCGAGCTGCGCGCCGAGGTCGCCGCGCTGCGCGAGGAGCTCGGCGCGTGAGCCTCCGCGCGGGCGTGCGGTAAGCGCCGCGCAAGGTTTCGGCAACCGGCGCGCGCGAGAGTGCCGGCATGGTCGATCGCCTGCCCCGCATGCTGGGCGCGGACACCGAGGTCGCGTGTGTCGACGGCCGGTCGCTGCGCTACGCGAATCTCGACCACGCCGCCAGCACGCCGGTGATGGAGGACGTGTGGACCGCGGTCGAGGAGTTCGTGCCGTGGTACAGCAGCGTGCACCGCGGGAGCGGCTACAAGTCGCAGCGCGCGACCGCGGAGTACGAGGGCGCGCGCGAGGCCGTCGCGAGATTCGTCGGCGCCCGGCCGGACGACCGCGTGGTGTTCGCGCGCAACACGACCGAGGCGATCAACGTGCTCGCGGCGTCGCTGCCTCCAGGCACGCGGGTGCTCAGCAGCCGGGCCGAGCACCACGCCAACATGTTGCCGTGGCGGCGCCACGAGGTCCGCCTCCTGCCGTTCACGGATTCCCCGGGCGAGCTGCTCGATGCGACCGAGCGCGCGCTGCGCGCCGAGCGGATCGACCTCGTCGCCGTCACCGGCGCCTCGAACGTCACCGGCGAGGTGTGGCCGGTCGCCGAGCTCGCCGAGCTCGCCCATGAACACGGCGCCGCGCTGTTCGTCGACGCCGCCCAGCTCGCGCCGCACCGCCTGATCGACATGACGGGCGCCGGGATCGACCTGCTGGCGTTCTCCGGCCACAAGCTGTACGCGCCGTTCGGCGCCGGCGCGCTGGTCGGGCGGCTGGGCGAGGGCGAGCCGTTGCTGGCGGGCGGAGGTGCGATCCGGCTCGTCACCGTCGACGACGTGATCTGGGCCGACGCGCCCGACCGCTACGAGGCGGGCTCGCCGAACGTCGTCGGCGTGGTGGCGCTGGCGGCCGCGTGCCGGAGCCTGCTCGCGCTCGGGATGGACGCGGTCGCGGCGCACGAGCGGTCGCTGGCCGTCCGGTTGTGGACGCGGCTGGCGACGGTGCCGGAGCTGGAGCTCGTGACCCTGTGGCCGGCCGGGACCGTCGACCGCGTGGGCGTCGCCACCTTCAACCTCGCCGGCTACCGCGATCCGCTCCTCGCCGCGATCCTGAGCGCCGAGCACGCGATCGGCGTCCGCCACGGCTGCTTCTGCGCGCACCCGCTGATGACGCACCTGCTGCAGGTGCCGGAGGCCGAGTCGCGCCGGCTGCACTCCGAGCTGCGCGCCGGCCGCCACCCGCAGCTGCCGGGCGCGGTCCGCGCGAGCGTCGGGCTCGGCGCAACGGCCGAGGACGTCGACCGGCTCGTCGGCCGCCCTGCGCGAGATCGCCGCCCACGGCCCGCGGGCGCGCTACCTCCACGTGCCCGAGTACGACGAGTACCGGCCGCTCGCCAACGCCGCCGCCGCGTAACGTTCGCGGCCATGACCGATCACGTGTACAAGTCCGTCGAGATCACGGGCACGTCGCCGGAGGGCGTGACGCAGGCGATCGACCGCGCCGTCGCCAAGGCGTCCCAGACCGTGCGCAACCTCGACTGGTTCGAGCTCATCTCCGTCCGCGGCCAGATCGACGACGGCCGCGTCGCGCACTACCAGGCGACTTTGAAGATCGGGTTCCGGCTCGAGGACTGACGCGCCGCGGCTGCGCCGGCGAACGTCAACTGCGGCAGGTAAGGGGGCGGAGAGCCCTCCGCGCGGCTGGGATCCGAGGGGTGACCCAGATATGTTGCCTCACAGGCAACAAATCCGGGACACCCCCCGAACCCCGCAGCGCCAACGGCTCCACAGCTTCCCTACCTGCGCAGTTGAAGTTCAGACCAAGGCGAGCGCTCGAGTCGGCGAGCCCGTCCCGTCGACCAACTTCAGAGGCGCCACCACGACGACCGCCCCGACCGGCGGCAACGACGCAAGGTTGGCCAACTGCGTGAGCCCGTACTTGCCGGCGCCGAGCAGGAAGTGGTGGACCGGGAACGGCGGGTCGAACGAGTGGGCGGCGCCGGCGTCGGTGCCGACGGTCTCGACCCCGAAGCCGGCGATCGGCGCCTCCTCGGCCAGCCAGCGCGCGCACTCGGCGTCGGGGCCGGGCGTGCGGCCGCCGTTGAGGAAGGCGTCCTGGTCGCTCGCGCGCGCGTCCCAGCCGGTGCGGAGCAGCAGCCACGAGCCCTCGGGCAGCGCGCCGTGCTCGGCCTCGAAGGCGCGGATGTCGTCGACCGTGAGCAGGTAGTCGGGGTCCTCGGCCGCCTCGGCCGACTTGTCGATCACCACCGCCGGCCCCACGAGCCGCTCGGGCGGCACGCTCGCCACGTCCTCGCCGTCGCGGCCGGTGACCCAGTGGACCGGCGCGTCGAAGTGCGTGCCGACGTGCTCGCCGACCTCCAGCACGTCCCACGCCCACGCCGGCCCGCGCTCGTCGTAGCGGCTGAGCGGGCGGCGGCTGAGCCCGGGGGTGTTGGCGAACGGCTCCGGGAGCTGCAGCACCGGCGTGCGCTCGCTCAGCGGCTGCGTGAGGTCGACGACGCGGACGTCGCCGGCGGCCAGCGCCGCCGCCAGGTCTCCGAGCAGGGCCATGCGTTCTCCTCTGTCAGTGGGCCGCGGAAGGCCTCCTCGAGCCACTCCGCGCAGATGTCGGGGTCGACCCTCGCGTCGAGCACCAGCGGGCGGTCGCGGTGGTCGAGCCACTCGCGCACGCCCTCGAGGTCGTCGACGCTGCGGGCCTCGAGGCCGCGGCAGCCGGCCGCCTCCGCGAGCGCCGCGAAGTCGGTGTCGGGGAACTGCGCCAGGTCGACCGCCTCGCCCTTGGGCCGGAAGTGGTGGACCTCGGCGCCGTAGGCCGCGTCGTCGTAGATCACGACCAGCAGCGGCAGCTTCAGGCGCCCGAGCGTCTCGAGCTCCGGCAGCGCCATCAGCGCGCCGCCGTCGCCGAGCGCCGCGACGGTCAGCCGGTCGGGCCGCGCGAGCGCGGCGCCGATCGCGTTGCCGAGCGCGAGCCCGACGCACTGGAACGCCTGCGGGAACACGAAGCCGGCGGCGTCCGGGACGCGCAGGTACATCGACGGCCAGCCCATGAAGTGGCCGGAGTCGACCACCACGGTGCGCTCGAGCGGCAGCAGGTCGTCGAGCGCGATGGTGAGCGTTCGCGGGTCGAGCCGGCCGGGAGCCGCGCCGTCGTCGTACGGGACGTCGCGCCAGCCGCCGGCCGCGATCTCGGCGGCGAGCGCCTCGGTGCGGCGGCCGGACGCATCGTCGCCCAGCGCAGCGACGAGCGCCTCGGCGGTCGTGCGCGCGTCGCCGATCACGCCCAGTTCGATCGGCCGGTGCGCGCCGAGCGCGTCGGCGTCGAGGTCGACCTGCGCGACCCGCGCGTCCGGCCCGATCAGCGTGCCGTGGCGGGTAGTCCACTGGTTCAGCGCGGCGCCGAAGGCGACCACCGCGTCGGCCTCGCCGAGCAGCCGGGCGGCGAGCGGGGACGAGAAGCCTCCCGCGATGCCGACCGCGAACGGGTCGCCCGCGAACAGCCCGTTGGCGACCGCCGAGGTGGCGAGCACGGCGCCGGTCAGCTCGCCTAGCCGGCGCAGCGCCGGGCCGGCGCCGGCCAATACGGCGCCGCGGCCGGCCACGATCGCCGGGCGCTCGGCGTCCGCGAGGAGCGATGCGAGCGCGTCGATCGAGCCCGGTTGCGGTGGGGCGAGCGAGGGGAGGGGCGGCGGCAACGAGGGATCGCACTCCGCGGCCTGCACGTCGAGCGGCAGCATCAGCACCACCGCGCGCCGCTCTATCTCCGCTCGCCGCACCGCGCGTGCCACGTCCGCCATCGCGGTCGCCGGCCCGTGCACGCGCTCGACGACCGCGCCGACGGCCTCCACCAGCCCGGCCTGGTCGATCCGGAAGTTCGACCGCAGCGCGGCGGCGGGCACGTCGGCCGCCAGCACCAGCAGCGGCGTGCGGCTCTTGGCCGCCTCGGTGAGCCCCGTGATCGCGTTCGTCAGCCCGGGGCCCTGGTGCACGCTGCACGCGGCCGAGCCGGCCGCTCACGCGCGCGTACCCGTCGGTCATGCAGATCGCGCCGCCCTCGTGGCGGGCGGCGTAGAACGGCACGCCGGCGTCGCGCAGCGCGTTGGTGACGGTCAGGTTGCCGCTGCCGAGCAGGCCGAAGACGGCGTCGACGCCGAGCGCGGCCAGCGCTCTGCCGACCGCCTCCGCGACCCGCACTACCTGACGGTCCGCCGGAAGAGCAGCCCGCAGACGACCGCCAGGATCGCCGCGAGGATCGGGATCGACCAGCTGAAGCTGGTGAAGATGGCGAGCAGGGCGGTCACGAGGAAGACGATGCCGAGCGCGCCGCCGGCGAGCACGAGGTTGTACGCGCGCTGCTCGCGCTTGCGACGTGAGGGGCGGGAACCGGACCTGCGCTCGATATCGCTCATAACCAGATGATGGCAAGCCTTCTGCAAGCGCAGCGCAAGCGACGCCGGAGAGGTTGCCGCCGTGGTCCCGGTCGCACTCGCACTCGGCGCAAGCATCGCGTGGGGCTGCTCGGACTTCCTGGCCGGGATCAAGACCAGACGGCTCGCCGTGCTGTGGGTCCTGCTCGTGTCGCAGGGAACCGGCCTGGCGCTCGTGCTCCTCGCCGCGCTGGTGTCCGGCAATGCGCTGCCCGGCGGCCATGCGGCGCTGCTGGCGGCCGGCGCCGGCGTCGCCGAGCTGATCGGGTTCGCGGCGCTCTACCGGGCGCTCGCGGTCGGGGCGATGAGCGTCGTCGCGCCGATGTCGGCCACCGCCGCCCTGCTGCCGGTCGTCGTCTCGGTGGCGACCGGTCAGGCGCCGACCACCGCACAGGCGCTCGGCATCGCGTTCGCGCTCTGCGGCGCCGCGCTCGCCTCGTTCGAGCCCGGCTCAGGAGGGCGCCAGGCGGTCGCGGGGGCCGGCCTCGCCCTGATCGCCGCGCTCGGCTTCGGCATCTTCTTCGTCGGCATGGACCTCGCGGCCGACGAGGGCGCGCTGTGGGCGGTGGCGCTCAACCGCGCGGCCGCCGTCGCCGTGCTGGTGGGGATCGTGCTGGCGCTGCGGCCGGGCCCGCTCGAGCGCAGCGCGCTGCTGCCGCTCGCCGCCGTCGGGGCGCTCGACATCGCGGCCAACACGATGTTCGCGATCGCCCTCACGCTCGGGATGGCGGCGATCGTCTCGGTGCTCGGGTCGCTGTACCCGCTCGCCACCGTGGTGCTGGCTCGTGCCGTCCTGCACGAGCAGGTCACCGGCAGCCAGCGCGCGGGCGTGCTCGCGGCGCTCGCAGGGATCGGCCTCGTGAGCCTCGCGTAGTCTCGGACCCATGCTCCAGCACGTGACGCTCGAGGTCCGGCCCGACCAGGTGCGCGACTGCGTGCGCTTCTGGGAGCTGCTCGACTTCACCGAGCTCGAGCCGCCGCCGAGCCTGCGCGGCCGCTTCACGTGGATCGGCAGGGAAGGGACGCAGATCCACCTCCAGCCGGTGGAGCAGCCCGCGGTCCCGCGCAACGGCCACGCCGCCATCGTCGCGGCCGACGCCGAGGCGGCCGTCGCCGCGCTGCGCGACGCGGGCTTCGACCCGCAGCCGGGCAGCAACGCCTGGAACGCGCCGCGCTGGTTCGTGCACGATCCGGCCGGCCACCGCGTCGAGGTCATGTCGGCGCCGCCGCCTTCGGTAACGGTCCGCGGGTGAGCGTCAAACCGCCTGCGCTGCGCACGAAGCGGCGTCGAGCGCCTGATCGCCCGCCGTGCTGGTGTAGTTGAGCGCAGTCGAGGAGACTGGCGCGAGTTTGCCACGATCACGGACAGGAAACGAGGGAGCCCATGCTCGAGCTCGTGCTCGACTCACCGGACTGGGGTAACGCGCTCGGAGTGGCGCTGACGCGGCCGCCCGGAGTGCCCGAGCGGCGCACCGGCCAGGACCCGTGGCACCCCGCGCCGGAAGGCGAGAGGCAGCGTCCACGGCGGATCGCCGACGACCTCGCGTGGCTGCGGCAGGCGTACGACGAGCCGGAGCCGAACGGCCTGCGCCCGCTGCACGACACCGCGGCGGTCGGCGCCTGGGAGCCCGACGCGGGGTGCGCCGAGCGGCTCCACCGGCTGCGCGAGCGCCACGTGCTCGACGCAGCCGGCTTCCTGCTTCACGAGGAAGGCGAGGCGCCGGTGGTGTGAGTCCGCTCCACCCGATGGGGACTGCCGCGCGCGCCCGCGCGCGGTGACACTCGGTTCGCCACGAGCGAAAGGAGTGTCATGCGCTTCAGACGAAGTCTCAACCTCATGCTCGCCGCCGGGGTGGCCGGCGTCCTGGCCGCTCCCGTCGGAGCCTCGACGCGCCACGGACCGAGCACGCCGGTCGAGCCCTACGTGCTTCCCAGTGCCGAGGGGGTCGAGATCACGTCGCTGCTCACGGTGGACGGAGTGCTCGGCGACGGCGGCGCCGCCTCGAACGGCTACGAGATGGCCGGCATCCCGGATGGCCTCGGGGCCATGAAGGGGCCCGGTCGCGACTTCACGGTGTTCATGAACCACGAGCTCAACCAGACCCAGGGCGTCATGCGCGCCCACGGGCAGATCGGCGCCTTCGTGTCGCGCTGGCGGATCGACGCGAAGACGCTCGAGGTCGAGGAGGGCTCGGACCTCATCCAGCCGCCCGTGCGGTACTGGAACTACGTCACCCAGCAGCACCAGGACGGCCCCTCGCCCGCGGGCGACAACCCGCGCACGTTCGGGACCGAGCAGCCGAACGTCGCGCAGGACGACTTCGTCGCCCAGCCCGCGCCGCTCGGGCGGTTCTGCTCGGGGACGCTGACGACGCTCGGGCAGCTCTACAACGCGCGGACCGGGCGCGGCTACTTCGGCCGGATGTACTTCCCGAACGAGGAGACGGGCGTCGAGGGTCGCGCGTTCGGGACGCTGGTCGACGGCACCACCGAGCAGCTGCCGCGGCTCGGATTGTTCTCCTGGGAGAACGTGATGCCGGCCGCCAACCGGTCGGACACCACCTTGGTCATGGGGACCGAGGACACGCCGCACGGCCAGCTGCGGGCCTACGTCGGCGCCAAGACGCGCCGCGGCGACGCGTTCGACCGCGCCGGCCTCACCAACGGCGTCAACCACGTCATCGACCTCGTCGACGAGGCGGTGAGCGGCGAGGCCGCCTTCCGCTCGAACTACGGCGAGGGGGTGCCGGTCGAGTTCGACCTGGCCGAGGTCGACTGGGACCAGGCGGGCGCGGCGCAAGACGCCGAGGCGGCGGCCGAGGGGCTGACGTTGAACCGCCTCGAGGACGGGGTCTGGGACCCCCGCAACCCGTCGGACTTCTACTTCACCACCACCGACGGCGGCGACACCACCCGTCGCGGGCCCGAGGGCGGTGTGCGCGACTCAGGCGGCGTCTGGCGGCTGTCGTTCGAGGACATCGAGCGGCCGCAGCTGGGCGGCACGCTCACGCTCCTGCTCGACGGCGTCGGCGGCGAGGAGGACGAGATCCTGCTCAACTCGCCCGACAACCTGGGCATGGACCGCCGCGGCAACCTGCTGATCCAGGAAGACAACGGGAACAGCCGCGAGCGGGGGCGCATCGTCGCCTACCAGGTCCACACCGGCGACCTCGGGGTCGTGGCGCAGTTCGACGCCGAGCTGTTCTCGTTCCCGAACCCGGTGATGACGCTCAACGAGGAGTCGAGCGGCATCATCGACGCCCGCGAGGTCCTCGGGCGCGGCTGGTGGCTGTTCGACGCGCAGGTGCACCGCCCGGTGGCCGATCCCATGCGCGTCACCGAGGGTCAGCTGTTGGCGATGCGCATCAAGCGCTGGGATGACGTCTACGGCTGATCGGTCTCGGCCCACCACCCCATTTCCTGCTTCGCGTCCTGGAGCCCCGTGGCAGGGGCTCCGATCGCGATCAGCTCGAGGCCGTCGGGACCGGCCTCGAGGCCGCGGGTGACCTCCGGCGCGATCCGGACCGCGTCCCACTGCGCGACGTCGATGATCTCGTCGTCGAGCGCGAGCCGGCCGCTGCCGGCCACGAACACGTAGACCTCCTCCTGCTCGGCGTGGCTGTGGCCGAACGGCACGCGCTGATTCGGCTTCACGCGCTGGAGGCTGAGGGCTAGCTGCGTCGCGTCGAGGTCGTCGCGTACGAAGCGCGCCTCCATGATGTCGCCCATGCCGAACTTCTCGGAGCTGTTCTCGACGTCCTTTAGATTCAGCTTCGTATAGCCGGTCAAGCGGGCACCTCCATCCCGTGCAGGCGGGCGAGGTTGCCGCCGAGGATCTTGCGCTTGGCCTGCTCGGTCAGCTGCGGGTAGCCGCGCTCCTCCACGATGTCCCGCGGCAGCTCGAAGTTCCAGAACTCCTCGAGCGCCCACTGCGGGTGCCAGATCGGCGCCTCGCCGCCGTAGATGATCTTGTCCTCACCGCACCACCACATCATCTTCCCGAGCATCTCCGCGAACACCCGCGGCTGGCGCGAGATGAAGTTCACGGTGGCGGCGATCGACGCGTAGAGGTTCGGGAAGCGGACGATCTGCCACAGCACCTCGTCGAGCCATGGCAGGCCGACGTGGAAGATCACGAAGTTGATGTCGGGGAAGTTGGCGGCGGCGCCATCCATGTCGAACGTGCGCGTGTGCTCGACCGGCTGCGGCCCGAGCGGCACGCCCTTGTGGACGCCGATCAGGTTGATGCCGAGCTCCTGCGCGCGCTCGAACACCGGGAAGGCGATGCGCGGGTCGTCCATCCGCCACGGGAACGGCTGCCCGTAGTCGTAGCGGACGTTGTAGAACTTGAACGCCTTGGCGCCGTGGTCCTCGACCTGGCGCGTCATGAGGTCGAGCGCCTTCTTTCCCTCGAGCGGGTTGACCGAGCCCCAGAAGACCGCTTTGTCGGGGTGCTTGGCCGCCATCTCCGCGCACTTCTCCCAGGCGGACAGGCCATCGTGGAACAGGTCGGTGAGCGGCAGCGGCTGGGCCACGATCATGTCGGTGTCGGAGCCCTCGATGACCATGTCGTAGATCTCGTCGACGCTCCACTCGCGGAAGAACTCCTCGCGGGAGAGGACCGGCTCGCCCTCGCGCGTGAGCAGCTGGTGGAAGGCGTAGAGGTGCTCGTCGAACAGCTCGCCGGGCGGGCCGATCGCGTTCTGCTTGTCGAAGTTGAAGATGTGGCAGACGCAGTCGAAGACGAACGCGTCGACCTTCTGCTTGCCGGACTGCTCCGGGCGTTCCTCGGTGATGGCCATCAGGCTGCGCTCCTCGCGGCTCGGTAGGGCTCCAGCTGTTCGAGCGGCATCGCGAGCTTCGCGCGTGCCGACTCGGAGAGGCGATCCATCGTCCACACGGGGTCCCAGACGACCTTGACGTCGACGCTGTCGACCCCGTCGACCGCCTTCAGCGCCTCGGGGATGGCGGTCGACATCGAGACCACGAACGGGCACCAGCCGGTGGTCAGCACGAGGTCGACGTCGACGTGGCCGCCGTTGACGCGGACGTCCTCGACGACGCCCATGTCGACGATCGAGATCCCGCGGTCCGCGCAGCAGGGGTCGTAGACCTCCCGCAGCGCGTCGATCAGAACATCCCTCATTCACCCTCCTCGGTCGCGGGCGATCCGAAAGCCCGTCGTATTCGTCCCCCGCTCGGGGTCGGCCGGCTGGGCGCGCGAGGCGCGCAGGCCCCAGCCGGTGTCCAGATAGCTGCCGCCGCGCACGACGCCCCAGCCGTCGGCGCCGTGGTCGGCGACCCACTCCCACACGTTGCCGGCCTGCTGCTCGGCGCCGAACGGGCCGGCGCCGGCCGGGTGCGCGGTCACCGGCACGGTCCAGCCCCAGCCGCTGTCCGCGCAGTTGCAGCGCTCGGGGTCGAACGTGTCGCCCCACGGAAACGGCCGGCCGTCGGTCCCGCGCGCGGCCGCCTCCCACTCGTCGCCGGTGGGCAGCCGGACGCCGAGCCACGCGCAGAACGCCTCCGCCTGCTCGCGGCTGAGCCCGGTGGCGGGGTGGTCCGCCAGCGTCTCGGCGGCAACCGCCGGCGGCACGTCGCGGCCCGTGGACTGCAGGAACCGGCCGTACTCCGCGTTCGTCACCGGCCAGCGACCGATCTGCGTGCTGCGCAGCTCGACCACGCGCTCCTCGCCGGGCTCGCCGACCTCGTACGTCCCGGCGGGCAGCTCCACAAGCGCGTCCAGAACCTGCACGACCCGCATCGGCGCCAGCCTATGGCCTGCGGGCCGTCAGCACCAGCGCGGTCGGGCCTCGCGGCTAGTGCCCGTAGTAACGCGGTGCGGGAGGCCGCACCCGAATGCTGGTGATATCTCGGATGCGGCGGGTGAGGGCGCGGTCGATACTCGATCGATGCCCGCCGAGGACCAAGCGCTCCCCACGCTCGACCTCCGCGCGCTGGCGCGCCGGGCGGCAGTCCCCGTCGCTGCTGCCGCCGCGGTGGTCGCTGCGCTGCTGGTCCTCGGCGGGCCGTTGCACACGTTCACGGACGCGGTGCAACGCGCGCTCGCCGCCGACCCGGTGTGGGTCGGGGCGGCGGCCTCGTTCGAGCTGCTCTCGTTCGCGGGCTACATCGCGTTGCTGTGGCTGGTCGGGAGCCGCGTCTCGAAGCGGATCGGCCTGCGCGAGAGCGCGGAGATCACGCTCGGCGGCGCCGCCGCGACCCGGCTGCTCCCCACCGCGGGCGCCGGCGGCGCCGCGATGACGCTGTGGGCGCTGCGCCGCTCGGGCATGGCCACCCGCCACGCCGCGGGCACGCTGCTGACCTTCCTCGTGATCGTCTATGCCGTCTTCCTCGGCTCGCTCGC
The DNA here is from genome assembly GCA_963849695.1 of uncultured Solirubrobacteraceae bacterium. Classification (GTDB taxonomy): domain Bacteria; phylum Actinomycetota; class Thermoleophilia; order Solirubrobacterales; family Solirubrobacteraceae; genus DASSUW01. The sequence goes on from CAWKIT010000029.1 coordinate 33,550, forward strand.
CCTGTCCGGCATCGTGCTGACGCTGACCGGGGTCGGCCCGCTCGCGCTGACCGCGCTGCCGGCCGGCCTTGCCGTCCTCGGGATCGCGCTGTCGCTGGCCGCGGCGGCGTGGATGCCCGCCGACGGGACCGGCCGCCTGCGCACCGCGGGCGCCGTGCTGGGCGGCGCGGTGCGCGACGCGATCGAGCACGTCCGCTCGGCCGACCCGCGCCTGCTCGGCGCGTTCGCCTGGTGGGCGTTCGACATGGCCGTGCTGTACGGGATGCTGAACGCGTTCGGCGCGGCGCCGCCGTTCGCCGTGGTCGTGCTCGCCTACTTCCTCGGCCAGGTCGCCAACACGGTCCCGGTCCCGGGCGCCGCCAGCGGCGGGCTGGTCGGCGTGCTGCTGGCGTTCGGCGTCGCGGCCGACCTGGCGATCGTGTCGGTGCTCGCGTACCGCGCGCTGGCGATCTGGGTCCCGGCCCCGGTCGGGCTCCTCGCGCTCGGCCGGCTGCGCCGCACGCTGGCGCGCTGGTCGCGCGAGGACGAGCCGGCGGTCGAGGTCGAGGCGGTCCGGCCGCGCCCGGCGTGGCGACCTCTCGAAGTCGCCGTGGCGGCATGACGCGCCGGCCGCCGGCGGTGCTGCTCGCGATCGCGGTCGCGGCGGCGGCGGGCTTCGCGCTCACGACCGCCGGCGTCGTCCAGCTGCCGGACCTCGAGGCCGCGCTGACCGACCTGTCCGACACGCTCGGGACGTGGACCTACGCGCTCGTCGGCGCGCTGGCGTTCCTGGAGACCGGCGCGTTCGTCGGCCTCGTCGCGCCGGGCGAGACCGCGGTCGTGCTCGGCGGGGTCGTGGCCGCGCAGGGCGAAGTGAATCTTGTGGCGATGCTGCTCCTGGTGTGGCTCGCGGCGGCGGCGGGGGACCTTGCCAGCTTCCTGCTCGGCCGCCGGCTCGGGCGGCGCTTCCTGGTCGCACGCGGGCCGCGGTTCGGCGTGACGCCGCCGCGGCTGGCGCGCGTCGAGGACTTCTTCGACCGGCACGGTCCGAAGGCGATCCTGGTCGGGCGGTTCGTCGGCATCGTCCGCGCCGTGGCGCCGTTCCTGGCCGGGTCGTCGGGCATGCGGCTGCGCGCGTTCCTGCCGTGGAGCATCCTCGGCACCGCCGCGTGGGCGACGACGTTCACTCTGGTCGGCTACGTCTTCCACCGCTCGTTCAGCGCGGCAGCCGACTACGTGACGCACGGCGCGTTCGCGCTCGCGGTGGTCGGCGGGGTGGCGCTCGCCCTGCGCGCGCACCGCATGCAACGATCCATGGCGTGACTAAGTGGCCCCCGCCACAAGTCCCGTCGCGTTTGGCGGCCGCCTCGCCGCCCGTGGCGGCGTCCTCGAACATTCACGTGCCAGGGGCACGCATCATGTTCTGCGTCCTTGCCACGCACGACGATGCGGGCGCCAAACCCGACGCGACTTATGGCGGAGACCACTAAGCCCGCCGAGCTCGCCCGCGACACCGACGAGCGCGGCGAGGAGATCGTCGAGGTGCTCGCCGACGCGTTCGGTGACCTGATCGAGGCCGACGAGCGGGCGTTCCGGCGCAAGTTCCGCAAGATGGCGGCGTCTCCGTTCGCGTTCTACCGCGGCAGCGCGCCGCTGTTCTACTCCGACGTGGCGCGGCTGGAGGACCCGTGGGCCGATTCGCGGACGAGCCGCGTCTGGATCCAGGGCGATCTGCACGCCGAGAACTTCGGCACCTACATGGACTCGGCCGGGATCCTCGTGTTCGACGTCAACGACTTCGACGAGGCCTACCTCGGGCACTTCACCTGGGACCTGCGGCGGATGGCGGCCAGCCTGGCTCTGCTGGGCTTCGCCAAGGCGCTGTCGGACGAGGCGATCGAGCGGATGATCGCGTGTTATGCGCGGTCGTACGTGGATCAGGTGCGGGCGTTCGCCAGCGGCGATCGCGACAGCGAGTTCCGGCTCACCCTGGAGAACACCGAGGGCGTGCTGCACGACGTGCTCCTGCAGGCGCGGCTCGAGACCCGCGTGGCGCTGCTGGAGGCGACCACGACGGTGGAGGGGGCGGAGCGGCACTTCTCCTCCGGGCCGGGCGTGCGGCGGCTCGAGGACGGCGAGCGGGCCTCGGTCGAGGAGGCGTTCGCGGCGTATCTGGACACGATCCCCGAGGTCAAGCGCCAGCACAGCGTGTCGTATGCGGTCAAGGATGTGGTCGGGCGGGCCGGATTCGGGATCGGCTCGGCCGGGCTGCCGGCGTACAGCCTGCTGGTCGAGGGCCGCACGCAGGCGCTGGAGAATGACGTCGTGCTCTCGATCAAGCAGGGCAACGTCGCGGCCGCCTCCCGGGTGGTGGACGACGCCTCGATCCGCGACTACTTCGAGCACCAGGGCCACCGGACGGCGGTGTCCCAGCGCGCGCTGCAGGCGCATGCCGACCCGTGGCTGGGATGGTGCTCGCTGGGCGGGGTGGGCCAGGTGGTCGCGGAGGTCTCGCCCTACGAGGCCGACATCGACTGGGACCACGTGACCGATCTGAGCGAGGCGTTCCCGCTGCTCGAGTACCTCGGGGAGGCGACCGCGAAGGTGCACTGCGTGTCGGATGCGGGGAGCGAGCAGGCACTGGTCGACTTCCAGACCGAGGAGGCGATCATGACGGTGCTCGACGGCCGCAAGGACGAGTTCGCGGACGACCTCGTGAAGTTCGGTCGCGCGTACGGGAACCTGGCCCTCGACGACCACCGGCGGTTCGTCGATGCGTTCCGCAACGGGCGCATCCCGGGGGTGCCGGCCGACTGATGCGGGCGGTGGCGTCGCTGCTGCTGGCGGCGGCGGGAGCGGCCGCGCTGCTCGTGGTGATCGAGGGCGCGGGCGGAGACTTCGGCGACTGGCCGCAGTGGCGGGCGATCGCGGTCCCGGTTGCGGCCGTTGTCGTGCCGGCGGCGCTGGCCGGCTTGGCGGCGCGGCGGGGCGGCGTGGTCGAGGCGCTGCTGTGGGCGGTCGCCACCGCGGGGCTGGTGGTGGCGCTGGTGCTCGGCGTCGGCTTCCTGGTGCTCGGGCTCGGGCCAGGGAACTAGTCACCAGGGCAGGACGGCTTAAAAAACGCGGCCGAACCGGCTGGGGCAGAGCTCCGAGCGGCCCCCGCGAGTGGTGTCGGCGGTGATTTGCGCGCGATCGTGGGCTCGATTTGCCGGATCCGTTGTAGAAATCCACAACGGGACCGGTCGCGGCCGCCATGGACCGGCCGCACCGTCGGCGTCGCCGCTCCCCACCCAGCCGCAGTTCGCCGGACCCGCCGTCGCCTACTAGTCGGACCGCTGCGCTCGGATGAGGGTGTCGACCTGCTCCTGCTTGCGCATGATGATGTGCTCGAGGCGGTGCTCGAGCGCCTCGGAGTCGCCCGTGTGGCCGGTCGCGGGGATGGTGTCCTGTAGCGCCTCGATCGCCTCGGTCTCGAGCTCGATGAGACGGGTGACGATGCCGTGGCCGTCGGGCGGCAGGTCGAAGCCGGTGACCTTGTCGATCGGCTTGCCGCCGAGGGTGATGACCTTCTCCACGAGCCGGCGGGCGTCGGCCAGGTCGGCCTCGGCGAAGCGCCACAGCAGATCGGCGAGGCCGAGGTACTGGAAGCCGGTGATCGAACCGGCGGCCATCGTGTAGGCGGCGGCCGACCGGAGCTGGAGGGGGAGCGCCTTGGAGAGGCGCTCGAGGGCGAGGTCTACGTCGAGCGGGTCCTTGTCCATGGTCGGCGGTGATACCCGAGCGCGTCGCGACTAACGCCCACGTGGCCGGAGTACGGCGCATAACCCGGCAGGCGCGGGCCGGGCCCGCCGGAATGCGTCGTAATTCCGGCCGCGCGTACTAAGGCCCCGGGGCGAGGCGCCGCTCCCCAGCGACGCCTCGCCCGACTGGGACGACGACTACGGTGCGGTGACCCCGCCGGTCTCGGCGGCGGGCGCGGCCTCGGCCGGCGCCTCGGGCGCCGGAGCTTCCGCCTCAGGCGCGGGCACGGGTTCGGGCGCAGGCGCCGGCTCGGGAGCGGGGGCCTCGGCGGCCGGTGCCGGTGCCGGCCGGGCGGGTGCCGGCTCGGGTGCGGGCGCGGGTGCCTCGGCCACCGGTGCCGGTTCCGGCGCGGGTGCCGGCTCGGGCGCGGGGGCCTCGGCGACCGGTGCGGGCGCGGGTGCCGGCTCGGGCGCGGGCGCCGGAGCCTCGGCAACCGGCGCGGGGCGGCTCGGGCGCGGGCGCCGGGGCGTCGGCGACGGGCGCGGGCGCCTCGGCGACCGGGGCGGGGGCCTCGGCCACCGGGGCGGGCGCTTCGGCGACCGGCGCGGGCGCCTCGGCAACCGGGGCGGGGGCCTCGGCCACGGGCGCGGGTGCCTCGGCGACTGGCGCGGCTTCGGCGACGGGCGCGGGTGCCTCGGCGACTGGCGCGGCTTCGGCGACCGGCGCAGGTGCCTCGGCGACTGGCGCCGCCGCGGTCGGCGCAGGCGCCACATTCGTGGGCGCGGGCGCGGCGGCCGTCGGCGCGGGAGCCTCGGCCCCGCCACTTCCGTTGCCGAACACCGCGGCCTGCTCCTCCGGAGTCGCGCCGCCGATGCCGCCTTCGCCGACCGGCAGTGCGGTCGTGGCGGTGGCCTGCCGGCCGGACACCGTGCGGCTGCCGCGCAGGTAGGGCGACGGATCGGTGGCGGTGTCGTTCTGCCGCACCTCGAAGTGCACGTGCGGGCCGGTGCAGCTGCCGGTGCAGCCGACCTCGCCGACCTTCTGGCCGGCCCTCACGTACTCGTTGACCGCCACGCTGCGCTCCGACAGGTGGGCGTAGCAGGTGGTCATCCCGCCGGCGTGGCGGACGCAGACCATCAGGCCGTAGCCGCTCTGGCTGCCGGAGACGCTGACCGTGCCGCACTCGGCCGCGCGGACCGTCGACCCGCTCGGCGCCGCGATGTCGGTCCCGGCGTGGGCGTGATCGCCGCGATCCTCGCCGAAGTCGCCGGTGACCGTCCCGTTCACGGGCGCGACCATCCGGCCGTCGGCCGAGCAGCCGTCGCCGCCGGTCGACACCGGGGTCGACTCGACCGGCTTGGCGGGCGCCGGGGCCGGATCAGACGCGGGAGCCGGATCGGACTCAGGCGCCGGATCTGACGCAGGCGCCGGGCTCCGAGGCGGGTGCCGGATCGGAGTCGGGAGCCGGAGCGGCTCCGACGTCCGGCGCGGCGTCGCCGCTGACCTCATCGCCCACGTCGACGTCGGCGGTCTCCGCGCCGGCGACCGGCTCCCCGGCGGCGGCCGCCGCCGGCTCGCCGCCGAACACGACGTTCACCTTCTCGCCGGCGGGTGCGATCGAAGCGGACGCGCTCGGAGCGGGCGCGCTGGGCGCCGACTCTCCCGACTGGTCGTAGAACAGCACCTTCGAGCCGAACAGCTTCGCCCACGTGTTCGCGTCGACGATCCCGGTGGCCGCCAGCCCCTGCAGGCGCTGGAAGCTCTTCACGGCGCCCTCGGTCTGCGGACCGAAGATCCCGTCCGCCGGGATCTGCAGCTGGTACTGGACCGCCGCGACGGCCTCGCCGGTGTCGCCGTACGACAGCAGCCACGTCTGCGAGCCGCTGACCGCGGCCTTGTCCGCGATCTCCGCCTTGGTCACCCCCGGCCGCGCCGACGACGCCGAGGCGCCGGTGACCTGGCTGAGCGTCGGCGCCGCGAGGATGGCCGCGCCGGCGGCCAGCGTCGCCCCGTTTCGGCGCGGGGCGTTGCGCCGCGCCTGAGCCTGGCGGATCCGGCGTCGGTGCGAGCGGTCCAGCGACCGCTCCCACAGCACAGCCGAGCCGAGATCTCGCTCGGATCGCGGATACGGATCCAACTCGGATGGACGTGCGTCCACGCTTGGTACTCCCTTCCTTCTCTCGGTGCCTCCGAGGTGAGCTGACGGGCTCGCGCGGAGAGATCGCGCTACGCCGTCCCCCGACGGCGATTCGCCCCTGCGACCACTTGCGGCCGCTTTGGGTCCCCCGGCCCGCGCCTCCAGGGAGGCGCGAGTTCGGCCTGACGGCACATAAGAATGCACGATCCGCCCCAGAGTTGCGCTGCGACCGGACGGATCAGTTCAGCGACGGATCGAGCGGCATCGTCGACAGCAGCGCGTAGCGGCGTCCCTTGCGCCGCAGCACCGCCGCCCACAGGCCCTCGGCGTCCTCGGTGAAGATCTCCTCGCGGCGCGGCGGCTCGACGATCCAGGCCTCCTCCTCGAGCTCGCCCTCGAGCTGGCCCGGCCCCCAGCCCGCATGGCCCGCGAACACCCGTGCGCGGCGGATCGCGCCGTCGAGCGCGTCGGGGTCGTCGGCGTCGGTCCCGACGAAGCCGAGGTCGTCCTCGACCAGCGCGCCCGCCACCTCCGGACGGGCGAACTCGGCCAGCACGATCACCGCGGTCTCGGCGACCGGCCCGCCGACATAGACCGGGTCCTCCTCGTCCGCCAGCCAGGCGAGATCCGGTACCGCCTCCGACACGCTCGACGCGGCCGGCCGGTTGAGGACGAGCCCCATCGCACCCTCGTCGGTGTGCTCGGCGATCAGCACGACCGTGCGCACGAAGTTGGGGTCCAACAGCGTCGGCGACGCCAGCAGCAGCTTGCCTCGCAGCGATTCGGCCATCCTGCCGATCATTGTGTCAACCGATGGGGGTGCTAGACCGCCCTCATCCGCGAGGAGTAGGGTTGGCGTGAGTGCGCGCGGCGCAGTGCACGACGGGCTGTCGACTCTCCGCACCGCGCTCGCGACGCGGGAGCTGCGGCACCTCAGGCGCTTGGGCGGCCACGTCGCTCGGCAACTGGGCCTTCTACATCCTCTCTCGATCTACGCGTTCGAGAGCCGGTGGCGCGGCCGGGGTCGGGCTCGCGGCGGTGGCGCGGATGCTGCCCGCGGGATTGCGGCGCCGTTCACGAGCCTCCTGGCCGATCGCGGCTCGCGGCGCGACCTGCTCTGCGGGCGACGCTCGTGCGCGCGCTGGCGCTGGCGCTCGCCGCCGCGCGGTGGCCGGGAGGCGCCGTTCGCAATCGTGGTGGTCGTCGCGGCCGTGCAGACTGTGGCGGAGAGCGCGGTCAAGCCTGCGCAGTCGCGCTGCTGCCGGACCTCGCCGCACGCCGGAGCAGCTCGGTGCCGCGAACGCCGTATTGAACGGAGTCGAGAACGTCGGCTTCCTGATCGGGCGCTCGCGGCGGGCTCGTGGCCGCCGGCCGGGATCGCGCCCGGCCTCGCGGCGACCGCGGTCGCTTGCTGTTCGCCGCTTCGCGCTGCGCCGCTGCCGCGCGATGCCCCGCGCACCGCGAGGCGCAGGCGGGTGCCGGCTGGCGACTGAGGTGCTGGCGGCCTCGTTGGTGCTGCGGGAGCGGCGCCTTCGGCTCGTGGTCGGCGCACTGGCGGTGGCGACCTGGTCGAGGGCGCGGCTGACGTCCTGATCGTCGTCTTCGCGTTCGACGTGCTCGACATCGGCGAGGCCGGCTCGGCCGATGAACGCGCCTGGGGGGTCGGCGGGCTGGTCGGCGGCGCGGCCGCGGTGGCGCTCGTCGAGGTGGCCGGCGGCGTCCGCGCTCGGCGGCGGCTGCCTGCTCTAGGCCTCGCGCTCGCCGGCATCGCGGGCTGGGCGCGGTCGTCCCCGTGCTCGCGCTGCTCGTCGTCGTCGGGCTCGGCTACGCGCTGATCGAGGTGGCCGGGGTGACGCTCACGCAGCGCCTCGCCGGCGACGACGTGATCGGGCGCGTGTTCGGCGTGCTGGAGAGCACCTACGTGGTCACGACGGCGATCGGATCGGCGCTGGCGCCGGTCGCGATCGCGCTGCTGGGAGTCGAGGGCGCGCTGCTCGCGACCGCCGCCACGATGGCCGCCGTCGCCTGCTCGCGGGCCGGCCGCTGGCGCGCTCGGAGGCGTCGGTGCCCGTGCCGGAGCGCGAGTTCGCGCTGCTGCGCGAGCTGAGCATCTTCGCGCCGCTGCCGCTTGCGACCGTGGAGACGCTCGCGACGCGGCTGAGTCCGGTCCCGGTGGCGGCAGGTGACGTCGTGGTGCACGAAGGAGAGCTGGGCGACCGCTGCTACGTCGTGTCCCGGGCGAGATCGAGCTGAGCACGCGCAAGGGCTGGCGCACCGAGCTCGGCGCGGGCGGCTTCTTCGGCGAGATCGCGCTGTTGCGCGACTCTCCGCGTACCGCCACGGCGCGTGCCGCCGGACCGGGCCTGCTGCTGGCGCTCGAGCGCGACGACTTCCTGGCAGCGGTCACGGGCCATGCGAGCACGCACGACGCGGCCCAGGCGCTCGTGACCGACCGGCTGCGCCCGCACGGCGCCGAGCCGACGACCGTGGGGGCGAAGCTTCGCGAGGAATAGTCTTGACCGTGCGCGTCCGCGTCCGTCTCGGCGCCGGGTTGAGCCGCTTCGCGGATGCGCCGCTGCTGTCGATCGACCTCGCCGAGGACGCCAGCGTGGACGACCTGCTCGCCGCGCTCGGCACGCAGCAGCCGTCGCTCGAGCCCGCCCTGCCTTCGGTGCTGCCGGTCGTCGCCGGCACGCACGTCGAGCGCGACCGGCGGCTGCACCCGGGCGACGAGGTCGCCCTGTTGATCCCCGTCGCAGGAGGAGCGTGAACCGTGGCCACGATCGAGACCCGCCAGGCCCGCCAGACCGTGTTCGTCGACACCTTCACGAACGGGCTGCTCGGCCCCGACGTGCAGATGCTGGGGCCGGTCGCCGACGGCGGCCACATCGTCGTCAACACCACGCCCGGATGCTGGGGCCCGATGATCACCCCCGCGCTCCGCGGCGGCCACGAGGTGTGCATGCCGGTGGCCGTCGAGGGCGCCCAGGTCGGCGACGCGATCGCGATCCGCATCCGCGACATCGAGGTCACCTCGCTCGCCACCGCCTCCGGCAACGACCAGACGATGGAGGGCCGCTTCAACGGCGACCCGTACGTCGCGCCCGTGTGCGCCCAGTGCGGCACCGAGTGGCCGGAGACGCGCGTGGAGGGCGTCGGGCCGGAGTCGATCCGCTGCGCCGAGTGCGGCGCCGACGCCACCCCGTTCACCTTCACCAACGGCTACACGATGGCGTTCGACCCGACCCACTCGGTCGGCGTCACGGTCGACCAGGAAGCGGCGGAGACCTTCGCCGGCGCCGCCGCCCGGCTGGCCGCGCTCCCGGACAACTCGGTCCAGAACCCGATCCTGCTGTTCGCGCCGCACGACATCGTCGGCATGGCCACGCGCCTGCGCCCGTTCATGGGCCAGCTCGGCACCTCGCCGTCGATCACGATCCCCGACTCTCACAACGCGGGTGACTTCGGCGCCTTCCTGATCGGCGCTCCGCACCGGTACGCGATCACCGCCACCGAGCTCGCCGAGCACAAGACCGACGGCCACATGGACATCGACGCGGTCCGCCGCGGCGCGATCCTCGTCTGCCCGGTCAAGGTCGACGGCGGCGGCATCTATCTCGGCGACATGCACGCGCTCCAGGGCGACGGCGAGATCGCCGGCCACACGTGCGACGTGTCGGGCACCGTGACGCTCGAGGTCGAGGTCATCAAGAGCCTGAACATCGACGGGCCGGTGCTGTTCCCGGTCGCCGAGGACCTGCCCTTCCTGGCGCGGCCGCTGACCGAGGAGGAGAGGATCCGCGCGCTCGCGCTCGCGCGCCGCCACGGGATGGAGGCGCTCGAGGAGACCGCGCCGGTGTCGGTCGTCGGCACGGGGCCGGACCTCAACGCGGCCACCGACAACGGCCTCGCGCGCGCCGCCGAGCTGCTCGACATGACGGTGCCGGAGGTCATGAACCGCGCGACCGTCACGGGCGCGATCGAGATCGGCCGGCACCCGGGCGTCGTCCAGGTCACGTTCCGCGCCCCGGCCGACCGGCTCGAGGCCCGCGGGCTGCTCACCTACGCACAGGAGCAGTACCCCGGCTAGCCTGCCCCGCGATGCTCAAGCGGGTTGCGATCGCCGCCGTAGCGGCGCTGATGGCGGTGCCGGTCGCGGCATCCGCGCGCGTCATCCAGGCCGAGTCCGTGCTCCCGCCCGGCCAGTCCGGCCACGTGCCGCAGAGCGGCAGCAACCCGCATCTGAGCGACCAGATCGCGCTGTTCGAGTCGTTCTCCTTCAAGTCCGCCGCGTTCGACCAGCCGGGGACGGTGGAGGCGATCGCGGGCGCGAAGATCACCCGCGACGCCTACGGCGTGCCGAACGTGCGCGCCGGCAACGACAGGGACCTGTGGCGCGGGGTCGGCTACGCGATCGCGCAGGACCGGCTCGTGCAGCTCGAGCTCTACCGGCGCGGCACCCAGGGCCGGCTCGCGGAGGTGCTGGGCGAGTCGCGCCTGGCGGACGACATCGTCGCCCGTCGCGACTACTACACGCTGCGGGAGCTGCGGAGCCGGCTGAACTCGCTGCCCACGGCTCTCCGGCAGCGCTTCACGGCCTTCTCCGACGGCGTGAACCTGTGGCTCGCGCGGCTGAAGGCCGACCCGTCGCTGCGCCCGAACGAGCTCGTGCTGCTCGGTCTCGAGCCGGCGCCGTGGCGTCCGGTCGACTCGGCGTCGATCGGCGTGCAGCTCGCGCGCACGACGCCGAGCGACGACGGGCGCGAGCTGCAGAACTGGGAGGCGCTGAGGCGGCTCGGCGCGCAGCGGTTCAACCGCCTGCTGCCACTGCGGCTGCCCGGGCAGGTCACGACGATCCCGGCCTCCGAAGGCCGCTTCCCGTCGAATCCCGGCCGCACCCGCAAGGACGAGCGGGCCGGCTTCGCGAAGTCGCGCCGGTTCCTGCGCGGGCTTCGCGCGCCGAAGCCGCCCGCGGCCGCCGGCGCGCTGTTCCGCGGCGGGTCCGACGCCTGGGCCGTGCGCGGCGGCGGCGGCCGCGCATGGCTGTTCACCGGTCCCCAGCTGGGCTTCTCGATCCCCGAGCAGCTCGTCGAGGTCGAGGTCCACCGGCCCGGACTCGACGCCCGCGGTGTCACCGTGCCGGGGCTGCCGGTCATCGGGATCGGCCGCAACGACCACATCGCGTGGGGGCTGACCAGCGGGCTGACCGACGACGACGATCTCTACGCCGAGCGCCTCGCCGGCCGCGAGCGCTATCGCTTCAAGGGCCGGGTGCGGAAGATGAGGTGCCGGACGGAGACGTTCCGCGTGGCGGGCGAGAGCCCGGTGCGCGAGCGGCTCTGCCGCACGGTTCACGGCCCCGTCCAGGCCCGCTCGAGGGGGACGGCGTGGGCACGGCGGTACGCGATCTGGAACCGCGAGATGGACACGCTGGCCGGTCTGGCCGCGCTCAACGAGGCCGACACCGTGCGTGAGGCGGGCCGCGCGATCGCCAAGGTGAGCTGGAACGAGAACACGATGGTGGCCGACGACCGCGGCAACATCGGCTGGTGGCATCCCGGCCGGCTGCCGTTGCGGCCCGGGCGCTGGGACGAGCGGCTGCCGCTCCCGGGCACCGGCAGCGCGGAGTGGCGCGGCTTCCTCAAGCCGGCGCAGCGGCCACACGTGATCAACCCGGCGCGCGGCTGGCTGGCCAACTGGAACAACGTCCCCTCGGTGGGCTGGACGACCGGGGACGCGCCGGCCCCCGAGCGCACCAGTGGCCCGCTGCATCGCGCCGGTTACCTGAACCGGCTGGTCGCGGCCGCGGCAGCGTCTCCGAGCTACGACGCGATCAAGGCGGTCGACCGCGCCGCCGGCACCACCGCGCAGCAGCGCGTGTTGCTCGCCGACGCGCTGCGGTCGGCGGCGGCCGGCGCGACCGGCCCGGCCAAGGCGCTGCTCGACACGATCGTGGCCTGGGACGGCAACTACGACCGGGTGGACACGGCCGGCACCGTCGATCCGGGAGTTGCGGCCTGGGAGGCGTTGAAGGACGAGGCGGTGAAGCTGCTCCCGGCCGCCGCGCGCGACTGGCTCGGCGCCCCGGGCGCGTCACACCCGTTCGACTTCGGCGGCGCCGACGGCGCCGCGTTCCGCCTGCTGACCGACGCCGGTCTCGAGCGCGCCGCGGCGAGCGCAGCCGCCCAGCTCGGCGGCGACCCGTCCACCTGGCGGCGCCCCCGGCGGATGTACGACGTCCAGGTGCTCGGCCTCGCGCCGAAGCCGGCGCTGAAGGCGTACGACCGCGGCACCTGGCAGCAGGTCGTCGAGCTCGGCCCCAGACCGTCAGGCCGCTGGGCGAGGTCGCGCTCGGGGTCGATCCCCCAGCGCCCGGCGAGCGCCGACAGCTCGGCGCTGATCGGCCAGCGGTCGGGCAGCGGGTCGCCCTCGAAGTCCGGTGCGGCGCCCTTGAGCGACATGCTGCCGGTGTTGTCGCCGATCGCCCGGATCTCGGCGACCTCGTCGGCGGTCAGCACCGGCCCGGGCAGAGCGGCGAGCTCGGCGCGCTTGGCCTCGATCGGCTTCGCGCCCTGGCCCGGCTCCTGGATCAGTGTCGGGGCGACGCAGGCGACCGGCTCATGGGACAGGTTCCACGCGCACGCGAGCTGGAGCATCGTGAGCGCGTGCCGCTCGGCGATCGGCCGCATGCGATCGATCCGCTCACGGCCGCGCTCGACCCAGCCCGCCGGCCGGAACGAGCGGTGGTCCCAGCGCGGGAACGGATGGCCGGGCAGGACGTCGTCGTGGAACAGCCCGCCGTAGTCGACCACGCGCGTGATCAGCTGGACGCCGTGGCGGCGCGCGGGCTCGAGCACCAGCTCGCCCGGCCACGGCTCGAGTGGATTGAGGATCACCATCGCCCAGTCGATCCGGTCGCCGAAGCGCTCGAAGCAGTCGATCAGGTCGAGCGTGAAGCCGTTGGCGGGTCCGGGCGCGACGCCCAGCGCGCCGGCGAGCCCGTCGTCCCGCACGGCGGTGAGCGCGTCCCACACGGACTCGCTGGTGAAGCCGGCGCGGTCGGGGTTGTGGAGGAGCAGCAGGTCGAACGCGTCGACGCCGATGCGGGCGAGGCTGCGCTCCGTGGCCATCCGGACGTAGTCCGCGTAGCGGTCGGGCCTTCGCAGCCGCGGGTCGGTGAACCGGGGGTAGCCCTTCGCCCCTTCCCGCTCGCCCGTGTAGAAGTCATGCCCGATCGCGCCCACGAGGCAGTAGCGGTCGCGCCCCAAGCCCTCGAGCGCCCGGCCGAGCAGCGAGTCGGCCTCACCCGCGCCGTAGGCGTCGGCGGTGATCACCGTGTCGATCCCACCGCCGGGCCGGAGCAGCGCGGCGAGGCGGTCCTCGTCGACCGGCTCGCCGAACCGCATGAAGCGACCCCCGCTCCACGTCCCGACCGCGGAATCTCCGGGGGACCGCATCGATTCCGATTCTAGGATGTTCGATGCCTGACGCGGCCGCTCAAGCCCAGCCGCCCGCGGCCGATGATGTCCATGGTGGGAATCCGCTCCATCCCCCTCGCGCTGCTCACCCTCGCCCTGCTCCCGGCGAGTGCCGCTGCAACCCCGACCACCCAGATCATCGTCAAGCGCGAGCCAGGCGTGAGCGGCGCTGAGCGCGCCGACATCCGAGCCGACGCCGACGTCCGCTTCGTACGACGATCTGTCGCCTGCCCCGGACCGAGGTGGTCACCGCGCCCGCCGCCGAAACGCGTGGCGGCGCTGGAGGAGCTGCGAGCCGACGACGACGTCGTCTACGCCGAGCGTCGATCACCGGCGGCGTGCGTTCGCCGTGGACCCGTTCATGTCCTCCCTCTGGGCGCTGAGGAACACCGGCCAGACCATCGATGGCGAGTTGCAAGGTGTGGACGACGCAGATAGCGACGTTGTGGAGGCGTGGGGACTTCTTACTGATCCTCCGGGCGACGGTCAGACGGTCGCCGTGGTCGACTCCGGAATCGACGCCGACCATGAGGATCTCGTCGATCGGGTCGGCGTTCAGCAGAACTTCGTCGGGCCGAACGGACCAGGTGCCGACGACGGAAACGGCCACGGCACTCACGTGAGTGGCACGATCGCTGCGACTCGCGACAACGGCGTCGGTATCGCGGGCGTAGCCCCAAACGCCGAGGTCATGGCGCTGCGGGCGCTCGACGATGAGGGTGCCGGCTACGACTCCGATATCCGGAGGCATTCGTATTCGCCGGCGAGAACGACGTCCGCGTCGTGAATGCGTCGTTCGGTGGACCCGCAGGCGGCGAGACGCTTCGTGCGGCAATTGCCGCGTACCCCAATACGCTGTTCGTCGTCGCAGCCGGCAACGGCGGCGCTGATGAGGTGGGCGACAACAACGGCCCCGCGCCGCAGTACCCGTGCAACGTCGCAGAGCGCAACGTCCTGTGCGTCGGGGCTTCCACGAACCAGGACGGGCGCGCGGCCTTCTCGAACTTCGGCGCCGTCACCGTCGACGTCTTCGCCCCAGGGCAGGGCATCGCCTCGACGATTGCCGGCACGGGGCTCCCACACAAGTACGCGTTCAGCGATGGCACGTCGATGGCGACTCCTCACGTGGCGGCGGCTGCGGCGCTCGTGCTTCAGACCGAGCCGACGCTGAGCGCGGGAGACCTCAAGGACATCCTGCTGGCCTCCGCTGACGCCGGCAATGCTTTCTCCGGACGGTCGCTTTCCGGCGGCCGCCTCAACGTGAGAGCCGCCGTGGAGCTCGCCCAGGTCGGCACGTCGCTGCCGGATGGTGACGGCGATGGGTTCCCGGATGCCGCGGACGCCTGCGCGACGTCGGCAGCGAGCACTTCGGCCGACGGCTGCCCAGATGCGGACGAAGACGCCGTCGCCGACAGCGTCGACAACTGCCCGTCCACCTTCAACCCCGGACAGCAGAACAGCGACGGACGGGCCGACGGCGGCGACGCGTGCGACCAGGATTACGACAATGACGGCCGGCCAACCTGCGGATGCATGCCCGACGGTCCATGGGACATTGGCCAACGGCTGCCCACCGCCGCCTCCACCTCCGCCTCCGAGCAATGTGGACGGCGACAACCGGATCGACTCGCTCGATGCGTGCCCCACCGAATACGCGATCTCGAACGATGGCTGCCCGATCGCGCAGATCGCCACGGTGTCGCCCAGAGTGAAGAGGCGTTCGGCGACCGTGACGGTCTCGACGAGCCGTGCGGCGACGGTGAAGATCCTGGTCCAGCGGAAGAAGGGCCGTAGCTGGGTTCGGGTGGCGAGCAAGAGCCTCGCGACGGTCGGGAACAAAGCCACCGTGACCGCGAAGCGGTTGAAGCCTGGAGCGCACCGGGTCAAAGTCTCGATCTCGAGCAGTGGCGGGGCGGGGACGGCTCGGACGAAGAGCTTCCGCGTGCGGTAGACATCCGCGCGTGACCACCTGCCGGCTCGGCGTGCTCGCCCTCGGCGACTCGATCACCAACGGCGGTGGGGAGCTTCAGTGGGGGGTGGCGCTGCAGTCGTGGGCGATGTGGGTGGCGCGGGGGCTCGGCCTCCCGTACACGCCGCATGCCGTCGACGGCGCCAGTGTGACTGACGTGCTCGCCACGCAGGTTCCGGCCGTGACGGGTGAGCGGTATGACCTCGGCTGCCTGTACATCGGCGTCAACGACGTCCGTGCGCTCGACTGGGATCGGGACGCGTTCGAGCGTGGGCACCGGGCGGCGCTCAGCTTCCTGAAAGACCGCTGCGACCGTGTGCTGACCGCCACCGTGCCGCTCGACCTCGGGCGGCCGCGAGCCGGAGGCAAGGTCGACGAGGTGAACGCGGCGATCGAGGCCTCAGCAGAGACGGCGGGCGCGCTCGTGCTCGATCTGCGGCAGCTCAAAGGTCGCGGCCTGGTGATGGCCGACCATGTGCACCCCACGGCGTTCGGCCAGCTCGCGATCGCGGAGGCGGCGCTGGACCTCCTCGCGAGGGACGGGATGACGGTGCGGGTACGGCCGACCGGCCTGATCCATTACGAGACGACGCGCGTCGGCCGGCTGAGAGGCGACCTGACCTACGCCTACCGGCACGGGAAGGTCAGTGCTCGTGCTTTCCTCGCAGCTCGTCTGGATCGATCCCGAACTGCTTGAGCCGGCGCGGGATGTAGCGGTAGCAGAACCACAGCGCGCCCAGGAACGCGGGCCAGCCCAGTACCACGACAGCTCCGGCCAGCGCCCCCTCGCGGTCCGCCAGGATCAGCGTGGTGTAGACGACGGTCCGGACCGAGAACACGATCGCGAAGGCGGCCGTGCCCTCCGCGAACGGGCGGCGGATCCGCGGGTCCCGGTACCAGCCGGAAGGGATGTGGTAGATCGGCGCCACGATGAATCCGACCAGCGGGCGCCGGACCACGATCGAGCCCCAGAAGGCGATCGCCAGGCCCGCGTTCTGGAACGCGCGCGGGACGAAGAAGCCGGACGCACTGCCGGTTCGCAGGGCGATGAACACCGCCAGCCCGGTGCCGAGGATGCCGCCGATGGCGTTCGTCAAAGGCTCGCGCCGGACGGCTCGGTAGAGCGCGACGACGACCGAGACGGCCATCGCTGCGATCGCGGCCGTCTCGAGGCCCGCAAGTGCGTTGACCGTGATGAACAGCACCGGTCCGAGCCCCGTGTCGACCAGCGCGCGGCGGTCGCGCAGGATGTCCATGGGGCTGGGGGGCGGCTTTGGCCGCTCGTCGTCCGTCTGCCTGGGCGGCCGGTCCGGCCGCTCGGCCTCGGTCATGGTCACGAGACCGGCTTGCGGGCCGCGAGCATCAGGTTGTAGAAGAGGTGGGGCGGGAGGCGCGGCTCGAGCACCGCGCGGTCGACCGCCTGCAGCGCCACGTAGCCGCGATAGGCGTACTGGATCCAGGCCCACGGGATGTCGGACGGCTCGGCGGTCGCCTCCAGCGTGCGGTTGAACCAGCCGAACCAGTTCGCCACCAGCTCCTCGCCCTGCACGCGCACCGCCTCGAAGCCGGCGCGCGAGGCGCACTCCGAGAGGTCCCCGGGGGCGAACGCATGCACGTCGACGATGGCCTCGAGCGCGTGGTCCTCGTCGCCGCCGGCGTCGACCGCCGGCCGCGCCCGCAGCAGGCGCCGCCACGTCGGCGCGACCCGCAGCGCGGCGCGCTTGGGGACCGCGGCGATCCGGTCTCCGTGGCGCGACGGCTCGCCGGCGAAGAACAGCGTCCCGCCCGGCGCCAGCACCCGCCAGAGCTCGGCGAACGCGCGATCGAGGTCAGGGAGGTGATGGAGCACGGCGTGGCCGAGCACGAGATCGAAGCTCTCGTCGTCGAACGGCAGCTCGGAGGCATCGCAAGCAGCCGTCTCGACCTCCAGCCCCAGCTCAGCCGCGTTGCGCTCGAGCGTCTCCAGCATGCCCGGCGAGATGTCGGTGCAGGTCGCCGCCCCGATCACCCCGTCCTGCATCAGGTTCAGCGAGAAGTAGCCGGTCCCGGCGCCGATCTCGAGCGCGCGCGGGAACGGGCCCGGCCGCGCGCCGAGCAGCTTGCGCACCTTGCCGAGCACCTGCCGGCGGCCGATCTCGCCGAACGAGATGCCCCACTTGGCGTCGTAGTCGCGCGCCGCCACGTCGTGGTAGCGGCGGTTGACGTCGAGGATCTCGTCGGGAGCGGCGGGAGCAGCCATCGGCCGCGAGGAGTCTAGGACCGTAGCCCGCGGTCCGTTCGGTGTTGCCTTTCCGCGCGCTACGTTTCCGGCTGTCCACCCAACGGGAGGTTGAGATGTTGCGCAGGGGGTGCGCGGCGGTCGGGGCCGTCGCGCTTGTCGGACTTCTGGCCGCGGCCGCGCCGGCGGCCGCCGCAGATCGCGTGATCGCCGTCGACGGCGTCAGCAAGCACGGGGCCGACGTGCGAGTGGAGATCCTCGTTGAGGTTCCCGCGGGCGACAGTGCCCGCAAGGCCGCGGACCGGGCGCTCGAGGCGCAGGGCGCCAAGCGCGCGCCCGAGGAGCCGCAGTCGGCGGCGTTCACGCTCAACGGCCTGTACTGGGACACCCTCAGGACAGTGCAGAACTACAACCCCGCCGGACAACCGACTGGAGCTGCGGCGTCGGCGCTGACCAACACCTACAGCACCTGGAACAGCGTGTCGGGGTCCTCGTACCGGATCAGCTCGGGCGGGACCACGAACCGCTGCCCGTCGCTGGTGCGCGAATGCCCGGGCCAGCAGCGCTTCGACGGCCTCAACGACGTCGGCTGGGCGCGGCTGAGCGGCGGCACGCTGGGCGTCACGTGGTACAGCACGTCGATCGACGAGGCCGATATGGCGATCAACAACCGCTACGCCTGGAGCACGACCTGCGCCCAGGTGGCCGGCGCCTACGACCTGCAGACGGTCTTCCTGCACGAGAACGGCCACGTCGCCGGTCTCGGCCACTCGTCCGACCGGAACGCGGTGATGTACCCGTCCTACCAGACGGCGCGCTGCACGCTGGGCACGGACGACCGCAACGGGATCGCCTCGCGCTACTGACCCAAGTCGGCGGGGTGCGCCGATCAGGCGCGCCCCGCCGCCTCGGTCGCCTCGCGCAGCCGGCGCGCGAGCGCGGCGCCCGGCAGCCGGTCGAGCCGCCACTTCCACGCCCCCGAAGCGCGCCCCGGCGTGTTCATGCGCGCCTCCGAGCCGAGCCCGAGCACGTCCTGCATCTGCACCATCGCCACCTGCGACGGCGAAGCATGCGCGAGCCGGATCAGCGACCAGTGCGGCTCGCGCTCCCGGACGCCGGCGGCGTCGATCGCCGCGTCGACCTCCGCACGCACCGCATCATCGAGGCCCGAGTACCACCCGAGCACCGTGTCGTTGTCGTGCGTGCCCGAGTAGACGACGGCGTCCGGAGGGTGGTTACGAGGCGTGTGCACGTTGGCCGGGTCGTCCGACCCGAACCCGAACTGCAACACGACCATGCCGGGATAGCCGAGCCCGCGCCGCAGCCGCTCGACGGCGTCCGTGATCACTCCCAGGTTCTCCGCGATCACCGGGAGATCGCCCAACGCCGCCGACGCGGCATCGAACGGCGCCCGCCCCGGCCCACGCTGCCAACGCCCTGCCAGCGCATGCCGCGCCCCCTTCGGCACCGCCCAGTACGCGCAGAAGCCGCGGAAGTGGTCGATCCGCACCACGTCGAACAGCTCGAACGTGCGCCGCAGCCGCTCGGTCCACCACCGGTAGCCGCGCCGCCGCAGCGCCGGCCAGTCGTAGAGCGGGTTGCCCCACAGCTGGCCCTTCGACGTGTAGGCGTCCGGAGGCGTGCCCGCGACCGCGTCGTCGCGGAACAGCTCCGGGTGCGCGCGGTGGTCGACCGATCCCGGCGCGACGTAGATCGGCACGTCGCCGATCAGGCGCACCCCGCGCTCGGCGGCATGTGCCCGCAGCGCCGCCCACTCGCGATCGAACCGCACCTGGCCGGCGATCGCGCCGCGCGGGCCGAGCCGCGCCCAGTCGTCGATCCAATACGCGTTCCGCTCACGGAAGTCGATCTCATCCGAGCGCGACACGCGCGCCCGGGGCGAGGCCAGCAGGCCCGGCCACGCCGCGAACGCGGAGCGCGCCTTGTATGGCGAGCCGTGACGGTCGGGCGGGCCCAGGGGCAGCATCTGCCACCACGACTGGCCGGCGTCGGCGAGCCAGTCGACGAACGCATACGCGTCACGGCCGAGCCGCCCGGACGGCAGCGAGGTGGGGTGCAGCTGGACGCCGCTGGAACGCTGGAGGTTCGTCAAGACGCGATCACGGATTAGCCTGGATCCATCGATGACCCGTGGATGCCTCGGCGCCGTGGGCCGAGTCAGAGACGAGCGGCCGCGCATCCGGTGTGGTGGGCCACATGGGATCGCGGACGATCGGCTCTGGCGAACGGCCACGGTGGCGAGGCGCGGGGATCGGTGGATTCAGGATAAGTTGCGCTCGGAATGCCCGCGCCTCAGGGACCCGAACTCCCGCCGAGGATCCAGATCAACTACCCCACCCCGACGGTGGACGGCGGACGCTACCCGGTCAAGCGCTGCGTCGGCGACACCGTCGGCGTCTCCGCCGACGTCTTCCGCGACGGCCACGAGAAGCTGCGCGCGGTCGTGCGCTACAAGGCGCCGGGCGCCCAGAGGTGGCTCGAGGCGCCGCTCCACCCGATCGACGCCCACATCAACGGCGTCCGCTGGCAGGGCGAGTTCACGGTCGAGACGCCCGGCCGCTGGGAGTGGACGATCGAGGCCTGGAGCGACCAGTTCGCGACCTGGCGCGACGAGCTCCAGCGCAAGCTCGCAGCCGGCCAGACCGATCTCGGCGGCGAGCTGTCAGAGGGTGTCGTGCTGCTCGAGGACGCCGCAGAGCGAGCCGACGCGGACGATCGGGCCACCATCGAGCGCGCGCTCGAGGCGCTTGACGGAGGAGCACCTCCGGAGACCGCGCTCGCCCCGGACCTCAACGAGGCGGTCGAGCGCAGCGCCGAGCGCCATGGCGCGGCGCGCCTGCCGGACGACCTCGCCGTCGAGGTCGACCGCGTGCGCGCGCGGTTCTCCTCGTGGTACGAGCTGTTCCCGCGCTCGTGGGGCGCCCTCGAGGGTGTCGAGGCGCAGATCCCCGCGATCGCCGCGCTCGGGTTCGACGTCCTGTACTTCACGCCCATCCACCCGATCGGCCGCAAGAACCGCAAGGGGCGCAACAACACGCTGGTGGCCGGTCCCGACGACCCCGGCTCGCCCTACGCGATCGGCGCCGCCGAGGGCGGGCACGACGCGGTGCATCCCGAGCTGGGCACGATGGACGACCTGCGATCGCTGACCGCCACGGCCCGCGAGCACGGGATGGACGTGGCGCTCGACATCGCGCTCAACGCGTCGGCCGACCACCCGTGGCTGACCGAGCACCCGGAGTGGTTCCTGCAGCGCCCCGACGGCACCATCAAGTACGCCGAGAACCCACCCAAGAAGTACCAGGACATCTACAACTTCAACTGGGACACGCCGGCGTGGCGGGAGCTGTGGGAGGAGTGGCTGCGGATCTGGCTGGTGTGGGTCGACGCCGGCGTGAAGGTGTTCCGCGTCGACAACCCGCACACCAAGCCGTTCCCGTTCTGGGAGTGGCTGATCGCCGAGGTCCACAAGGTCGACCGCGACGTGATCTTCCTGGCGGAGGCGTTCACGCGGCGCGCCGTGATGCGGGAGCTGGCGAAGCTCGGCTTCACGCAGTCCTACACGTACTTCACGTGGAAGAACTCGCGCTGGGAGCTGACCGAGTACGTCGACGAGCTGGCCTGGGGCCCCGAGCGGGAGTACTTCCGCCCGAACTTCTTCCCGGTCACGCCGGACATCCTGCACGCCTACCTGCAGCACGGCGGGCCGCCGGCTTTCCACTCGCGGCTCGTCCTCGCGGCGACGCTGAGCCCCAGCTACGGCATCTACTCGGGCTATGAGAACTACGAGAACGTGCCGGTCCGCGAGGGCTCCGAGGAGTACCTGAACTCCGAGAAGTTCGAGACCCGCGAGCGCGCGCTCGACGGCCCGCTGCTCCCGATGATCCGGCGCATGAACGAGATCCGGCACGAGAACCCGGCGCTGCAGGTGCTGTCGAACGTCTTCTGGCTGGAGTCCCAGAACGACGCGCTGATCGGCTACGCGAAGCAGGTGCCGGGGAACACCCTGCTGATCGTGACCAACATCGATCCCGGTCACGCCCAGGACGGCGCGACCATGATCCCCGCGCAGCTCGGCCTTCCGCCCGTCTTCGCGGTCGAGGACCTGCTCACCGGCGCACACTACGACTGGCGGATCGGGGCCAACTACGTCCGCCTCGAGCCGGGCGACTCGCACATCCTGCGCCTCGTGACGTGAGCCGCAACGACCCCGGGCACTGGTTCGAGGCGGAGCCGTTGTGGTTCAAGACGGCCGTCTTCTACGAGATCCACACGCGCGCGTTCTTCGACGCCAACGGCGACGGCTCGGGTGACTTCCGCGGGCTGATCGACAAGCTCGACTATCTGCAGTGGCTCGGCATCGACTGCATCTGGCTGCTGCCGTTCTACAAGTCGCCGCTGCGCGACGGCGGCTACGACATCTCGGACTTCTTCACGATCCAGCCCGACTACGGCACGGTCGACGACGTCCGCGACTTCATCGAGGCCTCCCACCAGCGCGGCATCCGCGTGATCGCCGACCTCGTGATGAACCACACGTCGAGCGACCACCCGTGGTTCCAGGAGTCGCGCTCGAGCCCCGACAACCCGAAACGCGACTGGTACGTGTGGTCCGAGACCGTGCACCGGTACGAGGACGCCCGGATCATCTTCACCGACACCGAGACCTCGAACTGGACGTGGGACGACCAGGCGGGCGCGTACTTCTGGCACCGCTTCTTCTCCCACCAGCCGGACCTCAACTACGACAACCCCGAGGTCCAGGAGGCGATGCTCGAGGCATTGCGCTTCTGGCTCGAGCTCGGGATGGACGGCTTCCGGCTCGACGCCGTGCCCTACTTGTACGAGCGCGAGGGGACGAGCGGCGAGAACCTGCCCGAGACCCACGAGTACCTCAAGCGCGTGCGCGCCGAGGTCGACTCCAAGTACCCCGATCGCGTGCTGCTCGCCGAGGCCAACCAATGGCCGGCCGACGTCGTCGAGTACTTCGGCGACGGCGACGAGTGCCACATGGCCTTCCACTTTCCCGTCATGCCGCGCATGTTCATGTCGCTGCGGCGCGAGGAGGCCAACCCGATCTACGAGATCCTGCGCCAGACGCCCGACATCCCGGACAACTGCCAGTGGGGCCTGTTCCTTCGCAACCACGACGAGCTGACGCTCGAGATGGTCACCGACGAGGAGCGGGACTACATGTACAGCGAGTACGCCAAGGACCCGCGGATGAAGATCAACGTGGGCATCCGCCGCCGGCTCGCCCCGCTGCTCGACGGCGGCCGCGACGAGATCGAGCTGATGCACGCGATCCTGTTCTCGCTCCCCGGCTCGCCGGTCCTCTACTACGGCGACGAGATCGCGATGGGCGACAACGTCTACCTCGGCGATCGCGACGGGGTCCGCACGCCGATGCAGTGGACGGGAGACCGCAACGGCGGCTTCAGCCGCGCCGACTTCGCCCAGCTCTACGCGCCCCCGCTGATGGACCCGGTGTACGGCTTCCAGGCCGTCAACGTCGAGGCCCAGCTGCGGACGCCGACCTCGCTGCTCCGCTGGCAGCGGCGCTTCATCTCGCTGCGCAAGGAGCACCCGGTGTTCGGCCTCGGGACCTACGAGCCGCTCGAGCCGTCGAACCCGCGCATCTTCGCCCACCTGCGCGTCTACGAGGACGACGTGATGCTGTGCGTGCACAACCTCGCGCGCTCGGCGCAGGCGGTCGAGCTCGACCTCTCGGCCTATCAGGGGCGCGTCCCCGTCGAGGTCTTCGGCCGCTCGCGCTTCCCGGCCATCGGCGAGCTGCCGTACCTGCTGACCCTGGCGCCGCGCGGCTTCTACTGGTTCCAGCTGACGGAGGACGACAGTGGCGATTGACCTGTCGATCCTCGACGACGAGCGGTTCCGGGAGTGGATCGTCGAGCAGCGCTGGTTCGGCTCGAAGGCGCGCGAGGTCGCCCACATCGAGATCGCCGAGTGCGTGGCGCTGCGCGAGGAGCCGCCGCAGCTCGCGCTCGCGCTGGTCGAGGCGCGGTTCGGCGAGGGGACGCACGAGACCTACCAGGTGCCGCTCGGGCTGCGCCCGGCCGACGAGGGCTGGAGCGAGCGGGTGATCGCCGAGGCCGGTTCGCTCACCATCTACGACGCGCTCGCCGACCCGGCGTGCGGGCGCGAGCTGCTGCACCGGATGCGCAGCGGCTCCGAGGAGACCGAGGAGGAGGGCACGCTGCGCTTCCGCTGGGCGGAGACGGCGGGCGCCGATCTCGGCGGGACCGTCGACGTGCGGCCGGTCGGGGTCGAGCAGTCGAACTCGTCGATCGTGTTCGGCGAGGCGCTGATCCTGAAGGCGTTCCGGCGCGTCGAGCCCGGCGTCAACCCCGAGCTCGAGCTGCTGCGCTTCCTGTCCGAGCGCGGCTTCCCGAACATCGCCGTCGCTGGCCGGCTGGTACGAGTACGAGGGCCGGTTCATCGACGCCACGCTGGGCATCCTGCAGGAGTACCTGGCGGGCGCGCGCGACGGCTGGGAGCTGGCGCTCGAGGAGATCGGCTCGCGACCCGGAGGGGCTGCTCGACCGGCTGCGCGAGCTCGGCCAGGTCACCGGCGAGCTGCACACGACGCTGGGGTCCGACAGCAGCAGGTCGGAGTTCGCGCCCGATCAGCCGAGCCAGGAGGCGCTGGCGCTGCTGGTCGCCGACGTCGACGAGCAGATCGAGCGGATCTTCCTCGACCTGCCGGATACCGAGGCCGTCGCCCCGATCGCCGGCCGCGGGCAGGACGTGGGCGAGAAGCTGCAGGCGCTCTCGCACCTGCGCTCCGGCGGGCGCGTGATCCGCACCCACGGCGACTACCACCTCGGCCAGACCATGCTGTCCGACCGCGGCTGGGTGATCCTCGACTTCGAGGGCGAGCCGGCGCGGCCGCTCCCGGAGCGCCGCCTCAAGCGCTCGCCGCTGCGCGACGTCGCCGGCATGCTGCGCTCGTTCTCGTACGTGAACGCGGGCGCGCGGATCCTGCGCGGCGTGTCGGCGCCGGAGGACTGGGAGGACCGCGCCCGGTCGGCGTTCCTCGACGGCTACTTCGAGCGCGTCGACCCCTCGCTGCTGCCGCCCGGCGAGGCGCCGACCCGCCAGCTGCTGGCGGTGTTCGAGCTCGAGAAGGCGGTCTACGAGCTGCGCTACGAGCTCAACAACCGCCCGGACTGGGTGGCGATCCCGGTCGCCGGCATCCTGCGGCTGCTGGACGGCTAGCAGAGGGGCCCGCGGGTGGTCAGCCGGCGGGCGGGATGTTGTGGTTGGCGGCGAACACGTTGCCCGGGTCGTAGGCCGCCTTCACCTCGCGCAGCCGGCGGTAGTCGGCCGCGGTGTAGGCGTCCTGCGTCTTCGCGGCGTCGCCGAGGAAGTTCAGGAACGACCCGCCGGTGGTGTAGGGGTCGAGCCGGGCGGCGACGGCGTCGACCGCCGCCTTCACGCGGCCGGCTTCCTCGCGCGCCGGCGACTGCGCCATCGCGACGAGCGAGAACGGGACGTCGCGGTGGCCGCACGGGCCGGCGCCGGGCTCGGGTCGCGCCATCGCGCCGCCCCAGTGGCGGAGCTCGACGCCGGACACTCCGTCCGCCTCGAGCGCGGCGGCGATCGCGTCGTCGGGCACCTCGCGCAAGAGGCCGATGTACGTCTCAGCCACGACCGGGGGCGGGGAGGGCATCATCACGGCGGCGTCGGCGTATGTCGTCTCGCGCATGCCGTCGAGCAGCGGCGGCCCGGCGATGTCCCGCAGCGGCGCGAGTGAGCGCTCCGCCTCGGCGGCGCCGCCGAGGTGGAAGGCGCGCAGCACCAGCACGCGCCGGCCGCGGACCGGCTCCGGCACCTCCGGCACGGGCGGCATCTGCGCGAGCACGACCGCGGTGTTGGACTCGTCCGGCTCGTCGAGCGCCCACTCGCGGTAGGCGGCGAACGTGTCGGCGGCGCGGTCGGCGTCGAACATCGCCATCCCGGCGTAGACGGTCGCGACCGGGTAGAGGCGGAACTCGAGCTCGGTGACGACGCCGAAGCCGGCGCCGCCGCCGCGGATCGCCCAGAACAGGTCGGGATGGTGGTCGGCCGAGGCCGTGACCAGCTCGCCGTCGGCGGTGACGAGCTCGGCGCGGAGCAGGCTGTCGGCGGCGTAGCCGTGTGCGCGCGACAGCCATCCGAGTCCGCCGCCGAGCGTGTAGCCGGCGACGCTGACCGCGGGCGACGTGCCGGAGATCGGCGCCAGGCCGTGCGGCGCGGCGGCGGCGATCACGTCGGCCCACAGCGTCCCGCCGCCGGTGCGGGCGGTGCGGCGGCCGGCGTCGACCTCGAGGGTCGCCATCCGGTCCGTCTTCACCATCACGCCGCCGTCGACGGGCGCGACGATGCCGTGCCCGGTGGCCTGCACCGAGAACGGAAGGTCGTGCTCGCGCGCGAAGAGGAGCGCGGCGCGCACGTCCTGCGGGGAGGTCGCCTCGACCACGAGCGCCGGGCGGGGGTCGTGCTTGCGCTGCCACGGAAGGCGGGCGGAGTTGTAGCCGTCCTCGCCGGCGGCGTGGACGCGACCGCCGACGGAGGAACGTAGGGCGTCGGCCCTGTAAGACATCGTCTCTGAAGGCATATGACTCCAGAGTCCCAGCGCGGCGGCCGTGTTCCCAGCGGGGACACCCGATGGATCGCCCCGGAGGCTGTCCTCAGTGATGGGGTTCGGTTAGCCGTACCCCCAGCGCGCCCAGGCGAGAACGACGCCCTCGTAGCCTGGCCGATGTGCTCGGCGACCTTGCGTGCCTCGATCGTCGTGTCTGCGACCGCGGCGCGAGCACGGCCTGGAGGTCGTGCTCGTCGACGTTGGCGCTGGGGAAGCGCTTGCCGCCCACGATGAGTGGCGGCAGCGTCGCAGCGCGGAGGTGATGAACAGCCGCCGGGCCGTACGAGGCTGGCGATGTGCGCCATGAACGTCTCCCACGGGCGTGGTCGTCGGTGGCGGAGTCGGCGCAATAGGCGCTGATCACCGTCGCGTAACGCTCGTCGACCGGGTCGGGGCGGCGCGCGTCGACCGCAGCAGCCGCGTGACCTTCGCGCGCGTGAGCTCCTCGCGCTGCGCGACCTGTTCGTCGGTAGGGGCCACGATCCCCTCGCACTGGAGCGTGTAGCGGACGAACGGCCTCCAGTCGTGTGCGCCGGGCTCGCGCGCGAGCCAGCGCTCGATCTCATGCAGGTTCTCCGGCAGGTAGTCGGCGAGGTGGAGCTCGGACGCGTGCGGGGCGGCCAGGAACACGTGATGCAGCGTCGGGCCGACGCCGAACAGCAGGACCGGCCGGCCGGCTCCGCCTTGCGGATGGCGTCGACGAAGAACGCGATCGTCTCCACCTCGTCGGGCTCGAGCTCGCGGTAGTAGTCGGCCAGGTACTCGGACGGCACCCAGTCCGCGTCGAACGAGGCATGGCCGCGGCCGAAGGAAGGCCCGCGTGAGCCGGGCCAGGCCGTACTCGTACGCGGCGGCACCGAGGTTGGCGCCGCCGAGGAAGATGAGCGCCTCGTTCGCCCCGACCGAGTCGCTCACCAGCGTGGCGCCGAACGCGCCGGCGTAGACGGAGCCTCCTTCACGAGCTCGGTGGCGACGTAGCCGATGGCGCCGGCGACCCGGCGCGTCCTCGGGGTTCTGGCGGCCGTCATGTCGAACAGGGCCTTCGAGAGCACGTTGGGAGAAGTGCCGCTCCAGAATCGCGTAACGCCCTTCGGCGACCTCGTGGCGACGCCCGAGCGCGGATTGGTCTACGGCAACCGCGGCTGCCTGCACGACGACGAGGGCCGGATCCGGCGCCGGTACGCGACCCGCCGCTGGATCGCGTGCCGGCTCGAGTTCCGCGGCTGGCACCGCTCGCCGCTGATGCAGCCGGGCCGCTTCACCGAGCTGTTCTTCCTCGACGAGGCGACCGCCTTCGCGGCCGGCCACCGCCCCTGCGCCCTCTGCCGCCGCGCCGACTACAACCGGCTCGTGGAGGCGTGGCGCGCCGGCGCCGACGCGATCGACGCACGGCTCCATGAGGAGCGCCTCGCGGGCGGCGAGCGCCGCCTGCACCCACTGCCGCGCGAGCTGCCGGACGGCGCCTTCGTGGTGCGGGACGGTGAGCCGTGGCTCGCGCGCGGCGGCGAGTTGCTGCGCTGGACGCCGGGCGGCTACACGGACGGCGCGACGCTACGCGGCGACGAGGCGCTGCTCACCCCGCCGTCGCTCGTCGAGCTGCTGCGCCGCGGGTGGGGTGGGCTCGTGCCGCTGCTGCATCCTTCGGCGAACTGCGCCGGGTGAGGAGGCGGGGAGCCGACCGCGTTCGCTAGCGCCCCCACCGCCGCAGGAACTCGCGGGCGCGCTCCGGCAGCGGCGCGAGCAGCTCGCGCACCTCCGCGAGCCCCGCCCGGAGCTCGGCATCGCCGACCTCGACCGGCCGCATCGAGTCCTGGAGCTCCGACAGCCCGCCGTCCGCGCGCTCGACCGCGCTCAGGGCGAGGTCGAGGAAGCCGCGGACGCCGTGCGACGGCGCGCCCGCGGTGCCCGGCTCGAAGGTGCGGCCGGGGAGCCCGTGGCGGGAAGCGAACCCGGCGTGGGTCCGCCGCGCGCGGCCGTACGCGAGCTGGACCGGCCGGAAGAGCTGCTCCTCGAGCCGGTCGGCGCTCTGCTCGTCGAGCTGCTCGTAGGCGGCGCCGAGCGCGGCGAGCGCCGCTCCGAGCTCGTCGGTCGCCTCCGCGATCGTGTCGAGCAGCTCCTGGCGCGCCTCGGCGGCGGTGTAAGTCATGTGCTCAGCGTATGAGGCCACGGCGCGCGTCACCGAGGATGTGTCATGCGACCAACGCTTCGAGCCGCTCGACCGCGTAGTCCGGGCCGGGCAGCGCGGCGATCTCGTCGCGCAGCCGCTCGGCCGCCCGCCGGTACGACGACTCGGTCAGCACCGACTCGACGGCCCCCCGCACGTCCGAGGGCGTCGCCGTCATCACGTCGAGCACGCGCGCGACCCCCAGCGCCTCGCAGCGCGCCGCGTTGCCCGGCTGGTCGGCGCCCATCGGCAGCAGCACCGAGGGCAGGCCGTGCGCCAGCGTCGCCACCAGGCTGCCCGACCCGCCGTGCGACACGACGGCCGCGCAGTGCGGCAGCGCTGCCCCCAGCGGCACGAACCTCACCACGTGGACGAAGGACGGCTGCGGCCCGAGCTCGGCCGGGTCGAGCTCGGTCCCGACGGCGACGATCACGTCGCGCCCGACCTCGCGCAGCCCGGCCAGCACGCGCGTGAACAGGTCGCCGGCCTCGACGTTGAACACCGTGCCGAGCGTGAAGAAGACGGCACCGTCGAGCGGAGCCGGCCAATCGCCGGCCTCGAGCGCCACGCGCAGCGACACGGCGCCCGCGGGCAGCGGGAACGCCGGATCGCGCAGGCTCGGCGGGAACGGCGAGAGCACCAGCGGGGCGCCCGGCGAGATGCCGTGCTCGGCGCGCAGGGCGTCCATCGCCTCACCCACCCGTTCGCGCGTCATCAGCCCGCCGGTCGCGTTCTCGATCACCGTCGCGTACGGCAGTCCGAGCCGCTCGGCGGCGACCATGCTGCCGAGGTCGGCCTCGTCGCAGACGAGCACGTCCGGCCGCCACCGACCGCACAGCTCCACCACCGCGGGCACCCGCTGGCGCGCCGTCCGCGAGAACAGCACCTCGCGCAGTATCCGCAGCTCGTTCTCCATGTCCACGCCCTGCAGCGGCCTCCGCGGTGGCGGCGGGCGCTCCGGTGCGACGAAGAAGGCGGTGAAGCCCGCGGCCTCGACCACCGGGAGCACCCCACCGGAGGCGAAGGCGACCTCATGGCCCGCGGCGGCCGCCGCCCGGGCGATCGGCGCCAGCGGCTCGAAGTGGCCGCGCCCGCCGATGAACGTGAACAGGGCCCGCACGCGACAACCGTATGGTATAGTTCACCTTCTGGTTAACGATCCATTCAAGGCCCTCGCCCACCCGATCCGCCGCGGGATCGTCGAGCGCCTCGCCCACGGCCCCGCGACCGTGAAGGACGCCACCGTCGGCTTCGGCGTCTCGAAGCCCGCGATCTCCAAGCACCTGAAGGTGCTCGAGGAGTCCGGCGTCGTGTCGCGCGTGGTCGACGGCCGCAACCACCGGCTGTCGCTCGACCCGCGCGCGCTGGACGAGGCGGCCGACTGGATGGATCTTCAGCGCACCCGCTGGGAGCGCCTGTTCGACGCCGTCGACGACTACCTCAAGGAGGACCCGACATGAACGCACCGCGAGTCGTATCGCCCGAGGAGTGGGAGGCTGCCTGGCAGGAGATGCTCTCCAAGGAGAAGGCGCACACCCGCGCGCGCGACGCCCTCGCCGCCGAGCGCCGCCAAATGCCGATGATGGCGGTGACCAAGGAGTACGCCTTCGAGGGCCCGGACGGCCCGGCCACGCTCCGAGACCTCTTCGACGGCCGCCGCCAGCTGATCGTCTACCGCTTCTTCTTCGACCCGGGCATGGCGCAGTACCCCGAGGAGGGCTGCGGCGGCTGCTCCTTCTATGCCGACCAGCTCGCCCACCTCGCCCACCTCCGCGCACGCGACACGAACTTCGTCGCCGTGTCGAGGGCGCCGCAGGAGCACATCCGGCGGTTCAAGGAGCGGATGGGCTGGGACTTCCCGTGGTACACCACGACCGACGACTTCTCCGAGGACTTCGGCGTGGGCGAGTGGCACGGCACCAACGTCTTCCTCCGCGACGACGAGGACCGCATCTTCCGCACCTACTTCGTGAACAGCCGCGGCGACGAGGCGATGGGGAGCACCTGGAGCTTCCTCGACATCACCCCGTACGGCCGCCAGGAGGAGTGGGAGGACTCGCCCGAGGGCTACCCGCAGGGCCCGCCCTACCAGTGGTGGAACTACCACGACAAGTACGAGGAGGCGGCGTGATCGCGCACGTGTCCGGCCTTCCGCTGGAGGAGGCGCTGCCGGCGGTCATCGTCGCGGCGCCGCCGCTCCTGGCCCGTCTGCGCATGTGGCGGAGGGCCCGCGTTTGACCGACGGGCAGACCCTGACGATCGAGCGGGCGTACCAAGCGCCCGCTCAGCGCGTGTTCGACGCCTTCACGAGCGTGGAGGTGATGCGGCGCTGGTGGCACCCGGCGCCGGACTGGGAGACGCCCGAGGCGAGCGTCGACCTCCGCGTCGGCGGTCGCCTCCGCGTCGTGATGCGCGACCCCGACACCGACAGGCGGTACGGCGGCGGCGGCGAGTACACCGAGATCGACCCGCCGAACCGCCTCGTCTTCACCTGGACCTGGGACGACGACCGCGACCAGGTGCGCCAGCTGATCGAGATCGACTTCGACGAGCAGGACGGCATCACGACCGTCCGCTTCACGCACGGCAACCTGTGGGATCAGGAAGCGGTCCGCTCGCATCGCGAGGGCTGGGACGCGGCGTTCGACAACCTCGCTCGCGCCCTCGAGCGGTGAGACGGCGGCTGATCGAGCAAGCTGGGCCGTCATGAGCGCATCCGTTCCCTTCTACCTGGTCGACGTGTTCGCCGACACGCCGCTGACCGGCAATCCGCTCGCCGTCGTCGCCGAGGCCGAGCGGATCCAGGAGCCGGTGATGCGCTCCGTCGCGCGTGAGTTCAACCAGTCCGAGACGACGTTCGTGCTCCCGCCGACGCGGCCGGCGGCGACTTGGCGGCTGCGATCGTTCACCCCCGCCGGCGCCGAGGTCGGCGGCGCCGGCACAACGTGCTGGGCGCGTGGTGGTGGCTGGCACGGCCGGGCGGATCGAGCTCGACGCCGACGGCGCGGCAGTGGTCGCGCAGGAGTTCGGGGGCCGCATCCTGCCGGTGGAGGTGAAGGGGCGGGGCGGACGCCCGGAGGCGATCCTGATCGAGCAGGCACGGCCGGAGTTCGGGCGCACCGTGACCGACGCGACGAGCTGGCGGCGGCGCTGGGGTTCGACAGGGCCGCCGCCGACGTGTTCGGCGACGTGCAGGCCCAGGTCGTCTCGACCGGCGCGGCGCATCTGATGGTTCCCGCGCGCGACCGTGCGGTCGTGGACGGCGCACGACCCGATGCGCCGCGGCTCGCGGCGGCGCTCGCGCGGGTCGGCGGCGAGGGCTGCTACCTGTACTGCCTGGACCCCGTCGATCCCGCTGCGGTCGCGCACGCCCGTTTCTTCAATCCGACGGTCGGCATCTCGGAGGACCCCGCGACCGGCAGCGCCGCCGGTCCGCTCGTCAGCCGCCTCGTGGCGATGGGCGTGGTGCCCGACGGGCGTCCGTGCTCGTCGAGCAGGGGCACGCCGTCGGGCGCCCGAGCCGGATACAGGTGGAGGTGACGCGGCGAGCGGGTGCGGATCGGCGGGGCGGCCGTCGTCGTGGCTGAAGGCATGCTCACCGTGTGAACAACGGAGGACACCGATGACCGAGGCGGACGAACGCCATCTGCGCAGAGCCATCGAGCTGGCGGCCGCGGCGCGCGCCGCGGGCGACATGCCCTTCGGATCGCTGCTCGTGGGGCCGGCGGGCGACGTGCTCGCCGAGGCCCGGAACACCGTCGTGACCGACCGGGACATCGCGGCCCACCCGGAGCTCGAGCTGGCCCGCTGGGCGGCCCGCCACCTCGACGCCGGAGCAGCGCGGCTGACCA
Source organism: uncultured Solirubrobacteraceae bacterium (assembly GCA_963849695.1). Lineage (GTDB taxonomy): Bacteria > Actinomycetota > Thermoleophilia > Solirubrobacterales > Solirubrobacteraceae > DASSUW01. The sequence goes on from CAWKIT010000029.1 coordinate 65,755, forward strand.
CGATGTACACGAGCTGCCAGCCGTGCCCCATGTGCTCGGGAGCGATCGCGCGCTCGGGTCTCGGGCGCGTCGTTACGCGCTCTCCGGCGAACAGCTGGCCGAGCTGAAGCCGCCCGGCGCCGTCAGCCCGGACGACGTGTCGTCGCCTACGAGGGGCCGGCGCTGTTCGACGAGGCCCGCGTTCCGATCGACGGCTACTACAACTGACCGCGATGGAGGCGGCGTTAAGCGCGAGGTGCGGCGGGTAGGCACACTTCCCACATGACCCTCGCCGCCGCGCAGGACCTCGAGCGCCTCGTCCATCGCGAACACGGCGAGCCGCACAGCATCCTCGGGGCCCATCCCGCCAACGGCGGGGTCGTCGTGCGCGCCTACCGCCCCGGCGCGGCGGCCGTCCGCGCGTTGCTGCCCGACGGCGAGTCGGCCGACCTCGAGCTCGTCCACCCCGGCGGCGTCTTCGAGGGTGTGGTGGAGGGGGTGGAGCTGCCGCTCGCCTACCGGCTCGAGGTGGACTACGGCGAGTCCGGCACCGTCACGATCGACGACCCGTACCGCTTCCTGCCGACCATCGGCGAGCTCGACCTGCACCTCGTCGGCGAGGGCCGCCACGAGGAGCTGTGGGACCGGCTGGGCGCGCACGTGCGCGAGATCGAGGGCGTGCAGGGGACGGCATTCGCGGTGTGGGCGCCGTCGGCCCGCGCGGTGTCCGTGGTCGGCGACTTCAACTTCTGGGACGGGCGCATCCACCCGATGCGCTCGCTCGGCTCTTCCGGGATCTGGGAGCTGTTCCTGCCCGGCGTCGGCGCCGGCGCGCACTACAAGTACGAGATCCTCGCGCCGGACGGCGAGATCCGCCTGAAGGCCGATCCGGTCGCGTTCGCCTGCGAGGTGCCGCCCAAGACCGCGTCGGTCGTGCACCGGTCGACGCACGAGTGGGCCGACGAGGAGTGGCTCGCGCAGCGGAGTGAGTCGGAGCCGCTCGAAGGGCCGATGTCGATCTACGAGGTCCACCTCGGCTCGTGGCGGCTGAACCCGCTCGAGGGCAACCGCTCGCTCACCTATCTCGAGCTGGCCGACGAGCTGTCCGCCTACGCGCTCGACATGGGCTTCACGCACATCGAGCTGATGCCGGTGATGGCGCACCCGTTCGCCGGCTCGTGGGGCTACCAGGTGACCGGCTACTTCGCGCCCACGCCGCGCTACGGCTCGCCGGACGACTTCAAGGCCTTCGTCGACCGCCTGCACGAGAACGGCATCGGCGTGATCCTCGACTGGGTGCCCGCGCACTTCCCGCGCGACGACTTCGCGCTCGCGCGGTTCGACGGCAGCGCGCTGTACGAGCACGCCGACCCGCGCCGCGGCGCCCATCCCGACTGGGGAACGCTGGTCTTCAACTACGGGCGCCACGAGGTCCGCAACTTCCTCGTCGCCAACGCCCTGTACTGGCTGCGCGAGTACCACGCCGACGGCATCCGCGTCGACGCCGTCGCCTCGATGCTCTACCTCGACTACTCGCGCGAGGAGGGCCAGTGGGTGCCGAACCAGTACGGCGGCAACGAGGACCTCGACGCGGTCCAGTTCCTGAAGGAGCTCAACGAGGTCGTCTACGGCCGCGAGCCGGGAGCGATCTCCGCGGCCGAGGAGTCGACCGCGTGGCCGGGCGTGTCACGGCCGACGTACCTGGGCGGGCTCGGGTTCGGGTTCAAGTGGAACATGGGCTGGATGCACGACACGCTGGCGTACTTCCAGCAGGACCCCCTGTACCGCCGCTGGCACCACCACGAGCTGACGTTCAGCTTCGTCTACGCGTTCACCGAGAACTTCATCCTGCCGCTGTCGCACGACGAGGTCGTGCACGGCAAGGGCTCGCTGCTGTCGAAGATGCCGGGCGACAAGTGGCAGAAGCTCGCGAACCTGCGCTCGCTGTACGCCTTCATGTGGGCGCACCCCGGCAAGAAGCTGCTGTTCATGGGCTGCGAGCTGGCGCAGGAGACCGAGTGGAGCGAGGAGCGCTCGCTCGACTGGCACCTGCTCGAGGATCCCCAGCACGCCGGCATCCAGTCGCTGGTGCGCGACCTCAACCGCGCCTACAAGGCCGAGCCCGCGCTGTGGGAGCTCGACTACGACGGCACGGGCTTCTGGTGGATCGAGGCCAACGACGCCGACAACAACGTGTTCGCGTTCGCGCGCAGGTCACGCGACAGCGACCGCGTGGTGGTGTTCGTCTCCAACCTGTCGCCGGTGCCGCGCGAGGGCTACCGGCTCGGGCTGCCCCGCTCCGGCCGCTGGCGGGAGGCCGTCAACACCGACTCCGGCCACTACGGCGGGTCGGACGCCGGCAACCTCGGCGGGATCGAGGCCGGCCCGATCGCGTGGCACAACCAGCCGTTCTCGGCCGAGGTGACGCTGCCGCCGCTCGGCACCCTGTGGCTGGTGCCCGAAGACCAGGACTGAGAAACCCTCTGTCGGACGACGACGGCAAGTACGTCGTCGGCTGCGACGCCTCCGCGGCGTCGACCGGGTCTGCGGCGGGCGCGTCGGCGCCGTCAGAGAGTGGTGATTGATATGGCTTCGCGCGTGTTCAAAGTATTGTCAGTCGCGACCCTTGTGGCTGTGATGCTTGGGAGCTTGGTGACGCAATCCGCGCTTGCGCAGGTGAGCCTCACAACCTGGGGTACTCCCTACACCCAGCCATTTGACACGCTGTCGGCCTCTGGGTCGGCGACGTGGACCAACAACTCGACGATTCCGGGTTGGTTCCATGCGCGTACAGGCACCGGCACACCAGTCGCGAACGATGGCAGCACAACGCAGGCAATCTCTACAGCTACGGTACAGGCACAGCCACAGATCGTGCGCTTGGCTCATTAGGGTCAGGCAATGCCGCGATCGGCAACCTGTTCTAGGGGGTGCGCCTGCAGAACAACTCGGGTGCCACATCACTTCCGCGGACGTTTCCTATATCGGCGAGCAATGGCGCAACAGTGCTGGCGCTGCGCAGACCATCGCATTCTCGTATCTGGTCGGGCGTCCAGCGGTGACCGGCAGTCTCGCGGATTCAGTCGGGGGAGCGCGAGTCTCGGCTTCTCGACGGCGAGCACGATCACCGGTGGAGCGGCGGGCGCTTTGAATGGCAACTTGGCGGCCAACCGTTCGAGCATGAGCTCTTCGATCTCCGGGTTGGCGATTCCCAACGGGACTGAGGTGATGCTGCGATGGTCCGATCCCGACCACACGGGCCCGGATCACGGGCTCTCCATTGACCAGTTTCGTAACGAAGGAGGATTGCCATCTCCTAACCTGACCATCGGTGATGTCGCTGCCAGCGAAGGCGACTCCGGCACAACCGGATTTACGTTCACTGTCAGCCTCTCGTCTCCCGCTGGACCAGGCGGCGTGACGTTCGATGTCGCTACGGCCGACGGACTGCGAGCGACGACACCCACCGGCGAAGAAACGATACGTCGTCGGCGGCGGCGCGCTGGGTCCGCACGACGGGCTCAACGTACACCTTCAACGTCACGGTCAACGGCGACACGACCATCGAGCCAAGAGACTTCTTCGTCAACGTAAGCAACGTTACCGGTGCGAACGTCGGTGATGGCCAGGGCCAGAGCGCGATCCAAATCGATGATGTCGACGACACGCCTCCGGACACCGCGAGCGGAGCGGTCCGGCGACTCCAGCGGCGCGGGGGCGAGCTACACGCTGGCAGCGACGCGGAGACGGGCCTTACGCGCTTCCAGTGGCAGCTCGCGCCGACGGCTTCGGCGCCTGCTCCGGCGCGCTGAGCTACGGCTCGCTGGGCGATGGCGAGTACGCCTTCTAGGTGCGACGCGATCGACGCTTCGGCAACGTGGACGCGCACCGGCGCGCTGCACTGGACGGCATCGAGTGGCCTGGGGCTCTCGGCGCGACGGTCTACAGCTCAGTGGGACTACGAGCTCGGGCCGGATCGACTTCAGCGGGGTTCAGTGAACCGGTGACGGGTTCAGGGCCGCTCGACATCTCGCGTGCGCACCGCCCGGGCGCGAAAGCTGTCGTGGCGGGTAGTGGGACGCTACAGCGTCCGTCGAGCGCCATCTGCGCGCGCCCGACCATGCGCTGCATCACGGCCGTCGCGACAAGGTCGCGCCCGGCTCGGACGGCTCGACCTGCAGCGACTACACGCACGGTCAACGGCAACCCGGTGGTGGTCGGCGACCGCCGCGGCGGGCCGGCGATCTCGCGCGTGTGGCTGGGCAAGCGCTGCATCCGGCGCGCGCGCTCCGGTCGCGTCGGGTGCAGCTGAACTAGAGCCTGCCCGTGCCGGGCCGGTGGAGATCCGGATCGACCGTGCGACCGGGCGGGGCAGGTCGAGCTGACCGGAAGCCGGCTGTACGGCGTCGATCGGGCCGCAAGACGCGCTTGCGCGCTGTGATCCTCGGGCCGCCGCCGCCGACGCAGGCCGCCGCCGCGGCGGCGCTCGCGCGCCGGCTCAGCTCGAGATGGCCGGACCGCGGGCCTGTACCGGCTCAGCGTGCGCACACAACTGGAGAGCGGCCAGATGGCGGCGCCGATTCAACGCGACGTGCGCGTGATCGGCTGACCCGACGGCGGCGCAGCTGTGCGCCGCCGCGTCGTCCCGGTCAGTGTCGCCGTCCGAGTCAGAGTCGAGCTCGGATGCACGTCTCGATGTCGGCGAGCGCCGTCGCCGGCCGACGCGCCACCGCGCCTGCGGTCCGGCCGGACGTGCGGCGTCGGGCCGCGACGGGCCTATCGCGGCCGCGGGCGCACAGCACCGTGCGGCTCCACCCGCGCACGTTCGCGCCGCGCACCGGCGAGATCCTCACGCGCAGGACATACGCCTGCTTCCTCGGCCGTCTGACGCTGAAGGAGTAGCGGGTGCGGACCGCGTCGGCCGGCGCGACGGTCTTGAACTTCACCTGCCGCCAGCCGGTCCGGCTCCGGTAGCGCTGGAGCGACGCGGTGCCGTGCACGGCGGGCAGGACGTATCCCTCGACGCGCGCCCAGGTCCGCGTGCGGTGGCGGGCGCCGGCGCCGACCTTGACGGCGCTGTGGGCGGTGGCGACCGGGCTGGTGGCGACGGCCTGGGTCTGCGTGACCACGCGATAGCTCGTGGTCGACCACAGGGCCGGGATCGTGAACAGGTAGCCGCCGTCGCGGCCCGTGCGGGCGGTCGAGACCTGGGTGAAGTCCTGGTCGAGCGGGAACCGCTGCTGCTGGAGCGCGACGGTCATCCCGGAGACGCCGACGCCGGTCACCCGCCCGCCGATCCGCACGTCGCCGCCCCACGGCACGGTGCGGCGCGAGAGCCCGATCGTGACCGTGGAGGGGAGCCGCGCGGTCCGGAACGTGCGGTCGCGCCCGCGCGTGGTGCCGGCCGCGTTGGTGGCCACCGTGCGCCAGTGGTAGAGCGTGTACGGGTTCAGGCCGGTGAGCCGCGCCGTCACGGCCGTGGGCGTCCGGCCGTTCCGGCCGAGGCCGCCGCGGTCTGGCTGCCGTAACGCGTGGTGGTGCCCCATTCGATCGTGTACGTGGTGGCGCTGCCGTTGGCGTTCACCGTGGCGGTCGTGGTCGCGGCGTCCGGGGTGATCTCGCGCGAGTGCTGGTTGGCGATCGCCGGCGGCTGCGGGTTGGCGGTCGTCGTGAACGTGCGGTCTGCCGGCGCACGGCGCCGGCCACGAGCCGGTAGTGGTACGTCGTCTCGGCCGTCAGGCCCGTGATCGGGCGCCGTACGGCGCCCGCCGTCGACCGCCTGCGTCGGCGTGGTCGAGGCCGTACGTCGGTCGTCTGTGCCGTACTCGAAGTGGGCGGTGGCGGACTCGTCGACCGTCCCGTTCAGGGTCGCGCCGGTCGCCGTCACGTTCGTGGCCGGCTCGAGTGGTGGGGGCGACGACGGCCGCAGCCGTCAGCACGGTGGCGATCAACATCCGCATGGCCTCGATTGAACACCCTGGTTACCGGGAAGATGCGGTCCTCGTGCCTGATGCCGTCCTGCCCTTCGAGCGCCGCCTCGGCGCCTTCCCGCTCGGCGACGGCCGCGCGGAGCTGCGCGTGTGGGCCCCGCGCGCCCACGAGCTGTCGCTGCGCATCGGCGGGCACGACCGCGCGCTCGACGACGTCGGCTACGGCGTCTACGAGGCTCTCGTGGAGGCTCTGCCGGGCGCCGACTACGCGTACGTGGTCGACGGCGTAGAGATGCCCGACCCGTGCAGCCGCTGGCAGCCGGAAGGGCTCCGCGGGCCGTCGCGGCTGCTCGATCCTGGCGCGTTCGAATGGACCGACGACGGCTGGGAGCCGCCCGCGCCGGGCGACCTGGTGCTGTATGAGCTGCACGTCGGCACGTTCACGCCCGAGGGAACGTTCGAGGCGGCGATCCCGCACCTGCCCGGGCTGCGAGAGCTCGGCATCACCGCGATCGAGCTGATGCCGGTGGCCGAGTTCCCGGGCCGCCGCGGCTGGGGCTACGACGGGGTGTACGTGTCGGCCGCGCAGTCCTCCTACGGCGGCCCGCAGGGGCTCCAGCGGCTCGTCGACGCCGCCCACGGCGCCGGCCTGGCCGTGATCCTCGACGTCGTCTACAACCACGTCGGCGCCTCCGGCACCCAGGCGCTGACCGCCTTCGGCCCGTACTTCACCGCGCAGTACGCCACCCCGTGGGGCGACGCGATCAACTACGACGGGCCGGACTCCGGCGCGGTCCGGGAATGGGCGATCCAGAGCGCCGAGCAGTGGGTGCGCGACTTCCACCTCGACGGGCTACGGCTCGACGCCATCCATGCCATCAAGGACGCGAGCGCCGAGCATCTCGTGGCGGCGATCACGCGCCGGGTGCCGGGCCTGGCGATCGCCGAGTCGGGCCTCAACGACCCGAAGGTGATGACGTTGTGGGGCTGCGACGCCGCCTGGGCCGACGACTTCCACCACGCCCTGCGCGTGCTGCTGACCGGCGATCGCGAGGGCTACTACGCGGAGTTCGGCGCCGTCGCCGACCTCGCCAAGGCGTTCCACCGCCCGCACGTGCACGACGGGACCTACTCGACGTTCCGGCGCCGCCGCTTCGGCGCCCCCGCGGAGCAGGTCCCGCCGGAGCGCTTCGTGGTCTTCTCCGCCAACCACGACCAGGTCGGCAACCGCGCGTTCGGCGAGCGGCTGCCGGCCGAGGCCAAGCCGCTGGCCGCGCTCTGCACGCTGCTGTCGCCGTTCACGCCGATGATCTTCCAGGGCGACGAGTACGGCGAGCAGGCGCCGTTCCAGTTCTTCACCGATCACATCGACGAGGACATCGCCACCGCCACGCGCGAAGGCCGCCGGCGCGAGTTCGGGGCGTTCGCGGAGTTCCGCGGCCGCGAGGTCCCCGATCCCCAGGACCCTGAGACGTTCGAGGCGTCCAAGCTCACGCGCGAGGGCGAATCCGGCCTCCGAGAGCTGCACGCGGCGCTTCTGCGCGCCCGCCGCGACCTCCCGCCCGGCGACGCCGACGCGATCGACCACGACGAGCACGCCGGCTGGCTGCGCGTGCGGCGCGGGCCGTTCGTGCTGCTCGCGAGCTTCTCCCGGCGCGCCACCCATGTGCCGCTCGACGGCTCCGCCGAGGTCGTCGTCGCGGCCGGGCACGCCACCCTCGAGCCCGGCTACGTCCTCCTCGCGCCCCTCTCCGGCGCCCTGGTCCGGATAACGTGAGCCCGGTGAGAGACGTGTGGCCGGGCCGGCCGTTCCCGCTGGGCGCCATGTGGGACGGGAACGGGACCAACTTCTCGCTGTTCTCCGAGCACGCCCAGAGCGTCGAGCTCTGCCTGTTCGACGACAAGGACAACGAGGAGCGGGTGCCGCTCGAAGAGCGCACCGCCTTCAACTGGCACGGCTACCTGCCCGGGGTCGGGCCCGGCCAGCGCTACGGCTACCGCGTGCAGGGCCCGTACGACCCGCGCGCCGGCCACCGCTTCAACCCCGCCAAGCTGCTGATCGACCCGTACGCGAAGTCGATCGAGGGCAAGATCCGCTGGAACGACGCCAACGTGCTCCCGTACGTCCCGGAGCCCGAGGCCGGCGACGACGCCGACCTCGAGCCGGACGACGAGGACTCCGCGGTCGCCATCCCCAAGTCGGTGGTCGTCGACGACCGCTTCGACTGGGAGGACGACCGGCCGCTGCGCACGCCGATGGACCAGACCGTGATCTACGAGACGCACGTCAAGGGCTTCACGATGCGCCACCCCGGCGTGCGCGAGGACCTGCGCGGGACGTACGCGGGCCTGGCGTCCGAGGCCGCGCTCGAGCACTTCCAGTCGCTCGGCGTCACCGCGGTCGAGCTGCTGCCGATCCATCACATCGCCGACGAGTCGTTCCTGGCCGACCGCGGGCTCACCAACTACTGGGGCTACTCGACGATCGGCTTCCTGGCCCCGCACTCCATCTACGCCGCGACCGGCATCCGCGGCCAGGAGGTGCGCGAGTTCAAGGGGATGGTGAAGGCGCTGCACCGAGCCGGCATCGAGGTGATCCTCGACGTGGTCTACAACCACACCGCGGAGGGCAACCACCTCGGGCCGATGCTGTCCTTCAAGGGCGTCGACAACATGAGCTACTACCGGCTCATGCCCGACAACCACCACTTCTACATGGACTTCACGGGCACGGGGAACTCGCTCAACCCGCGCCATCCGAGCGTGCTGCGGCTGATCATGGACTCGCTGCGCTACTGGGTCGCCGAATGCCACGTCGACGGCTTCCGGTTCGACCTCGCCAGCGCCCTCGCGCGCGAGTTCTACGACGTCGACCGCCTCGCCAGCTTCTTCGACGTCATCCACCAGGACCCGATCCTGTCGCAGGTCAAGCTGATCGCCGAGCCGTGGGACGTCGGGCCCGGCGGCTACCAGGTCGGCAACTTCCCGGTCCTGTGGTCCGAGTGGAACGGCATCTACCGCGACACGATGCGCGACTTCTGGCGCGGCCAGACCGGCGTGGCGGCGTTCGCCTCGCGCTTCACCGGCTCGAGCGACTTGTACGAGTCGGACGGCCGCTACCCGTTCGCGTCGGTCAACTTCATCACCGCGCACGACGGGTTCACGCTCAACGACCTCGTCTCGTACAACGACAAGCACAACGAGGCCAACCTCGAGGGCAACCGCGACGGGACGAACGACAACCGCTCGTGGAACATGGGCGCGGAGGGCCCGACCGACGATCCCGAGATCACCGCCGCACGCGAGCGCCAGAAGCGCAACTTCCTCGCCACCCTGATCCTCTCCCAGGGCACCCCGATGCTGCTGGGCGGCGACGAGATGGGGCGCACACAGGGCGGCAACAACAACGCCTGGTGCCAGGACAACGAGATCTCGTGGTTCGACTGGGAGGTCGACGAGGCGGGCGAGCGGCTGCTCGACTTCTCACGCCGGCTGATCGCGCTGCGCCACGAGCACCCGGTGTTCCGGCGCCGGCAGTTCCTGCACGGGACCGAGCAGGAGGGCTCGGGGCTGCCGGACGCCTGGTGGTTCCGGCCCGACGGTCGGCGCATGACCAAGCGCGACTGGCAGGACGCGCACGTGGTCGGGATGTTCCTCAACGGGGAGGAGATCGCCGCCCCGGACGAGCAGGGCGGGCGCGTGGTCGACGACTCGTTCCTGCTGCTGTTCAACGGCTCGCACGAGGACCTCGACTTCAAGCTCCCGCCTACCCGCTTCGGGCGCCGCTGGACGGTGGTCCTGCGCACCGACGACCCCGACGCCGAGCCCGGCGCGGTGCGGGCGAGCGCCGGCGAGCATCTGTCGCTGCCCGAGCTGTCCCTGATCGTGCTGCAGCGCGAGAATTGACCGCCTTCCGCGCCACGTACCGGCTCCAGCTCGGCCCCGGCTTCGGGTTCGCGGCCGCGCGTGAGCTGGTGCCGTACCTGCGCGACCTCGGCGTCAGCCATCTGTACCTGCCGCCCTCGTTCCAGGCGCGCGCCGGCTCCGAGCACGGCTACGACGTGGTGGATCCGACCCGCTTCTCCGAGGAGCTCGGCGGCGAGCGCGAGTTCGACGCGCTCGCGGCGGCCGCGCACCGCGCCGGGCTCGGGCTGATCCTCGACATCGTCCCGAACCACATGGCGACCGACGACGCCAACCGCTGGTGGGCCGACCCGGGGCTCCGCTCGCGGTTCTTCGACATCGACGAGCACACGGGCCGGTGGCGCCGGTTCTTCGACATCGACCACCTCGCCGCCGTCCGGCAGGAGGACGCCGAGGTGTTCGAGGCGACCCACCGGCTGGCTCTGTCCTTGGTGCGAGAGGGGACGGTGGACGGGCTGCGGGTCGACCACCCGGACGGGCTCGCCGACCCCGCCGGCTATCTGCGGCGCCTGCGCGAGGGGGGCGCTCGCCATGTCTGGGTGGAGAAGATCCTCGACCCCGGCGAGCCGCTGCGCGACTGGCCGGTCGAGGGGACCGTCGGCTACGAGTTCCTCAACGACGTCGCGGCGCTGTTCGTCGACCCGGCGGGCGAGGCGCCGCTGACCGACCTGTGGATGGAGCTGGCCGGCGACGACCGGCCGTTCGGCGAGGTCGCGTTCGAGGCAAAGCTCGAGCAGGTGCGCGGGCCGTTCGCGCCCGAGGTCGAGCGGCTGGGGCGCGAGGCGCCGCGTGAGGTCGGCGGGCTCGAGCGCACGCTTGCGTCGCTGCCGGTGTACCGGACGTACGTCGAGCCGTGGTCGGGGCTGGTCGAGGAGGCGGACCGGGAGGCGATCCGGGCGGCCGGACTGCCTGAGTCATTGGAGCGGGTGCTGACGTTGCGAGAGCGCGGCTGGGACGGGTTCGTGACGCGGTTCCAGCAGACGACGCCGGCGGTCATGGCGAAGGGCGTCGAGGACACCGCCTTCTACCGCTACGCGCGGCTGCTGGCGTTGAACGACGTGGGCGGCGACCCGAGCCGCTTCGGCCTGTCGGTCGACGAGTTCCACCGCGGCAATCTCGAGCGCGCGGCGCGGTTCCCGAACAACATGCTGGTCACCCAGACGCACGACACCAAGCGCTCGGGCGACGTGCGAGCGCGGATCGGGGCGCTGGCCGGGATGGCGGACGAGTGGGCGGCGCACGTGCGGCGCTGGCTCGAGGCGTGCTCGACGATCGGGGGGCCCGACGGGGTCGAGCGGTACTTCATCTTCCAGACGCTGGTGGCGGCGTGGCCCTTGGAGGCCGAGCGGCTGGAGGCGTACGTCGAGAAGGCGCTGCGCGAGGCGAAGCGGAACACGAACTGGGTCGAGCCGGATCTCCGGCACGAGGAGCGCGTGAAGGCGTTCTGCCGCGCGTTGTACGACCACCGGCCGTTCCTGAGCGACTTCGAGCCGTTCGCCGCTTCGGTCGCGCGGGTAGGCGATCGCGCCGCGCTCGGGCAGCTGCTCTTGAAGCTCACCGTCCCGGGGGTGCCGGACATCTACCAGGGCGACGAGCTGCTCGCGCTGTCGCTCGTCGATCCCGACAACCGCCGGCGTGTCGACTGGGCGCGCCGGCGCGAGCTGCTGGCCGAGGTGAGGCGCGGAGCGGCGCCCACCGAGGAGACGCTGAAGCTGTGGCTGATCGTCCGCGCGCTCACGCTGCGCTCCCGCCGGCCGGACGCGTTCTCCGGCGGCTACGTGCCGCTCGGCGCCGGCGAGAACGCCGTCGCGTTCGTCCGCGGCGGCGCCGTGCTCGCCGCCGCGGCGGTGCGCGGCGAGCCCGCGGCGGCGATCGACGTTCCCGCGGGAACGTGGCGCGACACGCTCGACGGGGGCGAGCGGGCGCTCTCGGGGCACGTCCCGCTCGCCGAGCTCCTCGGCGAGCACGGCATCGCCCTGCTCGAGCGCGTCGACTGACGGCGACGGTCTACGAGTCGCTTCGGGGCGCCCGGGTCACGTAGGAGCCGACGACCTCGCCGGGCGCGACGGTGGCGCCGGCCAAGAAGGGAGGCGTGGGCGCCGACGCGAGCGCCTTCGCCGACGCGCACCTTGGCTGCGTACAGCGGCTGCAGGCGGGTCGGGCGCTCGGGATCCTCATACGTCGGCTCGTGGTCGGCGACGAGGACCCACTCGCCGACGATGCAGCCGGCGCCGAGCTCGATTCCCGCAAGCGCGACGAGCAGCGCGCGGGGGCCGATCTGCGCGTCCGGCCCGATGTGGATCGCCCCTCCCGCGGCCTCGATCCGGCAGCCCTCGCCGAGCAGGCATCCATCCTCGAGCACCACGCACGCCCCACGCGTGATCGACACGCGGACGCCGCGCTCGATCCGCGGGCGTCCGCGGATCTCGAGCCTCCCGCGCGAAGCGATTCTCAGCCGCGCGAGCCGGATCGCCGCCAGCCGGTCCGGCTGCGCCGGGACCACCGCGTCCGCCCCGGTCGGGTAGGAGAACACGCGCTCACAATAGTTGTGTGCTTTGATGGGGCGAGGGGGGAACCAGCACTTTCTTGGGTGATACCTACTTGCTCACCGTGTTGGCTGGAGCTGCGCTCGGCGGCGGCATCGCCGCGGGCCTGACGGTGATTGTCATCGCCGCCGTCGTGGCGCTCGTCGTGCTCGGCGCGGTGAACGGCGTGCGGTCGTTCGGCCGCCTCTCGCACACGCTCTACGACTAGCCTGGATTCAGGCTATGCGGCCAGGCGCTGTTCGGCGCGCGGCCAGCGCACCGGGACGGGCTCTTGCGCCAGGGGCGCGATCGCGAACCCGAAGCCGTGGCGGGCGACCACGGCGCGGATCCGGTCGATGCCGAAGCCGAGGCCTGGCGCTCGAGCATCAGCCCCGGCCGGCCGTCCTCCCGCACGTCGCGATGGAAGGCGAGGATCGAGGTCGAGCAGGGCAGATGGTGCGGGTAGAACCGGCGGATCTGGCGGCCTCGTCGTCGTGGCCGATCATCACGACGTCGCGCCGGTAGCCGAACTCGCGCGCGATCTCGTCCATCTCGCAGTGCGCCGCTTCGGCCTGCCGCGAGCGGTGGCTGGAGGTGTTGGCCGAGGTGATGAACAGCAGGTCCTCGCCGGTGATGTCGAGGACATCGCCCGATGAGCGCGTTCGAGCGGCAGCGGACGCCGGGGGAGATGTGCTGGGCGGTGCGGATGCCCTCGTCGATCACGGTCAGGCGATCGGGCACGCGCGGCGCGGCCGGGCCGCGGAAGCCGATCGGCCCGAGGGCCTGCAGCTCGGTCATCAGCAGGAGCAGGAATTCGGCGTCGACGTCGCGCGGCAGCCGGCGCCAGTCGAACGCCAGCTGCATGACGGCTCGGGGTCGACCGGCGACGCTTCCCGCCTGCCACGGCGGGCGGCCCTTGAGGTGGTTGATCTGCAGGACCGATGCCTTGTCCGGCAGGCCGGCGAGCGCGCAGAGGTTGGCGAAGCCGTAGAAGAGCGCCGCGCCGCCGGCGGTGGCGTGCGCGGCGGCGCGGCGGTCGGACGGGATCTCGAGGCTCAGGACAAAAATGGTGGTTCACGCCCGTCAAGGTCCCGCAGCGCAGTTGCCGAAACCTTGCGAGCAGCTTGCTGCGAGATGACTACGCCAGGCGCAGGCGCAGCCGCGGAATGCGGCGGGCTGCCTTACGGCGGGCGCGGGCGCGACGCCACTCGGCCAGGAACATCCCGTCGGGCAGGTCGCTCTCGATGTAGTTCATACCGGTCATCGCATCCGTAACGATGCCGAATCGAGAGGCGGCTACTCACAGGCGGGCACCATGCGTCTGCACTGCGGCAGACCGCTCGCCGCCGTGCGGGCATCCGCACACACAACGGGTCTCCAGGCCGCCATAGGTCCGCGGAGACCTCGGCGGGTGTCCACAGCGCGTCGTTGCCGAACGCCCGCCGGGCCGCACCGCCCGAAGCGACGGCCGCGATCAGCCCGTCTTCCGCCGCCTCGCGGTCCGGCTCGCGCAGGTGCCTCGCCATCACGGCCGCGACCTCGGACGTGGTCAGCCCGTCCGGGAACTCGGCGAGGACTTCGGCGACGTCGCCGGCCGGGGCCCGCCGCTCCAGCGAGCGGTCGAGGTTGGCGATCGCGACGTCGTACGCCTCGAGCGGTTGGAAGCCGCCGACCTCGAGGCTGCGCCCGTCGGCCGCCGTGAACAACAGGCTCGGCGCGGTGAAGCGGACCTCGCCCTCGGGCGTTGTCGCCGAGCGGCCCTGGAACTCCGTCGCGCCGCCCACCGCCGAGCGGGCGAGCGCGCGGTCGGCGCCGAACCGCTCCTCGGTCTCCGGCTCGGTCGAGGCCGCGACCAGGGCGGCCGCGTCGATCCCCGGCACCCACTCCAGCGCCGCCTCGATCCCGGCTGGCTCGTCGAGCGCCAGCGTGCTCGTGAACTGCGCGAGCTGGAGCGCCCGGAACACGGCCCACTCCCGTTCCGGCGAAAGCCGGCGCGCCGCGACGACTACGCGGCACATCGGCCACGTCGCGTGCGGGCGCTCGCGCGGCTCGGTCGCGAACGGCATCCCCCGACGGCGGAAGGAGCGGTAGTTGCGCGCCTGCGACTCGCCGGTAGTGCCCCTCCGCAGATAGTGCTCGCGCGTCTCGCCGAGGCCGATCATCACGTGCCGCCACTCGAGCTGGGAGCTGTAGCGCCAGTGCAGCACGGCGAAAGCCGGCCCCGCCGAGTACGCCCACGGGCAGCCTGGATCGGAGAAGTGGGTGACCCGCTAATCACCACTGACACGATATTCCTTGCTCGCTGCCGCCCAGCCTGCGGCGCCCTTGACGTCTGCGGTCACCCATCCCGCCGACCGGCGTCGTCGCCCGCTGCCCGCGTGGCCCGCCGGCCGGCCCCTGCGCGCCTGGCAGGAGGCGGCGGCCGCCGCCGTCCGCTCGCACGAGGGAGACGCATTCCTGGCGTCGGCCACGCCGGCGGCCGGCAAGACGACGTTCGGCCTCCACGTCGCGCACCGGATGCTCTCCGAGGGCAGGGTCGCGCGCGTCGCCGTGGTCGCACCCACCACGCACATCTGCCGCCAGTGGGCGCTCGACGCCGCGCGCTACGGCATCGACCTCGAGCCCAACCGGCCCAACGCCGCCGGCCCCGAGCCGCGCGATCGCCACGGCGTCGCGGTCACCTACGCGACGCTCGCAGCCGCCCCGCGACTGCACCGCCGCCGCGCTGCCGAAACGCTCGTGATCGCCGACGAGCCGCACCACATGGGCGAGCTCGCGGCCTGGGGGCTCAGCACGCTGGCGGCGTTCGAGCGCGCCCGCTTCCGCCTGCTGCTGTCCGGCATCCGTCCGGTGACAACACGCCGATCCGTGGGTCGAGTACGACGACGACGGCGTGTCGCGGGCCGACTTCGCCTACGGCTACACGGACTCGCTGCTCGACGGCGTTGCCGCCCGGTCAAGGTCCACACCTACGGCGGCGAGATGGAGTGGGTGAGCGACGGCCGTCGCCGCTCGGCCGACTTCTCGGTCGCGCTCCCGGCCGTCGAGGCCGCCCGGCGCCTGCGGACGGCGCTCGACCCCGACGGCGACTGGGTCGCCGACGTCCTGCGCGACGCGCACGCCGAGCTGTCCGCACTGCGCGCCGGCCCGCATCCGGAGGCCGGCGGGATGATGGTGGCGATCGACAAGGAGCATGCCGAGCGGCTCGCCGCGCGACTGGCGAGGATCGCGGGCGAGACCCCTGCGATCGTCACGTCCGACGCGCCCGACGCCTCCCACCGGATCCAGCGCTTCGCCGCCGGCGAGGGGAGCTGGATGGTGTCCGTGCTGATGGTGTCCGAGGGAGTCGACGTGCCGCGACTGAGGGTCGGCGTCTACGCGACCACCGCGCGCACCGAGCTGTTCTTCCGCCAGGTCGTCGGGCGGTTCATCCGGCGCACGCCTGCTCCGCGCGAGCAGATGAGCCATGTGTTCCTGCCGTCGGACCCGGCCCTCAAGCGGCTGGCGGCGCAGATCGAGGAGGAACGCAACCACGCGCTGGCGTTGGAGCCCGAGGGTGAGGCCGTCGAGCGGGGCGAGCGGAGTCCGGCGGAGGAGCCGTTCCGCGCGTTGTGGTCGAGCGCGCAGCGCGACGACGACGTGCTGCAGACGACGCAGCCGGGCGACGCGCTGCAGCTGTTCGCCGACGCCGCACCCGCGCCGGTCGCGTTCTCGACGAGCGAGCCGGAGCCAGAGTCGCCGCACGAGCGGCGCGAGCGACTGCGCGCCGAGCGCCGCGCGCTGGTGGCGGCGGTCGCGCGGGCAACGGGCGAGGAGCACCGCGCGATCAACGCGCGTGCGAACCGGGCGGTCGGCGCGGCGTCGGTCGCCGGCTCGACGGTAGAGCAGCTCGAGCGTGCGAATGCGCTGCTCGAGCGCGAGGCCGCGCGGCGGCGCTGAACGGCCGCCGCGCGGGACTCGATGGCTTCGACGACATCCAGCTAGGTCGTCTGAGTGACCTTCCGCAGCGCCCGCGGGCGGTCGGGATCGATGCCCTTTGCGCGTGCCAGCGCCTCGGTCAGGAGCTGGCCCGGCACCACGAGGGTCAGCGGCGCGAGCTCGGCCGGGAGCCCGGGGTCGGGCAGCACGGCTTCACAGGCGGCGGCGAACCCGTCGTCGCCGCCGACCCCGTACACGTGCGCGCCCTCGGCCCGGCAGCGCCGCGCCAGCTCGGTCATCGCTCCCAGCATCGCCTCGTCGTGCGCGGCGGCCAGCAGCAGCGCCGGGGTGGCCGCGTCGACGACCGCGATCGGGCCGTGCTCGAGGTCGGCGTACGAGAGCCCGAGCGCGGTCACGTAGCAGGCCTCCTCGAGCTTCAGCGCGAGCTCGCGGGCGACCGCGTACGCGTAGCCGCGGGCCGACACCACGAGCCGCGAAACGTAGGTGAGCCGGACCGCCAGCGCCTCGGCCGCCTCCGCTGCGTCGAGCGCCTGCTCGATCGCCGCCGGCACCTCGCGCAATCGTTCGAGCCCCGCGCGGTCGCCGGCCAGCGCCAGCCCCAACACCGCGAGCGCCGCCAGCTGCGTCGTGTAGGTCTTCGTGGCCGGCACGGCGAGCTCGTCGCCCGCGCGGGTGACCAGCGCGAGGTCCGCCTGCTCGGCGAGCGGAGAGCCGTTGGCGTTCGTGACCGCCACCGTGCGCGCGCCGCATGCGCGCGCCCACTCCTGCGTGGCGACGATCTCCTCGGTCCGGCCCGACTGAGAGACCGACACCGCCAGCACGCCCTCGAGGTCAACCTGCGCGCGGTAGGCGGTCGCGATCGACGGCGAGGCGAGCGTCGCCAGCCGCCCCGCGCGCACGCTGCACAGGTATTGCCCGTACACCGCCGCGTTGTCGGACGAGCCGCGGGCGATGAACAGCACCTGTCGCGCGCCCACGCCGAGCCGCTCGATCTCCCCCGCCAGCGGCAGCAGCGCTTCGAGCGTCGCCGTCACCGCCGCCGGCTGCTCGCCGATCTCGGCGCGCATGCGCGTGGTCACTCCGGCCTCCCGTAGGCGAGCTCACCGCCGATCCAGGTCGCCCGCGTGCGGAAGTCGGGGCCGAGCCACACGAGGTCGGCCGGCGCGTCCGGCGCGATGCGTCCCAGATCGTCCCGGCCGAGCACGTCGGCCGGGACGCGGCTCGCGGCCTCGATCGCGTCCCCCGCGGACACACCGAGCGATAACGCGCGGGCGACCGCGTCGTCGAGCCGGAGGCAGGTGCCGGCGAGCGTGCCGTCCGGACGCCGCGGCGGCTCGCCGTCGCGCACGAACACCGGCGCGCCGCCGAGCTCGTACATCCCGGGTGGCATGCCGAGGGCGGCGATCGCGTCGGTCACGAGAGCGATCCGCCCAGCTGCGGCGGCGAAGGCAATGAATGCGACCGCGTCGGTAACGTGATGGCCGTCGAGGATCAGCCCGCAGACCAGCCGCCCGTCGGCCAGCCCGGCACCGGCCACCCCCGGCTCGCGATGGTGGATCCCGCGCTGCGCGTTGAACAGGTGCGTGACCATCCGGGCGCCGGCGTCCGCGGCCGCCATCACGACGTCCGCGGTCGCATCGCTGTGGCCGACGCCGACCACGACGCCCGCCCCGGCCAGCCGCTCGATCGCATCGAGAGCGCCGGGGCGCTCCGGCGCGAGCGTCAGCAGCGCCAGCGTCCCCGGCTCGAGCAGCGCATCGATCCGCTCCGGCGTGGGATCGCAGAACAGTTCGGCGTCGTGGGCGCCACGCCGCGACGCCGCCAGGAACGGCCCCTCGACGTGGACGCCGAGCACCCGCGCGCCGGGCCCGTCCACCGCCGCCGACCGGCGCAGCCCGGCCACCAGCTCCTCCAGCGGAGCGGTGATCAGCGTCGGCAGGAACGCGGTCACGCCGGTCTCGGGCAGCCGCCGCGCCGCCAGGCTCCAGGCGTCCACGGCCGCGCCGGCGAAGTCGATCCCGAAGCAGCCGTTGACCTGCAGATCGATCAGGCCGGGCGCGAGGATGCCGTCCGGCAGCCGGACGTCGGGTCGCTCCGCCGCGCCCACCTCCGCGATCCGCCCCGACTCCACCACGACCGCGACGTCGGCCACGATGCCGTCAGGGGTGAGGACCTGCGGCGCGGCGATGATCACGCCGCCACTCTACGGAGCCGGATCAGTCGGCCGCGATCGTCAGGTTGCGGCCTGCCTCCTTGGCCGTCACCAGCGCATCGAGGCAGCGGGCGAAGAGCAGCTCGGCCGGCTCCTCGCCGTCCCAGCGCGCAACGCCGGCCGACGCGGTCTGCCCGCGCGGCGTCGTCGCGCGCACGCGGTCGAGCACGTCGACCGCCTCGCCGAGCCCGCAGCCGGGCAGCAGCACCCCGAACTCAGTCCCCTCGAGCCGGGCCACCAGGTCGACCTCGCGCAGCTCGTTGCGCCAGCGCGAAGCGGTCTCCTTGATCAGCCGGTCGCCCTCGCGCTCGCCGCGCACCATGTTGAACGCGCTCATGTGGTCGATGTCGAGCACCGCCGCCGCCAGCGGCGCCTCGCCGCGGCGGGCGCGCGCCAGCTCGCGCGGCAGCTCCTCCTCCCACACCCGCCGCGTGGCCAGGCCCGTCAGCGAGTCGGTGAGCGCGAGCGCGTCCACGCGACCGCGCAGCGCCGCGTGCTCGATCGCCACCGCGGCCTGCGCCGCGAGCAGCCGCAGCACGTCGCCCGAGGCGTCGGCCACCTCCTCCAGCGGCTCCTGCCAGACCACGATCAGCACGCCCGCCAGCTGGTCGTCGCGCAGCACCGGCTCGAACACGGCGGAGCGGGCGCGGGTGGCCTCGACGAGCGGCTCCGCCAATGCAGGGTGCATGCGCGCGTCGGCGATGAAGTAGGCCTCCTTCGCGGTGAACCCCGGCCCGCTGCCGCGCGGCTGGATCGTCACCGGCGCGAGGTCGACGCCCGCCATCGCGGTCGACACGAACTCGCGCCCCGAGGGCTCGAGGAGGAAGGCGACCGGCGCGCCCGCGATCTCGCATGCGGCGTCGCAGACCGCCTCCCGCGCGTCCTCTCCGCCCGCCAGCGAACGCGCGACGCGCGCGATCGCGCCCAGTCCGCGGGCATGGTCGCGCACCATGCTCGTCGAAGCGCCGCATCTCGCGCTCGTTGCCCTCCCGCTCGAGCTCGGTGACGAGCACGCGGGCGAGCACCAGGAAGAGCTGCTCGTCGGCGTCCGTGAACGGCTCGACCGAGCGGCGGAGCGCCGCCAGCGAGCCGACCCGCG
The DNA here is from genome assembly GCA_963849695.1 of uncultured Solirubrobacteraceae bacterium. Classification (GTDB taxonomy): domain Bacteria; phylum Actinomycetota; class Thermoleophilia; order Solirubrobacterales; family Solirubrobacteraceae; genus DASSUW01. The sequence continues at coordinate 85,363 of CAWKIT010000029.1, forward strand.
CGCCGTCGGACAGCTCGAGCGGCACCCCGAGGTAGGCGCGCGCGCCGACCTGCTCCTGCATCGGCAGCGACGAGTACACCGGGTGGCGGGCGACCTCGTTGCAGAGCCGCGGCGCGCGGTCGTCGGCCATGTGCGAGCAGAAGGCGTCGCCGAGCGGGGTCGCAAGGTTCGAGCGCAGCCCGAGCCCGGCCCCGTTACGGGTGTCGACGATCCGGTGGACGAGCTCGCCGCGGTCGAGGTGCGCGAGGTAGAGCGCCGCGTCCGGCAGCCGGCGCTCGAGCACGTCCAGCACGGAGCGGGTGGCGTCGGCGAACGTCCAAGGGCTGGTGGTTGCGGCAGCCGCCGCGCTTGCGTCCACTCCCGCATTCTCGGCTTCCACCGCGCGCCCCGAAATGGGCAATCCGTCATTTCGCCGAGCCAGGATGGCGAGCGGGCGCCGATGAAGCGCGCATACTGCTCCCCATGAAGCTCGCCACCTTCACGCCTCCCGGCGGCGAGGCGCGCGCCGGCGAGGTCCGCGGCGAGGAGATCGTCAGCTTCGAGTCCGGCACCGTGCGCGACCGCCTGGAGTCCGGCGACCGCGCGCCTGCGACCGGCGAGGCGTTCGCGCTCGCCGACGTCACGCTGCTCGCCCCGGTCCCGCGCCCGCGGGCGATCTTCGGCATCGGCCTCAACTACGCCGCCCACGCCGCCGAGCAGGGCGTGCCGCTGCCGGAGTACCCGATCGTGTTCATGAAGCTCCCGGCCTCGAGCGTCCCGCCGGGCGGCCCGGTCCGCCGCCCCGGCCCGGTCGACCAGCTCGACTACGAGGCCGAGCTGGCAGTGGTGATCGGCGCCGGCGGCGAGATCGCCGGCTGGGCGGTGGCCGACGACGTCACCGCCCGCGACCTCCAGGGCCGCGAGCCGCAGTGGACGCGCGCCAAGGGCTTCGACACCTCATGCCCGTGGGGCCCGTGGATCACGACCGTCGACGAGCTCCCCGACGCCGTCGGCCTGCGGATCTCCTCCTGGGTCAACGGCGAGATCCGCCAGGACTCGAACACCGACGACCTCGTGTTCGGTCCCAAGGAGCTCGTCGCCTTCATCCGGGAGACCTGCACGCTCGAGCCCGGCGACATCATCCTCACCGGCACGCCCGAGGGCGTCGGCATGGCGATGGACCCGCCGCAGTTCCTGCAGCCGGGCGACACGGTGCGGATCGAGATCGAGCGCCTGGGCTCGATCGAGCACACCGTCAGTGCTCCTTGATCACGCGGTCGAGCAGGCCGTATTCGGCGGCCTGATCGGCGGTGAAGAAGCGGTCGCGCTCCATGTCGCGGTGGACGGTCTCCTCGTCCTGCCCCGTGTGCTTCGCGTAGATCTCGTCGACCCGCTTGCGCGTCTTGAGGATCTCGGCCGCGTGGATCTCGATGTCGGTCGACTGGCCCTCGAAGCCCGCGGAGGGCTGGTGGATGAGGATGCGGGAGTTCGGCAGCGACATCCGCTTGCCGGCAGCGCCGCCGGCCAGCAGCAGCGACCCCATCGACATCGCGACGCCGACGCACATCGTCGCCACGTCGGGCTTGATGAACTGCATCGTGTCGTAGATCGCCAGGCCCGCGTAGATCGACCCGCCCGGCGAGTTGACGTAGATCGAGATGTCCTTGTCCGGGTCCTGCGACTCGAGGTGCAGGAGCTGGGCCACGATCAGGTTGGCGACCTGGTCGTCGACCGGGCTGCCGAGGAAGATGATGCGCTCGTTCAGCAGCCGCGAGTAGATGTCGAACTCGCGCTCGCCGCGCGCCGTGCGCTCGATGACCATCGGGACGAGGGGCATTGCGGCGGATACTAGAAGCTAAGCCGCGGCGGGCGAGGCCGCCCGGAGCTGCCCGAGCATGCGCTCGATCCGGCGGCCGACGTTGCGGTGGTCGAGCCGCAGCGTGTCGGCGGCGTCGACGACCGTCGTGCCGTCGACCAGCATCGCCAGCAGCGCGAGGTCCTCGGCGTCGATCCGGTGCGCGGCGGCGTCGAGGTCGTGCGCGGCGAGCGGCGGGAGCGCGGTGTCGCCGCGCGCGACCATGCGGATCGCCTCGAACAGCTCGTCGGGCGCGGTCGCCTTGTCGGCCAGTCCGTCGGCGCCCGCCACACGGGCGAGCAGCGCGAGCGTGCGGTCGGTGTCGGCGGTGTAGACGATCACCTGCGGCGCCGGCGCGAGCGCCTTCAGCCGGCGCGTCAGCGACAGGCCGTCGCCGTCCGGCAGGTGGTGCTCGACCAGCACGACGTCGGGCCGGTGGCGCGCGACCAGCTCGAGCCCGTCGGCGACGCCGTGCGAAGCGCCGATGGGAATGAGTCCAGGCTCCGTCCGCAGGAGCATCGCCAGCCCCGCGCGCACCGCCGGCTGAGGGTCGACGACGGCGATCCGAATCACGCCCTGCACCCTTCCAAGCGGGGCTGAACCGGGCGTAAAGGAGTCATGAACCGCATAGGGTTTCGCCGATGCGGAGGAGAATCCTGGGGGCCGCGGCGGCACTCACCGTGCTGGCTGCGCCGGCGGCAGCGGATGCCGCCCAGAAGCAGTACCGAGCAGAAGTGCGGCGGACGACCGGCGGCTGGGCCCACGTGAAGGCGAACGACTACGGGTCGCTCGGCTTCGGCCATGGCTATGCATACGCGCAGGACCAGCTGTGCCGGATGGCCGACATCGTGGTGACCGTGAACGCGCGCCGGTCGCGCTGGCTCGGCGGGGATGACGGCAACCTCGAGTCCGACTTCTTCTACCAGCGCATCAAGGACATGCGCACGGTCGAGCGGCTCGTCCGCCGCCGCCCGCCGCACGGGCCGTCGCGGACCGTCCGCGCCACGATCGCGGGGTTCGCCGCGGGCTACAACGCCTACCTGCGGCGCACCGGCCGGGACAGGCTCCCGGACCCGACCTGCCGCGGGAAGCGCTGGGTGCGGCCGATCACGGCGCTCGACGTCTACCGCCGCGTCTACCAGCTCGGCCTGCGCGCCAGCTCGGCCAACTTCCTCGACGAGATCGTCGCCGCCGAGCCGCCCTCCGCAGGCACCGCTCGCACCGCGCGGAGGCCGGATCCACGCGCGTTCGACCGCCGGCTCGGCCCGGAGACGCTCGGCTCCAACGCCTACGCGATCGGGCGCGACGGCGCCCGCGGCGATCGCGCGCTGGTGCTCAGCAACACGCACTTCCCGTGGCACGCCTCCGAGCGCTGGCACGAGATCCACCTGACGATCCCCGGCAAGCTCAACGTGATCGGCGCCGCGCTCCAGGGGGTGCCGGTCGTCAACCTCGGCTTCACCCGTGGCGTGGCGTGGAGCCACACCGTCTCGACCGCGCGCCGCTTCACGCCGTACGAGCTCGAGCTGCGGAGCCCGACGAGCTACGTCGTCGACGGGCGAGCCGTGCGCATGCGCCGGCGCACGGTGCACGTGCCCGTCCGCGGCGGCGGCACCCGCCGCCACACGTTCTACGAGACGCGCTGGGGGCCGGTGTTCTCGTTCTCGCTCGCCGGCCTCACCTGGACCGAGGACCGGGCGTACGCGCTCGCCGACGTCAACGCCGGCAACCTGCGTCTCGTCAACCAGTGGGCGGAGTACGACCGCGCGCAGTCGGTGCGCGACATCCGCCGCGCCAACCGCCGGGTGCAGGGCAATCCGTGGACGAACACGATCGCAGCCGACTCCACCGGCCGCGCGTACTACTCCGACGAGTCGGTGGTGCCCAACGTCGACGCCGAGCTGCAGGAGCGCTGCGGTTCCCGTCAGGCGATCGCGCCGCTGCTGCTGAGCCAGGGGGTCGTCCTGCTCGACGGCTCGCGCACCGGGTGCCGCTGGAAGCGCGACCGCGATGCCGTGGCCCCGGGCATCATCGGCCCGAAGGGCCTGCCGCGCGCGACGCGCACCGACTACGTCGAGAACTCCAACGACTCGTACTGGCTGCCGAGCGCCCGCTTCCGGATCGGCGGCTTCCCCCGCATCATCGGCCCCGAGGGCACGCAGCGCCTGCTGCGCACCCGGCTTGCCCTGCAGCAGGCCGAGCAGCGGCTGGCCGGCACCGACGGCCTCGGCCCGCCCGGCTTCACGCTCGCGACGCTCCAACAGGTGATGTTCGGCAACCGCAACCTGAGCGCCGAGCTGGCCCGCGACGAGACCGTGGCAGCGTGCCGGGCGAGCGCGCGCGCCGACCTCGCGGAGGCGTGCGCGGTGCTGGCGGCGTGGGACATGCGCGCCGATATCGGCTCGCGCGGCGCCGTGCTGTGGCGGGAGTACTGGCTGCGCCTGGTCGGGGCCGGCATCCCGTGGGCGACCGCGTACGACCCGAGCGATCCCGTCGCCACGCCGCGCGGGATCGACCAGGGGAGTCCGAAGCTCCTCGCGGCGCTCACCGGCGCGGTCGAGGACCTGCGCGGGAAGGGCATCGCGCTCGACGTCCCGCTCGGCGACCTGCAGGCGGAGCCGCGCGGGCGCGAGCGGATCCCGATCCACGGCTGCAGCGAGCTCGAGGGCTGCTTCAACATCATCACCACCGAGCGCGACGCCCAGGGCCGGTACGACCCGTTCACCGGCGCCTCGTTCGTCATGACGGCGGCGTTCGACGCGCGCGGCCGCGTGCGCGGCCGGGCGGTCCTGTCGTACTCGCAGTCAGAGAACCCGCGGTCGGAGCACTACGCCGACCAGACGCGGCTGTTCTCGCAGAAGCGGTGGCTGCCGATGCGGTTCACCGAGCGGCAGATCCGCAACGACCCCGGCTACGAACGGACGGTGGTGACGGGCGCCTCAGCGCAGGACCAGTGAGTGCTCGGGCAGCCAGCCGACGGTGACGTGGTCGCCGAGCTCCCAGCGGTCGTCGGGGCGGGCGCGCTCGGTGTTCTGCTCGAGCGCGACGACCCTGGCGCCGCCCTCGAGCTCGACGATCACCTGCGTGGCGGTGCCGACGTAGACGCGCTCGGCGATCGTGCCGGGCAGCTGCACGAGCCCGTCGCCGCTCCCGTCGAGCACGATCTTCTCCGGCCGGACGGAGAGCTGGACCGTCGTCCCGTCGGCGACCTCCTCCGGCACCCGCGCCGCGCACAGCGCGCCGTTCGACAGCCGCACGCGGCCGGCCTCGACCACCCCCTCCATCAGGTTCGAGATCCCGATGAACCCGGCCACGAACGGCTTGGCCGGCCGCTCGTAGACCTCCTCGGGCGTCCCGCACTGCTCGACCACGCCGCCGTCCATGACCGCGATCCGGTCGGACATCGCGAGCGCCTCCTCCTGGTCGTGCGTCACGTACAGGAACGTGATGCCGACCTCGCGCTGGATCTCCTTGAGCTCGACCTGCATCTGGCGCCGCAGCTTGAGGTCGAGCGCGCCGAGCGGCTCGTCGAGCAGCAGCACCGCCGGCCGGTTCACGAGCGCGCGCGCCAGCGCCACCCGCTGGCGCTGGCCGCCTGACAGCTCGTAGGGGCGCGAGCCCTCGCGGCCCGTGAGCTGCACGAGCTCGAGCGCGGCCTTCACGCGCTCGGCGATCTCCGCGCCGCCACCTTCCGCCGCTTGAGCCCGAACGCGACGTTGCCCTGCACGTCGAGGTGCTCGAACAGCGCGTAGCTCTGGAACACCGTGTTGACGTTGCGCCGGTACGGCGGCACGCCCGCCACCGGCTCGTCGTCGAGGAAGATGCTGCCCTCGGTCGGCTGCTCGAAGCCGGCGACCATCCGCAGCGTCGTCGTCTTGCCGCAGCCGGACGGGCCGAGCAGCGAGAAGAACTCGCCCTGGCGCACCGTGAGGTTGAGGTCGTCGACCGCGGTGGTCGCGCCGAACCGCTTGCTCACGCCCTCGAAGCGCACGGCGTCGGTCATGTCGTCCGCCGCTCCCGCTGGAGGTAGAGCGCGAGCGCGATCGCGGCGAGCGAGATCGCCAGCATCAGCGTCCCGATCGCGTTGATCGTCGGCGTCACGCCGAACCGGATCGCCGACCAGATCCGCACCGGCAGCGGCTGCGGCGACTCCCCGGTCGTGAAGTAGCTGAGCACGAAGTCGTCGAACGACAAGGCGAACACGAGCAGGCCGGCGGCCAGCACGGCCGGCCACAGCGCCGGCAGCACGACCAGCCGGAACGTCTGCATCCGCGTCGCGCCGAGGTCCATCGCCGCCTGCTCGACCTCCGGGTTCAGCGCCGCCAGCCGCGCCCGCACCACGACCGTGACGTACGAGATCGAGAACGTGATGTGGGCGATCGCGATCGTCAGCAGCGACAGCCGCATGCCGACCTGGGAGAACAGCAGCAGCGCCGACACGCCGGCCACGATCTCCGGCGTCACCAGCGGGATCAGCATCAGCACGTTGGCGCTGCCCGAGTACCAGGTCCGCGCGCGCACCAGGCCGAACGCGAGCAGCGTCCCGAGCACGGTGGAGACCAGCATCGTGGCGAGCGCGATCTCGAGGCTCGCCACCAGCGATCCGCGCAGCGACTCGCTGTCCAGGAACGCCTCGTACCACTGGAGGCTGAAGCCCTCGAAGTTCTGCACCGAGCGCACGCTGTTGAACGAGAACAGCACCACGACCACCAGCGGCAGGAACATGAACGCGTAGAACGCCCCCGTGTAGAGCCGCAGCGCCCTCATATCCCGGTCCTCGCCTCGCGCGCCGCCGAGCGCAGGTAGAAGACCATGAAGACGAGCAGGAAGAGCATCATCACCACGGTCAGCGCGGCGCCGAACGGCCAGTCCTCGGCGCCGAAGAACTGCTGCTGGATCAGGTTGCCGACCATGTAGGTCTCCGGCCCGCCGAGCAGCTGGGCGGCCACGAAGTCGCCGACCGAGGGCAGGAACACGAGCACCGAGCCGGCCAGCACGCCCTGGAACGTGGTCGGCCACGTGACGTGCACGAACGTCCGCCACTCGGTGCCGTAGAGGTCCTTGCCGGCCTCGATCAGCGCCGGGTCCATGCGGTCGAGCGCCGCGTAGACGGGCAGGATCATGAACGCCAGGTAGCCGTAGACGAGCCCGAGGATCACCGCCCACGGCGTGTTGAGGAAGCGGATCGACTCGCCGAGCAGGCCGTTGACCACGCCCTCGTCGGACAGCAGCGCCACCCAGGCGTAGGTGCGGATCAGGTAGTTGACGAAGAACGGCACCACCACGAGCGCGATCAGGATCTGCTTGCGGCGCCCGCCGAAGCGCGCGATGTAGTAGGCGACCGGGTAGCCGAGCAGCAGGCAGAGCACGACGGTGGCGAGCGCGTACAGGACCGACCGCAGCAGCACGGGAACGAACAGCGGGTCGAAGACGCGCGAGTAGTTCTCCGGATACCAGCCGTAGTTGGCGCCGCCGAGCTCGGCGGGGGTGCCGAACGAGACGGCGAGGACGAGGACGAACGGCGCCGCGAAGAAGACCAGCAGCCACAGGCCGCCGGGGATGAGCGCGCGGCCCGCGAAGCCGCCGCTCAGCCCGCCTTGATCTCCGTCCACGTCTGATCCCACAGGCGCCGGCCCTGCACGCCGAGGTCGCGGTACTGCTGGCCGTTCTCGAGGTCGTCGACGGTCACGTTGATCGAGGGGTCGTCCTTGACGAGGCGCGGCGAACGTCTCGTCAGGCCCGGTATACGGCATCGGGTAGCCCATGTACTCGATGTTCTTCGAGGCGTTCTCGGGCTCGAGGATGAAGTTGATGAACGTGAGCGCGGTGCCGGGATGCTCGGCGTTGGCGGGGATCGCGAAGCAGTCGGTCCCGAGCGGGATCCCCTCGTCGCACTTCTGGAAGGTGAAGTTCTCCGGGGTGTCGACCTGGTTGCGGACGTTCACCACGTCACCGTTCCAGCCGTGGTGGATCCAGGCGTTGCCGGAGACCATGTTCTGGACGTCGTCGGTCGAGAAGCCGCGCATCTTCGGCTTCAGGGCGAGCGCCCACTCCTTCGCCTTCTCCACGTCCGCCTCGTCGGTCGAGTTGAGCTCGGCGCCGTTGACGAGGTTGCCGGCGCCGATCACCTCCTGGAAGTCGTCGAGCAGGTAGGCGCGGCCGTCTGCGGATGGGTTCGCCATGTCGTTCCACGAGCCGGTCATGCCGGTGATCTTGTCGGCGCGGTAGATGATCCCGCTGGCGTACATCGCGTATGGCATCGTGTGGTCGGCGTCGGGGTCGTACCAGGGGGCGGCGAAGTAGTCGTAGACCGAGGCGGCGTTGGGGATCTGCGCCTGATCGATCCGCAGCAGCTGGTTGGCCTTGCGCAGGCGGTCGACCCACTCCGACGACGGGAAGATCACGTCGTAGCGGTTGCCCGACCGCAGCTTGGCCATCATGCCCTGCATCGAGTCGAAGTTCGACTCGCGGACCTTGACGCCGTACTGCTTCTCGAACGCCTTGATCAGCTTCGGCTCGAGGTACTCCGACCAGTTGAAGTACACGAGGTCGCCGTCGATCTCGGCCTTGACGGCGCGCTCGGTCTGCTCCTTGGTGGCCTGCTCCTGGTTGCCGACCCCGCAGGCCCCGAGCCCGAGGCCGAGCGCGAGGCCTGCGCCGCCCTGGAGCAGCTCACGCCGGCTCCACTGATCCCTTCTCATCCCTTACTCCCCTCATCGCCAGTCGCAGGCAGTGCCGCCGCACGATCTCCTTCGTCACGGCGGGATCGCCCAGCGCGAGCTGGATCGCGTACCCGTCCAACACCGCTCCCAGCAGGAGCGCCAGGTCGTCGGCGTCGTCCCCTCCGAACTCGCCGGTCGCCTGTCCCTCGCGGACCACGTCCGCGATCGCGTCGCGCCAGCGGCGGTCCAGCCGCTCGCGCGTCCTCGCCAGCTGCGGGTCGCGCAGCGCGCGAACCCAGAGCTCCATCCACAGAACGGTCTCCCCGTCGCCCTCCGCCGGCCACAGCTCGATCAGCCGCGCGAGCCGGTCGCCGGCGGTGCCGACGCCTTCCAGCTCGGTGGTCAGTGAGTCGTAGAAGCGATCGTCGGCGAACGCGAGGGCCTCCGCGAGCAGCGCGTCCTTCGACGAGAACCAGTACAGGACTCCCGGCGCGCTCGTGCCGGCTCGCTCGGCGACGTCGCTGATCCGCGTGTTCTGGACGCCGCGCTCGGAGATCACCTCGGCCGCCGCCTGCAGGATCGCGGGTCGGCGCACGTGCGCGGTCGACGGACGTGGGCTCACGGGGTTCTCCGAACCACCATTCAGAAAACCTACTGCGGCGCCGCGACCGGCGCAAGGGCCGCCCATATCTCCTCGCGGGCGCGTTCGAGCGGCATCCCGGGGTCGCCGAGCAGCGCGCGGATGCCGTAGCCGTCGATCAGGGCGAGCAGGCGGTCGGCCGTCGCGGCGGCGTCGGCGTCCGGGAGCTCCTCCTCGATCGCCTCGCGGAACCACTCGTGCATGCGCTCGTAGAGCTTCGCGGCGGTCGGCCGCAGCTCGGGGTGCCGGACGGCGCGCAGCCACAGCTCAACCCACAGCACCCAGTCCTGCTCCTGCTCGCCGGGCAGCGGCAGACACTGCTCGATCATGTCCCGCAGACGCTGTGGACCATCGGTGCGGGTGTCTCCGGCACGGTCGAAGGAGTGGGTGAGCGCCTCGGCGAGCAGGGCCTCGCGGGTGGCGAAGTGGTAGTGGACGAGCGCGGTCGACACGCCGGCGTCCATGGCGATGCGGGCGATCCGCACGCCGTCGATCCCGTCGGCGGCGATCCGGTCGATCGCGGCGTCGAGGATCCGCTCGCGGCTCACCTGAGGTAGGCCTCGGCGACGATGCGGTCGAAGTCGTGAACCGTCGATTCGACCTCGGTGTAGCGGCCGGGCGTGTAGCCGGCCGACCCGAGCCCGAGCTGGCTGAGCTCGCACACGTGCCAGTCCTGGCGGTTGACGAGGTCCCAGAACTCGACCGCGTCGGTGGGGTCGAAGCCGGGCTGCTCCATCGTCTCGGGCTCGAAGAGCCACTCGCAGACGACCTCGGTGCGGCCGGCGCCGCGCGGCCACAGCGTGTGCAGCATCACGTAGTCGGGGTGGAAGGAGATGAGGGTGTTCGGGAAGATCGCGAAGTAGAGGACCGTGCGCGGGTCGACGCCGGCGATCGGCGGGCGCCCGGCGTGGCCGCCGCCCGTCGCCATCGTGTCGGCGTCCGCCTTGGTGAGCGTCATCGAGCCGCCGCACCAGGCGCCCGGGCCCTCGTAGTCGTCGCCGCTCAGGTAGTGGCTGAGGCGGTTGAGCTCGGGGTGGACGCCGGGGCAGTGCAGGCACTCGGAGTAGTTCTCGACGATCGCCTTCCAGTTGGCCTTGACGTCGTAGTCGATGCGGGCGGCGCGCCTGAGGTCGGCGGTGCGGTAGCGGTCGAGCTCCTCGGCGAGGCTTCCCACGTGGTCGGCGAGCGGCGGGGCCACGCCGGAGGGGTCGGCGAACACGAGCCCACCGAGCGTCTCGGTGCGAACCTGCTTGAGGCCGTTGCAGGCCGGGTCGAAGTCCTCGAGCTCCTCGGTGTGCGGCGCGTTCTTGAGCGTGCCGTCGAAGCCGTAGCTCCAGGCGTGGTAGGGGCATTGGAGCCGGCGGGTCGTGCCCTCGCGCTCGGTGAGCAGGCGGGCGCCGCGGTGGCGGCAGACGTTGTAGAAGCCGCGCTCGCCCACGAACAGCAGGCTCTCGCCGGCGATCTCCGCGGTGACGAACTGGCCGCGCTCGGCGAAGGCGGACACGTGGCCCACGCAGATCCAGCCCCCGAGGAAGAAGTTCCGGGCCTCCCAGTCGGCGACGCTCTCGTCGGTGTAGGCGCGCTGCGGCAGGAGCGAGGCCTCGAGCAGGGGACGGAGGGTGGGCTCGAGCTCCTCGGCGGTGAACGGCGAGTCCGTGACGACGGTCATGCCCGTCACCGTACTACTTCGTGCAATTGACTACAAGGTCAGGATTGCGTAGGGTGCCGGGAATGAGCTCGAACGGACGGCATCCGGGATATGACGCGATCGTCGTGGGCGGCGGCCACAACGGCCTCACCGCTGCGGCCTACCTCGCCCGCGCGGGCCTGCGGGTCTGCGTGCTCGAGCGCCGCGAGGTGCTCGGCGGCGCCTGCGTGACCGAGGAGGTGTGGCCGGGCCATCGCGTGTCGCGGGCGTCGTACGTGGTGTCGCTGCTGCACCCGAAGGTGGTCGACGACCTCGAGCTGAAGCGATTCGGCTACGAGGTCCACCCGCTCGACCCGGCGTACTCGACGCTGCCGCCCGACGGGCCGCCGCTGTTCTTCTTCAACGACGAGGCGGCGACCGTCGAGTCGCTGCGGCAGCACTCGCCGCGCGACGCCGACGCCTACCCGGCGTTCCAGGCCATGCTCGAGAAGATCGCCGACTTCCTGCGCCCGATGCTCCTGCGGCCGCCGCCGGCGCTCGGCTCGCGCGCTCCGGGCGACCTGTTCTCGCTGCTTCGTGAGGCCGGCCGCGCCGCCGGGCTGAGCAAGCGCGACCTGCACGACTTCTACCGCGTGATGACGATGTCGGTCGGCGACCTGCTCGACGACTGGTTCGAGAACGACGCGTTCAAGGGCGCGATGGCGTCGACCGGCGTGGTCGGCGTGTGGGCGGGCCCGCGGACGCCCGGCACCGCCTACAACCTGCTCCACCACGAGCTCGGGGAGATCGAAGGCGTGCCCGGACTCTGGGGGCACGTGAAGGGCGGCATGGGCGCGATCTCGATGGCGATCGCGCGCAGCGCCGAGGCGGCCGGCGCCGTGATCCGCACGGGCGCCGCGGTGCGGTCGATCGACGTCGTGGAGGGCCGGACGGCCGGCGTGACGCTCGACACCGGGGAGTCGCTGGCCGCCCCGGTGGTGCTGTCCGGCGCGCACCCGCAGACGACGGTGCTCGACCTGGTGGGCGGGGAGCACTTCCCCGACGACGTCGCCGAGGACATGCGGCGCTACAAGACCCGCGGCGGCTCGGTGAAGGTCAACTGGGTGCTGTCCGAGCTGCCGCGCTACGAGGGCGTGTCGGCGGAGGAGCAGGAGCGCCTCGTGCGCTCCGGCGTGGCGTTCTGCCCGTCGGTCGACTACCTCGAGCGGGCGTGGCAGGACGCGTGCCGCGGCGTGCCGTCCGAGGCGCCGTACCTGGAGGTCGAGTGCCCGTCGACGATCGACTCGACGCTGACCGACGACGAGTCGGTGATCGTGACCATGTTCACCCAGTACGGGCCGTACGCAGCGGCGGACTGGGGCGAGGGCGCGCGCGAGGCGTACGCGCAGCGCTGCCTCGACATCCTCGCGTCGCGAGCCCCGAACGTCCGCGACGCGGTGGTGCACTGCGAGGTGCTCGCGCCGCCCGACCTCGAGCGGATCTTCGGGCTCGTCGGCGGGTCGATCTTCCAGGGCGAGCAGGGGCTCGACCAGATGGCCTTCATGCGCCCGACGCCGGCGCTCGCCCAGTACGCGACGCCGGTCGACGGCCTGTACCTGTGCGGCGCCGGCACGCACCCCGGCGGCGGCGTGATGGCGCTCGGCGGCCACAACGCGGCGCAGCGGGTGCTGCACGACCAGCGCTGGCGGCGCGCCCGCCGGCGGGTGCGGGAGGCGCTGCCGGTTTGAACCCGCAGGATCGTGCGCGCCGGTTCGTCGACGAGCTCCTGATCCCCTTGGAGGAGAAGGCGGAGCGGGCGGGCGGACGGCTGCCCGGGGAGGACATCGCGCGCATCCGGGCGGCCGCCGTCGAGGCCGGTCTGGCCGGTGGGCTGCACGCGCGCGAGCACGGGGGACAGGGCTGGTCCAAGCTCGAGTGGGTGCTGGTCGAGGAGCAGTTCGGGCGCTCGACGAACGCGCTGTCCTGGCACGTCCCGAGCGCCTACAACGTGCTGGCCTCCGGCTCGGCCGAGCAGATCGACCGGTATCTGAGGCCCGCGCTGCGCGGCGAGCTGCACGACGCCTACGCGGTCACCGAGGCGGAAGCGGGGTCCGACCCCTCGCGGGTCGCCACCACCGCCGTCCGCCGCGACGGAGGCTGGGTGATCGACGGCGAGAAGTGGTTCGTCACGTACGGCGACGTGGCCGCCGTTTACATCGTGATGGCCCGGACCGACGAGGGGCCGACGCTGTTCCTCGTCGATCGCGCGTGTGACGGCATCTCGGTCGTCGACGACCCGCCGTTCACGCACTCGTATCCGCACGGCCACCCGACGATCCGGTTCACCGACGTGCGGGTGGGCGACGACGCCGTGGTCGGCGGGGTCGGCCAGGGCGACGCGCTGCAGCGGGCCTGGTTCACCGAGGAGCGGCTCGGGATCGCCGCGCGCGGCGTGGGGGCGATGTGGCGGCTGCTCGAGGAGGCGACCGCGTGGGCGCTGTCGCGCGAGCAGGGCGGCTCGCGGATCATGGACTACCAGGGCGTGTCGTTCCCGCTCGCGGACTCCGCGGCCGACGCCGCGGCCGGCCGGGCTCTGACGCTCGAGGTCGCGCGGCTCGCCGACGAGGGCGCCGACCCGAAGGTCGTGCACGCGAAGGCGTCGATGGCGAAGCTGTTCGTGTCCGAGGCGGCGTACCGCTGCGCCGACCGCGCCGTGCAGGTGTTCGGCGGCCGCGGCTACATGCGCACGAACGTCGCCGAGCGGTTCCTGCGCGAGCTGCGGGTCGACCGCATCTGGGAGGGCACGAGCGAGATCCAGCGGCTGATCGTGGCGCGCGCGCTCGAGCGCCGCGGGGTGGAGCGGACCCTGCACTAGTGCACCGCTTGCTCAACCCCTCGTCGGTCGCCGTGGTGGGCGCATCGGAGCGTCCCGAGACGTACTCCTCGGAGACGCTGCTCAACCTGGCCCGGCTCGGCTTCGAGGGCGAGGTGTGGGGCGTCAACCCGCGGCGGTCTTCGGTCCACGGGCGGCTGTGCGTGCCGTCGCTGTCCGACCTGCCGAGCGCGCCGGACGCGGTCGTGGTCGCGATCCCGGCCGCCGGCGTGCCCGCGGTGATCGAGGAGGCCGGGTCGATGGGGTGCGGCGGCGCCGTCGTCTATGCGGCGGGGTTCGGCAGAGACGTCGTCCGGCGTCGCGCTCGAGGCTTCCCTGCGGGACGCGGCTCGGCGGCACTCGCTGCCGGTCTGCGGCCCGAACTGCGACGGGCTCATCGCGCTGCACTCGCGGGCGGCGCTGTGGGGCGACGCGCTGGCGGCGCCCCAGCCCGGGCACGTGGCGCTGGTCTCACAGAGCGGCAACCTCGTCGTCAACGCGCTCGCCACCCGCCGGGGACTGCGGCTGCACACCGCGATCTCGAGCGGCAACGAGGCGGTGGTGACGACGCCCGATTGGGTCGAGCACCTCGCCCGCGAGCCCGGCGTACGCTCGATCGCGCTGCTGATCGAGGCCGAGGGCGACGGCACGCGGCTGTGCGAGGCGCTCGCCGTGTGCGCCGACGAGGGGGTCGGAGTCGCGGTGCTGAAGGTCGGCGCGTCGGCCCTCGGAGCGGCGTCCGCGGCCGCCCACACAGGAGCGGTCGCCGGCGACCACCGCATCTTCCGCGCCCTCGTGGAGGAGGCCGGCGCCGCCTGGGCGGCCGACCTCCACGAGCTGCTCGAGCTCGCCAAGGCACTCGCCGTGCCGCGAGCGCGGCCGCGCGGCGGCGGACTCGCGATTCTCACCTGCTCGGGCGGCGACTCGGGGCTCGGCGCCGACGAGGCCGAGCGGCTCGGTCTCGAGCTGCCGCCGCTCGGCGACGCGACGGTCGCCGCTCTGCGCGAGCGGCTGCCGGAGGCGGCGACGATCGCCAACCCGCTCGACTACACGGCGATGATCTGGGGCGAGGTCGAGACGCTGCGGGACATCGTCCGCAGCGTCGGGGAGGACCCCGCGATCGGACACGTGCTCGTCTTCTACGACCGCCCGCCCGGGATCACCGGCGCGGCCGCCGAAAGCTGGGACGCGGTCGAGCGCGGCATCCACGCCGGCGCCGAGGCCGGCCCGGTGCCGGTGATGATCGCCTCGACGCTGCCGGAGCTGCTCGACGATGCCGCCGCCTGGCGGTTCGCCGAGGCCGGCGTGCCGGCGATCGCCGGCCTGCGGACCGGCGTCGCCGCGGCCGCCGCGCTCGCCGCTCCGCCGGCCGATGCCGCCCGCATCCGCTCGCTCGTCACCGCACGCGCGCGACCGGGCCGCTGGCTGGCCGAGCATGAGGCGAAGGCCCTGTTGCGCGAGCGCGGCGTTCCGGTTCCGCCCGGAGTCGTCGCCGCCGGCGAGGAGCAGGCCGTCGCAGCCTTCCGCGAGCTGGGCGGGCCGGTGGCGCTCAAGGTCTCCGCGCCGGGCCTGCTCCACAAGACCGCCACGGGGGCGATCGCGCTCGACGTCCGCGACGAGGGCCGGCTTCGCGCGGCGGTGCGGCGCCTCGACGCCCCGCGGATCCTCGTCGAGGAGATGGCAGAGCCCGGTCCGGAGCTGTTCGTCGCCGTCCGCAGGGACGCCGTCGTGCACGCGCTGGTGATCGGCCTCGGCGGGGTCCATGTCGAAGCGCTCGCCCGCGTCGCGATCGTGCCGCTGCCGGCGGACGAGGCCCGCATCGCCCGCGCGCTCGGCGCGCTGAACCTGCCGGCCGCCGCGCCCGGGATCGCCGCCATCGCGCAAGCCGCCGAAGGCCTGGCACTGCTCGAGTGCAACCCCGTCATCGTCCACCGCGACGGCGCCGTCGTCGTCGACGCCGTCGCCCAGGAGGTCGCCCCATGAACGCCATCGCCCACCAGCTCGGCGAGGTCGGGCTCCCCGCCCCGATTCACGAGCTCGCCGCCCGCCGCTGGGACGTCGTCGTGGTCGGCGGCGGGCACAACGGCCTCACCGCGGCCGCCTACCTCGCCCGCGCCGGCCAGACGGTCCTCGTGCTCGAGCGGCGCGAGCGGCTGGGCGGCGCGTGCACGCTCGAGCGCCCGTTCGCCGACCCGGACTACGTCGTCAGCCCGTGCGCGTACGTGGTCGGGCTGCTCGACGAGCTCGTCATCGAAGAGCTGAACCTCAGAGGGCGCGGCCTGCACTTCGACGTCGCCGACCCCAACCTGTGGGTCCCGTTCGAAGACGGCACCTCCTTCGGCCAGTGGCTCGACGACGACCGCACGAACGCCGACCTCACCGCCCTCGGCGTCAGCGACCAGGACCGCAAGGGCTACTGGGCCTACGAGCACCTCTTCGACGAGATCCGCCGCCGCCTGCGCACCGGCGACCGCGACACCTGGGTCGGCGAGTCGCCGACCCGCGCCGAGATCGAGGACCTGCTCGGAGGCGAGCAGACGATGATCGACGTCGTCTTCGAGGCCAGCATCGCCGAGGTCCTCGACGACCACATGAGCGATCAGCGCCTGAAGGACGCGCTGTTCGGCCAGGGCGTCATCGGCGCCTGGGCCGGCCCGCACGACAAGGGCACGGCCTCGATCAAGCTCATGCACTACCAGGGCGACCTGGAGGGCCAGGGCCCGGTGTGGGGCTACGTCCGCGGCGGCATGGGCATGGTCAGCTTCGCGATCGCCGACGCCGCCCGGGAGGCCGGGGCCACGCTCGCCGCCGGCGTCGAGGTCGCGACGATCCTCCCCGAGGAGGGCGTCGTGCTCGAGGACGGCACCACGATCAACGCGCGCGTGGTCATCTGCAACGCCGACCCCAAGCGCTTCCTGGCCATGGTCGACGACCTGCCGGCCGCCTACGAGCAGCGCCTGAGCGACTGGAAGATCCGCAGCCCCGTCGTCAAGTTCAACGCCGCCCTCTCCCGCCTGCCGCAATGGACCGCGGCTCCCGACAGCGACTTCCCGGCCCGCGCCAGCGTCGACGTCACCAGCGGCGTCGACGACGCCCAGCGCTGCTTCGAGCGCTGCGCCGCCGGCGAGCCCGCCGTCGGCTTCGGCGAGATCTACGTCCAGACCGGCTACGACTCGACGCCGGCGCCGCCCGGCAAGCACCTGATGAGCGTCTTCGGCCAGTACGCGCCGTACGACTTCGACTGGGCCGGCAACCGCGGCCAGGTGGCCAGGCAGTTCATCGACCTGATCGCCCGCTTCGCGCCCGACTTCCCCGACGTCCTGGAGCACTACGAGGTGCTCGGGCCGCCCGACATCGAGGAGCGCATCGGCCTCACGGCCGGCAACATCTTCCAGGGCGAGACGATGCCCGACCAGATGTGGGAGCACCGCCTGAGCTCACGCACGCCGGTCCCCGGCGTCTACCTGTGCGGCGCCGCCACCCACCCGGCGGGCAGCGTGATCGCGCTCAACGGCCGCAACGCGGCGATGGCCGTCCTGGAGGACGCGCGCGTCCTGACCTGAGCGCTTGTCGATCGCGCGGGTATGTGACACATTTCCCGCGCGATGGCACGGCGGATGCCTGCGCCACGGGGGTTGAGGGTCAAGAGCGTCGGACCGGCCGGCGTCACGCTCGCGTGGAAGCCACCCCGCGGCGCGAAGCCCGCCGCCTATCTGGTGTTCCGCGACGGGCGCCGGATCGCGCGCACCAACCGGCGCTCGTACACCGACACGCGCGCCAAGCCCGGCCGCCACCGCTACGTGGTGGAGGCGGTCGACGCCAGGGGCCGCCGCGGCGCCCCGTCGCGCGCGCTGCGCGCCCGCATGCCGGGGCCGAAGCCGCTGCCGGGCGCGACGCCGTCGGCGCCGTTCGCGCCTGCCGCGCCGGCCGGCCCCGGACCGCCGCCCGCCCCGCCCGGGTCGCCGTCCGCCGTGCTCACCGCGGCGATGGTCGACCGCCTCTTCTGGCGCGCCGGCTTCGGGCCGACACCGGCGCAGCGCGACGCCTGGACCGGACGGCAGCATCTCGAGCTCGTCGACTGGCTGCTCGACGCACCGCCGTCGCTCGCGCCGACCGACACGCCGCCGCTCACCGGCGGCACGGGCAACCAGCCGATCGACCCGCTCGCTTCCGAGGACGAGCTGGTGATGGAGTGGCTCGACCGGATGCAGCGCGCCGTCAACCCGCTGCCGGAGCGGATCGCGTTCTTCTGGCACCGCCACTGGGCGGTCAGCCGGGACGACGGCATCCCCGCCCCGTGGCTGGTCGCCTACCGCAACCGCCTCCTGCGCTTCGCGGATGCCGCTCAAAGCTTCCGTGCGCTCGCCTACGAGATGACCACGCTCGACGCCGCGATGTCGATGTACCTCAACGGCAACCAGAACGTGAAGGGCCGGCCGAACGAGAACTACGCGCGCGAGCTGATGGAGCTGTTCTGCCTCGGCCCGAAGGCTCCCGACGGCACCGACAACTACTCGCAGGCCGACGTCGAGGGCCTTGCGCAGGCGCTCACGGGCTGGCGGCTGAATTCCGACCAGCTCAGCCCCGACTACGGCAAAATCACCTTCAGCCCCGCGCACTTCGAGCCCGGCGCCAAGACCTTCCTCGGCCAGGTCATCCCGGCGCTCGGCCGCGCGGCGGTGGCGGCCGACGGCCCGGCGTGCGTCAACGCGGCGCTCGACGCCGTTCTCGGGCACCCGAGCCACGCGCAGTACCTGATCCGCAAGCTGTGGAGCGAGTTCATCGCGACCCCGATCCCCGACGCCGCGCTCGGCCGCGCTGCTCGCCGCGTACCACCCGGCCGCCCCGCTCCGGCCCGTATTGCGCGGCATCCTCGGCCACCCGCTGATCTTCGAGTCGCTCGCCGAGCCGAACCTCGTCAAGCCGCCCGTCGTCTACCTGGTCGGCGTCCTCCGCCAGCTCGGCGCGCCGATGAAGGGCAACTACATGACCGGCGCGCTCACGAGCATGCAGCAGCGCCCGTACCGGCCGCCGAACGTCGCGGGCTGGGAGGGCGGCATGTCGTGGCTGAACACCAACACCGTGCAGGGGCGCTTCGACGCCGTGGTGCGGGCGCAGTTCCTCAAGTACAGCAACAACGCGAACAGCTATCCGCGGCCGGCGCTGGTGGAGGTCGACGGGCCGCCCGGCGAGACGGCGGAGGGGCTGCTCGAGCGCGCGCACGCGTCTACCGGCCGGCCGTGGTTTGCCGACGGTACGCGCGCGGCGCTGTTGGCGTACGCGTCGTCGGCGCCGACGGCGACCATCCAGCAGCGCCGGCAGCGCTTCTACACCGTGCAGGCGCTCATGCTCGGCGGCCCCGACGGACAGGTGATGTGACCATGCGCTGCATCGAATGCGAGGAGATCGAGCTCGCCCGCGTCAGCGACGCGCGCCCCTCGCAGACGCTCGAGATCCCGCACGCGGCGCTCGACGGCTTTTCCGGCGGCCGCTCGCCGGGAGACCTGACGCGCCGGCGGCTGCTGCAGTCCGGGATCGCCGGGCTCGCCTCGATCTACGGGCCGAAGGCGCTTGGCTGGGAGTCGGTGTGGGAGTCGGCCGCCGCCGAGGGCGCCGCGCTCGATCAGAACTGCCTCGTCCTGCTCTACCTGGCCGGCGGCAACGACGGCCTCAACACGATCGTCCCGGCCGGCGCCGCCGACTACGCGGCGTACGTCGACGCGCGGGCGGCGCTGCACCGCGGCCAGGGCGCGACCGCGGCCGGCCGTGTCGGCTCACGGCCGCTGGCCGGGCCGGGTGGCCAGCACCTGGCGTTCGCGAACGCGATGGTGTCGACCGGCGGCGGCGGCGACAACGGCGACGTGCACGGCCTCGACACGCTGTACGGCAACGGGACCGGAGGAGCGGGCTCGGACCTGGCGGTCATGCCGGCGGTCGACGCGCTGAGGTACAGCCTCAGCCACTTCGACAACTCGGACATCTGGTTCAAGGCCAGCTACGACCTGAACGTGAAGACCGGCTGGCTCGGGCGCTGGATCGACCGCAACGGCTCCGCGACCAACCCGCTGCAGGCGGTGTCGATCGACACGGCGCTGTCGAAGTCGATCCGCACGGCCGTCAACCCCGTGTGCGCGATCCCGTCGCTGGCGTCGCTGGGGTTCTCGATGACCGGCGGCTACGGATCGCCGGGCGGCGCGCCCGCGGGGGTCGACGTCAACGCGCAGATGTCGGGGCTGGCCGGGCTCGCCCCGGATCCGGGCAACGCGTACCTCGCCCGCACTCGCGCGACGTACGCGGTCGCGGTCGAGACGCATCAGCGCTCGGCCTCGGGGCCGCCCTACGCCGCCGGCGCCGGCTACCCGAACAACGGCGCGCTGTCGACGCGCCTGCGGCTGGCCGCCCACCTGCTCGCGGCGGGTCTCGGGACGCGGATCATCACGATCCACTGGGGGGCGTTCGACACGCACAGCGGCCAGCTGCCGAACCACGATGCGCAGCTCACCGAGCTCTCGCGCGCACTCGGCGCCTTCCGCGCCGACCTGGCGGCGCGCGGGATCGAGCAGCGCGTGTGCACGCTGGTGTTCTCGGAGTTCGGCCGCCGCGTGCGCGAGAACGGCTCGGCGGGCACGGACCACGGCGCGGGCGGCCTGATGATGGCGATGGGAAGCGGCGTGCGCGGCGGCCTCGCGTCCGAGTGGCCGGGCTGCCGGCCGCAGGATCTCGTCCCGGCCAACAGCCCGGCGCAGGGCAATCTGAAGGTGCCGACCGACTATCGGTCGGTGTACCGCGCCGTGATCGAGGAGTGGCTCGGCGACGATCCGGACGCCATCATCGGCGGCGGCGCGATCGCTCCGCTGGTCCGCGGCGACGGGGCCACGGGCCGCGCGCTGTTCAAGTGACCGCGGCCGCTCTCATCGTCGCGTTCGCGCTCGCCGCCGCGCCGATCAGCGTCGGCGGCGAGGCGCGCTACGCGGTCGTCAAGGTCGTCCACTACGGCAAGCACCATCACAAGACCAAGCGCGCGTGCAAGCGCCACAACGACCGGCATTGCCGCAAGCACGTGCACTGGCGCCGTGTGCAGCGGCCCGGCGCCGGTCCCGCCGCCGCCTGCACCGGTCCCGCCGCCGGTCGCCCCGCCGGCGCCCGCGTCGAGTCCGGCTCCCACTCCGGTCCCGACGCCACCGCCCCTCCCGTCGCGTACGAGCGTCGACCTCACCGAGTGGCGGGTGACGCCGGCCTACCTCGAGCTGCGAGGCGGGGGAGGTCGAGTTCAACGCGGCCAACCTCGGCGAGGACGACCACGACTTCTCGGTCCGCGACGCCGCCGCCGCTCCCCTCGTCACCGTCCCGCTCGGGGTCGGCCAGAGCGAAGCCGTCCGGCTCGCGCTGGGCGCCGGCGTCTACACCCTGTACTGCTCGCTCCCGGGCCACGAGGCGCTCGGGATGCGGGCCGACGTGACCGTGCGCTAGGCGCGGCCGTCGAGCCACTCGCGCATCGAGACCTGATGCGGCGAGTGCTCGCCCGAGTCCAGCTCGCGGCGGATCTCGCCCACGAGCCCGAACCGCTCGGCGGTCACGTTGTGCTGGTGGATCGTCTCCAGGTTCTCCTGACGCGCCGACAGGAAGTGGCGGTCGGTCAGGATCGGGAACTGCTCGATCACTCCGCGCACCATCTCGCGCACGCAGTCCTCGACGAACCGCGGCCGCCGGTGCGCCTTCTCGACCACTGCGCCCTCGTCGGAGCGCTTCATCAGCTCGTAGATCTCCGACGACATCGAGTTCTCGACGATGACCAGCAGCGCCTGGGCGTCGAAGTCGTTGTCGCAGTCCTCCGGGCAGCCGATGTGGAGCGTGCCCAGCCCGCGCTGGTTGTGCGTGGCCACCGGGACCGCCTCGAAGATCCGTGCGATGTCGGCGTCGCTGAAGCCGTCCGCCACCAACCGCTCGCGCGAGCGGGCCGCGACCAGCGTCTGCGCGCACGGGCACGCCGTCATCCCCTGGGCGCGGACGCCGACCAGCCGGCGCGTGCCCGCCTCGCTCGCCACCGCGACCCCGAGCAGCGAGTAGATCTCCTGCGTGACGATGCCGGACTCGGGCGCCGGCTTGTGCTCCGGATAGCGCGCCTCGATGTGCACCTCGGCACGCCGTGCGCCCTGGCGGTCGCGGACCTTCTCTGCAATGTGCTGTGCAAGCGTCTCCGCCCGCAGCGCGGCCTCGCCGATCACCACCTCGCCGATCGCGTCGTTGACGACCTCCTCGAAGCGCGACATGTGCGCGCCCTTCTGCTGGGGGCCGAGATCGACGAAGCAGTCGAGCCGCGCCGAGTACAGCTGCTCCTCGCCGTTGGCCTTGATCCGGATGACCTTCTCGACGTTGGTGACGCCCACGCGCGAGAGCGACACGGTGAGCGTGGGGACCTGCGACTGGACGTCCTCGAGTGTGATTTCCGACATCGGTTCTCCAAGGCTAGTACCCCGCGAACGGACCTTCCGGCCGCACAAATCGACGAAAAGACACCCCATTGGAGAGGACAGATCGAGTATCGCGTGCTACAAAGCCGTCCAGAGAGGCAACGGATTGGCCTTGAGCCCCGGCCCAAATCGCGACCTGAGTCGCGGCGAGTAGCACGCTGCATCAACAAACACAGTTGTTAGGAGCGACCCCCGGAGGCGGGGATTTGCTTGACGTAGTCGTCTCGAAGGATCGAGGGATTTGGGCACCAAGACCGAAGCACTGCTCGCGAGCGACGTGTCGATAACCGACATCGACGAGCTTCGCCCGCTGATCCTTGAGGGTCAGGAGCGGGGGTTCCTGACCTTCGAGCAGATCACCTCTTGTCTCGAAGAGGTGGAGGTCACCAAGGAGCAGGTCCTCGAGCTGCACGCCTATCTCGAGGACCAGGGAATCGACGTCGTGAACGCCGAGGACGGACGCCCGGCGGTCACGGACGGCGGCCGGTTCGAGCCCTCCGCGGCGCAGGGGAAGCTCCCCGACGCGCCGCGCAAGCCGGAGATCGACCTCACCGTGGAGCCGAGCCTGGATTCGCTCCGGCTCTACCTGCGGTCGATCGGGCGCGTCCAGCTGCTGACCGCCGACCGCGAGGTTGCGCTGGCCCAGCGGATCGAACGCGGCGACCTGGTGGCCAAGCAGGAGATGGTGGAGGCGAACCTGCGCCTCGTCGTCTCCATCGCCAAGGGCTATCTGGGCCGTGGCCTGTCGTTCCTGGATCTGATCCAGGAGGGCTCACTCGGCCTCATCCGCGCGGTGGAGAAGTTCGACTACCGGCGCGGGTACAAGTTCTCGACCTACGCGACCTGGTGGATCCGCCAGGCGGTGACGCGGGCGATCGCGGACAAGGGCCGCACGATCCGCATCCCCGTCCACATGGTGGAGAAGCTCAACAAGGTCGTGCACGTGGAGCGCCAGCTCGTCCAGCAGCTCGGCCGCGAGCCGCTGCCGGAGGAGATCGCGCGCGAGCTCGAGTGCTCGGCGCGCGAGGTGCGGGACATCCTGCGGATGGCCCAGCAGCCGGTGTCGCTCGAGAAGCCGATCGGCGAGGAGGAGGAGTCCGAGCTCGGCGACTTCGTGGAGGACGACTCCGCGATCTCGCCGTTCGAGATGGCCTCCGAGAACCTCCGCAAGGAGAACGTCCGCCGCGCGCTCGACGCACTCCCCCAGCGGGAGCGCGAAGTCATCGAGATGCGCTTCGGGCTGACGGGCGCACGCCCGTACACGCTCGAGGAGGTCGGCCGCGCGTTCAACGTGACGCGCGAGCGGATCCGGCAGATCGAGAACCACACCCTGAAGAAGCTCGAGTCGCTGCCCGAGGCACAGCGCCTGCGCGACTCGGCGTGAGTCTTGTGCCGGTGCGGCGGGGCCGAATTCGGCCCCCCGCGCCGCGCTGGACTGGCAATCTTCCATCCGGATGCGAACGTATGTTCCATCCATGGATACCGCAAGACAGGGCGATCTTGGCGAAGCCTCGGCGATGGAGTGGCTGACCGCGCACGGCTATCCCGTCTGGATACCCGTGGGCCGCTCGCCGGATTGCGACCTCGTCACGCGAATCGACGGCCGGCTCGCCGGCGTGCAGGTGAAGACATGCCGGAGGTGGGTCAACGGCCGTTTCCACGTCATGCTCTGCACCAAGGGCGGCAACCAGAGTTGGAGCGGGGTGGTCAAGCGGTTCTCCGCGACGCGTTGCGACTGGCTGTTCGTCCTCGTTGCGGACGGGCGCCGCTGGTTCATCCCCGCGTGCGAAGTGGGCGGCAGCTCGGTCCTCCTAGGCGGGCCGAAATACGCGGCCTTCGAGGTCGAATCCGGTCGACCGCTGAGCCCCTCTTCCAACGGCACGCCGCTAGACTCGAGCCTGCTCGGCGGGGTTCCCGAGCGGTCAAAGGGGTGCGCTGTAAACGCAGTGGCACTGCCTTCGCAGGTTCGAATCCTGCCCCCGCCATTTCCCACCCGAGAGAGCCAGGGTGTGCCCGGTCGGGACGGCAAGCTAGCGCGGAGGCCGCTGTGGGCCCGGGCTACCTGGCGCTTTGGATAGTCCTCGCAACCGGAGCTTGAAGCGCTGATACGGTCGGCCGGTTCGGCGGGACGCTCAATCCAAGGAGGGTTCCATGCGGCATCTCGCCGTAGCGATGGCAGTGACAGCAGTGATGGCGGTCAGCGCCGGTTCCGCGTCGGCCCACTTCGGGCCGTTCGTCCAGCCGCACCAGCACGTGCTCAGCAACCCCGGCACAATCCTTACGGGAAATTTCCTCACGATTGGACCTGATGGTTGCGCGACCGGTGGCGAAGGCGCGTTCCAGAATTTCCATTACAACATCCATGTCGGTGAGCCGGGGACGGGCGCGTTCCCGAACACGAACAACCCGGTGTCGATCCGGGGCGCCGGCTGCCCGTAGCCTCGACTCCACACGCAACATACGACAGGAGAAGCGGGTCCATGCGGCCCGCTTCCTTTGTTTGAAGGGCGCGCAGCGGGGGTGGTGACGCCGGCCAACTGCGGCTGGGTGGGGAGGTGGCGAGCGGCCCGCGCGGCCGGTTCGCGGCGCGGCGGAGCTGCGTTGTGGATATCTACAACGGGTGCTGTGCTAGCTGGGAGCTTCTATGTCTGTCAAGAGCAGTGGCCGAGGGTGCGCACGGGCGCTGGGCTGTGGACGGGCGCGGGGTCGGGGCCGCTGGTTTCGAGGATGCGGTATAGGCGGCGGGTGAGGTAGCGCTTGAGGCAGCGCTTGATCTCGCGTGGGGTCTTGCCGTCGGCGAGGCGTCGGGTGGCGTAGGCGCGGGTGGCGGGATCGTGCTTGAGGCGACAGAGCACGATCGTGTGCAGGGCGCAGTTGAGTTGGCGGTCGCCGCCGCGGTTGAGGCGGTGGCGGATGGTCTGGCCGGAGGAGGCGGGGATCGGGGCAGCGCCGGCGAGGATCGCGAACGCGCTGTCGCTGCGCAGGCGGGTGCGGTGCGACCAGGCGCAGTAGAGCTGGGCGGCGCTGATCGCGCCGACGCCGGTCTCGGCCAGCAGGCAGGGCACGACGCGTTGGAGGATCGCTTCCAGCTCGCTCTGGAGGTCGTTGGCTTCGGCCTCCAGCGCGAGCGCGCGCCGTGCGGTGTGGCGCAGGGCGATCACGGTGGCGCGGTGCTCGGCCGAGTGAGAGGGCGCGGTGCGCAGGTGTGCGCAGCGGGTCACGAGCTCGTCGGTGTGCAGTCCGCGCAGCTGGTGACGCAGTCCTTCGCGGGCGGTGACGACCAGCGCCTTGAGCTGGTTGATCGCGCGGGTGCGGGCGCGCATCGCGCCGCGGCGCGTGACCAGCAGCACGCGCACCGCCTCGCGGTCACCGCGACAGCGCGGCTGGGCCAGATGCTCGCGGCTGAGCGCCTCGCGGGCGGCGCGGACCGCGTCGAGCGCGTCGGACTTGGCGCCGTTGCGCCGCGCCGCGCGCACCGGCCGCTCGACCTCGACCACCCACTCGCCGTGCTCGAGCAAAAACGCGGCCAACCCGGCGCCGAAGCTGCCCGAGGACTCGATCGCCCACACCCGCCGCCCGCCAGCGTGCTGGCGCGTGAACCGCAGCAGCCGCTTATAGCCGAACGGGTTGGCCACGATCGCCGTCTCGAGCTCGAACGCGCCCGACGGCGCCGCCACGATCGCCGCCGCGTGCGAGTCGCGGTGGGTGTCGACACCGATGACGTGATCGACCTGGTCTGCGAGCATTGCAACCACCTTCCCGGCAACGGGGGGACAAACCAACGGTGGTCGGCCTGGGCAACCGCGCGGCGAGACTGTGATGAGTCACGCCCGAACGGGCGGACAGGCTTCTGATGAGGCCAGCGGTGCGGCGCCCGGGCCGACGCCGGCGATAACGGACCGACAACTCCAAGGCAAGACACCCCGGCGCGCGACGCCGAGGTCGCAGTGTCGAATCGGGTCAAGACCGTCACCGCCGACGCGAGCCTCTCAGAGCCGCGCCAGGACGACTCAAGACCAAGTCTCACAGTGTCGAATATCGACACTTAGGCAGGACAGCTCGCGGCAGACCCTCCCGCGAGACGAGCCCTGAATCGATCCAGTCACGGCTACGACGGTCGTCATGCGAAGCCAGCTGCCGGATCCGTTGTAGAAATCCACACGGCGGGTTCGCTGGACCCGCGCGCCGCCTCGCGTCGGACGGGGGACTTCATCACTATGACCGCCATGGGAGAACGACTGGACGGAACGGTCGCGCTGGTCACCGGCGCGAGCAGCGGCATCGGGGAGGCGACGGCGCGGGTGCTCGCCGGCGCCGGCGCGAAGGTGGCGATCGCGGCTCGGCGCAAGGAGCGGCTCGACGCGCTCGCGGCGGAGATCGACGCGCTGGTGATCGAGGCCGACATCACCGATCGCGACCAGGCGACCGGCGCCGTGCGCCGCACGGTCGACGAGCTCGGGCGGCTCGACACCGTGGTCAACAACGCCGGCGTGATGCTGCTCGGCCCGGCCGAGGAGGCGCCGCTCGAGGAGTGGGAGCAGATGGTGGCGATCAACGTCCAGGGGCTGCTGTACGTGGCGCACGCGGCGATCGCGCCGCTGCTCAAAGCCGCCGAGGACGGCCCCCGCAACGTCGCGGACATGGTGAACATCAGCTCGGTCGCCGGCCGCGTCCCGCGCACCGGCTCGGGCGTCTACAACCTCACGAAGTTCGGTGTCGGCGCGTTCAGCGAGTCGCTGCGCCAGGAGTTCGCCGAGCGCCACCTGCGCGTCTCGCTCGTCGAGCCCGGGGCGGTCGCCACCGAGCTCACCGACCATCTGCGCGACGGCGTCCGCGAGACGGTGCGAGATCGCTTCCGGGACATGGAGCGGATGTCGGCGGAGGACATCGCCGACGCGATCGAGTACGTCGTCACGCGCCCCCGCAACGTCGCCATCAACGAGATCCTCATCCGCCCGACGGAGCAGGCGTGGTGATCGGAGTCACCGGCGCCACCGGCTTCGTCGGCGGCCACACGGCGCGCTACGTGGCCGAGCGGGACGCGCCGCTGCGGCTGATCGTCCGCGACCCGACCCGCGCGCCCGACCTCGGAGCCGAGGTCCGCGCCGCGTCCAGCTACGGCGCCGGCGACGAGATGCGCGCCGCGCTCGAGGGCGTCGACACGCTGTTCCTCGTTCCGGCCGAGGAGTCGGCGGACCGCATCGACCAGCACCGCACGGCGGTCGACGCGGCCGTCGCCGCCGGTGTCGGCCGCATCGTCTACCTGTCGTTCGTCGCCGCCGCGTCCGACAGCACGTTCACGCTCGGCCGCGACCACTGGGGGACCGAGGAGCACATCCGCGCCGCCGGCGTGCCGTACACGTTCCTGCGCATGAACCTGTACCTCGACTTCCTGCCGCGCATGGTGGTGGACGGCGTCATCGCCGGCCCGGCGGGTGAGGGCAGCGCCGCCTGGGTGGCGCGCGCCGACGTCGCCTCCGTCGCCGCCGCCGTGCTCACCACCGAAGGCCACGAGGGCCAGATCTACGACGTCACGGGCCGCGAGGCGCTGAGCATGGCCGACGCCGCCGCCCAGCTGTCCGAGCGGCTCGGGAGGCCGATCACGTACAAGGACGAGACGCTCGAGGAGGCGTGGGCGTCGCGGTCCGGCTACGGCGCGCCCGACTGGCAGATCGAGGCGTGGATCAGCACCTACACCGCGATCGCGGCCGGCGACCTCGAGAAGGTCAGCGACGATGTCGAGCGGCTCATCGGCCGCGAGCCGCTCACCCTGCGCGAGATCGATCTGACCTGACACCGTTCCGAGCCGCAGGAAGCTAGCCGAGCGTCTCGGCGAGCACCGCGCGGTGCGTGGGGCGCGCCGCCTCGTAGCGCTCGCGCCCGCTGTCGGTCACGCAGGCGATGATCCCGCGGCGGTCCTCGGGGCACATGCCGCGGAACACGAGACCGTCGGCCTCGAGCCGCGCCACTACGCGCGAGAGCGCGCTCTGGCTCAGGTGCACGGCGTCGGCCAGGTCCTGCATCCGCGACTTCCCGTGGTCCGAGCCGGCGAGCCGCTCGAGCACCTCGTACTCGCTCACCCCGAGCCCGTGATCGTGCTGGAGCCGGCGTTCCAGCGACGAGGTCGCCCGCGCGTGGCGCGCGAGCAGCTCGTGCCACGCCGAGACGAGCGCAGTGTCGTCGACGGTGATCCCCATTTGCGGCGGCATTGTACCAAGAGCGTGCATATTGTGCAATAAGAAGAATTGATGGAGAAATATTTGCAGACGCATGTATAGTACCGCCGATGCGCTCCTCCCCAACTCCTGCCGCTCCGCACTGGGAGGCCAAGACCTGGGCCCTCCTCGCGGTGCTGTGCGGCGTCCTCTTCCTCGACGGCCTCGACGTCTCGATGGTCGGCATGGCGCTGCCGTCGATCCGCGACGAGCTCGGGCTGACGACGTCGCAGCTCCAGTGGGTCGTGTCGGGCTACGTGCTCGGCTACGGCGGCCTGCTGCTGCTCGGCGGCCGCGCCGCCGACCTGCTCGGCCGCAAACGCGTCCTGATCGCCGGGCTCTCCGTCTTCGTCGTCGCCTCCGCCGTCGGCGGCCTCGTCAACGACGGCACGCTGCTCGTCATCACGCGCGTCCTCAAGGGCATGAGCGCGGCGTTCACCGCGCCCGCCGGCCTCTCGATCATCACCACCACGTTCGCGGAGGGCCCGAACCGCAACCGGGCGCTCGCCTACTACACCGCCACCGGCGCCAGCGGCTTCTCGCTCGGGCTCGTGTTCGGCGGCCTGCTGACCGAGCTCGGCTGGCGCTGGACGTTCCTGCTGCCGGTGCCGTTCGCGATCGCGATCCTGATCGCCGCCTGGCGTGTGGTCCCGCGCGACCGGATCATCCCCGGTGAGCGCCGCCGCTACGACTTCGCGGGCGCGTTCACCATCACGGCGGCCATGCTGCTTGCTCGTGCGCACCGTGGTCGAGGCGCCCGAGGTCGGCTGGAGCGCCCCCGAGACGGTCGGTGGGTTCGCGCTCGTGGCGGCCTTGCTGGCGGCGTTCGTGACCATCGAGCTGCGCGTGCCTCAGCCGCTGCTGAGGCTCGGCATCCTGCGCAACGGCTCGCTCGTGCGCGCCAACCTCGGAATGGCGGCGATGTTCGGCTCCTACGTCGGGTTCCAGTTCGTCGGCACGCTGTACCTGCAGACGATGCACGGCTGGTCGCCCGTCGAGACCGCGCTCGCGTTCCTGCCCGGCGGCCTGCTGGTCGCGCTCGGCTCGTCGCGGATCGGCCCGCTCGTGGACCGCTATGGAACAGCGCGCGTGATCGCCGTCGGCTTCCTGGCGTTCGTGGTCGGCTATGCGCTGTTCCTGCGCATCGACGGGTCGCCGTCCTTCCTCGGGCTGATGCTGCCGACGATGCTGCTGATCGGCTTCGGTTTCATGCTCGGCTTCCCCGCCCAGAACATCCAGGCGGTCGCCGGCATCCCGGACCACGAGCAGGGCCTCGCCTCCGGGCTCGTGAACACTTCGTTCCAGCTCGGCGGCGCGATGGGTCTGGCGATCGTGACGGCGGTGGTGAGCGGCGAGATGTCGCTCGACGCCTTCCGGCCCGCGATCGCGGTCGTGACCGGGCTCGCCGCGCTCGGCCTGCTCGTCGCGCTCATCGGGCTGATCCCCGCGGCCCGCGAGCGGCTGGCGCCAAGCAGCGGCTAGCACGCGATCCGGACCAGCTCGCCGTCCTCGAAGCCAACGGCCTCGAGGGCGGCGAGCACGCGCGTGCTCACCGACGTCGCAGCTCGCTGAGGCGCGCCTCGAGCTTGGCGAGCGCGCCGTTCCAGCCGGCCTCGGCGGGGCCGGGCTGCTCGTACGGCCCGTCGCTCAGCGTCATGCGCGTCGTCCCGCCCAGGTCCTCGAGCTCGATCCGCGTGACCGTCTGCTCCGGGATCCCGTACTCCGGCATCGGCGGGCTGGTGAGCACGAGCAGCCGCGGCGCGTCGAGCTCGGCGACCGTGTAGCGGACCGGGTGGCGGGAGTCGCCCATCACCATGTCGAGGTCGTAGCGTCCGCCGATGCGGAGGTCGATCTCGATCGACTCGCGCGCGGTCTCGAACCCCTCGGGGCCGAACCAGTGCGCGACGTGGTCGGGGTCCGTGATCGCCTCCCACACCAGCTCGATCGGGGCGTCGAACTCGCGCGTGATGGTGAGCTTCTGTGCGGTCGTCATGCGTCTCTCCTCTGGAGCTTCCGAAGGTGGTCGTCGAGCCGGTCGAGGCGGCCCTCCCACAGCTCGCGTCGCGTCTGCATCCATGCCGTCGCCTCGTCGAGGGCCTCGATCCGCAGGCTGCGCGGCCGCGACTGCGCCGCCCGTCCACGCGTGATCAGGCCCGCCCGCTCGAGCACCTTCAGGTGGCGCGAGATCGCCGGCATGCTCACCTCGAACGGCTCCGCGAGCTCCTTCACGGTCGCGTCCCCCTCGGCCAGCCGCTCGAGGATCGCCAGCCGTGTCGGGTCGCCCAGGGCGGCGAACGTGGTGGATAACGACATCGTTACGTAACTAATACGTTATCTAATCCTGAGAGTCAAGTCGTGCTGCGCTACGTCGACGGCCCCTTGTAGCTTTCTGTACGTGCCCGAGCTCGTCCTGCGGTTCGCCGGCAACCTCGCCGCCCTGTGGGTCGCAAGCGAGATCTTCGACGAGATGACCTACGGCGACTCGTTCTGGGTGCTCGTGCTGGCGGCGGCCGTGTTCACGTTCGTCAACTGGATCGTCAAGCCCATCGTGGCGATCCTGGCGATCCCGCTGATCATCCTCACCCTCGGCGTCGCCTACTTCTTCGTCAACGTGCTGATGCTGCTGCTGACGGGCTGGGTGGTCCCCGACTTCGAGGTCGGCGGCTTCTGGACGCTGGTCGGCGCCACGATCATCATCTGGCTCGTCAACGTCATCATCGGGGCCTTCTTCCGCGACGTCGGCCGCTCGACCACCCGGCCCCAGGAGGAGCGCTTTTACTGATCGTCGCCTTCGAGCCGCTCGCGGCTGGCGCTCGACGACCCGTCACCCGGATCGATCGTGATCAGGTCGGCGGCCAGCGGCTGGAAGTCCGGCTCGGCGGTGTAGATCAGGCGCGCGAGGCCGTAGTCGGTCGGCTCGGTCAGGTTGCCGGTGCCGCCGGCCCCGACCGAGCCGCCGTTGATGACGGTCACGCCCGGGGATTGCTCGAGGCTCGGCGTGTGCGTGTGGCCGGTGATGAACACGAGCGGGCGGTCGGGAGGGTCGTCCTTCAGGATCGCCAGCGCCGGCTCGATCAGCGCCGGCTGGTGCACCATCACCACGTCGACGTCGCCGATCAGTGGCGCCAGCCAGGCGGTGAAGGCGTCCTGCTGGGCGGGGGTGGGGGACGGCTGGTAGCGGTCGCGGAAGTTCTCCGCGGCGCGGCGCTCGAACGGGTCGCTGTAGCCGGCGACCCGGAGGCGGCCGTCGATGTCGACGATCACGTCGCCGTATGAGCCGTCGGGGTTCAGCCGCCCGCGGTCGGTGAGGACGACGGCTCTGCGGCGGGCGAGGTCGCGCTGCAGGCTGTCGGAGTCGTGGTTGCCGGAGACGAACACGAATGGGTCGCCGAGGCGGGTGACCCGGCTGACCAGCCTCGCCTCGAGCGGCGACCCGCGGTCGGTGAGGTCGCCGGCGAAGAACAGCGGGCCGTCGCCGGTGGCGCTCTCCAGCACCGGCTCGGCGAGGAAGTTGTTGTGGAGGTCGGACGCGATCGTGATCGACGGCCGGTCTGCCAGGGGGGTGAGGTTGGCCGGGTCGGTGACCAGGCGGGCGAGGCCGACGAGCTGCGCGTCGAGTTCCTGGTCGAGCGCGCGCGTGGAGCGCTGGGCGGCGTCGACGGCGTCGAGCGCGCGCGGGATGTCGGGGCCGAACGCGTAGTACTGCGGCTCGTCGATGTTCCCGCGCGGGGGGAGCAGGACCACGAGCGCGATCCCGGTCGCGACGGTGGTCGTGACGGCGGCGGCGATCGTGTAGCGGAGTCGAGGTCCCGCCCGGTGGCGGACCGCGAAGGCGACGAGCAGGCCGACTACGAGCGAGCCCAGGAGGGCGAGGCCGATCAGCTTGCGCAGGTAGGACGCGATCGCGTCGCGGGCCTCGGCGCGGATGTTCTGCAGGTCGAGGGTGCCGCCCTGCGCGACCCGGCTCACGGCGTCGCGGTCGACGGTGCGGAGGTCGACGTTCAGGCGCACCGGCGCGCGGATCGCGTCCTCGAACAGCACGCCCCAGTCGACGAGCGGGACGTAGAGGTCGAGCGCGCCGGCCTCGCCGGGGTCGGCCGACAGCTCGATCCGGCCGACGCTGAGCTGGCTCTCCTCGTCGTAGGTGTCGAGCGCGGCGTAGGCGCCGGCGAGCGAGGCGACGACTACGGCGGCGACGACCAGCGCACGGCGGACGATCAGGAGGAGCCTGCGGCGGTTGTCACCGCTCGGTCCAGATGGTCGCGCAAGGCGCGACCGTCGCTCGAGAACGCCAGCCGGTCCCATGGAAATGGCCGTCGGCCTGAAGGCACGGACCTCAACCGATCACGACCGACTCCGAGGGTAGACGCCCCCGGCTCGGTACTGGTCATGTCCGCCGCTCCCACAGCTCCATGACGGTCAGGCGCCGGTACCCGAGGTTCTCGTACAGCCGCTCGCCCATGGCGGTGGCCTGAAGCGTGGTGGTCGTGCAGCCGTTGTGCCGAGCGTCGTCGAGCGCCTGCCGCATCACGTTCGTCGCGAGCCCCTGCCGCCGCGCATTCGGGACCGTCGCGACGAAGCTGATCCCGGCGTCGTGGCCATGATGAAGCGCGAGCGCGACGGCGGCGGGCGAGCCGTGCAGGTCGGCCCGATAGCCCTTCAGGACACCGTTCGGCAGCGGCGTCAGCGTCCGCTCCAGCCGGCCGTCGAAGTTCCCGTACGCAAGGTCATTGACGCGCCCGACGGTGCCGAGGTCTGCCCCCACCGTTGCGTCCGCGTGCGTCTCGAGGTCCTCCAGCGAGGCGCCCATGCCGGGGCTGGCGGTCGTCATCACCATCTGGCCCTGCGTGAGCGCCTGCCCCACCGGGCTCGCCTGCCCGTCGATCCAGATCCCCCACCGGCGCACGTTCGCCTTCGCATACAGCGCCGCCAGCTCGTCCAGATTGGCCCGCGCGGCATCCGGATCCATCGCCACCGCCGCGTTCAGCGTCGGCGAGTCTGGAGCAGTGGCGACGATCGACGCAACCAGTCCGTCCCGCTCCAGCGTCCGCCCCTGGCCGGCATGCCCACCCAGCAGCAACTGAAGCCGGGCAAACCCGTCCCAGAGCCGCGCGAGCAGCGTCCCCTCGTCCATCGCCGTGAGCCTACCCGCGCACCCTCAGAGCGTTGTGGCGTCTGGCCGCGGTCCCGCCGATTCGGTCCGGTGCCGGGTCATGAGCGCTGATCATTGAACGAAATTTGCGCCGTGCCACGCACAAGCGTAATGTCGCGCCATGGGAGAGCCGTACGACCTTGGCGTCCTGGTCGTCCACGGCATCGGCGGGCAGCGGCGGGGCGACACGCTGCGTGCGGTCGGCGGGTCACTTGTCGAGTCGCTGCGTGACTGGCTGGGCGAGGACGCCGTCGTGCTCAGGGACATCACCCCGCTCCCCGGGCGCGTGGGCGAGCCGGCGCATGGCACCGTGTGGATCCAACGCGACGAGCATGTCAAGCGCGTGCTCATCGCCGAGTCATGGTGGGCGGAGACGTTTCGTCCACCGGGCTGGTGGGAGTTCGCCGGATGGCTGGTCTGGGGCGTTCCTTTCGTGGTCTTCCGGGCCTCGGATCACGGCATCAGCGTCATCGACACGAACGAGAAGCTCGACGACGCGCGGTCGAGCCATAAGTGGCGCGACCGGGTCCGGGTCCCGTGGTACATCGCCGTACGCCTGCTCAAGAACGTCCTGAGCGTCGTGGTCGTCCTGTTCCTCGTCGCAGCGCTGCTCGTAACCGGGATCGTCGCGATCGTCCCGCCGCTGCGCAGGTGGATCCTCTCCTGGCAGCGTCTCCTCATCCGCTATCTCGGCGACAGCCACTGCCTCCTGGCGAGCCACGAGTGCGGCCAGGCGACGGTGTCCCAAGTGAGGGAGGACCTGAGGTGGCTGGAGGAGCGCATGGGAGGCGGAGAGGTCGCGATCATCGCGCACTCACAGGGCGCAGAGCTCGCGCGTCGCGTCCTCGAGCGCCGTGAAACAGGGCCCCCGATCGCCTCGCTGATCACCTTCGGCTCCGGGATCGCGAAGTTGCGCGCCGTCCGCCGCCTCCACGCGCAGCGATGGAAGGCGCTCGGGGCGTATCTGGTGCGCGCGCTGGCGGCACCGCTCACGGTCGCCGGACCGCTGCTGTGGGTTCTCGCGGACGTGTCCCCTCCCTTCGCGATCCTGGTCACCGCTGCCACGCTCGTCCTGGCGGGGCTGCTGATCACCTGGGCGCGCGGCCGCCTCAAGGCGATCGTGCGGGCCGACCTGCTCGCGGACGAGCTCCGCAGAGCCGTCGGACCTGAGCAGGCGGAGCGGTGGCTCGACTTCTACGCGACGAGCGACGCGGTGCCGGAGGGCGCGCTGCCGCTCGAGAAGCTCGAGCTGCCGGCCTCCTCCACCCAAATCGCCAACTGCCGCTCGGTCGTGCGCGACCATGCGAGCTACGTCCGGAACGGCGAGGCATTCCGCCCTGCGGTGCTTGCGGAACTGGCTCGCCTGCTGGGCTGGACGCCTCCGCCACCCGCGATGGTCGTCGTCCACAACTCGCGCGAGCGTCGTGAGCGCAAGACGCTCGCGCTCGTCTCGGACCGGCTCGTGATCGCGGCGAGCGCGATCGCCGTGGTCCTGCTGCCGTACGTCTTCGACGTAGAGCGCGAACTCGCCGAGGACGTCGTCGACTGGCTCCAAGAGCGTGCCGGCTGGATGGCCCAGTGGTTCGGCGAGGAGGCCGAGCGCTGGGTCGCCGCCGAGCCCGGCAGGTATGTCGTCGCCGGTGCGGCGCTCGTCCTCGCCGCCTGCGCGCTCTACGGAGCAGGCGCCTTGGCGTGGGCCGCTGCCGCGCGGAAACGACAGCGCCGGCTGTTCACACCGTCGCGGCCGCCGGGAACAGAGTCGCTCGGGGAGACGATGGGGTTCGCGCGGCGCTTCGCCTACGGCCAGATCGCCAAGCACGCCGACAAGGTCGATCGCGAGCACGGCTGGCCCGCGCATCCTCGGAGGCTGCCGCGGCTGATGCCGCGCGTGCGCGGCGGCTTCGTCCTGTTCGGCCTGCGCCACCGGCTGCGCGAGGAGAACCTGTACGACACGGCAGCGCCCGACCCGCCGAAGCGCGTGAAGTTCACG
>CAWKIT010000030.1:0-20830 GCA_963849695.1 uncultured Solirubrobacteraceae bacterium
GACAAGGGCCCGTGGGTGACGGGCGGCGGCTACGAGTACAGCCTCGTGATGATCGTGGTCGTCACGGCGCTGGCGGATGAGGGGCCGGGGCGTCCGTCGGTGGACGCGGAGGTTGCGCCGTGGCTGCGCGGCCGCGGCTGGGCGATCGCGTCGCTGGCCGCCGCCGCCGCGGGCTCGTGGCCGGCCACGGATCGCTTCAACGAGCCGGAGCCGCAGCTCGAGCGGCAGCCGCGCTTCGAGCGGGTGCCCGCGGAGGCGCCCGCGCCCACGAGCTGAGCACGTCGTTGCCTCCGGCGCCGGGCGCTGGGACACTGGCCCCATGGCGATCTCGGGAACGACCGAGGCCGAGTCCCAGCGCGCGGCGGTCGCGCTGCTTCAGATCGCGACCCTGATCGCCCGCGAGGCGCCCGAGGAGGTGCTGTTCGCCACCGTCTCCGAGCACGCCGCCCGCCGGCTCGGCGCCGAGGCGGGAAGCGTTCTGCGCTACGTCGGCGACGAGCGCGCGGTCGTGGTCGGTGTCTGGCGCGACGGCGGCGGCCGGCGGCTGCCCGTCAACGCCGAGATCGACTTCGACGTCCGCAAGAGCGCGCTCGGCCGCGCGCGGCGCACCCGGCGGCCGGCCCGTGCCGACAGCTACGAAGGGCACGGTGGCGAGCTGCCGATCGTGATGCGGGCGGTCGACATCCGGGCGTCCGTCGCCGCCCCCGTCATGCTCGGCGACGAGGTGTGGGGCGCAGTCGTCGCCTCCACCACGCGCGAGCGAGGGCTGGCGCCCGACAGCGAGCACGGGCTCGACGACTTCGCCGAGCTCGTCGCCGTCGCGGTCGCCAACTCCAGGGCCCGGCACCGGGAGACGACGTCGCGCGTGCGGCTCATAGAGGCGGCCGACGCGGCGCGCCGGCGGCTCGAGCGCGACCTCCACGAAGGAGTCCAGCAGCACCTCCTCGCACTCACACTCAAGCTCCGGATCGCGCGCGGCCGCGCCGACGCGGGGTCTGAGATCGCCAAGCTCCTCGAGGACGCCCTGGAGGAGGCGGCGGTCGCGAACACCGCCCTGCGCGACCTCGCGCGCAGCCTCTACCCGATCGTGCTCACCGAGCGCGGGCTCGCGGCCGCGCTGCAGGCACTGACGGCGAGGGCCGCGATGCCGGTCAGCCTGCTCGAGCTGCCGCGCCGCCGGTTCGGCGCGCTGGCGGAGGCGACCGCCTACTTCGCCGTCGCCGACATGCTCGCCACCGCGCGCACCAGCGAGGCGACCGTGATGATCGGCGACAGGGGCGACCAGCTGGTCGTGGAGGTACGCGTCGACGGCCGCGCCGAGCTGCCGCCGGGGCTCACGGAGCGCGTCGCCGCGATCGGCGGCCGGCTCGTGGTCGAGGGACCGGCCGTGCGCGCCGAGCTCCCCGTCGAGCGGTAGTCGTCCAGACCGTCGGTGAACGGGTGGCCCGCTGGGTGGCAGCAGGCGTTCACACGACCGTCACCGCGTGGTTGCCCGATCGTCACGAAATCGCTGCAAATCGCCGAGAACCTGAGGGCATGACCGCCACCACTCGCGCGGACCTGCACGTCCACTCGACTGCGTCGCAGATCTCGCGGCTGGGCGTGCAGCGGGCGCTCGGCCTGCCGGAGTGCGCGACGCCGCCGGAGGAGGTGTACGCGCTGGCGAAGCGCCGCGGGATGGACTTCGTGACCATCACCGACCACGAC
Source organism: uncultured Solirubrobacteraceae bacterium (assembly GCA_963849695.1). GTDB lineage: Bacteria > Actinomycetota > Thermoleophilia > Solirubrobacterales > Solirubrobacteraceae > DASSUW01. Next base: position 1,708 of record CAWKIT010000030.1, read on the forward strand.
ACGATCGCGGGCGCGCTGCAGATCGCGGACCGGCCCGACGCCTTCGTGTCCGAGGAGTTGACCGCCGGCTTCGCCGGCGAGCCGCAGCAGGTCCACGTCCTCTGCTACGGCATCACGCCCGACGACCATGCGCGGCTGCGGGAGCTGGCCGCAGACGTCGAGGCGGTGGCCGAGTACCTCCACGAGCGGGAGATCGCGTGCGCGCTGGCCCATCCGTTCTACGCCGTCTCGCAGCCGCTCGCCCCGCGCCACCGGCGCCGGCTGGCCGAGCTGTTCCCGATCTGGGAGGTGCGCAACGGCTCGCGTGCCGCCGAGCTCAACCTGCCGGCCGCCGTGTTCGGTCACGGCGCTGGCGGATGACGGGCCGGGGCGTCCGTCGGTGGACGCGGAGGTCGCGCCGTGGCTGCGCGGCCGCGGCTGGGCGATCGCGTCGCTGGCCGCCGCCGCCGCGGGCTCGTGGCTGGCCACGGATCGCTTCAACGAGCCGGAGCCGCAGCTCGAGCGGCAGCCGCGCTTCGAGCGGGTGCCCGCGGAGGCGCCCGCGCCCACGAGCTGAGCACGTCGTTGCCTCCGGCGCCGGGCGCTGGGACACTGGTCCGCATGGCGATCTCGGGAACGACCGAGGCCGAGTCCCAGCGCGCGGCGGTCGCGCTGCTTCAGATCGCGACCCTGATCGCCCGCGAGGCGCCCGAGGAGGTGCTGTTCGCCACCGTCTCCGAGCACGCCGCCCGCCGGCTCGGCGCCGAGGCGGGAAGCGTTCTGCGCTACGTCGGCGACGAGCGCGCGGTCGTGGTCGGCGTCTGGCGCGACGGCGGCGGCCGGCGGCTGCCCGTCAACGCCGAGATCGACTTCGACGTCCGCAAGAGCGCGCTCGGCCGCGCGCGGCGCACCCGGCGGCCGGCCCGTGCCGACAGCTACGAAGGGCACGGTGGCGAGCTGCCGATCGTGATGCGGGCGGTCGACATCCGGGCGTCCGTCGCCGCCCCCGTCATGCTCGGCGACGAGGTGTGGGGCGCCGTCGTCGCCTCCACCACGCGCGAGCGAGGGCTGGCGCCCGACAGCGAGCACGGGCTCGACGACTTCGCCGAGCTCGTCGCGGTCGCGGTCGCCAACTCCAGGGCCCGGCACCGGGAGACGACGTCGCGCGTGCGGCTCATAGAGGCGGCCGACGCGGCGCGCCGGCGGCTCGAGCGCGGACCTGCACGAAGGCGTCCAGCAGCACCTCCTCGCGCTCACGCTCAAGCTCCGGATCGCGCGCGGCCGCGCCGACGCGGGGTCTGAGATCGCCAAGCTCCTCGAGGACGCCCTGGAGGAGGCGGCGGTCGCGAACACCGCCCTGCGCGACCTCGCGCGCAGCCTCTACCCGATCGTGCTCACCGAGCGCGGGCTCGCGGCCGCGCTGCAGGCACTGACGGCGAGGGCCGCGATGCCGGTCAGCCTGCTCGAGCTGCCGCGCCGCCGGTTCGGCGCGCTGGCGGAGGCGACCGCCTACTTCGCCGTCGCCGACATGCTCGCCACCGCGCGCACCAGCGAGGCGACCGTGATGATCGGCGACAGGGGCGACCAGCTGGTCGTGGAGGTACGCGTCGACGGCCGCGCCGAGCTGCCGCCGGGGCTCACGGAGCGCGTCGCCGCGATCGGCGGCCGGCTCGTGGTCGAGGGACCGGCCGTGCGCGCCGAGCTCCCCGTCGAGCGGTAGTCGTCCAGACCGTCGATGAGCGGATCGGGGGTGACAGCTTTCCCCGTCTACGTATGCGTGCGCCGCACGTGAGCTCTTGTTCACCGGAAAGCCTTGACTCGCGGGCGGCAGGGCCGGTTGGATGGGCTCGGTGCCCGATTACCAGGACCTCGACCCCGTCCGGCTCGCGCCGGAATGGAGCGACGACGAGCCGGGCCGCGCCCGCGCCGTGTCGAAGCTCCTGGAGCTCCGGAAGGCGTTCGCCGAGGGCGCCGAGATGCCGCCCGCGCGCCGCCTCGACTCGCTGCTGATCGGCACCTGGAACCTGCGCGAGTTCGACTCCACCACCTGGGGAGCGCGGGTGCCGGAGACCTACGCCTACATCGCCGAGATCATCGACCGCTTCGACCTCGTGGCGCTCCAGGAGGTCAGAGCCGACCTGCGGGCGCTCGAGCGGCTGATGGTGCGGCTCGGCCCGCGCTGGAGGTACCTGGTCTCGGACGTCACGAGGGGCAAGGCCGGCAACAGCGAGCGCCTGGCCTTCGTGTACGACACCAGCAAGGTGCAGTTCCTCGGGATGGCGGGCGAGCTCGTGCTGCCGCCGCTGGAGAGGGACGGCAAGGCGGTGCCGGTCCAGCAGGTGGCGCGCACGCCGCTGATGGCCGCGTTCCAGGTCGGCTGGACCAAGTTCGTCCTCGCCACCGTCCACATCCTGTTCGGGCCCGACAGCCCCGAGCCGCTGGCCCGCGTCGAGGAGATCCGCCAGGTCGCGCGCTTCCTGAGGGAGCGCGTCGACGATCCGGACGAGCCGACGCGGAACTTCATCGTGCTCGGGGACTTCAACATCTTCAGCGAGAGCGACGCGACGATGCGGGCGCTCACCGAGGACGGCGGCTTCAGCGTCCCCGAGGGCGTGACGCGGATCCCCGGCACGAACGTGCCGCGCGACAAGAAGTACGACCAGATCGCGTTCCGGTCAGCCGGCGGGTTCTTCCAGGCGACGGGCGCCGCGGGCGCGTTCGACTTCTACAACCACGTGTTCACGGGCGATGATGCCGACACGTATCGGCAGTACATCGACGCCTACATCAGCGCGCGCGCGGCGGCCGGCCACAGGAGCCCCAAGCCGCCCACCAGCGCCTCCGGCGCGCTGACGCAGTTCAAGATGTGGCGGACGTACCAGATGTCGGATCACCTGCCGCTGTGGGCGGAGTTCCGCGTCGACTTCACCGACGACTACCTCACTCAGGCGCTCAGCCGGCCACCGACTCCGTGAGGCAGCGGGCGCGCCGGCTGCACGACGCTCGGCGCGCCGAGCTTGTGGACGAAGCGGTGCCGCGCCTCGTGGTAGCTGCGGTCGTCGCCGAAGAAGCACTCGTGTGACCTCACCAGCTCCTCGGCGCGGTAGGCGGAGAGCGGCTTGACCTGCTCGTCGCGGCGGCGGGCGCGGCGCTTGGCGTCGAGCCTCGCGCCGTGGTCCGGGGCGGCGGCCAGGGACCTCGCCATCGCCCGCACGCGCGCGCGGAAGCGCTCGACGTTGTCGCCGAACGCGTCGTCGAGCAGGCCGATCTCGACCGCGCGCCGGGTGCCCATCGGCTCGAACGGCGGCGAGGTCAGCTCGGCCGCGAGGTCGTGGCCGATCCTGCGCGGGAGCAGGTAGGTCCAGTACTCGGAGCCGTACAGGCCGCCCATGTGGCCGTAGTAGGGGTTGAGCACGACGTCCTCGCGCGCCACCGCGTAGTCGGCCGCGAGCGCGAACGGCACCCCGCCGGCCGCCGCGTCGCCGGCCAGCGCCGAGATGACCAGGTGGGAGTCGGTCTCGACGATCTCGCGGACGACGTCGTCGATCGCGAGCAGGTTCCGCCACGACTCGGCGGCCGGGTCCTCGGCCGCCTCGATCACGTTCAGGTGGATGCCGTTGGAGAAGAAGTCGCGGCCGCCCATCAGGACGATGACGCGGGTCGGCCGCGAGCGGGCGTGGCGGTACGCCTCGAGCAGCCGGCGGCACTGGCCGGTGCTCATCGCGCCGTTGTAGAAGTCGAAGTGCAGATAGCCGACGCCGGCGCGCTCCTCGTAGGCGATCTCGCGCCACGTGTCGCCGTCCGGCGGCGCCGGCACCTCCGGGACGCCGACCGACCCGAGCGCGTGGGTGGCGGGCAGCTTGAAGGCGCCGGGCGCCTTGAGGTGCGTGATCCACACCGCGCCGTCGACGGTCGCGCGGCAGACGGCGCCGTCGCGCTGGGCGATCAGGGCTCCCGGCCGGCCGCGCAGAGTCCCCTCGCGATGGCCGCCGAAGAGGTGGAACGGCTCTCCCTCGATCGCATCGAGGACCCCGGGATGGCCCTCGGCGGCGCGGATCCGCCGGAGCACCGTCTCGGTGGTGTCGGCGCTCCAGTCGATCGCGCGGTCTGCCTGTTTGAGGAGCGGGCGCGGGCGTCCGAAGACACGAGGATCCGAGTATTCGAGCCGCTGCGGAGCCACGTCACCGGCGGCGACGTCCCGCACCGCGCGCACGACGGCGTCGATCGCGGCGCGGCGCACCTCGTGGCGGTACAGGCTGCTCTTGCCCGCCTCGCGCATCGGGAACCGCCCGCTCGCCCAGATGTCGCCGCCGTCGACCTCGGCCGTCGCCTCGAGCACCGTGACGCCCCACTCGCGGGCGCCGAGCTCGATCGCCCAGTCGAGCGACGACGGGCCGCGATCGCCCTTCGGCCCCGGGTGCACGATCAGGCACCGGTGCCGCTCGAAGATCGACTGCGGGATCATCGTCTTCAGCATCGGGCACACGATCAGCTCGGGGCGGGAGCGGGCGACGGCGGCCTCCATCTCGAGCGGCTTGGCGACGACGGCGACGTCGATGTCGTGGCCGAGCTCGGTGAGCGCGACCTGCGCGCGTTGGCTGAGGCTGTTGTGGGCGGAGACGAGGAAGAGGATGCGCATGTCCTTTAGACGCCGGTGGGTCCACCCCTGATTCCGTCATTCGCCCAATTGGCAGCAACGCGCGCGCCCGGAGATACTCCCGGCATGGTCACGGGCGAACTCCTCGACGTGCTGCCGCACACCGCCGGGCGGGATGCCGAGGGGCGGCTGACCGTCGGCGGCGTGGCGCTAGCCGACGTGGCGGCCGAGTTCGGCACGCCGGCCTTCGTGGCGGACGAGGAAGGGCTGCGGGCGACGGCGCGCGAGTACCTGGAGGCGTTCGCCTCGCGTCACGCCGCGACCGACGTGCACTTCGCGTCGAAGGCGCTGCCGTGCGCGCCGCTGACGCGGATGCTGGCCGAGGAGGGGCTCGGATGCGACGTCGCGTCCGCCGGCGAGCTGGCGATCGCGCTCGCCGCCGGCTTCGACCCCGCCCACATCCTCCTGCACGGCAACGCCAAGAGCGATCGCGACATCGGTGACGCGCTCGCGGCCGGGGTCGGGATGATCGTGATCGACGGGCCCGACGACGTCGACCGCATCGAGCGGCTCGCGACCGCGCGACAGCCCGTCCTGCTGCGGGTCAACCCCGCCGTGCCGGGCGTCACCCACGCGGCGATGGACACCGGCAGCCCGGAGGCCAAGTTCGGCGTCGCGCTCGACGCCGCGCCGGCGCTGCTCGACCGGATCGCAGCCGGCGATCGCTGCGAGCTGCTCGGGCTGCACGTGCACATCGGGTCGCAGCTGCTCGACCTCCAAGGCTTCGGCCTTGCGGCCGAGGCAATTGCCACGCTCGGCCGCTTCCCGGTCTACGACCTCGGCGGCGGTCTCGGGATCGCCTACACGCCCGACGAGCAGGCGCCGTCGATCGCCGACTACGCGCAGGCGACCGTCGAGGCGCTCCATACCCACCTCGACCCGGCCGCCCGGCTGATCGTCGAGCCCGGCCGCTCGGTCGTCGGGCGCTCGATGGCGACGCTCTACGAGGTCGTCACCGTCAAGCGCGGCGCCCACACGCACGTGGCGGTGAACGGCGGCATGGGCGACAACCTCGAGCCGATGCTGTACGGCCAGCGGTTCGCGCCCGCGGTCGTCGACCGAGAGCGTCCCCCCGAGATCTGCGCGCTGGTCGGGCACCACTGCGAGAGCGGCGACGTGCTCGTGCCCGGGGCCGAGCTGGCCACGCCGGCGGTCGGCGACCTCGTGGTGATCCCGTGCACGGGCGCCTACTGCTACTCGCTCCAGAACAACTACAACGGCGCGCGCCGGCCGCCCGTCGTCGTCTGCCGCGACGGCGAGGCGCGGCTCGCGGTGCGGCGGGAGACGTTCGACGACCTGCTGGCGAGGGACGTCGGATGACGGCGCATCCGCTCGATCCGCTGAGCGCGGACGAGATCCGGCAGGCGGCGGGCATCCTGCGCCGCGACCGCGGCGTGACCGACCGCTGGCGGTTCGCCTCGATCGAGCTGCGCGAGCCGTCCAAGCAGGCGGTCCGCGACCGCACGAGCGGCCGGCACGCGGTCGTGATCTGCTGGAACCGCGACGACGGGCGGGTCTACAAGGCGACGGTCTCGCTGAGCGGCGACGCCGTCGAGCGCTGGGACGAGGTCCCCGACGGCCAGCCGAACATGACCGTCGACGAGTTCGTCGAGTGCGACGAGGCGCTGCGCAGGGACCCGCGCGTGATCGAGGCGCTCGCCGCACGCGGGATCACGGACATGGACCGGGTCCTGATCGACACCTGGGCCTACGGCGCGCACCTGGTTCCGGAGCAGCATCGCGGCGGCCGGGTGGGCTGGGCCGACGTCTGGTGCCGCAAGGAGCCCGGGTCGAGCCCGTACGCGAACCCGGTCACGGGCCTGCACTTCGTCGTCGACCTCAACCGGATGGAGCTGCTCGAGGTCGAGGACACGCACCGCGTCGACGAGCCGGCCACGATGGGCGAGTACGTCCCTCGCCTCGTGCCGGGCCAGCGGCTGCGCGAGGACGTCCGGCCGCTCCACATCCACCAGTCCGAGGGGCCGTCGTTCACGCTCGACGGCAACGCGGTGCAGTGGCAGAAGTGGTCGCTGCGCGTGGGCTTCAACCACCGCGAGGGGATGGTCCTCCACACCGTCGCCTACGACGGGAGGTCGGTCGCCCACCGCCTCAGCTTCGCCGAGATGGTCGTCCCCTACCGCGACCCCACCACCGACCACTACCGCCGCACGGCGTTCGACATCGGCGAGTGGGGGCTCGGGTTCATGACCACGTCGCTCGAGCTCGGCTGCGACTGCCTGGGCGAGATCCGCTACCTCGACGCCACCCTCCACGACACCCGCGGCGAGCCCTACACGATCCGCAACGCGATCTGCATCCACGAGGAGGATGACGCCGTCCTGTGGAAGCACGTCGACGCCGAGGCCGGCGCCGAGGTCCGCCGCTCCAGGCGGCTCGTGCTCTCCTTCCACGTCACGGTCGCCAACTACGAGTACCTCGTCTACTGGCGCCTGTACCAGGACGGCAACATCGAGTGCGAGGTGCGCGCCACCGGGATCATGGTCACCACCCACTTCGCCGAGGGCGCGCAGCCTCCCTACGGCACGCTCGTCGACCAGCGCACCTATGCCCCGTTCCACCAGCACTTCCTCGTCGCCCGGCTCGACCTCGACATCGACGGCGAGGCCAACACCGTCGAGATGACCGAGTCCGAGGCGCTGCCGATCGGCCCGACCAACGAGCACGGGCTCGCGCTGGTGCAGCGCAGCACTCCGCTGAGGACCGAGCAGGAGGGCAAGCAGGACTACGACTGGAGCACCCAGCGCGCCTGGAAGGTGGTCAACGCGAGCGTCACCAACGGCCTCGGCACGCCGGTCGGCTACAAGCTCGTCCCGGGCGCCTGCTTCCCGGCGATGATGGACCCCGACTCGCCGGTCATGCGCCGCGCCGAGGTGATCGGCCATACGCTGTGGGTGACGCCGTTCCACGAGGACGAGCGCTGGCCGTGCGGCGAGTTCGTGGTGCAGAGCGAGCGCGACCGCGGGCTGCCGGCGTGGACCGCGCAGGACCGCCCGATCGAGGACACGGACGTCGTGCTCTGGTACGTGTTCGGGGTGCACCACGTCACGCGCCCCGAGGAGTGGCCCGTGATGGCGGTCGACAGAGTGTCGTTCTGGCTCAAGCCGACGGGGTTCTTCGACCGCAACCCGGCCCTCGACGTGCCGCCGACACACTGACAGGAGGAGAGAGATGACCCAGGAGCTCAGCAACTTCATCGGAGGCAAGAAGGTCGCCGGTTCGGACGGGCAGACCACCGACCTGATCGACCCCAGCACCGGCGAGGTCTACGCCACCGCCCCGCTGTCGCGCGCCGCCGACATCGACGCCGCCTTCCAGGACTCCGCGCGCGCCTTCGAGAGCTGGCGCGACACCACGCCGAGCGAGCGCCAGCGCGCCCTGCTGCGGATCGCCGACGCGTTCGAGGAGCGCGCCGAGGAGCTGGTGGAGATCGAGTCGCAGAACACCGGCAAGCCGAAGCAGCTCACGATGGAGGAGGAAGTGCCTCCGATGTGCGACCAGATCCGCTTCTTCGCGGGCGCGGCGCGCGTGCTGGACGGCAAGTCGGCCGGCGAGTACATGACCGGCTACACGTCGTTCGTCCGGCGCGAGCCGGTCGGCGTCTGCGCGGCGGTGACGCCGTGGAACTACCCGGCGATGATGGCGGTCTGGAAGTGGGCGCCGGCGCTCGCGGCCGGCAACACGATGGTGCTCAAGCCGTCCGACACCACGCCCGCCACCACCGCGTGGATGGCCGAGGTGATGAGCGAGTTCCTGCCCGAGGGCGTCTTCAACGTCGTCTGCGGCGACCGCGAGACCGGCGCCGCGTCTGGTCAGCCATCCGATCCCGGCCATGGTCTCGATCACCGGCAGCGTCGGCGCCGGCATCGCCGTCGCCAAGGCCGCGGCCGACCAGGTCAAGCGCGTCCACCTCGAGCTCGGCGGCAAGGCGCCGGTGATCGTGTTCGACGACGCCGACCTCGAGCTGGCGGCCGAGAACATCGCGATCGCGGGCTACTTCAACGCCGGCCAGGACTGCACCGCCGCCACCCGCGTGCTCGCCGGCCCGGGCATCCACGACGACTTCGTCTCCGCGCTGGTCGATCAGGCCAGGAACACCCAGACCGGCCCGCCCGACAACGGCGACGTCCTGTACGGGCCGCTCAACAACGCCAACCAGCTCGCGCACGTGAGCGGCTTCCTCGACCGCGCGCCCGACCACGCGACCGTCGCGGCCGGGGGCCGCCGCCAGGGCGACAAGGGCTTCTTCTTCGAGCCGACCGTCGTCGACGGCCTCCAGCAGGACGACGACATGATCCAGAACGAGATCTTCGGCCCGGTGATCACGGTGCAGACGTTCGACGACGAGGACAAGGCGGTCGAGTGGGCCAACGGCGTCGATTACGGGCTGGCCTCGAGCGTCTGGACGCAGGACCACGGGCGGGCGATGCGCATGTCACGCCGGCTCGACTTCGGCTGCGTGTGGATCAACTGCCATATCCCGCTGGTGGCCGAGATGCCGCACGGCGGGTACAAGAAGTCGGGCTACGGCAAGGACCTGTCGCTGTACGGGCTCGAGGACTACACCCGCGTCAAGCACGTGATGTCGTATCTCGGTGAGTGAGCTCCGGCTCTCGGCTATTTACGCGAGGCTCACGGCGTGCGCATGGAGGCGGTCGGCCAGCTCGCGTGGACGGCTGAGCGTTATGTAGTGGCCGCCGTCCATCTCGTCGGCTTCGATGCCGAGGCGTGCGCGAGCGTGCCGTCGCGCCCACGCGGCCGTGAACATGCGGTCGTCGCGGCACAGGAGGTATCGCGTGGGCGTCGCCGGCCATGAATCGAGAGGCCACGGCTCCCGCAACGCCTTCGAATCCTCCCTGCGTTCCCGTCGCTGCGCCTCTGCGGCGAGCGGCGGCGGAACGTCGTGGTAGAAGACATCGTCGAACCCGCTGGGTTCGTAACCGGCGTTCTTCCACCAGTCGCCGAAGAGCTCGCCTGGGGACGGGATCATCCCGCAAAGCAAGATCAGCAGGTCGGCCGGGATGCGCGCGCAGACGAGCGGCACCGTGAAAGCGCCGAGCGAATGGCCGACGACGATGACGTCCCGGCGCTCGGCTACCGCGTCGACCACGGCGCCGGCGTACGCCCACCAGCCGGCCGACTCCTCCTCGCACGGAAGATCGACTGCTACGGGCTCGTGCCCGCGCTTGCGCAGTTCAGGGGCGACCAGATGCCAGTCCCACGCGCTTCCTCCTCCACCGTGGATCAGCGCGAACGTCGCCATGACGGGGCACGCTAGAGGAGCCGCGAGCGGCACGTGCGCACGGGTGACACCGACCTCGCGGCGCCGGCCGCCCTTCCCGCGCCGCACCAGCATCGGGAGACTCGGAGCGGTGCCTGGTAGACGTATCGGAAGCTGGCCTTCAGCTCGCTCGGCGGTAGCGGATGTGCGTGGCCAGCGGCGAATGCAGCACCTCGACGGGCTCCAACCCCAAAGATCCGACGCCGTCGAAGATCCGCTCGCCGGACCCGAGCAGGACCGGGGCGATGTCGAGCGTGAGCTCGTCGACGACCCCGGCAACGAGCGCCTGCCGAACGGTGGAGGCGCCGCCCGCGATGTCCACGCCGTCGTCGCCGGCCGTCTCACGCGCCTGTGCGTAGGCGGCGTCGAAGCCGTCGGTGACGAAGTGGAAGGTCGTCCCGCCGTCCATCTCGATCGGCTCGCGGGCGTGATGGGTGAGCACGAACACCGGTGCGTGGTACGGCGGCTCGGGCCCCCACCAGCCGCGCCAGTCCTCCTCCCACTCGCCGCGGATCGGCCCGAACATGTTGCGGCCCATGACGTAGGCGCCGCGCGGGCGCATGAGCCAGCCGACAGCGGTCTCGTCGGCCTCGTTGGCGCGCTCCTCGCCGAGGTGCCAGCCGTGGAGCTCCCTTCCGCGCTTCCCGAGCGGGTGCTCGCGACTCTGCTCCGGCCCGGCGACGAAACCGTCGAGCGAGATCGACATGTGGCAGGTGGTGTCTGACATCACGCGGTGACCTGCTCACCGAGGAAGGCGGCGAGCCCGTCGAGCAGCAGGCCGGTGCCGTGCTCGCGCTCTGCCGGATCCTCGAGGTCGTCGAAGAACGCGCCGTGCTCGGTGAAGACGAGCCGCGTGCCGTCGCCGTCGGGCCGCACCTCGACGGTCGTCAGCGACACGGAGATGAGCCGCCCGTCGAGCAGGAGGTCGTAGGCGAAGACGATCCGCTCACCGTCGACGATGTCGTGGTACCGGCTGCGGAACTCGTGCAGCGCCCCGCGCGGATCGCGTCCCACGCTCAGCTCGCTGCCGCCGACACGGAAGTCGAGCTCCCAATTGGCGTCGGTCCAGCCCTCGGGCACGCCGAACCAGCGCTGCTTGAGCTCCGGGTCCGCGAACGCGCGGAACGTCTGCGCCGGGGTCTGGCGGAACCGTCGCTCGATCGTGAAGTCGTGCTGGCGGATGCTCATCGGCGGTCTCCTTGGTCGGTGGGAAAGGCCTCGTCGAGGACGTCGGAGAGGCGGTCGAAGTGCCTCTCCCAGATCGCGCGGTGCTCGGCGATCCACTGCTCGAGCGTGCGCATCGGGCCGGGCTCGAGCCGGCACGTCCGGACGCGGCCGACCTTCTCCGAGCGCACGAGGCCGCTGCGCTGCAGCACGTCGAGGTGCTGCATCACGGACGGCAGCGACATGTCCAGCGGTACGGCGAGCTCGCTCACGGACGCCGCGCCGCGCGACAGGCGGACGACCATCGCGCGGCGGCTCTCGTCGGCGAGCGCGTGGAACGCCCGATCGAGCTGTGCTGCGTCGGCGGTCGGCATCGGCCGCATCGTAGCGCACACTTAGGCAGATGCCTAAGTGTTCGGCAAACGGCTCGTCGAGCGCCGGCCGCTCGCGTCAGTCCTCGCCTGAGGGGCGCCGCCGCGCGCGCTTGATCTCGCTGCGCCGGCGCTTGGACTCCATGCGCTTGCGCCGGGAGGAGCTCGTCGGCCGGGTTGGCGTGCGGGGCCGGTGGACCTCCAACGCGGCCGCGAGGCGGTCGGCGAGGCGCTCGAGCGCGAGCTCGCGGTTGCGTCGCTGGGAGCGGGTGTCCTGGGCCGAGGCCGTCACGCGCGGCCCGAGCCGGCCGGCGATGCGGGACTTCTGGGCCTCGCTGAGCGCCGCCGATGCCCGCACGTCGAACACCGCCTCCACGCGCGAGGCCGTGACGTTGGCGTGCTGGCCGCCGGGCCCGGACGAGCGCGACGCGCGCAGCAGGATCTCCGACAACGGCACGGCCACCCCCGCGCGGATTTCGAGTCGATCGTTCATGGCTCCCGGAACATTCCCGCAGTCAGTCAACAGATTCCGGTCGTGCGAGAGCGCGCGCTGGTCGCCGCGAGGAGTTCTCCAGCCGCTAGGGCCGATCATCCGGGTCGACGCGCCGGCGGGCCGACGGCGGCGGATCGTCGAACTCGTCGTGGCGGCGGAACCAGAACGGCCCCGGCGCCCGCGGCCAGCCCTCGGGCAAGTCCTCGTCGTCGGACTGCCCGCCATAGGGCGTCAAGGACCACAAGCTCCAGAGGCTGCCGATCCATTGGACCATCGCTCCGTGCTGCAGGAAGTAGGTGCGATAGACGTCGTTTCCGTCGCGCAGGAAGACGTTGAAGCCGAACCACTCGTTGACCCCGAAGTCAGCCGAGAAGCGCTCGCTGCGGATCGTGTACCAGGGCACGTCCGTCCAACCCATGCGCTCGGCGTAGCGGCGAAGGTTCGCCTGCGGTGCCGACGATGCCATCGCGAAGGTGATGTCGCGAGCATGCAGGAGGCCGAGCTCGGGGATGCCGTCGGCGACGGACGAGCAGCCAACGCACCCGGCGTCGGGCCAACCGTCGACACCCTCCTCGAAGAAGAACCGGTAGAGGATCAGCTGGCTGCGCCCGTCGAACAGCTCGGGCAGTGACCGCCGCCCGTCAGGACCCTCGAACGCGTAGTCGTGCTCCACCCGGACCATCGGCATGCGCTTCCGTGCGGCGGCGAGCTCGTGCATCGCGGCGGCGACGGTCTGCTCGCGCTCGAGCAGGGCCGTCAGCGCCGCGTCCCACTCGTTCTGACTGACGACAGGCGGACGAGCGAGAGTCGGCTCGGTTTTCCCATCCTTCGGCATCGTGATCTCCTGGTGTCGTGGGCCGCGCCTGTCGAGGCCCTTCACCTCGTGAGCGGAGCCGGCCGCGCCTTCTCGACGTCGAATCACACACTCAACCGCCCAGATCATCGCGCAGCGGGAACCGTGTCCGAGTGACGGGCGCTATCCGGGACGACCCGGATACGTCCGAGAATGCCCTTTCCCGGACACGCGCGGACCCGCTCCTCGAGACTCAGACCCGTCTCGGCCGCCCTCGGCGGCGCGGATTCTCGGGACGTGCGGAGCGTCGCCGGCTGACGAAAGCGGTAGCGCGTTGTTCGATATGTCCTGCCGTCTCGGCAGTGTCGAGCCGCATCGCAAACAGCAACTCGTGTGCTTGGCGGCGGGTCATACTCCGACGCCTGACGGCGACTCGCGGGTCGGCGAACGAGAGGAGAGACGATGCCGCTGTATCTCACGAAGTTCAGCTACACGCCCGAGACTTGGGCCAGGATGATCGGCAACCCAGAGGACCGCCGAAAGGCCGCTCAGGAGTACATCGAGTCGGTCGGTGGCAAGCTTCACGGGTTCTGGTACGGCTTTGGCGAACACGATGCGTACAACCTCTGGGAGGCTCCCGACAACGTGTCGATGGCCGCGGTCGCGCTGGCGATTACCAGCGGCGGTGCACTGAGCTCGCTTGAGACGACGGTGCTCCTGACCGTCGAGGAGACGCTCGATGCCCTTCGCAAGGCCGAACAAGTCCGGTACCGACCGCCCAGCGCGTAGCGGTCGCGCGGCCGGTTCCCACACCAGGCGCCCTGGCTGTCGCTCAAGAACGCCCGTGACAGCTCGTGACCGCGGGCGCCCGGCGCGGATCTGGGATCGTGATGCGGCGTGGCGTCGTGCGGTAGCGCCGAAGCGCTACGTGCGCGACGGAGCTTCGGGGTGCTTCCGGGGATGCTCGCGTAAGACCATCAGCGAAAACACGATCTGCGCTCTCCAGTTCCGAAGCAATGCGGGGCCGGGCGACTGCTCATCGACAGTCGCCCAATTGGTCGCTACTTCATCGATCTCCGCGGCGACCCGGCCCAATGCCTCCAGGGCGTCCTCGAGGCTTCCGTTCATGTCACGGAGCGTAGGCAAAATCGTCTGGAGTCGCTGTGCAGTTCTGCACACTGGCCGGGCGGAACCGTCGCTGCCGCTTGGAGGCACACGCGAGAGCCCGCCGGCGCCCGAGATGAGTGCTCCCCGATAGTGACGGGCATGGGCGGTGTCTGTGGTCGCGCGTCCGAAAGTCGTGTCGTGGGGATATGGGAAGCTCCGCCGTGGACAGGACGGACTCGCGTGCTGCTGAACGTCGGGGTGGGAGTTCGCGGCGCCGTACCAAGCGTCCGTCATCGCGCGCGCGTCGGGTAAGCGGCCATCGAGGTTCCTCACTTCATCCACTTCGCACCGTCGCGCCCGACGCAGGAGGGGGTCCAGGACCGGCGCTGGTGGGGTCTGGGCGTCATCTGTGTGGCGATGTTCATCAGCGCGATCGACATGACGATCGTCAACGTCGCGCTGCCGGACATGTCGAACGAGCTCGACGCGGGCATCGGCGAGTTGCAGTGGGTGCTCGACGCGTTCCTTGTCTCGCTCGCCGGTCTGTTGCTTGTCGGCAACGGGCTCGCAGACCGCTTCGGGCGCCGGCGGGTGTTCCTGCTGGGGCTCATCGGCTTCGCGGTCACCTCCGTGCTTGCGGCCGCGGCGCAGACGGCGGGTGAGCTGATCGCGGCGCGCGCGCTGATGGGAGCGGCCGCGGCGTGTGTCATGCCTCCGGCGCTGTCGCTGCTGGCGTGCTCTTCCCGCCTGAGCTGCGGCCCAAGGCGGCGGGGATCTGGTCTGCGGTCGCGGGGCTCGGGCTGGCGCTGGGACCGGTCGTGGGCGGTGTGCTCGTCGACGTCGCGGGCTGGCGCTGGGTCTTTCTCGTCAACGTCCCCTTCGTGCTGCTCGCGGCCTTCTTCGGGCTGCGCTGGCTGCCCGAGTCGCGCCGCCCGGGGGTGCCGCCGCTCGACTTGCCGGGTGTGGCGCTCTCCACGCTGGCGCTGAGCGGCATCGTGTTCGCGCTCATCGAAGGCGTCGACGCCGGATGGACGAGCCCGATTGTGGTTATCGCTGCGGTCGTGGGAGTAGCGGCCGGCGTGGCGTTCGTGGCCACCGAGCTGCGCCGGCGCCACCCGCTGTTCGACGTGCGCGTGCTCGCACGTCGGCGCGTCGCGGCCGGCGCTCTTGCGATCCTCGCTGCCTATATCGCGACGCTCGGCATGCTGTTCGTCCTGCCGCAGTACGTGCAGTACGTCCAGGATGGCTCGGCGTTGGCCTCGGGGCTCGAGGTCGCGCCGTACGGCCTCGGGCTCGGCCTTCTCGCGTCGGTGAGCGGACGGCTCGTCGCGAGGTTCGGGTCGGCCGGCGTCCTGCTTGCGGGTCTGCTCACCTCGGCGGCCGGGTTCCTGCCGCTGC
This sequence comes from uncultured Solirubrobacteraceae bacterium, assembly GCA_963849695.1. GTDB lineage: Bacteria > Actinomycetota > Thermoleophilia > Solirubrobacterales > Solirubrobacteraceae > DASSUW01. Next base: position 16,969 of record CAWKIT010000030.1, read on the forward strand.
TGTTCCTCTCGGGCGACAGCTCGGCCGTGCTCGTGCTGCTCGGCACCGCGCTCGTCGGTTGCGGCATCGGCGCGATGGCCCCGCCGGCGACGGCGGTGATCATGAACGACGTGGGGACAGAGAAGGCGGGCGACGGGGCGGCGGTGAACCAGGTCGCGCGGCAGGTCGGCGGCGCGCTCGGTGTGGCGATCGTGGGGAGCGTGTTTGCCGCGGTCTACGCCGCCGAGATCAGCGAAGACAGCAGCGTGCCCGCCGTCGCGAGCGAGTCGATCGAGGACGCCACCGAAGCGGCAAACCGCCTGCAGGGCGCGGCCCGTGTCGACCTTCTGAACGACGCCGTCGCGAGCTTCGACGTGGCGGCCCGCTGGGGCCTTGCCGTCTGCATGGCGGTCCTCCTCCTCGCGGCGGCGAGCGCCGCCGTCGGGCTGTCACGGGCATCCCCGGCCGAGTGACCATCCGCCTGAACAGAGAAGCGGCCCGTCTCCGCGGCGCCGTCGTGCGTGGCGAGTCGATGTTCGGGTGCGCAGGGCGTGGTTGCGGACGGACGCCGGCGCGGACCGGCGCAAGGTTGCGGTCTCCTACGGATTTAGGGTTCCGTTCAGGTGCCGATGCTCTGATGTGACCGCCGTGCGCCGCCTGCCGCTCACACCTCGCGCGCTGATGCTCGTCCCGCTGCTTGCGGTGCTCGCCGACCAGGCGCGCGTCACGCTCGCGTGCGCGCCGGGCGGCCAGAGCTGCCTCGAGACCGCGGGCCAGGGCTCGCTCGGCGCTGCCGGCGTGGTCGTGCTCGTGCTCTACGCGCTCGGGGTCGCGGTCGGCGTCGGCCGGCTGCTTTTGCGCCAGCAGCGGCTGCTGCCGCGCTGGCTGATCGGCGCCGCCGGGGTCGCCGCCGTGTGCGGCGGCCAGGCGCTCTTGGCGGGCACGATCGGCGATCCCGGAGCGCTCGGCGGTGGGTGGCTCGAGCTGCTCGCGATGTGCGCTGCCGCGGGCGGCGTGATCGCGCTCGCGCTTCGGGTGGCGCCCGCCATCGTCCGGTCGCTGCGGCCGGGCGCGCCGCGCCTGCGGCCCATCGCGGTCTTCGCGGTCGCCGCTCCTACACCGGTCGGCCGGCGCGTCCTTGCGCCGCTCGCCACCGCCGCCGCCGGCCGTGCTCCTCCGCTGACGCTGCGCTGAACGCCCACGGGCGCTCAGCACCGTGCCCGTATCCACAGCGTCAAAGGAGCTCTAATGTCAACCACCCCAACCAAGCACGAGCTGCGCGAGCAGCGCCGCGCAGCCCGCCACGAGGCCGAGCGCGCGCAGGCCGCGCGTGAAGCCCGCCGCCGCCGCGCGTGGCGGCTCGCCGCGGTCGCCGGCGGCGCTGTCGTGGCGGTCGTGATCGCGGTCGCCGTGTCCGCGGCCGGCGGACCCGATCAGCCGAGCGGCCCCGCCACCGGCGGCGCCGAGGCCACGGCCTTGTTCGACGGCATCCCCGAGCACAACGGCGTGCTCGGCGACCCGAACGCGCCGGTCACGCTGACAGAGTACGTCGACCTCCAGTGCCCGGTCTGCGCGGCAGCTTCAAGGCAGACCCTTCCCACGATCGTCAACGATTACGTGCGCACCGGCAAAGTCAAGCTGGACGCCCGCACGTTGCACTTCATCGGCCCGGACTCCACCCGCGCCGCGAAGGTGGCGGCGGCCGCGGAGCGCCAGGGCCGCCTGTGGCCGTTCCTCGAGGTGTTCTACGCCAACCAGGGGCAGGAGAACTCGGGCTACGTGACCGACGCGTTCCTGCGCCGCGTCGCCAGCGCGGCCGGGGTGAACGTGGACACCGCGTTCGCGAGCGCCGACTCCCAGTTCGCCCAGCGGCGGCTCGATCGCGCCAACGCGGACGCCCAGCGGCTCGGCATCGACTCCACGCCAACGTTCACCGTGGCCAAGGGGAGCGGCGCTGCGCACGCGCTGGAAGCCAACGGCCTGGACCCGAGCTCGGTCGCCACTGCGCTCGACGCGGAGTTGGCCCGGTGAGCGCCGCCGCACTACGGGTCAGCTCCGCGGTTGTGGGCGCGATCGGCATCGGCATCGCCGGCTACCTAACGGTCATGCACTACCACGGCGGGGCGCCCGTGTGCGCGATCTCGCATGGATGCGCGACGGTGCAGCAGTCCGACTACGCCGAGCTCGCCGGCATGCCGGTCGCGCTGCTCGGCGCGATCGGATATGCCGGGATCCTGCTCACACTGCTGCGCGACGACGAGCCAGCACGCGCCGCGACCGTGTTCCTCGCGCTCGTGGGAGCCGGATTCTCGGCGTGGCTGACATACGTCGAGGTAGCGAAGCTCGACGCGATCTGCATCTGGTGCGTCGGCTCGGCCGTGTGCATGCTCGCGCTGGCCGCCTTGTCGGCGGCGCGCACGCTCCGCGCGCCGCCGATGCGCTGATCCACCCTGCCGGCTGGAGGATCCAGACCGCATCGCATTCGACCGCTGCCAACGCCGGGCTTCCTCATCGTGCCGGCGAAGGCGTGCCCCAGCGCCACGAGCAACGCTTTCCCGGCGAGCAGCCGGGTCCGTTGGCTGCGCGGGCCGGAGCGGTCGCCTTTCTGGCGCGTCGCATGATTCCTGACGTTCGCGCTTGGAGTGGCTTGACGGACGGTAGGAGCGAGCTACATTGTCCACGTTCGCGACAAAACTTTGAGGTTCGCGAACAAAAGTGTCAAAGGGGAGCGCCGCCGGCAAGAGCTTGCCGCCGTGAGCGGTAGGCGGCTGGGGAACGGTGCTCAGGGGACCAACGGGAGGAGTTCGGATGTATGTCGACGCGCGTACGCGTACGCGACCGATGAGGCTGGCGATGCTGCTCGCGCTCGCCGCCGCGGCGCTGCTGCTGGGCATGGTCGGCGCGCCAGGCGCCGGCGCACAGGGGAAGAAGGCCGATCGGGGGAACTGCGCCACCGGGCGCACCGTCCCGGCGAACAAGATCTCGATCCAGCTTTGGACGTTCAACCGCTACATCGAGCGCGGCGAGCTGCTGCCCGGCGCGCCGGCCGATGCGCCGGGCGCAACCGCGACCCGCGCCGAGCGGCTGGAGTACGTGATGGCGTACCTGAGCGAGGTCGGGTACCGCAACATCGAGCCCTACAGCTTCCACGGGCTCACTGCCGAGCAGTTCGACGCGTTGGTCGACGAGTACGGCCTGAGGGTGCAATCCCGGCACATGTCGACCAACGAAGCCAACTGGCCGACGAACCTCGCTGACGCCAAGCTGCTCGGCCAGCGCTGGACCGGCTCGGGTGGCTTTGCGGCGCCGGGCATCGGCAGCTACCAGAACGTGCTCGCCACGGCCGAGACGCTGAACCGGCTGGGGCGGCTCTCGGTGCAGAACGGCACGGGGCCGATCTTCGGCCACAACCACGCCGCCGAGTTCACTACCCAGTACATGGACGACGGCGTGCTGAAGAGCGCCTGGCAGATCCTCGTCGAGAACACCGACCCCCGCTGGGTGACCTTCCAGCTCGACGTCGGCTGGGCGACGGTCGCCGGTGAAGATCCCGTGGCGCTGATCGAGCAGTTCGGGGACCGCATCGAGCTGCTGCACGTCAAGGACGTCGTCAACGTCGGCCTTCCGACCCAGGACTTCGTGGACATCGGCGAGGGCGTGGTCGACTGGGCTGCCGTCTTCGATGCCGCGCAGGGCAACGTCAAGCTCTACGTCATCGAGCAGGATCCGCCGGTGGAGCCGTTCTCGTTCGCAGCGGAGAGCTTCGAGTACGTCGACTGCCTCGTCTTCTGATCCGCTGAAGCACGGAGACGCCCTAGGCAGCTAACGGCCCGCCCCTCAAGGGCGGGCCGTTCCGCCTCCTCTGACGGATCAAGGAGCAGCC
>CAWKIT010000031.1:0-178648 GCA_963849695.1 uncultured Solirubrobacteraceae bacterium
GGCGTGCCGGCTGATCGACGTCCTCTCGCTGCGGACGGCGTTCGTCCCGCCCGATCCCGGGAACCTCAGCGCCTTCGGGCTGCTCGCCACCGATCTGCGGTCCGACCACGTGCAGACGTGGGTGCGCCGGCACGACCAGCTCGACGCGGACGAGCTGGCCGCCGAGCTCGCGCGGCTCGAGGCCGAGGCGCGCGAGGTGCTCGCACGGCAGGGCCATGAGGTCGACGCACTGGTCCGGACGGCCGACCTGCGCTACTTCGGGCAGGCGTTCGAGATCCGCGTGCCGGCCGGCGGCTCGATCGAGGAGGTCGAGACGGCGTTCCACGACGCCCACGAGCGCTCGTACGGCTACTGCTACCGCGACGATCCGCGCCAGACCGTCGAGTGGGTCAACCTGCGCGTCACCGGCGTGGGCGCGATCCGGCGGCCGGAGCTGCGGCGCCGGGAGGCCGGCGACGGCGACCCGGGCCGGGCGCTCGACGGCACCCGGCCGGTGTTCATGGGCGACGGCCGGCACGAGGCGCCGCTGTACCGGCGTGAGCTGCTGCGCGCGGGCGACACGCTGACCGGGCCGGCGGTGATCCAGGAGTTCGGCTCCACCCTGCCGATCCACCCCGGGTTCACGGCGACCGTCGACGAGCTCGGGAACGTGGTGGTGCGCAAGTGATCGACCCGGTGCTGGTCGAGATCGTGCAGGGGACGCTGGCCTCGATCGAGGCCGAGGTCGAGGAGGCGATCGGGCGCACCGCGCGGTCGCCGATGATCCGCGACCAGCACGACTTCCGCGCCGGGATCCACGACCGCCGGCTGCGCAAGCTGACCGGGCGCTCGTACTCGGCGCTCGTCCATCCGGTCGTGCGCGACTTCCCGCTCGCGACCATGCGCCCCGGCGACGTCTACTTCCACAACGACGTCTACCTGTCCGAGGGCGGGATCGGGCACCTGCCCGACCTGTGCGTGACGGTGCCGGTGTTCGACGGCGGCGCCGTGGTCGCGTTCGTCCAGGCCTTCGGCCATCACGACGACATCGGCGGGATGGTGCCGGGCTCGATGCCGAGCGACGCCACCTCGGCCTACCAGGAGGGCCTGATGGTGCCGCCGGTGAAGCTGTACGACGCCGGGGTGCCGAACGACGGGGTGCTGCGGATCGTCGCCCGCAACTCGCGCATGCCCGAGAGCCTGGCCGGCGACATCGACGCCGAGGTCGCCGCCAGCCGGATGGGCGCGCGCCGGCTCGAGGAGCTGTTCGGGCGCTACGGGCGCGAGGCGGTCGAGGCGTGCTTCGACGCGATCCTGGCCAGCAGCACGGAGACCTTCCGCCGCGAGGTGCTGGCGAAGATCCCGGACGGGGCGTACGAGTGGGAGGACTACGCCGAGCACGACGGGGTCGACCCGCCGCGGCTGCACCGCCAGCGCATCACGCTCACCAAGCGCGACTCGAAGCTCGAGATCGACTTCGCCGGCACCGGCCCGCAGGCGCGGGGCCCGATCAACCACGCGGGCGACTACGCCGACGGCAACTTCCTCAAGAAGTGGCTCGCCCCGATCCTGCGGAACCTCGCGGATTCGCCGGAGCGGATGGCGGAGCTCGACGTCAACGAGGGCGTCGTGGAGCTGATCGACATGCGCTTCCCGGAGCCCGGCACGTTGCTGACGCCGGTGTTCCCGGCGCCGACCAACGCCCGCACGTTCGTGATCCTGCGCATGCTCGGCGTGTTCGCGGGCGCGCTCGCGCAGGCGGTCGGCGGGAGGATGCCGGCCGACCAGGAGACGATCCGCTACACGGGCATCACCGGCCGCACCGCCGACGGCGAGTGGTACCTGTACCGGGAGATCCTCGGCGGCGGCTCGGGCGGCCGCTACTACGCCGACGGGTCGGACACGATCCACATCGTCCCCGACTCGAAGAACCTCCCGGCCGAGTTCGTCGAGTCGCGCTATCCCGTGCGGGTCGAGCAGCTCGGGCTGCGGATCGACTCCGGCGGCCCGGGCGAGTTCCGCGGCGGCCTCGGCTACCGCAAGGACATCCGGGTGCTCGAGGACGCGAGCTTCATGTCGGTCGCCGACCGCTCGATCCTCGCCTGCTGGGGCGTCAAGGGCGGCAAGGCGGGGCTGCCGTTCCGGGTCACGATCGACCCGGGCGGCCCGCGCGAGCGCGTGCTCGGAGGCCTGTGCGACGCCGAGCCGGTCGCCGCCGGCGAGGTCGTCCGGATCGAGACGACGGGCGGCGGCGGCTGGGGCGACCCGCTCGACCGCGACCCCGGCCGGGTCGCGCTCGACGTGCGGCAGGGCAAGGTGTCGCGGGCGGCGGCCGAGCGCGAGTACGGCGTCGTGCTCGGCGACGCCGGCGCGACCCGGCAGTTGCGCGACGAAATGCGCGGGCGGCGCGGCGAGCCGGCCTTCTTCGACCGCGGCCCGGGCTACGAGCGGCTCGCCGCCGCCTCGGCCCGGCCGGAGCGGCAGCAGGCCTCAGATGCGTACTAGTACGCGCTCGACAGCGCCAGCGGGTGGACCGGCCCGGACCCGCGGCGGCGGAGCTGGCCGGCGATCATCGCGAGCGTCCAGCCGCTGAAGCGGACGTCGTCGACCAGCAGGCACGGTCCGGCGGGCACGTCGGCGGTGACCGCGAAGGCGCCGCGGACATTGGCGACCTGCTGGGCGGAGTTGGCCATCTCGCGCTGCGGCGGGCCGTCGCGATGGCGCTCGACGGCGGCCGCATACGGCAGGCCCAGCGCGGCGGCCAGCCGGCGGGCGAAGTCGGGCACGAGGTCGCCCGACCGCTGCGAGGGGACCGCCGTCACCCACTCGGCGCCGGTGCGCCAGGCGCGCACGACCTCGGCGGCGGCGTCGACCAGCTCGCCGTCGAACCGGCCCGCACGCCGGCCGGCCTGCACGACCGGGTCCCAGCCGCCGTCGCCGAGCCGCGCCAGCGCGCGGCCTTGCTCAGCCCGCACGTCCTCGGGAATCTTGCGCATCGAGCCGCTCTCGTCGGGCGCCATCTTCTTGGTCTCGAGCACGATCGGCCGCGAGCGCAGCAGCAGCGCCGCCTCGCGCACCAGCGCCGGGTCGAGCGGGCCGTCGTAACGGGCGCCGGCGCACACGGCGCAGCGGCCGCAGTCCTGCGGATCGGGGTCGTCGAGCTCCTCCTGCAGGGCGCGCATCAGGCAGCGGCCGTCGGCGCCGAACGCCGCCATCGCCTCCTGCTCGCGCCGCCGCAGCGCCGTCACGCGCGCATAGCGCTCGGCGTCGTAGCTCCAGTCCGAGCCGGGCCGCGCCAGCCACCGGCTGCCGTCGCGCTCGATCGCGCCCTCGACGTCGAGCACCTTCAGCAGCGCGTCGATCCGCCCGCGGCCGAGGTTGACCTCGGCCATCAGCTCGCGCGCCGTCGCGCCGCCGTCGGAGATCCGCGCCAGCACCCGGTCGACCAGCTCGCGCGGCGGGAACGCCTGCTGGATGAAGAAGTCCTGGATCCGGCGGTCCTCGGCACCGCGCAGGAGAACGACCTCGGCGCGGTCGACCGCGCGGCCGGCGCGACCGACCTGCTGGTAGTAGGAGATCACGCTGCCCGGCGCCTGGTAGTGGACGACGAACCCGAGGTCCGGCTTGTCGTAGCCCATGCCGAGCGCGCTGGTGGCGACGACCGCCTTGAGGTCGTTGCGCAGCAGCCGCTCCTCGACCTCGATCCGCCGCTCGCTCTCGATCTCGCCGCTGTACGCCTCGGCGGCGATCCCGCGCCCCGACAGCCAGTCCGCCACCAGCTCGGCGTCACGCTTGGTCAGCGTGTAGACGATGCCCGAGCCCGGCATCTGCGGCAGGTACGTCGCCAGCCACGCGAGCCGGTCCGCCTGGCCGGGCAGCTCGACCACCTCGAGCCGCAGGCTGGCGCGACCGAGCGGCCCGCGATAGGTGCGGACGCCGGCGGTGCGCAGCTGCTCCTCCACGTCGGCCACCACGCGATCGTTCGCGGTCGCCGTCGTGCACAGCACCGCGACGCCGTCGGGCAGCCGGGCGAGCATCTCCTCCAGGCGCCGGTAGTCGGGCCGGAAATCGTGCCCCCAGTCGCTGATGCAGTGCGCCTCGTCGATCACCAGCAGGCCGACGCGCTGCGAGAACAGCGGAAGCATCTGCGAGCGGAACTGCGGGTTGTCGAGCCGCTCGGGGCTGATCAGCAGCAGGTCCACGGCGTCCTCGGCCAGCAGCGCCCGCACTTCGTCCCACGCCTCGCGGTTGGTCGAGTTGATCGTGTGCGCGCGGATGCCGAGCCGCTCCGCCGCCGCGATCTGGTTGCGCATCAGCGCCAGCAGCGGCGAGACGATCAGCGCCGGCCCGGCGCCGCGCTCGCGCAGGAGCGCGGCGGCGATGAAGTACACCGCCGACTTGCCCCACCCCGTGCGCTGGACGCACAGCACGCGCGCCTGATCGTCGACCAGGTCGTGGATCGCCTCGAGCTGGTGCTCGCGGAACTCCGCGTCGTGACCAGCGAGGTCGCGCAGCAGGTGAAGGGCTCGGTCCACCACCCCTGACGGTAGGACGCGCACCGGAGGTCTTCGCCCCCAGGGGGAGCGACCCACTGGTGAACTGTCGTGGACGAGTGTACGGTTGAGCGGTTCCGGCATCCGAGGGGGGCCAGGAGATGGTGGGAATGGCAAGTGGTTGCGGCCGGCGGCGCGTGAGCGGGGTGTGCGTGGGTTTGGTGATGGCCGGGTCGGGCGTCCTGGCCGGTCCGGCCGGGGCGGCGAAGGACGATCTGGTGCTGGTCAGTCGCGCCTCGGGCGCCGACGGCGCCAAGGCAAACGAGCTCACCACCGCGACGGCGCTTTCCGCCGACGGACGCTTCGCCGCCTTTCGCTCGCAGGCGTCGAATCTCGATCCCGCCGACACCGACACGATCTGGGACATGTTCGTCCGCGACCTGCAGACGGGGGCCCTGACGCTGGTCAGCCGGGCGTCGGGCGCGACCGGCGTCAAGGGCAACGACCTCTCGTTGGGGGGTCCGGCACTCTCGGCCGACGGCCGCTTTGTCGCCTTCAGCTCATGGGCGTCGAACCTCGACCCAGACGACACCGACAGGCCGGACGACGTGTACGTCCGCGACCTGCAGACGAACACCACGACGCTGGTCAGTCGCGCGTCGGGCGCCGCGGGCGCCAAGGGCAACGGCGCCTCGGTGGGGGCCAGTATGTCGGCGGACGGTCGCTTCGTCGCCTTCCGCTCCTCGGCGTCGAACCTCGACCCGGGCGACAACGACACGATTCCGGACGTGTTCGTGCGCGACCTCCAGACGAACACGACGACGCTGGTCAGCCGCGGATCGGGGGCCGCCGGCGCCAAGGGAAGCAACTCTTCCTTGGTCCCCGCGATCTCCGCCGATGGGCGGTACGTCGCCTTCTCCTCCTTCGCGTCGAACCTCGACCCAGACGACACCGACACCTCGACGGACGTGTTCGTGCGCGATCTGCAGGCGAGCACCACGACGCTGGTGAGCCGGGCCTCGGGCGCCGCCGGCGCCAAGGGCAACGGCGCATCGCGCGTACCCGTGATCTCGCCCGGCGGGCGCTTTGTCGCCTTCGACTCGAACGCCTCGAACCTGCACCCCGATGACACCGACGCGACGGGGGACGCGTTCGTTCGCGATCTGCAGGCGGGCACGACGACGCTGATCAGCCGGGCCTCGGGGGCCGACGGCGCCAAGGGGAACGACGACTCGTTGCGACCGGTGATCTCGGCCGACGGGCGTTTCGTCGCCTTCGACTCGACCGCGTCGAACCTCGACCCCGCTGACACCGACACGACCGCGGACGTCTACATGCGCGACGTCCAGGCGAACACGACGACGCTGGTCAGCCGCGCCTCCGGCCCCGCCGGCGCGAAGGGGAACTTCTTCTCGCTGGGGCCGGCGATGTCGCGCGATGGGCGCTTCGTCGGGTTCGTCTCGGGCGCCTCGAACCTCGATCCCGCCGACACCGACTTCAGCTGGGACGTGTTCGTCCGCGACGTGCTGGGGCCGCCGCCGCCGACGCCCGCGCCGCCACCCTCGGCGACCCCGTCCCGCCCAGCGTCCGCGGTGATGCGGTTGCGGGTGCTGGGCGTCTCGGTTCTCGGACGCACCGGTGCACGAGCGCGCTGCGTGATGCGCACCGGGCGAGTCCGGTCCTGCAACGTGCGGCTGCTGCGCGGCCGGCGACTCGTGGCCCGCGGCCGCGCCGCCGGCGCGCCGGCGACCCGGCGCACGGTCGAGCTGCGGCTGACCCGCTACGGACGCGCGCTGCTCACACGCCGACTGGGCGGTGTGCGCGTCCGCGCACGCGCCACCGGGGCGACCAGCGCCGGCCTCCGGCACGCCAGAGCGCGCTCCCGCGCACTGCTGGCGGTCGAGCACGCGACGACCCCGCCCGGCGCCTGGCAACCCGACCGGGCGGCGCTCACCGCCCGTGGACGGCGCTTCCTGCGCCGCATCCGAGGCCGGCTGATCGCCGTGTCCGCCCTGCGCTGTCATGGCTACACCGCCAAGCTCCATGCCGGCGGCCGCGGCGGGCTCACGCTCAGCCGCCGGCGTGCCGCGCGGACGTGCGCGGTGCTCGCCCGCGACCGCGGCCACGTGGCTCGCAAGGTCTTCGGCCACGGCGACGCCAGACCGATCGCCGCCAACCGCACCGCCGCCGGCCGCGCCCGCAACCGGCGCGTCGAGATCACCATCGTCCACCGCCACCGCCGCCTATGACGAAACAGTGCGTATCCGACGCCCTGGGCGTCTACACGCTCGCCTGATAGCTGCGGAACGCGCGTGTCGCCAGCGACGCGCAGACCAGCAGCAACACCGATCATCCTTCCCTGCCTGCAACATCGAACCTGGCCGTGAGAACTCCCTGATCGATGTTGTCGACGTCGTCGGTCCAGAGCACCCTCAGCTTCCCGCCCTGCTTCTCGACCGGCGCACCGCCGGGGCCGGTCTGCTCGCCTGCCGCCGGGCCGTCGCCCCCGCCGCCGCAGCCCGAGAGGACCGCGCCGGCGAGAGCGAGCGCCTGGAACAGACGATTCATGGCTGGATCGTCGGCGCGCCGCGGCCGCGCGGCGACGACGATCGCTGCGGCCGCCGTGAAGGAACGCTTACTAGCCGACCAGGGTGAGCTGCGAGCGGCGCGACTCGTAGCGCGCGGCGACGTCGCGCAGGATCTCCAGCATCGCCTGCGTGGCGGGCGAGCGGTAGCCGTCGGCGAGCGTGGCGGCGTAGATCTGGCGCACGGGGGTGTCGCGCCCGAGGTCGCGCACCACGATGTCGTCACGCACGGTCGTGAGGCCGAGCTCGGCGATCAGCGAGACCCCGACGCCGGCGGCCACGAAGCCCTGCATGGCCGTGTAGTCGTCGGTCTCGAAGGCGATCCGCGGCTGGTAGCCGGCGATCGCGCACGCGCGCAGCATGAGCCGGTTGCACTCGCAGTCGGGCCGGCCGCCGATCCACGCCTCGCCCGCCAGGTCGGCGAGGCGGACGCGCCGGCGGCCGGCGAGCGGATGGTCGCGCGGCAGGACGAGGAACATCGGGTCCTCGATCAGGTGGACGCGCTCGATGCCGTCGTCGGCGCGCTGGACGGCCGACTCGAAGACGATCGCGAGGTCGAGCTCACCGCTGCGCAGGAGCGGCACGCAGTCCTCGGGCTCGGACATGCTCATCGACAGCTCGACGGCAGGGTGCTGCTCGCGGAAGGCGGCGATCGCGAGCGGCATCAGCGTCGCGCCGGCCGATTCGAAGGCGGCCATGCGCAGGCGGCCGCCGCGCAGGCCGGCGATCGCCTCGAGCTCGGCCTCCGCCTCGGCGAGGCGGGCCATGATCGTCTCGGTGTGGCGGACGATCGCCTCGCCGGCCTCGGTCAGCTTCACGCCGCGCGCCCGCCGTTGCACCAGCGTCGTGCCGGCCTCGCGCTCGAGCGCCGCGATCTGCTGGGAGACGGCGGACTGCGTGAATGACAGCGCCTCGGCGGCGGCGGAGAACGATCCGTGGACCGCGACCTCGCGTAGAACCCTCATGCGGCGAACGTCGAGCATCAGCCGAACTTATATCAGCCCTAGCGAACGTTCATTTGATCTGATGCCTGCGTGCCGCAAGAATGTGCCTCACGTTCCCCTCCCCAGGATCGTTTGAAAGGACATGACAGTGAGCGCAGGCACCGTCATCATCCGCGTCGCCCTCGGCTCCGACGGCGCCGCCATCCGCCGCCTCGCCGAGCTCGACTCGGCGCCCGTCCCCGCCGGGGACCTGCTCGTGGCCGAGTCCGACGGCGCGCTCGTCGCGGCTCACGCTCCCGTCACGGGCGCCACGATCGCCGACCCGTTCCGTCACACTGCACAGGTCGTCGAACTGCTCCACCTCCGAGGCTCGATGATGCGAGCCGCGTGAGCCGCGCCTCCTCAGCTCTCCCCTCCTCACCGCAGGCGGGGGCGGTCGTGACGGCCGCCCCCGCCTGGCTCGTGTGGACGGCGCTCTGGATCGTCTACCTGGTCTGGGGCTCGACGTACCTGGCGATCCGCATCATGGTCGAGACGGTGCCGCCGCTGCTCGGCGCCGGCGTGCGCTTCACGGTCGCGGGCGCGGTGATGCTCGCGGTGCTGGCGGTGCGCCGCTCCGTGCGGCCGACCCGCGCGCAGCTGCTGAGCGCGCTGCTCGTCGGCATGCTGCTGCCGGGCGCCAACGCGGTCGTCAGCGTCGCCGAACAGGAGGTGCCGTCGGCGATGGCGGCGCTGCTGATCGCGTCCGTCCCGCTGTGGGTGCTGCTGATGCGCCGGGCAGCGGGCGAGCCGGTCTCGCGCGCGGGCATCGCGGCCGTGCTCGTGGGCTTCGCGGGCGTGGCGCTGCTGCTCAAGCCGGGCGAGCAGTCCGGCGACGCGACCGTGCTCGGGCTCGGCGCCGTGGTCGTGGCGGCGGTCATGTGGGCGAGCGGCTCGTTCGCGTCACCGCGGATCCGCCTACCGGGCGATCCGCTGGTATCGACCGCCTGGCAGATGCTCCTGGGCGGCGTGGTGATCGTCGCGGTCGGGCTCGCGCTCGGCGAGGCCGGCGAGGTGGACGTCGACGCGTTCTCGACGCGGTCTCTGATCGCGCTCGCCTACCTCATCGTGTTCGGCTCCTGGCTGGCGTACACGGCTTACGCGTGGCTGCTGCAGAACGCGCCGATCTCGAAGGTGTCCACGTACGCGTACGTGAACCCGGTGGTCGCGATCGTGCTCGGCTTCCTGATCCTCGACGAGGTGATCACGCCGATCACGCTGGTCGGGGCGGCGATCATCGTCGTCTCGGTCGCCCTGGTGGTGCGGATCGAGAACGCGCGGCGGCCCTAAGGGGGACTGTCCCCCTTACGTTGGTGGGTCCTCGAACGGCCGCTCGAACAGGGTCGAGAGGACGATCTGGGTCTGGGTGCGGGTGACGCCCGGGTGGTCGCGCAGACGCTCGAGCGACTCCTCGAGGTGCGCGGTGTCGCGGGCGCGCACGTGGAGCACCGCGCTCGCCTCGCCGGCGACCGTGTAGGCGGCCTCGACCTCGGGATGGCGCTCGACCGCCTCGCGCACCTCGGCCGCGGCCATCCGCCCCTCGGTGTAGAGCGCCACCAGCGCGTGCGTCCGCCAGCCGAAGCGGCCGGGGTCGACCTGCGCGGTGTAGCCGCGGATCACGCCGTCGGCCTCGAGCCGGTCGACGCGCCGCTTCACCGCGGGGGCCGACAGCGAGACGCGCATTCCGATGCTCTGGAACGAACGGCGGGCGTTCTGACGCAGGAGCGCAACGATCTGCCGGTCGATGTCGTCCACAGCCCGGTCATTCTGGCATGGAGCGCAATGGATTGCGCTTGTGAGTGGCGCTCGACAGCGCAACCATGAACCGAGCGAATTTGAACTATGAGGGAGGTCTGTCCGTGAGCACCCAACCCGTCGTCGCCCCTGAAGCCCAGGGCCATGACGACTTCATGCCGCTGCACGGCATCGACCACGTCGAGCTCTATGTCGGCAACGCGCTCCAGTCCGCGTACTTCTATATCCACGTGCTCGGCTTCCGCGAGGTCGCGTACGCCGGCCTCCACACCGGGGTCCGCGACCGCACCTCGCACGTGCTCGAGCAGGGCCGGATCCGGCTCGTCCTGACCGGCGCGCTCACCCCCGACCACGAGATCGGCCTCCACGCCGCCCGTCATGGCGACGGCGTGAAGGTGATCGCCCTGTCGGTGCCCGACGTCGAGCACGCCTACCGCGAGGCGACCGCACGGGGCGCCCAGGGCGTGCGCGAGCCGTGGGAGGAGCAGGACGAGCACGGGACCATCCGCCTCGCGAGCATCGCGGCCTACGGCGAGACGCTGCACACCTTCGTCGACCGCTCGAACTACCACGGGCCGTTCAAGCCCGGCTTCGAGGCGCGCGACCGCAGCGCCGGCGACGTCGGCCTGCTCGCGATCGACCACATCGTCGGCAACGTCGAGCTCGGCGCGATGGAGACCTGGGTGAAGTTCTACGAGGACGTCTTCGGGATGACGGAGATGCTCCACTTCACCGACGAGGCGATCTCTACCGAGTACTCGGCGCTGATGTCGAAGGTGGTGACGAGCGGCAACGGCCGCGTCAAGTTCCCGATCAACGAGCCCGCCGAGGGCAAGCGCAAGTCGCAGATCGACGAGTACCTCGAGTTCTACGACGGCGCCGGGGCGCAGCACATCGCGGTCGCCACGCGTGACATCGTGCGCACGGTGACGGAGCTGCGCGAGCGCGGGATCGAGTTCCTGCACGTCCCGGAGACGTACTACGACGACGTCCCGGAGCGGATCGGCGAGATCAAGGAGTCGCTCGAGGACCTCCGCCGGCTCGGCATCCTCGTCGACCGCGACGACGAGGGCTACATGCTGCAGATCTTCACCAAGCCGATCGCCGATCGCCCGACGATGTTCTACGAGGTCATCGAGCGCCACGGCGCCCGCGGCTTCGGCGAGGGCAACTTCAAGGCGCTCTTCGAGGCGATCGAGCGCGAGCAGGATCTGAGGGGGAATCTCTGATGCGCTACCACTCGGTGGGACAGATCCCGCAGAAGCGGCACGTCCAGTTCCGGGACCCTGAGGCCGGGTCGGCCGGCAACGGCCAGGCGCCTCTGCTGGTGGAGGAGGTCCTCGGCTTCGAGGGCTTCTCCGGCAACGAGTCGATCCTCTACCACCTGTGGTCGCCGTGCCGGATCACCGACGTCGGCGAGTTCACGCCGATCGAGCTCGAGGAGTGGGTGCCGGACACGCACGTGCACCGGCTCACCAACACCATGGGCATGCAGCCGATGGGCGACTCGGTGCTGGGCCGGCAGGTGCTCCAGTACAACAACGACGTCGAGATCGGGATCTGCATCCCCGAGGCCGAGGCGGACTACTTCTACCGCGACGGCGAGGGCGACGAGGTGATCTTCGTCCACGAGGGCGAGGGCGTGGTGGAGACGATCTTCGGCACGCTGCCGTACCGGAAGTGGGACTACGTCGTGATCCCGCGCGGCACGACCTACCGGTTCCGGTTCGACACCCCGCAGCGGTGGCTGACCTTCTACACGCCGGGCGAGATCGAGACGCCGAACCGCTACCGCAACCGCTACGGCCAGCTGCTCGAGCACGCGCCGTTCTCGCAGCGAGACTTCAGGCCACCGGGCGAGCTCGTCACCCACCGCGACCGCGGCGAGTTCATGGTCAAGGTGCGGGTGCGCGGCGGCTACCAGGACTACGTGCTCGACTACCACCCGCTCGACGTCGTCGGCTGGGACGGCTACGTGTACCCGTACACGTTCAACATCGCCGACTTCGAGCCGAAGGCCGGGCGCCTGCACCAGCCGCCTCCGGCCCACCAGACCTTCCAGGGGCCGAACTTCGTGATCTGCTCGTTCTGCCCGCGGATGCTCGACTGGGACCCGATGGCGGTGCCGATCCCCTACCACCACTCGAACGTGCAGTCGGAGGAGATGATCTATTACGTCGACGGCCAGTTCGGCTCGCGCAAGGGCGTCGACATCGGGGCCATCACGCTGCACCCGTCGGGGCTCCCGCACGGGCCGCAGCCGGGGCTGGTCGAGAAGTCGCTGGGCGCGACGCGGACCGAGGAGCTGGCCGTGATGTGCGACACGTTCCGGCCGCTGAAGCTCACGCCGCTCTCGCGCGACCTCGACGACCCGTCGTACGCGTTCTCGTGGTACGAGGAGGGAGCGGAGCTCTCGACCACGGGCTGAGCCCGGAATAGCGCCCCGGGCCGTAACGTCTGGCCTCCTATGAGCACACGGATGCAAGACGTGATCGCCCGGGGCCGGAGCGACCTGCGCCACGAGCCGATCGGCCAGCGCGTGCGGGCGACCGTCGGCGAGGACGCGGTGGTCGACAGCACGCGCGCGGTAGTGGTGTGGGAGCCGCGCCGGATCGTCCCCTCCTACGCCGTGCCGGCCGCGGACATCGGCGCCGAGCTGTCGCCGGCGCCGGCCGCCGACGGCGACGTGCCCGGCATGCTGCACCCCGGCATCCCGTTCGAGGTCCACACCGCGGCCGGCGAGCCGGTCACGATCGGCGACCGCGCGGGCGCCGGCTTCCGGCTCGCCGACCAGGACCTCGACGGCTATGTGGTCCTCGATTTCGGCGCCTTCGACGGCTGGTACGAGGAGGACGAGCGGATCGCCGGCCACCCGCGCGATCCGTTCCACCGCGTCGACGTCCGCCAGAGCTCGCGACCGGTGCGGATCGAGCTCGACGGCGATCTCGTGGCCGAGAGCACGCGTGCCCGCATGCTGTTCGAGACGGGCCTGCCGGTTCGCTTCTACCTGCCGCGCGAGGACGTCCGCGTCGAGCTGCATCCCAGCTCACAGCGCACCTATTGCCCCTACAAGGGCGAGGCGTCGTACTGGTCGGTCGACGCCGGCGGGCGCCGCCGCGACAACCTGGGCTGGAGCTACGAGCAGCCACTGCCCGACGGCCCCCTCGTCACCGGGCTCGTCGCGTTCTGGAACGAGGTCGTCGACGTGTCCCTCGACGGCGAGCGGCTCGAGCGCCCCGGCGGCCCATTCGCCGAGGCGCTGCGCGACGAGTTCGGCGTCGGTTAGGCCGCCCCGAATAAGCCGAACAGGCCGGCCTGCCGGTCACGGCTTCGACCTCGACAACACGGCGGCCGCTCATGACGCGGTCGAGGCCGCAGCCGTCGGGGGGTCCTCAGCCGCCGCTGGAACGACGACGTATTTCGGGCGCCCCGCCGGGACTCTTCCGTATGACCTCGACGCACCTCAGTCGCGTCACAACCCCCCGAAGGGACCCACATGCACAGGCACGGCAACCGCATCGGAGCGACAGCGCTCGGTACTCTGAGCCGGCACCGTACGCGCGGGGGGTCCGTCGCCGGTGCGACGCTGGTCAGCGCCCTGCTCCTGATCGCGCTCGCGACCACCGTCGGCACGGCGTGGGCGGCTCCCGATCGCGACGCCCCACTGAACGATCCCGTCCCGCAGCAGACGACTCCCGACGAGGACGAGTGCGTCGAGAACCCCGTCCCCGGCGGGGTTCTGTGCGCGCCCGAGATCGTCGTCACGGCGACGCCGACCCCGGAGCCGCCGGTTATCGACACATCGCCGGACCTGTCGCGGCCCGACACCCCTGGGCTGAGCCCGGGTGCCGGCAGCGACGCCAACAAGCGGTTGGACCTGCTGATCGCGAAGCTCGATGCGCGGATGGAGCGGTGCGGGACGACGACCACCGGCAACTACTGGGACGGAACGGACAGCGAGCACGTCGCCGAGGCGATCAACGACGTCCACCGCCAGCACGATCCGCGCTACAAGACGGGCGATCCCATCGTGTTTCCGCCGCAGCTCGATCGCGCGCTGGAAGCGGGCGAGTGGGAGCGCCGCTGGGACGACGCGACGAAGTACCTGCAGGCAAACGGCTGGGTCTTCGACATGCGCCGCCAGCAGTGGAAGCGCTTCACCTGCGTCTGACTCCGCGCCGGGCCGCAGAGGCGCCCGGCGCGCGCCGGGCGCGCGCCGGCAGCAAGGTGTCGCGACGTTGCGGACCGGCGCGGCGGCGCTGAAGGCCGGGAACACCGATCTGCGCGCCACCCAGAGCCTGAGCGGCCCGGTGCATCCATGCGCGCGCGAGATCCTCGCAGTCGCGGAAACCGCTAGACCTCTCTCTGTGAGCGAGCGACCGAGCTTCACCGTCGAGTACCTGAAGCCGGTCGAGATCGAGGCCGAGCCGCTCCCTGACGATTTC
This sequence comes from uncultured Solirubrobacteraceae bacterium, assembly GCA_963849695.1. GTDB lineage: Bacteria > Actinomycetota > Thermoleophilia > Solirubrobacterales > Solirubrobacteraceae > DASSUW01. Next base: position 14,241 of record CAWKIT010000031.1, read on the forward strand.
TCGCCGTCACGGCTGCGGCGCTCGCTGCTGGCCTTCGCCGTGGTCGTGCTCGTGGTCGTCGCCGCGGTCGTGCTCGTCCCCGGTCTGAGCTCCCTGCGCAACAGCTTCATGGGCGCGCAGCCCGGATGGCTGGTGCTCGCCGCCCTGCTCCAGCTCGGATCGTGCGCGGCCTACGTGCTCGTGTTCCGCGGCGTGTTCTGCCGGCGCATGAGCTGGCGCACGAGCACCGAGATCGGGCTGTCCGAGCTCGCGGCGAACTCCGTCTTCTCGATCGGCGGAGCGGGTGGCCTTGCGCTCGGTGCATGGATCCTGCGACGCGGCGGCCTCGCCGCCGACTTCATCGCCCGCCGCACTGTGGCGTTCTTCCTGCTGACGAGCCTCGCCAACGTCGGCTTTCTCGCGCTCGGGGGCGTAGCGCTGGCCGCCGGCATCCTGGCCGGGTCGCCAGGCCCTCTGCTCGGCCTGATCCCGGCCGTGGCCGCTGCACTGGCGATCGCGCTTGCGCTTGGGGCGCGCCGGCTTGCGGGAACACTCGCACGGCGCTCGATGCGAGCCCGGCTCGTCGCCGGCGCAAGCGCGCTCGGTGACGGCATGGACGAGGCGCAGCGGCTGTTGCGGACGGGTGATCCGGCGATCCTGGCCGGCGCCTCCGGCTACATGCTCTTCGACGTCGCGATGCTCGGGGTCTGCTTCGCCGCCTTCGGCAACGACGTCCCGCCGGTCGGCGTTCTGCTCGTGGCCTACATCCTCGGCCAGCTCGGAAGCCTGATCCCGATCCCCGGCGGGATCGGCGGCGTCGACGCCGGTCTCATCGGCGTCCTCGTGCTCTACGGCGTGGACGCGACCGACGCGGCCGTCGCCGTGATCGCCTACCGCGGGCTGCTGCTGTTCATCCCGGCGGCACTCGGCCTCCCGGCGCTCGCCATCCTGCGGCGCCGGCTGCGCGCCGAGTCGCACGACATCGCCGCCTGCGCGCCCGGGGAGTCCGTGGAGGTGCTCGGCCGCGGCGTCGTGCGGCGACCCGGACCCGTCGTGCCCTAGCCGCCTGGGCCTGCGCGACGAGTCGATGTCACCTCCAGAAGTCGTCGTCGCGCTCGGAGTCGCCGCCCCTGGGCTTGCGACCGCCGATGCAGATGAGGTCGAGCCCCTCGGGCCCGGCATCGAACGACCGCATGACCGCGGGAGCGACGCGTAGGACGTCCCACACTTCGAGGTCTACGATCTCGTCGTCGAGCTTGGCGCGGCCCGACCCTGCGACGACGACGTAGGCCTCCTCCTGCTCGCGATGCCGGTGGCCGTATGGCATCCGCGCCCCGGGCTCGTAGGTGAAGCGGCTGACGCCGAGCTCCTGGGAGCGGAGCGCGTTCCGCGCCATCTTCCACTGCATCGGAGCGCCCTTCGGACTCGTGTCGCGAAGGCGCCGGAAGTTCGTCTTCGTCCAGTCGGCCATGTGAGCACTATGACCGTGCAGGGCGAAAGCGCATGACCGTCGTACATGAAACGGCTGCTCGACGGCCTCGGACGGCAAGCGCGTCACCGCCGGGCTCACGCCCATCGACCGCGCCGTCAACGCCGACGCTGCCGAGGCCGCATTGACCTCTCGCCGCCGATCAGGCCCCTAAGGTCGAGCCGGCTGAGCCGCTCGGGGTCGGCGAGGATGTCCATCTCGACGATCCGGCCGCCCCTCACCGTGACCGCCCCCACGGAGAACGGGCGGCCGTCCCGCGTCGAGACCATGCCTGCGACGCCGTTGATGAGAACCGGGTGCATGACGAGCCCGATCTGCGAATAGCCCGTGGCCTGGCGGGCGACCGCCTCCGCGCCGCGGACCTCCCGCGACCCGGGGCCGAAGTCGGCTCGCAGGACGACGTCGGGGTCGAGGATCGCGACGAGCGCTTCGAAGTCGCCTTCGCGCGCGGCCGCGACGAATGCGTCGACGACCTCGCGCTGAGCGCCGAGATCGGCGTCGGGCACGGTGTTCTCGGCCCGTACGCGGCGGCGCGCGCGGCTGGCGAGCTGGCGCGCAGCGTCGGGGGAGCGGTCGACGATCCGCGCGATCTCGCCGAACGGCACGGCGAACATGTCATGCAGGACGAACGCGAGCCGCTCGGCGGGTGTGAGCCGCTCGAGGACCACGAGCAGGGCGAGGCCGACCGCGTCGGCCAGCAGCGCCTCGTGCTCGGGGTCGGGACCGTCGGCGCGGTCGACGACCGGGTCCGGCACGTGGACCTCGCGCCGCATGTTGCGAGAGCGCAGCATGTTCAGCGACGCGGCGACGCGCGTCGACCGTGCCGGCGATGCGCGAGCCGAAGCCGCGATGTGCCACGTCGACCTCCGGTCACGGAGTTCGGCGGGATCGCGCTGTAGGCGCTACGGCGCAGCACAGCTTCCTGCGAGCGCTGCGATCGTACGACGCCTCGTGTCGTCGAGCCACTCGATGCGCAGTCGCGTCACGTGTCCGCCGACGCGTCGGGTCTACACGGCGACGAGCCCGCCGCTGCGCGATGTCTGTCGATCTCGATCTCGGGGCCAATCCGCCGCGCCGCGTCCCGCGCTGGGTCGCGCGGCTGTTCGCGGGCGAGGCGGTGGTGATGATGGGAACCGAGTCACGCGGCGCGTCGAACGCGAAGGCCAAGCGGGAGCTGGGCTGGAAGCCGCGCTACCCGAGCTGGCGCCAGGGCTTCGTCGCCTCGTACGCCGGATGACGCCCGGGATATGGTGGAGCGCCGCATGGCGCCCCACCACGACGACCTCCTCGAGCTCGCCGAGCGGGCGCTGGAGGGCGCGCGCGACGCCGCGCAGGCGACCGCCTGGTGGGAGCGTCAGCTGAGCTCGACGCCCGGCAGTGCCGTGGCCTCCGAGGCGGTGTCGGTCGAGGTGGCGGTGCTGCGCGATGGGCGGGTGGGGATCGCGGTGACCACCGACGTCGACGACGACGGGCTGCGACTGGCGCTGGACGCCGCCGGGCGGGTGGCCGCGACCGGTCCGGAGGCCTCGCCGCTGGCGGCGCCCACGCCCGGGCGTCCGCACGACGCGTACGACGCCTCGGCCGTGGAGGGCCCGCCGCCGGCCGTGGGCGCGGGCGTCGGTTGGCGGGCGGCGGCGGCGCGGACGGCGATCGTGTCGACGCGCGGGGTGCGAGCGTACGAGGAGCGCAGCTTCGGCGATCTGCGGGTGCGGCGGCACGACGAGGCGGGGCGGTCGCTCGAGCTGGGCCTGACCACGGTGCGGGCGGCCGATCTCGACACGGAGGCCCTCGGGGACGAGGCGGGCGCGCTGCTGGGCGGCGGCGAGCCGGTGGCGGTGCACGCCGGCGAGTACGAGGTCGTGCTCGGCCCGTGGGCGGTGGCCGAGGTGCTGCGGCGGGTCGCGCTGTCGTTCGGCGGGCCGTGGTCGCCGCTCGCCGACCGGCTCGGCCGGCGTGTCGCGGCGCCCACGGTCAACCTCTCGGACTCGCCGGCGTTCGCGGCGACGCTCCCGCGCTCCTACGACGCCGAGGGCTGCCCGCGGCAGCCGTTACCGCTGATCCAGGACGGGGTCGCGCACCGGCTGGCGGGCGCCGGGACCGGCCATGCGGTCGGAGTGGGCGGCGCCGGCGGGTGTGTGCCCGAGCACCTCGTGCTGGTGGGCGGGGAAGCGAGCAGCATCAGCGAGCTCGCGGCGCCGGTGGCACGCGGGCTGTTCGTCCCTGCGCTGTCGCTGCACGGGGCGTGGGTGGCCGGCCGGCGGGGCGCGGCGCTGGCCGAGGGAGTCCGCGTGATCCGCGACGGCGAGCCCGCCGAGCCGGCGCCGAACCTGACCGTGCTGTTCGAGCCGCTCGAGCTGCTCGACCGCGTCCAGGCGCTGTCCGCACGCCAGCGGACGATCCCGCCGCCGGTCCAGCGCTCGGCGCGCACCGCATCAGCCACCGTCACCCCCGCCGCCCGCATCGCCGGCGGCCTCTTCGTCGCCGGCCCGGCCTGACCCGGCGCTCGCCGCCCCTTGCCGGACCGTCGCGGGCGCTGCCCGCCGCTCAGTCGTTCTTCTTGTCGGCCTTTGGCGTCTTCTCGGTCGCCGCGGCCGGCGGGCTGCTGTCTGCCGGTGGCGCTGCCCCGGCCGGCGGTGCCGCCTCGGCCGGCGGCGCGGCAGGCGCCGGTGGTGCCGACTCGGGCGGCGGCGCGGCCTGGACCTTCGGCTGCTTTTCGGGCTTGGGCGGTGGGGCGGGTTTCTCGGGCCTTGCGGGCCTGACCCTCACCGGCTTGACCTTCACGGCCTTCGGCTGCTCCGCCGGCTCGGCCGCGCGCGCTTCGCTCTGTTCGTCGCCGCGCCCGGGGACGAGGCCCGGCCCACGTTCGTCGGCCTTCGAGTGCCCACGGGCGCGCCCGCGACCGGCGGCCCGCCGGCGCGCCTCGGCTGCTCGGCGCGCCGTGCCCTGCGGCCGGTCTTGCCGGTCGCGCGCGCGATCGGCGGGTCGGACGTCCTCCCGGCCGAGAACGGCGTCGCTCGCGGGCACCGCGGTGGGCGGCTCGTTGCCGGCAGCTTCGCCGGCCGGCGCCGCCGCCGGCGCCCGCGGCTTCGTGACCGCCGGCCGGGCCGCACGCTCCTTCTCACGCACCTCCTCCACGGCGGCGACCCCGCCGCCGGCCACGACCAGCACGATCGCGGTCTTCGCCACCACCGCGCTCGTGGCCGCCGCCCCGCCGCCGAGCACCGCCGCCTGCAGCCCGAGCGAGGGCGCCACCGGGAGGATCAGCGCGAGCTCGCGCCGCTGCTGCCGGACCTTGTCGCGGAACTCGCGGCAGCCGGCGCACTCGCGCACATGGCGACGCAGCACGTTCCGCCGCAGCGCCCCGCCGCGCAGATTCGCGAGTTGCTCGCGGATGTCGTCGCACGATGCCTCGCGCGCCTCCCGGCTGGCGATCAGCGAGCTGCGGGCCTGGAACACGAGCGCTTTCACCTTCTCCCGCGGGCAGTCCAGCGCCTGGGCGACCTCGTCGTGCGACATGTCCCCCAGCTCGGCCAGCACCAGCGCCGCGCGCTGGTCGTCCGGCAGCCCGGCGAGGTCGCCGAGCAGCGCCTGCAGCTCGTGCCGGCGCTCGACCTCGGTCGAGAGGTGCTCGGTCGACGGCTCCGGCGGCTCGGCGCCCACCTGCTCGCGCCGCGCGCGCAGCACGGTGAGGCAGCGGTTGCGGGCGATCGCGTACAGCCACGGCCGCAGCTGGATCTCCTTCGAGGAGCCGGCCATGTCGCGGTACGCGGCGAGGAACGTGTGCTGGACGGCGTCCTCGGCCTCCTCGGCCGACCCCAGCATGTGGCGGCAGAACGAGAGGACGCCCCGGTGGTGGCGCGCGTACAGCGCCTCGAACGCCGCCTCGGAGCCGCCGCGCAGCAGCTCGACGAGGCGTTCGTCGGATGCCAGCCTGAGGAGGCCGGAAGGTAACCGGCGCCGGCGCGGCCTTGCGTCGACCCGGTCATGGTCGCCTAATGCCGTGGCGCTCACGATCCGACCGCATGATAGGCCGCCGGCGGACCGGGGACGGCGTTTCGACGCCGCCCCCGGTGGAACGCCCCAAACGAGCCGCGGAGGCCCCTTTCCCCAACGGTTCCAACGGCGCAGCCGCCGGAAAGTTGGGAAGTAGCGCTAGATCTTCAGCAGGACGAACGTGTTCACGACGAAGAGGATCGCGAAGAAGATCGTCCACCGATCGAGGTTGCGCTCCATCAGCGAGCCGCCCGTCGAGCCGCCACCGCCGCCCACGCCGAACGCGCCCGACATCCCGGCGTCCTTCCCCGAGTGCAGGAGCACCAGGAAGATCAGGATGACCGAGATGAAGACCTGCAGTACCGAGAGCGCGGACTGGAACATCGGACGACCAGGGTACTAAGCCCATGCACCTACGAACGCTCCGAGACCTCCGGGGTTGGAGGGTCCAGCTCGTCGAGCCGGCGCAGGATCGCGACCGCCTCGGCGCGCAGCGTGCGGTCGAGCGCCCGCCAGTCGGAGTCCGAGAGCTTGCCGGTGCGGTGGTCGAGCTCGGCGTCGCGGATCTCGCGGTACTTCGCGTCGCGCGCCGCCTCGAGCTCGGCCAGCTCAGCGCTCTCGGCCGCCTCGCCGGAGCGCCGCGCCCGCAGCGGCGCGGACACGAGCAGCACCACGACGGCGAGCACGATGAAGATGACGAGGAGGTCGATCAGGTGGTGGCTCCCGGGGTCGTGGGAGCCGCCATCACACGGGGACGCGCGCCTCGCGGCCCACGCGGGCCGCGTAGGCGGCGCTGACGCGCCGGCCGACGGCGCGCGGTGACGGCCACAGCGCGATCAGGCCGCCGCAGAACACGATCAGGGCACCGAGCCAGATCCACGTGACCATCGGCGACACCAGCAGCCGGAAGGTGGCGGGCGGCGGAGCGGTGGTGTAGGAGCGCACCAGCCCGCGCAGCGCCTCGGCGAGGAACGCGTCGCGCTCACCGGGCGCAAGCTCCTCCCCGGCGGCGGTGAACACGCGGTCGCCCTCCTTCACCCGCGGGTCGAGCCGGCGTGTGTCCGGCGCCACCGAGACCCACACGTCGCGCCGCAGGCCCGCCTGCAGCCCTACTTCGCTCGTCGCCTCGCCCTCGAAGAACCGCGACACCGGGCCGAGCATCGGCGCCGCCGACGGGAAGAACGAGCGCTCGGTGGTCAGCGTGGTCGCTTCGCCGTCGCGCGTCACGCGCATCACCGCGCCGAAGTCGATCCGCTCGAGGCGCCCGTTGGAGGCGGCCACCAGCTCCGCCGTCGGCCGCACGTACTCCATGTCATAGCCGCCGACGCGCGTCGTCTGCCCCGGAGTCATCTCTATGTCGCGCTCGTCGGCGAAGCTCGAGGAGGCGGCGATGCCGACGAACAGCACCGCCATCCCGGCGTGCACCAGGTAGCCGCCGTAGCGGCGCCGGTTGCGCCGGATCAGCGAGACCAGTGCGAGCGGCACCGGCTCGCGCGCCATCACCCGCCGCGCGCGCACCCCGCGCACCAGCTCCTGCCCGACGGCGCCGAGCACGAAGCCCGCGAGCGTGAACATGACCAGCGCGTCGACCTCTGACCCCGCCCCGAGTATCAGCGCCAGCGCCAGAGCCGCGACCGCGGCCCCGATCGGCCACGTGAAGTTGCGGCGCAGGTTGGCGGCGGTCGCGCGCCGCCAGGCGATCAGCGGTCCGATCCCGGACAGCAGCACCAGCGCCAGCGTCAGCGGCACGGCGAAGAACTCGAACGCCGGCGCCGCGAAGCTGCGCGGGCGGCCGGTCAGCGCTTCGGAGATGAGTGGGAAGAACGTGCCCCACCAGATCACCAGGCACAGCAGCACGAGCACGAGGTTGTTGAGCAGGAACACGACCTCGCGCGAGAGCAGGGAGTCGAACCGGTTCTCCGACCGAAGCTCAGCCGCTCGCGAGGAGACGAGCGCGATCGAGCCGGCGATCATGACCATGATCAGCAGCAGGAACGGCACGCCGAGGGTCGAGGCCCCGAACGCGTGGATCGACTCGAGGATCCCGGAGCGCACGAGGAACGTGCCCTGGATGGCGAGGATGCCGGTCGCGAGCACGAGCGAGACGTTCCAGGTCTTCAGCATCCCGCGCTTCTCCTGGATCATCACCGAGTGCAGGAACGCGGTGCCGGTCAGCCACGGCATCAGCGATGCGTTCTCGACCGGGTCCCAGGCCCAGTAGCCGCCCCAGCCGAGCTCGGAGTACGACCAGCGCGCACCGAGGATGACGCCGACGCCGAGGAAGAACCAGGCGGCGAGCGTGAACGGGCGGGTGCTGCGGATCCAGTCGGCGTTGAGCCGCCGCGCCACCAGCGCCCCGACCGCGAACGCGAAGGGCACCGCGAACAGCGTGTACCCCGAGTACAGCATCGGCGGGTGGATCATCATGCTCGGATGCCGCAGCAGCGGGTTCAGGCCCACGCCCTCGGCGGGCGCCGGCCCGATCGTGCTGTCGAACGGCGACTCGAGGAACACCAGCAGGCAGGCGAAGAAGGCGGCGAGCCCGAGCAGCACCGCGGTCGCGTACGGCGCGATCTCGCGCAGCCGCCGGCGGGTCATGAAGAGGATCAGGCTCGACCACAGCGACAGCAGCAGCAGCCACAGCAGCAGCGAGCCCTCCTGCGACGACCACACCGCGGTCGCGCGGTAGAACGCCGGCGTCGTGGTCGAGGAGTGGCTGGTGACGAGCGCGAACGTGAAGTCCGAGCGCATGAACGCCGCCTCGAGGATCACGAAGGCGACCGCCGCCGTCCCCGCCAGCGCGTAGACGGCGCGGCGCCCGGAAGCGACCCAATCGCGCCGTCCCGACCGCGCGCCGTAGAGCGAGGCCGCGATGCCGTACACGCAGACGGCCAGGGCGATGATCAGGCAGGCCTTGCCCGCAATCTGCATTCAGGTCTTCTCGGCCGTGAACTTCGACGGGCACTTGGTGATCAGCGAGTCCTTCTCGCCGACGAAGACGCCGCCCTCCTTGCGGACGGTGACGATCACCTCGCGCCCCGCGCGGAACGGGTCGGGGAGCACGCCCTCGTAGCGCACCGGCACCGAGACCTGGCCGGCCCGGTCGCGCACCCGGAAGTTGGTGACGGTGCCCGTGCGCTCGTAGCCGGCCACCACCTTGCCGGTCAGCTGGTACGTCCTGCCGGACTCCGCGCCGGCGAGCAGCTGGCTCGGGCTGCGGGCCTCGCTCGAGGCCGAGAAGCTCGTGTAGACGAGCGCGCCCGCCAGCAGCACGGCGGCGCTCAGCGCCACCACGAGCCTGATCGTGCGCTTGCGGGCGGGATCCATCGCCCTACCGATTATGGCGAGGTCGCATCCGGAAGGCGGCGTCGACGCGTAGACATTCCTGGTGAATGTGGCGAACGACACATAAAGGTTTGCAACACGGGGCCGAGAAACCTTGGAAGAACCCCACTGTTACTGACGTCAGGCATGCAGATGCAACTCTCAACCTCCCTCCCCGTCCGACTCCGGCGCGGCCGCCACGACAGCCGGCCCCGCTCACGCACCGCCGTCCACCAGGCGCTCGCCCGCGCCAAGCGCAGCGGCGGCCCTGAGGACCAGGCGCTCTACTCCTGCCACTGCGGTTACGCGTTCAAGGCGGAGGTCTCGACCTCCGTCGGCTGCCCGCACTGCGGCACCGGCCAGGCCTGGTAGCTCATCCGGGGACCCGGATCCGCTCGCCCGGCGCGGTGAGCCCGGCCACCACGAGCCGGGCGACCGCGAGCGCGGCGACGACCTCGACGGCGAGTAGCGCCAGCAGCACGGTGAGCTGAACGCGGGCGGCCTCCGCCGGCGACGCCCCGCCGAGGACGAGGCCGACGAACGTGCCGGGGAGCGTCACGAGGCCGACGTTCTTGGTCTGGTCGAGCAGCGCGACCAGGCCTGTGGTCGCACTCGCGCGGACGGCGTCCGAGAGCGCGGCGCGGACCGGGACCCCGAGCGCGAGCCGGGTCTCGATCGCCGGCAGGTCCTCGCCGACGTGCTCTGTGAGCCGGCGGCCGGTGACCGAGGTGGCGACCATCGCGCCGCCGATCAGGATGCCGGCGACCGGGATCAGCTCCCGCGGCTCGGTGCTGAAGGCGCCGGTGAGGAGCATCGGGGCGATGCCGGTCGCCGCGCCGGCCGCGATCGCGGCGCCGGCGCGCCACCACGCGTCCGGGACGCCGCGCAGCCGCCGGCCGGACGTGAGCGTCGCGGTGCCGAGCATGACCGCCACGAAGGCGGCCGCCAGGCCCGCGTGCTCGAACACGAGCGTCACGACCGCGCCCACCGCCGCGAGCTGGACCGCGGCGCGGACGGCGCTCACCGCCAGCTCGCGCTCGAGCCCGAGGCCACCGGCGCGCGAGACGGCGACGGCCACGACCACGAGGGCGGCGGCAACGATGACCTGCGTCACGCGGCGCCTCCGGTGCCGTCGTGCGGCCGCGAATGGCCTCCGACCTCGATTCGTGCGTCCGCCACCCGCCCGGCCTGCGCCTCGTCGTGGGTGACGATCAGGATCGCCAGCCCCCGCTCGGCGAGGGAGCGCACGAGCGCCTCGACCGGCGCCGCCGCCTCGCGGTCCAGCGCGGCGGTCGGCTCGTCGAGCAGCAGCACGCCGGGGTCGCGGGTCAGCGCGCGCGCGACCGCCACGCGCGCGGACTCGCCTCCCGACAGGGCGCGCGCCTCGCGCTCCATGAGGCTCGCGTCGAGCCCGGTGGCGGCCAGCGCTTCCGCCAGCCCCGCGACCGGCGGGTCGTCGAGCCCGTAGGCGAGATTCGCACGCACGTCGCCGGGCAGCATCACCGGCGCCTGCGTCACCAGCCCCACCCGACGGCGCAGCTCGCACGGCTCGAGCTCGGCCGCGTCGCGGCCGTCGACCAGCACGCGCCCGCCGGCCGGCTCGTCGAGCCGCACCAGGCTGCGCAGGAGGCTGGACTTACCGGCGCCCGACGGCCCCACCAGCGCCGTCACCTCACCCGCGTGCACGCGCAGATCGATGCCCTTCAGAACCACGCGGCCGCCGCGGGCGACGGCAAGGTCCTGGGTCTCGATCCGGGTCACCGCCACGGCGGCCACCTAGAGCGGGCGAGGGGAATCGAACCCCCATTTCTGGCTTGGGAAGCCAGCGTCTTAACCATTGGACAACGCCCGCAGGGTGCGCGCAGTCTAGCTGCCCGGCACTACCCTTGAACCAGTGCGCCCGCGCGTCTACTGGCCGGTCACGTTCGCCGCGACGGCGCTCGTCGCCCTGCTCTCGTACGGGGTCGTCTCGACCGGTCCGGACACCTCGATCGACGAATCGATCTCCGACGGCGACCGCGTCGAGGCGCCCACCAGCGAGCTGCGCGAGCTGGGCGGCGACGGCACCGGCTCGCTCGCCGACCACCAGGGCAAGGTCGTGGTCCTGAACCTGTGGGCGTCGTGGTGCCCGCCCTGCCGGTCCGAGATGCCGCTGCTCGAGCGCACCCACAAGCGGATCGCCGCCCAGGACGGCCTCGTGCTCGGCGTCGACACCCAGGACGCCTCCGAGGACGCGATGCGCTTCCTGCGCGAGAAGAAGATCACCTTCCCGAGCCTGCGCGACCGCGATGGCGAGTACAAGCAAGAGCTCGGCGTCGCGGCCCTGCCGGAGACGTTCCTGATCGACCGCCAGGGCCGGATCGCTGCGCTCAGGCGCGGGCCCGTCGACCAGGCGTGGCTCGACGAGCACCTGACGCCGCTGCTGGAGGAGAGCGCGTGAGGCTGCTCGTCGCGCTCGTGCTGGTCCTCGGGCTGGCCGCCGCCGCCGAGCCGAAGGCGACGCTGCCCGACATCGAGGACGAGGTGATGTGCGTCGAGTGCCGGACGGCGCTCAACATCTCCACCTCGGCGGTCGCCGACCAGGAGCGCGCGTTCATCCGCGCCCGGATCGCCGAGGGGATGACGAAGGACGAGATCAAGGCGGCGCTGGTGGACGAGTACGGGCCCGCCGTGCTCGCCGAGCCGGGGGACGAGGGGTTCGACCTCGCGGGCTGGCTGGTGCCGGGAGCGATCGTCGGGCTCGCCGGCGCCGGCGTGGTGCTGCTCGCGCGCCGCTGGCGCCGCGCGCCTGAGCCGGCCCCGGCGGCGCCGGGCCCCGAGGTCGACGCGGCCGACGCCCGCCGGCTCGACGCCGAGCTGAGGGCCTTCGACCGATGAGCGGCGGCGTCGACACCACGATCATCGCCGCTTTCGCGGTCGGCTTCGTGTCGTTCGTGTCCCCCTGTGTGCTCCCCCTCGTCCCCGGCTACCTGTCGGCCGTGTCGGGCGTCTCGCTGGCCGAGATCCAGCACGGCGAAAGACGCCTCAGCCGCGTGCTTATGCCCGCGATCGTCTTCTGCATGGCGTTCACGGTCGTGTTCGTTGCGCTGGGGATGACAGCGACCAGCCTCGGCTCCACGCTGCAGGACGGCCGCGGCACGCTCGACAAGGTCGCGGGCGTGATCATCATCGCCCTCGGCGTGCTGTTCGTGATCACGCCGTTCGTGCCGCGGCTGAACCGCGAGTGGCGGCCGGACGTGCTGATGTCGCGTGCCGGCTCGGGCGGCCCGCTGATCGCCGGCGCCGCCTTCGCGTTCGCGTGGACCCCGTGCGTCGGCCCGACCCTCGGCACGATCCTGACCGCCGCCTCGGTGCAGGACACGGTCAGCGAGGGGGCGATCCTGCTGTTGTTCTACTCGCTCGGGCTCGCGGTCCCGTTCCTGATCACCGCCGCCGCCTTCACCCGCGCCACCACGGCATGGCGCTGGCTGCGCGACCGCTACCTGATCATCACGGGCATCTCCGGCGCGATCCTCATCGGCATGGGGATCCTGCTGTTCACCGGCGAGCTGACGACGCTCAACCTCGAGGCCCAGCAGGCGCTCGACGACCTCGGGCTGAACTTCTTCACCGAGCTGTAGGGGCTACATCGCCTCGGGCGCCGAGACGCCCAGCAGGTCGAGCGCGCGGGCGATCGTGCGCTTGCTCGCCACGCACAGCCCGAGCCGGAGCGACTCGACCGCCTCGGTCTCGGCTCCGATCACCCGGCAGTCGCGATAGAAGGCCGTGAAGGTCTGCGCCAGCTCGAGGGCGTAGACCGCGACCCGGTGCGGCGCGCGGCGGTCGGCCGCCTCCGCCGCCTCGGCCGGGAAAGCGAGCAGCTTCTTGACCAGCTCCCGCTCGGCGGGGTGGAGCGACAGGTCGCCGATGACCTCTGACTTGCGCTCGCCGGCCTTCCGCAGCACGGAGGCGATCCGCGCGTGCGCGTACTGGACGTAGTAGACCGGGTTCTCGGCCGACTCCTCGCGCGCCAGGTCGAGGTCGAGGTCGATCGTCGAGTCGTGCGAGCGCTGGAGCAGGAAGAAGCGCGTCGCGTCGATGCCGATCTGCTCGATCAGGTCGTCGAGCGTGATGAACTCGCCGCGCCGCTTGGACATCGAGGCGCGCTCGCCGCGCTCGACCAGGTGCACGAACTGCAGCAGCGGGATCTCGAGCCGGTCGGGGTCGGTGCCGAGCACCGCCAGCGCCGCCTTGAAGCGCGGGACGTACCCGTGGTGGTCGGCTCCGAGCGGCGTGATCAGCCGCTCGTAGCCCCGCTCGACCTTGTTCTCGAGGTAGGCGAGATCGGCTGCGAAGTAGGTCGGCGAGCCATCCGACTTCACCACCACCCGGTCGTGGTCGTCGCCGAAGTCGGTGGTCCGCAGCCACAGCGCGCCCTCGGACCGGTAGACGTGGTCACCGGCCTGCTCGAACGCCCGCTCGATCGCGCCGTAGTGCAGGCTGCGCTCGGAGAACCAGGTGTCGAAGTGGACGCGGAAGCGCTCGAGCGTCGCCTGGATGCGCTCGATCATCAGGTGCCCGCCGGCAGCCGCGAGGTCGTCGGCGTCGCGCTCGGCCGCGCCCTCGAGCGCGGCCGCCAGGTCGGCCACGTAGGCGCCCGGATAGCCGTCCTCAGGCACCGTCTCGCCGCGGGCGCGGGCCTGGATCGAGCGGCCGAGGTTGAGCACCTGCCCGCCGGCGTCGTTGAAGTAGTACTCGCGCGCCACCTCGTGCCCCGCGAACTCGAGCAGCCGCGCCAGCGCGTCCCCGTACGCGGCATGGCGGCCGCTGGCGGCCGTCAGCGGGCCGGTGGGATTGGCGGACACGAACTCGATCAGCACCCGCTCGCGCGTGGCCGCCGTGCCGCCGCCCCAGCCGTCGCCCGCCGCCAGCACGTGCGCGGCGGCCGCCGTGTACCAGGCGTCGGCCAGGAACACGTTCAGAAAGCCGGGACCGGCGACCTCGACCTTCTCGACCCGCTCCCCGAGCCGCTCGCGCAGCTCGCCGGCGAGCCGTTCGGCGATCTCCCGCGGCGGCGAGCCCAGGCGCGGCGCGAGCAGCATCGCCGCGTTGGTCGAGTAGTCGCCGAAGCCCGCCTTCTTCGGGCGCTCCAGCGTGGGCGTGGCGGTCGCGCCGTCGCCGAGCTCGGCGGCGGCGGCGTTGACGGCGCTGCGGAGGTCGTCGATCGGGCTGCCCACGGGTCAATGATGGTACGGCTCGCCGGCGAGGATCTTGTGCGCGCGGAACAGCTGCTCGAGCAGCACCACGCGGGCGAGCTGGTGCGGAAGCGTCATCGGGCCGAGCGACAGCTTGTGGTCGCAGCGCTCGAGCGTCGTGCCGTACGGCCCGCCGACCACGAAGCAGACGTCGCGCCCGGCCTGCCGGCGGTCCTCCAGCCAGCGCGCGAACGCCTCCGACGAGTAGGCGCGCCCGCCGGCGTCGAGCAGCGAGACGTAGGAGCGCTCGGGGATCCGCCGCTCCACCTGCTCGTCCTCGCGGACCTCGATCAGCGCCAGCCGCGCATGGCGGGCGAGCAGCCGCTGGTAGTGCTGCACGTCGTCCGTGAACGGCGGCCGCAGCTTGCCGACCGCCAGCACCGTATAGCGCACCGCTGCGATACTAAGGCGCGTGGACGGGGATCAGCCCGAGCGCCACATCAATCTGCACACCTCACCCGAGGTGATGGCGGGGATGTACGCGAACTTCGCGAACGTGTCGCACTCGGACTACGAGTTCACGCTCACGTTCGCGCGCGTCGACCACGAGGTCGAGAGCGAGGAGGTCCCCGGCATCGTCGTCTCGCGGATCAGCGTCTCGCCGCGCTTCATGCGCGAGCTGATCGACGCGATGGAGGACAACTGGTCCAAGTGGCGGACCAAGGAGGGGATCAAGAACCTCCCCGAGGCTCCTCCCCGCGAGCCGCCTGATCAGCCCTGAGGGCCAGCGCCTGGCCGATCCGCTGCATGGCGGTCGGGTGCGTGCCGAGCAGGAAGCTCGTCCAGCCGGGTGGTTCGGGGTCGGACACGTTCTGGACCGTGATCCGCTTCTGGAAGTTGATCAGCTGGTCGGGCTCGCCGGTGAGCTCGATCGAGTAGCGGTCGGCGCGCGCCTCGACCGCCCGCGAGAGCTGGTTCGAGACGATCGTGATCGCCGGCACCATCAGCGCGAGCGCCAGCCCGACCGCCGGCACGGCGGCCGGCCCGCCCTCCGGCGCCCAGCGCTCGGCCAGCCGGGAGACCGCGAACATCCCCACCGGGGCCACGAGCGCCAGGTACAGCAGCCCGCGCGGGACGTCCCGGTGGTGCACGTGCCCGAGCTCGTGGGCGACCACGAGGCGCACCTCCTCGGGCGTGAAATCTCGCAGCAGCGTGTCGTACAGCACCACGCGCTTGGTCGAGCCGAGGCCCGCCACGTACGCGTTGGCGGCGGTGGTGCGGCGCGAGGCGTCCATCTCGTACACCTCGCCCACCTTCACGCCGGCCTCCTCCGCCATCTCGATCACGTCCGAGCGCAGCTCACCGGCCGGCAGCGGCTTGAACTTGTTGAAGAGCGGGTCGAGCACGATCGGGCCCGCGTAGTTCATGAGCACGCCGAACGCCACCGCGAGCGCGGCCGCCGGTGCCCACCAGCGGCGCCCGAAGCGGCGCATGAGGAAGACGAGCAGCGCTCCCCCCGCGCCCACGATCACGATCTCGATCGCGATCCCCTTGGCGACGTCACCCAGCCAGCCGGTCCAGCTCTGCGTCACCAGCCCGACGTCCTTGGCCCGCTCGCGCGAGATCGCGCTGACCGGGAGCGTGAGCACGGTGACGGTCACCGCAAGGGCCGCGGCGGTCACGGCTCCTGCCAGGACCGGGCGCCGGAACCGTTCCTTCAGGCGCGCCGGCGGACGGCGCACGACGTACACCAGCAGCCCGATCTCGATCGCCACCCGCGCCCCGTACAGCCACAGCTGGCCGGAGCGGAAGTCCTCCGCGCGCTCGATGAAGGCCGTGCTGAAGTAGGTTTGCGGCGCCGCGTCGACCGGCACGACGCCGTCGCGCGGCCGCATGAGAACGACGGCGGCCTCGGCCACCACCAGCGCGGCGACGATGCTGACTGGCAGGCGGAGCCGTCGGGGCACTGAACAGACGATAACCCGAGCATGCGCGTCGCCATCGCGTCCGACATCCACGGCAACAAGCAGGCATTCCAGGCGGTCATCCGAGCGGCGGAGGAGGACGGCGCGGACGAGCTGTGGTGCCTCGGGGACCTGGTCGGCTACGGGGCCGAGCCGGACGCGTGCGTGGCGCTGGCCGAGGCCCACTGCACGATCTGCCTGGCCGGCAACCACGACCTCGCGGTGGTCGACGTGCTGTCGCTCGAGGAGTTCTCGCGCGGCGCGGCGCTCGCAGCGCGGTGGACGCGCGACGTGATCGCGCCCGAGACGCGCGAGTACCTGCTGTCGCTGTCTCCCACCGGCGCCAGCGAGGGTTTCGGGCTGTTCCACGCGTCGCCGCGCGACCCGGTGTGGGAGTACGTGCTGTCGCCGCTCGCGGCCGAGCTGTGCTTCGACGCGACCAGATACCGGATCTCGCTGATCGGCCACTCGCACGTGGCGCTCTCGTTCCACCGGCCGGACGGCGAGCCCGCCACCGGCACGACGCGACGCGACGGAGCGCAGGTCGAGCTACGCACCGGCGAGTGGCTGCTCAACCCCGGCTCGGCCGGCCAGCCGCGCGACGGCGACCCGCGCGCGGCGTGGATGGTGCTCGACACCGAGCGCCTGACCGCCACCTGGCGGCGTGCGGACTACGACATCGCCGGCGCGCAGGCCGCGATCCGGGCAGCCAACCTCCCGGACTCGCTCGCCGAGCGTCTCCAACATGGCCAGTAGCCGCGGGCCGGGCCGCTAGCCTGCGAGACCCGTATGCGTCATCGCGCCCTTCTCGCGTTCGCGTCGGTCCTGGCCGTGCTCGCGGCCGGTTGCGGGCAGGACAACCAGGGCCTGATCCCCGAGGACCGAGCCACAGCCCTGGTCGAGACCGTCGACCGGATCGAGGCCGCGTGCGCCGACCAGGACCGGAAGGCGGCCCGGCAGGAGGTCGCCGACGCGCGGGCGCAGGTCAACGAGCTGCCGCGACGGGTCGACAGCGACCTCAAGAACAACATGACCGAGTGGCTCGATCAGATCGAGCGCCGGCTGAACCGCGACTGCGAGCCCGAGCCGGAGGAGACACCGGCCCCGACGGAAACGGCCACCCCGGTCCCGACCGAGACGCCCACCCCGACCGAGACGCCGACGCCGACGCCGACCGAGACGCCGACGCCGACCGAGACGCCGACGCCCACCGAGACGGCGACGCCCACCGAGACACCGACCGAAGGCGGCGGCGTGGAGGCCCCCGAAGAGGACGGGGACGGCCCATGACCGAGCTGTTCGCCGACCGCTATCGCCTCGAGCGCCGGCTCGGCGTCGGGGGCATGGCGACCGTGCAGCTGGCGTTCGACACCCGGCTCGAGCGCAACGTGGCGGTCAAGCTGCTGGCCGAGCACCTGGCCGACGACTCGAGCTTCGTCTCCCGCTTCCGGCGCGAGGCGCTCGCCGCCGCCCGGCTCGTGCACCCGAACGTCGTCCAGGTGTTCGACTTCGGGCTCGACAAGGAGACGCACCGCAACTTCATCGTCATGGAGTACGTCGAGGGCCACTCGTGCGCCGAGCTCCTGCGCGACCGCGGGACGCTGCCGCCCGACGAGGCGGTCGAGATCCTCGCCCAGTCCTGCCGAGGGCTCGACTACGCGCACCGCCACGGCGTCGTCCACCGGGACGTGAAACCCGGCAACCTGCTGGAGAGCCGCGACGGGATGGTCAAGCTGGCCGACTTCGGCATCGCCAAGGCGGCCGAGCAGTCGGACATCACGAAGGTCGGCTCGGTGCTCGGCACCGCCGCCTACCTGGCGCCCGAGCAGGCGCGCGGCGAGCCCGCCGGGCCGGCCTCGGACATGTACGCGCTCGGGGTGGTCGCCTACCAGCTGCTCGCCGGCCGGCTGCCGTACGACGCCGCCTCGTTGACGGACCTCGCGCGGTTGCAGGAGAGCGGCCCGCCGCCGCGGCTCGACGAGCTCACACCGGACGTGTCGCCCGCTCTGGCGGCGGCCGTGGCGCGCGCCCTGCACCGCGATCCCGCGCAGCGCTACGCGGACGCCGCCGAGATGGAGACCGCCCTGCGCGACGGCCTGCGCGGCCGCGCGCCGGCCGCCGCCGCCGACTGGGCGGTCGAGGAGGACACGGAGGCGACGCGGGTGGTGAGCGGCACGAGCACCACGTCGGCGATGCCGCGGACCTCCCAGGCGCCGCCCCGCCGGCGCCTGGAGCCGATCGACGAGCCCCCGACCGCCGCCCCGCCCAGCCGCCGCCGCGCCGCTCCGCCGCCTGCGCGACGGGGACGCAGCGGCGGAGCGCTGCGCCTCTTCGTCGCCCTCCTCGTCGTGCTCGCGCTGGCGGTCGCCGGGTTCGCGGTGATCCAGGCGCTCGACAACGGCGGCGGCGGGCAGTCCGTGCAGCTGCGCGATGACGTGCGCGGCGGGGTCGACGACGCGGCCGGCGAGCTGCGCGGCCTGATCGAGGACAACACCGGCAACTGAGCCGGCGGCGCGGGCGGCGCCGGGGACCGTGGCGCCTTCGCCCCGAATAGCGACGCAAAGGCGCCGAGCGCGGGCCGCGCTGGCGTCCGTGGCGCCTTCGCCCCGAATAGCGACGCAAAGGCGCCACGGCTCGCGTCGTGGCGCCCAATCCGCGGATACCGCGGCCTGCGCGCCACGGTCAGCCCCGCGGCCGGCACCCTCGCCTCCCTCACCTGCCGCAGTTGACGTTCGTCGACGCGCTACAGCGCCCACGGCGCGGCGCCGGCCCGGACCGCCGCGGCGGCCTCGGAAAACCGACCCGCGTCGATCGCCTCCCGCAGAGCCGCCATCAACGTCTGCACAAACGCGAGGTTGTGAAGCGTCAGCAACCGCTGGGCGGTCTGCTCTCGTGCCTTCAGCAGGTAATGCAGGTACGCGCGGGTGTAGCCGTGGCCGCAGGCCGGGCACGGGCAGCCTTCTAGCAGTGGCTCGTCGCTCGTGCGGAAGCGGCCCTTGGCGAGGTCGACCCGCCAGCGGGCGGCGGGGTCGGGGACGACGGCCATCCCGTGGCGGCCGATCCGCGTCGGCATCGCGCAGTCGAACGTGTCGATCCCGAGCTCGACCCCGCGAACGAGGTCGTCGATCTCGCCGATCCCGAGCAGGTGCCGCGGGCGCTCGTCCCCGAGCTCCTGCAGCGCCCAGTCGACGACCTCGAACATCTGGTCCTTGTGCTGGCCCAAAGTCCCGCCGATCGCGATGCCTCCGACCGGCCGGGCGGCAACCTCCTGGGCCGACGCCCGCCGCAGGTCCTCCTCCACCCCGCCCTGGACGATCCCGTAGACGACCTGGCCTTCGGGACCGTGGGCCGAGTGCCACGCCAGGCAGCGGTCGAGCCAGCGGTGGGTGCGCTCGGTCGACCGGGCCGTGTAGTCGCGGCCGCCGTGGAACGGCGTGCACTCGTCGAACACCAGCGCGATGTCGGAGCCCAGCGCGGCCTGGATCTCCATCGAGGTCTCGGGGCCGATGAACTTCGAGGTGCCGTCGAGGTAGGAGCGGAACGTCACGCCCTCCTCCTCGATCCGCAGGATCGCGCCGGCCCGCTCGCCGCCGGAGGACTGAGGCGAGCGGCCCTTGATCTCGTCGGCCACCGCGCCGTGCCCCATCGAGAACACCTGGAAGCCGCCCGAGTCGGTGATCACCGGCCGCTCCCAGCGCATGAAGCGGTGCAGGCCGCCCATCGAGGCGATCAGCTCGTGGCCGGGCGTCAGGAACAGGTGGAACGTGTTCCCGAGCACCATGTCGTAGCCGAGCTCGGCCGCCTCCCGCACCTCGAGCGTCTTCACCACCGCCTTGGTGGCGAGCGGGACGAACGCCGGCGTGCGCACCTCGCCGTGCGCCAACCGCAGGGTGCCGGTGCGGGCGCGCGAGCCGGGGTCGCGGCTGTGGATCTCCAGAACGGACACGAGGCCGCGGACGTTATCCGCGGCCTCGCGATGGAGAGCGCCCGCCACGGCGGGCGTCGCGGGCGATCAGCTCTCGATGGTCTGCTGGCTCGCGCCGGCGACCTCGATCCGTCGCGGCTTGCGCTCCTCGGGCTTCGGGACCCGGATCTCGAGCACGCCACGGTCGAAGTTGGCGGTCACCGCCTCGGCGTCGATGCCCTTCGGCAGCGTCAGCGCGCGCGAGAAGGACCCGAAGGCGCGCTCGACGCGGTAGTAGCCCTCGTTCTTGGTCTCATGCTCGGCCTTGCGCTCGCCGGAGACAGTGAGCGTGCCGTCCTCGAACTCGATGTTGATGTCGTCCTCGGTCATGCCGGGCAGATCGGCGCGCAGGACGAAGTGGTCCTCGGTCTCGACGAGGTCCATCGGTGGCAGCCAGCGGCGCAGCGTCCCGCCGTTGCCGGGCGCGGGGGAGTCGAAGACCGTGTTGAAGAGACGGTTCATCTCGTTCTGGAGCGTGCCGAACTCACGGAGCGGCTCCCAACGCACGATGGTCATAAGCGATCCTCCCTGGGGTCGACTGAACGGTTGCCCCGATTATAGAAGATCTCAGTGGGCTTGTGTCAAGTTTCTTAGTCGCTCCGACTGAGATCCGCGGCGCCCGGGAGGATCCGGTTCCAGAGTCCCGCCAAATGCTCGAGCTCCGCCTCCGAGAAGTGGCGCAGGAAGCGGTCGCGAACGCCGTCGAGGTGGGTCCGCCGCGCTCGCGAGAGCAGCGCCTCGCCCTTGTCGGTGAGCACGGCGAACGTCCCGCGGCCGTCGGACACGCAGGCGTCGCGCTCCAGCAGCCCCTCCCGCTCGAGCCGGTCGACGAGCCGCGTCATCCCCGAGCGCGACAGCAGCACGCCCTCGGCGAGCTCGGCCATCCGGCGCCGGCGGTCGGGCGCGGCCTGGAGGTTGATCAGCACCTCATACGACGTCAGAGGCAGGTCATGGTCCGCGAGCAGCTCGGCGTCCAGCGCCTTCACGAGCGCGCTGTGGACGCGCAGCAGCCCGCGCCACGCGCCGAGTTCCGCAGGGGTGAGCTCCTTGATCGCCTCGCCGGTCATCGCAGCCATGCCAGCAGCCTATCGGAGCGATGGTTGCATGAACAACCGCCGGCGGCCTTCGTCGGCGACCTGACGCGCTAGGGGTCGACCTCGCCCTCCCACAGGGCGAAGGCGGCGCCCTGGGGGTCGGCGACCGCGGCCACGCGCCCGACCGGCGTGTCCATCGGCCCGGCGATCACCGAGCCGCCGGCCTCGCCGATCGCGGCGACAGCGTCGTCGCACGACGTGACCGTGAAGTACACGAGCCAGTGGGCCGGCTCGCCCTCCTGCGGGGGGCGGATACCGCCGTTGAGCGCGCCGTTGAGCCTGATCACGCCGTAGCCGGACTCCTCGGGCTCGACCGTCCAGCCCAGCAGCTCGGCGAAGAAGTCACGCGCCCGCGCGGGGTCGGGCGAGGCGAGCTCGTTCCACACCATGCAGCCGGGGTCGTTGACGCGCCCGGCGCCGGCCTGCCGGCGCGGCTGCCACAGGTTCAGGAGCGCGCCCGTCGGGTCCCGCACCGCCGCCGTGCGGCCGGCCTCGGTGATGTCGAACGGCTCGGCCAGCACCTCGCCACCCAGCTCGCGGACGCGCGGCGTCAGCGCGTCGACATCCTCGACCGACACGTACGACGACCAGTGCGGGATCAGCGAGCTGCGCTGCTCCTCGTCGAGCTCGTACAGGGCGGCGACGTCGCGCCCGTCGATGCGGAACATCGTGTACGTGGCGTCGTCGCCGGCCGGGGTGTCGACCGCCTCCCAGCCGAACACGCGCGGGTAGAACTCCTTCGCCGCGGCGGCGTCGGTCGTGCCGAGGTCGGCCCAGCAGAACGCCCCCGGCGAGTAGCTCTCACGCTCCGCCATCCGCCGCAGCCTACGACAGCAGCGAGCGCCCCGTCATCTGCTCCGGCTGGTCGATCGCGAGCAACGCCAGGATGGTCGGCGCGACGTCGGCGAGGATGCCCTCGCCGTCGATCGAGACGCCGTCGGCGGTGACGATGAACGGCACCGGGTTGAGCGAATGCGCGGTGTTGACCGACCCGTCCTCGTCGAGCATGTGGTCCGCGTTGCCGTGGTCGGCGGTGATCACGCAGGCGCCGCCGCTCGCCCGGACCGCCTCGACCACATCGCCGAGGCACTCGTCGACGGTCTCGACCGCCTTCACCGCTGCGTCGATGTCGCCGGTGTGGCCGACCATGTCCGGGTTCGCGAAGTTGATGATCGCGAATGCCGGCCGATCCGAGTTCCAGTGCTCGACGAACGCGTCCGCCGCCTCGCGGGCGCTCATCTCCGGCTTGTGGTCGTAGGTGGGGACGTGGCGCGGCGACGGCACCAGCTCGCGCACCTCGCCCTCGTGCGGGAGCTCCTGGCCGCCGTTGAAGAAGTACGTCACGTGCGCGTACTTCTCCGTCTCCGCCACGTGCAGCTGCTTCAACCCGCGGTCGGAGATCACCTTGGCCAAGGTGATGGCAGGCCGCCGTGGCGGGAACAGGATCGGATGCGTCCAGTCCTCGTCGTACTGGGTCAGCGTCACGTAGCGGTCGACCGTCTCGGTCAGCTTCCCGGTGATCTGCCGCATCCGGTCGGGGCGGAAGTTGAACGCGATCACGGAGTCTCCGGGCCGGATCCGCGCCTCGTCCCCGACGGTCGTGGGCGCGATGAACTCGTCGGTCTCGCCGCGCTCGTAGGCCGCGCGCACGGCCGCTACGCCCGCGTCGGCATGGTGGTCGCCCTCGCCGTCGACGAGCAGCTTGACGGCCTTCTCGGTGCGGTCCCAGCGCTGGTCACGGTCCATCGCGAAGTACCGTCCGACGACCGAGCCGACGCGGCCGACGCCCCAGCTCTCCACGCGGGCCAGGCAGCCGGCCCCGGAGGTCGGCGACGTGTCGCGCCCGTCGGTGAACGCGTGGATCACCAGATCCTCGACCGCGAACTCGCCGGCAAGCTTCACGAGCGCCTCCAGGTGCTCGATCGAGGAGTGCACCCCGCCCTCGGAGACCAGGCCGAGGAGGTGGACGCGCGGCGCGTCCCGCATCGCCTCCCGCAGGGTCACGTTCCCGGCCAGCGAGCGGTCAGCCACGGCGGCGTCGATGCGCGCGAGGTCCTGCGGCACGATCGCGCCCGCACCGAGGTTGAGGTGGCCGACCTCGGAGTTGCCCATCTGGCCCTCGGGCAGGCCGACCGCCTCGCCCTTGGCGGTGAGCTGCGTGTGAGGATGCTGCTCCCACAGCCTGTCGAACACGGGGGTGTCGGCGAGCGAGACGGCGTTCCCCGGCCCGTCCGGGGCCAGGCCCCAACCGTCGAGGATGATGAGGGCGACGTTCACCCTCGGGCGGCCTCGACGATCGCCGCGAAGCTGCCGGCGTCGAGGCTCGCGCCGCCCACCAGCGCGCCGTCGACGTCGGGCAGCGAGAGCAGCTCAGGCGCGTTGTCGGGCTTGAGCGACCCGCCGTAGAGGATCCGCACCGCCTCGCCGGCCTCCTTGTCGCGGTCGGCCACGAGCGCGCGCACGAAGGCGATCGCCTCCTGCGCCTGCTCGGAGGTCGCCACCCGCCCGCTGCCGATCGCCCAGATCGGCTCGTAGGCGATCACCACCTCGGGCAGGCGGTCCTTCGGGACCTTGTCGAGCGCCTCCTGCACCTGGTGGCGCAGCTTGCGCTCGGTGTCGCCGCGCTCGCGCTCCTCCTCGGTCTCGCCCACGCACAGCAGCGGGGTCAGACCTCCCTCGAGCGCGCGCGGGACCTTCTGCTGGAGCGCGCGGTCGGTCTCGTTGAAGTACTCGCGCCGCTCGGAGTGGCCGAGGATCACGCCCTGGACGTCGATCTCGATCAGCATCGGCGCCGACACCTCGCCCGTGAACGCGCCCTCGTCGGCCTCGTGCATGTTCTGCGCGTACACCTGGACGCTCGAGCCGCGCGCCGAGTCGACCATCGCCTGCAGCGCCGTGAACGGCGGGCAGATCACGACCTCGACGTCGCCGACCGCGCCCACCTTCGGCAGCAGCGCCTGGATGTAGGCCTCCGCCTCGGCGACCGTCTTGTTCAGCTTCCAGTTGGCGGCGATGTAGGGCTTGCGGCTCACGTGAGCGCCTCCACGCCGGGCAGCGGCTTGCCCTCGACCAGCTCGAGCGAGGCGCCGCCGCCGGTCGACACGTGGTCGACCATGTCGGCGAGCCCGAACTGCGCGAGCGCGGCCGCCGAGTCGCCGCCGCCGACGACCGTGGTGGCCGAGGACACCGCGACCGCCTCGGCCACCGTCTTCGTGCCCGCGGCGAACGGCTCGAGCTCGAACGCGCCCATCGGACCGTTCCAGAACACGGTGCCGGCGTCCTTGACCGCGTCTGCGTAGCGCTCGGCGGTGGACGGCCCGATGTCCAACCCCATCCACCCCTCGGGCACGTCCACGCCGTCGATCGCCCGTATGGGCGTATCCGCATTGAACTCCTGCCCGGCGACGAGGTCAACCGGGAGCTGCAGCCTGTCGCGGCCCGCCATCAGCATGCGCGCCGCGGGCTCGACGCCCTCCTCCTCGCACAGCGAGTCGCCGACCGAGTGGCCCTGCGCCTTGAAGAAGGGAAAGCACATGGCGCCGCCGATCAGGATCTCGTCGGCGCGCTCCAAAAACGCATCCAGCACGCCGATCTTGTCGGTCACCTTGGCGCCGCCGACCACCGCCACCAGCGGGCTCTCCGGATCCTCGAGGATGCCCCGCAGCGTCGACACCTCGCGCTCGAGCAGCCGCCCGGCGGCGCTCGGGAGCAGGTGCGCCACCGCCTCCGTGGAGGCGTGCGCCCGGTGCGCGGCGCCGAATGCGTCGTTCACGTAGGCGTCGGCGAGCGCCGCGTAGCGCTTGGCGAGCTCAGGATCGTTCTCGGTCTCGCCCTCCTCGTAGCGGACGTTCTCGAGCATCACGAGCTCGCCTTCGGGCACGTCGTCGAGCGAGTCGGCGAGCTGGACGTCGGTCCCGAGCAGTTCCGACAGCCGCTCGGCCGCGGGCTGCAGCGAGAACTCCGGCTCGCGATCCTTCGGCCGCCCGAGGTGCGCCGCCAGCACCAGCCGGGCGCCCTTCTCGCGCAGCTCGTTCAGCGTCGGCAGCGCGGCGCGGATGCGCGAGTCGTCCGTGATGTTGCGGTCCTCGTCCAGCGGGACGTTGAAGTCCACGCGGACGAGGACGCGCTTTCCCTCGACGTCCAGATCGTCAAGCGTGCGCACGCACCAGCACCCTCTGGGCGAGCTCCACGCAGCGGTTCGAGTACCCCCACTCGTTGTCGTACCAGGCGACGACCTTCACCATCGTGCCCTCGAGCACCGAGGTGAGCCCGGAGTCGAAGATCGACGAGAACGGGGACTTGACGATGTCCGAGGACACGATCGGGTCGTCGGTGTACTGCAGGATGCCGGCGAGCGGGCCGCTGTCGGCGCGCGAGCGGAACGCGTCGTTGATCTCGTCCACGCTCGTCTCGCGCGAGGCCTGCACCGTGAGGTCGACCACCGAACCGGTCGGCACGGGCGCGCGGATCGCGAAGCCGTGCAGCTTGCCCTGCAGCTCGGGGATCACGAGGCCGATCGCCTTCGCCGCGCCGGTCGACGCGGGCACGAGGTTGATCGCCGCCGCGCGGGCGCGCCGGAGGTCCCTGTGCGGCGCGTCCTGGAGCCGCTGGTCGGCCGTGTAGGCGTGGATCGTCGTCATCAGCCCGCGATCGATCCCGATCGTCTCGTGCAGCACCTTGGCGACCGGCGCGAGGCAGTTCGTCGTGCACGACGCGTTCGAGATGACGTGGTGGTTGTCGGGGTCGTAGACCTCGTCGAAGTTGACGCCGAGCGCGACGGTGGCGTCCGGCTCGGTGGCGGGCGCGGAGATGATCACCTTCCTGGCGCCGGCCTCGAGGTGCTTGGCGGCGTCGTCGCGCTTGGTGAACAGGCCGGTCGACTCGATCACGACCTCGGCCCCGAGGTCGCCCCACGGCAGCGCGGCCGGGTCCTTCTCGGCGAGCACCTTCACCTCGCGGCCGTCGACGGCCAGCGAGCCGTCGCGCACCTCGACGGTGCCCGGGAACGGCCCGTACACCGAGTCGTACTTGAGCAGGTGCGCGAGCGTCCCCGCGTCCGTGATGTCGTTGACCGCGACGATCTCGATGTCCGCGTCCGACTCCTGCGCTGCGCGGAACACGTTGCGGCCGATCCGGCCGAAGCCGTTGATCCCCACCCGTACGGGCATCAGTCGTTCTCCCTTGGCGTTATGAAAAGACGCGCGGAAGGCTACCCGGCGCGGCGCGACGGCAGCCGGTCGACGTCCCGGTGCTGGACCTCGACGAAGAACTCCTCGCGATCGCGGAAGTGGTTCGCGAGGCGCTCGGCGATCGCCACCGAGCGGTGGCGGCCCGCCGGTGCAGCCGATCGCCACAACGAGATGCGCCTTGCCCTCGGCGACGTACTGGGGCAGCAGGTACTCGAGCAGCGGCAGCACGTGGTCGTAGAACTCCTGCAACCGCCCGTCGCGGCCGACATAGTCGACGATCCGCTGGTCGAAGCCCGTCAGCGGGCGCAGATCGGCCTCGTAGTGCGGGTTCGGGCAGGAAGCGGACGTCGAACGCCAGGTCCGGGTCGCGAGGGGGCCCGTGCTTGTGGCCGAACGAGGTGAAGGTGACCGACAGCGTGCGCGGCGCCTCCCGCTCGAGCAGCTCGTCGGCGATCTTGCGGCGCAAGCCCGGCCGAGCTGAGGCCGCTGGTGTCGATGCAGGTGTCGGCGCGCTCGCGCACCGGAGCCCATCAGCTCGCGCTCGCGCGCGATCCCGTCGACGACGGTGCCGTGCGGCGCCAGCGGGTGGCGCCGGCGCGTCTCCTTGTAGCGGCTGAGCAGCGTCTGGTCGTCGGCCTCGAGGTAGAGCACGCGGTGGACGATGCCGGCGTCGTCGAGCTCGTCGATCACGCCGGTCAGCGCCGACAGGTACTCGCCGCCGCGCGAGTCCGACACCACCGCGGCGTGCTCGACCTTCGAGCCCGGGTGGCGGAACAGCTCCGCCAGCGACCGGATCATCTCCGCGGGCAGGTTGTCGACACAGAAGTAGCCGGCGTCCTCGAACACGTTCATGGCCGACGACTTCCCCGCTCCGGACAGCCCGGAGATGATCACGAAGTCATCGAGGTGGGATGGGCCGCGGCCGTTCTCGCTCATCGTCCGGTCTTGTTGAGGTGAGCGTAAAGGTCTCGCGCCACCTTCTGGGGAAATCCCGGGACCCGCTCGAGCTCTGTGCGCGAGGCCGCCAGCACCGCGTCCGGCGAGCCGAAGTGCTTGAGCAGCACGCGCTTGCGGGCAGGCCCGATGCCCGGCAGCTCGTCCATGATCGACTCGGTCATCGCCCGGTCGCGGCGGACCCGGTGATGGGTGATCGCGAAGCGGTGCGCCTCGTCGCGCACGCGCTGGAGCAGCTGCAGCTCGGGCGTGTCGTGCGGGAGGCGGACCGGTGTGGCGTGGCCGGGCAGGAACACCTCCTCGATCCGCTTGGCGAGGGAGACGACCGCCACGCCGCGCTCGCGGAAGCCGTGCAGCGCTTCGAGGCCGGCCGCGAGCTGGCCCTTGCCGCCGTCGATCACGATCAGGTTCGGCAGCGCCGCGAACGACGGATCGCGCTCGGCGTCGTACGGCGAGCGCTCTGCCTGCTTGCTCCACTGGCCGTACCGGCGACTCAAAACCTCGCTCATTGCAGCATAATCGTCGCCGGGATCGACCTCGCGGATGTTGAATCTCCGGTAATCGGACTTCTTCGGCGCGCCGCCCTCGAAGACGACCATCGACGCGGTCGTGTGGGTGCCGCCGAGGTGCGAGATGTCGAAGCACTCGACGCGGACCGGCAGCGTGTCGAGACCGAGCGCCTGCTGCAGCCCGTCGAGCGCCTCGACCCGCTGCTGCCGGCGCCGCTCGGCCTTCAGCTTCTCCTGCTCGAGCGCGAGCCGCGCGTTGCGCTCGGCGAGGTCGAGGATCCGGCGCTTGCCGCCGCGCTCGGAGGCGCGGATCTCGACGCCGCCGCCGCGCCGCTCGGCCAGGATCTCCTCGAGGATCGGCAGCTCCGAGCCCTCCGCGAGCGTCGACTGGACGACGATCAGCGACGGGATCGAGAGCGCGCTCGCGTAGTACTGGAGGATGAACTCCTCGGCGACGATCGCCGGCGGCTGCTCGCTCTCGTTCTCGAGGTAGAACGACTGGCGGTCGGACAGCACGCCGTCGCGGACCTGGAAGACCTGCGCGTTGGCCTCGGCGCCCTCGACGTCGACCGCCACCGCGTCGTAGGTGCCGGCGCCCTCGTTGGCGACGCGCTGGCGCTCGAGCAGCGCGCGGACGGCCTGCAGGCGGTTGCGGTCGAGCGCGGCGCTCTCGTAGTCCTGCTGGCCCGAGTGCCAGTGCATGCGGTCCTCGAGATCGCGCTCGATCTGCTTGAAGCGCCCACTCAGGAACGCGATCACGCCGTCGATCCCCTGCCGGTACTCCTCCTTGGACACGTAGCCGACGCAGGGCGCCCCGCAGCGCTTGATGTAGTAGTCGAGGCAGGGGGAGCCGGAGTGGCGGCCCGGCTCGGGGCCCTCGCAGCTGCGCAGCTGGAAGATCTTGCCCAGCAGGTCGAGCGTGCCGCGCACGCGCTTGGCGCTCGAGTAGGGGCCGAAGTAGACGCGGTCGCGCCGGTGCCGCTCGCGCGTGAAGTAGACGCGTGGGAACTCCTCGTCGAGGCTGATCGCGATGTAGGGGTACGACTTGTCGTCGCGCAGCCGGATGTTGAAGCGCGGCTTGTACTGCTTGATGAAGGTCTGCTCGGTGAGCAGCGCCTCCGCCTCGGTGGCGACCACGAGCGCCTCGAAGTGGTCGACCTCGTCGGTCAGCGCGCGCGTGCCGTAGAGCGTCGGATTTGCAAAATGGCTTGCAACCCGCTTCCGGAGCGACTTCGCCTTGCCCACGTAGATGACGCGCCCGCGGGCGTCGCGGAACAGGTAGACCCCGGGCTGGTCGGGGAGGCCTCGTCGCTGCTCGGCGAGCCGCCCCGCGCGGTTCTCGTGTGCGGCTTCGGCCTCTATCGCCATGCGGGTCTATGAAGAGGGTAGAGAAGCCGCCGGTCCGATCTTTAGCGTGAGTTCACGCAACTAACCGGGTCCAAGGGTGATGGTGCTGGCATGGCATTCCGCAAGATGCTCCCTCTCTCGCTGCTCCTCGTGCTGCTGGTCGTCCCCACCGCGGAGGCGAAGCTGCGCGTGGGCGTCGGTGATCAGAACGCCGCCATGTTCGACAGCTCGCGCTGGCAGTCCCTGAAGCTCAAGCGCACTCGCTACATCGTCCCCTGGGACTGGGCGAAGGTCGATTGGCAGCGCGCCGAGGTCGAGTACTTCATGAACCGCGCGCGCACCGCCAACCAGCAGGTGCTGGTGACCTTCAGCGCCCGGCGCGGCTGCTGGAACGGGGCGCGGTACTCGCGCTCGACGGCCTGCCGCGCGCCGAGCGCGAAGGCGTACAAGGCCGCGTTCGCGAGGTTCGACAACGCGTTCCCATGGGTCAAGACCTACTCGCCCTGGAACGAGGTCAACCACCAGTCGCAGCCGACCTACCGCAAGCCCGGCCTGGCCGTCCGCTACTACGAGGTGCTGCGCAAGCTCGCCGGCAAGCGGAGGTTCAAGGTGATGGCCGCGGACATGCTCGACACTTCGAACATGGCGCCGTACCTGCGCGCGTTCCTGCGCCGGGCGAAGGGCAGCCCGCGGCTGTGGGGGCTGCACAACTACCAGGACGTCAACTACCGCACGTCGGCCGATACGCGCCTGATGCTGTCGCTGGTGCCGGGTGAGGTGTGGCTGACGGAGACCGGCGGGATCGTGAAGTTCGGGCGCCTGAAGTACAGCCCGAGCCGCGCGGCCGCGCGCACGAAGTGGATGTTCACGCTCGCCGACCGCTACGACACCCGCCAGCGCGGGCTGCGCTCGAAGATCACGCAGCTCTTCGTGTTCCGCTGGTTCGGCGAGGCTTCGCGCAGCGCGCGCTTCGACGCCGGCCTCGTGAACGCGGACGGCACGCCGCGCAAGCCGTACTCGGTGTTCGCGCGGTACGCCAAGCAGTACCGCTGACTGGGTGGATGAGTTGCCTGCGCCGACGTCCGGTCGGCGCTTCTGACCGGGACGGGGGCCATCCAGGCCCCCGTAACCGGCTTCGCCTCCCGCGGGCTACGGTTCGCGGGTGGTCAACCTCTACTCGGATACTCAGACCCGCCCCACCGCGGCCATGCGCCGGGCGATGGCGGAGGCGGAGGTGGGCGACGAGCAGTCGTTCGCCGATCCCACGGTGCTCGCGCTCTGCGAGCGGGTCGCGGACCTGCTCGGGCAGGAGGAAGCCGTCTTCCTGCCGAGCGGCACGATGTGCAACGCGATCGCGTTCCGCCTGCACATACGGCCGGGGGGCGACGAGGTCGTCCTGCACCGCACGTCACACCCGATCATCGCCGAGGCCGGCGGGCCGGCGGCGATCTCGGGCGCGGTGCTGTGCCCGGTCGACGGCCCGGGCGGGATGTTCGACGCCTCGACGCTGCGTGCGACGCTGCGGGCGGCGGGTGACCGCTACGCCCCGCGCTCGCGGCTGGTCTCGCTCGAGCAGACGACGAACATCGCGGGTGGCCGCGTGTGGCCGCTGGAGCAGATGGGGGCGGTTCTGGGCGTGGCACGGGATGCGGATATGCGCGCCCATCTGGACGGGGCGCGGCTGATGAACGCGGTGGTCGCCTCCGGCGTGCCGGCGCGTGACTGGGCGGGCGGGTTCGACACCGCGTGGCTGGACTTCACGAAGGGCTTGGGAGCGCCGGTCGGCGCCGTGCTGGCCGGCTCGCGCGAGCTGATCGAAGAGGCATGGCGCTACAAGCAGATGTGGGGCGGCGCCATGCGCCAGGCCGGCATCCTGGCGGCAGCGGGCCTGCACGCGCTCGACCATCACGTGGAGCGGCTGGCCGACGACCACGAGAACGCCCGCGTGCTGGCCGAGGGGCTGGCCGAGATCGACGGCGTCGAGCTCGATCCTTCCGTGGTCGAGACCAACATCGTCGTGTTCGAGGTGCCGGCCGCGGCGGCGTTCTGCGCGGCGCTCGACCGGGAGGGCGTCAAGATGTACGCGATCGGGCCGCAGCGGGTGCGTGCGGTCACGCACCTCGACGTCGACCGAGCCGGGATCGAGCGCGCGATCACAGCCGCACGGACGGCATTGGCCTGACGCCTCGCGGGGGCCCGCCGGGGCCCCCGCGCGTCCGACCGCGGACGTTGTCCGGCAGGCATTCAAGCAAGCTGACCGGTGAACGTGTACCGTTTACTGTGCACCGGCCCTCATCCCACGGTGCCCGCCCCGGCGATGTCCGACCCCATCGCCGGGGCGCCTCTCCTCATCACGGCACCGGCGGCGCCCCATATCGGGGCGCCGCCCGCCGCGAGGCGGCTCGCCGCGGGCCCTCGACGCCCTTTGCGCCGCGCGCCGCGGCGCCCTCAATCCCGTTCGTCGCCCGCGCCTTCAAGCGCGGCCCGCCGAGCCGCGCCGGGACCGGCGGGCGCGCGCGGTCTTGTCGCCGTCCCCGTTTCCGGACAGCCGGGCCGCCTCGAACAGCATCACGCCGACCCCGGCCTCGACCACACCCTCGCGCTTCGACTCGCGCGCGATCCGCTCCGCGGCCGAGGCCTCGATCTTCTCGGCCTGATCGAGCAGCTTGTCAACGGCCTTCGACAGCTGCGTGAACCCGCGGGCGTCGAGCCGCATCACCGCGCGACGCAGCCGCGCGTCCGCCCGGTCGAATCCGCCGGCGGCGGCCGACACCCGTGCATACTCGCCGATCACGTCCAGCGTCGAGCCCACCGCGGCCTGCCTCGCGACCGGAGGAGCGGCCGCCCACCCGTCGGCCGTCAGGTTCGGCCGCGCCTTGGCCCGGTAGTGGTGCTCGACGGCGCCCCGGACGCGCGTCTCGTCCACCAGCTCTATCAACCCGAGTTGCTGCAGCGTGCGCACGTGGTAGGCGACGGTGCCCAGGCTTGCATGGAGCCAGCCGGCGAGCTGGTTCGGCGACGCCTTCCGCTCGTCGAGCATCGCCAGGATGCGGATGCGGAGCGGATGGCTCACCGCCTTGACGTACCGAGGATCGTCAATGCTTTTTATTGGTTTCATTCCTCCACCGGGTTTCGCGCAGCCTTCACAGGATGCGGACGTTGGAAGCGATTTCGGCTATGACCTACTGCGACCCGAGCGGCTCTGTGAGCACGCTGTACTTGGCATCTTGCCACTCGCGGCGGATCCGCGAGCCACTTGACACGCTCGACCATGCCATCGGATGTCACACGCGGGACACGAAGCTCCCAGTCTCACCCGACCTCTCAGCGCACGAGCCGGACCGTGAGGCCGGCGCCGGCTACCGGCTCTCCGGCTCCGTGCAGCAGACCGAGGATGCGCGCGACGTACCCGCGCGTCTCCGGGTACGGCGGGATGCACATGCAGCCGGCGACCGCGCCCGGCCCCGCGTTGTAGGCGGCCAGGGCCAGCGGGACCGACGCGAAGCGGCGCAGGAGGTCCCGCATGAGATGGGCCTGGGCGTCGATCGCCTGCGCAGCGTCAAACGGGTCGTCGAGTCCCATCGCCCGGGCCGTGCCCGGCATGAACTGCGCGATCCCCTGCGCGCCCGCCGGGCTCCGGGCGAACGGGTTGAAGTTGCTCTCCGCGTAGAGCTGCGCGGCGAGCAGCGCTGCCGCGACGTTCCAGCGCTGGGCCGCGCGAGTCAGCAGCGGCGCGAACCGCTCCGGCACGAAAGCGGGCACCGCGCTCCGTTGCTGCCCGCCGTCGCCCGCGCCGTGCCGCGGGGCCGAGCGCGGGTTGAGCGTGTAGCCGAAATGCCAGGCTTCCCATTGGTACCTCTGCACGAAGTGGAATCGCTCGGCGTTCGCGGCCAGCCAGCCGTACGCGGACCGCGGGCCGAGGTCGAGTTCGGTGCCGTAGCGATGCAGCGACCTGCCCGGCGGAGCGACCCAGCGCGGATCCGGGTGGCGGCGGAACAGCTCCGCCTGCTCGGCGTCGGACCGGTAGCCGCTCGTGATCAGCAGCATCACGCCGGCCGAGCGTGCCGCGCGCTCCATGCGGTCGAACGCGAGGGCGACGTCAGGCCTGCATCGGCTTGCCCTGCCGGTACGCCAGCGGACCGTCGTACCCGCCTCCCTCGGCGAGGCCGTCGAGCATCCCGGGCGCCAGCTCGGCCTCCGCGACCACGTCGATCGGTACGCGCCGCCGCTCGGCGTCCTGCCGCACCTCGACGACCTCGCGCACAGCGACGCGGATACGCACCGGTGCGAACGACTCGCCGTCCGGGAAGCCGATCCTCGCGGTGTCGGCGCCGTTCGCGCGCGCGACCCGCTCCGCTGCCGTACGCGCGAGCT
The DNA here is from genome assembly GCA_963849695.1 of uncultured Solirubrobacteraceae bacterium. Classification (GTDB taxonomy): domain Bacteria; phylum Actinomycetota; class Thermoleophilia; order Solirubrobacterales; family Solirubrobacteraceae; genus DASSUW01. The sequence continues at coordinate 47,595 of CAWKIT010000031.1, forward strand.
CCAGATACGCCTCGCGAGACAGGTGCAGCGGATTCGGGCGACCATCGATCACCGCCGGCTCGAACAGCCGCGGATTGGCCGCGTACATCGCCCGGGCGCCCGCAAGAGCCGCAAGATCCGCCGCGCGCTGAGCACCCGCCTCCCGCGCCACACCGCGCGCCACCGCGCCCAGCACGAGCACGCCGACCAGCAGCGCGGCGAGGCCGCCGACGAGCAGCACCGAAGCCTGCCCGGCGATGCAGGCGACCCGCGAGCAGCGAGGGGTACGGCGCCGCGACCCGGGGATCGGCGAGCGCCGACGAGCCGCACCCCGCGATCCTGACCCCGGCCCGGAGGCACCGTGCCGTTGCGCCGCGATTCGCGAGCGACGCGGAGCGCCTCGTGGTGGGGATCGGTGGTGCGCGCGGGACACGGTGGCGAGCATCCCGGCCGCCGCCGCACGGAACCACACGTGGCCGTGCCAATTCGAGCGCGGAAGTGTCACGACTTTCAAGCGCGCCGGTGCAGCGCGCCGAGGTCGGCATCCAGTCGTGGGCCGGCGAGGCCGGCGAGTGCGAGTGTTCGTTGCAGGCCGCGACGTGGCGGCGGGCAGGCTGAGGCGGCGATGCCTCGGTCGGCCAGGCGTGCGAGGGCGGCCCGGGCGATCGTGGTGTCCGGGCAGGCGGCGATGACGGCGAGGTCGTGGTCGGCGACGAGCGCTTCGAGCTCGGGTGGCCGGGCGCCCGCGAAGGCGGTGACGAGTGGACCTTCGACGAGTGCCGAGGCCCGCCGGAGCGCGTCGGCTGCGGCCGCGGGCTCGGGCGGGAGGGCGAGCCAGGCGAGCCGGCCGCGCGCCGCGGTGGGCAGGTCGTGCGTGGTGAGACGAGCGGCGAGCCTCGCCGTCGCACGGGTCGCGGCGGCCGGGCGCAGCTCTCTCCCGACTCCCCAGCTTGCGACGACCGCCGGGGGCGCATGTAACGAGAGCGCCAGCGCGGCGGCCAGCGGAGCGGTGTCTGCCGGCGATCCGAGGACGACCGCCCGCACCGCCGGCGGCAGCGCCACGGGATCGTCGCGCCGCTCCGCCGGCGCGAGGAAGAAGCTCGCCGCGCGTTCGAGCGCTCGGCTCATGGCCGGCCGGACGATGAGCCGGCTTGCCGGCGGGACGACGATCTGGCTTGCCTCATGGCGACGGCTCGGGGCCTGCGTCGGCAGTCGCGTGTGCGGTCAGGGTCGACGCCAGTGGCCCGATCGGCAGGCGCGGCCTCACCGTGACGATCACGCGGCGGCCGTCGACGTCGATGGCGGCGCGGTTGCGGACGCCTTCCGGCAGCGCCCGCCGCGCCGCTTCGTGCGGATCGCCGCCTTGGAGCAGCGCCATCGCTCCCGCCTGCGCCGCCTGACCGGCGTGCTCGGCGGCCGCGTGACCGGCCAGGATCGCCGCCCCCGCGAGCGCCACCGCCAGGACGAGCGGGAGCAGGGCGACGAACTCGACGGTCGCCTGGCCGGTCTCGGCCGCTGCGCGGGCACGGCTCACGACTGCGGCTCGAAGCGCGCGCCGGCATTCGCGTGACCTGGACTCGGCAGACCCGGCAGGGACGGGATGCGGACGCGCACCTCGACGTCCCCGTCGGAGCCCGCCGTGACCCGCAGCCCGCGTTCGAGGGCGCCCGGGAGGTGTGTGCGCGCCGCCCGCGCCGGGTCGGTCCCCACAGCGTGCGCGCGCGCCGCGGCCCGAGCGGCGGCGCCGGCCGCCCACGCCGCCTGGCCGGCAAGAACCGCCTGCCATGCGCCGGCAAGAACGACTACGAGAAGCGGCAGCAGCGCCACCAGCTCGACGGTCGCCTGGCCGGCCTCGCCCCCGGCTCGCCGGCGCACGAAGGCCGGAGGGGCGCTCTGTCGCCGTCGCACGAAGGTGGGACGAGCGACTCGCCGCCGTCGCACGAAGGGAAGGGCGCCGCCCGAGACGGTTCGGTCGGCGCCGCCGGAGGCGGTCTGGAGGGCGCCGTTCGGAGGCATGGCGGCAAGCCTCGCGTGGATGGCGTTGCGGGACTACGCGCAGGTGTTGCAGTTGTGTCGAGGAAGCGTCACAAGACCGGAAAACCGGCGAGCGCGCCAGCGGTCACCTTGACGTAACCGGGTAGGGTGATGCGATGGGCACGGAGCGCCTGGCCGTTGAAATGGAGCGCAAACACGGCGGCAACGTCGTGCTGCACGTGAGCGGCAGTCTCGAGCGGGGCACAGCGGCGTTGCTCGAGGGCGTCCTCCGCGCTCTGCGCAGCGACCGCTCGCCCATCACCGTGGATCTCGCCGCGGTCGACCACATCGACGCGCATGGCCTCGAGGTGCTGCTGGAAGCCGAGGCGGATGCGAGGCGGCGCAAGGTCTCCGTCGACGTGATCGGCGTGCGCGAGAGCCTGCGGTCGGGCCGCTCGCGGCTCGAGGAGTAAGTGGTCAGCCCCGGATCCACCGATGATCCGTGGATGCCTCGGCGCCGTGGCGCCGAGGCGCGCGGGGATCGGTGGATTCGGGCTAGTACTCGCGGTACGCGCGCCAGACGAACAGCAGACCCCAGATGGCGAGCACCATGAACGCCAGCCAGAGCATCGCTCCGAGGCCGCCGGCGTCCCACATCGCGCGTGTCGCCACCAGCGTGATGGTGGCGAGCGCGACCGCCGCGTAGAGGATCCCGCGGTTGCGCTCGGACAGGCCGAAGATCGATTCGCGGTGCTCCATGTACATCCGGTAGCCGAAGAACAGCAGGCCCCCGATGAACAGGATGCTGAGCAGGTTCGAGATCGTGAGGCTCGCGGTGTCGCCGCCCGGCACGAGCCAGACGGCCAGGGCGAGCCCGAAGATGATCGCGATGTTGCGCAGGTGCTTGCCGCGCTCCACGAAGTCAACGATAGCCGCCGACGAGCGGCGGGGTTGGGGCTGCCGGCGAGTGCCGGGGCGGCTGCGCGCTCAGGCGGGCGTGACGATCTCGTCGGGAGCCGTGATCGGCTCCTCTGCCGCGACCGGCACCTCGACCGCGCCAGGGACGACCGGCTCGGCCGCAAACCGATAGCCGATCCCGAAGTGGGTGTGGATGTAGCGCCACCCCGGCGACGCGCGCTCGAGCTTCTGGCGCAGCTTGCGCACGAAGACGTCGACCGAGCGGTCGCCGTGGACCATCGCGTATCCCCACACGCGCTCGTAGATCTCCTCGCGCTGGAGCACCTGGCCCTCGGCATCGGCCAGCAGCTGGATCAGCTCGAACTCGCGGCGCGTGAGGTCCACGGACACGCCGCCCGCGAACGCCTGGAACTGATCGGCCCGGATGTCGATCTCGCCGATCGAGACCGGCGCCGCCGACGACCGCGCGTCGGCGCGCTTGCGGCGCCGAACGACCGCCTCGACGCGCGCGATCAGCTCTTCCGGGTGGCACGGCTTGGTCACCCAGTCGTCGGCACCGAGCCGGAGCCCGCGCACGCGCTGGGCGACGCTCGACTGGCCGGTGCACACCACCACGCCGAGGTGCGGGAGGCGCGCGCACAGCTTCTCGAGATAGGTCCACCCCTGCGGCCCGAGGACCGCGAGGTCGAGGATGACGGCGTTCAGCCGCATCTGCACCAAGGCGTCGAGCGGGACCGGCGAGGCCAGCACGCGGTGCTGCCACCCGGCCGCCCCCAGGCGCTTCGTGAGCACCTGCAGGAACCCGCTGTCGGAGTCCACGATCGCCAGGCGGACCGCCGGCTGCGTTGTCGTCGTCATGACGCCACCAGCATAGGGGCAACCGACGACGCGCAAGCCGCCGCCGAGAGTCCCGGTAACAGGATGGTCACAAGCGGTTCACCCCGCAACGATCGATCCCGCAATCTGCGGGATCACACGTGCGAGGCGTCGGAGAACTCGCGGAACAGGCCGGTGACCACGAAAGCCACCTGCTCGCCGATGTCGACCGCGTTGTCACCGATCCGCTCCAGGGCGCGCGCGACGAGCATCATCGTCATCGCCCACTCGCGCCGATCCTCGTCGGTGCCGATCTCGACCGCGCGCCGGAAGACCTCCCGATTCAGGGCGTTGATCTGCTCGTCCTGGCGCACCAGATCATGCGCCAACGACACATCGCGGAGCACGAATGCCTGCTTCGCCTGGGCGACCTCGGAGCGCGCCAGCTGCCCCATCCTGAAGATCTTCTCGAGCATCGGATCGTCCGACGGCGGCTCGTAGCCGACCAGCGGCAGGACCTTGGCGATGTTCACGCACTGATCGCCCATCCGTTCGGCATGCTTGATCACGTGCAGGAGCGCGGCGACCGTCCGCAGGTCGCCCGCAACCGGCGCCTGCAGGGCGAGCAGCGACAGGATCCCCTGGTGCACCTCCAGGAAGCGCCCATCGATCCGGTCATCGTCGTTGACCACGATCGATGCCAGCTCGATGTCCTGGTGCTGGAGCGCCTCCATCGTGCGATCCAAGGTCGTGACGACGAGGTCGAGGGCCCCGAGCGCCTGGTGCTCGAGCCCTCGCAGCTCGTCCTGGAAATGGAGCCGGGCGTGGTCCGGCCATCAGCCCACCTTGCCGGTCACGTAGTCCTCGGTCCGCTTGTCGTCGGGGTTCGTGAAGATCTTGTCGGTCGCCGCATACTCGACCACGCGGCCCGTGCGGTGCTTCTCGCCGGCGTCGAGCTCGACCGTGAAGAAAGCCGTCATGTCCGACACCCGCGCGGCCTGCTGCATGTTGTGGGTGACGATGACGATCGAGTACGACTGCTTGAGCTCGAGCATGAGGTCCTCGATCCGCCCCGTCGAGATCGGGTCCAGCGCCGAGCACGGCTCGTCCATCAGCAGCACGTCGGGCTCCGTCGCCAGCGCGCGCGCGATGCACAGGCGCTGCTGCTGGCCGCCGGACATGCCGAAGGCGTTCGTCTTCAGGCGGTCCTTGACGTCGTCCCACAGCGCCGCCCGCCGCAGCGCTCCCTCGACGATCTCGTCCATGTCGCCCTTCCTACCCATGACTCGCGGGCCGAAGGCGACGTTGTCGTAGATCGACTTCGGGAACGGATTCGGCTTCTGGAAGACCATGCCGATCCGCTTGCGGACCTGCACCGGGTCGATCTTCTCGTCGTAGAGGTTCTGGTCGTGATAGATGACCTGGCCCTCGACCCGGGCAGTCGGGATCAGGTCGTTCATCCGGTTGAGGACGCGGATGAACGTCGACTTGCCGCAGCCCGACGGCCCGATCAGCGCCGTGATCTGGTGCTTGGCCAGGTTGACCGTGATGTCGGTGATCGCTCGGTGATCGCCGTAGAACACCGCGACGTCGCGGACGTCGAAGATCGGCGCCCGCCGCTTCGGGATGGTCCGCCTTGCGGGTCGCCGACTCCTGCACGGCGGCCTGCGCGCGGTGCTCCATCGCCCGCTCGGCAAGCGATCCGTGCTCGGCCTCGACTGCTTCGTCTCTCAGATCCTCGGGCATGTCGGGTTCCTCTACCACTTCTGCTCGTATCGGTTCCGAAGCCAGATGGCGACGGAGTTCATCAGCCAGCAGGATGATCATCAGCACGCAGATGGCGCCTGCGGCACGCGCGACGAACTCCTGGTTGGGGTCCTGCGTCCAGGCGAAGATCTGGATCGGCAGCGCCGTGAACGCGCTGTCGAGGCTCTCGGGGTTGAACCGTAGCGAGACTCCGGCGCCCACCACCAGCAGCGGCGCCGTCTCGCCGATCGCGCGCGACGAGCGCGAGGATGACGCCGGTGGCGATGCCGGCGATCGAGCCCGGCAGCACCTGCTTCCAGATCGTCTGCCACTGCGTCGCGCCGAGCGCCAGCGAGCCCTCGCGGATCGACGGCGGCACGGCCCGGATCGCCTCCCGCGCCACGATGATCACGACCGGGCAGCACGAGCAACGCCAGCGTGATGCCGCCGGCGAGTAGCACCGGGCCCAGCGACAGCGGGCCGCGAACGATGAACGCGAGCCCGAGGATGCCGTACACGACCGACGGCACGCCTGCGAGGTTCTGGATGTTCACCTCGATCAGGCGGTTGAACCAGTGCTTGCCGTCGGCGTACTCCTCGAGGTAGACGGCGGTCATCACGCCGAGCGGGATGACCAGCACGGCACAGATGATCATCAGGTAGATCGTCCCGACGATGGCGGACTGGATGCCGGAGCTCGCCGGGATCACGCGCGACGGGAAGCTCGTCAGGAAGTCCCAGCTCAGCACCGGCACGCCGTCGCTCGCGAAGTCCCAGATGATGGCCCCGAGACCGAGGAAGGCGACCCCGACCGCGGTGTACATGAGCAGGACGAAGCCCGCGCTCCGGGTCGTTTCGCCGGTCGTGCGGCGCGGGATCACCGTGTTCTGCCTCCGCGCGGCGGCCGCGATCTGCGCTCCGGTCATTCGTACACCTGCCGGTACTTGCGGACGAGCCGGATCGACACGATGTTGAGCACCAGCGTCAGCACGAAGAGCGTGAAGCCGACGGCGAAGATCGTCAGGTACTCGATCGAGCCGGCCGGAATGTCGCCGCGCGCCTGGGCCGCGATGTAGGCCGCCATGGTCTGGAAGCTCTCCGTCGGGTTCAGTGAGAGATTGGGCGTCTGGCCGCCGGCGATCAGCACCAGCACCGTCTCGCCGATCGCGCGCGAGGCGCCCAGGATGAGCGCCGCGACGATGCCTGAGAGCGCGGCCGGGAAGACGATCCGTAGCGACACCTGGAGCTTCGACGCTCCCAGGCCGAACGCCCCCTCACGCAGCGATGCCGGCACGGCGGACATCGCGTCCTCGGCCACCGAAGCGATGGTCGGCAGCACCAGGAGGCCCATGACGAGACCCGCGCTCAGGCCGTTGAACACGCCGACGCCGATCCCCAGCAGGTCGTTCAGCACGGTCGGCGAGAAGTACGTGAGCGCGAAGTAGCCGAACACGATCGTCGGGACGCCGGCGAGCAGCTCGAGCACCGGCTTCACGACCTTGCGGACGCGGTTCGGCGCGTACTCGGACAGGTAGATCGCCGCGAGGAGGCCGAGCGGGACAGCGACCGCCAGCGCGATCAGCGACAGGTAGATCGTGCCCCAGACCAGAGGGAGCACGCCGAACGACTGCTGGCCGGCCGAGAACTGCGGCGTCCACTCCTTGCCGAACAGGAAGTCGCCGATCGGGACCTCGCCAAAGAACTCGATCGATTCGAACAGCAGCGACCCCACGATCAGCAGGGTCGTGACGACCGACAGCGCGGCCGCCGCCATCAACGCGACCTTGATGCCCATCTCGAACCGTGAGCGGACGGTCGGGGTCCGGGTCAGATTGACCCGGACCCCCTGAGCGCCGGACGATGCCGCGAAGCGCGGCTCGGCCATGGGCCTACGACCCGCCCTCGAGCGTCTTGAGCTCGGAGTCGGACTTGGTCGCCTGCTCCTCGGTCAGCGGGACGATCTGGGCGGCCTCCGCGATCGCCTGCTGGTTGGCGAGCGTGTAGTCCATGAACGCCTTGACCTCGGGCTTCGCGATCGCCTCCTTCGACGGGTACATGAACAGCGGGCGGGCAAGCGGCTTGTAGGAGCCGTCCTGGACGGTCTCCGAGGTCGGGGCGACGCAACCGCTGCCGGAGTCGACCTGCACCTCGTTGAGCTTGTCGGTGTTCGCCTCGTAGTACGAGAGGCCGAAGTAGCCGAGGCCGCCGTCGGTGCCGGCGACGCCGGTCACGAGCTGGTTGTCGTCCTCGGAGGCCTCATAGTCGGTGCGCGACGCGCCCTCCTCGCCGACGACCTCCTCGGTGAAGAACTCGAACGTGCCCGAGTCGGTGCCCGGCCCGAACAGCGCCACCTTCTGGTCCGGGAAGCTCGCGTCGATGTCGCTGTAGCTGGCGACCTTCGACTTCGGCGCCCACAGCTGCTTGAGCTGGTCGACGGTCATGCACTCGATCGTCAGACCCTTGTTGGTCGCGATCGCGATGCCGTCGTTGGCGACCTGGACCTCGCCGTAGTCGACGCCGTTCTTCTTGCAGAGGGGGACCTCTTCCTCCTCGTCGATCGGGCGCGAGGCGTCGGAGATGTCGGTCTCGCCGGCGCAGAACTTCTCGAAGCCGCCGCCCGTGCCCGACTGGCCGACCGTGATCTGCACGTTCGGCTGCTCCTCGTTGAACAGCTCGGCGGCGGCCTGGGCGAACGGGAAGACCGTCGACGAGCCGTCGATCCGGATCGCACCGGACAGCTCCTCGCCGCCGCCGGAAGACTCCTCGCCCGAGGCGGCGCCCCCGCCGTTGCCATCATCGCTGTCGTCGCCGCACGCGGCCGCGACAAAGGCCAGCGACGCCAACATGGCGAGCACCAGCAACAGACGTTCGATTCTCATGACCCTTCCTTCTCCGTGGTGTGTCAGCGCCGAGGCTGGCACCGGCGGGTGACCCGCCTGTTACCGGCTCGTAGCCGTCTTGTGAAAACGCTGTGAAAGCTCCGGCTGGAACCGGTAGCCGAAGCCGAAGTGGGTGTGGATGAACTCCCACTCCGGCAGCGCCGTCGCGAGCTTGGACCGCAGCTTGTGGACGTAGACGTCCACCGAGCGATCGGCGTCCCGCATCTGCGATCCCCAGACCGTCTCGTAGAGCTCGGCCCGCGGCACGATGCGCCCCTCGCGGCGCCCCAGCGCGGCGAGCAGGTCGAGCTCGCGGACGGACAACGTCAGCGCTCGGCCTCCGGCGAGCGCGAGATACTCGGACGGGCGGATCTCCAGATCGCCCGCCTTGATCACCTCAGGCGTGGACTGCATTCCGGGCGGGAAGATCGAGCAGCCCCGGCCGCGTGCGGTTACCGAGGCGTGAAGCGATCGTGAAACGCCTGTGAACGGCGCGCGGCCGTCGTCGCGACGCGGCTACGGTGCGGCCATGTGGCCCGCGAAGGCGAAGGACGACTCCGAGCTGCTGGGCCTGTTCGAGGAGTCGGGCCGCAACGTGGAGCGGGCATCGCGCCTGCTCCGTGACCTGTTCGCCGAGTACCCGGAGCGGCCCGAGATCGCCGGCGAGGTGCTCGACTGCGAGCACGAGGGCGACCGGCTCACCCACGAGATCCTGAGCCGGCTCGCCGAGCGCGGAGTCTGCGCGTTGGACCCCGCTGACGTCCATGCGCTCGCGGGTGCGGTCGACGACATCGTCGACCACGCCGAAGAGGCGGCCGACCAACTGGGCCTCTACGGCGTCGAGGCGCCGATGGAGCAGGCTCAACGCATGACCGACGTGCTGGTCGACACCGCCGGCCACGTGGCGGTCAGCCTGCGCGAGCTGCGCGCGGGCGACGATCTGGCGGTGCAGCTGGTGGCGATCCACCGGCTCGAGGACGAGGCCGACCGGATCGTGCGCTCGGCGGTCGCGTCGCTGTTCGCGGCCGGGATCGACCCGATGATGGTGATCCGCTGGAAGGCGATCTTCGACACTCTCGAGTCGGCGGTCGACGCCTGCGAGACCGTAGCCAACGTGCTCGAGGGCATCACCCTCAAGCGCGCCGCGAACGGGCAGCCCTGACGCACAGCCACGCCGGTTATCCGGCTACGGCCTCCCACTCCTCGTACAGGGCCTGGAGCGCCTGCTTCGCCTGATCGTGGCGGCGCGATGACTTTGACGCGCTGCGCGGATCGTTCCAGGCCGCGGGGTCGCCGAGCTCGGCCTCGAGCGCGTGCAGCTCGGCCTCGGCGGCCTCGATCGCCTTCTCGAGCTCGCCGGCGCGGCGCTGCCGGTTCTTGGACGGGCCCGCGGGCGGTGCCTTCTTCCTCGGCACCGGCGGCTTCGACCGCTTTGCCGTGCGCTCGGCCTCCTTGCGCTCCTCGCGCACGCGCACGTACTCGGGCCAGCCGCCCACGTACGAGTGCAGCGTGCCCTCCTCGACCGCGACCGTGCGCGTGCCCACGGCGTCGAGCAGCGCGCGGTCGTGCGAGACGAGCAGGAGCGAGCCGGGGAAGCCCTGGAGCGCGGACTCGAGCGCCTCGCGGCTCTCGAGGTCGAGGTGGTTGGTGGGCTCGTCGAGCACGAGCACGTTGGCGCCGGAGTGGACGAGGATCGCGAGCGACAGCCGGCGCCGCTCACCGCCCGACAGGCCGTCGAGCGGCTTCTCGGCCGCCTCGCCGCCGAACAGGAAGCGGCCGAGCAGCGAGCGCGCCTCGTGGGGCTTGAGGCCGGTCGCGCGCTGGGTCGCCTCGAGCACGGTGCGGGCGCCGGGCGCGCCGATCTCGTCGGCGTGCTGGGAGAGCAGCCCGAGCTTGACGTTGTGGCCGCGGCGGAGCTTGCCGGCGTCGAGCTCCCGCTGGCCCGAGAGCGCCTTGATCAGCGTGGTCTTCCCGGTGCCGTTGGGCCCGATCAGGGACACGTGCTCGCCGCGCTCGAGCCACAGCTCGAAGTCCTCGAGCAGCGTCCGGTCGCCGACCGCGAGCGTGCCGTCCTCGATCTCGAACACCACCCGGCCCGACCGCTCGGGCGGCTTGAACGCGAAGCCGAGCGCCTTGCCGTCACGGGGGTCGCGCGTCACCCGCTCCAGCTTCTGCAGCTTCTTCACGCGCGACTGCGCCTGCCGCGCGCGGGTGCCGGCGCGGAAGCGGTCGACGAACCGCTCGAGCCGCGCGATCTCGGCCTCCTGCTTCTCGATCGCCCGGCCGAGCGCGAGCTCGCGCGCCGCCTTCTCCCTGCGCCACGCGTGCCATGTGCCCTTGAAGTAGCGCCCGCGGCCGGCCTCGAGCTCGAGCACGGCGGTGCCGACCGCCTCCAGGAACCAGCGGTCGTGGGCGACGAGCACGACCGCGGCGTCGAGCGACTGGAGATGGCTCTCGAGCCACTCGAGCGACTCGATGTCGAGGTGGTTGGTCGGCTCGTCGAGCAGCAGCAGATCCGGGTCGCCTGCCAGCGCTCGCGCCAGCGAGGCGCGCGTGAGCTCGCCGCCGCTGAAGGTCTCGAGGCTGCGGTCGAGATGCGCGTCCCTGAAGCCGAGGCCGTGCAGCGTCGCGTTGACCGACTCGCGCCAGTTGTAGCCGCCGGCGTGCTCGAGGCGCGCCTGCGCGCGCGCGTACGCGGCGAGCGTGGCGGCGTCGGTCGCGCCCTCCGCCATCGCGTGCTCGAGCTCGGCCAGGCGCGTTTCGAGGTCGAGCAGGTCCTTGGCGCCGGACAGCACGTAGTCGCGCAGGCTGAGGTCGCCGCTATAGCGATCGCGGGGGCGCTGGTCGTGCAGCGCGATCCGGACGTCCTTGGCGAGGTTGAGCTCGCCGCCGTCGATCGACGTCTCCCCCGCCAGCATCCGCAGCAGCGTCGTCTTGCCTGCGCCGTTGCGGCCTGACAGGGTGAGCCGGTCGCGCCGTTCGAGCTGGAACGAGACGCCGCGCAGGAGCGGCTCGCCCGCCATGTCCTTGGCGATGTCGGATGCGATCAGGACCGCCATGGCGCCTTCGAGGGTATCCTCCGCGCTGTGCTGCGGACGATCGCGCTGACCGCCGTTTTCATGGCTCTGTCTGTGCCGGCCGCGATCGCCTCCGAGGGGCACGACGGCGGCGAGGGCTGGTGGGGCGAGACCAACGACAAGGTGATCACCAACGCCGGCTTCATCATCATCGCCGCGATTCCCGACGTTCGTGCTGATCATGAGCCTGATCCAGTGGCGGCTGGAGAAGCGCAAGGACCGGCGGCTGGCCGCGGCCAAGGCGCGCAGGGCGCGCAGCGACCTGCGCGGCGGCTGGTAGCCGCATCTTCACACGCCGCTGCGTGCCGCCCGGCACGATGGTCCGTGCGACCGGCCTCGGCGACTCCCCGCCCGGGGCCGTTCGTGTTGACTCCGCGGCCATGGTGCGATATGAGCGGAGCGGCGCAGCGGCGGTCGTGACGATCGACCGCCAGGAGCGGCGGAACGCGGTCGACGGCGAGACGGCGGCGGCGCTGCTGGCGGCGTACGAGCGCTTCGCCGCGGACCACGGCGCGCGCGTCATCGTGCTCACCGGTGCCGGCGACGAGGCGTTCTGCGCGGGCGCCGACCTGAAGGCGCTGGAGACGCTCGACCCCGACGCGCCGGCCGGCCCGATGGGCTTCACGCGGCTGACCCCGGCCAAGCCCGCCATCGCCGCGATCCGCGGCTGGTGCGTGGCGGGCGGGCTCGAGCTGGCGCTGTGGTGCGACCTGCGACTCGCGTCCCCGACCGCGCGCTTCGGCTGCCTCGAGCGGCGCTGGGGCGTGCCGCTGATCGACGGCGGCACGCAGCGGCTGCCGCGCGTGGTCGGCCTCGGACGCGCGCTCGACCTCATCATCACCGGCCGCGAGGCCGGCGCCGACGAGGCGCTCGCCATGGGGCTCGTCAACGAGGTCGTAACCGACCCGCTCGCGCGGGCGCTCGAGCTGGCCGAGGCGATCGCCGTCCACCCTCAGGAGACGATGCTGTCCGACCGCGAGGCCGCACACGCCGCACTCGGCCTGCCGCTGGCCGACGGCCTGGCGCTCGAAGCGCGCCTCGGCCGCGAGCGCGTGTCCGGCGCTCTCGAAGGCGCGCGTCGGTTTAGGGTTCGGCCATGAGCTACTTCGTCACCGGCGCGACCGGCTTCATCGGCCGCCATCTCGTCGAGCGCCTGCTCGAGCGCGAGGGCGACATCTACGTGCTGGTGCGCGAGAGCTCGGCCGACAAGCTCGAGCGCTGGCGCGGCGACGAGCGGGTCAAGCCGATGTTCGGCGACATCACCGAGCCGCAGCTAGGCCTGGATGAGGCCGCGCGCGAGCAGCTCGAGGGTGTCGACCACTTCTTCCACCTCGCCGCGATCTACGACATCGCCGCCGACGACGACCGCAACGCGCAACTGAACGTTGGCGGGACCCAGAACGCGATCGACCTCGCCAACGCGCTCGCCGCCGGGCGCTTCCACCACATGTCGTCGATCGCGGTCGCCGGCAGGTATGACGGCCACTTCACCGAGGACGACTTCGACGAGGGCCAGGAGCTCCCGACCCCCTACCACCGCACGAAGTTCGAGTCCGAGAAGCTGGTGCGGGAGCGCCTCCAGGTGCCGTGGCGCGTCTACCGCCCGTCGCTCGTGGTCGGCAACTCGCAGACCGGCGAGATCGACAAGATCGACGGGCCGTATTACTTCTTCAAGGCGATCCAGAAGCTGCGCCACGCGCTTCCGGAGTGGTTCCCGCTCGTCTCGCTGGAGTTCGGGCGCACCAACCTCGTCCCGGTCGACTACGTCGCCGCCGTGGTCGACCACCTCGCGCACGTCGACGGGCTCGACGGCCAGGCGTTCCACGTCGTCGACCCCAAGCCGCCGCGGTCCGGCGACGTGATGAACACGTTCGCGACCGCCGCGCACGCGCCGCATGCCGTGATGCGGGTCGACAAGCGGATGACGGACATGCTGCCGAAGGGCGTGCTGTCCTACGCGCTGAAGATCCCGGCGCTGCAGGGGATCAAGCGGGGCTTCCTGGCCGATCTCGGCATCCCCGAGGAGGCGATCGCGAACGCCGAGCTGCGCACGCGCTTCGACGCGCGCGACACCCAGCGGGCGCTCGCCGGCTCGGGGATCGAGTTGCCGCCGCTCGACAGCTACGCCACGAAGCTGTGGGACTACTGGGAGCGCAACCTCGACCCGGACCTGTTCAAGGACCGCTCGTTCGAGGGCGCCGTCAACGGCAAGACCGTCGTCATCACGGGGGCCTCGAGCGGCATCGGCCGGGCCGCGGCGGTCAAGATCGCGGCGGCCGGCGGGATCCCGCTGCTCGTGGCGCGCACGCAGGAGAAGCTCGAGGAGGTCAAGGCCGAGATCGAGGCGGGCGGCGGGAGCGCGTACGTGTACCCGTGCGACCTCTCCGACTTCGACGCGATCGAGGAGCTCGTACCGCGCATGCTCGCCGACCACCCGGCGATCGACATGCTGGTCAACAACGCGGGCCGCTCGATCCGGCGCTCGGTGAAGCTCTCCTACGATCGCTTCCACGACTTCGAGCGAACCGTCGGGCTGAACTACCTGAGCCCGGTCAAGCTGATGCTCGGTCTGCTCCCGCACATGAGCGAGCGGCGGTCCGGCCACATCGTCAACGTCTCCTCGATCGGGGTGCAGACGAACCCGCCGCGGTTCTCGGCCTACGTTGCGTCGAAGTCGGCGCTCGACGCCTTCACGCGCGTGGTGAGCTCGGAGACGATCGGCGACAACGTGACGTTCACGACCATCCACATGCCCCTGGTGCGGACGCCGATGATCGCGCCGACGAAGATCTACGACTCGTTTCCGACGATCTCCCCCGACGAGGCGGCGGACCTGATCTGCGAGGCGATCCGGGCCAAGCCGAAGCAGATCAACACGCGGCTGGGCACGTTCGGCGAGGTGGCCTACGCGCTGGCGCCCAAGGCCGTCGACCAGATCCTGCACATGGCGTACAAGGTGTTCCCGGAGTCGGCGGCCGCGGCCGGCAAGAAGGATCCGAGCGAGAAGGCGTCGGGCGAGGCGACGGCGCTCGCGTACCTGATGCGGGGCGTGCACTGGTGACGGTGACGGTCACGGGATCCGCCCAGCGGGCGGTCGCTCCCGGGGCCGCTACCTGGCGTGCCGAGGCGGTCGAGTCCGACGACGACCCCCGGACGGCGTTCGAACGCTGCAGCACGCGGCTGAACTCGCTCGTCGAGCGGCTGTCGGCGGTCGGCGAGGTGGCGACCGAGGCAGTGGTCGTGCAGCCGCGGTTCGAGGAGGAGGGCGCGGCCGGTGCCGAGGCGATCGGGGCCGTGCGCGTGCGCTCCCCCGCCGCGCGGGCCGCCGACGTGGCGCAGGCGGCGATGTCCGCCGGCGCCGACCGCCTGCAGGGCCCCCACTTCGAGTACGAGCAGGCGGGCGAGGTCCGCGGCGAGTTGCTGGGCGAGGCGGTGGCCGACGCGCGCGCCAAGGCCGAGCGGCTGGCCGCCGCGGCCGGCCGGAGGCTCGGGCGCGTCGACCAGGTCGAGGAGACCGGGCCCGAGCGCGTGCCGGGGCTGCGCACGATGGCGGCGACGGGCGAGCCGCCCGACATCCGCCCGCGCGAGCTGACGGTCACCGCGACCGTCCGCGTCGTGTTCGCGTTCGACGACTGAGGCTTAGTGCGGGGGCCACTTAGAGCCCGCTCAGCGGGTCGATCGCGGCGGCGTTCACGCGGAGCTCGAAGTGCAGGTGCGGGCCGGTCGAGTTGCCGGTCGAGCCGACCGTGCCGATCGAATTGCCCGCGACCAGGCACTGGCCGGGGCGCACGCTGATCCTCGACAGGTGGGCGTACCAGCTCGTCATGCCGGCGCGGTGGGAGATGACGACGAGGTTGCCGTAGCCGCCGGCGTCATACCCGGCGGACTGGACGCAGCCGCGACCGGCGGCCACGACTCCGGCGCCGGCCGGCGCCGGGTAGTCGACCCCCGTGTGCATGGTGTCGCCGCGCGGGCCGAAGCGATCGGTCGGCGTGCCGCCGATCGGGGCCAGGAAGCGCAGCGGCGAGCGGGCCGGCGGCCGCCGGAGGGCGGAGAGCGTGGCCGGCCCCGCGAGGCCGTCGGCACCGAGCCCGGCCCACGCCTGGTACCGGCTGCAGCGCGCTGTCGCTGCGTGCGCCGAGGACCCCGTCGATCGGGCCCGACGGGAACCCGCGGGTGGCGAGCAGGAACTGGAGCGCTGCGACGTCCCAGCCGCGCATGCCGGAGCGGAGCACTCGCGCGCCGAGGCGGGGGCGGCCGCGCCAGCCGAGCGCGGCTCTCGTGCGCGGGCCTGCGATGCCGTCGACGGCGAGGCCGCGGCGCGCCTGGAAGCGGCGCACGCCGGCGCGCGTCAGCGGCCCGCGGACCCCGTCGACGGTCGCCGCGTACAGCCCGTGCGCCCGCAGCGCGACCTGGAGCGCGGCGACACCGGAGCGGCGGCGGGCCCCGACCCGCGCCGCCTGGGCGACCACCTCCGAGCGGCCGTCGCCGTCGGCGTAGCGGGCCGGCGCCGTCGGCGCGCCGTCCTTCGGCGGGGCAGCGCCCGCCGCCGCCGCGAACGCGGCGAGCAGAACGGCCGGACAAGCACCCACCACACCTGACGCGGCCCACATCCGTGGTCGCCGGGCCACGGCAGGACCTTTGCGCCTGGCGGCGGCGAGGCGCCCGATAGTGGCGCGTCCACGCTCTCCTGCACCTGATCGTGCAGTCGGATTCAGGCTCAGGCGCGGGCCGCGCGGCGGCGGCGGTAGTACGCGCCCGCCTTCGCGCGCCCGCCGCAGACCTGCATCGAGCACCAGGTGGCGCTCGCGTTGCTCGAGCGGTCGTAGAACGCCCAGCCGCAGACCTCGCGCGGACACGCCTTCAGCCGCCGCCAGCTCCCGTCGAGCATGGCCGCGAAGGCGGCGGCGAGGACGCGCCCGATCGCGCCGTCGACGCCGCCGGCGCGCGGGACGAGAGCGGCGGCGCCGAACTCCGGCTCGAGCTGCGCCCGGCGGGCAGCGCGGTCGAGCACCGCCTCGGCGCCCGGGTCGGGCGGCGCGCCGTTGCTGGCGTGGAGGAGCGCCCGCAGCGCCTCGCGCACCTCGCGCGCGGCCGCAAGGTCGTCCTCCGCGACGTCGGTCGCGAGTCCTTGCCGGTCGAGCCACTCCGCCAGGCCGGCCTCCTCGTCGAACAGGTCGGGGCCGTGCTCGAGGTCGACGCTGTTCACGAACGCCTGGACGAGCCGGAGCCCACCCGGCGCCGGCTCGCGGCCGCCGGGATGTACGAGCCCCGACAGGAGCGCCTCGCGTTCCACGATCCGAGCCTACCGACGCCGTCCAACCTAAAGGGGGAGGTGGGGAATAGCGCGGCGGCGGCGGCGTCTGGAGGGACAAGGGGTCGATGACCGGGTACTTCGAAAATCTCCCGCCCGAAGACGAGGCGGATCTGGCGGCGCTTGCCGACGGCTGCCTCACCGGCCCCCGCCGCGCGGAGCTCGCCGCCCGCGTAGCGGCCGACCCCACCCTCGCCGAAGCGCTCGAGCGGCAGCGCACGGCGCTCGCCATGATCGCCGCCGCCGCGGAATCGGCCCCGCTCGACCTGCGCCTGCGCATCGAGGAGCTGCGGGCCGCCCCTTCCGTGCCACGCCTCTGGGCGCGTCGTCGCCGGCCGGCGATCGCGGCCGCGTTCGCGGTCGCCGCCACGCTGATGGCGTTCGCGGTGCTGCTCGCCGGCCGCGGCCCGGTGGCCGACGAAGTGCTCGCCGTGGCGCTGCGGCCGGCCACCGCCCCGGCCGCGACCGGCGAGGCGTTCGAGGGCATCCGCTTCCCGCACTACGAGCAGTGGCACGCGACCGGCACCCGGACCGACGTGATCGACGGCCGCCGTGTCCGCACGGTCTTCTACGAGCGGGACGGGCGCACGATCGCGTACGCGATCGTCGCCGGGCCCGCGATCGACGACGTCGGCGAGCTGCGCGCGGTGCGCGGTGATCGAGACCTGGTCGCGGTCACGTGGACGCGGCGCGGGCGGACGTGCATGATCATCGGCTCGGGCGTGGACGCCGACACGCTCGCGCGACTGGCCGTCTGGTAGCGCTACGCGACCCGCAGCCGGCGGCGCGGCACGCCGCCGCGCAGCTCGCGCACGACGGCCTGGACCAGGGCCTCGGACTCGTCGCGGCGGCCGTCGGTGACCGCTCCCACGATCCCCCGCTTGCGGGCGATCAGCTCGATCATCGTCTCGTCGATCGTCTCGGCGGCGAGCAGGTACCAGGCGGTCACGGCGTCGTGCTGGCCGATCCGGTGGCAGCGGTCCTCGGCCTGGTCGTGCATGGCGGGCGTCCACTCGAGGTCGAGGAACGCGACGTTCGACGCCCGCGTCAGGGTGATGCCCTGGCCGCCGACGCGGGTGCCGCACACGAGCATCTGCGGACCGGAGGGATCCTGGAAGGCCTGCACGGCGGCCTCGCGCTGCTCGATCGTGTCGCGCGACAGGAGGTGCAGCGCCTCCGGGAAGCGCTCCACCACCAGCTCCTGCACCTCGCGCGAGCCGCAGAACACGACCAGCGGCTCGTCGGAGGCCAGGAAGTCGTGGATCCACGCCAGCGCAGGACCCGACTTGCCGCGCGCCGCAAGCCGCTTCAGGGCGTTGAGCTGCGCCAGCCGCTCGGCCCGCAGCGCGGCCGCCACGCGGCTCTCGAGCTCGCCCAGGTCGAGCGGCTGCTCGCGCAGCCACGCCACCACGTCCTGCTCGGCGAGCCGGTACTCGCGCTCGTTCTCCAGTGCCACCGGCACCACCACCTGCCGCTTGGCCGGAAGCTGCGGCAGCACGTCGGCCTTCAAGCGCCGGACGAAGCAGCGCCGCCGCAGGTGCCAGTGGATCCGCTCCTCGGCGCCCGCGCCCTGGAAGCGGCGGGCGAACCGCGCGCCGCTCCCGAAGTCCTCGAGCCGGCCGAGCACGCGCAACTGCGGGATCAGCTCCTCGGCGTGGTTCATCACCGGCGTGCCGGTCAGCGCCAGCCGCAGCGCGTCGTCGTCCAGCGACTCGGCCAGCCTGCGCACCGCCTGCGTCCGCTTCGCGCGCGGGTTCTTGACGTAATGCGACTCGTCGAGCACCAGCGCCCGCGGCCGCCGCAGCCCGAGCCGCACGCGGTGGGCGTAGACGATCTCGTAGTTGATGACCGTGAGCTCGGCCGCCTCCGCCACCCCGCCGGTCCCCGACACCACGGTCACCGACCGGTGCGGCAGCCAGTGCTCGATCTCGCGCCGCCAGTTGAGCTTCAGCGACGCCGGGCACACGACCACCGCCGGAAACGCGTCGTCGGCCTCCAAGGCGGCGAGCGCCTGCACGGTCTTCCCCAACCCCTGCTCGTCGGCCAGGAACGCCCGCCGCGCATCGAGCGCGTACGCCACCCCGGCGCGCTGGAACGGCCGCAGCTCGCCGCCCAGCCGCGACTCGATCTCGAGCTCCGGCGCCGAGTGCGACCGCGACCGGCGCACGCCGTCGATCGCCTCGTCGTGCTCGCGCCGCAGCCGCTCCAGCACCTCGCGCGCGTTCGGCGCGGCCTCGACCCCGAACGTCCGCAGGTAGTGCTCGAGCGGCTCGAGCAGGTACGGGTCGACCGGCAGCGAGCGCCCGTGCGCCTCGCAGGCCGGCAGCGCGAGGAAGGCGGGGATCGTCTCGGGGTCCCAGTTGACGTCGAGCGAGAAGCGCGGCTCGCCGACGCTCTCCACCAGCGCCAACGTGGCCGGCGCCGGGGCCTGCCCGACCTGCAGCCGCGAGGCGCAGCGCAGCGCCCGCGGGTCGAGCCGCGCGCCCGGCATCTCGAGCAGCTCCTCCGCCACCTCCTGGGTGAACGGCAGCCACGAGCGGCCCCCGGCCTTCTCGGCCACCGCCGCGAGCGCCTCAGGGAGCTCGCCGGAGATCACCTCGAGCACGAACCGGCCCTCGCCCGCGAGCTTGCCGGCCGACACGCGTCCCACCCAGCCCGTCACCGCGCGCGCCAGCCACGCCTCGACGTCGGGCGCCACCGACAGCGCCGGGAAGCGCTCGAGCACGCCCTTCACGTAGGGCGCCGTGGCGTCGGCCCGCGGCGCCCACCACTCCTTCGCCTCCCAGTCGAAGCGGCGGCCGGGAATCGAGCGCACCGCGTCGACGATGTCTGCCCGGTACGGGAACGCGAAGACCACCGACTCCTGCGCGTGACGGTTCAGCCGCAGCTCGACGTTGTGGACCGGGTCGGCGACGCGCATGCGAACCCTCCACGGTAGCCGCGACCGCGGCGTGCTGGGCCGTTGCGGCTTTCCGACGCGGCTACCGCCGGTTGCCGCGCGGGCGGCGACTACGCGGTTGCGGCCTCGACGGCGCGGGCGGCGTGGCCCGCCATCAGCTCGCTCTGGACCGAGCGTGGCTCGCCGTTCGGCGCCCGGCGCGTCCAGCCGCCGTCCTCGCCCAGCTCCCAGGCGTTGGTGTTGTCCGCGAAGCAGCGGTCGAGCGTGTCGAGCAGGTCCGCGCGCAGCGCGTCGTCCTGCACCGGCGTCAGCGACTCGACGCGGGTGTCGAGGTTGCGCGGCATCAGGTCGGCCGAGCCGATGTAGACCCGGCACTCGCCCTCGCGCTCGAACGCGTAGATGCGCGAGTGCTCGAGGAACCGCCCGACGATCGAGACCGTACGGATGTTCTCGGACACGCCGGGGACCCCGGGCCGCAGGCAGCTGATCCCGCGGACGTTGATCTCCACCGGCACGCCCTCCTGCGAGGCGCGGTACAGCGCCTGGATGCACGCGCGGTCGACGAGCGCGTTCATCTTCATCCGGATGCGGGCCTTGCCGCCCTCGCGCTGCGTGGCGATCGTGCGCTCGATCTCCTCGAGGATCCCGGCGCGCATGTGGTTGGGCGCCACCACCAGGCGGCGGTAGCCGCGCGGGCGCGCGAAGCCGGTGAGGAAGTTGAACATGTCGGCGACGTCGGCCCCGATCGCCTCGTCGCAGGTGAGCAGCCCGAAGTCGGTGTACAGGCGTGCCGTCTTCGGGTGGTAGTTGCCGGTGCCGGCGTGCACGTAGTGGCGCACGCCGTCGCCCTCGCGGCGGACGACGAGGATGCACTTGGCGTGGGTCTTCAAAGACGGCAGCCCGTAGACGACGTGCACGCCCGCCTCCTCCAGCGCGCGCGACCACTGCACGTTCGCGCGCTCGTCGAAGCGCGCCTTGACCTCCACCACGCACACTGCCTGCTTGCCGCGCTCGGAGGCGCGGATCAGGGCCGGCACGAGCGGCGAGTCGTCGCTGGTGCGGTAAACGGTCTGCTTGATCGCGAGCACGTCCGGGTCGTTGACGGCCTGCTCGACGAACCGCTCGACCGAGCTCGAGAACGAGTCGTACGGGTGGTGGAGCAGGATGTCGCCGCGGCGCATCGCGGCCATCACGTCGGGCTTCTCGGAGTCGTCGGCGTGCAGCCGCGGCTGCGTCACCGGCGTGAACGGCGGGTCGCGCAGCTCGGCGTAGCCGGGCACGGCGACGATGTCCCACAGGTCCTCGAGGTCGAGCAGGCCGGGCACGTCGAACACGTCCTCGGGCTCGACCTCGAGCGAGCCGGCGATCTGCTCCCGGATCACAGGGCTCATGCCGGATCCGACCTCGACCCGCACGACGTCTCCGAAACGGCGACGGCGCAGCTCGTCCTCGACCGCCTGGAGCAGGTCGTCGGCCTCGTCGGAGACCGTGAAGTCGGCGTCGCGGGTGACGCGGAAGACGTCGTAGTCGATGATCTCCATGCCCGGGAACAGCGAGTCCAGGTGCTTGGCGATCAGGTCCTCGAGCGGGACGAACGTGTATCCGTCGCCGGTCGGGACGAAGCGCGGGAGCATCTCCTTCGGCACCTTCACGCGCGCGAAGGTCTCGACGCCGGTGACCGGGTCGCGCACCAGCACGCCGAGCGACAGCGACAGGTTGGAGATGTACGGGAAGGGGCGGCCGAGCCCGACGGCGAGCGGCGTCAGCACCGGGAAGATCTGGCGGCGGAAGCGCTCGTCGAGCGCGCGGCGCTCCTCCTCGCCGACGTCGTCGACGCCGACGATCCGGATGCCCTGGTCGGCGAGCGCGGGACGCAGGTCGAGCTCGAGGCAGCGGCTCTGGCGCTCGCTGTGTGCGCGCACGACGCGCCGGATCTCGTCGAGGGTCGCGCTCGGGGTGCGGCCGTCCTGCAGCGGGGTCTCGATGCCGGCCTCGATCTGGTCGTGCAGGCCGGCGACCCGCACCATGAAGAACTCGTCGAGGTTCGACGACACGATCGCGCAGAACTTCACGCGCTCCAGCAGGGGGACGTTGTGGTCCTCGGCCAGCTCGAGCACTCGCGCGTTGAAGTCGAGCCACGAGAGCTCGCGGTTGAAGTACAGCTGGGACGAGGAGAGATCTACCTCGACCCGCTCGGTGCTGGTATCGGTCACGACACCAGGGATTGTGACCGTTCAGACAAGGCGAAGGCGAGCCGCGCCGCAAAACCTTTACGTTCGTAGTCGCGCCACAGCTCCAGGAACTGCTCGAACAGCGCGCGCCGGCGGGCGCGCAGATGGACCTGGAGCGCGACCAGCCCTGCGTACGTGCGGCGGTTCGGCGCCCTGGCGAGGTCCCTCGGCGATGCGCCGGCGGACGCCACGTCCTCGGCCACCAACTCCTCGAGGAACGCCGCCACCTCCGGCAGCTGGACGTCGCAGTCGTGGATGTCCCCGAGCAGGTCCTGGAGGTCCTTGACCATCTTCACGGCGTTGGCCGCGTACGGACCGAAGACGTCGCCGGTGACCTCGAGGATGTACCGCAGCCGCTTGGCCGCGATCCGCATGTCGTGCAGCGCGACCACCTCGTCGGGGTCGGTGGCCTTGGGCATGAACGAGGTCAGCTCGTCGAGCCGCACGCGCACGATCCGCTCCGCGTTGTCGGCGAGCGGCGCCTCCGGGTCGAGGCCCTTGACCCGCTTCGCCTTCACGCGATCAGCTCCTCGGCGCCGTCGGCGAGCGAGTGCAGGCGCGCGTGCAGGTCGCACTCGCGGAGGTGCTCGAGCGCGGCGGCCAGGGTGTCGTTGCCGCGCGCCTGCCGCGCGCGCAGCCTCGCGACGAGCGCCTCGATGCCCGGCCGGACCGCCACCTGCACGTGCTTCTCGAACTCCTCCATGTCCTCGATGTGCACGTCCGGGTCGCGGCGCTCGCCGAGCGCGTCGGCCAGCGCCTTGACGTCACGCAGCACGGTCTTGAAGTCGCCCTGCGGGAAGCACGGCTCGAAGATCTCCAGCACCGCGCGCAGCCGTCGCGAGGCCACCCGCATGTCGTGCACGCGCTCGATGTCGGAGGTGTCGAGCACCCCCTCGGAGTGCCCGAACAGCTCGTCGGCGCGCACGCGGACGACCCGCGCGGCCGCGATCGCGTACGGCTCGAACGGGTTGACCTCGATGTCGGCGGCCTTCGCCACGGCGCTAGAGGCTACGACCCATGTCCAGCAGCAAACCCTCGCGCAGGCCGCCACGGCCGATCTGCAACGGCTGTCCCAGCCGGTGGGCCGCGGCGTCGAGGATCAGGATCCCGGCCGGCATCAGGCGAACGCGCTCGGCGTTGAGCGACAGCCGCGCGGCCACCTCGGCGGCGGGCGCGCCCGAGAGGGCTCGGATCGCCTTCTCCACCGCGTCCGGAGCGAGCACGTCGCCCACCACTCGCCGCAGCGATGCCGCGCTGCCGCCGACCGCCACCGCGCAGTCCGTGGACGGCACGTTGCGCGTCTCGAGCACCTCGCACGCGTGCGCGCGCACCGCGCGCAGCTCGTCGGAGGTGGGCGGGTCGGAGCGCAGGTAGTGGTCGGCCAGCGCGCCCGACCCGACCATGAACGACGACGACCAGCTCACGCCCCCGGCGACGGTCCCGACCGCGATCTCGGTAGAGCCGCCGCCGACGTCGACCACGCCGACCACGCCCGGCAGCTCGCGCCCCAGCGTGCGGGTGGCGCCGAGGAAGGCCAGGCGCGCCTCCTCGGCGCCGTCGAGGATCTCGACGTCGACGGTCATGCCGGCCACGAACTCGTCGCGGTTGACGGCGGCGCGGATCGCGGCGGTGGCGACGACGCGCACGTGGTCGGCGCCGGCCGTCCGGGCCAGCTCGACCTGCTCGGCCACCACCCGCGCGACCTCGGCGATCTTCTCGGGCGCGATCACCGGCGCCGTGCCGATGCGCGTGAAGGCGCGGCGCTGGAGCACCTCGGTGAAGCGCCCGCCGGCCACCTCGGCGACGAGCACGCGGGTCGTGTTCGTGCCGATATCGACGCACGCACAGAGCATCTGGCCCGGAGGGAGGATGCCATGATGGCCGCGTGACGACGGCCGACGCCATCGAGGTCGCGGGCCTGCGCAAGACCTACGACGGCCGTGAAGCGGTGCGTGGGATCGACTTCCGCGTGCACCGCGGCGAGGTGTTCGGGCTGCTGGGGCCCAACGGCGCCGGCAAGACCACGACCGTCGAGATCCTCGAGGGCCACCGCACCCGCAGCGCCGGCAACGTGTCGGTGCTCGGACACGACCCGGGCGCGCGGCCGCACGAGCTGCGCGAGCGCGTGGGGATCGTGCTCCAGAGCTGCGGCACCTACCCGCACCTGACCGTGCGCGAGACCCTCGCGCACTGGGCATCGCTGTACCCGGCGCCGCGCGACGTCGACGAGGTGGTCGCGCTGGCGGGACTGTCCGAAGCCGCCGATCGCCGCGCGCGCACGCTGTCGGGCGGCCAGCAGCGGCGGCTCGACCTCGCCCTGGCGCTCGTCGGCGATCCCGAGCTCGTGTTCCTCGACGAGCCCACCGTCGGCTTCGACCCGGCGGCGCGGCGGGCGGCGTGGGACACGGTGCGGTCGCTGCGGGAGCTCGGCAAGACCGTGCTGCTGACCACCCACTACCTCGACGAGGCGCAGGCGCTCGCCGACCGGGTGGCGATCATCAAGGACGGCTCGATCCTCGCCGAGGGCCCGCCGGGCGAGCTCGTGGCCGGCGCCCCGCGCTACCGGGTCAGCTACCGCGGCGGCGAGCACGTGACCGACGACCCGACCGTGCTCCTGCACGAGCTGACGGCGGCGGCGCTCGCCCGCGGCGAGCGGCTGCAAGACCTGCGCGTGACGCGGCCGTCGCTCGAGGACGTCTATCTGGAGCTGACGGAATGAGCGGTCACGCGCTCGACGGCGTCCGCTCTGCGGCCCGCGAGCCCTCGCGGCGTTCGTGGGCGGGCGCGGCCTGGCGCCAGTTCCGGCTCGAGCGGCGGATGTTCTGGCGCAACCCGACCGCCGCGTTCTTCGGTTTCCTGCTGCCACTGCTGCTGCTGGCGATGTTCGGCGCGGTCTTCTCCGGCGAGCAGGAGCAGCTCGACATCGTGGTGCCGGGGATCGCCGGGATGAGCGTGATGGCGGCGACGTTCGTCGCGCTCGCCTACAACCTGGTGTTCCTGCGCGAGCGCGGGATCCTGAAGCGGTTGCGGGGCACGCCGCTGCCGTCGTCGGCGTACCTGGCGGGGATCGCCGCCAACGCAGTCATGAACACGGTCCTGCAGGTGGCCGTGGTGATCGTCGCCGGCCGCGCGTTCTTCGGCATCCCGTGGCCGGGCGACTGGTTCTCGCTGCTCGTGTTCCTGGCCGCGGGCGTGGTCTGCTTCGCGTCGCTCGGCGTCGCGCTGTCGCACGCGATCCCGAACTCGGAGTCGGCGCCGGCGTACGTGAACGCCGTGTTCCTGCCGATGATCATGCTGGCCGGCGTCTTCTACGACG
The DNA here is from genome assembly GCA_963849695.1 of uncultured Solirubrobacteraceae bacterium. GTDB lineage: Bacteria > Actinomycetota > Thermoleophilia > Solirubrobacterales > Solirubrobacteraceae > DASSUW01. The sequence continues at coordinate 72,744 of CAWKIT010000031.1, forward strand.
ACGAGGACGCGCCGGCCGTGCTGCGCGACCTCGCCGAGGCGATGCCGCTCAAGCACCTGATCGACGGGCTGTCCGGGGCGATGGTGAACGGCGAGGGGCTGGCCGACCACATGGTGGCGCTGGGGGCGCTTTGTCTGTGGGCGGCGGTCGGCGTGGTGCTCGCGGTGCGTGGGTTCTCGTGGGAGGCGCGACGCAGCTAGCGAACGTCCCGGAGTAGCGGACACGTGCCACGGACGGCCGGTCGTTTGGGCGCGACCCGCGATGGGCAGAACGAAGATACGGCCGCTCGGTTGACCCGACTGGCCGCTGCCTCTCCAAGTCGTGCGCTGCCGCCCCTCTAGGTGACTGGCGAACGCCGGACCACCCTCGACCGGGCCCCCTGCGTGCATCCCGCGCTGCGGACGCCACGACCTGCACACAGTTCGCACGCTCGGAAGGAGCGTCTTCATGTTCTCCCTGCTCGCTGCCGTCAACGTGGGCGATTCCGTCCAGACGGCACTCGACTCGTTGTTCGGGTTCCTGCCCAAGCTGATCGGTTTCATCATCGTCCTGGCGATCGGCTGGATCGTCGCCAAGGTCATCAAGACAGCGGTCACCAAGCTGCTGCAGAAGCTCGGCCTCGACAAGGCCCTGCACAGCGGAACCACCGGTCAATACGTAGACCGGATCGCGCCGGACACGAGTCCGTCGCGCCTGGTCGGATCGCTGGCCTTCTGGTTCATCTTCCTCGGCGCGCTGACGATTGCCGTCTCCCAGCTGGGCATCGACGCGCTCGACAACTTCGTCGCCGCGATCGGCGCGTATCTGCCGAACATCATCGCCGCCGTCCTGATCTTCGTGGCCGCGGCTGCGATCGCCACCGCCATCGCCGGGCTCGTCGCCCGCACCATGGGCGACACGCCGACCGGCAAGATCGTCGGCTCGGTCGCGCCGGTTCTGGTCATGGCGATCGCCACGTTCATGATCCTCAACCAGCTCCAGATCGCGGAGGAGATCGTCACGATCACCTACGCCGCGCTTCTCGGCTCCGCGGCACTGGCCATGGCACTCGCCTTCGGCCTCGGTGGCCGCGAGCTCGCCGACCGCATGCTCTCCGACGCATACGAGAAGGGCCAGGAGCAGCGCGGCCAGGTCAAGCGCGACCTCGAGATCGGCAAGGAGCGCGGCCGGCGGGACGCCGAGCGCGTCATGGTCGAGCCCGGCAACGGCCCGCCGGAGGCGTCGACCGACGAGGCGGCGGCGGCGTTGCGCCGGCTTCGTTAGGCGCTCACCACACCGCGTAGGCCTCTCACCCAACAACAGGAGCACCACATGACCCAACAGACGCAGGACGTCCTCGCCCTCCGCGGCCAGGACCTCATCAGCCAGGACGGCGACAAGCTCGGCACGGTCGAGGAGATCTACCTCGACACCGACACCGCCCAGCCCGAGTGGGCGCTCATCACCACCGGCCTGTTCGGCACCAAGCAGTCGTTCGTGCCGATCAGCAGCGCCGACCGGGAGGGCGACAGCTTGACCGTGCCCTTCGACAAGACGACGGTCAGCGACGCCCCGAAGGTCGACCCTGACGGCAGCCTCTCCGAGCGCGAGGAGCAGGAGCTCTATCGCCACTACGGGCTGGACTACGGCAACGGCTCCGGCTCCGGCACGCAGCGCGACCGGGACCCCGTCGGATACGACACCAGCGGCCCGACGACCGACGACGCGATGACGCGCTCCGAGGAGGAGCTGCGCGTCGGCACGGCCGAGCGCGAGGCCGGGCGCGTGCGCCTCAAGAAGTACGTCGTGGAGGAGCAGGTCACCCGCACCGTGCCCGTCCGTCGCGAGGAAGTGCGCGTCGAGCGCGAGCCGATCACCGACGCCAACGTCGGTGACGCCACGGACGGCCCCGCGATCTCCGAGGAGGAGCACGAGGTCGTCCTCCACGAGGAAGAGGTCGTCACCGAGAAGCGCGCAGTGCCGAAGGAGCGGGTGCGTCTGGACACGGACGTGCACACGGAGGAGCGCGAGGTGTCCGACACGCTCCGCAAGGAGCAGATCGACGTCGACGATCCGCAGGGATCGCGCTGATCGGATGACGCACGTCCTCGCCGCGGTGCCGACGCTTGTCGGCACCGTGGCGTCGGACGTCTGTGCGGACCCCGCGTTGTCGGCTCAACTAAAGGCGCGACGTCGCGAGGTCCCGGATGCGTGCGCCGGCGCCGCCTTCGCTCGCGGACGGAGCGGCGAACGCGAGGCACAGTAGGCAGACGTCGTCCCTGCCCTCCTCGTCGACGAGCATCGCGTCGGTCAGCTCGCTCACCAGCGTCGGCAGTGGCCTCGCTCTGTGCCGCGAGAACTCCGCGGCGAGCCGGTCGAGGCCTTCGTCGAGCGATCGGTCGCGACGCTCGAAGAGCCCGTCGGTATACAGCAGTAGTCGCGATCCCGGCCGCATTGAGATCTCTCCTTCGGCCCGGGCATCGACGGGCATGCCGAGCGGCGTCGAGCGGCCGTCCCACAAGAAGCGCGGATCGCTGCCCGGTTCGACCAGCAGGGGCGGGGGATGGCCCGCACATGCGAAGCGGACCTGGCCGCTGTTGAGGTCGACCTCGGCATAGGCAAGGGTTGCCCACCGAGCCGTCTCGATCTGCTCGACGAACACATCGAGCCGCTCGATCAGCCGCGCCGGCCGGAGATCGGCACCCGCCAGCGCCCGGATCGCGCTTCGCAGCTGTCCCATCGCACTGGCCGCCTGGATACCACGGCCGACGACGTCGCCGACGGCGATGCCGATCCGCCCTTCGCCGACGGCGAAGGTGTCGTACCAGTCGCCACCCACCTCGAGCGTCACGAACGCGGGTCGGTAGTGCGTGACGACCTGGAAGCGAGGATCGACAGGAGGATCCCCGGCGAGCATGGTCTGCTGCAACACGTGGGCGACCTCGCGCTCGTGCTCGTAGAGCCGTGCGTTCTCGAGGGCGAGCGCGGTCCGATTAGCCAGTTCGCTCAGGAACGGCAGGTCGCTCGCCCCGAAGTGCGAGCGAGGATCGAATCGCATGACGACCAGCCCGCCGAGCACTCCTCCGCGGGCCCCTAGCGGGACGGCGACGCACGAGCGTGAGGCGCCTCCGGTCGCGGATACCAGCTGCGGCTCGCCGCTCGCGATCGCGCGCCGCGCTGCGGCCTCGGGCTCTCCGCTCGCGGGCCGCCGGTGTGACAGACCGTCGCGCCGCGCGTCCGCGATGAGCGTCCGCTGCCGGTCCTCGATCGTCTCGATCCACGCGAGATCGGCATAGACCCCAACTATGAGATCGACGAGGCGCTGCGCGCGCCGCGCGAAGTCCTGAACCTCGTCGAGCGCGCGGCTCGTGCGGGCGAGAAACGCCGATCGCCGTGCTGCCTCCGCGGTCTGGTCGTGCAGACGGGCGCGCTCGACGGCCAGCGCGCACTGACACGCGCACGCCACGAGGAAACTCTCATCCTCCGGCGGGAACGGCCGCGGCTCGGGGAACCCGAGCCAGAGGATGCCGATCGGCCGGGAATCCAGAACGAGCGGGATGACCGCGAGCGCGCCCGGCGGTTCCGCTGCGAACAGCGGTTCCCCGGATGCCAGAGCGGTGCTGGCGGGACTCCCCGCCTCGCTCGCGTGTGAGCGCCACGCATCGACACCGTCCGGTTCGAAGCCGTGCGAGGAGACGACCTCCAGCTCTTCGCCGACGACGGCGAACACGGCGCGATCGGCACCCGCGCCGTCTGTGAGCTCGCGGACAACGCTCGCCCCGATCTGCTCGGCATCAAGCGCCGAGGCGAGCGCTGCCGTCAACCGCTGGAGGCGCTCGATGCGCTCGCGCGCGTTCCGCTCCCGGTCGCGTGCTCGCAGCAACTCGCGCTCGTACTCCTTGCGGTTCCTGGCGTCGAGCACCGTCGTGCGGACGGTCAGCGGGCTCCCGGCTGCGTCCGTCCTGAGCACCGAGTTGACCAGAACCGGCAGCCGCCGGCCATCTGCGCAGACCACCTCCAGAGCGATCTCACGGACCGTTCCCTGCATCCGCAGCAGCGGCGCGAAATGGGTCTCGTGGTACATCCTGCCCCCCGCAGTGAGCAGGTCCTGGAAGCGCTTGCGGCCGACGAGATCCTCCGCGCGATGTCCCGTCCAGGTCAGGAATGTCGCGTTGACTTTGATGATGCGCCCATCGGCCAGGGTCGAGAGGTATCCGAACGGCGCGTGCTCGTAAAGGTCTTCCGCGCTTTCCTCCGGCAGGTGCTCGTCCGCCATGTGGCCCCTAGAGGAAGGCCTTGATGGCCGCGATCGTCTCAGCCGGCGCGCTCAGGTTCGGGCAATGCCCCGTCGCGTCCAAGAGCGCGAACTCGCTGTCGGCCAGTTGCCGGTGCACGTACTCACCCACCGCCAACGGCGCGATCGCATCCTCGGAACACTGGAGGATCAGCGAGCGCGTCGTCACCGACGCGAGGTCGGCGCGGTTGTCGGAGAGGAACGTCACGCGCGCGAATTGCGCGGCTATCTCAGGGTCCGTCCGGCAAAAGCTGTTTGTCAGCTCCTCGCCCAGGTCCGGCCGATCCGGATTGCCCATGATCACCGGCGCCATCGCGCTCGACCAACCGAGATAGTTGCTGTCGAGCGAGTCGAGCAGCTCGTCGATGTCCTCGCGGCCGAACCCGCCCACATAGCCGTCGTCGTCGACATATCGTGGAGACGGGCCCACGAGCACCAGCCGGTGGAAGCGGTCCGGCTCATCGATAGCCGCGAGTACGCCGATCATCGAGCTCACCGAGTGCCCTACGTAGACGACGTCGCGAAGATCAAGCTCGCGGCAGAGCTCGAGTACGTCGTCCGCGTAGCCGCGCAATGAGCCGTACCGGTTCCGATCGTAGGCCGAGATGTCCGATCCGCCGGCTCCCACGTGGTCGAAGACGACGATCCGGTACTCGTCCTCGAACGCAGGCGTAACGAACCGCCACATGTTCTGATCGCAGCCGAAGCCGTGGGCGAACATCATCGGCCGTCCGCCGGCGCGGCCCGAGAGCCGAACGTTGTTCCGCGTCAAGACGTCCATCCCACCGTAGATTAGGCTGCGCGTGGGTGGCCTACTTCGGCCACGACGTGAACCGGTTAGATGGAGCTGCCTGGCGGCGTGGGCGCGTGACCGCCGGCCGGCGTGTCGGTCGGAGCAGCGAGCATTTCGTCGGTGGCGGCCTCGCCGAAATCGTCCTCGTGGGGCGTGCCGGCTTGCGCGGCGCGGATGAGGTCGGCGGCGGTGGAGCGGACCTGGCCGGCGATCGCGGTTAGCGCCAGGTCGGCGTGGCGGGCCATCGCTTCGCTCGCTCGCCGCGCGGCCAGTAGCGCCAGATGATGCGGCTGCTCGCGCGCCTCCGGGTCATCGAAGGCGTCGGCGAGCGCCCACACGGCCTTCCCGAGGCCGGCGACCGCGCCGGCGACGTCGGGCACCGGGGAGCCGTTCGTGCGCACATAGCGCACCGTGTCGCGCGCGAGCACGCGCGTATTACGGACCGCGAAGTCCAGGTGCCGACCGATCTCGTCTTGACGGTCAAGCGCAGCGCGATCGGCCCAGCGCAGGGGCGCCGAGCGCGCCGTCTCACGCCCAAGGCTGAGCGCCTCGCCGAGCGCCCGCATGTTGGCGTCGAGGTCGCGCGCCGCGTCGAGCGCCCGCTGGGCCCGCCCCGCGTCCCCCGTTTCGAGTGCTGCGGCGAGCTCCTCCAGGGTGTGTCCTAGGCCGCCGAAGACGGCGTGAGCGGCGCGGCTGACGTGGATCAGCGGGTTTGGCGGGAACACGAGCGAGTGCAAACCGAAGGCGACGGCGCCGCCGATCAGCGCCTCGATCGGGCGCGTCGGGAACAGCCCGACGGTCGCCGGCGTCGCCGAGCCGATGATGATCGCCGATACGCCCGCCTCGGTCATCAGCAGCGGTCCACCGCCGACGAGCACCGCCGCCGACATGGCCAGCACGACCATCAGCCCAACCTGCGGCGGGCCCGTCCCGAGCAACCGCACGAGCAGGTCCGCGATCAGCACCCCGATCACCACGCCGCCCATCAGTTCCAGCGCGCGCTCGCGCTGCTGGCCCAGAGTCGCGCCAAGACAGATCACGGCGGCGATCGGGGCAAAGCCGGTCTCCTGGTCAGACAGCAAGAGCCGGGCCAGATACCAGGCGATCACGGCGGCGCCGGCCGTCTCCAGGATCGGCCACAGCTGCGCTCGCAACCGGCGCCGCCGAGCGGCCACGGAAGGTCTCAAGAGCCCGACGGGCGGAGCGTCAGACATACGGTCGGCGAATCATCGTTGGGACGTAGGGGTGTTCGGCTCAAGCAGTCGCAGATCGCGCAGCGGCTGCCAGGCGGCCCACCGCGGGGACGTATGGTGACGACCGACTTCACCGCGGTGAACTTCCGGGGACGTCAGAGTGCGCCTCTTCGCGTGTGGGTAGGCGAAACGAATGGCCGAAAGCGGCGCCCGACCGAAGGTCCCTGCCTGGCGGCGCGTCGCGCTGCGGGCGGTGCGGGCGTTCTTCACGCCGCTGTTGCCCGACGACTACCTCGAGCTCATCAACCCGCTGTGGTCGACTCAGGAGCTACGGGGCCGGATCGAGCGGATCGAGCGCGAGACGGCGGATGCCGTCACCGTCCTGATCAAGCCGGGCTGGGAGTGGGAGGGCCACCGGCCGGGGCAGTACCTCCGCGTCGGCTTCCAGGTCGACGGCAAGCATCACTGGCGGGCGTACTCGCTCACGTCGGATCCAGGGCGGCCTGACGGGCTCATCAGCATCACGCCCAAGTTGCTGGCCAGCGGCGTGGTCACGCCGTACGTCGTCCGCGAGGCCACGCCGGGGACCATCGTGCGACTCGGCGGCGTGGAGGGGACCTTCGTGCTGCCGGACGAGGTGCCCGAGCGGCTGCTGTTCGTCGAGCGCCGGAAGCGGGATCAGGCCGATCATGAGCATGCTGCGGAGCCTCGAGCGCGTCGATGGCCTGGCGACGTGGTCCACCTGCACTCGGCCAGCACGACCACGACATGATCTTCGGCAGCCAGCTGCGGCGGCTCGACGAGTCCAGCGACGGCTACCGGCTCGAGCGGCGCCTCACGCGCGACCACGGCCGACTCGCACCCTCCGACCTCGATGCGCTGTGCCCCGACTGGCGCGAGCGCGAGGCCTTCGTCTGCGGCCCCGCCGGACTGCTCGATGCGCTCACCGAGCACTGGGAGCAGGCGGGCGGCGTCCCCACACGGCTCCACATGGAGCGCTTCCAGCCCATCGTCGGTGCAGGCGAAGGCGAGCACGGCGCCGGCGGCCCCATCCGCTTCCTGCACAGCGACATCGAGGCGGAGTCGGACGGCGACACGCCGATCCTCGTCGCCGGCGAGCAGGCGGGTGCGTCACTCCCGTTCGGCTGCCGGATGGGTATCTGCCACACGTGCGTCGGCCGGCTCTGCTCCGGCCGCATCCGCGACCTCCGGAGCGGCGACGTGCACGGCTCGGAGGGCGAGATGGTCCGTACCTGCGTCAACGCGCCCGAGGGCGCAGTGGAGATCGCCCGAAGACGAGCACGACCGAGAGCCCCATCGCCCACCTCACCGCCGAGCAGATCGACGAGATCGGCGAAGAGTTCGACGGCGATCCACGACGAGGTCTTCGCCGAGCTCGGCGATCGCGATCGCCGCTACATCGTGAGCATGATCGAGATGCACCGCCGGCTCGTGGTCGATCGGCCGGCTCGTGCTGCTGTTCTCACGCGCGAAGCCCGCCTGGGCCGTCGGGCACCGCCACGCTCTCGCTGGCCAAGGTGCTCGAGAACATGGAGATCGGCCACAACGTGATGCACGGCCAGTGGGACTGGATGAACGACCCCCAGATCAACTCGTCGACCTGGGACTGGGACTCTGCATCGACGCCGGCGGCGTGGAAGCACTCGCACAACTATGTGCACCACACGTACACCAACATCCGCGGCAAGGACAAGGACCTCGGCTACGAGGTCATGCAGATCGATCCGTACCAGAAGTGGTACCCGATCTACCTGCTGCAGCCGTTCTACAACCTCGTGCTCGCGGCGTTCTTCGAATGGGGCGTCGCGGTCCACGACCTCGACATGGAGGCGCTGCGGACCCGCTCCAAGCCGATGAAGCAGCTCAAGCGCGAGCTCAAGGGGATGGCGTCCAAGGCGCGGAGCCAGATCGTCAAGGACTACATCGCGTTCCGGCTGCTCAGCGCCGCCGCGGCGGCGGCCGGCGCCGCCGTGCGCGGGCGGGGGCGGGACGCCGCTCTGCAAGCCGGCCGACACGCCTTCCGGACGACACTGGCGGCGGATTTCTCCGCCAACGTACTTCGCAACGTGTGGGCCTACATGATCATCTTCTGCGGCCACTTCCCGGACAGACGTACACCTTCAGCGAGGAGGAGGTCGAGGACGAGACGCGCGGCGGCTTCTACGTCCGGCAGTTGCTCGGCGCCGCGAACATCGACGGGAGCCCGCTCTTCCACGTCGTCAGCGGCAACCTCGGCTACCAGGTCGAGCACCACCTCTACCCCGACATGCCGAGCACGCGCTACGGGGAGATCGCGCCGCGCGTCAGGGCCATCTGCGAAAAGTACGAGCTGCCGTACAACACCGGTCGCTCTTCAAGCAACTCGGCACCGTGCAGCGGACGATCCTCCGTCTCGCGTTCCCGGGTGGCAAGCCCCGGCCGAAGCCGGGCCGTACGCGGGGAGCCGGCCTGAAGCTCTGGCCGGGATCTCCGTTTCCGCTCGGCGCGACCTACGACGGGGTCGGGACCAACTTCGCGATCTTCTCGGAGGCAGCGGAGCTCGTCGAGCTGTGCCTGTTCGACGCCGACGGCACGGAGACGCGCACGCCGCTGACCGAGATGGCGGCGTGGGTGTGGCACGGCTATGCGCGCAACGTCGGGCCCGGGCAGCGGTACGGCTACCGCATCCACGGCCCGAACGATCCCGGCCGCGGCGTGCGTTCCAATCCGTCGAAGCTGCTGCTCGACCCGTACGCCGTGGCGATCGACGGCTCGGTGCGCTGGGACGAGGCGCTCTTCCCCTATCGCTTCAAAGACCCCGAGAGCTCGTTCAACGACACCGACAGCGCGCCGTTCATGCCCAAGTCTGTGGTCGCCAGCCCGTACTTCGACTGGGCGAACGACAGGGCGCCGGGAGTCCCGCTCGACGACAGCGTGATCTACGAGATCCACGTCAAGGGCTTCACGCGCAGCCATCCGGACATCCCCGAGCCGCTGCGCGGAACGTACGCGGGGCTCGCGCATCCAGCCGCCATCGACTACCTGCTCGCGTTGGGCGTCACCGCGGTCGAGCTGCTGCCGGTGCACCAGTTCATCCACGACTCGCACCTCGTCGATCGCGGCCTGCGCAACTACTGGGGCTACAACTCGATCGGATACCTCGCGCCGCACAACGAGTACTCGTCGTCGGGGCAGGAGGGCCAGCAGGTTCAGGAGTTCAAGTGGATGGTCAAAGCCCTGCACGCGGCCGGCATCGAGGTCATCCTCGACGTCGTCTACAACCACACCGCGGAGGGCAACCATCTTGGTCCGGTCCTCTCGTTCAAGGGGATCGACAACGCAGCGTACTACCGGCTCGTGGACGGCGCCAAGCGTTTCTACTACGACACCACTGGCACCGGCAACAGCCTCAACATGCGGCATCCGCACGTGCTCCAGCTGATCATGGACTCGCTCCGCTACTGGGTCAGCGAGATGCACGTGGACGGCTTCCGCTTCGACCTCGCGTCCACCTTGGCGCGGCAATTCCACGAGGTCGACCGCCTCTCTGCGTTCTTCGACCTGATCCAACAGGACCCGGTCGTGTCGCGGGTCAAGCTGATCGCCGAGCCGTGGGACGTCGGCGAGGGCGGCTACCAGGTCGGCAACTTCCCACCGCTGTGGTCCGAGTGGAACGGCAAGTACCGCGACACGCTGCGCGACTACTGGCGCGGCGAGCCGCAGACGCTGGGCGAGTTCGCCTCGCGGCTGACCGGAAGCTCGGACCTCTACGAGGACGACGGGCGCCAGCCCTCGGCGAGCGTGAACTTCGTGACCGCCCATGACGGCTTCACGTTGAACGACCTGGTCTCCTACAACGACAAGCGCAACGAGGCCAACGGCGAGGGCGGGGCCGACGGCGAAAGTCACAACCGCAGCTGGAACTCCGGCGCGGAAGGTCCGACGGACGACCCCGAGGTGCTCGAGATCCGCGGGCGGCAGCGGCGCAACTTCCTCGCCACCCTCTTGCTCTCACAGGGCATCCCGATGCTGCTCGGCGGCGACGAGATCGGCCGCACGCAGGGCGGCAACAACAACGCCTACTGCCAGGACAACGCGATCTCGTGGTTCGACTGGGACCACGAGGACGGCGCCCTGCTCGCGTTCGCGCAGCGACTGATCGCCTTCCGACGCGCGCATCCGGTCTTCCGGCGGCGCCACTTCTTCCACGGTGAGTCGCTCGGCGCGGACGCCCCCGACATCGCGTGGTTCCGGCCGGACGGATCCGAGATGAAGGCCGAAGACTGGTCGTCCGGCTTCGGGAAGGCGATCGGGGTGTTCCTGAACGGCGAGACGATCCCGAGCCCCGACGCGCGCGGCGAACGCGTGGTGGACGATTCGTTCCTGGTGCTCTTCAACGCGCATCACGAGCCGCTGAGCTTCACGACGCCCGCGAAGGAGTGGGGCGCTCGCTGGCTGCGGACGCTCGACACGGCGGACGCCTTCAACGAGGGCGAGGGCGTGGACGCCGCCACCGCCACGACGGTCGACGCGCGAAGCCTGGCGCTGTTTCGCAGGACGGGCTGACATGGACCTGCGGATCGAGCGGCGAGACGGCGAACACGTACCGGTCGTCGCGGTGCACGGCGAGCTCGACCTCGACGGCGCTCCCGAGCTGCGCCGCGCGCTGATCGAGGCGATCGACGAGCATCCCGGACGGCAGCTGGTCGTCGACCTCGAGGGCGTCGACTTCATCGACTCGGCCGGCCTCGGCGTGTTGGCAGGCGGGCTGAAGCGCGCGAAGGCCGGGGACGGCGACCTCGTGCTGGTGGTCACCGGCCGGAGCGTCATCAAGATGCTCGAGCTGACCGGGCTCACCCGCGTGTTCGCGATCCATCCGTCGCGCGCGGCCGCGCTCGGCGCCCGCGAGTGAGCGTCGCCTTCGTCCTCGGCGGCGGCGGACCCGAGCGTCGTCTAGCCGTCGAACGCGACGCCCGCCGTACCGGCTGCCGCCCGCATGTGCGCGAGCGCGTCGCGCAGGATGCGGGAGACGTGCATCTGCGAGCAGCCGACGCGCTCGGCGATCTTCCGTTGGATGAGGTCCTCCTGAAAACGCAGACGGACGACCTCACGCTCGCGGTCGTCGAGCCCGGCACTGAGCTGCGCCAGCGCTACGCCGTCCTCACTTCGCGCCAAGTCGCGCCCGGGATCGGCGACGACGTCGACTAGCGCCCGGCCTTCGGCGTCCTCGTCGCTACGCGGAGTGTCGAGCGACGTGGGCGAATGGGCGTCGCCGGCCTCCAACGCCTCGATGACGTCCTCGGGTGTCCTGCCGAGCCGCTCGGCCACGTCACGGGCCGTGGGCGCGTGGCCGAGCTCCTGGTACAGGTACTCCCGGGTCCGCCTCACGCTCAGGCAGAGCTCCTGGAGGTCGCGCGGCGGCTTGACGGCCCATGTGTGGTCGCGGAAGTGGCGCCGCAGCTCGCCGATGATGGTGGGTACCGCGAAGGTCGAGAACGCGAGTCCACGGCCCGGGTCGAAGCGGTCTGCTGCCTTCACGAGGCCGATCCGGGCGACTTGGATGAGGTCGTCGAGCGGCTCGGACGTGTGGCGGTAGCGCCGCGCCAGCTTCTCGGCCAGCGGCAGGTATTGCTCGACGATCCTGTCGCGCTCCAGGCCGCGCGGCCTCAGGGCGGTAGGGGCGCTCATTGCCGGGCCCCGGCGAAAGTGGCCGGCGGTCGGTCATCGACGGTCAGCCGATCCACCGTGCCGGTCAGGTCCAGGAGGCGCCGGACGACCGCCGAAGGGCTGGCGACCACGAGCCGCGTGCCGTCGCGGCGCGCCCGCGCTTGGGCCTCGAGCAGCATGTGGACTCCGGTCGAATCCATGAACTCGACCCGAGCGAGATCGACGATCACGAGCGAGGCCTCCGACTGCGCTCGCTCGAGCGCGAGCCTCGCCGAAGAGCTGAACGCGAGATCGAGCTCACCGGAGAGCGCAAGCCAGATCACGCTGTCGGCGCGAAGGATGACCTCACACCGCGTCTGTACTGGTAGGTGATGCTGGGGCACGACGGACCTCCACGAGCGCTCGACAGGAGCGGTCTCGAAGGTCAGGCGGCACTGCCCGCATCGCGGACCCTGCCGTCATGCCCTTTCAACCTGGCATCCATGTTACCGCGCCGGGTCCTCGAACATGAGAGACAACCGATGGCGCCCGGCTCACGCCTGACCATTGGCAGCCGCTGCTCGGCGACGCGACCGGCACGCCCTGATCACCCGGCGAGCCTTGGCCAGGGCCGGTGCACGTGGATCGGACGGCGAAGGCCGGCCGTGAAGCCGGCCCTCGCCGTCGTGGAGGGGATCGGGTGTGCCTTGCCGCGCGCGTCAGGCGTTGGTGAGCTCGCGCTCGGCGGCCGTGAGGACCCCGGCGCGGTTCTTGTGGCTGCGCTCGTAGGAGCGGACCTGCTTGGCGCGCTCGTCGTCGCCCTCGGAGAGCACGGCCTGGACCTCGGCGGCCGTGAGCTCGTCATAGCCCGGCCACGGCTCGTCGCCGCGCAGGGACGTGATGCGGCTCAGGATCGTGGTGCGGTTCTGGTTCTTGCGCTCGTAGGCGGCGACCTTGGCCAGGTCGATCTGCGAGAGCTCGGCCACGCGGCCGGTGATCTCGTCGGCTGTGAGCGTGTCGTAGCGCGCGATCGCCAGATCGCCCTCGGCCGCCACCGCGCCCTTGATCTCGCCCTCGGCCTGGGCGACGCCGGGGACCTTGCGGGCCTGACGTGCGGCGCGCTTGGTCGCGGCGCTGGTCTTGCGGGCCGCGTGCTTGGTCGCCTCGCCGGCCTCGCGGGCGGCATCCGCGGCACCCGTGGTGGTGACGTCGTAGGAGGACTCGCCCTTGACGTCGGCGCGCACGACGGCGTCGGTCAGCTTGGGGATCTCGCGCAGGACCCGCCGGAGCATCTTCTCCTCGTCAGCGAGGATCGAGGCGGCCAGCTTGGCGGTCTCCTCATCGCCGACGGAGCTGGCCAGGCGCTCGAGCGCGGTGTAGGTCGCGATCTCCAGGCCCTCGCTGGCGCACGCGTCCTTGGCGTTCTTGAGCACCTTCTCCTCGCCGCCGGAGCCGCGCAGGAGATCGAACGGTGTCTTGCCCAGCGCGAGCGCCTGACCGACCACCGTCTCGACCAGGCCGACAACCGCCGTTAGCGGGTTGGAGCCGTCGCCCAGTGCCTGCAGGCGGAGACCAACTCGAGCGGCGTGGTCACGCGTCTCATCCAGGTGGGTTTCCAACCCGGAGCGATACGAGCCGCGCGGCGTCATCGCGATCTGCGACTGCAGCACCCGTACGAGCGCCTGCTCGCTGGCATGCGCCTCGTTGAGGTACTGCACGACCTTCTGTTGGTCAGTGTTCATGTGACGTCCGATCTGAGTAGGACCCGGAGCCCGTTAGCGCCCCGGGGAGAACGGGGTTATGTCCTGCTTGCGGCGGCGAACTAGCCACGTCCGAAGCCCGCTCAGCGGCTTGGACCACGTCGGAGCGGTCGTTGTGATCGCGCTCGTAGCTCCTGACCTGCCGAGCGGTGTTGACATCGAGCCGATTGAGCCTGGACGACGATGGCGTCAGGGCTCTGCTCATCGTAGGCCGGCCACGGCTGCTCGCCGCGGAGCTTTGCGACGCGGTCCGTGATCGGGGGCTTGCCGGCCGGACTCAAGAGCTGGCTCTCCTTGGCTGAGGCGAGACGGGACCGGTGCGCCGCCGACCCGGGGGCCGGCGGCGCGGAGGCCGGTTACGAGCGGTCCTCGTCGTAGGGCTGGCGGCTGCCGGCCTTGGCCAGGCCGCGGCTGACCATGTAGCCGACGGTCAGGATCGTCGCGTACAGCCACGCCTGCTTGGCGCCGAAGCCGCCGGCGTCGGCCTGGTCGACCACGCCGGCGGAGATCAGGATGCCGGCCAGCACGGCGAGATAGGCGAAGAACTCCGTCGTCTTGAACGACGCCTTCGTCTCGGTGCTCAAACGACGCACACGGTTGTGCTCGGTGCCGTTGTTGCGCTGCAGCCCATCGGCTCGCGCGGGGGTACCAACTGCGCTCATGTGTGTTCCTCCAGGGGGATCGCGGTGATGTGGGCTGGACCGTCTCCCGAACTCCGCGATACGGCGAGCGAGTCGTTCCCAGCAGACAAAAGGACGCGCGGCAACGCCGGGCGCGTCCTCACAACCCAGGGTTACCGGCAGCTCGCCCAGGCAAACACGACTTCCGCGAACCGACCAGCGCCGGCGGCCGCGCCGGCGCTACATAGACGGATCGGGCGGGGCGGCGCCGCGTTCAGGAAGACCGGCCGCCGCCTTCGTTGAGCAGTTCGGCTGCCTCGGAAAGCACTGCGGCGGTTTGCGCTTCCAGTCGTTGGCTTCCGTCGTCCTTCTCCGCGGTCAGCCAACCGTCGTCGCCCTGGACGGAGAAGCGCAGTATCCAGTCGTCGCCGAGCTTCGCCTGGAAGTCGCGCATGTCGGCCTCAAAGTCGGGCGGCGCTTCGCTTTCGGCGCTGGGCTCGTCGTCCACCTCGCCGCTGGGCTCGTCGTCCACCTCGGCGCTGGGCTCGTCGTCCACCTCGCCGCTGGGCTCGTCGTCCACCTCGCCGCTGGGCTCGTCGTCGACCTCGCCGCTGGGCTCGTCGTCCACCTCGCCGCTGGGCACGTCCTCCGCCTCGCCGCTGGGCACGTCCTCTGCGTCCTGGGATGCGCCGTTGGGACGCTCCCCATGAGCAACTGCCTTAGCGATGGACCGGGCCAGGAGCGGGATGGCGCCGCTGTTGAGGCCGGGCTTGATGCGTTCTTGCAAGTAGGCCGCCAGTTCCTGCTCGTATCTCGCGACCTCTTCCTCATGGCCGTTCTTGCCCGTGGCACGATCGGCCTCTTGCTGTTCGTCGCGCTTGGACCGTGACTGCTGACGGGCGACGGGCTGCTGCTTGGCCATCGCTGCCTCTCCTTGCTCGGATCCCTGAGGCTGCCCGGGAACCCGACCCGACAAACGCCTGGCATCCCGCTGCAAGCGAGTCTCCGCGCCGGGGCGCGGCGCGCGCCCGCCCCGCCCCGGCCCCCAACCAGGAATCAAGCAGAGCCGGCCACGCGCGGAGTGGGGCCGTGCGGGTCTCGTGGGAGGCGCGGCGCAGCTCGGCGGCGGGGCAGGTCCGGCGAACGTCAACTTCGGCTGGGCGGAAGGTTGGGGAGCCGGCCGCGCGGCCGGGATCCCGGGGGGTGGCACGGATTTGTTTCCCAGGAGGACCCTTTCTCCAGCCACCCCCTCGGACCCGCCTCCCTTAATGCCGCAGTTGACGTTCGCCGGCTCAGCCGACCACGAACGAAGCCGGCGGCGCGCCGGCAACCTCCACCGGTACCGAAGCGAGCTCCGACACCTCCCACTGCTCGCGCAGCATCCCGAACACCACGACGTCGTGCCGCACGTCGCCGTGCCGGTGCCACGAGCGCATGACCCCCTCGCGCCGGAATCCGACCCGTTCGAGCGCGACCTGGGAGCGGCCGTTGCGCGTGTTCGCCCACGCGGTCAGGCGGTCGAGGCCCAGGTGGCTGAACCCCAGGGCGGCGATCATCGCCTTCGATTCGCGGTTGACGCCGCTCCCCCACCACTCGCGGCCGAACCACGTGCCCACCGTCGCCCGGCGGTCGCGCGCCGCCAGCTCCGACAGGCCGGTGACGCCGATCGCGCCCGCCTCCCGATGCACGATCAGGAAGTCGAGCAGCTCGCCGGCCTCGCGCTTGGCGGCCAGCCCCGCGATGTAGGCCTCGGGCTGCTCGAGCGACTCGTACGGGCCCCACGAGAACCACTGGGTGACGAGCGGATCCGAGCCCAGCTCCAGCAGCCGCGGCGCGTCCTCGGCGGTGGCGTAGCGCAGCGTCAGCGTCGGGCCGGTGAGCACCACCGCGCCGATCCTAGGGGACCGGCCGCCCGTCGGGCAGGTGCGTCGCCAGGTCTGCGGTGACGCCGAAGTGGTCGCTCGCCCAGGTGCCGCGGACGGGGAGACCCGCTCACCCACGCCGAGCGCGACCAGCTCGGGTCGATGCTCGAGCGGATGCTGGCCGCGCGCACCGAGGGCGTCCCGGGCGCCAAGCGCCTGTGCCGGCTGTGCGAGCGCCGCGTGTGCGAGCGCTGCCCGGTCGCGCGGGCCGCGTGACCGATACGTTCCCGGGGATGCCCACGCTGGAGGAGCTCGAGGCGGTCGCGCGCGGCGCGGCGGCCCCGCCGCTGGACGCCGCGGACCGCGAGCGCATCGCCGCCG
Organism: uncultured Solirubrobacteraceae bacterium; assembly: GCA_963849695.1. Classification (GTDB taxonomy): domain Bacteria; phylum Actinomycetota; class Thermoleophilia; order Solirubrobacterales; family Solirubrobacteraceae; genus DASSUW01. The sequence goes on from CAWKIT010000031.1 coordinate 89,272, forward strand.
GGCGCGCCGTCGTCGAGGCCGCGCTCGAGTCGGGCACCCCGGTCTACGGGGTGACGACCGGCTTCGGCCGGCTCGAGAACGTGCGGATCGCCGCGTCCGACGCCGCGCAGCTCCAGGTCAACCTGCTGCGCTCGCACGCCGTCGGCTCCGGCCCGCCCCTGCCGGAGGAGGTCGTGCGCGGGATGCTGCTGCTGCTCGCGAGCTCGCTGCGCCAGGGCCACTCGGGCGTGCGCGCCGAGCTGGTCGAGCTCGTGCTGGCGCTGCTCGAGCGCGGCGTCACGCCGGTCATCCCCAGCAAGGGCTCGGTCGGCTCGTCCGGGGACCTGGCGCCGCTCGCCCACCTCGGGCTGGTGCTGATCGGCGAGGGCGAGGCGAGCCTGGCCGGCGAGGTCCTCGCCGGCCGCGAGGCGCTGGCGCGCGCCGGCCTCGCGCCGGTCGCGCTCAGCGCCAAGGAGGGGCTCGCCATCATCAACGGCACCCACCTGATGGCGGCCGCCGGCGGGCTCGCGCTGCGCGACGCCCACCGGCTGCTCGACGCCGCGGTCACAGCGGTGGCGCTGTCGCTCGAGGCGTTCAAGGGCTCGACCGTGCCGTTCGACGCCCGCCTGCACGACCTGCGCCGCCAGCCGGGCCCGGCCGCGATCGCCGCCCGCCTGCGCGGGCTGCTCGCCGGCAGCCCCGTGATCGCCAGCCACGCCGACTGCGGGCGCGTCCAGGACCCCTACACGCTCCGCTGCGCGCCGCAGGTGCTGGGCGCGGTGGCGGATTCGCTCGCCTACATACAGGGCGCGATCGAGCGCGAGCTCGGCGCGGTGACCGACAACCCGCTGGTGGTCGAGGACGCGATCCTCTCCGGCGGCAACTTCCACGGCCAGCCGCTGTCGCTGCCGCTCGACCACCTGGCCCTGGCGCTGTGCGAGCTCACCTCGTTCTCGGAGCGGCGCACCTACGCGCTGCTGTCGCCGAGCTACGCGGGGCTGCCGGCGTTCCTGACCCCCCGACCCGGACTCTCGTCGGGCCTGATGATCGCCCAGTACGCGGCCGCCGCGCTCGTCAACGAGTCGCAGATGCTCGCGCACCCGGCGGGCGCGGGATCGATCCCGACCAGCGCCGGGCAGGAGGACTTCAACTCGATGGGAGCGCTGGCCGCCCTCAAGGCCCGCACCGCGGCCGAGAACGCCGCCCAGGTGATCGCCACCGAGCTGGTGTGCGCGGTCCAGGGGCTCGAGTTCCACCGGCCGCTGCAGAGCACGCCGGCGCTCGAGCAGGCGGCCGCACGCGTACGCGAGTACGTCCCGCGCGTGGAGGAGGACCGCTCGCTGGCCGGCGAGCTGGCCGAGCTCGCACACGCGCTGCGAACCGGGGAGGTGGTGCTGTGAGGTGTCGCGGCTGGGTCCAGGAGGCGGCGCTGCGGATGCTCGAGAACAACCTGCACCCGGACGTCGCCGAGCGCCCGCAGGACCTCGTCGTCTACGGCGGGATCGGCAAGGCGGCGCGCAACCCGGCCGCGCTCGAGGCGATCAAGCGCGAGCTGATGCGCCTGGGCGACCGCGAGACGCTGCTCGTGCAGTCGGGCAAGCCGGTGGGCGTGTTCGAGACCCACCCCGACGCGCCGCGCGTGCTGATCGCCAACTCCAACCTCGTGCCCGACTGGGCGAGCTGGGACACGTTCCGCGAGCTCGACGCCGCCGGGCTGCTGATGTACGGCCAGATGACCGCGGGGTCCTGGATCTACATCGGGACCCAGGGCATCCTCCAGGGCACCTACGAGACGTTCGCGGCGATCGCCCGCCGGCGCTTCGGCGGATCGCTGCGCGGAAGGCTCGTGGTGACGGCCGGGCTGGGCGGCATGGGCGGCGCCCAGCCGCTGGCGGTGACGCTCAACGAGGGCTGCGCGCTGTGCGTCGAGGTCGACCTGCAGCGGATCGAGCGGCGGATCGAGACGCGCTACCTGGACGAGCGGGCGGGCTCGCTCGACGACGCGCTCGCCCGGCTCGACGCCGCCCGCGCCGAGGGCCGCGCGCTGTCGATCGGCCTGCTCGGCAACGCCGCCGAGGTGCTGCCGGAGCTGGCGCGGCGCGGCGTCGAGGTCGACGTGGTGACCGACCAGACGAGCGCCCACGATCCGCTGAACGGCTACATCCCGGCCGGGCTGACGATCGAGCAGGCCGAGGCACTGAGGGGGTCCGACCCCCCCGAGTACCTGCGCCGCGTCGGCGAGAGCGCCCTGGCGCACGTGGGCGCGATCCGCGAGCTCGCGACGGGCGGCGCGGAGGCGTTCGACTACGGCAACGCGCTCCGCGGGCTGGCCGCCGAGCACGGCGACGCCGAGGCGTTCAGCTATCCCGGCTTCGTGCCCGCCTACATCCGGCCGCTGTTCTGCGAGGGCAAGGGCCCGTTCCGGTGGGTCGCGCTGTCCGGCGACCCGGCCGACATCGCAGCCACCGACGACGCGATCCTCGAGCTGTTCGGCGATCAGGACCACATCCGGCGCTGGATCGAGCTGGCGCGCGAGCGCGTGGCCTTCCAGGGCCTGCCGGCGCGGATCTGCTGGCTGGGCTACGGCGAGCGGCACGTCGCCGGCCTGCGCTTCAACGAGCTGGTGGCGAGCGGCGTGGTGCGGGCGCCGATCGTGATCGGGCGCGACCACCTCGACGCCGGCTCGGTCGCCTCGCCGCAGCGCGAGACCGAGGCGATGCGCGACGGGTCGGACGCGGTCGCCGACTGGCCGATCCTCAACGCGCTCGTCAACACCGCCACCGGCGCGAGCTGGGTGTCGTTCCACCACGGCGGCGGGGTCGGGATGGGCAAGTCGCTGCACGCCGGGCAGGTGATCGTGGCCGACGGCACGCCGGAGGCGGCCGAGCGGCTGCGCCGGACGCTGCTCGCCGACCCCGGCATGGGCGTGATCCGGCACGCCGACGCGGGCTACGACGAGGCGCTGGAGGCCGCGGACCGGCTCGGCGTCCGGATCCCGATGCGATGAGGATCTCGATCCGCGGCGCCGCCCAGGTGCTGCTCCCGCCCGAGACCGGCCTGCCGTACGTGCGCCACGCGGCCGACATGCGCCTGGAGCCCGGCTCGGTCACGATCGAGGACGGCGTGATCGTCGCGCTGGAGGACGATCCCGGCGCCGACCGCGTGATCCATCTGCCCGGCGGCGCCATCCTGCCGGGCTTCGTCGACTGCCATACGCATCTGCCCTTCGCCGGCTGGCGCGCCGAGGAGTTCGAGCAGAAGGTCACCGGGCGTGCCGTACGAGGAGATCGCGCGCGGCGGCGGCGGGATCGCCTCGTCGGCGCGCGCGTTCGCGGCCGCGCCCGACGGCGACGTGCTCGCGCAGGCGCGCGGCATCCGGGACGAGATGCTCGCGCACGGCACCACGACGGTCGAGGGCAAGACCGGCTATGGGCTCTCGCGCGAGCGCGAGCTGCGGGCGGCGCGCCTGGGACGGGAGGTCTGCGACCGGGTCACCGGCCTGTTCGCGCACGCCATCCCGGAGGGCTACGACGCCGCGAGCTGGATGGACGAGGTCGACTCCCTGGCCGCGGAGGCGCACGTCGACGCGCTCGACATCTACGTCGAGTCGGTCGCGTTCCGCAACGAGGACCTCGAGCGGCTGGGCGAGATCGCGCGGCGCGAGGGCGTGCCGCTGCGCGCGCACGTGGAGCAGTTCAACACCAATCGCTCGGTGCCGGTCGCGCTCGCGGCCGGCGCGCGCTCGGTCGACCACCTCGCCTGCCTGCACCGCAGGGACCTGAAGCCGCTCGCCGCCGCGGAGTGCGCCGCCGTGCTCCTGCCCGGCGCCGAGTTCCTCGGCGCCGAGGAGCTCGCCCCGGGCCGGGACCTGGCCGACGCGGGCGCGATCTGCGTGCTGGCCACCGACTGCAATCCCGGGACGTCGCCCGTGCTGTCGCTGCCGCTGATCGTCGGGCTCGCCGTGCGCCGCTACGGCTGGAGCGCGCGCGAGGCGCTCGCCGCCTGCACGCACAACGCCGCCTGGGTGCTCGGGTACGACGACCGCGGCTCGATCGAGGTCGGCAAGCGCGCCGACCTCGTCCTGCTCGACTCGCCGGTCGAGCACATCCCCTACCGCTTCGGCCGCAACCCGGTCACCGAGGTGATTGCGGCGTGACCGCCGTGCGCGTGATCACCGCCGCCGAGCTCGAGGCGCTGCTCGCGGATCTGGTGCCGATCGGGCTCGACGACAGCGGCGCCACGACGCGGCTGGCGTGGACCGTCGAGGACGAGCAGGCGGCGGCATGGTTCGCGCGCCGCGCGACGGCGATCGGGCGGCGGCTCGAGCGCGACCCCGCCGGAAACCTGTGGGCCTGCCCGGACGCGCCCGGTCCGTGGTGGGCGGTCGGCTCGCACCTCGACACGGTGCGCTCGGGCGGGCGCTTCGACGGCGCGCTCGGGGTGGCCGCCGGCTTCGCGGTCGCCGAGCGCGTGCCGGTGGCGGTCATCTCGTTCGCCGACGAGGAGGGCGCGCGCTTCAACACGCCGACGTTCGGCTCGCGCGCGCTGGTCGGGCGGCTCGACGTCGACGACGCGCTCGCGCGGATGGACGATCACGGGGTCACGCTCGGCGACGCGATGGCGGGCGCGGGCGTCGACCCGGCGGGGCTGGCGAGCGCGCCCGAGTGGCTCGAGCGGCTGGCCGGCTTCCTCGAGCTGCACATCGACCAGACGCGCGACGTCGCCGCCGCGCACCGGCCGGCCGGGGTGGTCACGCGCCTGGCGGCGCGGCTGCGCCTGCAGGTCGAGCTCGCGGGCCGCGCCGACCACGCCGGCACCACGCCGCGTGAGGAGCGCCACGACGCGCTCGCCGCCGCCGCGCGCGTGATCGTGCGCGCCGACGCCGAAGCGGCGCAACGGCTCGGCATGGTCTTCACCGCCGCCCGGCTCGAGGTCGAGCCGAACGCGCCCACCACCGTCCCGTCGCTGGCGCGCCTGTGGCTCGACGCGCGCGCGCCGGAGGCCGAGGCGGTCGAGTCGTGGCGCGAGGCGACGACCGCCGAGGTCGAGCGGGTGGCAGCCGAGGCGGGCGTCGGGCCGAGCGTGCGGACCGCCGCGTGGTCGCAGGGCACCGAGTTCGGCTCCGAGGTGGTCGAGGCGCTCGGCCACGCCCTCCGCCCCGGCGCGCCGCGGCTCGTCTGCTACGCCGGGCATGACGCGGGCGTGATCGCCGGACACCGGCCCGCCGGGATGGTGCTCGTGCGCAACGAGACCGGGATCAGCCACTCGCCCGAGGAGGAGGTGTCGCTCGAGGACGCCGCGGTGGCGGCGAACGGCCTGCTCGCAGCGGCGGAGGAGCTCGCGCGGTGACGCCGCCGGGCGGCACCGGGGTTGTGGGCGACTCGGAGGTCGTCGGGTGAGGGCGTTGGTGATCCCGGCGATGGCGAACGTGCACTCGCACGCCTTCCAGCGCGACCTTCGGGGCGTTGGTGAGCGCAGCGAGCCAATGGCCGACTTCTGGAGCTGGCGCGAGGGCATGTACACGCTCGCCGAGCGGCTCGACCCGGCGGGCATGCACGACGCCGCCGGCCGCGTGTACCGCGAGATGGTGGCGGCGGGCTACGGCGCCGTCGGCGAGTTCCACTACGTCCATCACCGCCCCGACGGCACGCCGTACGAGGATCCGAACGCGATGGCGCTCGCGGTGGCCGGCGCGGCCGCGGCGGCCGGCCTCGCGATCGTGCTGCTCCCCGCGGCCTACGCGCGTGGCGGCCATCCTCGCTTCCGCGACGGGTCGGTCGACGACTACCTCGCGCGCGTGGACGGGCTGCGCTCGCGCGGCCTCGAGGTCGGCGTCGCCGCCCACAGCGTCCGTGCCGTCCCCGCCGACTGGCTGCGCGAGATCGCCGCCTACGCCGACACCCACGATCTCGTCCGCCACGTCCACGCGCACGAGCAGCCGCGCGAGCTCGACGAGTGCCGGGCCGAGCACGGCTGCTCGCCGATCGAGCTGCTGCACCGCACGCGATTCCTCTCCGACCGCACCACCGTGGTGCACGGCATCCACGTCGACGACCGCGACGTCGCGCTGCTCGCCGAGACCGGCACCATCGTCGCCACCTGCCCGACCACCGAGGGCAACCTCGGCGACGGGCACTTCCCGGCGCTGCGGTACCGCGACGCCGGCGTGCGGATCGCCATCGGCAGCGACAGCAACGTGGTGGTCGACCCGTTCGAGGAGATCCGCGAGCTGGAGACCGGCGCCCGCCGCGAAGGCCTCACCCGCCACGCCCTGCTCGCCGCGGCCGGCGATCTGTGGCGCTCCGTGGCCCGCGACGGGCTCGCGTCGCTCGGCATCGAGGATGCCGGCGAGGTCACGGTCGACCTCGACCACCCGCGCCTGCGCGGGGTGCCCGACGACGACGTCATGCGCGCGCTCGCCAGCAGCGCGTCGGCGGATATCGTCGCGCCGGTGCGCCGCCAGATCTCCTCCGGCTCGACGTTCGAGGAGCAGATCGCGTACTCGCGCGCCGTGGTCGACGGCGACTGGGTGCACGTCTCCGGCACCACCGGCTTCGACTACGCGACGATGACGATCGAGGACGACGTCGTAGCCCAGTGCCGGCGGTGCCTGAAGAACGTCGCCGACGCGCTGGCCCAGGCGGACTGCGGATTCGCGGACGTCGTCCGCGTCCGCTACCTGCTCCCGGACCGGGCGGACTTCGAGCCGTGCTGGCCGCTGCTGCGCGAGGCGTTCGGGGATTCGCGGCCGGCCGCGACCATGCACGAGTGCGGGCTCTCCGATCCGCGGATGCGGATCGAGATCGAGGTCACGGCGCGGCGCCCCTGAACGCATTTGAGCGCCACCATGCCGCCATGCAGATAGAGATCGTCATCTTCGACGGGTTCGACGAGATGGACGCCGTCGCGCCGTTCGAGGTGTTCCGCACCGCCGCGGAGCTCGGCGGGCCGATCGATGCCGAGCTGGTCGGCGCCCACGGCGCCGGGACGATCACGGCCTCCCACGGCTTGCGGATCGTGGTCGAACGCGGCCCGTCCGAGGCGCCCGACCTGATGCTCGTCCCGGGCGGCGGCTGGTTCCACGGTGCCGGCGTGCGGGCCGAGATCGAGCGCGGCGGGCTTACGCGGGTTCTGGTCGCCGCCCACGAGGCGGGGTCGATCGTCGGCTCCGTCTGCACCGGCGCGATGCTGCTCGCCGCCGCCGGGCTCGTCGAGGGTCGCCCCGCAACCACCCACCACTCGGCGATCGAGGATCTCCGCGCCGCGGGCGCTCAGGTCGTCGAGGGCGCGCGGTTCGTCGACGACGGCGACATCGTGACCGCCGGCGGCGTGACTTCGGGGCTAGACCTGGCGCTGCACATCGTCGAACGGGTCGGCGGGGCCTCGATCGCGGAGCGCGTCGCGCGTGAGATCGAGTACGAGCGGCGCGTGGTCTGGGTGTAGTGCGTGTGGGCGGGTCCGGCGAACTGCGGCTGGCGTGGGAGGTGGCGAGTCGGGGCCGACCGCGGCGACGATCCGCCGCTTCCCCACCCAGCCGCAGTTCGCCGGCCTAGCCGAGCATGTCGAAGAACCGCGCCGCGATCGGCGCCGCGACCGAGCCGCCCGAGCGGCCGTTCTCCACCAGCACCGCGACCGCGACGTCGTCGCGGTAGGCGATGAACCAGGCGTGGGTGGGCGGCGGGTCGCCGCCGCCGTACTCGGCGGTGCCGCTCTTGCCGTGCACGTCGCCGGGGAGGCCGGCCAGCGCGGTGCCGGTGCCGTCGGTGACGACCGCGCGGGTGAGGTCGCGCAGGGTGTCGAGCTCTCCGGTGTCGAGCGGCGCGCCCGCCCGCGAGGCGTCGCCCGCGAGCAGGCGGGGCGCGCGCCGGCGCCGCCGCGGTCGGTGCCTGATGGTGCGCGCGCCCGCCATGCGAGCCGCCATTGTCGGACGCGGCCTCTAAGCAGACGGTAAGAACGCCGCCTGGACCGGCGGTCCGAACCGCCTGGACCGAACGCTGAAATCCACTCGCAGCGCGTAACCGAGCCCTACGCTCCCGCCATGACGCGTCCGCGCCAGATTCTCGCGTTGGGCGGCGGCGGGTTCTCGATGGAGGCGGGCAACGCGCTGCTGGACGACCACGTCCTGGCGCTCACCGGCGTCGAGTGCCCGAAGGTCTGCTTCATGCCGACTGCCTCCGGCGACGCCGACCACTACATCGTCCGCTTCTACCGGGCGTTCCCGGCCAGCCGCTGCCAGGCGTCTCACATCTCGCTGTTCCGCCGCGACGGCGGTGCGACCGACCTCGCCGCCCACCTGCTCGAGCAGGACCTCGTGTACGTGGGCGGGGGCAGCGTGATCTCGCTGCTGGGCACCTGGAACGCCCACGGCATCGACGGGATGCTGCGCAGCGCGTGGGAGGCGGGCGTCGTCATGGCCGGCCTCAGCGCCGGCTCCCTGTGCTGGTTCGAGTACGGCATGACCGCGTTCCACGGGGAGAACCGGCCCGTCCGCGGCATGGGCTTCCTCCCCTTCTCCAACGCCGTCCACTACGACGACAAGCCGGAGCGCCGCGCCGCCTTCCGGGGCGCGATCGCCGACGGTCTCCCGGCCGGCTACGGGACCGGCGACGGCGCCGCCCTGCACTTCGTCGGCACCGCTCTCGCCGAGGTCGTCGCCTCGCGCGAGAAGGCGCGCGCGTACCATGTGGCGCCTGAGGCGACCGAAGTGACAGAGACCGAGCTGGCCACGCGTTTCCTCGGCGCACCGCTCGCCGTGGAGCCCGCGCTTGCCGCCTGAGCCTGAATCCACCGATCCCCGCGGCGCCTCGCATCATCGGTGGATCCAGGCTGAGCGGCGCACGCCCACGATCCTGGCGATGGGCGGCGGCGGCTTCACCGCCGGCCCCGGCGATCCGGCGCTCGACGAGCTGGTGCTCGAGCTGACCGGCCGGCCGCGCCCGCGCGTCTGCCTGCTGCCCACCGCAGGAGGCGATTCCGAGCACCAGATCCGCCGCTACTACGAGGCGTACGGCGACCGGCTGTGCGAGCCGACGTACATCTCGCTGTTCCGCCTCGGCCGCCGGCCGGTGCCGCTGCGAGAGCACCTCTTGGCGCAGGACGCGATCTACGTCGGCGGCGGCTCGATGGTCAACCTGCTGGCGATCTGGAAGGCCCAGGGACTCGACGGCATCCTGCGCGAGGCGTGGGAGGCCGGCATCGTCCTCGCCGGGTTGAGCGCGGGTTCGATGTGCTGGTTCGAGTGGGGCATCACCACGTCCTCCGGCCATGCCGCCCCGGCGCCCGGCCTCGGCTTCCTGCCCGGCTCGAACTCGGTCCACCACGACAGCGAGCCGGCCCGCCGCCCGGTCTACCTGGAAGCCGTCCGGTCCGGCGCGATCCCGCCCGGCCACGCGGTCGACGACGGCGCCGCCCTGCTCTTCCGCGGCCGTGAGCTGCACGAGGTCGTGACCGCGCGGCCGCGCGCGCGGGCGTACGCGGTCGACTCCGAGAAAGAGCGGCCGCTGCCCGCCCGCGTCCTCGCCACACCCACCGCCGCGCCGGCGAGCCTGCCCGCGGTCGCAGAGCTGCGCCGCCTCCGCGTGGCGCGCGCCGGCGGCGTCCGCGATTAGCTCGGGGGCCCGCCCAACCGGCTATTCCGGGTGGACCGGTGTCCCTACTAGCTGTCCGTCGCCTCGTACGCCTGCTCGTGGAGCATGTCGGCGACCTCGTCCTCGTCGGCCTGCTCGTCGTGCTCCGAGGCCAGGTGCTCGGTCAGGCGACGGGCCAGCTCATCGTCGTTGGCGGCCGAGATCGTCTCGCCGCATTCGTTGCATTCGATCACGCGCATGCCGCAAGTCTTACCCACGGGGGGATCCTCGCGTTCGGTCCGCATAGTCGCGACGGCTCCGACGAGCGCTCCGTGACGGCCGACCTCACCCCAGCGCGCGGTCGAGGTTGTAGGCCGCGCTGATCAGCGCCAGGTGGGTGAACGCCTGCGGGAAGTTGCCGAGCTGCTCGCCGGTCGGCCCGATCTCCTCCGAGTACAGCCCGAGGTGGTTGGCGTAGGTGAGCATCTTCTCGAACGCCAGCCGCGCGTCGTCGAGCCGGCCCGCGCGGGTCAGCGCCTCGACGTACCAGAACGAGCACATCGAGAACGTCCCCTCCTCGCCGCGCAGCCCGTCGGGCGAGGCCTCGACGTTGTAGCGGTACACGAGCGAGTCCGACACCAGCTCGTCGCCGATCGCGTCGAGCGTCGACAGCCAGCGCGGGTCGGTCGGCGCGATGAACAGCACCAGCGGCATCAGCAGGATCGAGGCGTCGAGCACGTCGGAGCCGTAGTTCTGCACGAAGGCGTTGCGCTCCTCGCTCCAGCCCTTCTTCATGATCTGGTTGTAGATCCGGTCGCGCTCGCTCAGCCAGCCGACGATGTCGCCCGGCAGCCCGCGCGCCCGGTTCATCCGGATCGCGCGCTCGATCGCGACCCACGACATCACCCGCGAGTACGTGAAGTCCTTCTGCCCGCCGCGGGTCTCCCAGATGCCCTCGTCGGCCTGGTCCCAGTTCTCGCACAGCCAGTCGACGATCCGGCGGACGTTCTCCCACGTCTCGAAGTGGATGGGCCGTCCGTACTTGTTGAACAGGTAGATCGAGTCGATCATCTCGCCGTAGATGTCGAGCTGGCGCTGCCCGGCCGCGCCGTTACCGATGTGCACCGGCGCCGAGTCGCGGTAGCCCGACCACGTCGGATGCTCGATCTCCGGAAGGTCGGCGCGGCCGTCGATGCCGTACATGATCTGGAGCGGGCCCGACGGGCCTACCTTCCACTCGCGCGTGCGGTCGGTCAGCCAGCGCATGAACGCGGACGCCTCCTCGGTGAAGCCGAGCCGCAGCAGGCCGTAGAGGGAGAACGCGGCGTCGCGGATCCACGTGTAGCGGTAGTCCCAGTTGCGCTCGCCGCCGATCTGCTCGGGCAGCGACGTCGTGGGCGCCGCCACCAGCGCCCCGGTCGGCGCATAGGTCAGCAGCTTCAGCGTCAGCGCCGAGCGCTGCACGGTCTCGCGCCAGCGGCCGCGGTAGCCGGACCGGGCGAGCCACCGCCGCCAGTAGACGACGGTGGCATCGAACGACTTGGCGGTCTCATGCTCCGGATATGGGCGTGCAATGTGGTCGTCGGCCACGCGCTCGAGCACGAACGTCTGCGACTCGCCGGCGCCGAGCTCGAACGTCGCATGCACGCCGCCGTCACGGCGCTCGAGCCTGTGCTGCGCTCCCAGCGAGTGCGCGATCGCGCCCTCGAGCGCGAGCGTCAGCACCGGCGAGCGGAACAGCACGCCGTGCGGGTGCATCTCGACCTCGTGGCCGGCGCGCCCGTAGTCGAACCGCGGCTGCACCTCGATCTCCCACGTGACGTCGCCGCGCACGACCATGACCCGCCGCATCAGCCGGTGCCGGTGGAAGCCGGTGTCGACCGACTCGATCGGCATGAAGTCCTGCACCTCGCCGACCCCGCCCTCGGTGAAGAAGCGCGTGATCAGGATGTTGGTGTCGGGGAAGTACAGCTGCCGCGAGGTCCACGGCTCCCTGGCCGGGCGGATCGCGTAGAAGCCGCCGTCGTCGGCGTCGAGGATCGAGCCGAACACGCTGGGCGAGTCGAACGCCGGGCAGCAGTACCAGTCGATCGTGCCCGTCGTGCCCACGAGCGCGACCGTGTGCAGGTCGCCCACGAGGCCGTGCTCGGCGATCGGCAGGTACTTCAGCGCGAGATCGCCGGAGTCGGCCATCATGCACTAGCTCGTGAACTCGTCCTCGATCGCCTGGATCTTGCCCAGGCGGCGGACGTGCCGCTCCTCGCCGGTGAACTCGGCGCCGACGAAGGCACGGATCACCTCGCCCGCCAGCGCCGGGCCGATCACGCGCGCGCCCAGGCACAGCATGTTCACGTCGTCGTGCTCCACGCACTGGCGCCCGGTGTACGGGTCGTGCGCGCAGGTGGCGCGGATGCCCGGGAACTTGCAGCCCGCGACCGCGACGCCCGCGCCCGAGCCGCAGACCACCACGGCCCGCTCGGCGCGGCCCTCGCGGACGGCGTCGGCGGCCGCGCGCGCAGTGTCGGGGTAGTCGACGGGGTCGGTGGAGTTGGTGCCGAGGTCGATCGGCTCGTGGCCGGCCTCGCGGACCACCTCGAGGACGATCTGCTTGAGCGGGAACCCGGCGTGATCGAACGAGCACGCGATCTTCATCGTCCCTCCACCGCCTCCTCCATCACTTGGCCGGTCTCGGCGGCGTACTCCTGCGCCGCGATCAGGGCGGCTCCGAGCACGCCGGCCCGCGGGCCGTGGTGCGCGAGCCGGATGTCGCACATCGCCCCGGCGCCGGGCACGGCGTACTTCCAGGCGGTCTCGCGCGCCGGCCCGAGCAGGAACTCGCCGGCCGCCGACACGCCGCCGCCGATCACGACCTCGAGCGGGTCGAACATCGTGATCGCGTTGGCGATCCCGACCCCCAGCCGCTCGCCGAGGATCCGCAGGCAGCCGATCGACGCCTCGTCGCCTTCGCGTGCGCCGTCCACCACGTCGTGGCCGGTGACCCCGCCCGTACGCGTGAGCCGCCTGCCCAGGAACGAGTTCGGGTCCGCCTTCGCCGCCTCCTCGGCGAGCCTGTCGAGCGCGGTGCCGGAGGCCAGGCGCTCCAGCGAGCCGTCCTGCGGGAAGACGCCGCTGTGCTCGGGCGCGCCCGCCACGAGGTCGAGCCCGACGATCGTGTGCCCGACCTCCGCCGCCGCGCCGGTCGCGCCGCGGAACAGGCGTCCGTTGAGCACGAGGCCGCCGCCGACTCCGGTGCCGACCGTGAACATCACCAGGTGCGGGACCGCCATGTGGCCGTCGCGGAACGCCTCCGCGAGCGCGGCGCACGAAGCGTCGTTCTCGACGTACACCGGCAGCCCGGCGCGCTCGCTCAGCAGCTCCCGCAGCGGCATGTCCCGGAGCGGGACGTTCACGCTCGAGCGGATGCGGCCGGTGGCGAACTCGACCAGCGAGGGGAGGCCGATCCCGACCGCCATGGTGTCCGGCGTCCGCGCCGTCTCGATCACGTGCACCAGCTGGTCGACCAGCGCCTCCTGGCTGCCGAGCTCGGTGTGGTGCAGCACCGACTCGCTCAGCTCGCCGGCCTGCAGGGCGGCGACGGCGATCTTGGTGCCGCCGACGTCGATCCCGATGAAGCGGTCGCTCACGGCGCCGCCGCAGGATCGAGGTACACGACGAGCTCGCCGTCCTCCGGACGCACGTGCGCGGCCGGCGACGACAGGTCCGCCGGGTTGCCGAACGCTCTCTCCGCTGCCTCGCGCTTGCTCTCGCCGGTGACCAGGAAGACCACCCGCTTGGCGGCATTGATGGCCGGCAGCGTGAGCGAGATCCGCGGCACCTGCGGCTCCATGCCGGCCTCCGGCACGCCGACCACCAACCGGTCGTCGACCTCGACCTCGGGCTTGCCGGGGAACAGCGAGGCGGTGTGCGAGTCGGGGCCGAGCCCGAGCAGCAGCAGGTCCCAGCGCGGCTCGTCCCCGAGCCGCTCGCGCACCAGGTCCTCGTACCCGCGCGCCCCGCGCTCGTGCCCGAGCTCGCCCTGCATCCGCAGCACCTCGGGCCGCGGATCGAGGTGGGAGAGCAGCGCCGCCTCGGCCATCCCGTGGTTCGACCACTCGTGGTCCTCGGGGACGCAGCGCTCGTCGCCGTACCACACGGTGGCGCGGCCCCAGTCGCCGCGCGCGGCGAGCTCGTACGCCCGCCTGGGCGAGCTGCCGCCGGTCAGCACGATCTGCCCGCCGGCCGCCGCCGTGTCCGTCAGCAGCTCGGCCACCGCTGCCGCCGGGTCGTCGAGCACCTCGATCCTCATCGCGCGAAGACCCGTGCGCAGGCGAGCGCCGGCCGGTAGGTCGGGTCGCGCAGCAGCGCCTGGCGGACGCCCTCGCCGAGGATGCCGCCCTCGCCGCGCGAGGCGCCGAGGACCGTCCAGCGCTGCTCGCCGCCGTCGCGGCCGCGGCGCACCGCCTGCAGGCCGCCCGGCGCACGGTCGAGCGACACGGCCTCCCCCGACGCGGTCTCGAGCGTCACGCCGGCCAGCCCGGGAGCGTTCTGGTGGACCGGGTCGAGCTGGATCCGCACCTCCTGCCTGCGCGCCCGCGCGTGGCCGACCAGGCACCGCCCGGATCGCGACAGCGTCCCGGGCTTCCAGCCGAGCCGTGACGACAGCCAGCCGCAGAACAGCAGCGCGGCGGCGAGCGAGTCCTCGCGGTGGCGGACCGTCACCCCCGAAACGCCGTTCAGAGCCGTGCGCAGGTGGGGCGGGTCGAAGGTGGCCGCCACGCGCTCCCGCCACGGCGTCGACCGCAGCCACGCGAGGTCGACCACGTAGGCATGCTCGGACAGATCGACGACGCGCGCCAGCGAGTCCCCGACATCCGGCTCGTCCTGGGTGTCGACGAGCACGATCTGGGCCAGCCGCCGCAGCGAGTCGACCGCCTCGGTGTGCCCGTGCGGCGCCCACACCATCGTCGCCAGGTCGGAGACGAGCAGCGGATCGACGATCGTGTCGAGGCTCGAGAGGTGCTTGGGCCCGATCTCGATCTCGACGCGTTCGCGCGCGACCGCGATGTGGCCCGGGACCGGGTCGGCGTCCTCGGTGCCGACGCCCGCCCACGCGTCGAGCGACGTGCGGCCGGCCGCGACTGCGCACAGCACGAGCCGCGACGGGTGGTAGCGGCCGACGCGCTCGAAGCGGTTCTCGATCTCGCCGCGGAACTCGGCATCGACGATCACCACCACGTTGAGCACGCGGGCGGGGACGAACGGATGGTCGGAGTGGTAGTGCTCGGCGACGATCCGGCGGAGCGCCGCCTCGATCTTCGCGGGCGTGGTGTCGCGCTCTGACCAGACCTCGTCCATTAGTGGTCTCTCTCGCGGAGGGCCACCAACGGCCTCCAGTGGCCCTCACCGAGCAACGCGTCGGCCTCCGCCGGACCGGGCGTGCCCGCCTCGTACTCCGCCAGCGGCGGCCGCCCTTCGCTCCACGCCTTCAGGATGGGGTCGATGATCGACCACTGGGCGTCGACCTCGTCGTTGCGGGTGAACAGCGTCGCGTCCCCGCGCATGGCGTCGAGGATCAGCCGCTCGTAGGCCTCCGGCGACTGCGACATGAACGACGTGCCGTACAAGAACTCCATGTTCACCGGCCGGATCCGCATGGAGGCGCCGGGGATCTTCGCTCCCAGCGACAGCGACACGCCCTCGTTCGGCTGCACGGTGAGGATCAGCTGGTTGGGCTGCACGCCGACCGACCCCTTGGACTGGAACGCCATGTGCGGCACCGGCTTGAGCTGGACCGCGATCTCGGTGACCTTGCGCGCGAGCCGCTTGCCGGTGCGCAGGACGATCGGCACGCCGGCCCAGCGCCAGTTGTGGACCTCGAGCCGCAGGGCGGCGTAGGTCTCCGTCTGCGAGTCGTGCGGGACGCCCTCCTCCTCCAGGTAGCCCGGCACCTCGTTGCCGCCCACGACGCCCGCCGCGTAGCGGGCGCGGACCGTGATCTCCGCCACCTGATCCGGCGTCGGCGGCTCGATCGCCTGCAGCACCTTGACCTTCTCGTCGCGCACCTTGTTGGCCTCGAACGTGGTCGGCGGCTCCATGCAGACGAGCGTCAGCAGCTGCAGCATGTGGTTCTGCACGAGGTCGCGCAGCGCGCCCGCGGCGTCGTAGTAGCCGGCGCGCGAGCCGATCCCGATGTCCTCCGCCGCCGTGATCTGGATGTGGTCGATGTAGTTGCGGTTCCAGACCGGCTCGAACATGTAGTTCGCGAACCGGAACGCCATCACGTTCTGGACGGTCTCCTTGCCCAGATAGTGGTCGATCCGGAACACCTGCCGCTCGCGGAAGCCCGAGTGCACGACCTCCTGCAGCGAGCGCGCGGAGGCGAGGTCGGTGCCGAACGGCTTCTCGATCACCACGCGCACGTCGGCGTGCTCGGACCGGTGCAGTCCGTTCTCCTTCAGCGCCTCGGTGATGACCGGGAAGAACTCCGGGGCGGTCGACAGGTAGTAGACGCGGTTGAGCGGCTGGCCCGACTCGGCGTCGAGCTCGGCCAGCGCCTCGCCGAGCTTCGCGTAGCCGGGAACGTTGTCGAACGGGTTGCCGACGTAGCGCATCCGCCCCAGGAGCCCCTCGAGCACGTCCGCGTTGGGCGGGCGGCGCGAGAACTCGCCGATCGACTCGCGCGCCTGCGCGCGGAAGTCGTCGTCGCTCTGGTCGCGGCGCGAGACGCCGACCAGATTGAAGCGCTCGGGCAGCGCGCCCTCGTGCGCGAGGTTGTAGAGGGCGGGCAGCAGCTTGCGCCGCGCGAGGTCGCCGGTGGCGCCGAAGATGACCAGCGAGGTGGCCGGGACCGGAAGCCGCTCGAGCCCCTCGATCAGCGGGTTCTCGGTGGCCGCGACCGCCACGGGATCACCCTCCGCCCGCGGCGCGCTCGACCGCGTGGCCGCCGAACTGGTTGCGCAGCGCGGCGAGCACGCGGTGGGTGTAGTCGCCGTTGCCGCGCGAGTAGAAGCGCGCGTAGAGGGCGGCGGTGATCACCGGTACCGGCACGTCGTAGTCGATCGCGTCGACGATCGTCCAGCGCCCTTCGCCGGAGTCGCTGACGTGTCCGCGCAGGCCCTCGAGGTCGTTGCCCTCCTCCTCGAACGCGCGCTCGGCGAGCTCGCACAGCCACGAGCGTATGACCGAGCCGCGGTTCCACAGGGCCGCGACCTCCTTCAGGTCCGGGTCGAACTTCGAGGCGTGCATGAGCTCGAAGCCCTCGGCGTAGGCCTGCATGATCCCGTACTCGACGCCGTTGTGGACCATCTTCACGAAGTGGCCGGCGCCGGCGTCGCCGAAGCGCCGCCAGCCCTCGGGCGGGGCGAGCACGGTGAGGATGGGAGCGAGCCGGTCGACGCTCTCCTCGTTGCCCCCGACCATCATGCAGTAGCCGACCTCGAGGCCCCAGACGCCGCCGGACGTGCCGACGTCGACGTAGTGGATCCCGCGCTCCTCGAGCGCGGCGGCGCGGCGGATGTCGTCGTGCCAGTTCGTGTTGCCGCCGTCGACCACGGTGTCGCCCTCGTCGAACAGGTCGGCGAGCGCGAACACGGTCTGCTCTGTCGGATCCCCCGCGGGCACCATCACCCACACCGTGCGCGGCGGCTCGAGCTTGCTCACGAGGTCCTCGAGCGACGACGCGCCGGTGGCGCCGTGCCCCTCGGCGTCGCTGACGGCGTCGGCGCTGAAGTCGAACGCCACCACCTGGTGGTCCGAATCGCGGTGGATGCGATGGACCATGTTGCCGCCCATCTTCCCGAGCCCGACGAATCCGAGTTGCATCAGAGGATCTCCTTTCCGACCCGCACGGCGGGCAGCCCGTGCGCCCGCAGCGTCTGCAGGTCGCCATCGGTCTGGGCGCGGATCAGCGTCTTGAAGCTGTAGCTCTCCCCCGGCACCGACAGGTCGCAGACCGGGTCGTCGACGATCTCTATGAACCGGCCGGTCGGTGGGCCGCCCTTGTGGAACTGGCCGGTCGAGTGCAGATAGCGGGGGCCGTAGCCGAACGTGGTGGCCACCCCGTGCTCGGTGATCAGCCGCTCGCGCAGCCGCGCCGCCCCCGCGTCCGTCTCCTCGCTGTACGGCAGGTAGGCGAGGATCGCTACGTAGTTCGGCGGCTCGGTCCCGGACAGCAGCTCGTCCAGGCTCCCCGCGTCGGCGTCCTGCGGCCCCTCGGCAAGGGCCTTGGCCGTGTTGTCCTTGGCCTCCTGCACGTTCGGCTGGTCGAACGGGTTGATCTCCAGCACCCAGCCGGCGACCGCGGTCGCGAACTCCGAGTAGAAGAAGATCCGCCCGAGGTCGGTCGGCCCGTCGGCGCGCACCGTGATCGTCGGGTGCCCGGCCTGGCGCAGGGCGGCGACCTTCCCGGCGTTGCCCTCGTCGCCGGCCGCGATGTGCAGGAACACGCGGTCCTGCCCGTAGGAGCCAGGATCCACCAGCGGCTCGTCGGCGATCGGCAGGATCCCGCGGCCGTGCTTGCCGGTCGACTCGGCCACGAGCTGCTCGACCCACAGGCCGAACGACGACAGCGGCTCGTCGACCACGAACGTGAGCTTGTCACGCCCGTTGCGCGCCAGCTCTCCGAGCGCGATCCCCAGCCACAGGCCGGAGTTGCCGTCGTTGCGCTGGCAGTTGGCCGCCGCCTCCTGCGCGGTCTCCAGCACGGCGCGGACGTCGACGCCGATCAGCGCGGCCGGCACGAGCCCGAAGTACGACAGCGCCGAGTAGCGCCCGCCGATGTCGGGGTCGTTCTCGAACACGCGCCGGAAGCCCTTCTCGCGGCCGAGCGCGGCGAGCGAGGTGCCGGGGTCGGTCACCGCGACGTAGTGCGCGCCGTCGCTCTGGCGATCGTGGAAGAACTTGAACTGCGACATCGTCTCGATCGTGCCGCCGGACTTGGAGGAGATCACGAACAGCGTCTTGTCGAGGTCGATCGCGTCGACCGCCGCCTGCACGACTTCCGGGTGCGTCGAGTCGAGCACGTGCAGCGTCATCCGCTGGTCCGCGCACGAGCGCCGGAACACCTCGGGCGCCAGGCTCGAGCCGCCCATCCCGCACAGCACGACGTCGGTGTAGCCCTCGGCGCGGACCTCGTCGGCCACGCGCTCGAGGTCGTCGACGTTCTCGAGCATCTTCTCGGCGATGCCGAGCCAGCCGAGCCGGTCGGTCACCTCCGGCGTACCCGGCGGAGCCCACAGCGTGCCGTCGCGGTGCCAGATGCGGTGGACGACGTCGTCGTCCTCGGCGCGGCGCAGGCGGCCGGCGACGGCCTGCTCGAGCGCGGCCGGCAGGTCGGCGTCGATCGTGTCCGGCCGGCCGGTGACGATCGCCTCGCGCTTGCGCTCGATCCCGTCGAGCAGCTTGTTCATCGGCACCACGAACGCGTCGATCCCGTCGCGCAGCAGCTTCTCGGTGACGTCGTCGAGGTCGATGCCCGCGTCGCTCAGCGCGCTCAGGTCCTCCGCGGGGTCGAGCGCCGCGCTCTCGCCTTGCACTTCGCCCTCGCGGGCGGCGGCGGTGAGCGTCGGCAGCGGCATCGTGTTGACGGTGTCGCGGCCGACGAGGCCGTAGACGTACATCGTCTCGGGGTAGGCCGGGTTCTTGACCCCGGTCGAGGCCCACAGCGGCCGCTGGACCGGGCACCCCGCCTCGCGCAGGGAGGCGAAGCGGTCGCCGTCGAACACGTTGCGGAAGGCGAGGTAGGCGGCGCGCGCGTTGGCGAGCCCGGCGCGGCCGGCGAGATCGGTGCGCCCAGCCGCCTCGAGCCGCTTGTCGACCTCGGTGTCGACGCGCGAGACGAAGAACGAGGCGACCGAGTGGCGGTCGAGCGGGCGGCCGGCCTCGTGCCGGCGCTCCATCGCGCGGATGAACGCCTCCATCACGCGCTCGTAGTAGGACACCGCGAACAGCAGCGTGACGTTGACGTTGAGGCCCTCGTAGAGGGCCTCCTCGATCGCCGGGATGCCCTCGTCGGTCGCCGGGATCTTGATCAGCAGGTTCGGGCGGTCGACGAGCTCCCAGTACGTCCGCGCCTGCTCGAGGGTGCCCTCGGTGTCGTGCGCCAGCCGCGGCGCGACCTCGAGCGACACGTAGCCGTCGACGCCGCCGCTCTCGTCGTAGACCGGGCGCAGCACGTCGGCGGCGAGCTGGACGTCCTTGACGGCCAGGCGCCGGTACACCTCGCGCGCCGACAGCCCTTCGCGGGCGGCGGCGGCCATGTCTTCGTCGTAGTCGGACGAGCCGAGGATCGCCTTCTCGAAGATCGCCGGGTTGGACGTGACGCCGCGCAGCGAGTCCTCGGCGACCAACCGCGCGAGCTCACCGTCCTCGATCATGCCGCGGCGGATCTGGTCCAGCCACACGCTCGTGCCCGTCGCCGTCAGCGCGGCGAGCCGTTCGTTCACCGAGGCGACGCTCATGACCTGCTCCTCTCCAGAACCGCGCGGGCGCGATCCGCGATCGCCTGCCCGCTGAACCCGAAATGCTCGTACAGCGCCTTCGCGGGAGCGGAGGCTCCGAAACCCTCCATGGCGACGATGTCGCCGTCGTCGCCCACCCAGCGGTCCCAACCGAGCGGGCTGGCGGCCTCGACCGCCACGCGCGCCCGCACTCCAGGCGGCAGCACCGAGTCGCGGTACTCCTCGTCCTGCTCGGCGAACCGGTCCAGGCACGGCATGCTCACCAGCCGCACGCGCACGCCGTCGTCCGCCAGCAGCTTGACCGCCTGGTGCGCCTGGTGGACCTCCGAGCCGGTGCCCATCAGGATCAGCTCCGGCTCGCCGGCGCAGTCCTTCAACACGTAGGCGCCGCGCCCGATCGCGTCGCTCGAGACGTTGGACGGGTTCCACACCGGCAGGCCCTGGCGCGAGAGGGCGAGCACGGTCGGCCGGTCGGTCTGGCTCAGCGCGTGGCGCCAGGCGAGCGCGGTCTCGTTGAAGCCGGCGGGTCGCACCACGTCGACGTTGGGGGTGGCGCGCAGCTCGCGAGCTGCTCGATCGGCTGGTGCGTCGGACCGTCCTCCCCCAACCCGATCGAGTCGTGCGTGAACACGAAGATCGACGGGATCCGCATCACCGCGGCCAGCCGGATCGCCCCCTTCATGTAGTCGCTGAAGATCAGGAACGTCGCGCCGAACGCGCGGAACCCGCTCAGCGTGAGGCCGTTGACGATCGCGCCCATGCCGTGCTCGCGGATCCCGAAGTGGAGGTTGCGCCCGCCGTACCTGCCCGCCTCCACGCTGCCGCCGCCGTCGATCAGCGTCAGCGTCGAGGGCGCGAGATCGGCCGACCCCCCGATCAGCTCGGGAAGCTGCGCCGCCGCCCACTGGATCACCTCGCTGGACGCCTTGCGCGTTGCGATCATCCCGGCGTCGGGCCCCTTCTTCGGCACGTCGGCGTCCCAGCCGTCGGGCAGGCGGCGGGCCAGGATGCGCTCGAGCTCGTCGCGGTCGGGGAACTTCGAGTCCCACTCCTCGTACAGCTCACGGCCGCGGTCCACGCACTCGCGGAAGTGCTCGAGCGCCTCGTCGGGGACGAAGAACGGCTCGTCGCTCGGCCAATCGTAGGCCTGCTTGGTGAGCCGGATCTCCTCCTCGCCGAGCGGCGAGCCGTGCGCCTCGTGCGTGTCCTGCTTGTTCGGCGAGCCGGGCGCGATGTGGGTGCGGATGATGATCAGGCTGGGCTGTTCCGTGGCCCCCTGGGCCACGTGAACAGCGCGCTCGAGGTTGTCGAGGTCGAGATCCTCGCCGAGGTTCTGGACGTGCCACCCGTACGCCTCGTAGCGCTTGCCGACGTCCTCCGAGAAGGAGAGCTCGGTGTCGCCCTCGATCGAGATGTGGTTGTCGTCGTAGAAGGTGATCAGGCGCCCGAGCCCGAGGTGGCCGGCGAGCGAGCTGGACTCGGACGCGATCCCCTCTTCGAGGTCGCCGTCGGAGGCGATCACGTACGTGAAGTGGGCGACCATCTCCTCCTCGAAGCCGGCGGCGAGCATGCGCTCGCCGAGCGCCATCCCGACCGCGGTGGAGATGCCCTGCCCGAGCGGACCGGTGGTGGTCTCGATCCCGGGCGCGTGCCCGTACTCCGGATGCCCGGCGGTCGGCGAGCCGAGCTGGCGGAAGTTCTTGAGGTCGTCGAGCGAGATCCCGTAGCCGGTCAGGTGCAGGATCGAGTACAGGAGCATCGAGGCGTGGCCGGCCGACAGCACGAAGCGGTCGCGCGCCGGCCAGTCGGGGTGCTCCGGGGAGTGCCGCATGACGCGCGTGTAGAGCAGATAGGCCACCGGCGCCAGCGCCATCGGCGTGCCGGGATGGCCCGAGTTCGCCTTCTGAACCGCGTCCATCGAGAGCGTCCGAATCGTGTTGACGCACAGCTCGTCGAGTGCGGTCTCCGTCGCCTGGGTCAAAGCGGCTCTCTCTCCCTGGTGGTTTGCGGTCCCACAAGCTACGCGACACAGGCCGCTAAGGGGTTCCCCGCCTCGGCTAAGGGGTCAGGCCCCTCAGGTCGGCGCGACCTCCCGATGTAAGGCCGGCGTCTCAGCCGTAGTTTGCCCCGCATGCATTCGCTCAACGCACGCGTCATCGCCGCCCAGTTCGTCGAGGACCGGATCGACGCCGCCTCGCGAGCCCGCCGCTTCGGCCGCGTTCGCCGTCGCTTTACGCGCGGCGAGCGCCGTGGAGCTTCCTCCTCCCCAGTCCCCGGCCGACTCCACGTGAGCGGCGCCGGCCGGTGAGCGCGCTCCCCGCGGGCACGACCTCCATCACGGAGGTCGTGCCCCGGCGCGTCTCCAGCCCCGCGTTCGTCGGGCGCGCCGACGAGCTGGCCATGCTCGAGTCTGCTCCGGCGCGGGCGCCCGCGTTCGCGCTCGTGGCGGGCGAGTCGGGGGTCGGCAAGAGCCGCCTCGTGTCGGAGTTCGCGGCGCGGGCCGGCATACCCGTTCTCGTCGGCCACTGCCTGGAGCTCGGCGGCAGCGCCTTCCCGTATCGCGCCGCTCGTCGACGCGCTGCGGCCGCTCGGCGAGTCAATTCCCGACGCGGCGAGCCAGCCGCTGGTGTTCGAGGCGCTGCTCGGGCAGCTCGACCGCCTGGGCCCGCTCGCGCTGGTGATCGAGGACCTCCACTGGGCCGACGCCTCCACGCGCGAGTTCCTCGTCTTCTGCGTCCGCGAAGCACGCGCCGAGCCGCTCTTCGTGCTCGCGACCTACCGCTCCGACGAGCTGCACCGCCGCCACCCGCTTCGGCCCGTCCTCGCCGAGCTCGAGCGCGCCGCGCGCGTCGAGCGGATCGCGCTCGAGCGCTTCACCCGCGCCGAGGTGACCGAGCAGCTGACCGGCATCCTGGACGACGAGCCCGACCCCGACCTGGCCGACCGCCTGTACGCGCGCTCGCAGGGCAACGCGCTCTACACCGAGGAGCTGCTCGCGGCCTCGTCCGACGGCTGGGGCGAGCTGCCCGCCACGCTGCGCGACGCGGTGCTCGGCCGCTTCGAGCGGCTGCCGGCAGCGGCGCAGGACGTGGTCCGCGTCGCCGCCGTCGCGGAACGCCCGGTCGGCCATGAACTGCTGGAGGCGGTCCTGCCCGGCGAGGTGACGGAGGGCGCGCGCGAGGCGGTCGCCCGCCATGTGCTCGTGACGCTCCCCGACGACACGTACGCGTTCCGGCACGCGCTCGTGGGGGAGGCGATCTACGAGGGCCTGCTGCCGGGCGAGCGGACGGCGCTGCACGCCGCCCTGGGGCGGGCGCTCGAGGCCGATCCGGGGGCGGCGGCCGCCGAGCTGGCCTGCCACTGGCAGGGCGCGCACGATCTCCCGCGCGCGCTCGGCGCGTCGGTGGCCGCCGCCGCCGAGGCGCGGCAGCTGTGCGCGCACGGTGAGGCGCTGCGCCACTTCGAGAGCGCGCTCGCGCTGTGGGATCGGGTCCCGGACGCCGCCGAGCGCGCCGGCATGCCGCGCTCGGACGTCCTGCGGGCCGCGGCCGCGTCCGCCGACGAGTGCCTTCAGTCGTCGCGTGCGGCCGCGCTCCTCCGGCGAGGGCTCGCGGGGAGGCTCGAATAGAATCGTCGGCATGGCGACGAAGACGGAAACGCAGTGGCGCGAGCAACTCACGCCCGAGCAGTACGACGTGCTGCGCAAGGGCGCGACCGAGCGCGCGTTCACCGGCAGGTACTGGGACAACCACGAGGACGGCACGTACCGCTGCGCCGGCTGCGGGGCGGAGCTCTTCTCGTCCGAGACGAAGTTCGACTCCGGGAGCGGGTGGCCGAGCTTCACCGAGCCGCAGGTGGCCGAGGCGGTCGAGCTGCGCGAGGACCGCTCGTGGGGCATGAACCGCACCGAGGCCGTGTGCCGCAACTGCGGCGGGCACCTGGGCCACGTGTTCGACGACGGGCCGCGCGACGCCGGCGGTATGCGCTACTGCATCAACTCCTGCGCGCTCGATCTGGACAAAGATTGAGTATGCGGCTTACTCCCATTCGCAAGCTCATGGGAGCGCCTTGATTAGACGATGGCTCGCGGGTCACGAGCTCCCGCCTGATCGGCCGCGCCGCCGAGCTGGCCGAGCTCGAGACCGCGCTCGCGGCGGTCGCGGACGGCGAGCCGACGCTGATGTTCGTGGCCGGCGAGTCGGGCGTCGGCAAGTCGCGCCTGCTGGCGGAGTTCGAGAGCCTCGCCGCCGAGCAGGGGACGCTCGTGCTCGCGGGCGACTGCGTCGACCTCGGCGAGGGCGAGCTCCCGTACGTGCCGCTGGTGGCCGCGCTGCGCCCGCTCGCCCGCTCCGGCGACCCGGCGCTGACCGGCGAGGTGCGTGCGGCGGTCGCGCCGCTGCTGCCCGGGCTCGGGCGGGCCGCCGACAACGGCGAGGAGGGCACGCAGGCGCGGCTGTTCGAGGGCCTGCTCTCGCTGCTCGACGCGCTCGGCGCCGAACGGCCGGTGCTGCTGCTGATCGAGGACCTGCACTGGGCGGACCGCTCGACACGGGCGGCGCTCGCGTTCCTGGCCCGCAGCCTCACCGCCGAGCGCGTGCTCGTGGTCGGCTCGTACCGGCCGGACGAGCTGCATCGCCGCCACCCGCTCCGGCCGCTGCTGGCCGAGCTGGAGCGGCACCCGCACACACGGCGCATCGCGCTCGAGCCGCTCACCCGCCGCGAGCTCGCTGACCAGCTCGCGGACATCCTCGGCGAGCCGCCGGCGGACGAGCTGCTCGAGCGGCTGTGGAAGCGCTCCGGCGGCAACCCGCTGTTCAGTGAGGAGCTGCTCGCCGCCGGCGTCGACGGGCTCGGCGCCGCCCCGGACACGCTGCGCGACGCGCTGATGCTGAGGGTCGAGCAGCTGTCGGAGCCCGCGCAGGAGCTGCTGCGGCTGGTGTCGGTCGGCCAGCGGCTCGACCACCGGCTGCTGGCCGAGGCCGGCGGCCTCGACGAGCGCACGCTGCGCGACTCGCTGCGCGAGTCGGTCGACGGCCACATCCTGGTGGCCGAGGACGGGACCCATCGCTTCCGGCATGCGCTCCTGCGCGAGGTCGTCGAGGACGACCTGCTGCCGGGCGAGCGCACCGCCCTCCATCTCGCGCTCGCGCGCGCGCTCGAGCCGCGCGCCGACGGCGCCCTGCCGATCGCCGCGGTCGCCCACCACTACAGCGCCGCCGGCGAGCAGCCCGCCGCGCTCGAGTGGTCCGTGCGCGCGGCGACGGCCGCCGAGGGCGTCTACGCGTACGGCGAGGCGCAGGCGCTGCTCGAGCGGGCGCTCGAGCTGTGGGACCGGGTGCCGGACGCGGAGGCGCGCACCGGCATCGACCGCGTGACGCTCCTCACGCGCGCGGGCGAGGCGGCGGGAGCGCTTGGCCATCCGGGCCGCCAGCTCGCTCTCTCCGAGGCAGCCCTCGAGGCGCTCGGGCCCGACGCGGACCCGCACCGGGCGGCGAAGCTGCTCTCGCAGATCGCGCGCGCCCAGCGCAGCCTCAACCGGCCGAAATCGAGCATCGCCACGCTCGAGCGCGCGCTCGAGCTGATCGAGGCCGCGGACGGGCCGATCGGCGATGCGCGTCCGCGGCTGCTGGCGGGGCTCGCGCGCGGCCGCATGCTCGACGGCCGCTTCAGCGACGGCGTCGAGACCGCGCGCAAGGCGCTCGAGGCCACGATCGAGGCCGGCATGCGCTGGCAGGAGGGCCATGCCCGCAACACGCTCGGCTTCTGCCTCGCCATGACCGGCGAGGTCGACGAGGGCGCCGAGCAGCTTCAGGAGGCGATCCGGATCGCGCGCGAGCGCGAGGACATCGCCGATCTCGCGGACGCGTACGTCAACTACTCCGACATGCTCCACGTCCTCGGCCGCTCGGACGAGGCGCGGGCGGTCGCCGCCGAAGGGCGCGAGGCGGTCGAGGGCCGCCGCCCGATCTCCATGATGTGGCTCGACTGCCAGCTCGCCGAGTTCGCCTACGACGTCGGCGAGTGGGACGTCGCGGAGGCGCGGCTCCCGGACCCCCAGCGCTGGTCCGGCACCCACACGCGCGTGAACATCGGCCTGGGCAGGCTGCACCTGGCCATGGGCCGGGGACGGCACGAAGCGGCGCGCAAGACCCTGACCGAGCTCGAGGAGCTCGCGGCAGAGTCGAGCGAGCCGCAGTTCGTCGGGCCGGTGGCGGTCCTCGGCGCCGAGCTGCGCCGGCGCGAGGGGGATCTCGACGGCGCCCGCGCCGTCATCGACCGCGGTCTCGACCGGATGGAGTTCTGCACCGACGACGCCGCCCGGGTCGGGGCCGTCGCCTTCAGCGGCGTCACCGTCGAGGCCGACGCCGCGCTGCGCGCCCGCGACCTCGGCGACCGCGAGGCCGAGCGGGCCGCGCTGCGGCGGGTGGACGACCTGCTCGCCCGCGTCGCCGCCGCCGCCACCCGCACGCGCCCGGTCGAGTGCGCGATGCTGCTCGGCGCACGCGCCGAGGCCGGCCGGGCCGCGGGCCGATCCGTCCCGGCGGCGTTCGAACGCGCGGCGCAGGCGTTCGAGGAGCTCGGCCGTCCGGAGCCGGCGGCGATGATGCTGTGGCGCGCGGCAGAGGCGCATGTCGGCGCCGGCGACCGCGAAGCCGCCGCGGCGGCGGCGGTGGCCGCGGACGCGATCGCGATCCGGCTCGGCGCCGGGTGGCTGCGCGGCGAGGTCGAGGGCCTGGCCGCGCGGGCACGGCTGGCGCTCGAGACGGAGCCGGCCGAGCTCGACGAGGAGCCGGAGGACGAGAACGGCTTCGGGCTCACCTCACGCGAGCGGCAGGTGCTCGCGCTCGTCGCCGAGGGAGCGACCAACCGCGAGATCGGCGCGCAGCTGTTCATGGCCGAGAAGACCGCGAGCGTCCACGTCTCGCGCATCCTGTCGAAGCTCAACGTCCGCTCCCGCACCGAGGCGGCGGCGGTCGCGCACCGTCACAACCTGTCGTGAGGCCGTACCACTCGGACCCTGGCTACTACGAAGGCCGGGCCGAAGGGCTGCTGGCGTCGGCGCGCGACGGGACCGGGGCCGCCGTCGCGGCGTTCGCCCAGCACGACGCGCCGCTCACGGCCGAAGGCGCGCGGACCGTGCTCGCCCGCGAGCACGGCTTCGCCGGCTGGCCGGCGCTGATCGACCATCTCTCGCGCATGGACGGCGACCCGTTCGTCCGCGCCTACCGCGCCGTCGAGGCGCAGGACGTCGAGGGCCTGGCGGCGCTGCTCGACGAGTTCCCCGAGCTTGTCGACGTGGCCGGCACCAACGGCAACGACCTGCTGGGCATGGCGGGCGCGACCTGCGACGAGCGGCTCGTCAAGCTGCTGCTCGAGCGCGGGGCCGACGTGTCGCACGCCAACGTCCACGGGTGGACGCCGCTGCACCAGGCCGCCTACAGCGACCTGCCGGCGATGGCGCGGATGCTGCTCGACGCCGGCGCTCGCGTCGACGTGGCGGCGCGCGGCGCGGGCGGCACGCCGCTGGTGGTGGCGCTGTTCTGGGGCAACCGGGCGACCGCCGAGCTGCTGGCCGAGCACGGCGCGCACCCCCGCAACCTGCGGGTCGCCGCCGGCCTCGGCCGGCTCGAGCTGGCCGGCGACCCGGGCGCCGGCCGCGGCTTCTACCGGCCGCACGGCGGCTTCCCGGAGTGGACGCCGTCGGACGACCCCCAGGAGGTGCTCGACGAGGCGCTGTCGTGGGCGGCGCGCAACGACCGGGCCGAGACGCTCGACGCGCTGGTGGCGCGCGGAGCGGACGTCGCGGCCGACGTCTACCGCGGCACCGCCCTCGCCTGGGCGGCGGCGTGCGGGCGGCTGGACGCGATCCGGCGGCTCATCGGGCTCGGCGCCGACCCGAACCAGCGCACGACGTTCGGAGGCCCGGACCACGGCGACAAGGCCACCGCGCTGCACCTGGCGGCGCAGAACGGGAATCTCGACGCCATCCGCCTCCTGCTCGAGCTCGGCGCCGATCCGACCACCAAGGACGACCTCCACGGCGGTACGCCCGCCGGGTGGGCCGAGTTCGGCGGCAACCGCGCCGCCGCCGACCTGCTGCGCGCGCACGGCGGCTGACCTTCGAACGAAGGCGCCATAAGCTGGCGCCATGGCCACCCCCGAAGCTCCGCTCACCGGCGGCTGCGCGTGCGGCACCGTCCGCTTCGAGGTCACGGCGCCGTTCCAGACCGCCGGCTACTGCCACTGCAAGCGCTGCCAGCGCCGCAGCGGGGCGCTGTGGTCGGAGAACGGGATCGTCGACGCCGGCGCGTTCCGCCTCGTGTCGGGCGCCGAGGCGGTCAGCTCCTGGCAGCCGCCCGACGGCCTCTCGAAGTCGTTCTGCTCGCGCTGCGGCGGGCACGTGTTCACCGGCAGGCCGGGAGGCGACGGGATCGTCGGCGTGCGGCTGGGCGCGGTCGACGGCGATCCCGGCATCCGGCCGCAGTGGCATCAGTTCGTCGAGTCCGCGCCCGACTGGGAGCCGCTCCCGGACGACGGCCTCCCGCGCTTCCAGCAGCGCCGTCAGATCTAGTTCCGGCGGAGGAACTCGTCCAGGTTGCGCGGCCGCTGCCCGACGACCTCGAACACCAGCATAGTCCTGGACGATCGTGCGCATGCGGCCCGCGCGCACGCGGCGGTGCAGGATGCGCAGCAGGTCGCCGTCGTCGCGTGCGATGTAGAGCCGCGTGTTCTGCGACGGGTCGGGTTCGACCACCGCGATGTGCGCGGCGCGACCGCGGATCGTCGCCCTCCCGACGGCGGTCAGGCGCCCCTCGCGGACGAGTCCGACGGGGTCGACGACCACGCCCGCCCGCCACGGCCGCATGAGGAAGTCCGGGTGCTCGTGGTCGGCGGGGTTGTGGCCCGTGAAGCCCCAACGCGTGTAGGTGCGCACGCCGCGCTCGTCGGCGATCTGCCGGAAGCCGCCGTCGCGGGTGACGCGGTGCGCGCGCCAGCCGGCGCCGCCGAGGTCGAGCCAGACCTCGTCGCGCCAGCCTCCCGGCGGCAGGTCCGGGGCGCGGGGCTCCGGCAGGACGCGCACCTCGTCGGTGACCACGTGCAGCACACCGCGCGGCGCCTCCAGCCGATGCTCGAACGCCGCGACCGAGGCCGGCAGCTCGTCGTCGACACCGCCGCCGCACCCCGTCAGCGCGAGGAGGACGGCGAGCGGGACGACCGCGGGTCTCATGGCCGGTACGGCGGCGCGACTCCCCAGCCCCAGCGTGGGACCGGCGCGTGCTCGGCCACCTCGGCGCCGGGCTGGGAGTTCTGGACGGCCAGGCGCGTCCCCCACTCGGCGTAGCCCATCAGCGCGGCGCGGAGCTCCGGGTCGGCCGGGAGCTCGGCGAGGTCGGCGGCGCGGCTCAGCAGGGTCACGAACCGCAGCCGCTGCTCGGCCGTGATCGCGAGCCCGCGGTGCTTGGCGAGCATGTGCTCGTAGCCGCCGTGGTCCTCGGTGTAGCGCGCCGGGCCGCCCATCACCTCGCTCCACCACAGCGTCACGTGGCGGCGATGGTCCTCGGTCACGCGCCCGCCGAACAGGGGTGCGAGCTGGTCGTCCTCCTCGACGAGGTCGTAGAAGGCGTTCAGCCAGCGCGCGAACGCCGCCTCGCCGCCGGCCCACTCGAAGATCGTCGGAACGGGCTCCTCGCTCACTTCCTGGACCGTACAACCCCGGCGGGCTCGCGCCCGTAGCCCGTACCGTGAAGTGCGATGGCGACGGTCGCCGCCCATGGGTTGGTCAAGACGTACGGCCGGGGCCGCGCGGCGCGGCGGGTGCTCGACGGCGCCGACCTCGTGGTCGAGCCCGGCGAGGTGGTGGCGATCCTCGGGCGCTCGGGCTCCGGCAAGTCGACGCTCCTGCATCTGCTCGGAGGGCTCGACCGGCCCGAGCAGGGGACGATCGAGGTCGCCGGCGAGCCGGTCACGGGGGCGAGCGAGCGCGAGCTGAGCGCGCTGCGGCGGCGGCGGATCGGGTTCGTGTTCCAGTTCTTCCACCTGCTGCCGGAGCTGTCGGGCGAGGCGAACGTGCTGCTGGCCGGCCGCGTGCGCGGCGCACACCCGGATGCCGCCTCGCGGGGGCGCGCGCTGGTCGACCGGCTCGGGCTGCGACCGGTGGCCGGCACGCTGCCGGGGCAGCTGTCGGGCGGCGAGCAGCAGCGGTTCGCGGTCGCCCGCGCGCTCGTCAACGACCCGGCGCTGCTGCTGGCGGACGAGCCGACCGGCAACCTCGACGTCGAGGCCGGCGGCGAGGTGCTGCGGCTGCTGCGCGCCGGCGCCGCCGAGGGCCGGGCGGTGGTGCTCGTCACCCACGAGCCGGCGGCGGCGGGAATCGCCGACCGGGTGCTGACGCTGCGCGACGGGAGGCTCGTCGCGTGATCGGGCTCGCGCTCGCTGGGCTGCGAGCGCGGCGGTCGCGCACGCTGCTGGCGGTCTTCGGTGTGCTCGCCGCATCGCTGGTGGTGGGCACGGCCACGACGGTGGGCTTCGGGCTCACCACCGGCTTCGAGCGGTCGGCGCGGCAGGCCGACCTGCCGGACGTGATCGCGCGCTTCGACCCCGAGGGCCGCGAGACGCTCGACGAGCGCGTGCGCGCGCTGCCGAACCTGGCGGCGCGGTCCTACCGCATGGAGCACAACAACGTTCCGCTGACCGCGAACGGGCACCACACGCACCGCGGCGCGATCCACGTCGTGCTGGGCGGGCGGCGGGGCTACCTGGTCACCGAGGGGCGCGACCTCTCCGGCCGGTCCGGCGAGGTCGTGGTCGAGCAGGGCCTGGCGCGCGAGTGGGAGCTCGGGGTCGGCGATCGGATGGAGCTCGGGCGCGGCGACGTCGCGCGCATCGTGGGGATCGCGGTGTCGCCGGACAACGTGGCGTTCCCGCTCGCGCGCGCCGCCCGCGTGTATGTGGCGGAGCGGTTCGCGGGATCGGAGCCGGCGAACGTGGCGCTGCTGTGGCTCAACGACCGGTCGAAGGCGGACGTGACCCTGACGCAGGCGCGCGCGGTCTCGTTCGGGCTCGGCCGGCTCGAGTTCGTGACGCGCGAGGGCGTCCGCGTCCTGCTCGGCCAGGCGGCCGGCATCGTGATCTCGCTGCTGATCGCGTTCTCGCTCGTCGCGCTGGTCGCGGCGGGCACGATGCTCGCCGCCGGCGCGCACGCCGACGTTCAGCGGCGGCTCGGAGCGCTCGGGGTCCAGCGGGCGCTCGGCTTCTCACCGGCGCGGATCGCGGCCCAGCAGGCGACCGAGGCGGCGCTCGTGGCGCTGCCCGCGGCGGCACTCGGGCTAGCGCTCGGCGCCCTGGCCGTCGCCGGCCCGGCGGCCGCCCTGCTCGCGGCGCTCAACGAGCTGCCGCCCGGAGGCGCGCTCCTGCTGCCGCTCGTAGCCGCGCTCGCGGTGGTCACCGCGATCGTCGTCGCCGCCGCGACGTGGCCCGCGTGGCGAGCCGCGCGGCGCCCGCCGGTCGAAATCCTCCGCGGGGGCACGATCACCGCGCGCCACTCGTCGCCCGCCGCCACTGCCCGGCGATCGTCGCCTGCCGCCACCACACGCTCGTCGGCCGACGCCACCGCGCGATCTTCGCCCGGCGCCGGGCTCACCGCGCTCGGCGCCCGGTTCGCCACCGCCGCCCGCGCTCGCTGGCTGGCGTCGGTCGCCACGATCGGGGTGTGCGCGGGCATCGTCACGCTGATGCTTGCGCTCGCCTCGCTGCTCGAGCGGCTGCGCGACGACCCGGGCACGGTCGGCAAGCGCTACCAGCTCACCGCGGCGCTCGATCCCTCGCTCGCCGACGACGTACGCGCGATCCCGGGCGTGGCGGACGCCGCACCGCGCTACGTGGTCGATGCCGCCGATTCGTTCCGCCTCGACGAGCCGTTCCGGGTGGTCGCCTACCCGGGCGACCACACGCGGTTCGAGGCGCCGCCGCTCGCCGCCGGCCGCCGGCTGCGGAACCCGGACGAGATCGAGGTCGGGGTCGGGCTCGCCGACGCGCTGGGGCTGAGGCCCGGATCGGCGCTGGCGGCCCAGCTCCCGGGCGGCGAGGAGGTCCGCTTCCGGGTCGCCGGCGTCGTGCGCGCGCTCGAGAACAACGGGCGGATCGCGTGGGCGCGGCCGGACCGGCTGACCGGGCTCGAGCCGTCGCTGGCCGTCCGGCTCGACGGCGGCGCCGACCGCCCCGCGGTCGAGCGCGAGCTCGAGGCGCTCGGGGCGCCGCCGCAGCCGGTCGGAGGAGCGACGACTCGCAACGCCGCGTTCCTCGGCGTGCTCGCCGCGGTGCTGCGCGGCGTCGGGCTGGCGGTCGGGCTGGTGTGCCTCTACGCGCTCGTGCAAGCCCTGGCCATGACCGCGCGCGAGCGCCGCGGGGCGGTTGCTCTGCTGCGCGCCTGCGGCGGCGACGCGCACACCGTCGGGCGAGTGCTGCTGGGGGCCGCGGCCGCGGTCGCGGTGCCGGGAGCGCTGCTGGGCGTCGCCCTCGAGCTCACCGTGTTCGGGCCGTTGGTCGCACGGCTCGCCGCCGGCTTCGCGGCGCTCCCGATCGCACCCACCGGCGGCCAGGTCGCGCTCGTCGTGGGAGGCCTGCTCGCCCTGGCCGGCGCCGCGACCGCACTCGTGGCCCGCCGTGTCCTGCGAGAGCCGGTGGTCGCCGGCCTGCGCGAGGAATGAGGCGCGTGCCCGGCGATCCGCGCGTCCGCGCACGCTTCGTCGCTGCCGGCCGCTGCCGCCGGCGGCTCGCGGCGGCCGCCCTCGTCGCCCTCGCCATCCCCGGCTGCGGCGGCGACGAGCCCGCGAGCGGGCCGCCGGCGACCTCGACCGTCCACGCCGCGCTCGTCGACCGCGACGGCGACGGCTTCCTCGAGCGCGGACCGGGTGAGCCGCTCGCGGGCCCGGAGGGTGGCCGTGTGCTCGCCACCTTCGGCCAGCTCACCGACACGCACGTGCGCGACGAGGAGTCGCCCGCCCGCGTGCCGTTCCTCGACCGCCTCGGCCCGCCGCTGACGTCTACGTTCCGCCCTCAGGAGGCGTTCTCGACCCAGGTGCTCGACGCGGCCGTCCGCGCACTCGCCCGCGAGCGGCCGCACGCGGTCGTGATCACCGGCGACATCGTCGACTCCGCGCAGGAGAACGAGCTCGACCAGGCGCTCGCGGTGCTGGGCGGCGACATCGTCCAGCCGGACACCGGGGGCCCCGGCTACGACGGCGTCCAGGCTGCGTCGAACCCCGACCCGTTCTACTTCCGGCCCGACCACGACGCGCCGCGCCACCCGGGCGCGCTCGCCGCCGCTCAGCGGCGCTTCCGCGCCGCCGGCCTTCGCGTCCCCTGGTATCCGGCGGTCGGCAATCACGACGTGCTCGTCCAGGGCGAGGTGCCGGCGACCGGCGCGATCGAGGAGGTGGCGACCGGCGACCGGCTGGTGACCGGCATCGACCCGTCGTTCCAGCCGCCGACCGTCGACGAGGACGAGGCGCCCGCCGCCGTGCGCGCCCTGCTCACCGACGGCGGGCTGTTCGGACGCGCCGAGGCGGTGCCGGCCGACCCCGCCCGCCGCCACCTCGCGCCCGCCGAGCTGGTCGAGCGGCTGGCGGCCGCGGCCGGCGTGCGCCCGGCCGCCCCGCAGAGGCTCGACTACACCTTCGACCTCGGCCCCGCCGTGCGCGGGATCGTGCTCGACACGGCCGACCGCGCCGGCGGCTCGCGGGGCGTCGTGACGGCCGACCAGGTCGCCTGGCTTCGCGGGCAGCTCGCGGCCGACCGCTGGAGCGTCGTGTTCGCCCACAACCCGCTCGAGGCGTCCGACGGCGGTGAGGCGGCGCTCGAGCTGCTCGACCGCGCCCCGCGCGTGGTCGCCGTGGTCTCCGGCAACCGCCACCGCAACACGATCGATCCGCGGGACGGCTACTGGCTGATCGGAACCGCGTCGCTCGCCGACTTCCCGCAGCAGTCACGCATGTTCCGGCTGCGGGAGACGGACGGCGGAGCGGTGCTCGAGACGTGGATGGTCGACCACGACGGCCGCGGCCTGGCGGGGACGGCCCGCGAGCTCGCCTTCCTCGACGCCCAGGGCGGCCGCCCGCAGGGGTTCGCGGGTGAGCGGAGCGACCGCAACGTGCGGCTGTTCGTGCAACCGTAGGGCGATGCCCGCCCGCCTGCTCGGCGCCTTCTTCCTCGCCGCCGGCCTGATGCACTTCCTCAAGCCGCGGCCGTACGTCGCGATCGTGCCGGACGCGCTGCCGCGCAAGCGCGAGATCGTCTACGTGAGCGGCGTCGCGGAGATCGCCGGCGGCGCGGGCGTGCTCGCGGCGCCCACGCGCCGGGCGGCCGGGTGGTGGCTGATCGCGACGCTGCTCGGAGTGTTCCCCGCCAACGTCAACATGGCCGTCAACGCCGAGCGCTTCCGCGCGGTCCCGGAGCCGCTTCTGTGGGCGCGGCTGCCGGTCCAGGGGCTGCTCATCGCGTGGGTGTGGCGCGTCGCGGTGCGATGACGGTCCAGCACCGGATCGCGCTGCTCGACTGGCTGGCGTGCGCCTTCGGCGGGCGTTCGCAGCGCGCCACGCGGGCGGCACGGGCCGCCGGCGACGGGACGCTCGAGCGTGTGGCATGGCTCGGCACCGCGGGCCACGTGCTCGACTTCGACGACACGTACCTGCCCGGCATCGCGCATCTGAGCGCTCCGACCGCGCCGGCGGCGATCGTGCTTGCGGCGGAGCTCGACCGCAGCGTCGGCGACGTGCTCGACGCCTATGCGGCCGGTTTCGAGGCGATGGGAGCCTTGAGCCGGTCGCACGACCTGTACGCGGGCGGCTGGCACCCCACCGCGGTGTGCGGTGCCGTGGGCGCGGCGCACGCGGCCGCGCGGCTGCTCGGGCTGGACGAGGAGCGCACCGGCGCCGCCGAGCGGCTGGCCCTGCTGCGAGCCGGCGGGCTGCGCGCCGCCTTCGGGTCCGACGGCAAGTCGCTCCAGGTCGGACTCGCGGCGGCCACCGGCGTCCACGCCGCGCGGATCGCGGCCGGCGGAGCCGCGATCACCGCCGACGTGCTCGGCCACGAGGCCGGGTTCGAGGCCGCGTTCGGGCCCGACCGGGCGGCGGGCGCGTCGCCGGCCGTCGACGACAACTGGATCAAGCCGTGGCCGTGCTGCCTGATGAGCCACAGCGCGGTGCAGGCGGCCGCCGAGGCGCGCGAGGCGCTCGCCGGCTCGGCCGCTCCGATCGAGGTCACCGTCCATCCCGTCGCGCGCCGCGCCGCCGCCTACGACGAGGTCGCCGACGGGCTGCAGGCGAAGTTCTCGATCCCGTACCTGGTTGCGTACGTGGTCTTGCGCGGCGAGCCCGAGCCGGCGAGCTTCGACGGCGTCGACCCGGAGGTGCAGGCGCTGGCGCGCGAGCGCGTGCGGGTGGCGACCGACCCGGATCTGCGAGAGGCCGAGGCCGTGCTCGCGCTCGGCGGCGATGAGGTCGCGCGCGTGCCTGCCTCGCGCGGGTCGCCGGAGCGGCCGCTGGGCGAAGCCGAGCTTGCGGCCAAGTGCGAGCGGCTGGCCGGCGACCGGCTCGACGGCCTGCTCGACGACCCCGACGCGCCGGCTCAGCGGCTGCTCGCCGCGCTCGACTGAAGGAGCGCCGGCACGGCGGCGTGCAGCACCGGGTTGGCGGCGATCGCGCCGCGGCATCGGCCGACGGCATCGTGCCAGCGCGAGGCCATCGAGCATGCCTCACCGTACGGGGGCACGGTCCCCAACGCGCGGCGGGTAAGGGGGACTGTCCCCCTTAGCGCCTGAGGGGGGTCAGACCCCCCTCAGGCCGGTTGAGGGCTCAGGCGATGGCGGGAGTCGGGTCGAGCTCGCCGCGCTGGGCGGCCTCGGCGTGCTCGCGCGAGGCGCGCCCCGAGACCAGGATCATCGCCAGGACCGCTCCCGCGATCGCGAGGCCGGCGCCGACGATGAAGGCGGCCTGGAAGCCCTCGGTGAGGGCCACCGCCTGCGAGGCGCCGCTCGTGAACGCGTCGTTCGTGCGGCTGTTGGCGACCGTGGCGAGGATCGCCAGCCCGAGCGCGCCGCCGATCTGCTGCGAGGTGTTGATCAGCCCGGAGGCGAGCCCGGCCTCGTGAGCCTCCACGCCGCTCACCGCTGCCACGGTCATCGACACGAACGCGAAACCGAGGCCGGCGGCCGCGAGCAGCGACGGGAACAGGATGTCGCCGACGTAGGTGCCGTCGGGGTCCACCTGCGAGAACCACACCAGCCCCGCGGCGGTGATGAACAGGCCCACGACCAGCACCGGCTTGAAGCCGAAGCGCGTCACGAGGGGCGCGCTGGCGCCCGCGGTGATGATGATCCCGACCGCCAGCGGGAGGTAGGCGAGCCCGGCCTCGAGGGCCGAGAACCCGAGCACCTGCTGCATGTACAGCGAGATGAAGAAGAACATCGAGAACAGCGCCGCCGCGATCAGCACCGCCGACACGTTGATGCCGGTGATCGTGCGGATCCGGAAGATGCCGGGGAACGGCATCAGCGGCGCCTTCGAGCGGCGCTCGATGAAGTAGAACCCCGCGATCAGCGCGAGCGAGATGGCGCCGAGCCCGATCGTCTGGGTCGAGCCCCAGCCGGCGTTCGCGGCGTCGACCAGCGTGTAGACCAGCAGCGACAGACCGGCGGTGATCGAGATCGCGCCCGCGAAGTCGAAGTGGCGAGCGCCTTCGGTGCGGGACTCGGGCAGCAGCCGTGGCGCGATCATGGCGGCGGCGATGCCCACCGGCACGTTCACGAACAGCACCCATTCCCAGCCGGCCCACTCGGTGAGCATGCCGCCGAGCAGGACGCCGACGGCGCCGCCGGAGCCGGCCACGGCGCCCCATACACCCATCGCCTTGTTGCGCTCCGCGCCCTCGGCGAAGAGGACGGTCACGAGCGACAGAGCGGCCGGTGACAGCAGCGCGGCACCGAGGCCCTGGACGGCGCGGGCGGCGATCAGCATGCCCTCACTCTGGGCGAGGCCGCCGGCCAGCGAGGCGATCGCGAACACGACGAGGCCGATCATGAACAGCCGGCGTCGACCGAGGAGGTCGGCCATCCGGCCGCCGAGCAGCAGGAAGCCGCCGAACACCAGGACGTAGGCGTTGACGACCCACGACAGGTTCTCCTGCGAGAAGTTGAGGTCGGCCCCGATCGACGGGAGCGCGACGTTGACGATCGAGGCGTCGAGGATGACGACGAACTGCGCCGCCGCGAGCAGCGCAAGGGCGAGCCACTTATTCGTAGCGGTGGAAGACATTGGGGAGCTCCTGGGGAGGATGGAAGCTTGCGCCCTGGCGAACCAAGCCAGGTATGAGATGTGGAAGCTGAATTCCGGTTTCGGTTACGGTACCATACGGAATCCAGGTTCCGCTTTCAACCCCTGAATTCACACTCCGATGACAACTCTCGACAAGCCGCTCCGCGCCGACGCCCGCCGCAACCGCGAGAAGGTGCTCGCCGCCGCCCGCGCGGTATTCGCCGAGCAGGGTGTCGATGCTCAGATGGACGACGTCGCGCGCCGCGCCGACGTCGGTGTGGGCACCGTGTACCGGCACTTCCCCACCAAGGAGGCGCTGCTCACCGCCCTCAGCGACGAGCTGTTCGCGGTCGTGGCGGTGTACGTGCGCACGCTGCTGACACTCGACGACCCGTGGGAGGCGTTCACCCGCGCGATGTGGTTCGGGGCCGAGAAGACCGCAGGCGACCGGGCCTTCTCCGAGATCCTCGCCGAGACGCGCGGGATGCCGCCCCGCACCTGTCCCGGCAAGGCGGACCTGTTCGTGACGACCGGCGAGCTGATGGACCGCTGCAAGGCCGCGGGCAAGATGCGGCCGGACGCGATGGTCGACGACATCGGGCTGATGATGTGCGGGGTCGGCAGCGCCAGCCAGATGGAGCACCCGGTGCCGGACGCCTGGCGCCGGCACCTCGCGATCATGCTCGACGGCCTGCGCGCCGACGCCGCCGGCAGCACGCTGCACACCTGACCGGGGTCCTATCGTGTGGCGCATGACCGCGCCAGACGTCACCGATCCCGATCTCCAGTCCGTCGCCTGGGACCTCGACCCACTGCTCGACGGAGGCGCGGACGACCCCGACGCCGCCGTAACCGGAATGGTCGCCGAGGCCCAGAAGCGCGCCGACGCGTTCGCCGCCGCCCACGCCGGCAAGGTCGCCGAGATCGACGGTCCCGGGCTCGTGGCCGCCATGCACGAGCTCGAGGCGATCCAGGACCTGCTCGGCCGCGCCGGCTCCTACGCGATGCTGAGCTTCTCGTTCGACACCGCCGATCCCGCGCGCGGCGCGCTGCTCCAGAAGCTGCAGGAGGGCGCGACGGGGATCGAGACCACGATGCTGTTCTTCGAGCTCGAGTGGGCAGCCCTCGACGACGGGCGCGCAGAGGAGCTGCTGGCCGCCGACGGGCTCGACTTCGCCCGCCACCACCTGCGCACCGCCCGCCGCTACCGGCCGCACCTGCTCACCGAGCCGGAGGAGAAGATCCTCGCCGAGAAGGCGCTCACCGGCAGCACGGCGTGGACGCGGCTGTTCGAGGAGCAGGCCTCCGCCATCACCGTCGACCTCGAGGACGCCGACGAGCCCGTCTCGCTCGAGGTCGCGCTCTCGCGGCTGTTCGCGCCCGATCGCGACGTCCGCCGCTACGCCGCCGAGCGCGTGACCGCGGCGCTCGAGCCCGGCCTGCGCACGCGCGGCTACGTGCTCAACACCCTGCTCGCCGACAAGATGGTCGACGACCGCCTGCGCAACTACCCGCACTGGCTGGCCAGCCGCAATCTCTCCAACGAGGCGTCCGACGAGTCGGTCGAGGCGCTGATCTCGGCGGTCCGCGCGCGCTACGAGCTGCCGCGCCGCTGGTACCGCCTGAAGGCACGGCTGCTGGGGCTCGACAAGCTGGCCGACTACGACCGGATGGCGGCCGTCACGCAGGAGCAGGAGAACGTCGAGTGGTCGCGCGCGAAGGAGACCGTGCTCGACTCCTACCGCGCGTTCTCCGGAGAGCTGGGGGCGCTCGTGCAGCGCTTCTTCGACGAGTCGTGGATCGACGCGCCGGTGCGGCCGAACAAGCGCGGCGGGGCGTTCTGCGCCTACACGGTGCCGTCCTCGCACCCCTACGTGCTCCTGAACTACACGTCCACGCGGCGCGACGTGCTGACGCTCGCGCACGAGCTCGGCCACGGCGTCCACGCCGCGCTCGGCGCGCGCCAGGGCATCTTCCACATGGCCACGCCGCTGACGATGGCGGAGACCGCGAGCGTGTTCGGCGAGACCCTCGTGTTCGGGCGGCTGCTCGACGAGGCCGAGACGCCGGAGTCGCGACTCTCGCTGCTCGCCGAGAGCATCGAGGGGTCGATCGCGACCGTCTTCCGCCAGGTGGCGATGAACCGCTTCGAGCACCTCGCCCACACCGAGCGGCGCGAGCGCGGCGAGCTGGCGGTCAACCGCATCGGCGAGCTGTGGGCCGAGTCGCAGACCGAGCTGCTGGGCGACGCCGTCGAGGTGACCGACGGCTACC
Source organism: uncultured Solirubrobacteraceae bacterium (assembly GCA_963849695.1). Lineage (GTDB taxonomy): Bacteria > Actinomycetota > Thermoleophilia > Solirubrobacterales > Solirubrobacteraceae > DASSUW01. Next base: position 128,857 of record CAWKIT010000031.1, read on the forward strand.
GCTCGTGGTGGTCGTACGTGCCCCACTTCATCGCCACCCCCGGCTACGTCTACGCGTACGCCTACGGGCAGCTGCTGGCGCTGGCGGTGTACGGCCGCTACGAGGAGGAGGGCGAGGGCTTCGTGCCCGCCTACCTCGAGCTGCTCGGCGCCGGCGGCTCGCGCAGCCCCGAGGAGCTGGGGCAGATCGTCGGCGTCGACCTCGCCGACCCCGGCTTCTGGGACCGCGGATTGGACCTCGTCGAGCGCCAGCTCGACGATGCGGAGGCGGCCGCGCGCGAAGCGGGCAGGATTTCGTAGGGGCCCCGCCCAACGGCCGATTCCGTGTGGAGCGATCGCCCGTTGGGCACCCCTAGCCGCCGCCCTTGATCTGGTCGGTGAAGGTCTCGCCGCCGTCGTCGGACGCCTTCAGCGTGCCGTCGATCAGCGCCACGTAGACCTTCCCGTCCTCGCCGGCGGTCATCGCCTGCGGCTCGCCGCCGGTCGAGCCGCGGTCCTCCCAGTTCTCGCCCCCGTCGGTGCTGACCTTGACCGGCCCGCCGGGGTCGACCCGGTACAGCTCGCCGCTGTCGGCCCACGCGAAGCGGACGTTCGGCGTCGGGTCGTGCTGGCGCCAGCTGCCGCCGCCGTCGGTCGAGATGAAGATGCCGCGCTCGGTGGCTCCGATCCAGCGCTGCGGGTCGTCGGGGTCCACTTCGAGACTGACGAGCGGCATCGGCGCCGCTTTCGTCTCCCATTTCTTGCCGTCGTCGCCGGAGACGAGCACCTGCGCCTGCTGGAACAGCGCCGCCACGATGTCGTCGCCGGCCGGCTCGATGGCGTGGAAGTCGGCGGTGCCGAGCTCGGACACCGAGGACCACGTCTTGCCGGCGTCCTCGGACCGGATCAGCCCGAGCGCGGGCGGCAGCGCCTCACCCGCCGCCGGGTGCCCGGAGCCGAGCAGCTCGTCGGGACCGTCGAAGCGCACCACGAGCGACTCCGAGACCTTCCCGTTGCCGTCCGGCGTCTTGAGCGTGCCGGTGATCTTCTCCGGCTTCGACGCCCCCTCCGGGATCCGGAACAGGCCGGTGTTGGTGGCCATGTAGAGCGTCGAGTCGGCCGGGTTGACGGTGAGCGAGCCGATGATCGGCGGGTCGCCGTCGGGGTCGACCCACGGCACCGCGAGGCCATCGGCCGCGCCCTCGGCGGAGCCGCCGTCGTCGCCGCCGCAGCCGCCCAGCGCCACCGCCAGCAGCCCGAGCGCCACCCATCGCCTCACGCGTCCCCCTCCAGCACGGCCGACGATGGTAGCCGGAGCATCGCGCGCACCAGGACGCGCGCCACCGCCACCAGCTCGCCGGTCGCGACCCACTCGTCGACCGCGTGCGCGCGCTCGATGCCGGTCGTTCCCGCCATCACGCACGGGATCCCGCGGGCAGTGAACAGGCGCATGTCAGCGCCCCACGGGACGCCGGCCCGGACGGGCTCGCCGCCGCGCTCGTCAGCGAGCGCCCCCGCCACAAGGCTCACCCACGGGTGCGTGGCGGGCGTCTCGGCCGGGTGGTAGGCGCCGCCGGTCCAGCGCACCTCGGCGGGCGCCTCGCCGTCGTCGAGCGCCGCCGCCAGCACGGTCTCGAGCAGCGCGCGCGTCTCGGCCGGGTCGGCGCCGACCGGTACGCCGATCCGGCCCTCGAACTCGACCCGGTCGGGCACCTGGCTCGACCACTCGCCGCCGCTCACGCGCCCGACGAGCAACGGGTAGGGCAGCTCGAGCTCGCGCATCAGCGGGTGCTCGACCGCGGCGTTGACGCGCCGCTCGAGCGCCTGCAGCGCATGGTGCGCGCGCACGTAGCGGTCGATCGCCGAGCAGCCCTCGAGCCGGTGGGCGGCGTGGGCGGCGCGGCCGGGGATCACGCAGCGGAAGGTGAGCGCGCCCGCCTGCGCGCAGACGACGCGAAAGGCGGTCGGCTCGGGAATCAGCGCGGCGTCGAATTCGGCGTCGCGCTCGAGGGCCGCGAAGGTTCCGAGCCCGCCGTCCTCTTCCGACGCGACCGCCTGGAGGACGACCGTCGGCGCAGCGCCGGCGACGGTGCGGACGGCGGCGAGCGCGTGTAGCGCGGCGACGACCGCGCCCTTCATGTCGACCGCGCCGCGGCCGTACACCCGCCCGTCCTCGAGCGCGCCCGACCACGGCCCGTGGCGCCACGGCGCCGTACCGGCGCCGACGACGTCCACGTGCCCGTTGAGGCACAGCCGGCCGGGCGCGCCGCCGTTCAGGGCCACGGTGAGTCCCCACAGTTCCTCGCGCGGCGCCTCCTCGCCGGGATGGTCGGGCTGCGCCCGCAGGGCAGGGAGGTCGTATTGGTGGAGGTCGGGATCAAGGCCATGGGCCGCGGCCAGATCGGCCAATGTCTCGAGCGCCGCGCGCTCCTGGCCGGTCGCGCTCGGAACGCGCAGGAAAGCAGCGGCGTCGCCTACGAGCGCCGCGGGGTCGAGCGCCGAGAGCGCGGCTTGTTCGGCGTGGCCGGTTGCGTTCACAACTATCCCTTCGGGGAGTAGGCGCGGGCAGCGCGCCTTCTTACGCTGGCAGTCTGACCTGGGCCGAGGTGGGACCCGCCCCGCCCGCCAGGGACGGGTCCCACCTGGGCTCGGGTCACCAGCCACCGCGCGTGGGCGTGGCGGCGATCAGCGCCGCTGTGCCAGCGGGACGTAAGCCAAGAGCGCCCACGCGCCGTCCGGCGGCGGAAACGCGAGCGCGAGCGCCAGGCACGCTTCAGCCATCGGCTCTCGACCGCAGCCGGTGGACGGCGCCGTTGACGAGCTCCGGGGAGCGCGTCGACGTGATCTCCCAGCTCCGCGCGGCCGCGTCGAGGAACGGCGCGGCGGGCGGGCGGCCGGGGTCGGCGAGCCAGACCACGCGGGTCAGGCGCGGCAGCAGCTCGAGCAGCAGGTCGGCGTTTCGGCGCTCGTAGAGGACGTCGGAGGCGAGCACGAGGTCCCACGGCGCTTGCGCGAGGAGCGGCTCGGGCTCGGTCCACGAGCACACCAGGGTGTCCAGGCCGGCGCCGTTGCGCTCGGCGTTCGCGCCCGTGAGCTCGACGGCTTCGGTGGACCAGTCGGTGGCGAGCACGCGGCCGCCGGCGAGCGCCGCGGCGATGCTCGGCAGCCCGAGCCCGCAGCCGAGCTCCAAAGTGCGGGCCCCGCGCAGAGCGCGGCCGGCGATCGCGCGGGCGAGCGCGAGCGAGCTCGGCCACAGCTCGGCCCAGTACGGCAGGAACTCCTCGCGCTCGAACGCCTCCTCGTCGAGCAGCGCCTCGCTGTCGCGCGGGCGCAGCAGCCGCAGGTCGCGGCCGTCGACCGCGACGACCTCCTCGACCAGGTCCGTCGGCTCACGCGGAGTGCTCATCGACATGGTTGTATCCGGGACATCGCTCGAACGGATACTCGAGTCACGAGCGTCGACGTGGCGCGCCGGGCCGGCGTGTCGCAGTCGACGGTGTCGCTGGTCCTGTCGGGTAAGTCGGCCGGGCGCATCTCCGCGCGCACCGAGGCGGCGGTGCGGACCGCCGCCGAGGAGCTGGGCTACCGCCCCAACATGGCTGCGCGCGCGCTGCGCACGGGAACGGCCCGGACCGTCGGGCTCGTGGTCACCGACGTCACGCACCCGTTCTTCGGGCCGGTGCTGCGCGGCGCCCAGGTCGCCGCCTGGCGGGCCGGCTACGCGGTCGCGCTGGTCGACGTCGCCAACGATCCCGACCGCGAGCTGGCCTCGTTCGAGGCGCTGCGCGCCGGCCCGGTCGACGGCTTCCTGTTCTTCACCGTCGACCCGCCCGAGACGTCCGGCGAGCACGTCGTCGCGCTCGAAGTGTCGCCGCCGGGGATGGCGTCCGTCCGCTTCGACACCGAGCGCGGCACCGAGCTTGCGGTCCGCCACCTGCTCGAGCTCGGGCACACGTGCATCGGCCACCTCGGCTCCGAGCTCGACGCCGAGACCTTCCGCCGCAGGCGCGAGACCCTCCTGTCGGTGCTCGGCGAGGCGGGGCTCGAGCCGGGGCCGCACGCGCGGGCGCCGTTCCGGTTCGAGGAGGCGCGGCCCGCGGCGCTCGAGCTGCTCGATGCGGGGGCGCCGATGACCGCCGTGTACTGCGACGACGACCTGCTCGCCGGCGGCGTCTACCTGGCCGCCCGGGAGCGCGGCGTACGGATCCCGGGCGGCCTGTCGGTCGTGGGGTTCGACGACCTCCCCTTCGCGCAGGTCTTCGACCCGCCCCTGACGACGATCCGGATCGACCCGGAGGCGCTCGGCGGCGAGTCGTTCGAGGTGCTGGCGGCGCTGATGGGCGGCGAACCGGAGCCGCCGGGCCGGATCCTCCCGGTCGAGCTGGTCCTCCGAGGCTCGACCGCCCCGCCGCCGGCAACCCACGGTCGCTGACCCCGCCGGTCGGTGATCTTCGTGCCAGCCGTACTGGACAACAGCCGTCATACGTATTACGCTCATTCGTATGACCCAACGCTTTCTCCTCATCGCCGGGCTGCTCGCGCTCATCGTGTTCGGTGGGCTGCAGACCGCCTCGGCCGCTCCGGAGCGGCGGGTCGTCGTTGTGGTGGATGCGTCCGCCGGAGCCGATCCGGCCGTGCTCGCCGAGGCCCGCGCCGCCGTCGAGGCGGGCGGCCCAGGAGCGCAGCTGCGCGTCCCCCGCACCCCGACCGAGCAGCTCTCGGTGACCCACTACTTCGCCGCCCAGGGCTACCGCCTGGTGGTCGGCGTAGGTCTCGATCGCAGCGTCGCCGTCGCGCCCGTCGCCGCCGAGTTCCCGCATACCCGGTTCGTGGCCGTCGCGCCCGGGCAGGTCGCGCGAGCCCTCGCCGACTGACGGCCTTGAGGCAGGATTGAGGGCGGCGACCCATCCTGGACGGACCCGGATGCCGACCTTCGCCGTACCTGCTTCGTGCGCGTCGCCCTGCTGCTGATCCTGCTCGCCCTCGCGCTGCCCGCCGTGCTGCTGGCCGCGCCCGGCGACCGCGAGGACGCGCCCGGGCCGCCGCCACCGGCGCCCAGCAGCACGCCGGCGCCGACCCCGGCCCCGACACCGCTGCCGACCGCGACGCCGACCCCGGCACCGGCTGAGCCGCCCGCCCAGCCGTCACGCGCGGTCGGGCTGCCCTGGAACGGCCGCCTGGTCGACGGCCGCGAGCTGCCCGCCGCCGGCACCGGCTACATGACGTGGGATCCGATCCTCAAGCGCGTCGGCAACCGCAGCCGGCGCCGCTGGGGCACCGGGCGGCTGCTGGCGACCGTCAGGCGCGTGCTGGCGGACTACGCGGGCCGCCACCCGGGCGCGCAGCCGGTGCTGGTCGGCGACCTCTCGCGCCCGCGCGGCGGCGACTTCGGGCCGCGCTTCGGGGGCATCGGCCATGCGTCGCACCAGAACGGGCTCGACGCCGACGTCTACTACCCGCGCCTCGACGGCCGGCTGCGCCGCGCCCGCCGGCCCGACCAGGTCGACCGCGCCGCCGCGCAGGAGCTGGTCGACGCCTTCGTCCGCGAAGGAGCCGAGTACGTGTTCGTCGGCCCGTCGCTCGACCTGCGCGGACCGAGCAAGATCGTGCAGCCGCTCATCAACCACGACGACCACCTGCACGTGCGGCTCAGGGCGTCGGGGTAGGCTCCGGCAGCCGCCGGTCGAGCTCCTCGCGGACGTTCTCCTGGATGCCGTCGAAGTTGCGCTCCAGCTCGCGCTCCACCCGCCGGACCTCGCGGTCGAGCTGCTCGTCGACCTCGCGGCCGGCGGCGAGCAGCATCAGCGCCGTGCCGCCGAGGACGATCGCCGCGAACACGGTGAGCATCGCCGCGATCGGCAGCAGGCCGGAGCGCCGGAACGAGCGCCCGCAGTACGGGCATCGCCGCCCGTCCTCGAAGGAGATGCGCGCGCAGTGTGGGCACACGCGCTCGACGGGCCGCTCGTCCACGCGCGAGAGCGTATCGTCGGCTGCCATGGCACGGCTCGCACTGGTCACCGGCGCCTCGACCGGCATCGGGCGCGCCTGCGCGCTCCACCTCGCCGGGCGGGGATTCGACGTCCTCGCGGGCGTGCGCAACCCCGCCGACGCCCCCGAAGGCCTCGAGCCGCTGCGGCTCGACATCACCTCGGAGGCCGATGTCGCCGCCGCCGCAGAGCGCGTCGGCGACGAGCTCCACGCGCTCGTCAACAACGCCGGCATCGCCATCAGCGGTCCCGTCGAGGTGGTGCCGATGGACGAATGGCGCCGCCAGCTCGAGGTCAACCTGCTCGGGCAGATCGCCGTCACGCGCGCGCTCCTGCCCGCGATCGTGCGTGCGCGCGGGCGAATCGTGAACATGAGCTCGATCAGCGGGCGGGTGGCGAACCCGCTGTTCGGGCCCTACGCGGCGTCGAAGTTCGGCCTCGAGGCGGTGACCGACGCGCTGCGCCGCGAGGTGGCGATGCACGGCGTGCGGGTGGTCAGCGTGGAGCCGGGCGGGATCGCGACCCCGATCTGGGCCAAGGGCACGGCCGACGGCCGGCGCGTGACGAGCGGGATGACCGAGGACCAAGCGGGGCGCTACGGCGCGCTCATCGCGGCGGTCGGCAAGCGCGCCGAGCAGATGGGACGCGAGGGGCTACCCCCCGAGGAGGTCGCCAAGGTCGTCGGCGAAGCGGTCACGGCCGAGCGGCCGCGCGCCCGCTACGTGGTCGGGCGCGAAGCGAAGGTGCAGGCGGTCGCGGCCCGGCTGCTGCCGGATCGCGCGTTCGATGCCCTGATCAGCGCCTACTTGAGGCGGTAGATCATGCGTGCGCGCGTGAGGTCGTAGGGCGAGACCTCGACACGGACGCGGTCGCCCGGGTTCACGCGGATGCGGGCGCGGCGCATGCGCCCGGCCATGTGGGCCAGTACGGAATGCCCGTTGTCGAGCTCGACGCGGAACATCAGGTTGGGCAGGGACTCTTCGACGACGCCCTCAAGCGAAAGCTTCTCTTCGACGGCCATGTGGCGGTCACCTCCGGGTTCTGGCTGAAACGAGCGGCCCGGCAAGCCGCAGGGAGCGGCAGGGCGCTCGGAAGTCTCTATGGCGCGAGTCCCTGTCGGCGCCCAGGGACCGTGCGGGCTCCGTACATGGTAGCCGCCGCCGCGCGCGGTTCGCGCCTTGCGCGGAATTCGAACGCCTCGGTGCGGGCGGCCTGGGCCCGGTCGAGCGTCACGATCCCCGCCCAGCCCTCGCGCCCCGGCCGGCGCGCCATCAGGCGCCGCCACCGAGCCACCTGGCGGTCCATCTCGTCCGGCGGCACCGTGCGCCCGCGCTTCCGTTGGCCGGCCTCGGCCTCGTCGCGCGCCGCGTCGAGCAGCACCAGGTGAGCGGAGCGGCCACGCAGCGCCGCCAGCGCCGCGATCGCGCGCCGCGCGGCCGGATGGGTCCCGCGCGAGTGGATCACCACCGGGCGCCGGCCGGCGATGGCCACCGCGATCCGCGCGTAGTGGCCGAGGTAGAGGAGCGGGCCCCGGCGGCCGCGGTCGTCGGTGTCGACCACGCCCACCCCGTGCCGGTCGACGGCGCGCCGGATCAGCGTCGTCTTGCCGGCGCCGGGCACGCCCGCGACGACGACGACGGCGTCGGACGGGAAGGAGAGCTCCACCCGTCAAGCGTGCCGCACCGACCTAACGGCGGCCTACATTCTCATCATGGCTGCCTCGAAGTGGACCTCTGCCGAACTTCCTTCGCTCGCCGGGCGCACGTTCGTGGTCACCGGCGGCAACAGCGGCATCGGGCTGGTGGCGGCGCGCGAGCTCGGCCGCGCCGGCGGCCGCGTCGTGCTCGCGGTGCGCGATCCGGCGCGCGGCGAGCAGGCGGCCGCCGAGATCCCGGGCGGCGCCGAGGTGCGTCCGCTCGACCTCGCCGACCTGTCCTCGGTCAACGCCTTCGCCGGCGCCTGGGACGGCGACCTCGACGTTCTGATCAACAACGCGGGCGTCATGGCGACGCCTGAGCGCCGGACGAAGGACGGCTTCGAGCTCCAGATCGGCACCAACCACCTCGGCCACTTCGCGCTCACCAACCTCCTGCTCCCGCACGTCACCGACCGCGTCGTGACGATCTCCTCGTTCGCACATCGCACGGGCCGGATCCGGCTCGACGACCTCAACTGGGAGCGCGGCGGCTACCAGCGCTGGCCGGCGTACGGGCAGTCGAAGCTGGCGAACCTGCTGTTCACGCTCGAGCTCCAGCGGCGGCTGACCGAGGCGGGCTCGAGCGTCCGCGCGGTGGGCGCGCATCCGGGCTGGGCGGCCACCAACCTCCAGGGCCACACCGAGAACCGGATCCAGGACGCGCTGCTGGCGGTCGCCAACCGGTTCTGGGCGCAGAGCGAGGAGATGGGCGCGCTGCCGACGCTGTACGCGGCGACGGAGGACATCCCCGGCGGGAGCTACATCGGCCCGGACGGCTGGCAGGAGCAGCGCGGTCACCCGAGGCGGGTCGGGCGCAGCGGCGCGGCGCAGGACGAGCAGACCGCGCGGGCGCTGTGGGACCTCTCGGAGCGGCTGACCCGGACCAGCTTCCCGCTCACGCCCGCTGCGGCGTGAGGCGCCCGAACACGCGGCCGAGCGTGCGCAGCTCGCCCGCGGTCAGGTGGTCCAGGAAGCGGTGCTGCACGTCGGCGAGGTGCTCGGCCTGGGCCTCGCGCACGAGCGCGAGGCCCGCGTCGGTCAGCCACGCGTTCGTCGCGCGCGTGTCCTCCGGGCACGGCTGACGCTCGACCAGGCCGCGCCGCTCGAGCGCGTCGACGATGCGCGAGACACGGCTGAGGCTCAGCCCGACGTCGTCTGCGAGCCGCGACAGCCGGCGGCGGCGATCGTCGGCGGTCGCGAGGCGGCCGAGCAGCTCGAGCGCGCTGAGCGACAGCCCGTAGCGCTCGTCGAGCGTCGCCTCCAGTTGGCGGGTCAGCTCGCGGTGCGCGCGCTGCAGGCCCGCCCACGCGTCCGCGTGCGGGCCGTGCAGCCGCGCCATGCCGTCTTCGCCCACCACGTAGGCGCAGCGGTCGGGCACCGTCACCTCGCCGTGACCGGCCAGTCGGCGCGCGGGTCGGGCAGCGGCGTGAGGCGGGCCTCGACCTGCTCGCGCCGGGACTCCAGCCACGGCGGCAGGATGATCCGCCGGCCGAGCTCCTCGACCGGGCCGTCGACGGTGAAGCCGGGCTCCTCGGTCGCCAGCTCGAACAGCACGCCGCCCGGCTCGCGGAAGTACAGCGAGTGGAAGTAGTGGCGGTCGATGACGCCGCTGTTGGGTACCCGCGCCTCGCTGAGCCGGTCGAGCCACTCGCCCTGCTCGGCGTCGGTCGTGCCCCAGGCGATGTGGTGGACGGTGCCGGCGCTCTGGCGGCCGCGCTCGGCCGGCGGCTCGTCGAGCGCGATCCAGCCTCCGCGCTTGTCGCCCCGGAGCTCGTAGGCGCCGTCGTCGCGGCGCCGCGCTCCCATCAGCTGCTCCAGCACCGCGGTCGTCCCGTCCGGGGCTCCGCTGTAGGCGCGTACGCCCTCGAAGCCCTGCAGCGCGACCTCTCGCGGGATCTCGGGATGGTCGGCGATCAGCGGCGAGTCGCCGCTGGTGTCGACGATCAGCTCGTGCCCGAGGCCTTCGAAGTCGGCGAAGCGCAGGCTCCCCGCGGCCCGGTCGGTGTCGATGCCCTCAGCGGCCAGGCGGTCGGCCCAGAAGTCCAGCGCCTGCTCGGAGGCGACGCGCCAGACGATGCGATGGACCATGCCGGCCCCGGCCCGGCCGGGCATCGCGCCCGGGTACTCGAAGAAGGTGAGGTCCGCGCCGGGACGCGCGAGCTCGTCGCCATAGAAGAGGTGGTAGACGCTCGGGTCGTCCTGGTTGACCGTCTTGGCGGTCAGCCGCAGGCCGAGGACGCGCGTGTAGTAGTCGACGTTGCGCGGCGCGTCGCCCGTGATCGCCGTGATGTGGTGGATCCCGTCGAGGTTCATGCTCCCACTCCAGAGTCGTATGCTTGCGCTAACAAGCTTGCTCTAGCAAGCATAGCACGCATAGATCTCGTGTTCGTCGGCCGCGAGGATGAAACGCCGGCATTGCGTTCCACATGCGCGAAAGGCCCGCGTTTGCGGGCCTTTCGTCGTGCTAGGTGGAGACGGCGGGAATCGAACCCGCGTCCGCGACCGCGTCAAAGACGGCGTCTACGAGCGTAGCCGGCGCTCTATCTCTCGCTCTCCGCTCGCCGTCGCCGGCAGGGTTGCGGAGAGCCAGCCTCAAAAGTGTCCCCCGAGCGGCTGAGGCGAACCTCTCGGAGTGAGCCTGCTTTCTGAGTCGGCCGATCCCGTCGCAGGCTCCGGGGGCCGACACTCACAGCCTAGTTTCGGCTAGGCAGCGAGAGCGAAGTCGACCTGGTGGCCGGCTTCCTGAGTGCTGTTATCCGCACTTATGGTTGTTCCGGGGTTTAACGAGGCCTCCGGAACCTCGGCTCGCAACCGCCCCTGCGAATCGGCCACGTCGAAGCCGTGTCGTCCCCAGGGGTTGGTCTATGTTCGCTCCCCATTGTAGAGGTCGACGGGCCTCGTGTTCGGACGACGGGAGCGTGCATGCGCAGCTACGACGTGGTGGTGATCGGCGCCGGGCCGGCGGGCGAGGTCGCGGCGGGCCGGCTGGCGGACCGCGGTCTCAGCGTGGCGATCGCCGAGGACCGGCTGGTCGGCGGCGAGTGCTCGTTCTGGGCATGCATGCCGTCGAAGGCGCTGCTGCGTCCCTATGAGGCGCTCGAGGAGGCGCGCCGCGTCCCCGGCGCGGCGGAGGCGATCACCGGGCGGCTCGACGTCCAGGCCGTGCTCGACCGGCGCGACGAGATCATCCACGACCTCGACGACTCGGTGCAGCTGCCGTGGCTCGAGGACCGCGGGATCACGCTGCTGCGGGGAGTCGCGGAGCTGACCGGCGAGCGGCGGCTGCGAGTCGGCGACGAGGAGCTCGAAGCCACGCGAGCGGTGATCCTGGCGACCGGCTCGCTGCCGTCGATGCCTCCGATCGAGGGGCTCGACGCGATCGACGACGCCTGGACCAACCGCGAGGCGACGACCGCCAAGGCGATCCCCGAGCGGCTCGTGATCATGGGCGGCGGGGTGGTCGGGGTCGAGATGGCGCAGGCGTTCCAGACGCTCGGCGCGCAGGTGACGCTGATCGAGGGCGAGCACCGGCTGCTCCCGCGCGAGGAGGAGTTCGCGTGCGCGGAGGTGACCGAGGCGCTCGAGGGCTACGGCGTCGACATCCGTACCGGGCAGAAGGCGACCGAGGTCGCGGAGGAGGGCGGGACCGTCACGGTCAGGACCTCGGACGGCGCCGAGGCCGAGGGCGACACGCTGCTGGTGGCGCTCGGGCGCAAGCCGCAGACCAAGGGGCTCGGCCTCGAGGCGCTGGGGGTCGACACCGACCGGCCGGTGTCGGTCGACGCGCGGATGGTCGTCGACGGCCACCCGTGGCTGTATGCGATCGGGGACGTGAACGGGCGCGCTCTCTTCACCCATATGGGCAAGTACCAGGCACGGGTGGCCGCCGACCACATCCTCGGCACCGACACCGCGCTCTCCCACGGCGCCGACGGGCCGCTCAGCCCGCGCGTGATCTTCACCGAGCCGCAGGTCGCCGCGGTCGGCCACACGTCGGACACGGCGGCCAAGGCGGGCCTGGTGGTCGAGGTCGTCGAGACTTCGACCTCCGGCAACGCCGGCGGGTCGTTCTACGGGCACGACGCACCCGGCACCTCGCGGCTGCTGATCGACCGCGAGCGGCGCGTGGTGGTGGGCGCGACCATCACCGGCGCCGAGGTCGCCGACATGCTGCACGCCGCCACGATCGCGATCGTCGGCGAGGTCCCGCTCGAGCGGCTCCGGCACGCCGTGCCGTGCTTCCCGACTCGCAGCGAGATCTGGCTGTCCCTGTTGGAGGAAGCCGGGGTCTGAATATTGCTGCGGTTGGGCGCGGCGGGCCCAGCGAACTGCGCTGGGTGGGGAAGCGGTGACGCCGCCGGCGCGGCCGGTCCGATCCCGCGGTTAACGAAAACGACGCGAAGGGAGCCGCTCGAGGGCCCCCTGACGACGGCGAACCGTCGACGGGATGGGCGGCGGGCCTTTCACCTCACGGCCTCGCTCTTTGCGACTCACCTTCGCGTCTGTCGGCAACCTATGTTCCGTCGCGGCGGTGCGCAAGAGGTGCGCTCACGGAGATCGCGCACCGTCCGGGAAAATCGGGTGTGACGAGACGAAGGGAGACGGTGTGATGGCGGGCGAGTTGTCGTTCTTCGAACTCGGCGTCGAGGACGCCGAGCGCGGCCGCGCGTTCTACGGCGCGCTGTTCGGCTGGAGCTTCGAGGCCGGCCCCGGCGACGGCTTCGCGATCTCGGGGCCGGTGCCGGGCGGCATGCACGGCGGCGACCCGAGCGCGAGCCCATACCTGTTCTTCGCCGTCGACGACATCGACGCCGCGGTCGAGAAGGTGCGCGAGCTCGGCGGCACGCTCGAGGAGATCGACGTCGGCGACGACCCGGAGACGGCGGAGCGGTTCGGCCGCTTCAAGTTCTGCCGCGACGACCAGGGCTCGCCGTTCGGACTCCACCAGCGGCCTGGTTAACGAAAACGACGCGAAGGGCGGGCCGCTTCGAGGTCCCCCTTCGGCCGGCGAACCGACCTCCGGTGATCGGGCGGCGGGCCTTGCACCTCGATGGCCTCGCTCTTTGCGACTCACACCTTCGCGTCGAGCAGGAACCTAGGGCGTCCCGGCGACCCTGCAACCGGCCATCCCGCACCTTGCGGAAATACGAATGAACGCGCCTGAAGGACGGTTCGCGCAAATTCCGGACGCATGCGATGCGCGACGATGCCGGGGACGAACCGCTGCGTCGGCGTCCGTAGCGCGAAATGGCAGCTATGCGGTCATAAAGCGCCACGCTCGCGTCCGTGGCGCCTTGACATCGCTATATGAGGGTCAAGGCGCCACGGATGTCCGCCGCGGTCGGATCCGTCGCCCCTTACCTGCGCAGTTGACGTTCGCGTCGCAGGGGGCAACAAGAAAGCGACGCGAAGGGAGCCGCTCGAGGAGCCCTCCGCGCCAGTGCAAGCACCGTCGCGGACGGGGCGGCGGGCCTCTCACCTCGGTGGCCTCGCTCTCTGCGTCTCGACCTTCGCGCCGGCGGCGAACCTATCCGGCGCGCGCGCCGCCTCGCAAGGGCCGGCGCGCGCCGATTCCCGCAATCTGCGGGGAAATCCGCGGCGCGCGCTGTGTCAATAGCACGCCCGAAACGACCAGGACGGCGGCGATCACGGTCCGTACCGTCAGCGGCTCGTCGAGCAGGAGCGCCGCGGAGCCGCGCCCGCTCGGCGGTGGCCGCCATGCTCGCGGCGCTCGACGAGCGCGGAGGACGGACGCCATGACCCGCAGACGCGGCCGGCCGTCATCCGGCCGCCGCGCGCGCGATGATGCGCTCCTGATGCGCGCCCTCGTCGCCGACCACTCCTCCCCGTCGGGCGTCTCCCTCAAGGAGGCGCCCGAACCGCAGCCGGGCCCGGGCGAGACGCTCGTCGAGGTCAAGGCCGTCTCGCTCAACCGCGGCGAGGTCCGGCGCCTGCCGGCGCGCGCCGAAGGGACGATCCCGGGCTGGGACGTCGCCGGCGTGACGGAGGACGGAAGGCGCGTGGTCGGCCTGGCCGACCAGGGCGGCTGGGCCGAGCGGGCGGTCGTCCCGACCGAACGGCTCGCCGAGCTGCCCGACGAGGTCTCGTTCGAGGCGGCCTCCACGCTGCCCGTCGCCGGCCTGACCGCGATCCGGGCGCTCGAGGTCGGCGGCCCGCTGCTCGGCCGCCGCGTGCTGGTCACCGGCGCGGCCGGCGGCGTCGGCCGCTTCGCGATCCAGCTCGCCAAGCGCGCCGGCGCCCACGTCACCGGCGTGGTGCGGAGCCCCGAGCGCGGCGCGGGGCTGAAGGAGCTCGGCGCCGACGAGCTGATCACCGAGCTCGAGCCGGACGGCGAGCCGTTCGACCTGCTGCTCGAGTCGGTCGGCGGCGCGAGCCTCGCCGCCGCCCTCACGCGCGTGGCGCCGGACGGCACCGTCGTGGCCTTCGGGGCCTCCTCCCCGGAGCCGACCACCTTCGACGTCTCGCGCTTCTACAACCGCGGCGCGCCGCGGCTGTACGGCCTGCGCGTGTTCGACGAGCTCGTCCGCCACCGCTCCGCCCAGCGCGACCTCGGGCTCCTGGTCGCCGAGCTCGCGGCCGGCCGGCTCGACCCCCAGATCGACCTCACCACCAGCTGGCGCGACGCCGACCGCGCGCTCGCCGCGCTGATCGAGCGCCAGGTCGCCGGCAAGGCGGTCCTGACCGTCGACTAGTCCCGTCGTTCGGATGTACGTGCGATCGACGGGCCTAGCGGCGGATCGCGCGGTCCATCTCGCGCTTCATCTCGCGCTCCTTGATCGTCTGGCGCTTGTCGCCGACGTCCTTGCCCTTGGCGAGCGCGATCTCGACCTTCACGCGGCCGTTGCGGAGGTACAGGCGGGTGGGCACGAGCGTCAGGCCCTTCTCGCGCGTCTTGCCGATCAGCCGCTCGATCTCGCGGCGGTGCATGAGCACCTTGCGCGGCCGCTCGGGCTCGTGGTTCGCGCGCGAGGCCGGCGCGTAGGGCGGGATGTGGACGTTGTGGAGCCACACCTCGCCGTCGCGCACGGAGGCGTAGCCGTCCTTGATCTGCGCCTTGCCCTCGCGCAGCGACTTCACCTCGGTGCCGGTGAGCACGAGGCCGGCCTCCCACGTCTCGAGGAAGTGGTAGCGGAAGCGCGCCTGGCGGTTGGTGGCGATGTCGGGCATGACGCTCTCATCTTGGCACCGGCACGAGGTCGACCCGTCCCCTCGGCGCGTCCACCTTCTCCACGCGCACCCTGACCGGGTCGCCGAGCCGGATGCGGTCGCCGCTGCCGGCCGCGATCAGCATCGTCTCGTGCTCGTTGAGCTCCCACCAGTCGCCGGTCAGGCGGCGCACCGGCAGCATGCCCTCCTGGCCGTCGCCGAACGCGACGAACGCGCCGGCGCCGATCACGCCTGTCACCTCGCCGGCGAACTCCCGGTCCCAGCCGGTCTCGAACAGCTCAGCCTCGAGCAGGAAGCAGCGCGCCACCGCGTCGGCGCGGCGCTCGATGGCGGCCGCTTCGCGCTCACGCGCCGAGCACCATTCGGCCGAGTCCTCGAGCCGCGACGCCGCCGGCTGATCCTCGCCGGCTCCGATCGCGCTCAGCAGCGACCGGTGGCAGACGAGGTCGGGGTAGCGGCGGATCGGCGACGTGAAGTGGCAGTAACGCGGCGAGCGCAGACCGGCGTGCCCGAGGTTGCGCGGCGAGTAGTGCGCCTGCTTGAGCGAGCGCAGCACCAGCGACGTGAACGCGATCCGGCCGTGCCCGCGCCGCCGCGCCTCCTGCGCGACCAGGTGCGCCATCTCGGCGATCGCGTCGGCCGCCTGCTGCGGCGTCATCGACCGCCGCAGCGGCGGCGTCGGGACGTCGAGCGACTCCAGCTGGTCGGCGAGGCGCTCGACCCGCGCCGGCTCCGGCCGCTCGTGCACCCGGTACAGGGCCGGGAGCCTGCGGGTCTCCAGCAGCGTCGCGACCGCCTCGTTGGCGGCGATCATCAGATGCTCGATCAGGCGGTGCGACTCGGTCTGCTCGCTCGGCACCAGCCCGGTGACATGGCCCTCGCGCGAGAACGCGAACTCCGGCTCCTCGCTGTCGACCTCGAGGCCGCCGCGGGCCTCACGCGCCGTCTGGAGCGCCGTCGCCACCCGGCGCGCCGCCTCCAGGGGCTCCGCCCACGGCGCCTCGGCGCGTGCCGATCCGGCGAACACGGCATCGACCTCCGGGTACGTCAGCCGCTTGTCGGACCGGATGATCGAGCGGTGGAACGCGCTGCGGCGGACCGTCGCACCGTCCATGTCGAGCTCGACCGTCACCGCCAGCCGGTCCTGGTGCGGGACGAGCGAGCACGCCTGATTGGAGAGCGCCTCCGGCAGCATCGGCTCCACGAGGCCGGGCACGTAGACCGACGTGCCGCGCCTGAGCGCCTCGCGGTCGACGTGCGAGCCCGGCCGCACGTGCGCGGCGACGTCGGCGATGTGGACCCACACCCGCACCAGGCCGTCGTCGAGCGCCTCGGCGGAGATCGCGTCGTCGAAGTCGCGCGCGGTAGGCGGGTCGATCGTGAACGTCGGCAATGCCCGCAGGTCGCGACGCGGGACCTCGGGCAACGAGGGCTCACGTGCCTCGCGCTCGACCGAGGGGTCGAACCGCCGCCGCAGCCCGCGGTCGAGCATCAGCGCCTCGAGCACGTCGCGAGCGGTGTCGGGCCGCCCGATCCGCCGCACGATGCGCCCGTGACCGCCGCCGCGACCGTGGGGGACCGCCAGCATGAGGTCGCCCGGCCGTGCGTTGCGCGGCCGGTCGACGTTCACGCGCCGGCCGCGGGCGAAGAACGGCTCGACGGTCCAGAACCGCCCGTGCTTGGCCAGCACGCCGACGACGGGGCCGGCCGCCGCGCGCTCGGGGGCGCGGACGGTCCGGTGCTTCACGCCGCCTCGCGCAGTGCCGCGACCAGCGCCTCGTCGCGCGGCGTGTCGGGATCGTCCTCGGCCTGCACGTCGGGCTTCACGCCGGCGCCGCGCGAGACGCCGCCGCCGCCGAGGTTGCGGCCGCTGGGCAGGAAGTACTCGCCGACAGTGATGTCCAGCGCCCCGCCGTTCGACAGCGGCTCGATCTCCTGGAACACGCCCTTGCCGAACGTGCGCGTCCCGACCACGGTCGCGCGGTCGCGGTCCTGCAGCGCGCCGGTGACGATCTCGGAGGCCGAAGCGCTGCGGTCGTTGACCAGCACCACGACCGGAATGTCGGTGTCGATCGCGTTGCCGGTGGCCTCGTAGACCTGCGTCGGCCGCGAGCGGCCCTTGGTGCTGACGATCTTGCCGTCGGGGATGAAGACCGAGGACACCATCACCGCCTCGTTCAAGAGGCCGCCGCCGTTGTCGCGCAGGTCGAGCACGACGCCCTCGGCGCCCTCCTTGAGCAGCTTCCGCACGGCCTCGCCGACCTCGCCGTGCGCGCCGGAGGTGAAGCCGGCCAGCCGCACATGGGCGATCTTGCGACCGTCCTCGCGCCGCATCTCCGCGCGCACGACCGGGATCTCGACCTGCGCCCGCTTCAAGGCCAGGTGGCGCGTCCTGCCGTCCGAGCGCACGGTGAGCTCCACCGACGTGCCGGCCGGGCCCTTGATCTTCGTCGTCGACTGCGCCGAGCTCGACCCCGCGATCGACCTCCCGTCCACGTGCGTGATGACGTCCCCCGGCTCGAGGCCGCCGCGGTCGGCGGGCGAGCCCTCGTAGACGGTGAGCACGCGCAGGCCGCGGGCGGCAGCCTCGACGGTCATCCCGACGCCCTCGAAGCGGCCCTCGGTTGCCTCCTGGAAGTCGTCGTAGTCGCGCGGCGCGAAGTAGTGCGAGAAGCGGTCGTCGAGCGAGCCGACCGCCTGCTCGAGCGACTGGTCGAGCAGCTTCTTGCGGTCGACCTTGCGGTAGTAGTCGCGCTCGAGCGTGTCGACCGCTTCCTCGTACACGCGCCCGTCGGTGTCCTCGACCAGCGCGTCGCGGACGGGGTCCGGCAGGGTCTCCGGGTGTCCGCCGAGCCAGATCCCCGCCGCGATCAGCAGCGGGGTCAGGAGCACGAGCAGGGGCAGGAACGAGCGTCGGCGGCGGCGCATGAGCCCGCACCACGGTACCGCGGCCCCGTCAGCTCGAAATAAGCTAGGTCCCGCGGGTTTCGCCCTCTGGGCGAATACCCGCAAGGGAACCTGGCCCTCTGGGCCAGTGTTCCCCTCAGACCCGCAGGAAGCGCCGCAGCGAGAGGCCCGAGCCGGCCGCGGAGACCGCGATCGCGGCGGCCAACAGGATCGCCACCAGGATCGGGAAGCTCATCGTCTCCGGCGCCGCGACCAGCGCGTACTCGGCCGCGAGCGGATCGACCACCGCGACCTTGAACACGGCCAGCACGAGCACCGCGAGCAGGCCGCCGAGCGCGCCGACCAAGATCCCCTCCATCACGAACGGCCAGCGGATGAACCAGTCGGTGGCGCCGACCAGCTTCATCACCTCGACCTCGCGCCGTCGCGCGAACAGCGAGAGCCGGATCGTGTTGGCGATCAGCAGCACGGAGGCGATCACGAGCAGGCCGGCCAGCAGCGCCGTGGTCAGCTTCACCGCGCGCGTGACGGAGAGGATCTTGTTCGTGTCCTCCTCGCGGTTGGTGACCTCGTCGATCGCCGGGTCGGTCACCGCGCGCTCGCCGCCCGGCCCCACGGGCGCCAGCGCATCGCGCAGCTCGGCGATGTTGTCGGGATCGTCGGGCGTGATCCGGAACGTGTGCGGGAGCGGGTTGAAGTTGCCCAGCTCGCCGTAGTACTCGGGGTTCTTGCGCCGCTGATCCTCGTAGGCCTGCTCGCGGGAGACGAACTTGACGCGGGCGACGTGGGGCGTGTCGTTCTCGAGCAGGTTGCGCACGCGCGCGACGTCCTTCACGGTTGCGTCGCGCACCAGGTAGACGTTGGCGATCACCCGGCCGCGCACCTCGTTGGCGGCGCCGGTGGTGGCTTGGACGACCGGGATGAAGACCCCGAGGATCAGGACCGTCACCAGCACGGTCGCCATCGCCGCGAACGAAGGCACCGCGTTGCGCTTGAGCGCGCGCAGCGACTCGCGCAGGAAGAAGCCGAGCCTCATGTCCTGCGCATCCGGATCGCGAACTCGCCGGTCGTCTCGCGCGCGGCGTAGGCGCCGGCCAGCTCGTCGCGCACCACGCGGCCGTGCGAGAGCTCGATCACGCGGCGGCGCATCTTGTCGACCATCTCGACGTCGTGGGTCGCGACCACGACGGTCGTGCCGGTGCGATTGATGCGGTAGAGCAGCTGCATGATCCCGATCGAGGTCTCGGGATCGAGGTTGCCGGTCGGCTCGTCGGCGAGCAGCAGCGGCGGGTGGTTGACGAACGCGCGCGCCACCGACACGCGCTGCTGCTCACCGCCGGAGAGCTGCTCGGGGAGGTTGTGGAGCTTCAGCGACAGGCCGGTGAGGCGCAGGATGTCCGGCACCTTCCCGCGGATCTCGCGGCGCCTGCCGCCGGTCACCTGCAGCGCGTACGCGACGTTCTCGTACACCGTGCGGTTCGGCAGCAGCTTGTAGTCCTGGAACACCATGCCGACGTTGCGGCGGTAGTACGGGACGCGGCGGCGGGAGATCTTGGCGAGGTCGTGGCCGGCTACGTGGATCCTGCCGCCGGTCGGCTCGGTCTCCTTGATCAGCAGCCGCATCGTGGTCGACTTGCCCGAGCCGGACGCGCCGACCAGGAACACGAACTCGCCCGGCATGATCGCGAACGAGACGTTCTCGAGCCCGGTGTCGCCGCTCGGATACCGCTTGGAGACGTTCGCGAAGTCGATCACCGCGCCCGGCTCGGGGCGCCGCTTGGGAGGCCCCGTGACCGCCTCCGGACGCTCGCTCCGGCGCCTGACATGTCTTTCCGTTGCTGCCATCCCGTCCGGGCAGGGTATTCGGGCGCCGGGGGCGCGCCCCTTCCTGAAAGCGACCTTGCAGACCGCCCGAGATCGAGCGACCACGTGCTCTACCTGGAGCGCAGCGGGCAGAACCGCCCTTCGCTGGTTAGATAGGGGGCATGGCGCGCATCGAAACGTCCACCATCCCGTCCGGTCTGCCGATCCACAGGGTCGAGATCGAGGGCACTCGGGCCACGACCGTGCTGGTGGCGTTCGACGCCGGCGCTCGCACCGAGCGCCCCGACGAAAATGGGATGGCCCACTTCCTCGAGCACCTGGTGTTCAAGGGCGGCCAGAAGTACGACGACTACCGCAAGGTCAACGAGACCGCCGAGCGGATGGGCGCGTTGCTCAACGCCTACACGTCGCACGACCTGGTGGCCTTCCACATCACCTGCCGCGCCGAAGTGGCGGCCGACGCGATCGACCTCCTGACCGACTTCGTCGGCCGGCCGAAGATCGACGCCTCCGAGCTCGACCGCGAGCGCGGGGTGGTGATCCAGGAGATCGCGCGCGCCAACGACCAGCCGTCGGTCGTGGCCGAGCACCTGATCGACCGCGCGGCGTTCGGCGACCATCCGCTGGGCCGGTCGGTGCTGGGCCCGGAGGAGCATCTGCGCACGTTCTCGCGCGAGGCGATCGTGGCCTTCCGCTCGCGCCAGTGGGCGGGCTCGCGCGGCGGGGCGTTCCTGGTCGGCAACCTGGCCGACCTGCCCGACGACTCGGACCTGGCGGAGGCGTTCGGCCGCTTCCCGTCGATCTCGCCGGACGGCTCTGGCGAGCCCGCGCCGCCGTTCGCTCCGCAGACGCTGGTCGAGCCGCGGGATTCCAACCAGTCTCACCTGCGCATCTCCTACCGGCCGGCGATCGAGCCGCGCGACCGGGCGGCCCGCGCCGCGCTCAGCGTCTACTCCACGCTGCTCGGCGGCTCGATGGGCTCGCGGCTGTTCGACGAGATCCGCGAGCAGCGCGGCCTCGCCTACTCCGTCTACTCGGCCGAGCACACCTTCGCCGACGTGCCGATCCTCCAGCTGTCGGCGGGGCTCGAGTCCGGCAAGTGCGTCGAGGCGTACACGCGGATGCGCGAGATCGTCGAGGAGCTGCGCACCGACGGCCCGAACGAGGCCGAGTTCGAGCGCGCCCGCGCCTACGCGGCGGGACGGCGCGTGCTCGCGTTCGAGAACACCAACGCGGTCGCCCGCTACGCCGCGAACCAGACGATCGTGTTCGGCCAGGACATCGATCCCGACGAGGCGATCGCCGCGCTCGACCGCACCACCTTCGACGAGGTCGCCGACGTCGCGCGCGGAATCTCGGACGCCGCCTCGGTCGCCTGCGTGGGCCCGCACGAGGTGGACGAATTCGCCGCTTGACCAGCGCGCGCCCGGTTTGCCACGATCCGGGCACGAGTGACCGTGCCTGAGCTCAACCACCGCGAGCTCGAGCGCTACGTCCAGCGGGTCGCGGACCGGTGGCCGGTCCAGCGGGCTCTGTTGGGCGGCGCGCGCGTCGCCGACCTGCGCGGCGCCGGGTCGCAGCGCGAGCGCGGCCCGGAGTTCGTCGTCGTCCTCGTGTCGGAGTTCTTCGCCGGCGTGCCGTGGCTCGAGCGCGTCTACGTGTGCGGCAGCCTGTGGGACGCCTACGAGATGGGCGCGACGGCCGACATGCACTGCTACACGCCGGGCGAGTTCGAGCGCAAGCGCGAGCAGCTGCCGCTGGTCCGCGACGCCGTCGAGCGCGGGCTCGAGCTGCTGCCCGAACCCGCTTAGCCGATCGCCACCATTCTTTCGATGGGGAGGCGAGCGCGCTCGGCGATCTCCTCCGGCACCTTCACGACCGGCTTCATCTCGCGCAGGGCGTCGCGCAGCTTCGGCAGCGTGATCATCTTCATGAAGCGGCAGCTGGCGGCCTCGTTGGCGGCCACGAAGTCGACGTCGGGCGCCGCCATCTGGAGCGGGTGCAGCATCCCGACCTCGGTCGCCATGATCGCGGTCGCGCCGGGAGTGGCGTTCCTCGCGTACTCGAGCATCCCGCCGGTGGAGAGCATGTGCACGCCGTCGGGGTCGACGTCGCCGGCTGCGACGTACTCCATCACCGACGTCGAGCAGCCGCACTCGGGGTGGATCAGGAAGTCGGCGCCCGGGTGCGAAGCGCGCATGTCGCGGATGTCGGCGGGCCGGATCCCGGCGTGGACGTGGCACTCGCCGTCCCACACGTGCATCGGCCGGCCGGTCATCTTCTCGACGTAGGCGCCGAGGAACATGTCGGGCCCGAACAGGATCTCGGTGTCCTCGCCGTGCTCGCGGTAGATGTGCTCGACCACCTGCACCGCGTTGGCGGACGTCACGCAGTAGTCGGTCTCCGCCTTCACCTCGGCGGTGGTGTTGACGTACATGACGGTGATCGCGCCGGGGTGCTGGGCCTTCCAGGCGCGCAGCTGCGGCGCCGTGATCGAGTCGGCGAGCGAGCAGCCGGCGTCGGGATCGGGCAGCAGGACGGTCTTGTCCGGCGACAGGATCGACGCCGTCTCGGCCATGAAATGGACGCCGCAGAAGGCGATCACCTCGGCGCCGGTGTTCGCCGCCTGCTGCGAGAGCCCGAGCGAGTCGCCGACGAAGTCGGCGACGTCCTGGACCTCGGGCAGCTGGTAGTTGTGCGCGAGGATCACCGCGCCGCGCTCGGCGGCCAGCGCGCGCACCTCGGACTGCAGGGCGGGGATGTTGTCGAGCGAGAGCAGGGTCATTTCGGGGGGAGGGCCTCCAGGGCCAAAGAGAGGTCGAGCCCGGGCGCTGAATGGGTGAGCGCGCCCATCGATACGTAGTCTAGCCCCTCAATGGTCGCATAGACCAAAACTGTCTGGCTGTCGACTCCGCCGGAGGCCTCCAGCTCCGCGCGGCCTCCGACTCGGGCGACGGCGGCGCGCACCTCGGCGGGCGTCATGTTGTCGAGCAGCAGCCGCGGCGCGCCGGCCGCCAGAGCGGCGTCGATCTCGGCCGCGTCGCGCACCTCGACGGCCAGCGGCAGATCGGGCCGCGCCGCGCGGGCGCGCCGCACCGCCTCGCCGACCCCGCCCGCCGCCGCCGAGTGGTTCTCCTTGATCAGGATCGCGTCGTACAGGCCGGCGCGGTGGTTGACCCCGCCGCCGTCCGCCACCGCGCGCTTCTCGAGCCGCCGCAGACCCGGGGTGGTCTTGCGGGTGTCGAGGATCTTCGCCTTCCCGCCGGCCGCCTCGACGGCCCGCACGACCTTCGCCGCCGCGGTCGCGATCCCCGACAGCCGGCCGAGGAAGTTCAGCGCCGTGCGCTCGGCGGTCAGCAGCGCCCGCGCCGACCCCTCCACGCTCAACACCGGCGCCGGTGCGTCGCGCCACTCGCCCTCCGGGCCGAGCCGCTCGATCGCGGCGTCGGGATCGAGCCGCCGGAACACGGCCTCGGCAACCGCGAGGCCCGAGATCACGCCGTCCGCCTTCTGGGTGATCACCGCCCGCGCGCGCGCCGAGGCGTCCACCGTCGCCTCGGTCGTCGCGTCCCCGCCGCCGACGTCCTCCGCCAGCGCGCGGTCGATCAGCTCGTGCGTCTCGTCCATTCGCTCAGCGTGGCATTGACGGCATCCGCCCGCGGCGTCTTGAGCCGCAGCTCGATCTCACCCGTGCGGGGCGGCTTCGCGGTGGCGGCGTCGTACTTGAGCCGCACCTCGCCGGGATCCTCGGTCGTGACCGCAGCGCCTCGCGGAACGTCGAGGCGGATGTTGCCGGTTCCGTGGACGACGAGCCGTCGCCCGGTGAGCGCGAGCGCGACGAGGCCTTTCTGGACGCCCGAGCGCGGGCGCTGACCGGGCACCTCGTAGCCCCGGTAGATCACCGTGGCCTCGACGCGCTCCTCGAGCAGCTCGAGCCCCTCGGCCTCGAGCTCGGCACGCAGCTCGTCGGGCAGGCGGCCACGGCGCTCCCGCAGGCGGCGGAGCGCGCCGATCACGGCGCCCGCCCGAGCTCGAGCCCGGCGAGCGTGCTCTCGCCCGTGTAGACGAGCCGTCCGCGGCGCGTCACGCGGACGCGGAGCGAGCCCACCAGGTGCTGGTGCGACCACGGGAGCGTGCGGCGCTCGTGCGGGACCGGCACGTCGAGGACGTGGGCCGCGGCCGGGTCGGCCGCCGCCTCGACCTCGACGCGGTGGCGCAGCGAGCGGCCCCGGAGCACCCAGCGGCCGGGCGCGACGTCGGCGCGCACCTGCGCGACGACCGGCTCGCCGAGCCGCACAAGGCTGCCGTCGATCGAGACGACCAGCGCCGTGGCTGTCAGCGGCCCGAGCGCCGGCCCGCCCGCGAAGGCGACGGTGCACGTGGATCGCCGCCGAAGTCGTGCGCCTCGCCCCACCACCACACCGGCGGGAACCCCTCGCCCCAGTTGCGCTCCACGTACGCGGTCGCGCCGTCGAGCGACCACTCGTCGACGAACCCCTCGGCCCGCGCGCGCAGCACCAGCGGGCGCCAGTACTGGCGCAGGAACGGCAGGTGCCCGGCGGGGCCGGTGCCGTGCCACGGGCGCGGCCACGGCACGACGTCGTGCAGGCGCGCGTCGACGCCGGCGAGGCGGACGTGGTCGGCCTCGCCCGCGAACGCGGTCCCGATCCGCACTCCGCGCGAGTCGGCCGCCGGATCGTCGAGGATCGTCGATCGCCACCCGCCGGGCTGCTTGGCGACGCCTACCAGCGCCCAGCCCGGGCACACGCCGCACAGCACGATCGCCGCCCGCCCGTCGGGCCACGTGAACCGCCAGAACCAGCCGGAGAGGGTTGCTCCGCGGGTCGTCCGGACCCGCGATCTGACGGCAACGTCCGGCATCCGGCCGGCCGATCAGGCCGCGGACGCCTTCGCGTTCGCCTCGAGCCACGCGCGCACGAACCCGTCGAGGTCGCCGTCGAGCACCCGCTCGGCGCTGCCCACCTCGTGTTCGGTGCGGTGGTCCTTGACCATCGTGTACGGGTGCAGGACGTAGGAGCGGATCTGCGAGCCGAAGTTGACGTCCTGCGCCTCGCCGCGCTCGCGAGCGATCTCCGCCTGGCGCTCGCGCTCGGCGCGCTCGACCAGCTTCGATCGCAGCATCGCCATCGCCGTCGCCTTGTTGGCCGACTGCGAGCGCTCGTTCTGGCACTGCACGACGACTCCGGACGGACGGTGGGTGATCCGCACCGCCGAGTCGGTCTTGTTGACGTGCTGGCCGCCGGCCCCGGAGGCGCGGTAGGTGTCGACCTGCAGGTCCTCGTCGTCGATCTCGACCTCGCCCGCGTCCTCCACCACGGGAGCGACCTCGACGCCGGCGAAGCTGGTCTGGCGGCGGTTGGCGGCGTCGAAGGGCGACAGCCGCACCAGCCGGTGCACGCCCTTCTCGGCGCTGTAGAGGCCGTAGGCGTTCTCGCCCGAGACGCGGAAGGTGGCCGACTTGATGCCCGCCTCCTCCCCCGGGCTGGCCTCGAGGAGCTCGACCTTGAAGCCGCGCCGCTCGGCCCACCGCATCATCATCCGCAGCACCATCTCCGCCCAGTCCTGGGCGTCGGTCCCGCCCGCCCCGGCGTTGACCGTCACGAGCGCGTCGCCGGCGTCGTAGGAGCCGGTGAACAGACGCTCCTCCTCGAGCGCGGCCAGCCGCTCCTCCACCGACACCAGCGTCTCCTCGACCTCGGCGGCGATGTCGTCGTCCTCCTCGGCGAGCTCGACGAGCCCTTCGAGGTCGTCGGCGTCGGCCCGCAGCTTCTCGAACGTCTCGAGCCGCCGGCCGAGCCGCGAGTGCTCGGCGCCGACCCGCCCGGCGGCCTCCGGCTCGTCCCAGAAGCCCGGCTCGCCCATCTGCGCCTCGAGCGCCGCGCTGCGCTCCTTCAGCCCGGCCGGGTCAAAGGTAGTCCGAGAGCAGGGACAGCTGCTCGCGGATCGCGGCCAGGCGCTGCGGTGTGGGCAGTGACGGGGTCGCCATGGCCCATGTGAGGCTACCGCAGCGCCTGGCGCGTCAGATCAGCCGCAGGGGCTGAGCTCCGAGGTGGGGCCGAGCAGCACGCCGTTGGGGTCAGTCAGCGTCGCAGTCACCGTCACCTTCTCCTCGACCGCACGCGAGAGCCGGACCGTGCCCTCCGCGAGACCGTTGGCGTCGGTCGTCACCTGTTGCGTGGCGAGCAGCTCCTTGGCCTCGCCACGGCCGGCGCAGGTGTCGTTGAGGTAGAACTCGAGCCGGTAGTCGCTCGCCAGATCGCTGCGCAGCGTCCAGCTGATCTCCGATTCGAAGACCACGAACGGGAACTCGGGCAGGGCCACGGGAACGAGCGCGTGGCCGGTGATGGTCGGGTGGTTCTGGAGGCCGTTCGCCCCGGTGTCGGGGTCGCCCAGACCGTCGTTCGCGGTCGGCCCGTCGTCGTCGAGATCGATGCCGAGATCGTCGTTGCCGTAGATCGAGTTGTTCGCGACGGCGTTGCCCTGTCCGGAGTCGACGGCAACGCCGTCCTGGGCGTTGCCGGTGATCGTGTTGACCTTGCGGTCCGGCATGCCGACGGAGTTGTCGTCGGCGTCGTCGATCCGCACCCCGCTGAGGCCGTTGTCCGAGATCGTGTTGCCGGTCAGCCAGTTGCCGTCGGTGTTGGCGAGGTCGAACGAATCGATCACCACGCCGTGGCCGGTGTTGTCGGAGATCACGTTGTCGGTGATCGCGTTGCGGTGCGAGTCCTCGACGACGACCCCGTACTCGTTCGGCAGCGCGGCGCTCCCGCCGGCATCGAGGCCGATCACGTTGCGCTCGACGGTGTTGCCGATCGGCGGCGGCCCGACGCCGTCGCCGTCGAGCATGACGCCGGCGTCGTTGTTGCCGGACAGCAGGTTGTCGGCTACCACGTTGAAGCTGGACTCCACGCTGACGCCGTTGCCATTGGCGACCGCGGCGACGCCGTCGGCGTCGGTGCCGATCCGGTTGCCCTCGACGCGGTGGTTCTGACCTCCCTCGATGTCGACGCCTGAGTCGTTGTTGCCGGAGATCACGTTGCGCTCGTCGTCCTCGTCGCCGCCGACCACGTTCGTGTTACCGCCGATGACGAGCACCCCGTCGTCGTTGCTCGCGGCGGCGGTGCCCAGCGTGTTGGCGATCACGCTGTTGTTCGAGCCGTCGAGCGCGACGCCGGCGCCGTTGAGGCCCGCCGCGTTCCCGCGGACCAGGTTCTGGCTGCCGACGATGTGGACGCCGTCCAAGATGTTGCCGGGCCCGGACGCGCCGTTCTCGTCGAGGCCCACGTAGTTGCCCTCGACGGCGTTGCCGTTGCCGGAGATGAGCACGCCGTGGTCGTTGTTCGCCGAGATCACGTTGCGACCGCCGGCGCTCGTCTTGCCGATGCGGTTGTCGTTGCCGGTGACGGAGACCCCGTTCGCGTGGTTCCCGAGCCCGCCGCCGTACGGGAGGCCGAGCCGGTTGCCCACCACCGTGTTGGCGTTGGCCGCGATCGCCACACCGTCGCCGTCGACCTCGGCGATCACGTTGGCGTCCTCCGGGAGCGAGCCGCCGACCACGTTGCCCTGGCCCGCGAGGATGGCGACGCCGGTCGCGAGGTTCCACATCCCCTTGGTCGTGCCGGCCGCGCTGGTGCCGATGTGATTGCCCTCGATGCGGTTCGCGTTGCCCGCGATCTGGATGCCGTCGGGCCCGGCCATGGCGCCGGACGAGTCGTGGATCGCGAGGCCCTGGATGAGGCTGTTGCTGGTGTTGAGCGCGAGCGCCTGCGTCGTGTTGACGGCGTCGATGACCGCGCCCGGCACCGCCGGGGTCGCGGCCGAGGCCGGGCTCGACCCCGGTTGCGAGTAGCCGTCGATCTCGACCGGCGCGGTGATCGCCGGCAGGTTGGCGTTCGGCGCTATCACGGTGCCGGCAGCCGGGAGGTTGAACTCGATGATGCTCAGGTTGGCGTTGTTGTTCGCCCGGTTGATCGCCTGGCGCAGGGTTCCGGCTCCTGCGTCGGCGGGGTTGAAGACGGGGATCGGCGCCTGTGCGTGGGCGGCCGAGGCACCCGCGCCGAGCGCGGCCAGTACGGCCGCGACGGCAAGGGGCAGCTTCCTGCTGGACATCTGGGATCCTTCCTGGAGGTGGGCGGTCGCCGGGAATGACCCGGCGCCGTGCGCGGCGGTTGGGCGGTTGCCGCAGCTGGCGCGTCGCCGCTCTAGTGCGTGAGCGCGTCCAGGAACGCGAGCGCGGAGTCGCGCACGCCGGCGGCGGGCGTGAGCGCGTAGAGCGAGCGGCGCGGTTGCAGGCCGTCGAGCGGCACGACCGCGATGTCGTCGAACAGGCCGCACACGAGCTCGGGCATCAGCGTCACCGCGAGACCGCGCCTGACCAGCGCGCGGGCCGCCAGCACGTCACGGGTGACGAAGCGGATCTGGGGCTCGAAGCCGGCCGCCACGCAGGTCCGGTGGATGAGGTGGTCGCGGGAGGGCGCCGTCCACACCTCGTCCGCCAGCTCGCGCAAGCCGAACGCTCTTGCGGCCGGCGAGCGGATGCTCGGGCGCGAGCACGGCCTTCATGAGCTCCTCGCCGAGCTCGTGCCGCTCGGTCCCCTCGGGCCGGCGCGCCGGCGCCTCGGCGTCCTGGAAGCACATCGCCGCGTGCAGCGCCCCGGCGGCGACCGCCGCGCCGAGCGCCTCGCCCGAGCCCTCGCTCGCCTCCACCTGCAGTTCCGGCCTGAGCTCGCGCAGCCGCGCGATGGCGGCCGGGATGACGGAGGCGAGGGCGCTGGGGAACGCGCCGACCCGCAGCGTCTCGCGGTCGGTCGCGGCCAGCTCGGCCACCTGCTGGTCGGCCTGCGCGAGCCGGTCGGCGACGGCGTCGGCGTGGGCGAGCAGCAGCGTGCCGGCCTCGGTCGGCGTCGGCCCGCCCGGGCCGCGGTCGAGCAGCCTGACGCCGAGCTGGCGCTCGAGCGCCGCGACCTGCTGGGAGACTGCCGGCTGGGTGAGGGCGAGCACGTCGCCGGCCTTCGAGAACGAGCGCGCGCGGACGACCTCGCGGAACGTCAGCAGGCGCCGCGGGTCCAAGCCGTCAGGCCCCGTGGCACTTCTTGTACTTCTTGCCCGAGCCGCACCAGCACGGGTCGTTGCGGCCGAGCTGCTCGTGCTCGTCGACGCGGCGCTGCTGGATCACCGGCGACGGCTCGTACGCCTCCTCGCCCTCGCCCGCCTCGCCGTAGGCGCTCGGCTGATCCTCCATCGTGCCGCCCGTGTACTGAAGCGCCGCCGCGGCGGCGCCCCCCTGCTGCGCCGGGACGCCGTTCTCGCCCTCGATCCGGACCTCGACGTTGTAGATCATCCGCGCGAAGTCGGACCAGATCGTGTTCATCAGGTCCTGGAACAGCGTGAACGCCTCGTTCTTGTAGGCGATGATCGGCTCGATCTGGGCGAATCCGCGCAGGTGGATGCCCTCGCGCAGGTAGTCCATGTCGTACAGGTGCTCGCGCCAGCGCTGGTCGATGATCTGGAGCAGCAGGTAGCGCTCGAGCGCGCGCATCAGCTCGCTGTCGAGCTCCTGCTCGCGCTCGTCGTAGAGCTTCTCCGCGTCCTCGGCCAGCAGCCGCTTGAGCTCCTCGCGGTCGACCGCCTCCTTGTCGATCTCGTCCGGCCCGAAGTCGACCTCGAACATCTGGTCGAGCTGCGCCCACAGGCCGTCGAGGTCCCAGTCCTCGAGGTAGTCGCCGGGCGTGTACTCGTCGACCAGCCGGCCGATCACGTCGCCGATCGCGTCGCGCGCCACCGGGCCCATGTCGCGGCCCTCCAGCACCTCGTCGCGGTACTGGTAGACGATCTCGCGCTGCTGGTTCATGACGTCGTCGTACTCGAGCACGCGCTTGCGGATGAGGAAGTTCTGCTCCTCGACCTTCCGCTGTGCGCCCTCGATCTGCTTCGACAGCATCTTGGCCTCGATCGGCTCCTCCTCGCCCTCCTCGCTGACGGGGCCGAGACGGTCGAGGATGCGGTAGATGCGGTCGCCGGCGAACTTGCGGACGAGGTCGTCCTGGGCGGACAGGAAGAAGCGCGACTCGCCGGGGTCGCCCTGGCGGCCGGAGCGGCCGCGCAGCTGGTTGTCGATCCGGCGCGACTCGTGGCGCTCGGTGCCGCAGATGAACAGCCCGCCGGCCTCGAGCACCTTCTCGCGGGCGTCTTCGACCCGGGCCTCGATGCTCGGCAGCACGTCCTTGTAGCGGTCGTCGTAGTCGGGGTCTCCCGGCTGGAGGCCGAGCTTGGCCAGCTCCAGCCGCGTCAGGTGCTCGGGGTTGCCGCCGAGCTTGATGTCGACCCCGCGGCCGGCCATGTTGGTGGCGATCGTCACCGCGCCGGGCGCGCCGGCCTCGGCGATCGTCTCGCCCTCGCGCTCGGCGTACTCGGGCTTGGCGTTGAGGACGGTGTGCTTGATGCCGCGCTTGCGCAGCTGCTCCGACAGCAGCTCCGAGACCTCGACCGAGATGGTGCCGACGAGCACGGGCTGGCCCTTCTCGTGGCGCTCGGCGATCTCGCGCGCGACCGCCGCCCACTTCCCGTCCATGGTCTTGAAGATCTGGTCGTTCTGGTCCATGCGGATCATGTCCCGGTTGGTCGGGATCTCGACCACCGGCAGCTTGTAGATCTTCATGAACTCGTTGGCCTCGGTGAGCGCGGTGCCCGTCATGCCGGCCAGCTTGTCGTATATCCGGAAGTAGTTCTGGAGCGTGATCGTGGCGAGCGTCTGGTTCTCCTCGCGGACGCGCACGCCCTCCTTGGCCTCGACCGCCTGGTGCAGGCCCTCCGACCAGCGGCGGCCGTCGAGGATGCGGCCGGTGAACTCGTCGATGATCTTCACCTCGCCGTCGATCACCGCGTAGTCGACGTCGCGCTTGTAGAGCGACTCGGCCTTCAGCGACTGCAGCAGGTGGTTGACGAGCGGGCCGTTCTCGGCCTTGTAGAGGTGGTCGATGCCGAGGAACTTCTCGGCCTTGGCGACGCCGCGCTCGGTGATCGAGACGTTCTTGTGCTTCTCGTCGAACTCGTAGTCGTAGTCCGCCATGAAGTCCTTCTTGGACTTGGGGTCCATGCCCTCGGGCTTCTTGCCGGCCTCCAGCTGCGGGGCGAGCTTGGCGAACTTGTCGTACAGGTCCGCGGCCTGCTCGGGGGCGCCCGAGATGATCAGCGGCGTGCGGGCCTCGTCGATCAGGATGTTGTCGACCTCGTCGACGATCGCGAAGTGGTGGGACGTCAGCGGCTTGCCGTCGTCGTCGAAGCGGCCGCCGTGCTGGACCTTCTCCTGCAGCGTCGTCGCCATGTTGTCGCGCAGGTAGTCGAACCCGAACTCGGAGTTGGTGCCGTACGTGATGTCGGACGCGTAGGCGGCGCGCTTCTCCTCGTACGGCTGCATGTTCTGCAGCACGCCGACGGTGAGGCCGAGCGCCTCGTAGATCGGGCGCATCCAGTCGGCGTCGCGGCGGGCGAGGTAGTCGTTGACGGTCACCAAGTGCACGCCCTCGCCGGCGAGCGCGTTGAGGACGACAGCGAGGGTGGCGGTGAGCGTCTTGCCCTCGCCGGTCTTCATCTCGGCGATCGAGCCGTCGTGCAGCACCATGCCGCCGATCATCTGGACGTCGAAGTGGCGCAGGCCGAGCGTGCGGCGGCCGACCTCGCGCACGAGCGCGAAGGTCTCAGGCAGCAGCTCCTCGAGCGACTCGCCGCTGCGGGCGCGCTCGCGCAGCCCGTCGGCGTTGGAGCGCAGCTCGGCGTCGTCGAGCAGCTCGAGCTCTCCCTCCCAGGTGTTGATCCGGTCGACGCGCTTGGCGTACTGCTTGAACTGCCTGGCTTCTCCCAGGCGCAGGGCACGATCGAGGATCGACATGGACCTAGCCTAGCGGCTGCGTTGGGCCGTCCAGGGGCGCTAAGCCTGGGTCACCGATGACCCGTGGATGCCTCGTCGCCGTGGGCCGAGTCAGGACGATCGGCCGCGTGTGTGGGCCACGGATGCGCCGATCGGCTTCCTCCGCCGAGGCCCGCGATCGGGCGGTCGGCGGCTCTGGCCCGCCAGAGCGCGCGACTCCCGCCGCTTGCGGCGCTTGTCGCGGTGGCGCTTGACCTGGCGTGCGAGCTCCTCGGCGACGAGGTTGATCGAGTGCTTGGCGTCGCGCGAGGCGTCCTTGGCGCGCAGCGTCACCCCCTTGAGGTGCAGGGTCGCCTCGGCCACCGCCTGCTGCGGGTTGGCGGGGTTGCGCTCCTCGGACAGCTCGATCTCGAGTACCGCCAACTCGCTGACCTGCTTGTCGACCTTGGCGAACCGCCGCGTCACTACCTCACGCAGCTCGTCGGTGACCTGAAGGTTGCGTCCCTTGACCTCGATCCGCACGGGGACTCCTCTCGGTGGGTGGGGCCGACTTGCCTACGGATGCTATCCGGTCTCCGGCCGCTCCGGACGGCCTCGCCTTCAGGTTCGTGCGCGGGGTGTGGGCTGCTCGGTGGCCAGCACGGTCGCGGGGCCGGGCCTTCTCGGCGCGCGGCCGGCGTCGAGATCGGAGCGGAGGCGCTCGAGGCCGGTCCGGAGCTCTTCCGGCCACTCGCGCTCGAGCCGCTCGAAGAAGCTCGTCTGGCGCTGCCAGCGGGGGTCGGCGAGCTTCTCGGGGTGGCCGGCGAGCGCGGCCAGCGAGCCGTCCTCGAGGTCGGTGTAGGTGACGGGGATGCGGCGGGCGCCGGGCAGGAGAGCCTGTAGTGCGGCGAGCGTGGGATGCGACTCGTCCATCCACGCGCGCGTGCTCGGGAAGTAGTCCTCGAGCCAGGTGTCGGCGACGTCCTCGCGGGTGAAGACCATGAGCGCAAGGCGGCCCCGCGGGCGCAGGATGCGCTGGGCCTCGGCGAGCGCGGCTGCCGGGTCTTCGACGTGATGGAGCATCGAGACCAGCATCACGGCGTCCGCGCTCGCGTCCGGTAGCGGCAGCCGCTGCGCGTCGGCTTCGAGCGTCTCCAGGCCCTTGGCGGCCGCGCGGGCGAGCATCTCGGGCTGGCGGTCGACCACCAGCGGCTCCCACCCGTCCGCGCGGAGCGCCAGCGAGTAGTTCCCGGTGCCCCCGCCGACGTCGACCAGCCGCGGCCCGGGCGCGCCGCGCAGCGCCTCGCGCAGCGGGCCGAGCACCGAGGGGCTCGCCGCACGCGTCTCGTCGTACGTCCGCGCCTGACGTGAGTAGTCGCGGAGCAGGCTCATGGGACGAAGGTATCGGCCCGGCTCGTCCCGTCATTCCTCGTCTCGCCGTCACAGCGTCCGGGTGTAGGTCAGGGCGACGACCTCGCGGCAGCCGCCGGCGACCAGCGCCCGGGCGCACGCGTCGAGGGTCGCGCCGGTGGTGTGGACGTCGTCGACGAGCAGGGCGCGGGCCGGCGGGGGCGCACGCAGCTCGATCGTGAGCCGGCCGCTGCGGCGCCGCTGCGCACGTGAGGCCCCGACCTGCCGCCGCTCGCGGTCGCGGCGCCGCAGGCACGCGCGCTCGGGCACGCCGAGCCTCGGCGCGAGCTCTGAGGCCAGTGTGCCGGCCGGGTCGAACCCCCGCCGCCGCTCGCGCGCGGGCTGCGCCGGGACCGGCACGACGGCGACGGGTCCAGAACCGGCCGTGCGCGTCGGGCCTCCGCGCAGGTCGGGCGGAAGGTTGGCCGCGACGTGGGCGGCCATCAGCGACGCGACGGGCAGCGCGGCGCGGAACTTGAGCGCGCCGACGAGCTCGCGTGCCACTCCGTCGTATGCCAGCGGCGCCCACGCGCGGGTGAAGGCCGCCGATGCGGCCGGGCAGCCGCTGCGCCTGTGCGACGGCAGCCCGCAGCGGGGGCAGACTCTGGCGGGCAGCCACGGCAGAGCTCGCGTGCAGGTGGAGCAGAGGCGTAGGTCGGCGCGCGGCAGCGCAACCCGGCAGACCAGGCACGCCGGCGGGACGACGATTGCGAGCAGCTCTGCCATCAGGCGCGCGGGCATGTCGCGGAGCCTGACGAGGTTCGTGTGACGTGTCAGCACTCAGGTGTGCCGATTCGCGCGCGGGTGTGTGACGTTCGTTCGAAGACTGCTCGCTTCGTCACGAGGCAGGAAGTCGTGAACGCCGCGTCCGCCACGGACCGGCCGCGCCGGCGGCGTCGCCGCTCCCCACCCAGCCGCGGTTCGCCGGACCCGCCGCGCCCAACCGCCTCACCGCCGAGCGGTCGCGGCATCAGCGCGGCCCCTTCGCCACACGCGAGGCGCGGTATCAATCATCCAGGCGGTCCTCAAAGTCGACCGTCCGCGCTCCCGCCGCAGGGGACTGGCGGTGCGCGCCGTGGTGAGCCTCGGGGCGTCGCCGGGCCAGCGCGACTCCCTACGATCCGCCGCGTGGACGTCGACGTCTCCTGGTCGTTCTCGCCGCTCGTCGTCGGCTCGCTGGTCGCGTACGCGGTG
The DNA here is from genome assembly GCA_963849695.1 of uncultured Solirubrobacteraceae bacterium. Lineage (GTDB taxonomy): Bacteria > Actinomycetota > Thermoleophilia > Solirubrobacterales > Solirubrobacteraceae > DASSUW01. The sequence continues at coordinate 162,907 of CAWKIT010000031.1, forward strand.
GTCTATGGCCTCCGCTGGCGAAAGGCGCGGGCCGAGGGCGGCGCTCGGGCGGCGGGGTATGGGCGTGCGGCGCTGTGGGCGACCGGGATCGGGACGCTGTTCGTCGCGCTCGTCTCGCCGCTCGACCGGCTGGGTGAGCAGTTCGCGACCTTCCACATGGTCCAGCACCTGCTGATCGCCGACCTGGCGCCGATCGCTCTCACGCTGGCGCTCACGAAGTGGATCCTGCGGCCCGCCACCCGGCGGATCCACCGCGTCGAGCGGGCGGCCGGGCCGTTCGGGCATCCCGTCTTCGGGGTGGTCGCCTACGTCGGCTTCATGTGGTTGTGGCACGTCCCCGCGCTGTACGACGCCGCGCTCCAGAACGCCGGGATCCACACGCTCGAGCACCTGAGCTTCGCCGCCGCCGGGCTCCTGTACTGGTGGCACCTGCTGTCGCCGATCCGCTCGCGGATGCGGCTGGCCGGGATGGGCCCGATCCTCTACATGGCCTCGACCAAGCTCCTCGTCGGCTTCCTCGGCATCCTGCTCGCCTTCTCGCCCGAGCTCCTTTACGCGTACGACTGGCAGGGCACCAAATGGGGCCTGACGCCGCTCGACGACCAGCACGTCGCCGGTCTCGTGATGGCGCTCGAGCAGTCGATCGTGATGGGGATCGCGCTCGCCTACCTGTTCTTCCGCATGCTGGCCGAGTCCGAGGCGGAGGACCAGCGGGCGGAGCGCTACGGCGCCGCCTGAGCCTGGGCCGGCTCCCGCCGCGCCAGCTCGCGCAGGTTCCGCGCCGCCCGCGCCGCCAGCCCCGCGACCATCAGCGCCGCCACCGCGAGACCGACCACGTCGAGCCCGGTGACGCCCACCCCGGCGACCGAGACCGCGGGCGCGATCCCCAAGGCCAGCAGCGTGTTGACCGCGATCAGGGCGAGCCGCGCCTCGGTCGGCCCGAGCCGCCCGTAGCCGAGCGAGAACACCCCGAGCACGTTCGTCTCCAGGTAGGTGTTGATGGAGAGCACCAGGTAGGCGACCACGATCACCAGCCCGGTCGCGAGCAGCATGTACGGCGACAGCCCGAGGCCGATCCCGATCAGGGCCGTCGCGATCGCGTCGACCAGGTGGTCGAGGTAATAGCCGTAGCGGGGCCGCTCGCTGCGGCGCACCCGCGCCAGCGTGCCGTCGAGCGAGTCGCCGAGCCAGTGCACGACCAGGAGGCCCGAGGCCGCCCACAGCCACACCGGGTCGCGGTTCGAGAGCGCATACGCCGCCGCGATCCCCACCGCCGCCAGCACCCCCAGCAGCGTCAGGTGATCCGGCATCACGAACCTCGGCAGGCGGCGGGCGATCCACTCCAGCACCCGCGCCTCGGGGCGGGCGAGCAGGAACGTCTTCTCACGTGCGGCGGTCATGTGCGATCTCCTTGCTGACCGATGGTCGATAAGAGATACGCCCACGGCGCCCAGCGGTTACCGGGCGGGTCGTAGGTCCGCCGTAGGCGACCCGTAGGTCGGCGCCCGCACCATGCCGCCGTCCCATCCCCTCCCCAAGGAGCTCATTCCAATGTCATTCTCAGTCCCCCGCAGGGCGCGCCGCGCCCTGCTGGCCGCCGCGGTCCCAGCCGCGCTGGCGGCCACGGCGCTCCCGGCCGGCGCCGACGCGGCGACCGTACGCGTCACCGGCGGCCAGCTGCAGTACACGGCTGCCGCCGGCGAGACCAACGACACGCGCGTGGCCTTCACCGGCACGCACATCCACATCCGCGACAACGTCCCGATCACGGTCGGCGACGGTTGCGTGATCGACGACACGCGCGCTGCGCTGTGCGTGCCGGGCAGCGCCCAGGCCCGCTACTCGCTGGGCAACGGGTCCGATGAGATGCTCTACCTCGCGCCGCACGCCGCGCGCGTGGACATGGGCGCCGACGACGACAGGTACTTCGGCGGCGGTCGCAAGGACTCGATCGGGCAGAACGGCCTCGTCGTCCAGGACGCCGACGTGATCGGCGGCACCGGCACCGACCTCATCAGCTACGCCAACTCGAGCGCCGTGCGCCTGTCGCTGGACAACCAGTTCAACGACGGCAACCGCGGCAAGGAGAACATCCGCTCCGACTTCGAGGGCATCGTGGGCTCGAAGGGCAACGACACCCTCATCGGCAGCGACGATCCGAACAAGACCGAGACGTTCGCCGGCGGTCTCGGCAACGACACGATGCAGGGTCTCGGCGGGACGGACATCTTCAACGAGGGTCCGGTCCCCAACGGCGCCGACAACATCCAGGGTCAGGCGGGCGGCGACATCGTCGTCTACGTGGAGCGCACGACCGGCGTCACCGTCGACATGGCGAGCCTGGCTCGCAACAGCGGAGCGCCGGGCGAGGGCGACTTCATCGACCCCAACACGAACGACGCCCTCGGCACCATCGCGGCCGACACGATGATCGGCGGCTCGGGCGCCAACGTGTTCCATGCCGGCGGCGGCGACGACACGCTGCACGGCAACGGCGGCTCCGACACGCTGCGCGGCGACAACGGCGTCGACCGCCTGGTCGGCGGCACGGAAGCCGACTCGCTGTTCGGCGGCAACGACAACGACACGCTCGACGCCGGCGACAACTTCGCCGACACGCGGATGGACTGCGAGAGCGGCACCGGCGACATCCTGATCGCCGACCTGAACGACAGGAACGCGAGCAACTGCGAGACCGTCCGCAACGTCGGCGTGCTCAAGCTCGCGCCGACCGCGATCACCGCCAAGGCCGGCAAGGTCGCGAAGCTGCGGATGACGTGGAGCCACCCGACGAGCTGGAAGCAGCTCCGCAAGGTCGAGCTCCGCATCGAGGACGCCGGCAAGGTCGTCGTCCGTCCGCGCGCGGAGCGCATCGAGGACAACGGCTCCGTGAAGGTCATGCGCGCCAGCCGCCTCACCAGCAAGGGCAAGAAGGTCACCGCCCACCTGGCGCTCAAGCTCGACAAGAGCCTCGCCGGCGAGACGCTGAGCGTCGACGTCGAGGCGACCGACGTGAAGGGCCGGCGTCAGCTCCAGCGGGACGCCGGGACGATCCGGGTCAGCTGAGGACGGTCCCGTCCTCGATCCGCCGTGGACCACGTACGGTCACGGCACCGCGAACGACGACCTCGCGGCCGAAGGTGACATCGCCTTCGACCGCGAGGCGTTCGCATTCCACCAGCGACGGAGCGCCGGCCGGGAAGCGCGCGTCGAAGTCGCCCAGGAGCTTGTAGTGCTCGTCGTCGAGGTCGACCACCGGCGGGGTGCCGTCGCGCGGCGGCGCCAGCTCCACGCGCGCGTCGCCGGTCAGCACGTACGCGTCCGACCGCAGCGCCAGCAGGTCCTCGGTGGTCTTGACCGGGGAGAAGCGCCGGCGCGGGACGAGCACGGGCTGCGCGCCCTCGAACACGCCGATCGCGGCGCCCATCGCGGTCTCGAGCTGGAACACCTCGGGCGTCGACTTGTCGCCGGGATCGACGGTCTTGCGGTTGACGATCAGCGGCAGCCCCAGCACGCCCTCGCGCTCGCGCAGCACGTCCGCCAGGGCGCGCAGATCGACCCACAGGTTGTTGGTGTTCACGTACCGGTGGCGCCCGATGTCCTGCAGCGCGTCGAGGTCCTCCTTCGGCGTCTGCGCGCTCTCTCGCAGCAGGTGGCCGCCGGCCGGCCGGCGCGCGATGTGGCCTCCCTTGCGATCGGCCTCGGTGCGCTGCGTGACCTCCATCGCGAACGGGATCTGCTCGCGCGCGATCCACGCCAGGATCCGCGGCTCGAGCACCGCCCCGAGGTTGTCGGAGTTCGACACGAAGGCGTAGCGATAGCCGCGGTCGAGCAGCGCCTCGAGCATCCCCGAGGTCAGCAGCGCGGTGTAGAGGTCGCCGTGGCCGGGCGGGCACCACTCGAGCGACGGGTCGTCCGGCCACTCGACCGGCATCAGGTCGTCGACCCGGATCTTCGGCTCCTTGTGCTGGACGAAGTCCGGCGGCACGTCGGACTCCAGCCCGGCGTGCCGTGCCAGCGCCTCGAGCGCGTCGTCGTGCGTGTAGAAGGAGTTCATGAGCACGAGCGGCAGCCGCGCGCCCGTCCGCTCGCGCAGCTCGAGCACCTGCCGGGCGATCACGTCGAGGAACGTCTGCCCGTCCTTGGCCTCGATCAGCGACTTGGCGCGGGTCATGCCCATGCTCGTGCCGAGCCCGCCGTTGAGCTTGAGCACCACCGCCTCGTCGAGCGGCGCGTCCGCGTCGGGCAGGTCGTCGAACGCCTGCGGGTCCTCGACCGGCTCGATCTCGGACTCGGGCAGCATGCCCGTCTCGCCCTCCGCCAGCTGGCGGTAGTAGTGCTCGAAGGTGTCGATCGCCGCGTCGGGGAGACCTTCGCGGCGCATCTTCTCGATGCTCGCCCGCAGCCCGTCCATCGCGGTCAATCTACCCCCCAGCCGCGCAGATACCGCTCCTGCTCGGGGCTCAGCGTGTCGATCCGCACGCCGAGCGAGGCGAGCTTGAGCGCGGCCACCTCGCGGTCGATCCCGTCGGGCACCGGATGCACGCCGGGCGGGAGCTCGGCGCCGCGGCGCGCGAGGTCCTCGGCGGCGAGCGCCTGGAGCGCGAACGAGATGTCCATCACCGCCGCCGGGTGGCCCTCGGCGGCGGCCAGGTTGACCACCCGCCCGGCGGCGAGCAGGTTCAGGCGCCGCTCGCCGAGCGTGAACTGCTCGACCAGCGGGCGGACCTCGCGCGCGCCGTCGGCCTGGTCGCGCAGCCCCACGATGTCGATCTCGACGTCGAAGTGGCCGGCGTTGGCGAGCACGGCGCCGTCCTTCATGCGCTCGAAGTGCTCGCCGCGCAGCACGTCGCGGCCGCCGGTGACGGTCACGAACACGTCGCCGCGCGCCGCGGCCTCGAGCGCGGGCAGCACCTCGAAGCCGTCCATCCGCGCCTCGAGCGCCCGCAGCGGGTCGACCTCGCACACGATCACCGAGGCGCCGAGCCCGTGGCCGCGCAGCGCGATCCCCTTTCCCGCCCAGCCGTAGCCGAGCACCACCAGCGTGCGCCCGGCGAGCAGCAGGTTGGTCGTGCGCAGGATGCCGTCGAGCGCCGACTGGCCGGTGCCGAAGCGGTCGTTGATCGCGCGCTCGGTGAACGCCTCGTTGACCGCGATCACCGGGCAGGCGAGCTTGCCCTCCGCCTCCAGCGCGCGCAGCCGCACGAGCCCGGTGGTGGTCTCCTCGGTGCCGCCGAGCAGGCCGTCGAGCAGGTCGGGCCGGGCGAGGTGGAGCGCCGTCAGCAGGTCGGCGCCGTCGTCGAGCGTGATCCGCGGGCCGCGCGCCACGACGGCGGCCACCCGCGCCGCCCACGCCTCGGCGTCGTCGCCGCGCACGGCGTGCACCTCGGTGCCGCCGGAGGCCAGCGCGGCGGCGACGTCGTCCTGCGTCGCGAACGGGTTGGACGCGCAGAGCGCGACGTCTGCGCCTCCGGCCGCCAGCGCCCGGACCAGGTTCGCGGTCTCCGACGTGACGTGCAGGCAGGCGCCGACCACGAGCCCCTCCAGCGGGCGCTCGCGCGCGAACCGATCCTGGATCGAGAGCAGGACGGGCATCTGCCCGCCGGCCCACTCGATGCGGGCCTCGCCTGCGTCCGCGAGCGCTTCGTCGGCGACCTCAGAGGCGGCCATCACGACCGCGCGGCGGCGAAGGCCGCGATCAGGCGGTCGATGTCGGCCTCGGTGGTCGACCAGTTCGACACCGACACGCGGATGGCGGCGCGGCCCTCCCACACCGTGCCGCCCAGCCATGCCTCGCCACTGCGCTGGACGGCGGCGACCGCGGCGCGCGTGGCCTCGTCGTCGTCGTCGAAGCGCACCAGGACCTGGTTGAGCACGACGTCGTTGAGGATCTCGGCACCGAGCGCGCGCAGGCCGTCGGCAGCCCGGCGCGCCAGCGCGCAGTTGCGCTCGACGAGCTCGGCGATCCCCGCGCGGCCGAGCTGGCGGAGCGCGGCATAGACGGGCATCGCGCGGGCGCGCCGCGAGGACTCCGGGACATGGGCGATCGGGTCGCGCCCGCCCTCCTGCGGCAGGTAGCTGGCGGCGACGCCCATGGCGGCGTTCAGCGCGGAGCGGTCGGCGACGATCGCGAGCCCGCCGTCGTAGGGGACGTTGAGCCACTTGTGGGCGTCGACCGCCCACGAGTCGGCGCGCTCGGCGCCCTGCACGAGGTGGCGCAGGCTCGGAGCGGCCGCCGCCCACAGCCCGAAGGCGCCGTCGACGTGCAGCCACGCCCCGTGCTCCCGCGCGGCGTCGGCGATCGCGTCGAGCGGGTCGCAGGCGCCGGTGTTGACCTCGCCGGCCTGGGCGCAGACGATGGTCGGGCCGTCGGTGAGCGCGAGCTCGCGGGCGTCGATCGCACCGCCCGGCGCGGGCACGCGGACGGCGCGCCCCGGCCCCAGCCCGGCGTAGCGGAGCGCGACGAGCATCGCGGCGTGGACGTGCTCGCCGACCACGAGCCGGATCGGCGGCGCGCCGGCCAGCCCGTCGGCCTCGACGTCCCAGCCGTGACGCGCGAGCACGGCGTGGCGGGCGGCGAGGATGCAGGTGAAGTTGGCCATCGTGGCGCCGGTCGTGAACCCCACCCCGGCTCTCCCCGGCAGCCCGAGCGCATCGAGCACCCAGCGCTCGGTGACCGCCTCGACCGCCGCCGCCGCCGGCGAGCTGACGAGGCTGAACGCGTTCTGGTCCCAGGCGCTGACGAGCCAGTCGGCCGCCAGCGCCGCCGGCAGGGCGCCGCCGGTGACGAAGCCGAAGTAGCGCGGCCCGGGGCTGGCGACGGTCGCAGGGCCGACGGCGGCGGCCAGCCGCTCGATCACGTCGCGCGGGTCCTCGCCGCTCTCGGGCAGCGGCTCGTCGAGCGCGGCGACGACGTCCTCGTACCCGGTCGACCCACCCACCGGCCGCTCGCCGAGCAGGGCGAGATGCTCCTCGGCCAGCTCGGCGGCCCGGCGCAGCACGGTCACCGGCCTAGTCTCTCAGGCCTGGCCGGCGCGCCGCGAGCGCTCCTCGCCGAGGCCACGGCGAGGAGCGCGTCAGGGCGGCCTTCCCCGTCAGACCTGCAGGCCGGCTGCCCGCAGGGGCATCAATACCGGTAGTGGTCCGGCTTGTAGGGGCCCTCGACCGCCACGTCGATGTACGCGGCCTGGTCGGGCGTGAGCTGGGTGAGCTTGGCGCCGACGGCCTCGAGGTGCAGGCGGGCGACCTTCTCGTCGAGGTGCTTGGGCAGCACGTAGACGCGCTTCTCGTACTCGTCGTTCTTCGAGTACAGCTCGATCTGGGCGATCGTCTGGTTCGTGAACGAGTTGCTCATCACGAAGCTCGGGTGCCCGGTCGCGTTGCCGAGGTTCAGCAGCCTGCCCTCGGACAGCACGATGATCGAGTGGCCGTCGGGGAACACCCACTCGTCGACCTGCGGCTTGATGTTGACCTTCTGGACGCCGTCGAGCTTGGACAGGCCGGCGATGTCGATCTCGTTGTCGAAGTGGCCGATGTTGCCGACGATCGCCTGATGCTTCATCCGCGCCATGTGGCCGGCGGTGATGATGTCCTTGTTGCCGGTGGCGGTGATGAAGATGTCGGCGGTCTCCACGACGTCCTCGAGCGTGACGACCTGGTAGCCCTCCATCGACGCCTGCAGCGCGCAGATCGGGTCGATCTCGGTGACCAGCACCCTGGCGCCCTGGCCGCGGAGCGACTCCGCGCAGCCCTTGCCGACGTCCCCGTAGCCGCAGATGACGGCGGCCTTGCCGGCGATCATCACGTCGGTCCCGCGGTTGATGCCGTCGATCAGGCTGTGGCGGCAGCCGTAGAGATTGTCGAACTTCGACTTGGTGACCGAGTCGTTGACGTTGATGGCGGGGAACAGCAGCGTGCCCTGCTCGGCGAACTGGTAGAGCCGGTGCACGCCGGTGGTCGTCTCCTCGGTGACGCCCTTGACGCTGGCGGCCGCGCGGGTCCACCGCTGCGCGTCCTCGTCGAAGCCGCGCCGGAGGGTCTCGAGGATGATCCGGTACTCGTCGTTGTCGGCGGTGGCCGGGTCCGGCACCGCGCCGGCCGCCTCGAACTCGACGCCCTTGTGGACGAGCAGCGTCGCGTCGCCGCCGTCGTCGAGGATCATGTTCGGGCCCTGCCCGTCAGACCACGTCAGTGCCTGCTCGGTGCACCACCAGTACTCCTCCAGCGTCTCGCCCTTCCAGGCGAACACCGGGATGCCGGCCTCGGCGATCGCGGCCGCGGCATGGTCCTGGGTCGAGAAGATGTTGCACGAGGCCCAGCGGACCTCGGCGCCCAGTGAAACGAGCGTCTCGATCAGCACCGCGGTCTGGATCGTCATGTGCAGCGAGCCGGTGATGCGCGCGCCCTCGAGCGGCTGAGCCTCGGCGTACTCGCGCCGCGTTGCCATCAGGCCCGGCATCTCGTGCTCTGCGAGCTGGATCTCCTTGCGGCCGTACGCCGCGAGCGAGATGTCGGCGACCTTGTAGTCCGTCGTCACGTTCGTCGATGCCATTTGTCTCCTCAGGGGGTGGCGGTCAGAGCGGCGGCCTCGAGCAGGCGCTCGTGCTTCTCCTGCTCCCAGTGCAGCCAGTCCGCGGCGGGCACGTCGGCGGGACGCTCGGCGCGAGCCTCGATCCAGGTGCCGATCGCCGCGCGCAGGCCGGGCTCTCGCCGCAGGCGTGCCGCGAACGCGACGTCGGACAGCCCGATCTCCTGCGTCTCGAGCAGCTCGCGCAGTGTGCGCAGGCGCTGGAGCTCGGCCGGGCCGTAGAGGCGGTAGCCGGATGCCGAGCGTGCCGGCTCGACGAGCCCGACGCGCTCTACATAGCGCAGCATCCGCGGCGACCAGCCGGTGGTCTCCGCCGCCTCGTGGATCGTGAGGGCGAAAACTCTGCCCGCCGTGGAAGCGTCGTTGTCGGTGGATATGTCGTTTCCGGCGTCCATCCGGCGGACCAGTGTATCGCAACCCTGACATAACTGTGTCAAGGTTCGATGCATACTGAGCCGCATACGATCTCCTGTCGATGCACCCCGTGTATGACGTGCTGCGCTCGCGCCTGCGCGAGGGCTCCTCGCCCGGCGTTCGCAGCGACCCCTACCGGGTCGCGGTGGTGCTGGAGGGCGGCGGGATGCGCGGGGTCGTCTCGGCCGGCATGACGGCGGCGCTGGAGCGGCTCGGGCTGACGCGCTGCTTCGACCTCGTGGTCGGCTCCTCGGCCGGTGCCTTGAATGCCGCAGCGCTCGTGGCGGGAGTCGCGCGCCCGGCGGCGGCGATGTACCACACGGTGCTGGCGTCGCGGAAGTTCGTCAACCCGATCCGGCTGCTGTTCGGCCGGCCCGCGCTCGACGTGCGGTTCGTGCTCGCCCACGCGAGCACCGACGTCGACGCCGAGCGCCACGAGCGGGCGATCGCGAGCCCGATCGCGCTCCACTGCGTCGCGCTCGACGTCGACAGCGCGCGGACGCGGGAGTTCACCGGCATGCGCACGAAGGACGAGCTGTGGCAGGTGCTGCTCGCCACGACCCGGATGCCGTGGGTCGGCGGTGAGCCCGTGCCGATCGACGGCCGGCGCTACATCGACGGTGCGCTCACCTGCCCGATCCCGGTCGGGCACGCGGTGGACGCCGGCGCGACGCACGTGCTGGTACTGCAGACCCGCCCCTACGGCGTGCCGCGGTCGGCCGGCGGGCGGATGAGCGAGCGGCTCATCGCCCGCCACCTGCACGGGCTGAACCCCGCGCTCGTGCCGCTCTGGCACGGCCGCGTCGCCGCCTACGAGGATCTGGTGGCCGACATCGCGCGACGCTCCGAGGCGCCCGGCGGCGATGGACCGTACATGGTCGGCCTGCGGCCGCCCGCGGGCACGCCGGTGGTGACGCAGCTCGAGCGCCGGCCCGAGGTCCTGGCGCGCGCGGCGGCCGACGCCGAGCAGCTCGTGATGGAGAAGCTCGGCGCGTGACGACCGTCGGCCTCGGGCTCGCCGCGCTCGGCCGGCCCGCCTACATCAACCTCGGCCACGGCGCCGACCTGGGCGAGGACCGCAGCCCGGACGCGCTGCGAGCGCGCACCCACGAAGTGCTCGACCACGCCTACTCCCGGGGCGTCCGGTACTTCGACGCGGCGCGGTCGTACGGCCTCGCCGAGAACTTCCTCGGCGGCTGGCTGCGAAGCCGCCGGCCGGCCGGCGTGACCGTGGCCTCGAAGTGGGGCTACACCTACACCGCCGACTGGCAGATCGATGTCGCGGCCCACGAGGTCAAGGACCTCAGCACCGCGACGCTGAGGCGCCAGCTCGCCGAGACGCGCGAGCACCTCGGCGAGTGGCTGCAGCTGTACCAGATCCACTCGGCCACGATCGAGAGCGGCGTGCTCGAGGACGGCGGGGTCCTGGGCGAGCTCGCCGCCTTGCGCGAGACCGGCGTTGCGATCGGCCTCACCGCGACCGGCGCCGACCAGGCGGCGACGATCGACCGCGCGGTCGAGACCGGCGCCTTCGACGCGGTGCAGGCGACGTGGAACCTGCACGAGCGCACGGCCGGTCCGGCGCTCGCGACCGCGCACGAGGCCGGCCTGCGCGTGGTCGTCAAGGAGTCCGTCGCCAACGGGCGGCTGGCCGGGGCTGCGGCGCCGCCGGAGCTGGCGGCGGCGGCACGCGAGCGCGGCGTCGGGCCCGACGCGATCGCGATCGCGGCCGCACTCGCGCAGCCCTGGAGCGACGTCGTGCTCAGCGGCGCGTCGACCGTCGAGATGCTCGACAGCAACCTCGCGGCGCTCGAGGTGACGTACGATGCGGAGCTCGACGAGCGCCTCGCGGGCTTCGCCGAGCCATCAGCCGACTACTGGGGGGAACGTGCAGCGCTGGACTGGAACTGACAGCCGCGAACCATCGTGGCGCGGGGTCCGTAGGACGAATATGGCCTCCAAGACGCTCTGTGTCGTCCTCGTCTTCGCCGCCGCCCTGGCCATCGCGCCCGCGGCAGGCGCCCGCCCGTTCCCCGAGACCATCGCGCTGCCGAACGAGTGGCGGCCGGAGGGGATCGCCACGGGCAAGGGCTCGACGTTCTATGTCTCCTCGATCCCGCAAGGCGCCGTCTGGCGCGGCGACTACCGGACCGGCGAGGGCTCCGTCCTCGTCGAGCCGCGGGCCGGACGCAACCACATCGGCCTGAAGTTCGACCACCGGGGCGACCGCCTGTTCGTCGCCGGCGGCGCGTCGAAGGGGATCTACGTCTACGACGCCCGCACGGGTGACGACGTCAGGGCCTATCCGGTCCCCGAGGCGGGCTTCATCAACGACGTCGTGGTGACGCGCGACGGCGCCTGGTTCACCGACTCGCAGATGCAGCAGCTGTACTTCGTGCCGATCGGCCGCCGGGGCGAGCTCGGCGAGCTGCAGCGGGTCCCGATCACGGGCGACCTCGTCTATACGGCGGGTTTCAACGCCAACGGGATCACCGCGACCCCGAACGGCAAGCACCTGATCATCGTCCAGAGCAACACCGGCCGGCTGTTCGTCTCGGACCCCGCCGGAGACACGCGCGAGATCACGCTCGACGAGCCGGTGCCGAACGGCGACGGGATCCTGCTGCAGGGGCACACGCTGTACGTCGTGCAGAACCAGCTCAACCGGATCGCGGTCGTCGACCTCGACGGCCTGCGCTCAGGCGAGGTCGAGCGCTACCTAACCGACCCGCGCTTCGACATTCCGACGACGATCGCCGCGTTCGGCAGCGCGCTGTACGCGGTCAACGCGCGCTTCAACCGGCCCGACACCTCACCGGACGACATCATCCGGGTCGAGCCGCGCCGCCACTGAGCCACCATCGGCGCCGGCTCCTGGCGGGGCCGGCGCCGGCCGGGCGTCACTCGCTCGTGGGGCTCTCCTCGAGGCCCTCGCTGAAGCGCCGCTCGACGGTCTTCTCGGGCGTGTCGGGCAGCTCCTCGACGCCCTCGCTGAAGCGCCCGCGGTCCTCGACGTCGCTCTCCGGTCCGTCCCGGAGGCCGCGCGCGAAGTCGGGCTCGAGCTCCTCGTCCGGCGTGTCCGGCTTGTGGTCGAGGCCTTCCTCGAAGCCCGACTGCTTCTGCTCGGGCCCCGCAGGACCCTCTTGTTCGGAGGGATCGTGCTCTGGGTTGCGTTCCATATCTATTTGGTACCCGCGCCAACCTGCCGCGACTCATCCGCCGGGGGCCACGCCGGCAGCGGCCGCGTGACGCGGCCGTCCGCGATCGCCCACTCGATCGTGCGGGCGAACGTGTCGCGGACGGGCGTATAGCGCAGCCCGAGCTCGCGCTCGGCGCGCGAGCCGTCGTAGCGATGACCGTGCAGCAGGGTGCGGACCATCGCGCGGCAGACGGGCGGTGAGCGGCGCGCGACGCGGAATCCGCGCTCGGCCAGCGCGGCGGCGGCTGAGGCGACCGCGGGCGGCAGGAACCGCGGACGCTCGCGTACCCCGGTCATGCCCGCGACGATCTCGAGCGCCTCGCGCGCGCTCAGCGTCGCGCCGCTGATCACGTAGCGCTCGCCGGGGAGGCCGCGCTCGGCGGCGAGCAGGTGGCCCTCGGTGCAGTCGCGGATGTCGACAAGGCTGATGTTGGTGTCGACGAACGCGCGCAGGCGACCGTTGAGGTACGCGATCATGATCTTGCCGGTCCCGCCTGCGCGGCCGGGTCCCTGGACCGAGGACGGGTTGACCGAGACGACCTCGACGCCGTTGAGGCGGCCGGCGGCGAGCGCCGCCTGCTCTCCCTCGTGCTTGGAGCGCTCGTAGTCCGAGAGGTACCACCCGCGGTGCGGCGAGCGCTCGTTGCCGACCGTCCCCCTCTCCTCGCCGAGCGCCGCCGCCGACGAGGTGAGGACCACGCGCCGTACGCCCGCGCGCGCGGCCGCCCGGACCGCGATCTCGGCGCCGCGGACGTTGGCGTGGAAGAGCTCCGCGGGGTCGTCCGGGCACAGCGTGTTGTAGCCGCCCACGTGGTAGAGCAGGTCACACCCCTCCATGGCGGCGGCCATCGCGTCCTCGTCCAGGAGGTCGCCGCGCGCGACCTCCGCGCCGCGCTCCGACACGGCTGCGGCGGCGGCGTCGGACCGGGCGAGCGCGACGACATCGTCACCGTGCTCTCGGAGGCCGGTGAGCAGCGCGCCGCCGAGCAGCCCGCTCCCGCCGGTGAGGAACACGCGGCTCACTGCTCGGACAAGGAGGCCGAGAAGCGGCTGAAGTAGTCGACCGCGGAGGCGACGGTGATCGCGGCGGCCGCGAGCATCACCCACTCGTCGATGTACAGGCCGCCGATCTCGTCGCCGGGCCGCAGGATCGCGAGCAGGATGGCGAGGAACTGGATGCTGGTCTTGAGCCGGCCGAGGAGCGACGGCTGCATCACGGTTCCCTCGGCGGCGATCACGCCGCGCAGCCCGAGCACGATCAGCTCGCGCCCGATGATGATGATCGCCACCCATGCCGACGCGCGGTCGACGGCCACGAGCGCGATCAGCACGCCGGTCACGAGCAGCTTGTCGGCGGTCGTGTCGAGGAACGAGCCGAGCTTGGTCGTGACCCCCCAGCGGCGGGCCAGCTTGCCGTCGATCCAGTCGGTGGCGGCCGCGACGGCGAACAGGAGGGCGGTCAGCGTGCGATCCGCGTCCTCCATCAGCATCGCCATGATCACCGGCGTCAGGAGGATGCGGAGACAGGTGCTCGCCGCGAGGAACCGCGCAGAGCGGATACTGCTCATGCTCGCCACTCCCCCCACAAGGACGCCGACTCTAGCGGCCGAACGCGAGGTCAGCGGCACGATCGGGTTGCGAATAGCGGGAGCGCAATCCCGGCGTTAGGGGGCCAGGAGGCCCCGGCGTTTCGCCGGGGCCCGTTGGTCCGTGTACCTCAGCCGGGCGGGAGGGTCCCGCCCAGGCCGAGCGCCTGGAGGATGCGGTTGAGGTCGAGTTGCGTGAGCCCGCCTGACAGATTGGCGATGCCGAGCTGGCTCAGCACACCCTGCAGCTGGGCGGTCGACAGGTTCACGCCGAGGCTGCTCAGCAGACTCTGCAGTCCGGCGAGATCGCTAACCCCTCCGCCGCCGGCGATCCCACACAGCAGCTGGCCGAGCAGGCCCCTTTCGGGCTGCGCGTTGATGGTGACGATCACCGGGTCGCGGTTGGTCTTGCCGTAGAGATCGACGACCAGGCCGAGCAGGTCCAGGTGCAGCGGCCCCAGGACCAGCTTGAGCACCTGGCAGGACCGCGGTTGCGCCTGCGCGGCGCTTGCGTGCAACGTCTCCGACGACGAGAGGACCGGCAGTGACCGGCCGTCGAGGCGGGAGTTCAGGGCACGGGCGACGCGCGGGAAAGTGACCTTGGCATGCGCGAGCGCGCAGAACAGGTCGCCGAGGACGCGGCCCTTGCGAGCGAAGACGTCGAGGCTGATGTGCGAGGTCTTGACCTGCACACCGAGCAGCTCGAGGGTAAGCGGTGCGAGCCGCAGGGTGATCACGTCGCAGCGTCGACCGCGACGCGTGGCCGCGACGCGGAACTTCACCGGCGCGCTGTCGCGCGACACGCTCGTGCCCGAGCGCAGCCTGCCGGTCAGCGTCCCGTCCGCGACAACCCCGCTCGCTGTCGCACGGAAGCTGGTGATCTTCGCCCTCATCGACAGCGAGGACGATGTGGCAGCGTCGGCCGAAGCAGGCACGGCTAACGCGACAGCCGCGACGAGCGCGGCGAGCATGGCAGCAAAGAGCTTCATACCGAAAACCAGTACCCTGCAGCAGACACCGGACTCTCCGCAGGCGACTGAGATTTGGACGAGCCGTCCGCCGCTGCGGGCAGCACACTCGGTCATCGGGCGGCCGTCCGGCAAGAACGCGAGGACCGGGTCCATGCTTCGGCGCTTCGAGCGCGCCGCCGACCGGGCTAGCGGGAGGGGGTGCCGCCGCGAAGGCGGACCTAGCCAGCCGACGACGCGCGCGAGCATGATCGCAAGGGCTATCAGCGGTTCCGCGCCCGATTTCGGGTGGTTCCGCGCCCGATTCCGACCGTGTCGCTCCCCGACGTCGCCGGCCCGACAACCGTCGTCCGCGCGCTCGCCTTGTGCCAGCCTGTCCGCATGCGGCCGGTGACGAGCGCGGATGTCGCCCGGGAAGCGGGCGTCTCGCGGGCCACCGTGAGCCACGTCCTCAACGACGTGGGGCGCGGCCGCGTGTCCGACGCGACGCGGTCGCGCGTCCTCGCGGCGGCGGATCGCCTCGGGTATGTGCCCAACGCCGCGGCGGCCGCGCTTCGCGCCGGTCGCACGTCTCTGGTCCTCGTCGGTCTGCCCGCGTGGCCGCTCGGTCCGCCCATGGCCGCCGCGATCTCGTCGCTCGTCAGCGAACTCGCGCAACGTGGCTACACGCCGCTGGTGCACATGGATCACGCCGGCGCAGCGGGCGGTCTGCTGAGCGCGTGCGAGCGGGCCCGGCCGGTGGGCGTGATCGCGTTGTCGGAGGACCTGACGCTGGAACGGGCGAACAGGCTGCGGCGCCACGGCGCGCGCGCGGTCATCGGATCCGCGCGGCACGCGGTCCAGGACCTGCCCGCGCTCGTGTTCGACCAGGCATCGGTCGGTCGGGCCGCAGTGGACCATCTCGCCGCTCGAGGACACGGCCGGATCCTGGCGCTGATGCCGTCGACGGACGCGGCGGGGCTCGGGGAGCTGGCGCAGGAGCGGCTGC
>CAWKIT010000032.1:0-152169 GCA_963849695.1 uncultured Solirubrobacteraceae bacterium
GCGTCGCGCCCGATGCGAGCGGCGGTGCTCCCCATCCTCGTGATCGTGCTCACGGTCTGCGTCGGCCCACCGGAGCCGGCGCTGCTCATCAGCGTCGCCGAGGTCACGGCCGACCGCCTGCTGGACGGCGATCCGGCGGGCGCCGCGAAGGCCCTCTCCGCCCTAGACTCGCCGTGATGTCCGAGGCCGCCGTCCTGCTGGTCGACGACGACGCGCCGATCCGGCGGATGCTCGAGCGGACCCTGGCCGCCGAGGGCTACGACGTCGCCGCCGCGGCCGACGGCGGCTCCGCCCTCGCCCAGGTCGAGCGCTCGCTGCCGGACGTGATCGTGCTCGACGT
Organism: uncultured Solirubrobacteraceae bacterium; assembly: GCA_963849695.1. GTDB lineage: Bacteria > Actinomycetota > Thermoleophilia > Solirubrobacterales > Solirubrobacteraceae > DASSUW01. Next base: position 341 of record CAWKIT010000032.1, read on the forward strand.
CGCGATGCCGGGCATGGACGGGCTCGCGGTCACCCGACGCCTGCGCGGCAAGGGCCTCCAGGTCCCGATCCTGCTGCTGACCGCCCGCGACGCCCTCCACGAGCGCGTGGCGGGCCTCGACGCCGGCGCCGACGACTACCTCGTCAAGCCGTTCGAGGTCGACGAGCTGACCGCCCGCATCCGCGCGCTGCTGCGCCGCAACCAGCCGCCCGGCGAGCAGCTCGCCCACGCCGACCTCGTGCTCGAGCCGGAGACCCTCGAAGCGCGCCGCGGCGGCCGGACACTCAGTCTCACCCGCCGCGAGGCGGAGCTGCTCGAGCTGCTGATGCTCAACGCGCGCGGCGTCGTCACCCGCGAGCTGGCGCTCGAGCGTGTGTGGGGCGAGGGCGAGGCGAGCGCCAACGTCGTCGACCGCTACGTCGCCTACCTGCGCCGCAAGCTCGGCGACCCGCCGCTGATCCACACGGTGCGCGGCGTCGGCTTCAGGCTCGAGTGAGGTCCGCCGGCATCCAGCTGCGGGTTGCGGTCGCCGCCGCGGTGGCGATCGTGGTGGCCGTCGCCGCGCTCGGCGTCGCCGTGCTCGCCCGCCTCGACAACCAGCTCGAGGCCGCGCTCGACCGCTCGCTGCGCGTCCGCGCCACCGAGGTCGCGCGCCTGTCGGCCTCCACGCCCGGGCTGCTGACCCGGCCGGGGACGCTCGAGGGCCGGCTCGGCGGCAGCCCGCTGCTCGTCCAGGTGATCGACTCGCGCGGGCGGATCGTCGCCCGTTCGAGCGCGCTCGGCAGCCGCGTCCTGCCCGAGACACCGGTCGTGAACGCAGCGCTCGACGACCGCCAACCCGGCTACGGAGACGCCCGCCTGGGCGCCGACCCCGTGCGTGTCTACGCGGCCCCGCTCGGCGAGCTCGGCCGCGGCCCGGCGGCCGGCGGCGCGGTCATCGTCGCCGGCACCACCGCCGACATCCAGGGGACGCTCGACACCACGCGCCGCTTCGTGCTGCTGGCCTCGGTGGCGGCCGCCCTGCTGGCCGCCGCGCTCGCCACGGTGCTGGCCCGCCGCGCGCTGAGGCCCCTGAGGCGCCTCTCGTCCGGCGCGCGCGCGATCGAGCGGACCGGCGACGCCTCCCAGCGTCTGCCCGACCCCCACGCGCGCGACGAGGTCGGCACGCTGGCCGAGACGCTGAACGCGATGCTCGCGTCGCTCGAGCGCGCCCGCGAGGCCGAGCAGCGGTTCGTCGGCGACGCCTCGCACGAGCTGCGGACGCCGCTCACCGCCCTGCGCGGCAACCTCGCCTACGTCACCAAGCACGGCGCCGACCCCGAGGTGCTGAAGGACATTGCGAGCGACGCCGCACGCCTCGGCGACCTGCTCGACGACCTGCTCGCGCTCGCCCGCGAGGACGCCGCCGCGCCGGTGCGCGGCGAGCCGGTCGACCTCGCCGCGCTCGCCCGCGGGGCTGACGCCGACGAGGTGGACGCGCCCGAGCCGGTCGTCGTCCTCGGCGAGCGGCAGGCGCTCGAGCGCGCCGTAGGAAACCTGGTCCGCAACGCGCGCAACCACGGCCAGGGCCGGGTCACGGTGGCAGCCCGGCGCGAGGGGGACCGCGCCCACCTCACCGTCGCCGACGAGGGCCCCGGCCTCACCCCCGAGCAGGCCGAGCACGCGTTCGAGCGCTTCTGGCGCGGCCACGATCCGGACTCCCCCGGCTCCGGCCTCGGCCTCGCCATCGTGCGCGCGATCGCCGAGCGCCATCAGGGCCGCGTCACCGTCGAGGGCGCGCGTTTCACGGTCGATCTTCCCGCGGTACTCTCGGCCCACGTCCTCGCAGAAGACACTCCCGACCGACAGTGACGTCGAGGCGTTCCTCGACGCGGTCCCGGATGAGCGCCGGCGCGCCGACGCGCGCACGCTGTGCTCGCTGCTCGCCGAGGTGACCGGCGAGCCGCCCGTCCTCTGGGGGACCAGCATCGTCGGCTTCGGGACCTACCACTACCGCTACGAGAGCGGCCGCGAGGGCGACTCGGCGCTGGTCGGCTTCTCGCCCAGGAAGGGCAATCTGGTCCTCTACCTGATCGGCGGCTTCGCGGACACGCACCAGAAGCTCCTGGACGAGTTGGGCCCGCACAAGACCGGCAAGGGCTGCCTGTACCTCAAGAACCTCGCCGACATCGACCTCGACGTGCTGCGCCGGCTCGTCGACCGGTCGACGCGGATCCACCGCGCCTCTCACTGATCCATCAAGACCCGGCCGTAGAACGGCCGCCTGAGACATCGCGCACTGACCGTCGGGCGGCGCGTGATCGCCCCCGCCCCTCTCACGGATCTCTCAAACGCCGCCCGTACAACTGAACCCGTCACCATCTGAAGCGAAGGACCTCCTCCCCATGAGACGACTCCGAACCACCTCCACCCAGCGGCTCCTGACGATCGTCGCCGCCGTGGTCGCGCTGGCGCTCACCGGCGCCTTCGCGCAGGCGGCGATCAGCGGCTCGGACCCCAAGCCCGAGCCGAAGGCGCTCGACCGCGCCGTGCACGACGCCGTGACCGCTCCCCCGGTCGAAGGCGTGAGCGCGCGGATCACGTTCACCAACGGGCTGCTCCCCTCCGGCTCGCTGCCGAACGGCGGCGGCTCCCCGCTCGCCGCCGGCGCCGAGGGCCGGCTGTGGCTGGCCTCAGGCGGCCGCGCGCGGCTCGAGCTGCAGTCCGAGGCCGGCGACGCCCAGATCGTGGCCGACGGCGAGCGCCTGACCGTCTACGACAGCTCGACCGAGACCGCCTACACGATGGCGGTGCCGGCCGGCAAGGAAGAGCCGGAGCACGAGGAGCCGAGCCTGGAGGACGTGCAGCGCGGCCTCGACCGCCTGGCGACCGCCTGGACGCTGTCCGGCGCCCAGCCGAGCTCGACCGGCGGCCGCCCCACCTACACCGTCCGGATCGCCCCGAAGGACGACGGCGGGCTGCTCGGCGCGGCCGAGCTCGCGTGGGACGCGCTCAACGGCGTCCCGCTGCGCGCCGCCGTCTACGCCCAGGGCCAGGACGCGCCGGTGCTCGAGCTCGAGGCCGACGACGTCTCCTACGGCAAGATCGACGACTCCACGTTCGATGCCCGGCCCCCGCAGGGAACGCGCGTGGTCGAGATCGACCCGCCCACCGGCGTCGACGAGCACGGCCGTCCGACGCGCGTCCGCGGCGTCGACGCCGTCCAGCAGCGCCTGCCGTTCGAGCTCAGCGCCCCCGAGGAGCTGGCCGGCCTGCCGCGCGCCGGGGTGCGGCTGATCGACGCCTCCGGCACGCCCGGCGCCGTCAGCGTCTACGGCGAGGGCATGGGAGCGATCGTCGTGCTCCAGCACGAGGCCGGCCCGCAGGATGACCGCAGGGGCGGGTTCGAGCTGCCCGAGATCAACATCGACGGCGCCACCGGCACCGAGATCGCCACGCCGCTGGGCACGATCGTGCGCTTCCAGCGCGACGGCGTCGCGTACACGGTGCTCGGCTCGGTGCCGCCGGTGGCGGCCGAGAACGCGGCGCGAGGTCTGTGATGGCGGCGCCGATCGAGGCCCGCGGCCTGGTCAAGCGCTACGGCGAGATCACCGCCGTCGACCACGTCGACCTCACGGTCGGCCCCGGTGACGTCTACGGCTACCTCGGGCCCAACGGGGCCGGCAAGACGACGTCGCTGCGGATGCTGCTCGGCCTGATCCGGCCCGACGAGGGCTCGGCGCGACTGTTCGGGCGCGACCCGCTCATCGACGGGGCGGCCGCGCTCGACGGCGTCGCCGGCTTCGTCGAGGCGCCGCGCTTCTACCCGTATCTGTCGGGTCGGCGCAACCTCGAGCTGGTGGCGGCGCTCGACGGCGACGGGGCCGCGGGCCGGATCGCCGAGGCGCTCGACACCGTCGACCTCGCCAACCGCGCCAAGGACAAGGTCGGCGGCTACTCGCACGGCATGCGCCAGCGCCTCGGCATCGCCGGGGCGCTGCTGCGGGCGCCGCGGCTGCTGCTGCTCGACGAGCCGACCACCGGCCTCGACCCGGCCGGCATGCGCGACATGCGGGCGCTGATCCGCCGGCTCGCCGACCAGGGCATCACGGTCCTGCTCTCGAGCCACCTGATGGCCGAGGTCGAGGAGCTGTGCGACCGCGTGGCGATCGTCGGCTCCGGCCGCGTGCTCTACGAGGGCGCGCTCGACGACCTGATCGCGAGCGCCGCCGGCCGCTACGAGCTGCGCACGACCGACGACGCGCACGCCGCGGAGATCGCGTCCCGCTACGGCGACGTGGTCGAGATCTCCCGCGGGCTGAGCTTCGACGGCGACGAGCGGGCGGCGGCCGAGCTGTCCGTGGCGCTCGGGCTCGAAGGGATCGGCATCACCGCGCTCGTGCCGCGCACGGCGACGCTCGAGGAGCTCTTCCTTTCGATGACCGAGTCCCCTTCACCGAACGGCCGCGCGAAGGCGGTGGTCGTATGAGCGCCGTCGCCGTTCCGCTGCGCGCGCGCCGGCCCGGGGTGGGCGCCGTCTACCGCTGGGAGCTGCGCAAGCTGCTGGCCCAGAAGCGGACATACATCGGGCTCGGCGCCGCCGTCGCGGTGCCGCTGATCTTCGTCATCGCGCTGGTCGCGGACAACCGCGGCGACGGACCCGACGGGCTGCCGTTCGGCGAATTCGTGCGCGAGACCGGCTTCGCGGTCCCGCTCGTCTGCCTCGCCTTCGGCGCGTTCTGGCTGCTGCCGCTGATCACGGCGCTGGTGGCGGGCGACATCGTCGCCACCGAGGACCAGAACGGGACGCTGAAGACGATCCTCACGCGCTCGGTCGAGCGCTGGCAGGTGTTCGCAGGGAAGGTCCTGGCGGCGCTCACCTACACGGCGGCGCTGCTGCTCCTGTACGTCGGCATCGCGCTGGTGGCGGGCGGCCTGATCTGGGGGTTCGACCCCCTGACCACGCTGTCGGGCACGACGATCGACCCCGGCCGCGCCCTGCTGCTGACCGGCGCCGGGACGCTGGCGTACCTGCTGCCGATGAGCGCGATCGCCGCGATCGGCGTGCTGCTCTCGACGCTCACCCGCAACTCCGCCGCGGCGGTGGTCGGGACGCTGATGGTGTCGATCTTCGTCCAGATCGTCGGCTCGATCTCGGCGCTCGACGCGCTCGACCCGTACCTGCTCTCGACCCAGTTCAACGCCTGGCAGGGCATCCTGCGCGAGCCGACCGACTGGGATCCGATCGTGCGCTCGGCCTGGGTGTGTGCTCTGTACGCGGTGCCGTCGATCGCCTGGGCGCTGACCGTGTTCGCGCGCAGGGACGTCGCCGGCGGGTGACACGGATATCGTCTGGGCTGGATGCAACGCCAGCTCAGGCCGCTGTTCGACCGCGTCGTGATCAAGGAGCTCGACCCCGACCGGGTGCGCCGGTCGGGGCTGGTCGTCCCCGCCGGTGACCACGAGCCGCCGCCCCAGCACGGCATCGTGCTGGCGGTCGGGCCGGGGATCGACTGGTGGGAGTCGGCCGGGGTCGAGATGCCGGTCAAGAAGGGCGACCACGTCGTGTTCCCGGCGGCGGCCGGCGTGTGGATCGAGGTCGACGAGGAGCGGCTGCTGGTGTGCCGCGTGGGCGAGCTGCTGGGCGTGATCGAGCAGGCCGCCGACTGGGAGTACACCGCGCGGTGAGCATCTCGCTCGAGGAGCTCCGGCTCGCGGCGCGCAACCACGGTATGCCGCTGGAGGCGCTCCGGCACGAGATCACGCCGCTCGGCCTGCACTACCTGCTCACGCACTACGACATCCCGGACGTCGACGCCGCTTCGTGGCGGCTTGGCGTCGGCGGCCGGGTGGAGCGTGAGCTGGAGCTGTCGCTCGACGACCTGCGGGCGCGCGAGACGGTGACGATGCCGGTGACGATGGAGTGCGCCGGCAACGGCCGGGCGGAGCTGGAGCCGCACGTGGTGAGCCAGCCCTGGCTCGCAGAGGCGGTCGGCACCGCGGAGTGGACCGGCATGCCGGTCGGTTCTCTGCTGGCGGAGGCGGGTTTGCAGGCTGGCGCGCTGGAAGTCGTGTTCACGGGCCTCGACCGCGGCGTCGAGGGCGGCGTCGAGCAGCTGTACGAGCGCAGCCTGTCGGTGGTCGACGCCGAGCAGAGCCTGCTCGCATGGGGATGCAACGGCGAGCCGCTGCCGCCGCAGCACGGCTTCCCGCTGCGCCTGGTCGTGCCGGGCTGGTACGGCATGACGAGCGTCAAGTGGCTGCAGCGGATCACGATCGTCTCCGAGCCGTTCGACGGCTACCAGATGGTCACCGGCTACCGGATGCGGCGCGACGAGGACGACGCCGGCACGCCGGTGACCCGGATCGAGCCCCGCTCGCTGATGGTGCCGCCCGGGATCCCGGACTTCATGACGCGGCGGCGGTTCCTGCCACCCGGGCGAGTGCGGATCGAGGGCCGCGCCTGGTCGGGCTGGGGACCGATCGAGCTGGTCGAGCTGAGCGTCGACGGCGGCTCCTGGGCACCCGCGAAGCTGGGCTCGCCGCCCGGGCCGGCGGCCTGGACGCCGTGGTCGATCGACTGGCAGGCCGTGACGGGCGAGCACGAGCTGCGGGTGCGCGCCACCGACGCCACCGGCCGCCGTCAGCCCGACGCGCCGCCATGGAATCTCGGCGGCTACGCCAACAACGCGGTCCAGCGGGTGGCGGTCACCGTCACCGGGTCGCAAGACTGACGTTCGAGGCGGCGCTCCGCGGGTATCCGGGTTAGGTGGAGCGGTGCGTGCAGAGCTGGCCGGCCTCGCCGGAGCACGTCGGCTCCGCCCGGCGGGTCGTGTCGGCGGCGGCGCGGCGGGCGGGCGCCGACGACCCGGTCCTCGACGCCGTGCGGCTGGCGGTCTCGGAGGCGGTCAGCAACGTCGTCGTCCACGGCTACCGCGGGACGGCGCGCGGGGCGTTCACGGTCGCCGTCGAGTGGGAGGGCGACGAGCTGCGGGTCACGGTGCGCGACGAGGGCTGCGGCATGCAGCCGCGCACAGACAGCCCGGGTGCCGGGCTCGGCCTGCCGCTGATCGCCAATCTCGCCGACACCTTCTCGGTCACGGCGCCGCCCGGCGGCGGCACCGAGCTGAGCATGACGTTCCCGCTCGGCGAGCTCGCCGCGGCGTGATGTAGAGAATCCCGCGGCGACTGAGGGGCGACATGATCCCCGGGATGATGATCGTGTTCACCGGCGAGCGGCTCGACCGCGCCGCCGACCGGCGCACCGACCCGACATGGGTCGCCGCGCAGGCGGCGAGCCCGGACGCGCGCGCGGTGGTGGCCGGAAACGACGGCGTGCGGGTCGCCTTGCCCGCCGGCGACCACGGCGAGCCGCGGCTGGCGCTCCTGCCGCTCGCCGGCCTGGACGCGGCCGAGCCGCTGCTGCTCGGCCTCGACGAGGCCGGGCCGGTGTTCGCGGTCGACGAGGACGGGGCCGCCGGGCGGGCGGCGGTCGCCGCCCATGGCGAAGGCCCGCTCGACCCCGCGACCGGGACGCGCCCGCTCGGCCTGCGCGCCGCCGCGGGCTTTCTCCCCCAGGCCGACGGCGGGCTCGCCGCGCACGCCGCCGCGCTCGTGAACTGGCATCGGCGTCACCGCCACTGCGCAGTCTGCGGAGCCACGACCGAGATCTCGGACGGGGGCATCGTCCGTCGCTGCCCCCGGTGCGGCACGCAGCACCACCCGCGGACCGACCCGGTCGTGATCATGCTCGTGACCGACGGCGACCGCGTGCTGCTCGGTCGCCAGCCGGTCTGGCCGCCCGGCCGCTACTCGGCCCTCGCCGGCTTCGTCGAGCCCGGCGAGAGCCTCGAGGAGGCCGTGGTGCGGGAGGTCCGAGAGGAGGCCGGGGTCGAGGTCGGGCCGCCGGAGTACGTCGCCTCGCAGCCCTGGCCGTTTCCCACTTCGCTGATGATCGGCTTCACCGCCCCCTACCGCTCGGGCGAGCCGCACCGGGTCGACGAGGAGCTCGAGGACGTCCGCTGGTTCGACCGCCACGCCCTTGCGCAGGCGATCGCGGGGCGCGAGGACAGCCCACTCGGCGTCCCGCCGCCCTTCGCAATCGCAAGGCGGTTGATGGAGCAGTGGGTGCGGCGCTAGCCTCCCATGTGAGGTGACGCTGGAGGGGTGGATCTTCATGGTCGGCCTCCGAGTCTTCGACATCGGAGCGCTCGTCGTGTGGCTGGTGTGGTTCTTCCGCCTGCGCGACGACGACGATGACGGGGACGGCGGCCACGGCGGCGGCGGCAACGCCCCCGAGCCCAACAGCCCGAGCGGGCCGTCCGGCGGGCTGCGGCTGCCGCTGGACGACTCGAAGCCATGGCCCACGCGCCGGCGCGACCACCTCGGCGACCTCCACCCCTCCCCCGGGTCCGGTCGCCGCGGCATCCCCCACCCGGTTCCCGCCCGCGCACCGACCAAACGACGCTGATCACCACCGGCCGGGCGCGTCCGTGCGGGCCGGAGTGCTAACCCTGTTCACGTGAGCACTTCGTGTTCCGTCCTCGCCGAGCGGCTCGGCGAGGACCTCGCGGCGACCGCGCCCAAGGCGCGGCGTTTCCTGCTGCTCGAGCAGCCCGGGCCGTGGAGCGGCCGCAACGCGGTCACGCACTCGGATCTCGACGCCGGCCTCGCGCGCGAGATACTGGCGGCCGCCGACGAGGCGGGCGTCAAGGTGCACCTGATTCGCCGCAGCGCCCGCCGCGCCGTGCTCGACACACGGGTCTGCTTCATAGCCGACACACGGCGCAACCGGCCCTGGATCGAGCGTCACGTCCTCCACGACCCGGCCGAGGTGCTCCGGCTCGACCTCGGCGAGCGCGACCCCGTCACGCCGTGGGAGGAGCCGGTGTACGCCGTCTGCACCCACGGCAAGCGCGACCCGTGCTGCGCCCGCCGCGGCCGGCCGCTGGCGCGGGCGCTGAAGGCCGCGCGGCCCGAGCTGACGTGGGAGATCGGCCACATCGGCGGCCATCGCTTCGCCGCCACGTTCCTCGCCTTCCCGCACGGCCTCGCGTTCGGCCGCGTGCCCGCCGCGGCCGGCCCGGGGATCGTGGCCGGGCTCGAGGCGGGCGAGATCGACCTCGACCACCTGCGCGGCCGCGCCGGCGACCCGCCGCCGGTCCAGGCCGCCGAGGTCTTCGTGCGGCGGGAGCTCCGCCTGCGCCGCCTCGACGACCTCACGGTGCTCGACGTCGACGGCCCCCGCGTCACCCTGCGGGGTCCGACCGGGCGGATCCGCGTCGGGATCCTGCGCGATCAGCGGGCGCCGCGGTCGATCTCGTGCGGTGACGAGCCCGAGCCGGTCCCGGCGTACGCGCTCGGCGACTTCACGTTGCTCGACGAAGCCGCCTGATGCGCGCCGCCGTGCTCGACGCGCCCGGCCGTCCGCTCCGCGCGGCCGAGATGCCCGAGCCTTCGCCCGGGCCCGGGCAGCTGCTCCTGAAGGTGCACGCGTGCGGGGTCTGCCGCACCGACCTGCACATCCGCGACGGCGAGGTCGAGCCCGGCCACCTGCCGCTGATCCTCGGCCACCAGATCGTCGCCACCACGCCCGACGGCGAGCGGGTCGGGGTGCCGTGGCTGGGCTGGGCCGACGGGACCTGCGGGTACTGCCTGTCCGGCCGCGAGAACCTCTGCCCCCACGCGCGCTTCACCGGCCGGGACGTCGACGGCGGCTACGCCGAATGGACGGTCGCCGACGAGCGGTTCTGCCTCCCGCTCCCGGGCGAGATGAGCGACCTCGAGATCGCGCCGCTGCTGTGCGGGGGCCTGATCGGCCACCGGGCACTGCGGCTGGCCGGCGACGGCGTGCGCCTCGGGCTCTACGGCTTCGGGTCCTCGGCCCACATCATCTGCCAGGTCGCCGTTCACGAGGGCCGGCGCGTGTTCGCGTTCACGCGCGCCGAGGACGATGGCGCGCAGGCCCTCGCACGGACCCTGGGTGCCGAGTGGGCGGGCGATGCCATGGCGCCCGGGCCCGAGCCGCTCGACGCGGCGATCATCTTCGCGCCCGCCGGCCCGCTCGTACCGGCCGCGCTGCGCGCCACCGCCCCGGGCGGCACGGTGGTGTGCGCCGGGATCCACATGTCCGACATCCCGTCGTTCCCCTACCGCGACCTGTGGGAGGAGCGCGTGCTGCGCTCGGTCGCCAACCTCACCCGCGCCGACGCCCGGGAGTTCCTCGCGCTCGCGCCTCAGGTGCCGGTCCGCACCACCGTGCAGGAGTTCGCGCTCGAGCAGGCCGAGGAGGCGCTCACGCGGCTGCGGGAAGGCCGGATCGAGGGCTCGGCCGTCCTGCGCGTCACAGATCGGCCGCGGTGAGCTGGCCCTCGTAGGCCGCGCGGCCGGCGAGCTTGTAGGCGCCGCAGCGGGAGGCGACGTCGAGGGCCTGCTCGATCGGCATGCCGGCCGCGAGGCCGTAGGTGAGCCCGGCGGCGAAGGAGTCGCCGGCGCCGTAGGAATCCTGCGCGGGCCCGGGAAGCTGCGCGGCTTGCCAGTGGCCGCTGGTGCGGTCCTCCCCCACCCACTCGCCGCCCTCCTTGCCGGCCGTCGAGACGACGATGTCGGGCGCCGGGTCGAGATGCTCCTCGGCGTGCTGCTCGCCGGGGTCCTTGGCGGAGCGGACCAGGGCGTCGAGGTCGACGTCGGAGGCGAGCAGCGTGTCGTACGCACGCGGGGTGGCGACGAGCCTGCGGGCGCGGCGCGCCTCGACGAGCGCGCCGACGTCGCCGCCCGTGAAGTAGACGCCGTCGGCCTCGTCGAGCCGCTCCCACGGCAGGTCGTCGTCGCCGCGCGGGACGATCCGCTCGCCGAGGACCGTGATCGTCCGCTCGTGGTCGTCGTCGAGATGGACGAACCCGCGCCGGTGCTCGCCCTCGCGCGGCGCGGCGTGGACGGTCACGCCGAGCTCCTCGAGCCGCTCGCGCGAGCGGCGGCCGATCTCGTCGTGGGCGAGCGCCGTGAAGAAATCGGCGCCGCCGGCCAGCTTGGCGAGCTGCACCGCCGCCACCGCGCCGCCGCCGCCCACGTCGTCCCACCACTCGGTGGCGTGGACGATCTCGCCCGGGCGCGGGACGTGCGGGACACGGGCGAACTCGATCCACTCGACGTGGCCGACGACGGCGACTCGGGTCATGCGGCCCTACCTAGCAGATCACGCGCGGAGAAACCGATCCACGTCGCCTTCGTATGGTCCTGGGCTGCATGGATTCTCGCCGCACGACGGAGCCCCTGAGCCCGCGGGCGCTCAACCGCGCCCTGCTCGAGCGCCAGATGCTCCTGCGGCGCGCCGACGCGACCGCGGCCGAGGCGATCGAGCATCTTGTCGCGATCCAGGCGCAGGAGCCCCACGCCGGCTACTACGGCCTGTGGTCGCGCGTCGAGGGCTTCCAGCCCGGCGAGCTGACACGCATGATGGAGGGCCGCGAGGCGGTGCGGATGTCGCTCATGCGCGCGACGATCCATCTCGTGACGGCGCGTGACGCGCTCGCCCTGCGGCCGGTCGTGCAGTCGGTGCTCGAGCGGACCTGGAACAGCAGCGGCTTCGCCAAGCAGCTCGACGGCGTCGACGTGGGCGACGTGATCGAGGCCGGCCGCGCCGCGCTCACCGAGCGCGACCTCAGCGGCGCCGAGCTCAAGCGCCTGCTCGCCGAGCGCTGGCCGGAGCTCGATGCGACCGCGCTCTCCTACGCCGTCCGCTTCAACCTCCCGCTCGTGCACCTGCCCCCGCGCGGGGTCTGGGGACACAACGTGCAGCTCCGCCAGCTCACCCTGGACGCGTGGCTGGGCGAGCCGGTCGCGCACCACGCCCCGCCCGACGAGACGATCCTGCGCTACCTCGCGGCCTTCGGCCCGGCCACGGCGGCCGACATCTCCACCTGGTCCGGGCTCACCGGCGTGCGCGAGGTGGTCGAGCGGCTGCGCCCGCGCCTGCGCACGTTCGAGGACGAGCGCGGACGCGAGCTGTACGACGTCCCCGGCGCCCCGCTGCCCGATCCCGACACTCCCGCCCCGGTCCGCTTCCTCCCCTGGTTCGACAACGCGTTCCTGTCCCACAAGGACCGCTCGCGGATCATCCCGCCCGAGTACAAGCGCCTGAACATCGGCTACATCGGCCGGCCCGTCGTCCTGGTCGACGGCTTCGTGCGCGCCTTCTGGGCGATCAGGGACGGCGAGCTCGAGATCGAGCCGCTCGAGCCGCTTCCGGATCGCGACGAGATCGACGCCGAGGGCGCGCGGCTGCTGGAGTTCGCCGCTAGTGGGGAACCCAGGCGTCCTCGTCGCCCAGCATCGCCCGCACGTGATCGGGCAGCTCGCCCGCCACGACGTCGGCCAGCGTGACGCGCTCGAGCACCGAGCGCAGCGAGGCGCGGACCGCGATCCAGACCTCCCGCATCGGCTCGGCCACGCCGCCGAACGCGAGCGACTCGGGGCGTACGCCGCTCACGCCGGCCAGCGGGCCGTCGATGGCGCGGATCACGTCGGCGAGCGTGACGTCGCCGGCCGCGCGCGCGAGCCGGTAGCCGCCGTCGGCGCCGCGCCGGCTCTCGACGAGCCCGGCGTGGCGCAGCTGCATCAGGATGTTCTCCAGGAACCGCAGCGGGATCGCCTGGGCGGTGGCGATCCGCTCGCCCTTCACCGGCTTGGAGTCGGGCGCCGCGGCGAGCTCGAGCGCCGCGCGGATCGCGTAGTCGGTCTTGGCTGAGACCCGCACGGCTCTCAGCCTACGCGCTGGCGGGTTCGCGGCGCGCTCCTGTCGGGTCGACGCGGATGTGGACGATCTGGCCCTCGACGAGCTCGAGCTGGTCGGCCTCCGTGCGCGAGAGCTGCGCGGTGAGGATGTCGCCTTCCGGCGGCAGCAGCTCGACGCGGACCTCGAAGCCGAGCCGCACGATCCGCGTGACCACGGCCTGCTCGCTCGCCTCGCCGGCCTCGGTCAGCACCTGCACGTCGTGCGGGCGCACGAGCTTGCCGCCGACGCGCGTGACCGGGCCGACGAACGACATCACGAACGGCGTCGCCGGCTCGTCGTAGATCTGCGCCGGCGAGGCGGACTGCTCGATCCGGCCCTCGTTGACGACCACGATCTGCTCGGCGATCTCCATCGCCTCCTCCTGGTCGTGGGTGACGAAGATCGTCGTCACGTGGACCTCGTCGTGCAGTCGCCGCAGCCACGCACGCAGCTCCTCGCGCACGCGCGCGTCGAGCGCGCCGAACGGCTCGTCGAGCAGCAGCACCCGCGGCTCGACCGCCAGCGCGCGGGCGAGCGCCATCCGCTGGCGCTGGCCGCCGGACAGCTGCGACGGGTAGCGCTTGCCGAGGTGCGCGAGGCCGACCAGCTCGAGCAGCTCGCCCACGCGCGCCTTGACCTCGGCCTTCGGCCGCTTGCGCACGGTCAGCCCGAAGGCGACGTTGTCGGCCACCGTCATGTGCTTGAACGCGGCGTAGTGCTGGAACACGAAGCCGACCTCGCGCGTGCGCGCCGGCCTGGTCGTCACGTCCTCGCCGCCGATCAGGACCTCGCCCTCGTCCGGGATCTCGAGCCCGGCGATGACGCGCAGGAGCGTGCTCTTGCCGCTGCCGGACGGGCCAAGGAGAGCGGTCAGAGAGCCGTCGGGCACCACGACGGTGACGTCGTCGAGCGCGGTGTAGTCGCCGAACTGCTTAGAGATATGGCGGGCCTCGATGGCCACGTCAGATCCTTCCGTGTCGTCGTTGCAGCAGGGTCATGAGCGCCAGCACCGTGACGCCGAGCAGCGCGAGCACCACGCCGGCCGCGTACGCGCCCGCGAGGTCGAGCGACTGAAAGCGGTCCTCGACGTAGAGGGTCAGGGTCTCGGTGCGGCCCTGGATCTTGCCCGACACGACGGCGACGGCCCCGAACTCGCCGATCGCGCGCGCGGTCGAGAGGATCACGCCGTAGGTCAGGCCCCAGCGGATGGTGGGCAGCGTGATCCGCCAGAACACCTGCCGGCCGCGGGCGCCGAGCGTGCTCGCCGCCTGCTCCTGGTCGGTGCCCTCCTCCTCCAGCACGGGCAGCACCTCGCGCACCACGAACGGCAGCGAGATGAAGATCGTGGCCAGCACCATGCCGGGGGTCGAGAAGATCACCTCGGTCGAGCCGAACCAGCCGTCGCGGCCCCAGACGAGGATCAGCGCGAGGCCGACGATCACCGGCGAGACCGCGAACGGGAGGTCGATCAGCACGTCGAGGATCCGCTTGCCGCGGAAGTCGTAGCGGGCCAGCACCCACGCGGTGAGGACGCCGAAGACCGCGTTCAGCGGCACCGCGATCAGCGTGATCGTGATCGTCAGGAAGAACGCGTGCTGGGCCGGCGGCGTGGTGACGGCCTCCCAGGCGGCTGCGAAGCCGTCCTCGAACGCCCGGTAGAAGACCATCGCCACCGGGACGACCAGGAGCGCGGCGAGGTAGAAGAGGGCGATGCCGCGTAGGGCTATGCGGCTCATCGCACGATCCCCCTGCGCGCCACGAACGAGATGCCGAGCAGGACCAGGAACGAGACCAGCAGCAGCACCACCGACACCGCGGCGGCGCCGGTCGCGTTGCCGCTCTCGATCTGGCCGTAGACCAGCACCGACGCGACCTCCGTCTTGTACGGCAGGTTGCCGCTGATCAAGACGATCGAGCCGAACTCGCCGACGGCGCGGCCGAACGCGAGCCCGACGCCGGCCAGCATCGCGGGCCGCAGCGCGGGCAGGATGATGCGGCGGAAGATCGTCCACGGCTTGGCGCCGAGCGACTCGGCGGCCTCCTCGGCCTCGCGCTCGAGCCCCATGAGAACGGGCTGCACGGCGCGCACCACGAACGGCAGCGTCACGAACAGCAGCGCCAGCAGCACCGCCGCGCGGGTGTAGGCGATGTTGACCCCGACCGGGCCGTTCGGTCCGTAGAGAGCGAGCAGCACGAGGCCGGCGACGATCGTCGGCAGCGCGAACGGCAGGTCGATCAGGCCGTTGACGATCCGCTTGCCCGGGAACTCGTCGCGCACGAGCACCCAGGCGATCAGCGTGCCCATCACGGCGTCGATCGCCGCCACGATCAGCGACACGATCAGGGTGAGGCGGATCGCTGCGACCGCCTGCGGCGCCGTCACGGCGTCCCAGAACGCGCCCACGCCCTCGTCGAACGAGCGCACGACGACTGCGGCGAGCGGGATCAGGACGATCAGGGTCAGCCAGGCGACCGAGAGGCCGCCCGCTACGAGCGGCCCCGCGGCGATCCTGGCGTGCCGGCGCGGGAGGCGCCCGGCGACTGTGGCGCTACCCGGCAGTGGATACCCCCAGGTCGCGCTCGATGTCGGCCACCGAGCCCTTCTCGGGGTCGAAGAACTCGGCGTTGACCTCGTCCCAGCCGCCGAACTCGTCGATCTTGAACAGGTCCTTGGGGGTCGGGTAGGTGCTCTTGTCGACCAGCTCCGGGAGCACCGAGCGGTAGCCCTTGGCGGCGAAGATCTGCTGCGCCTGCTCGGTGCGGAGCCAGTCGACGAACGCCTTCGCCTTGTCGGGGCTCTCGGACTCGGAGACGACAGCGACGGGGTTCTGGATCAGGATCGTCTCGTCCGGGACCACGTAGTCGAGCTCGATGTCGGCGTTCCGGGCCGTGATCGCCTCGTTCTCGTAGGCGAGCAGGACGTCGCCCTTGCCGCCGGCGAAGGTCTGCAGCGCCTCGCGCGCCGACTTGTCCTGGACGGGCGTGTTGGCGAGCACCTTGTGCAGGAACTCGAGCGCCTGCTCGGGCGACTTGCCCTGGGCGATCTGGGATCCGTACGCGGCCATCAGGTTCCACTTGGCGCCGCCGGACGTGAACGGGTTCGGCGTGATCACCTCGACGCCGTCCTCGACGATGTCGTCCCACGTCTTGATGTTCTTCGGGTTGCCCTTGCGGACCGCGAACACGACGACCGAGTTGGTGACGAAGCCGTCGTACTCGTCCTGCGCCCAGTTGGAGTCGACCAGCCCGGGCTCGACGAGCTTGTCGACGTCCGGCGCCAGCGACAGCGCCACGATGTCGGCGGGCAGGCCGCTCTCGACCGCGCGCGACTGGTCGCCCGAGGCGCCGTAGGACTGGTCGAACGACACGCCCTTGCCCTCCGAGGTCTTCTGGAAGGCCGGGATCAGCTCCTCGTACGCCTCCTTCGGCGTCGAGTAGGCGACGAGCGAGAGCTTCGCACCGCCACCGTTGCTCGCGGCCTCGCCCTCCGCGGCAGGCCCGCCGCAGCCCGCCGCCACCGCTGGGAGGAGGGTCACGAGGGCCAGGGCGGCGACGAGCCGCGACAGACGTCCGGTCATCAACACATTCTCCATCGACTTGGTGTGCATTCGCCGCGGCATTATAAGCACCATCCCGGTCGGGAATGTGTAGAGGGTTGTTAGGGACGCCCGCCGCCCGCCCTCACAAGGGCAGCAGCCGGGTCGCCGTGGCCTTCCACGAAGCGACCACCCGGGCGCCAGGCCGCAGGTGCAGCCTCTCCACCGCCGGCTCGGTCAGCTCCGCGGTCAAGGGCTGCGGCGCCGCCAGGCCGACTCGTACGCGGTTGCCGACCGCGGTGACGGACACGACCTCGACGTCGAGGTGGTTGCGGGCCGAGCCGGGATCGACGGCGCCGGCCGGGGCCACCGCGATGTCCCAGGGGAAGACGGTGACCGCGACCGGCCCGACCGCGTCTTCGGCGGACGACACCTCTCCCCCGCCGTCGAGCCGCACCCGGGTAAGGCCCGCATCGCCCGGCGACGCGGTGCCGGTCAGCACGACGGCGCCGGTGAAGTCGGCGACGAACGGCGTTGCGGGGGCGGCGGCCAGCTCACCCGCGGAGCCGGCCTGGACGATCCGGCCCGCGTCCATGACGCCGACCCGGTCGCCGAGGAGGGCGGCCTCCTGGAAGTCGTGCGTGACGAGCAGGGCCGGCACCCCGGCCGCGTGCAGCACTGCGGCCAGCTCACGCGACGCGGCCGCTCGGGTGCGGGCGTCGAGGGCGGAGAGCGGCTCGTCGAGCAGCAGCGCGCGCGGCCGCGGCGCGAGCGCGCGCGCCACCGCGACGCGCTGGCGCTCGCCGCCCGACAGGGTCCGCGGGCGGTCGTCGGCGCGCGCGCTCAGCCCGAAGCGCTCGAGCAGCTCCAGCGCCCGCGTGCGCCGCTCCCGCCGGGGCCCGCGCAGCCCGTAGGCGACGTTCTGCCACGCGCTCAGGTGCGGGAAGAGCGCATAGTCCTGGAACACGTAGCCGCAGCGGCGCGCCTCCGGCGGCAGGTCGATGCCGCGCTCGACGTCGAGCCAGACGCGGTCGCCGCACGCGACGCGGCCGGCGCGCGGCGCCACGAGCCCGGCGACGACACGCAGCACGCTGCTCTTGCCGGCGCCCGACGGGCCGGCCAGCGCAAGGCACTCGCCGGCCGCCACCTCGAGCGCGACGCTGAGCTCGAGGTCGCCCAGCCGGTGCTCGGCGGTGACCGCAAGCCCTCCCATCTCAGTCGTGCCGGAGAGCATTGCCCTCGAAGAACTTGACCGAGAGGAGGATCGCGGCCGAGACGGCGACGAGCACCGCCGACAGCGCGAGGGCGGCCTCGAAGTCGGTCGCGAAGCGCTCGTAGATCGCGAGCGGCGCGGTCTGGGTGATGCCGGCCAGCGAGCCGGCGAACATGAGCGTGGCGCCGAACTCGCCGAGCGCGCGGCCGAAGGCGAGCGCGCCGCCGGTCACGAGCCCCGGCGCCGCGGTCGGGATCGCGATCCGCGCGAACGTCCGCGTCGGCGACGCGCCGAGCGTGCGCGAGGCGTCGAGCCAGCTGCGGTCGAGCGCCCCGAATGACGCCTGGGCCTGTCGCAGGTAGTACGGCGAGGCCACGAACGTGAGCGCCACGACCACGCCGGCGGTCTCGAAGGTGAGCTGGATGCCGGCGTCCTCGAGCGCCCCGCCCAGGATCCCCGACGGGCCGAGCGCGGCCAGCAGCGCGATGCCCGCCACGGCCGGCGGCAGCACCAGCGGCAGCTCGATCAGCGTGATCAGCAGCGCGCGGCCGCGGAAGCGGCGCGTGGCGAGCAGGTAGGCGGCCGGCGTCCCGACCACGACGATGATGGCGAGCGCGGTGACGCTGGTCCGCAGGCTCAGCCACAGGGCGTCGAGCGCGCCCGGCTCACCGAGCGCGTCGAGCAGCTCGCCGGGCGGGCTGTCGAGGAAGATCGCCAGCACCGGCAGCACCAGGAACGCCAGCGCGAGCGCCAGCGGGAGCGCGAACCACCTCATCCGGGCGGCGGGCCGAATCCCTCCTCGCGCAGCGCGTCGGCGCACGGCCCCTCGGTCAGCCCGTCGAGGTAGCGCTGCGCGAGCTCCTGTTGCTCCGTGCCCTTCACGACGCCGGCGCCGTACGCGACCGTCGGCTGCAGCTCCGGCGGCAGCTCGACCGCCGTCAGGTCGCCGGTGATGTCGGTCAGGTAGACGAAGCCGGCGTCGGCCGCGCCCTGCGTGAGCTTGCCGACCACCCCGCGCACGTCGGGCTCCTCCGAGCGGACGTTGGCGAGGATCTGCTCGCGCACGCCGGCCGGCAGGTGGCCGAGCACGTCGCGCGTGTAGGAGCCCACCGGGACCGTCTCGGCGCCGATCACGAGCCGGACGCCCGGCGCGGCGAGGTCCTCGACCCGCTCGATCGCGCGCTCGTCTGGAGGCAGCGCCATCACCAGCTCGTTGGTGGCGAACTCGACCGGCGTCTCGAGCAGGTCCTCGGACGCCAGCTCCTCGGGCAGCCGCGTGTTGGCGGCCGCGAAGACATCAGGCCTCACGCCCTGGCGGATCTGCGCCGCGAGCTCGTCGGAGCCGCCGAACGAGAGCCGCACGTCGGCGCCCTCGAACTCGCGGCTGCAGACGGTCAAGGCGTCGGTCAGCGAGGCGGCGGCCGACACGATCAGGCGCGGGCGCTCATCGGCCGCCGGCCCGTCGTCACCGCAGCCGACGGCGAGGAGCGCGACTGCGAGCACCAGCCATCTCACGGCCGGTGCACCATCACCGAGGTCGCCTTCACCGCCGCGGTCGCCTCCACCCCGGGCGCGAGTCCGAGCTCCTGCACCGAGTCGCGCGTGATGGCGGCCGTGACCAGGAACGGGCCGGCCTCGATCTCCACCAGCGCCATCACGCCGTCGACCTCGACCGACCGCACCACACCCGGGAAGCGGTTGCGGGCCGACACCCGGTCGCCCGCCTCGTGCCGCCGGGGGTGCGCGGTGAGCCGCTCGACCTCGGCGGCCGGCACCAGCCGGCGGTTGCGAGCGTCGCGAACCGTGCGCAGCTTGCCGCTGCGATCCCAGCGCCGGAGCGTGTCCGCGCTCACCCCGATCGCCTTCGCCGCCTCTCCCAACGTCAGGTCCATGTGCCTAAGCATTGCATAGGCACAACTCGTGCTATGTCGGCGGCAGCGTGCCCTCGACCCGGGTGCGGCCCTCGGGCGTCACTTCGACCTTCCAGATCGGCGCCTCGGCCTTCACGCGGTCGATCAGCGCGCGGGCACCGGCGAACGCCTCGCCGCGGTGCGGCGCCGAGGCGGCGACGATCACCGACGGCTCAGACAGCGGCACGGTGCCGGTGCGGTGCTCGATCGCCACCGCGCACAGGCCGTGGCGCTCCGCCTCCTCGGCGGCGATCGCCTCGATCCGTGCGGTCGCCATCTCGGCGTACGCCTCGTAGTCGAGCTCGGGCACCTCGCGCGTGACGCCCTCGAACAGCACCACCGCCCCCGCCCGCGGGTCGCGCACGGCGTCGGCCAGCGCCGCCAGATCGAGCGGCTCGCCGGTGACGCGCACGTGGCGTACGACGCCGAGCAGCGCGCCTCCGCTCACCGGCGGCACGAGCGCGACCTCGTCGCCCGCCCGCACCGGCTCGTCCGCGTTCGCGTACTCGCGGTTCACCGCCACCACGCACTCACGCGGCCGCAGAGCGCCGACCGGCGTCCCCGCCATCGCGGCGAGCACGTCGGCCACCCGCGCGTCGTCCGGCAGCTCGAGCTCGAGCCGGTCGGTCCCGGCGCGCTCGCGCAGCCCGGCGAACAGGCGGACGGAGACTTGCACTTCCCCGATCCTAGGCGGTCCGCCGGGGATACCATGGAGTTCGATGGAGGGTCCGGCTCTGACGCATCTCGACGCCGCGGGTCGCGCGCGGATGGTCGACGTCTCCGACAAGACCGCCACCGAGCGCTATGCGCGCGCTCGCGCCGTCGTGCGAATGTCGGCCGCTGCCGCCCGCCGCGTGGCGGCCGGAGACAACCCGAAGGGCGACGTCGCCGCCGTCGCCCGGATCGCCGCGATCCAGGCCGCCAAGCGGACCGACGAGCTGATCCCGCTCGCCCACTCGCTGCCGCTCACCCACGTCGACCCGTCGATCGCCATCGACGTTGACCAGGGCACGGTGACGGTCGTCGCCGAGGCGCGCACGACCGACCGCACGGGCGTCGAGATGGAGGCGCTGGTGGCGTGCTCGGTGGGAGCCCTCACCGTGTACGACATGGTCAAGGGGATCGAGCCCGGCGTCGTGATCGAGCGCGTCGAGCTGCTCGACAAGACCGGCGGGAAGGCGGACTTCCACCGGAGCCGGACGACTCACGCCGCCTCCGATCAGGCGAGCCCGGATGGCGAGCGGAGGCCGGCGTGAAACCCCTGGTCGACGGGCACGGACGCGCGATCGGGGACGTCCGCATCTCGGTCACCGACCGCTGCAACTTCCGCTGCCAGTACTGCATGCCGGCGGAGGGCCTGCCGTGGCTCGATCGCTCGGCGCTGCTGTCGTACGAGGAGATCGAGCGGCTGGTGCGGCTGCTGGCCGCGATGGGCGTGCACGACGTGCGGCTCACCGGCGGCGAGCCGCTGGTGCGCAAGGAGCTGTGGCGGCTGGTCGAGCGCCTGGCGGTGATCCCGGAGGTCGAGGACCTCTCGCTCACGACCAACGGCTACCTGCTCACGCGCCAGGTCGATCAGCTGGTCGCGGCCGGCCTGAAGCGCGTCAATGTCTCGCTCGACTCGCTCGCGCCCGACCGCTTCTTCCAGCTCACGCGCCGCGACTCGCTCGCCCAGGTGCTCGAAGGCCTCGAGGCCGCCCAGGCCCACCCGGAGCTGCGGCCGATCAAGGTCAACGTCGTAGCGCTGAAGGACTTCACCGAGGACGAGGTGCTGCGGTTCGCGGAGTTCGCGCGCCGGAACCCGTACGAGGTGCGCTTCATCGAGTTCATGCCGCTCGACGCCGACCGCGCCTGGACCCGCGACAAGGTGCTGCCGAACGCCGAGATCGTGCGGCTGATCGACGAGGTCTATCCGCTCGAGGCGGTCGGACGTGAGCGCCACGGCACCGCGCGCCGCTACCGGTTCGCCGACGGGCTCGGCGAGATGGGCTTCATCTCGCCCGTCACCGAGCCGTTCTGTGGCGACTGCAACCGGATCCGCCTGACCGCCGAGGGCGAGCTGCGGACCTGCCTGTTCTCGATGACCGAGACCGACCTGCGCGCGCCGCTGCGCTCCGGCGCCACCGACGACGAGCTCGAGGAGATCATCCGCGACGCGGTGTGGCGCAAGGAGCTCAAGCACCACGTCAACGATCCGGGCTTCGTGCAGCCGGCCCGGACGATGTCGCGCATCGGCGGCTGATGCTCTCGATCGACGAGGCGCTCGAGCTCATCCTGCCCGGGCTCGCGCCGCTCGCCGCCGAGCGGGTCCCGCTGGCCGAGGCGGCCGGGCGGGTGGCCGCCGAGCCGGCGCGCAGCGCAGTCGACCTGCCGCCGTTCGACCGCTCGGCGATGGACGGCTACGCGGTGCGCGCCGCCGACACGGCGCCCGGGGTGGCGCTGCGGGTGGTGGGCGGCGTGGCCGCCGGTGAGGTCGCCTCCGCCGGGCTCGAGCCCGGTACCGCCGCGCGCGTCTCGACCGGCGCCGCGATCCCGCCGGGCGCCGACGCGGTGCTGCAGTCCGAGCTGGCGGTCGAGCAGGACGGCCACGTGTCGCCCGAGCGCGCGCTCGCTCCCGGGACGCACGTGCGCGCGCGCGGCGAGGACCTGCACGCCGGCGACGAGCTGGCGCCGCCCGGGTCGGTGCTGACGCTGCCGCGGATCTCGGCGCTCGCGTCCGCCGGCGCCGGAGACGTGGACGTGCACCGGCGACCACGACTTCATCTGGTGGTCACGGGCAGCGAGCTGCTGCCGCTGGGCGCGCCGCCCGAGCCGGGCCGGATCCACGAGTCGAACGGGCTCATGGTGGGCCTGCTCGCCAGGCGCGCGGGCGCCGAGGTCGTCGACCACGGCGTGATCGGCGACGACCGCGAGGCGACGCGGGCGGCGGTCCGCGCCGGCCTCGAGGGCGACGTGCTGGTCGTCTCCGGCGGCGTGTCGGTCGGCCCGCACGACCACGTCAGGCCGGCCTTCGAGGACTGCGGCGTCGAGGAGGTCTTCTGGCGGGTGCGGATCAAGCCCGGCAAGCCGCTGTGGTTCGGCCGCCGCGGCGACACGCTGGTGTTCGGCCTGCCCGGCAACCCGCTGTCCACGATCGTGTGCTTCTGCGTGTTCATCGAGCCCGCGCTGCGGCGGCTGGCCGGCGAGCGCGACGCACGGCCGCGACTCGAGGCCGGCCGGCTGACCACGCCCGCGCGCGCCTCCGACGGCCGCACCACCTTCCTCACCGCGAAGCTCCGCCCCGGCGCCGACGGCGCGCTCGAGGCGACCCCGACCGAGCGCCAGGGCTCGCACATGACCGGAGCGCTCGGCGAGAGCGACGGCTTCGCGGTCGCGCCCGAGGAGGCCGGCGAGCTGTCCGCCGGCGCCCCGGTCGACGTGCTCAGACTCGGGTAGGGCGCGCGAGCGGTACATTGCCGCCGGTCGAGCCCACCCCTGCTCCCGGGACGTCGTAAGTGCCGGCGCGAGTTGTCGCCTCGATCGTCGGGCTGTCATCCGTCTTCGCGGCTTTGATGGTCACACCGGCCGCGGCGGAGCGGCCGTTCACCGCCCGCTTCGTCGGCAACCACGCGGGGAACCTGACGACGATCCTGTTCGCCGGGCTGTATTACGGAGCGCGTACGTACCGCATCGTGCTGCGCTCGCTCGGCCTGAGCCCCGCGCGCGGGCTGCGGGTGTGCGACAGGCTCCCGGACGCACTCGTGCTCGTCGGCGCGCCCGGCGCGCGCGTGCGCGGCGGCGTCCCGTGCTGGCGGATTCCGCGGCTCCAAGCGGGTGGCCGGCGAACCTTCACCGTCACGACGCGAGCCACCGACAGCGCCACCAACACCGCGCGGGCCCAGGGCGCCAACGCGCGCCCGACCCGCGCGCGGACGAGTGTGCGGGTGCTCGGCGGCCCCACCGCCTGCCCCGCCGCACTGGCCGCCTGCTAGCAGCCGCCGCCCCCTGTGTCGCACGGCGTCGTTCATGCGTGCTGGAGGCTGGCCTCGAGCCGCGCCCGTGCCGTCCGCATCCAAGGTAGGCTCGCCTGCGTGCGGGATCCGGTCCGTCTGCGCCGCGCACTCGCTGCGATCGCGACGGTCGTCCTCGCCCTTGCCGGCGGTGGCTGCGGCGAGGAGGCCGACACGCAGCCTGAGCGGCTGGCCCAGTCGCTGCAGGACGTGGCCGACGACGAGCTGACCACAGGGTCGGCTCGCGGCATCCTCGATTCCTCTTGCGAGGGGCGGGACGCGGCGTACCGGTGCGACCTCCAGATCGACAGCGGAAACGACGTCTACATCGAGGAGTTCCGGGTCCAGCTCGCTGACGACGGCTGCTGGCGCGCGGTCAGCACCGGGTTCGGCAAGGCCGCCGGCCGCGACCTCGAGCCGGACGAGCACGAGTCCCGCGTGTTGACGGGCTGCATCCGATGAGCGCGGCCTCCGCCCGACGTCGCCACCGATCGCCGGTTCTTCGGGCACCCGCGGGCGCTCGCGACCTTGTTCGGGACGGAGATGTGGGAGCGCTTCAGCTACTACGGGATGCGGGCAATCCTCGTCCTGTACCTGACCGCCTCCACGGAGGACGGCGGCGCGGGCCTGTCGGTGGCCGAGGCGACCGTTCTCTACGGGCTGTACAACGCCTCGGTCTATCTCGCGTCCCTGCCCGGGGGCTGGCTCGCCGACAAGGTCTTCGGTCATCGCCGCGCCGTGTTGATCGGCGGTTGCGTGATCGCGACCGGTCACTTCGTGACCGCGGTTCCGGCCGTCCCGTCGGTGTACGTGGGCCTTTTCTTGATCGTGCTGGGAACGGGTCTGCTGAAGCCCAACATGAGCACGATGGTCGGTGGGCTCTACTCGCGAAACGACCCACGCCGCGACGCCGGCTTCTCGATCTTCTACATGGGAATCAACGTCGGCGCGCTCCTGGCTCCGATCGTCTGCGGCTACCTCGGGCAGGAGGTCAACTGGCACCTGGGCTTCGCGGCGGCCGGCGTCGGCATGCTGCTCGGGCTGGGGCAGTACGTCTACGGCTGGCGCTACATGGGCCACATCGGTGAACAACCCGAGTCGCCGATCACACCGCCCGAGCGCAGCAGGGCGTGGCGCAGCGTCGGCCTCGGCGCGACGGTCGTGCTCGCGCTGTTCGCTGCGGCGGCGGCGATCTTCGGCCTGACCGCCGGCCTCGTACAGAACTTCCTCGGCGTGTTCATCCTGTCCGTGCCGGCGATCTGGTTCGCGCGCACGTTACGCAACCGCGACTGGCAGGAGACCGATCGCTCTCGTATCAAGGCGCTCGGCCTGCTGTTCCTCGCCTCGGCGGTCTTCTGGATGATCTACGACCAGGGCGGCTCGACGATGTCGCTGTTCGCCGAGACGCACACGCGGGACTCGCTGTTCGGGATCCATTTCCCGTCGAGCTTCTTCCAGTCCGTGAACCCGGTGTTCATCCTTGCCCTGGCCCCGGTGATCGCGTCCCTGTGGGTGCACCTCGGCAGCCGCCAGCCGTCAACGCCGATCAAGTTCTCCCTGGGTCTCCTGCTCGTCGGCGTCAGCTTCCTCGTGATGGTCGGCGCGGCCAATGCCGCAGGCGACGGCGCGACCGCCGCGACGTGGCTGATCTGTGTCTATTTCATCCAGACCGTGGGCGAGCTCTGCATCAGCCCGGTCGGCCTCAGCACCGCGACGAAGCTCGCCCCGGCCGCCACGGTCGGTACGACGATGGGTGTCTGGTTCCTGTCGATCTCCGTCGGCGACGTCATCGGCGGCTGGGCGTCCGGCTTCTACGACTCGGTCAGCCTCGAGATGTACTTCGGCGTCTCCGGCCTGCTGGCGATCGGCGCGGGGCTGCTCGTGGTCATGGCGCGGAAGCGGATCTTGCGCCTGATGAGCGGCATTCGCTGACGACGCTGCACCCCCGGCGGCGCGACATCGCCGACGCGCTCGCCTCAGCGCCGCGCCAGCTCTTCTCGCGTATCGATGTCCGCCGGGTCGGCGAGCCCGCCGACCTCCACCTCGCGTACCGCGGCGTCCTCCAGCAGGTCGCGGAACCCGGTGTCGCCGCGCAGCTCGCCCGCACGGTCGAGCAGCGGCCGGCGCAGGAGGACCGGGTGCCCGGGCACGCCGTCGTAGACCGCGCGGACCGCGTCCTCGTCGCCGGCCGCCGCGACCAGGGCCTCGACCGCCGCGCCCGTCAGTCCCGGCTGGTCGCCGAGCGCCACGACCACCGCGTCGGCGCCCGCCAGCGCTCCCAGCCCGCACCGCAGCGAAGCGGCCTGGCCCTCGGCCCAGCGGTCACAGACGACCGGCGTCGCGCCGTGCAGGTCGACGCGGGCGACGATCTCGTCGGCCGCGTGACCGAGCACGACGACCCGGGGCGAGACGGGGATCATCGCCTCCAGCGCGTACTCCAGGAGCGGGCGTCCGCGGAGCTCGGCGAGCTGCTTGGTGGCGCCGAACCGCCGCCCCTCGCCGGCGGCGAGGATCAGCCCGCCGACCGTCACACGCCGACCTCGTGGATCCGCCCCTGGGCGTGCGCGAGCCGACCGCCGCTGCGGCCGTGCCGCATGGAGATGATCTCGCCCATGATCGACAGTGCGGTCTCCTCGGCGGTGAGCGCGCCGAGGTCGAGCCCGATCGGGGCGGACACGCGGTCCAGATCGGACTCCTCGATCCCCTTCGCCAGCAGCCGCTCGCGCCGCTTGGCCTGCGCCCGCCGCGACCCCATGGCGCCGATGTAGCCGGCGTCCGAGCGCAGCGCCAGCACGAGCGCGGCGTCGTCGAGCTTCGGGTCGTGCGTCAAGACCGCGATCGCGGTCGCGCGGTCGATGCCGCCGAGCCGGCGGAACGCCTCCTCCGGCCACGCCGCCACGACCTCCTCGGCGTCGGGGAACCGCGCGGGCTGGGCGAACCGGGCCCGGGGGTCGACCACGAACGGGCGCCAGCCGGTCGCCGCGGCCATCTTGCACAGAGCGGCGGCGAAGTCGACGGCGCCGAACACGATCAGCCGCGGCGGCGGGAACGTGACGTCGACGAACAGCTCGCCCTGCCGCTCCGACCGCTCCGCCCACATCAGCTCGTCTGCGAGCCTCGCCGCCTGCTCGTCGAGCGCCGGGTCGCCGAGCGAGCCGACCCGCGTGCCGTCCATGTGGATCAGGATCTTCCCGCCGCCCTCCAGCCGCGTGACGAGCGCCCCGCGGCCGCCGTTGCGCGCCAGCTCGGTGAACTCGCCCGCCGCGCTCACGGCGCGTAGCGCTCCACGTAGACGTCGATCTCGCCGCCGCACGGCAGCCCGACGTCCCACGCCTCCTCGTCGGCGATGCCGAAGTGCAGCAGCCGCGGCGCGCCGCCGGCCAGCACCTCCTCGGCGACCTCGACCACCGCGCCCTCGACGCAGCCGCCCGACACCGCGCCCGAGATCTCGCCGTGCTCGTTCACCGCCATCTTCGACCCCGGCGGGCGGGGAGCCGACCGCTTGACTCCGATCACGGTCGCCAGCGCGACGGCGTCGCCGCGCGCGGTCCAGGCGTCGACGTCTTCGAGTACGTCCTTCATGACAGTCCCTCCTCCATCAACGAGGCCAGCGCCTCCAGCGAGGCGATCGAGTTCCCGGGCAGCAGGTGGTCGACGTGCGGCAGGGCCGCCTGCATCCCGCGCGTCAACGGCTCGTAGCGCGGGTCGGCGGCCAGCGGGTTGAGCCACAGAACGCGGTGCGCGCAGCGGCGCAGGCGCGCCATCTCGGCGGCGAGCACCTCCGGGTCGCCGCGGTCCCAGCCGTCGGACAGCACCACGATCACCGCGCCGCGGCCGATCCGGCGGCCGTGCTCGCGGTTGAGCTCGGCCAGCGCGGCGCCGATCCGCGTGCCGCCCGACCAGTCCGACACGTGGTCGGCGGCGCGCGCCAGCGCGCGATCGGGATCGCGGCCGGCGAGCTCGCGCGTCACCCGCGTGAGCCGCGTGCCGAACACGAACGCCTCCACGCGGGCGCGCGCGGTCACGCTGGCCTGCATGTACTGGAGCAGCATCCGCGAGTACGGGGCCATCGAGCCCGACACGTCGCACACCAGCACGAGCCGCCGCGGCCGCGCGGCCGGCTCCCGGTAGCGCCGCTCGAGCAGCTCGCCGCCGTGCCGCAGCGACGCCCGCACGGTCGCGCGCAGGTCGTGCACGTCGCGCCGCCGCCGGGTCGCGCGCGTGCGGCGCGAGAGCCGCTGCGGGGTGCGGCGTGCAAGCCGCACCATCAGCATCCGCGCCAGCGCCCGCTCGGCGTCGCTGTACTCGGAGAAGTCCTTCTCTCGCAGCAGCTCGTCCTCGCTCCAGGCCGCCGGCACCGGCTGGTCCTCGAGCACCGGCGACTCGGACCCCGTCGGCACGCCCGTCCGCGGGAGCGCGGCGCGCTCGATGTTGCCGAGCGCCTCGAGCGGGTTCTCCGGGGGCACGGCGGGCGCGAAGATCGCCGCGAACGCCTCCGCGAAGAGGTCGAAGTCGGCGCGGGAGGAGCACAGCGCTGCGCGCAGCGCGAGATATGCGTCGCGCCGGGATGCCGGGTCGACGGCCGCGAGCGCGCGATGGGCGGCCAGCAGCTCGCCGACGCCGACCGCCGCGCCGCCCGCCCGCATGTACGCGGCGAGCGAAGACAGGCGCGTCGTGAGGGTCTCAGACACCGCCGAGGACCCCCCGCTCGCGCACGCGCTCGATGTCCTCGCGCACCTTCAGCGCGACGCCGAGTGTGCCCTCGAGGTCGCCGTCGGGGTCGAGCGCCAGCAGCGCCCGCGCCCACGTGATCGTCTCCCCCACCCCGGGCAGCTTGTAGAGCTCCTCGCTGCGCAGCCGCGCGACCGCCACGCACACGCGCTCGGCGATCGCGTCCGGCACCTCTGGCAGGCGGGTGCGCACGATCTCGGCCTCGCGGTCGCGCGACGGGTAGTCGATCCAGTGGTAGAGGCAGCGGCGCTTGAGCGCGTCGTGCAGCTCGCGGGTGCGATTCGAGGTGAGGACCACGAGCGGGCGCCGCTTGCCCTGCACGGTCCCGAGCTCGGGGATCGTGATCGCGAAGTCGGCCAGGAACTCGAGCAGGAACGCCTCGAACTCATCGTCGGCGCGGTCGACCTCGTCGATCAGCAGCACGGCCGGCCCGTCGTGCTCGAGGGCCTCGAGCAGCGGCCGCCGGAGCAGGAACTCGGGGCCGAACAGCTCGCGCGCCGCGGCGCCCGCCTCGGCGGCGCGGATCGCCAGCAGCTGGCGCTGGTAGTCCCAGTCGTAGACCGCGTGGTGGAGGTCGATGCCCTCGTGGCACTGCAGGCGTATGAGCCGCGCGCCGCCGGCGGCGGCCAGCGCACGCGCGACCTCGGTCTTGCCGACGCCGGCCTCGCCTTCGAGCAGCAGCGGCTGCTCGAGGGTGGCGGCGAGGAAGACGGCCGTGCTCAGGGCCCGGTCGGCGAGGTAGCCCTCGCCGGCCAGGGCCCGCGTCACGTCCTCCGTAGTCGTGAACCGCACAACTTCATTGTGACGCTTGCTCGAGCGCGCGCCGGCACAGCACGCGCGCCAGGTGGCGCTTGTAGTCGGCCGACGCGTTCAGGTCGGCCGGCGGCTCGGTGCCCTCGGCGGCCTGCTCGGCGGCCGCCGCGATGCCCTGGGCGTCGAGCCCGCGGCCGCGCAGCGCCTGCTCGGCGGCGGTCGCGCGCAGCGGCGTCGAGCCCATGTGCGTGAGCCCGATCCGCACGTCCTCGCACGAGCCGTCGGGCGCCTTCTTGACCAGCGCGCACACGGCCACCATCGCCCAGTCCTCCTTGCGGCGGTTGAACTTCTCGTAGCCGAACCCGTAGCCGTCGAGCGCCGGCAGCCGCACCGAGGTGAGGATCTCGCCGTCGGCGACCGCCGTGGTCAGGAAGTCCTGGAACAGATCGTGCGCCGCGACCTCGCGCTCGCCGCTCTCGCCGCGCACCGTGACCGACCCCTCGGCCGCCAGCAGGATCGCCGGCAGGTCGGAGGCCGGGTCGCCGTGCGCGAGCGAGCCTCCGATCGTCCCGCGATAGCGCACCTGCGGGTCGGCGATCAGGCCGGCGGCTTCCGACGCCAGCCCGAGGCCGGCTTCCGTCACGGCGTAGTGCGTCGTCATGGCGCCGATCCGCCAGTCGCCGTTCTCGCGCTCGATCCCGGACAGCCCGGGCACGCGCCGGAGGTCGACGAGCAGCGACGGCGTCGCCAGCCGCAGCTTCATCAGCGGCAGCAGCGAGTGCCCGCCGGCCAGCACCTTGGCGTCCTCGCCGCCGGACCGCAGCGAGCTCAGCGCCTCGTCGAGCGACTCGGGCGCGACGTAGTCGAACTCGGCGGGGATCACAGCCCACCTCCCTCGCTCGGGCTCGCCGGTCCGGAGCCGGCGCTGCCGCTCCCGTGTTCGTCCCACGAGCCACCCTGCTTGCCGGGGTCGCTCGCGACCTCGCCGCTGCCCGCGGTCTGCGCCTCGTTGATGGCCGACCAGATGCGCTGCGGGCTGAATGGCATGTCGACGTACGTCACGCCGAGCGGACGCAGGGCGTCGATCACCGCGTTGGCGATCGCCGCCGAGGAGGCGATCGTGCCGGCCTCGCCGACGCCCTTGACGCCGAGCGAGTTGACCGGCGACGGCGTCTCCGTGCGGTCGGTCTCGAAGTTCGGCACGTCGGCGGCGCTCGGGATCGCGTAGTCGACGAACGTGCCGGTCAGGAGCTGGCCGTCGTCGTCGTAGTGGATGCGCTCGAACAGCGCCTGGCCGATGCCGTGCACGACCCCGCCGTGGATCTGGCCCTCGATCAGCATCGGATTGATCGCGGGGCCGCAGTCGTCGACCGAGACGTAGCGGACGACGTCGACCTTCCCGGTCTCGGCATCGACGTCGACGATGCACGCGTGGGCGCCGAAGGGGAACGTGAAGTTCTCCGGGTCGTAGAAGGTCGTCTCCTCGAGCCCGGGCTCCATGCCCTCGGGCAGGTTCTCCGGCACGTACGCGGCGCCGGCGATCTCCGCCAGCGTCATCCCCTTGTCCGGGGAGCCCTTGACCGAGTACTTGCCGTCGGCCAGCTCGATGTCCTCGGGCGCCGCCTCGAGCAGGTGCGCCGCGATGCGCTTGGCCTTGTCGGCCACCTTGAGCGCCGCCCTTGCGAGCGACTCGCCGCCCACCGCCAGCGCGCGCGAGCCGTAGGTGCCGAGGCCGAACGGCCCCGTGCCGGTGTCGCCGTGGACCACGTCGACCTCGTCGAACGAGGCGCCAACGCGGTCGGCCACGATCTGCGCGAACGACGTGTCATGCCCCTGGCCGTGCGGCGCCGTTCCGGTGTACGCGGTGACCGCGCCGGAGGCGTGGATGCGCACGATCCCCGACTCGTAGAAGCCGGCCTGCAGGCCGACGCCGCTCGGGCCGACGACACGCGAAGGCGCCAGGCCGCAGATCTCCATCCAGGTCGAGAAGCCGATGCCGCGGTAGATGCCCTTCGCGCGCAGCTCCTCTGCCTCGCGCCGCACGGCGTCGACGTCGACGTGCGTGAGCAGCTTGTCGAGCGAGCCGTGGTAGTCGCCGGAGTCGTAGACGAGCCCGATCGCGACCTCGGCCGGGAAGTCCTCCTTCGGGATGAAGTTCTTGCGCCGCAGCTCGAGTGGGTCCATCCCGAGCTCGACCGCGAGCTGCTCCACCATCACCTCGATCAGGTGCGTGGCCTCCGGGCGGCCGGCGCCGCGCGTGGCGTCGGTCGCCATCTTGTTGGTGAAGACGCCCCTGGCCGTGTACTTGAGATTCGGGATCTTGTAACAGCCGCTGATCACGAACCCGGTGAAGCACGGGATGAACGGGGTCAGGAGCGTGTAGTAGGCGCCGAAATCGCAGATCGCCGTGCACTCGAGGCCGACGATCGTGCCGTCGCGCTTGGCGCCGATCTTCACGTAGTCGATCTGGTCGCGACCGTGGATCGTCGAGCTCATGTGCTCCTTGCGCGTCTCCGTCCACTTGACGGGGCGGCCGAGCTTGCGTGCGGCCCACGCGGCGATCACCTCTTCGCCGTAGTGGGAGATCTTGACGCCGAAGCCGCCCCCGACGTCGGGCGCGATCACGCGAATGCGGTCCTCGGACATGCCGAACTCGCCGGCCAGGAAGAGGCGGATCAGGTGCGGGTTCTGGCTCGTCAGGTGAAGCGTGAGCCGGCCTCCGCGGAAGTCGGCCACGCACGCGCGCGGCTCGATCGGGGCGCCGGCCGTGCGGTGGTTGACGATCCGGCGCTCGAGCACGACGTCGGCCTCGGCCCACGCCGCGTCCATGTCGCCGCCGGCGATCGTCCAGTCATGCGTGTGGTTGGTCCCGATGTCCTCGTGCACCAGCGGCGAGCCGGGCTCGAGCGCCTTCTCGGGGTCGACGACGACGGGCAGCGGCTCGTACTCGACGAAGATCTGCTCGGCCGCGTCAATCACGCCGTACTTGTCGGAGCCGAGCACGACCGCCACGGCCTGGCCGACGTACTTCACGCTGCCCTTGGCGAGCGGCATGGTCTCCGGCGTCTTGACCTCGACTCCCGGCGGCACCCAGGCCATCGGCAGCGGCGACTCGAGCTCGATGTCCTCAGCCGTGAAGACGCCGTGGACGCCCGGCGCCTGCTTCGCGCCCTCGCTGTCGATCGAGACGATCCTGGCGTGCGCCTCGGGCGAGCGCACGATCGCCATGTGGAGCATGCCGGGCAGCACCACGTCGTCGACGTAGAGCCCGCGCCCCGTGATCATCCGGGGGTCCTCCTTGCGGCGCATCGCCTGGCCGACCCAGCGGTCGACCTGGGTGACCTGCTCGAGGGTGCTCATGCCGGCACCGCCTTCGTGGTCTCGGCGGCGTCCAGCACCGCCTTGACTATGTTCTGGTAGCCGGTGCAGCGGCAGAGGTTGCCCGCCAGCGCCTCGCGCACCTCCTCCTCGCTCGGGTGCGGCTTCTTGTCGAGCAGGTCGGCCGCCGCCATGATCATCCCCGGGGTGCAGTAGCCGCACTGGAGGCCGTGGTGCTTCCAGAACGCCTCCTGGAGCGGATGCAGGTCGTCCTCGGTCCCGATGCCCTCGATCGTGGTCACCTCGGAGCCGTCGGCCTGCACCGCCAGCACCGTGCAGCTCTTGACCGCCTGGCCGTCGAGCGTGCAGCGTGCACGCACCGCAGCTGGAGGTGTCACAGCCCACGTGCGTGCCGGTGAGGCCGAGCCTGTCGCGGATGAGGTGGACGAGCAGGAGGCGAGGCTCCACCTCCTCCGTGTACTGCACGCCGTTGACCGTCAACGAAACCCGTGCCATACAGCACCCCTCCTCCATCGGTCCGACCCTTCCCTGGAGCCTAATCCATCCGGTCGCGATCTCGGCAGGTTCTCTCCGAGCGGGCCGGCCCCTGAGGGGGAGTGGGCCGGCCCGCTGTCGTGGGGGATCGGGGAGGAAGTCGGTTACAGCCGGTCGCGCCAGCGGACGGCGGCGGCGGCGACCTCGCCGAGCGCCTCGCGCAGCCCGCCGCGGTCTCCGGCGGCGCGCGCCTTCGCCAGCCGGCGGAGAGCCGCGGCCAGGACCGCCGGGCCCGAGGGCCCGTCCGCGCGCAGCGCCTGGAGCTCGCCCGGCGTCAGGCGATGAGGACCGTTGGTGACGAGCGCGCCGAGCTCGCGCACGCGGCGCTCGGCGGCCGCCGCGGCCCGGCGGGCCTCGGCCGCGTCACGGACGGCCGCCTCGACCTGGTCGTCGGCCGCTCGCACACGCGCTCGCGCCTCGGCGATCAGGCGCTCGACGGCGCCGTTCGAGGAGGCGTCGGGCCGCGATGCCTGAAGTCGGCGCGCGACGTCGCCGTTCGACGCGGCGTCGGGCCACGATTCGGGGCGGCGCGGCTCGACGGCCGGCTTCGCGGCGCCTGGCGCCCGTCGCGGGCCGGGACGGTGCGGCTCGAGCCCGGCCGCGCGGACGGCGGCGTCGAACGAGCCTCCGAACTGTCGCTTGGCGGCGTTCGTCGAGGGCCAGACGCCTTCGCGGTAGCGCTCGGCACGCCACTCCTGCGCGCGCCAGCGGGCCAGCGACGGGTTCCAGTCGGCCGAGCCGGGCGGCTCGCCGTAGCGGGCCTCCCACTCGAGGATCTTCTCGATGATGAGCTCGCGGGTCCAGCGCCTGACTCGACGCCCGCCCGCGGTCTGCGCGGACGGGGTCATGAGAGGCTCCGTCCGCTAGCGGCCGCGCGGCTGGTCGTTCGTCAGGGCGCCGATGAACGTCCGCGCCTCCACCCACGAATGACCCGCGCCGGCGGGCATCGACTCGAGGTAGAGGTGGCTACGGGCCATCGGTCTGTCGACGGTACCGGATCGCTTGGCGTCCGTCCAACGGATTCGAACCCGTAGGCTCGCGGCATGACGCCCGAGGTCGCCCCCGGCATCCACAGGCTCGGCAACGCGCTCGTGAACTTCTACGTCGTCGAGGACGGCAGCCGGCTGGCGCTGGTCGACGCCGGTCTCCCCGGGTTCCGAGGCCAGCTCGAGGAGTTCCTCACCGGCCGCGGCCGCACGCTCGGCGACATCGAGGCGGTGCTGCTCACCCACGCCCACGGCGACCACGTCGGCGTCGCCGAGAAGGTGCGCCAGGCAGGCGCCACCGTGCACGTCCACGAGGCCGACGCCGAGATGGCGCGCACCGCCAAGCCGCAGTCGCGCGAGCGCGGCATGCGGCCGTACTTCCGCCACGGCGCGACGTGGCGGCTGCTGCTCACCGGCGTGCGCCTCGGCGCCGCTCGCACGCCGAAGATCGCGTCGGTGTCCACATTCGCCGAGGGCGACGAGCTCGACGTCCCCGGCCATCCGCGGATCGTGCACGCTCCCGGCCACTCGAACGGGCACGTCGTCTTCCACTTCCCGGACCGCGGCGCGCTGCTGGCCGGCGACGTGATCGTCACCTACAACCCGCTGACCGGCCGCTCGGGGCCGCAGATCATGCCGGGCGCCTTCAACGTCTCGAGCGGACAGGCGCTCGCGTCGCTGGAGCGGATCGAGACGTTGGAGGCGGGTGTGGTGGTGGTTGGCCACGGCGATCCGTGGACGGGCGGGGTGGCGGAGGCGGTCGCGCGGGCTCGCGAGGCCGGGCCGTCGTGAGGTTGGTGGCGGCGGGTCCGGCGAACTGCGCTGGGTAGGGAAGTCAGGGAGCCGACCGCGCGGGCGGGCTCCGAGCGGGGTGTCACGGATAACCGTCCTAGGAGGACGCAAATCCGTGACACCCCTTCCCTATATGCCCGCCATCGCCGCGGCAGCGCGACGAGACCGCCTGCTTCGTCGCCGCGCGGTCGGCTCCCTCGCTTCCTCACCCAGCGCAGTTGACGTTCGTCGACCGACGCGGCTACGGCCCGGTCACGCCCGTGATCCACGTGCTCCGAAGCCCGAGCAGAAACCGGATCGTGCCCGCGCCAACGACCCGGTTCCCGCCGCTGCCCCGCACCTCGACCGTGGCCGCCCGCCCCGACGGCGTGCGCGAAGCGACCCTCAGGCCCCGCAACCGGCCGGACAGCACGGACCGCAGCCGGCGCTCCGCGCCGCGGCGCGTGAACCGTGCCGTCCAGGTGTGGTAGTCCGACAGGTCGTCGTGCGGGTCGGCGACCGAGCGCAGGTAGGACAGCGGCGTGCCGCCGAACGCCTCCTCGTTGGTCGCGGTCCGGCCGCCCGAGGTGGAGAAGAAGAACGTCTGCGCGACCCGGCCCCCGGAGGTCACGACGCGGGCGTTGGTGGCGCGTACGGCGTCGGTGGTGGCGTCGACCTCGCCGAGCAGGCCGCGGTAGACCTGCGAGCGGACGTCGGCGAAGACGTCGTACGGCGCGCCGCGCCGGAGGCTGGCCAGCGCGTACGACCGCGCCACCACCGCCTGCGCCCTCAGCGCCTCGGTCGGCCAGCTCGCCGGCATCTCCGCCGGCACCACGCCGTACAGGTAGTGCTCGAGCCACACATGGTTGACCGCCAGCACCGCCCGGCGGTCGCGGCTGAGAACCATCAGGCCGCGGTAGCGGCCGCCGTTCACCCCGTTCTCGGCCGGGCCGTGCAGGGCCGTGCTCGACCCTCCGGTCACGTTGACCGGTGCGACCAGCCGCGCGCGGGTCCGGCCGCTGACGAGGTCGACCACGCGCACCCGGTTCCTGCCGAGCGCCTCGAACCGGTAGGCGCGGCCGGAGCGCAGGCGGATGCGGCGGCGGTCGGCCGCGCGGGCCCGCGTGGCGCCGCTGAGCCTCGGCGCCCGCGCGCGCTTGAGCCGCACCCGCACGCGCGTCGCCGGCGCGCTGTCATAGCCGCTCCCGGCGTAGTAGTGGGCGAGGATCGAGCGGTGGCCGCGACCATCGCGCAGCGCGAATCCGTAGGCGCCGTACTGCGACAGGCCGACGCCGTGCCCCCAGCCGCGGCCGTCGACCACGAGGTCGGCGCCGCTCGCCGTCGCCGGGCCGAGGAGGACCGCGGCGAGGCCGAGGACGAGTGCCCGCGCCGCGATCCCGGGGCGACGATGGCGGTCCGGTCCGGAGGCACGCATGTCAGCCAACAACAGCGGCTCCAGCCGCGGGTTGCGGTGCCATCCTCTTCCGATCCCCACTCCGACCCCCACCCCTGAACGGTCGGCCACACCGGTCCCCGACGCCCCGCCGGCGGCGCAGCGGCGCGCCGGGTCGCGCCTGTCGTGGATCGGGCTCGCGATCTCGCTGGTCGCGGTCGCCGGCGTCGTGTGGTGGGCGTCGCGCCAGGACCCGCCCGAGCTGCCGTCGAGCGGCTCCGAGCTGGCCGCGCTGCTGACCGCGATCGTGCTCTATGCGCTCGCGACGGTGGTCCGCTCCGAGCGCTGGCAGCGCCTGCTGGAAGACGAGGGAGGCACGCCGGAGCGGGTCGACACCTACGCGCTGACGTGCGTCGGCTACATGGGCAACAACGTGCTGCCGGCGCGCGCCGGCGACGCCATCCGGATGGTGCTGATGGCGCCGCGCGCGCATACGTCGAAGCGCACGGTGATCGGCACGCTGCTGGCCGAGCGGCTGCTCGACATCGCGGTGCTGGTGGCGATCTTCGTGATCGTCGGCTACGGGCTGCTCGGAGAGGTCGGCGCCGACAGTGTCGAGATCATCCTGCTCGCGGTGGCCGGGCTCGCGATCGCCGTCGGCGTCGGCTATCTGGCGGTGCGGCGCAACGACCGGATGATGGAGTTCATGGCGCCGATCGCGTCCGCCACCCTCGGGCTCCGGCGCGCCCATCACGGGCTGCTGCTGCTCGGGTTGACCGTCGTCATCTGGGGCATCGAGGCGGGCGTCTGGATGTCCGCCGCGGCCGCGGTCGGCTTCGGCATGGACCCGATCGAGGGCCTCTACATCGTCGCGCTCGCGTCGGTGTTCTCGCTCGTGCCCTCGGGTCCTGCGTACGCGGGCACGCAGGACGCGGCGGCGATCCTCGGGATCAAGGCGCTCGGCGGGACCGGCGCCCAGGCCGTCGCCTACATCGTGATGCTGCGCTTCGTGATCGTGGTGCCGATCACGATCGTCGGGCTGGTGCTGCTGGCCGCCCGTTACGGAGGGCTCGGCCGCCTGCGGGGCGCGCGGCTCGAGGCCGGCGCCTGATGGTCGCCACCCAGCCGCGGGAGGAGACCGCTGCGCAGGCGCGGCGGCCGCGCGGCGAGCTCGCGGCCTACGCGCTGCTCGTGGCCGTGGCGCTGGCGCTGCGTCTCATCGACCTCGGCGACCGGCCGTTCCACCACGACGAGAGCCAGGACGCCTACTTCTCGTGGATCTTCTTCACGCAGGGCGACTACGAGTACAACCCGCTCCTGCACGGGCCGCTGCGCTTCTACCTGACCGCGGGGATGTACGCCCTGTTCGGCGACTCGGACTTCAGCGCCCGGCTCGCCCCGGCGCTGATGGGGACGCTGATGGTCCCTCTCCCCTACCTGCTGCGCGGGCAGATCGGCCGCGTCGGCGCCTTCGCCGCCGCCGCGCTGCTCGCCTTCGGGCCCTCCTTCCTGTACTTCTCGCGCTTCGCCCGCGAGGACATCTACTTCGCGGCGATCTCGCTCGCGCTGCTCGTGGTCACCTTCCGCTTCCTCGAGCGCCCGCGACGCCACCAGCCGGCCCTGATCGGCGCGCTGCTCGCGCTCGCGTTCGCCACCAAGGAG
The DNA here is from genome assembly GCA_963849695.1 of uncultured Solirubrobacteraceae bacterium. Lineage (GTDB taxonomy): Bacteria > Actinomycetota > Thermoleophilia > Solirubrobacterales > Solirubrobacteraceae > DASSUW01. The sequence goes on from CAWKIT010000032.1 coordinate 37,909, forward strand.
ACGACCTTCATCACCGGCTTCGTGGCGTTCACGTTCTTCGCCGGCGTGCTGCTGTTCCGGCGCGAGCTGCTGCTTCGCCCGCTCCGTGCCGTCGGCCTCGACGCGTGGGGCTGGGGCCTGGCCGCCTTCCTCGGCGTCTACACGCTGCTCTTCACCACCTTCCTCACGCACCCCGACGGCGTGCGCGGGCTCTACACCGGCCTCGAGTACTGGCTCGGCCAGCACGAGGTCGGCCGCGGCGGCGAGGCCTGGTACTTCTACCTCGTCGTCCTGTTCGGCGACGAGTGGCCGGTGCTGCTGCTCGGGGCCGTGGGAGCCGTGTTCGCGCTCCGGCGGCCGACGCTCCTGCGCGTGTTCCTGATCTGGGCCTTCGCCGTCTCGCTGGTCGTCTACTCGTGGGCGGGCGAGAAGTTCGCCTGGCTGGTGCTGCACCCGCTCCTGCCGCTGCTGCTGCTCGCCGCCCTCGGCGTGCAGGCGATCTGGGACGCCCGGCGGCGCTGGTACGGCTGGGTCGGGATCGCGGTCGTGGCCTGTGGCTTCGCGTACGCGGGCTACGCCTCGTTCACCGTCAACGCGCTCAACCGCGCCGATCCGCGCGAGCTGCTGGTCTCCACGCAGTCCTCGGAGGAGGTCAAGCGCGTCGCCGACGAGGTCGTCGCGCGCGCGGAGCGGCGAGCCGACCTCGATCACCGTCGACTCCTCGGAGGGCGCGACCTTCCCGTGGGCGTGGTACTTCCGCGACCTCGGTGTCAACTACGTGGAGCTCGGCACGAGCGGCACCCCGCCCGACTCCGACGTGCTCATCCTCACCCAGGCAGCGCACGACCGCCTGCAACTCCCGGGCGCCGACGCGCGCCAGATCCCGTTCCGCGTCTGGTGGGTGCGCGACTACGGCGAGATGACGCCCGCCTCGTGGTGGCGCTGGTTCACCGAGCGCGAGCCGTGGAGCCCGACCGGCGGCATGCCGGAATGGGTCTACGAGCGCTGATCGAGGCGCCAGATCGTCGTCCCCTCCCGGTCGAAGACCTGCTCGCCGAGCTCGTCCCACTTGGCCAGGCCGGCGTCGCCGTAGGTGGTCCGCTCGATCGGGCCGAAGACCACATAGTCGACGCCATAACGGTCGATCAGCTCGCGCGCCTCGGCGACGTCGGTGGTGAGATAGAGCCGCTCGACGTCCTCGCCGCGATCGCCCGGGTCGTGGTCCCACTGGACCTCGTGCCCGGGCCAGCCGAGCACGGCGGCGCGGCCCGTGAACGTCGAGATGCGGCCGTGGCCGAACGCCGAGTAGTCGTCGCCCACCGCCTCGAGCACGACCGCGGTGCCGGGGGTGTTGTCGCGCAGCCAGTCGATCGCCGGGGGGTCGCCGGGCGCGGTGTCGCGCAGCCAGCCGAGGCCGTCGAGCGTGGGCGACAGCGCGAATCCCTGCTTGCGCGAGTAGGTGCCCGCGTACGGGTAGACGGCGGCGAGCAGCAGCGCGAGCGCCACGCCGGCCGCCCACGCCGGCCACGCCCGGCGCGGCAGGTGGGCGGTCGCCCACGGCAGCGCGCAGGCGGCGGCGACCGCCAGCAGCAGCCAGGCCTGGTAGCCGAGCTTGAACACCGTGTTCATGCGGTACAGCTCGCTGCCGTCGAACTCGTCGCGCACGTACACGAGCTCGGGCACCAGCACGCAGACCAGCCCGCCCGCGATCAACAGCCACAGGAAGCGCTCCGGAGCGGCGAGCGAGCGCGAGAGCATCGCGCCGGCGGCGACCGCGAGCAGCGCGGCGAGCGCCGCCGCCCCCGCCAGGCCGGCGATCGCCAGCAGCGAGCCGGCGAAGATCGCCGCCACCGCGCCCCAGGCGAGCGTCCGCAGCGGCCGCCGCAAAGCCAGCAGGCGGGCCGCGAAGGCGGCGGCCAGCAGCCACGCGAAGATGCCGTAGAGCAGCGCGAGGTCGGCGGCGAAGTCGGTGAACGACCGCCGCTCGTCGACGAGCCCGATGCCGCGCGCGGCCGGGTTGAACGACAGCCAGAACGGCAGCATCAGCACCACGCTCGCGCCCAGCACGATCGCCAGCCACCTCACGCCTTCGCGGAGCGATCCCTCGGAGCGGACCCACACCGCGACCGCGAGCACGAGCAGCCCGGCGGCCACCGGATACGACCACGAATTGATCGCGTACAGGGCGCCGACCGCGAGCCCGGCGGCGACCGCCTCGGCGATCCCGCGCCGGCCGCCACGGGGACCGGCCACCGCCACCTGGAGCGCGAACGCGAGCACGACGAAGGTGAACGGCAGCGCCAGCACGTGCGCGTGCAGGTCGCCGAGCAGGAACGAGAACCACGGGAACTCGTTGATCGTCCCCGGGATCACGCGCGACGGCTCGAACCACGCGTAGTCGCCCGGCGGGTCGGCGGCCGCGATCCACTCGCGCACGCCCGCGAGGTTGCCGAGCACGAGGCAGATCACGGCCGCCGCCACTCCGACCGGCACCGGCCCCCCGCGCACCCCCGGCAGGCGCGGTCGCGCCGCGGCCCACAGCGTCCCCGCGAACGTGAACACCGCGGTCGCCGACAGCGCCGCCAGCAGCGCGAGCGCGAGGTTGTAGCCCTCGTCGGGGCGCGTCCCGACCACCTTGATGACCAGCGCCATCGCGAGGTGGCCGAGGTAGTAGTAGTTGAGGTCCTCCCCCGCCATCCACGGGTCGTGGGGCGGGAACGAGCTCGAGGCGTTGGCGGCGTTCACGAACGCCATGTCCATCGGCTTCTCGGTCCCCCACACGTCCGGCGAGTAGGCGACCAGCAACGCCATCGCCGCGAAGGTCACCGCGAAGACGACCTCGGAGCCGACCCACAGCGGGCGGCGCGCGCCATCGCCGGCCGGCCGCGCCCGCCACGCGAGCGCGCCGGCGACCGCGAGGGCGACCACCGCGCCGACCACCGTCGCCGTCCCGTACGCCACGGGCGTGACCGACGACGCCATCCACACCGCCCAGGTGACGAGCAACAGGCCGATCGGCTTCGCGAACCCGAGCCCCGCCCCCGGCAGCCGGCCGAACGCCAGGGCGGCCAGCGGCGCCGCCGCCAGCCCGATCACCTCGACCAGTGCGAAGAAGCCGAGGGCGTCGAGCACATGCCCGATGCTAAGGCGCTCGCCGGAGCTTGCGACGGCGAGTAAGCCGCACACGTTGTCCTGCGGCCGGTTTCGTAGGCTGCCTGCGCATGAGCACCTACGAGCGCGTCGCCGACCTGCCCCTCACCATCGACGAGTACGCGCTCGAGGGACTCTCGCGCACCGTGTCGAGCGGCTTCGAGCGCCTCACCACCGTCATCCGCCTGCGTGGAGCCGGCGAGGAGGGCGTCGGCGAGGACGTCACCTACGAGGGCGCGCTCCAGCTCGCCCAGCAGGAGCACGGCCCGGTCCTGCCGCTGGCCGGCGAGTGGACCTTCGCCGGCTTCTCGGAGCACCTCGCGGGGCTCGACCTGTTCCCCGCCGGCCCACCCGACCGCGAGGTCTACCGCAACTACCGCCGCTGGGGCTTCGAGAGCGCGGCGCTCGACCTCGCGCTGCGCCAGGCCGGCACCTCGCTCGCCGACGCGGTGGGCCGCGAGCTGCGACCGGTCACGTTCGTCGTCTCCTCCCGGCTCGGCGACCCGCCGACGATCGGGCCCGTCACGAGCCGGCTCGAGCGCTATCCGGGCCTGCGCTTCAAGCTCGACGCGACCCCCGACTGGGGCCAGGACCTGATCGACGGGCTGATCGATACCGGCTCGGTCGACTCGATCGACTTCAAGGGCACCTACAAGGGCACGGTCGTCGACACCGAGACCGACCCCGCGTTCTACCGCCGGATCGCCGAGGCGTTCCCGGACGCCTGGCTCGAGGACCCCGACCTCGAGACCGAGGAGGCGCGCGAGGCGCTGGAGCCGTTCAACGACCGCATCACCTGGGACGCCCCGATCCACGCGGTCGACGACATCCTCGCCATGCCCGTGCTGCCGCGCACCGTGAACCTCAAGCCTTCGCGCTTCGGCAGCCTCAAGGCGCTGTTCGAGGGCTACGACTTCTGCGCCCAGCGCGGCATGGGCGCGTATGGCGGCGGCCAGTACGAGCTCGGCCCCGGGCGCGGGCAGATCCAGTATCTCGCCGCGCTCTTCCACGCCGACGCGCCGAACGACATCGCGCCGTCCGGGTACGACGCGCTCGAGCCCGAGCCCGGCCTGCCCGAGAGCCCGCTCACGCCCGACCCCGAGCCCACCGGATTCCGCCGGCGGTCGTAGACTCCGAGGAACAGCCATGCCGCCCAAGCAGCGTCAGATCAAGATGGAGCAGAAGGGCGCTCTGGCCGCCATGCAGCGGCTCGAGGGCCGCTCCGACGAGGAGCTCGAGGCCGAGACCCGGTTCCGCGCCGCCGCCCAGGCGATCCTCGGGGCTCGCGCGGCCGAGCGGATGGACGCCAAGCGCTCGCGCGAGCACTTCCGCGCGGCGATCGCCGCCGCCCGCCCGCAGGAGCGGCTCCAGCTGCGCCGCATGGCCGAGGCCTCACTCGCGCTCGCCGAGCGCCGGGCGGGCGACCTCAAGGTCGCCGCCGCGAAGCTCGGCCAGTCGCCGCCCTCGGGACGCCAGCTGCTGATGCTGCAGCTGATGGGCTACATCGCGCCCCCGCCCGGCTCCAGCATCGTCCGCCGGATCGGCGGCATCCTGCTGCTGATCGCGATCATCGTCGCGCTGCTGGCACTCGGCTGGGCCATCGTCCAGCTGGTGGCGCTGCCGTTCGGCGGCATCGGCGCCGGCGTCTCGTTCTTCTGGGGCTTCCTGCTCGTCGCCGTCGCGCTCGGCGTGCTGGCGCTCGTCGGCCGCCGCCGCCAGAAGAGCGCCCGCGCCCGCGCGGCCGAGCAGCGCGCCGACATGCTCAGCGGTCGCCGGTCCACCTGACTCACGTTCCGGCGGCGTGTCGCGTTCCAGAGACGTGACGCTGCCGCCGTTCTGGATCCTCGTCGAGCGCCACGGCGACGAGCTGCTCGCGCACGCGCGGCGACTCGCCGGCGACCAGCACGCCGAGGACGTGGTGCAGGACGCGCTCCTGCGCGCGCTGCGCGCGTATCCGCGGCTGCGCCACGCCGACCATCTGCGCGCCTGGCTGTACCGGGTCACGACGACCGCCGCCATCGACCTGCACCGTTCGCGCCGCCGCGAGCTGCCGAGCGGCGACCCGCCGGTCGTCGCCACCCATGACACCTACGACGAGGGCACGTTCGAGGCGCTGATCGCGCCGCTGCCCGACGGGGCGCGCACCGCGCTGCGGCTGCGCTTCGTCGACGACCTCGACTACGCCGGCATCGCCGACCGGCTCGGCATCTCGACCGACGCCGCCCGCCAGCGCGTGTCCACCGCCGTCCGCACCCTGCGAGAGAGAGCCGCCGCATGACTCCGCTTCCCGACGCCCTGCTCGAGTCCGTCGCCGCCGCCGCCGTGCGCGAGGGCCTCGTCGATGCCGTCTTCACCCGCCTGCCCACGCCGATCGGCACCCTGCTCGTCGTCCAGGGCTCCCGCGGCGTGGCCCGCGTCGCCTTCCCGGAGGAGCCGGAGGATCGCGTGCTGGCCGAGGTCGCGTCGCACCTCGGCCCGCGGATCGTGGCCTCCGACCGCGAGCTGTCCCCCACCCGCGACACGCTCGAGGCGTACTTCGCCGGCGAGGGCGACCCGCACGGGCTGCCGGTCGACCTCTCGCTCGTCTCCGCGCCGTTCCGCCGCGCGGTGCTGGACACGCTGCACGAGGAGGTCGGCCGCGGCGAGGTCGTCAGCTACGGGTCGCTGGCCCGCCTGGCCGGCAACCCCCGCGCCTTCCGCGCCGCAGCGACCGCCTGCGCCCGCAACCCGGTCCCGATCCTCGTGCCCTGCCACCGCGTCCTCCCGGCGAGCGGCGGGATCGGCGACTACGGCGGCGGCCCGGCGCGCAAGCGCGCGCTGCTCGAGCTCGAGGGCGTCAGCCCTCGGTGACCTTGACCGACTGGATGACGACCGGCTCGACCGGCTGCTCGGTCGCGGGATCGATCTCCGTCACGCCGATCTTGTCGACGACGTCCTGGCCGCCGGTCACCTTGCCGAGGAGCGCGTAGTCGGGCGGGAGCTGCGCGTCCTCGGCGGTGACGACGAAGAACTGGCTGCCCGAGGTCCCGGCGGGCTCGGTGCCGGTCTTCGCCATCGCCACCACGCCCTTCGTGTACACGAGGTCCTGCGGCGGCGCCTCGACCACCGAGTAGCCGGGGCCGCCGGTGCCGTCGCCCTTCGGGTCGCCGCCCTGGATCACGAACCCCGCCACGATGCGGTGGAACGTGGTGCCGTCGTAGAAGCCCTTCTCGGCGAGCGACTGGAACGAGCCGCCGGTCTTCGGCGCGCGCTTGGCGTCGAGCGTGATCTCGAAGTCGCCGCAGTTGGTCGCCACGGTGGCGACGTAGGTCTTGGCCGGGTCGAGCGTGGCCTTCGGCTTGGCCAGCTTGCCCTCGCCCTTGGGCTGGGGCGCCTCGGCGGCCTCGCAGCCGGCCGGGGCGGCCTCCTCCGTCGGCGCCGGCGTGGCGGCCGCCTCGCCGCCGCCGTCGTCGTCCTCGCCGCACGCCGCGACCAGCAGCGCGCACGCCAGGCAGAGGATCAGGACCCGGAGCATGGGCGGCGATGATAGACACGGCGGGTGCTCGTCTCGCCACGCATCCGCCGCTACGACCACGTACTGCTCGACCTCGACGGGTGCGTGTGGGTCGGCGACGAGCCGTGCGACGGCGCGGTCGAGGCGGTCGCCGCGCTGCGCGACGCGGGCACCTCGGTGCTGTTCCTCACCAACGACGTCCGCCACGCACCGGAGGAGTTCGTGCGCAAGCTGTGGCGGCTCGGCTTCCACGCCTCGCTGGGCGAGGTGGTCACCGCCGGCGCCGCGCTCCAGTTCCAGCTCGCGGGGAGCGAGCGCGGGTCGGCGTTCGTGGTCGGCTCGCAGGCGCTGATCGACCATGTCGCGGCCGCCGGGATGCGGATCCTCAACCGCACGCCGTTCGCGACGCGAGCCGATCTCGTGGTGGTCGGCGCCCACGAAGGCTTCGACTACGCCGAGCTGCGGACCGCGACGCAGGCGGTCGTGCGCGGCGCCGAGCTGATCGGCGCCACGCGCGACGCCACGTTCCCGATGCCCGACGGGCCGTGGCCGGGCACAGGCGCCGCGCTGGCGGCGGTCGAGGCCGCGACGGGCCGCCGCGCCGGGCTCGTGGTCGGCAAGCCCGAGCCTGCGATGTACGAGGCGGCGCGCGACCGCCTCGGCCCCGGCCGCATCCTCGCGGTCGGCGACCTGCTCGAGGTGGATGTGGCGGGTGCGCGCCGCGCCGGGCTCGACTCGGCGCTGGTGCTCACGGGCGGGACTTCCCGCGAGGAGGCCGATGCGGCCGACCCGCGGCCGACCTACGTGGCCGAGTCGCTCGGCGCGCTGGTGGAGGGACGAACTTCGGCTGGGTAAGGAAGTGGGAAGCCAACCGCGCGGCTGGATCCGGGCGTTTTCGGTGATCGCCGCGAACCACATGCGGTTACACCCGGTTTCCGGGGCCTAACGCATGTGGTTCGGGCACGCCGGCCCAACTGCACCTTCCTTACCTGCCGCAGTTGACGTTCGCCCGCGCGACCGAGCGAAGCCGCGCGGCTAGCCTGCTCGCTCGCATGGACCGACCCGTCCGCCTGATCGTCAACCCCTCCGCCGGCGCCGGCCGCGCCGCCAAGCTGCTGCCCAACGTCGAGGCGGCGCTGCGCTCGCACGGCATCGCCTTCCGCGTCGATCGCACAACCTCGCTCGAGCATGCGCGCGAGCTCGCCCGCGAGGCGCTCGCGGCCGGCGAGCTCGCCGCGGCGATGGGCGGCGACGGGCTCGTCGGAGCGGTCGCCGGGGAGTTCAAGGGCGCGGACGCCGTGATGGCGCTGCTGCCCGGCGGCCGCGGCAACGATCTCGCCCGCAAGCTCGGGATCGGCCACGACCCGGTGGCCGCGGTCGACGTCCTCGCGGCGGGACGCGAGCGGCGGATCGACGTCGCCGAGGCCGGCGGCCGCACCTACGTCGGCATCCTCAGCGCGGGCTTCGACTCGCGGGTGAACGACATCGCCAACGGGACGCGGCTGCCGCTCGGGACGCTGGTCTACGCCTACGGCGCGCTGCGCGCGCTGGCGAGCTGGAAGCCGGCTCGCTGGGAGGTCGCGATCGACGGCGCCGAGCACTCGTTCACGGGCTACGCCGTGGCGGTCTCCAACTCGGGAGTGTTCGGCGGCGGCATGTGGCTGGTCCCGGACGCCCGGCTCGACGACGGCCTGCTCGACGTCGCCTTCACCGAGGACCGGCCGCGGGCCGGGTATCTGCGCGGGCTGACCAAGGTGTTCAAGGGCGAGCACGTGCGCGAGCCCGGTTTCCGGATCCTGCACGGGCGCGAGGTCACCTTCCGCGCCGACCGCGCGTTCACCGCCTATGCCGACGGCGACCCGATCGGCGAGCTGCCCGCCACCGTCAGGGTGGTGGCCGGCGCCCTGCGGGTGATCGTCCCGTGAGGCTGACGGCCGGGCTGCTCGCCGCGCGCGCCACCGGCGCCGCCGCGCGGCTCGCCGGGCGCGGCGGCACCTCGCTGCCCGGCAAGGTGCTCATGCTCGCCGAGCCGCGCGCGATCGCGCGGCTGGCGGCGCGGCTGCCGCGCGGCAGCGTGGTGATCTCCGCCACCAACGGCAAGACCACGACGGCGGCGATGGTGGCGAGCATCCTCGGCCGCACCGGCTCGCGCCTCGTCCACAACCACGCCGGCGCCAACATGGCCGGCGGCGTGGCCGCCGCACTGGCCGCCAACCGGGGCGACATGGGGCTGTTCGAGGTCGACGAGTTCTGGCTCGGCCCGGTCGCCTCCGAGCTCGCGCCGCGCGCCGTGCTGCTCGGCAACCTGTTCCGCGACCAGCTCGACCGCTACGGCGAGCTCGAGATCATCGCCGACCGCTGGGCCGAGATCGTGGCCGGGCTGCCGGAGTCGACCGCGCTCGTGCTCAACGCCGACGACCCGCTGGTCGCCGACCTCGGCCGCCACCGCGACGCCCTCTACTTCGGCGTCGAGGACGACGCGCTCGCGCTCCCCGAGCTCCAGCACGCGTCCGACTCCAAGCACTGCCGTCGCTGCGGCCACGCCTACGCCTACGAGGCCGCCTACCTCGCCCACCTCGGCCGCTACGCGTGCCCGAACTGCGGCGCCCGACGGCCCCGGCCCCAGATCACCGCCTCGGCGGTCGAGCTGCGCGGGATCCGCTCGGCCGCCTTCACGCTCACCGCGCCCGAGGGCACGCAGCGGATCGAGATCCCGCTGCCGGGGCTCTACAACGTCTACAACGCGCTGGCAGCGGCCGCGCTGTGCCTGCGGCTCGGCGTAGCGCTCGACGACGTCGCGGCCGGGCTGACGGCGGTCGAGCCGGCCTTCGGCCGGGCGGAGACCATCCAGCTCGGCGGCCGCCCGACCTCGATCCTGCTGGTCAAGAACCCGGCGGGCGCGAACGAGGTGCTGCGCACGCTCGCGCTCGAGGGCACCGAGCTCGACCTGTTCGGGGTGCTCAACGACCGCACCGCCGACGGCCGCGACGTCTCGTGGGTGTGGGACGCGGACTGGGAGATCGTCGCTCCCCGCGTGCGCCGGCTCACCTGCTCCGGCACGCGCGCGGCCGAGCTGGCGCTGCGGCTCAAGTACGCCGGCGTCGAATCCGGGCGACTCGAAGTGGTCGAGGATCTCGAGCACGGGCTCGACCGCGCGCTCGCGGCCGGCGACGGGCCGCTGTACGCGCTGCCGACCTATACCGCCCTGCTGGAGCTGCGCGACCTGCTGGCCCGCCGCGGCCAAGCGGAGGAGTACTGGCGGTGAACGCCCACGTGATCTGGCACGACGTCGAATGCGGCCACTACCGGGCCGACCTGCCGCTGTGGCGCGAGCTCGCGGACGAGGCGGGCGGGCCGGTGCTCGACGTCGGCGCGGGCACCGGCCGCGTGGCGCTCGAGCTCGCGCGCGCCGGGCACGAGGTCACGGCGCTCGACATCGACGCCGAGCTGCTCGCCGTCCTGCGCGAGCGGGCCGGCGCGCTGCCGGTGCACACCCTCGTCGCCGACGCCGCCGGCTTCGACGCCGGCGAGGCCGCGTTCGCGCTCGTCGCGGTGCCGATGCAGACGATCCAGCTGCTCGACGACCGGCGCGGGTTCTTCGCCTCCGCCCGCCGCGCGGTCGCGCCCGGCGGCCTGGTGGCGCTGGCGATCGCGGAGATGCTCGAGCGGTTCGGCGACGACGTCGAGCTGCCGGACGCCGACGCCGCCGAGGTCGACGGCTGGCGCTTCGAGTCACAGCCCACCGCGGTGCGCGACGTGAGCGGCGGCAACCGGATCGAGCGGCTCCGGTACACGACCGCGCCCGGCGGCCGGCGCACCGCCGAGCCGAACGCGATCACGCTCGCCGCGGTGACCGTCGAGGGACTGCACGCCGAGGGCGCCGCCGCCGGCCTCGAGCCCGCCGGCGCCCGCCACGTGGCCGCGACCGCCGACCACGTCGGCTCCGAGGTGGTGCTGCTGCGTGGCTGACCGGACGCTGCGGGTCGGCGCGCTCTATCCCGACCTGCTCAACATCTACGCCGACCGCGGCAACCTGCTGCTGCTCGAGCGCCGCTGCGCCTGGCGCGGGATCGGGTTCGAGCTGCGCGGCATCGGCCTCGGCGAGGCGCTCGACCCCGACGCCCACGACCTGCTCTACATCGGCGGCGGGCAGGACCGCGACCAGGCGCTGTGCGCGCGCGACATGGCCGAGACCAAGCGCGAGGCGCTGCACGCGGCGGCCGACCGGGGCGCCGTGGTGTTCGCGGTCTGCGGCGGCTACCAGTTGCTCGGCCACGGCTACGACATGGGCGGCGAGCGACTCCCGGGCGTCGGCCTCGTCGACCTCGAGACCGTGCGCGAGGACGGCCCGCGGCTGATCGGCAACGTCGCGATCGAGCTCGGGGACGGCCGGGTGCTGGCCGGCTTCGAGAACCACGGGGGCCGGACGCGGCTGGGACCGGGCGCCGAGCCGCTCGGGCGCGTGCTGCGCGGCCATGGCAACGACGGCCGCTCGGGCTTCGAGGGCGTGCGCGGCGGGCGGCACGGCACCGTGGTGGGCACCTATCTCCACGGTCCGCTGCTTCCCAAGAACGCCCACTTCGCCGATTGGCTGACCGCCACGGCTCTGGGCCTCGCTCCCGCCCAGCTCGAGCCGCTCGAGGACGCGCTCGAGGCCGCGGCGCATGCCGCCGCGCGGCGGGCCGCCGGGCTCTGATCGGTACCATCCGGCGCGCTCCCCCAGGGGCTTCCTTGTGACCATTCCCAACACCGCCCAGACCGAGGGGCCGTCGGCCTCCCATCGGGCCGCCTCGTTGGAATTCAAGGAGGCGACCAAGACCTATCCCGGCTCCGACCGGCCCGCGGTCGACCACCTGAGCCTCGAGGTGCCGGCGGGCGAGATCTGCGTGCTCGTGGGGCCGTCCGGCTGCGGCAAGACGACCGCGATGCGGATGGTCAACCGCATGACCACCATCACCGAGGGCGACATCCTGGTCGGCGGCCGCAGCGTCCGCGACCGCGACGAGACCGACCTGCGGCGCCACGTCGGCTACGTGATCCAGCAGATCGGCCTGTTCCCGCACCGCACGATCGCCGACAACATCGCCACCGTCCCGCAGCTGCTGGGCTGGGAGAAGCGCCGCACGCAGACGCGCGTCACCGAGCTGCTCGAGCTGATCGGGCTGCCGCCGGAGATGGGCGGCCGCTACCCCGCGCAGCTGTCCGGCGGCCAGCGCCAGCGCGTCGGGGTCGCCCGCGCGCTCGCCGCCGACCCGCCGGTGATGTTGATGGACGAGCCGTTCGGCGCGATCGACCCGATCAACCGCGAGCGTCTCCAGAACGAGTTCCTGCGCCTGCAGGGAGAGGTGCAGAAGACCGTCGTGTTCGTGACCCACGACATCGACGAGGCGATCAAGATCGGCGACCGCATCGCGATCATGCAGGAAGGCGGCGTGCTCGCCCAGTACGCGCCGCCCGCCGAGCTGCTGATGAGCCCCGCCAACGAGTTCGTCGCCGACTTCGTGGGCGCCGACCGCGCGCTCAAGCGGCTCTCCCTGCAACAGGTGGGCGACATCGAGCTGCTGCCGTCCGATGAGGCGCCGGACGGGCCCGCGATCGCGGCCGACGCGCTGCTGCGCGACGCCCTGAGCGAGCTGCTCGCCCACGAGGCGCAGGCCGGGCGCGTGATCGGCCCGGACGGCGAGGTGGTCGGCGCGCTTTCGATCGAGCAGCTCTCACACGCCATCGCGGCGACCCCGGAGGCGTCGTGATCGACGTCGTCTTCGCGCAGCTCCAGCGGCGCGACCGCAGCGGCGAGGACTGCGTGGCCGACAACGGCATCTGCCCGGACTGGATCGCCGAGAACCTCGACCGCTACGCCGATCCGTTCTGGCAGCACGTCTACCTGACGCTCGTGTCGCTGGCGATCGGCTTTGCGATCGCGTTCGCGCTCGCGCTGCTGGCGCACCGGCGCCGGTGGCTGATCACGCCGGTCGTGCAGGTCACCGGCATCCTCTACACGCTGCCGAGCGTGGCGGTGTTCTTCCTCCTGCTGCCGCTGACCGGGCGCGGCAACACGACGGCGATCCTCGCGCTCGTCGCGTACTCCCTGCTGATCCTGTTCCGCAACGTCATCGCCGGCTTCGAGAACGTCCCCGCCGAGGCGCGCGACGCGGGCCGCGGCATGGGCCTGACGCCGCGCCAGCTGCTGTGGCGGGTCGAGATGCCGCTCGCGCTGCCGGAGATCATGGCCGGGCTGCGGATCGCCGCCACGACCCTGGTCGGCCTCGCCGCGCTCGCCTTCCTGGCCGGCGCCGGCGGCCTCGGCGCCGCGCTGTTCGCGGACATCAACTTCCGCTCCAACGTGCTGGTGGCGGGCGGGCTGGCCGTCCTGCTCGCGGTCGTGCTCGATCTGGCGATCCTCGGCGTGCAGCGGGTGCTCACCCCGTGGATGCGAGCGGCGGCATGAGTACGACGCTCGCGTTCCTCGGCGAGTTCGGCGAGGCGATCGACTACATCCTGCACTCGCGCGAGTCGCAGGCGGGCGGCGCGCAGGTCGGCGGCTCGGAGCTGCTGCCGCTGCTGTGGACGCACCTCGAGGTGACGGCCGCCGCGATGGCGATCGCGATCGCCGTGGCCCTGCCGGCCGGCCTCGCGCTCGGCCACAGCGGCCGCGGGGCGTTCCTCACCATCTCGGTCTCGAACGTCGGCCGCGCCGTTCCCAGCATCGCCCTGATCGCGTTCTTCGTCGCGTTCTTCCCGGCCGCCCCGGAGTTCTGGAACGTCACGATCGCGCTCGCCCTTCTGGCGATCCCGCCGATCCTCACCAACGCCTACGTCGGCGTCCGGCAGGTGAGTCGCGACGCGGTCGACGCCGCGCGCGGGATGGGGATGTCGGGCGGCCAGATCGTCCGCCGGGTCGAGCTGCCGCTCGCGCTGCCGCTGATCTTCGGCGGGATCCGGACCTCGACCGTCAACGTGATCGCCACCGCCACGATCGCGCCGCTGGTCGGCGTGCTCACGCTCGGCGACCCGATCATCTCCGGCTCGGTCCACGGCCGCGCCGGCCAGATCGGGGCGTCGATCGTCGTCGCGCTTCTCGCCGTCGGCGCCGAGCTCGGGCTGTCCGCCGTCCAGCGGGCGGTCACGCCCACCGGCATCAAGCTCGAAAGGGGTGCGGGCGCTCGCGCGTCTCGCCTCGGAACCCTCAAGAGGAGGATCCAGACCGTCCCATGAAGCTCTCACGACTACTGCTCGCGCTGATGGTGCTCATCTGCTCCGCCGGCCTCGTGGCCGCGTGCGGCGAGGACGAGGAGGAGCCCGCCTCCACCCCGGCCCAGTCGGACTCCGGAGGCGGCGGCAAGATCCAGCGCGACGAGGCGAACGCCGACATCCAGCTCACGATCGGCTCGAAGAACTTCACCGAGCAGAAGGTGCTGGGCGAGATCTACGCGCAGGGTCTGGAGGCGGCCGGGTTCTCGGTCAGCAAGGACCTCAACCTCGGCGACGAGAAGACGGCGCTCGCGGCGCTCAAGTCCGGCGAGATCTCGGCCTACCCCGAGTACACGGGGACGGCGCTGCTGTCGTTCTTCGGCAAGCAGGCCGACGAGCTGCCGAAGGACGAGATGGAGGCCTACGAGGAGGCGCGCGCCGGCTTCGAGGCCGAGGGGCTCGTGGCGCTGCCGCCGACGCCGTTCACCTCCTCCAACGAGGTCGCGGTGAGGCAGGAGACCGCCGACGAGCTGGGGCTCAAGACGATCTCCGACCTCAAGGGCAAGTCGCAGGACCTGACGCTCTACGGCTCGCCGGAGTGCCGCCAGCGGCTCGACTGCCTGCTCGGCCTCCAGCAGGTCTACGGGCTCAAGTTCAAGAAGTTCGTCCCGGTCGACATCGCGCAGCGCCACGAGGTGCTGAGCAACAAGCGCGCCGACGTGTCGATCGTCTTCACCACCGACCCGCAGATCCAGCGCGAGCAGGAGGTGCTGCTCGAGGACGACGAGGGCATGTTCCCGCCCTACAACTCGACGCTGGTGCTGCAGAAGGAGGTCGCGGACAAGGCCGGCGAGAGCCTCACGAGCACGGTCGAGCTGATCCAGGAGGAGCTCACCGACGAGAACATGCAGGAGCTCAACGCGCGCGTCGACCTCGACAAGAAGGACCCGGCCCAGGTCGCCCAGGAGTACCTGACGGAGACCGGCCTGACCGGCGGATGATCTCCGGTATTTGCGGGGTCGGCGCGCGTGCGTCCGGCCCCGCCGGTACGGTCGCGCCCATGGCCCTGGGCACGGCGCTCGAGCCGCTGCACGTCCGTTTCGTGCGCCCCGGCGCGCGCGTACCGGCGCGCGCCCGCCCCGGCGACGCCGGCTACGACCTGTGCGCGGCCGAGAGCTTCTCGCTGTGGCCGGGCGAGCGCGTGACGGTCCCCACCGGAGTCGCGATCGCACTGCCGCCAGGCGTCGCCGGGCTCGTGACGCCCCGCTCCGGACTCGCCGCGCAGCACGGGATCTCCCTGGTGAACGGGCCGGGGCTGATCGACCCCAACTACCGGGGCGAGATCCGCGTCGTGCTCGTCAACCTCGGCGATGCCCGCTTCGAGGCCGCGGCCGGCGACCGGATCGCCCAGCTGCTGCTGGTGCCGTTCGTGACGCCCGACGCCTGCGTGGTCGATGCGCTGCCGCCCGCGGGCGACGACCGGGGCGAGAACGGCTTCGGTTCGTCCGGCCGCTAGCGGAATACATCGCGCTCACAGACGTCGTTGGTGCGGATGACCTTGTTCCGCACCAAAGGAGACCCAGTGGCAGACAAGACGACTTCGAGGGCGCGCGTCGGTGTGCTCGCGGGCGCCGCCGTGGCGGCGCTGCTCGCATTCCCCGGCATCGCCAGCGCGACGGTCACCTCGAACGTCGCCAACGGCGCGCTCACCGTCACGAGCGACGCAGGCGACGCGATCGCGATCACCGCAGTCAACGGTCAGGTGAAGGTGAACGGGAACGATCCCGGCGGAGCGGCGAACGCGGCCAACATCACCTCGATCACGGTCACCGGCGACGCCGGCGCCAACGTGATCGACCTGTCCGGCGTGACGCCCACGACCTACCCGGGCATCACCGGCCTCAACGTCACCGTCAACGGCGGCGGCGGCAGCGACACGATCACCGGCTCCGAGCACGCCGACGTGCTGAACGGCGGCGACGGCGACGACCGCATCACCCCGAACGACAACCCGGCGCCCCCGAACACCGTCGTCCGCGACGACGCGCGCGGCGACGCGGGCAACGACACGATCGTCTGGAACGGCGGCGACGACGACGACCTCAACGAGGGCGGGCCCGGCCTGGACACGATCCAGGTCAACGGCGCCGGGGCGAACGAGACGTTCACCGTCAACGCCGCCGGTGGCCGCGTGATCTTCGACCGCGCGCTGCCGACTCCGACTCCGCCCGGGCTGTTCAACATCGACGCCGGCACGATGGAGGTCCTCGACCTCAACATGAACGCGGGCGATGACACGGTCACCGCCGGTGCCGGCCTCGACGCGCTCGGCTTCAAGCTCGACGTCGACGGCGGTGACGGCAACGACACCATCGACGGCAGCGACGCCGGCGACCTGCTCTCGGGCGGCAACGGCGACGACCGCATCACGCCGGACGACAACCCGGCGCCGCCGCAGACCGTCGTCCGCGACGACGCGCGCGGTGACGCGGGCAACGACACGATCATCTGGAACGGCGGCGACGACGACGACCTCAACGAGGGCGGCGACGGCATCGACACGATCCAGGTGAACGGCGCGACCGCGAACGAGACGTTCACGGTCAAGCCCGGCCCGAACGGCCGCGTGATCTTCGACCGCGCGCTGCCCGACCCCGACCCCGCCCGGGCTGTTCAACATCGACGCCGGCACGATGGAGGTCCTCGACCTCAACATGAACGCCGGCGATGACACGCTCACCACCGACTCCGGGCTCGGCGCCTTCAAGATCGACGCCGAGGGCGGCGACGGCAACGACATCATCGACGGCGGCGACGCTGCCGACCTGCTCCAGGGCGGCAACAACAACGACCGCATCATCCCCGACGACAATCCGCTGAACACGCTCGACGTGGCCCGCGGTGACGCCGGCGACGACACGATGGTGTGGAACGGCGGCGACGACGACGACACCAACGACGGCGGCGACGGCAACGACACCACCGAGGTCAACGGCGCCCCGCAGGGCGAGACGTTCACCGTCAAGCCGTCCACCACCGCCGGGCGCGTGCGGTTCGACCGCACGAGCACCAATCCCGCTCCGTTCAGCATCGACATCGGGACGACCGAGCGTCTGCTGCTGAACGCCAACGGCGGTGACGACCGGATCCGCACCGACGAGGGCCTCGCCGGCCTGATCGCGGGCGAGTTCAACGGCGGCGACGACAACGACGTCGTCGAGGGCACCGACTCGCCCGACCGCCTCAACGGCGACAAGGGCCACGACGTGATCCTCGCCAAGGACAAGGCCGAGGACCTGCTCGACTGCGGCCCCGGCCTCGACCTCGCGCGCGTCGACCGGCGC
Organism: uncultured Solirubrobacteraceae bacterium; assembly: GCA_963849695.1. Taxonomy (GTDB): domain Bacteria; phylum Actinomycetota; class Thermoleophilia; order Solirubrobacterales; family Solirubrobacteraceae; genus DASSUW01. The sequence continues at coordinate 55,066 of CAWKIT010000032.1, forward strand.
GACTTCCTGCGCAACTGCAACATCGTCATCGGCGGTCACCTGAAGGTGCGCGTCGACGCGAAGAAGCTCGCAGTCGCCAACGGACTCGCGGCGCTCCCGCTCAAGTGCGCCGGCACCAAGAAGTGCAAGGGCGTCGTCAGCCTCCGTAGCGGCGGCAAGACGCTCGCCAGCGGCAAGTTCAACATCAAGCAGCGGTCCAAGACCGTGCACCTGAAGCTGAACGACAAGGGCCGCCGGCTCTCGGCCCTCGGCAAGTCCGTCAGCGTCCACATCGACGCCAAGGACACCAAGGGCAACGGCTGGCGCACGACGCAGAAGCTCAAGCTGACGCGCTAGCCCGTCACAAGCCAAGGATGGATCGAGGCCGCCCGCACCCGCGGGCGGCCTCGCTATTCCTTCGGCGGCAGCGTCTTCACGTAGGAGACGCTGCGCTTCACCCAGGCCGCGAGCTCGCGCTTCGTCCCGAGTCCCTCGGGCGCGACGGTGATCCAGCCGTCCATGCTCCGGCCGCCCATCTCCATCCTCGCCGCGTGCGGTCGCTCGAGCGCGGCCTCGGTGTCGGCGGGGTCGATGCGGGCCAGCAGGCCGCCGCGGCCGGACGCGCTGACGCTCATGTGGCCGTTGAGCAGGAAGGCGAGGCCGCCGAACATCTTCTTCTCGGTGACGGCGTCCTCGCCGGCGAGCAGCTCGCGCAGCCGGCCGGCGAGATCCTCGTCGTACGGCATGGCTACTCGGCGCCGTTGACGGAGTAGCGGTCGAACCGCTCCGCGACCAGGGAGGGCAGGCGCGCCTGGACGAGCACGCCGTCGGGCGTGTCGGTGCGCTCGAGGTCGCCGGCCACGTCGTGCAGCTCGGACAGCGTCCCGCCCTCGGAGAACGGGACGAGCAGCTCGACGTCGCGCAGCGTGCGCTCGAACTCGTCGGCGATCCGGTCGCGCAGCTCGTCGAGGCCCTCGCCGGTGATCGCGCTCACCAGCGACGCATCGCCGTGGCGGTACGCGAGCTCGCGGCGGCGCTCGTCGTCGAGCCGGTCGGCCTTGTTGAGGACGAGGATCCGCGGCTGGTCGCCGACGCCGATCTCCTCCAAGACCTCCTCGACCGCGCGGATCATGGCCGCGAGCTCCTCCTCGGGCGCGCTGGCGTCCACCACGTGCAGCAGCAGGTCGGCCCGCTTGGTCTCCTCGAGCGTGGCGGCGAAGGCGTCGACCAGCTGGTGCGGCAGCTTGCGGATGAAGCCGACGGTGTCGGTCAGCAGGTAGGTGCGACCCTGCAGCCGCAAGGTGCGGGTGGTCGGGTCGAGCGTGTGGAAGAGCCGGTCGCGGACGCCGACCTCCGAGCCGGTGAGCTTGTTGAGCAGCGTCGACTTGCCGGCGTTCGTGTACCCGGCGAGCGCGACCGTGGGCAGGTGCGCGCGCTCGCGCTCGGCGCGCTGGACGGCGCGGTTGGAGCGCACGTGGTCGAGCCGGCGCCGCAGGCTCGTGATGCGGTCGCGCGCCAGCCGGCGGTCGGTCTCGATCTGCGACTCGCCCGGGCCCCGCGTGCCGATGCCGCCCACTCCGCGGCCCGCGCCGAGACGCTCGAGATGCGTCCACAGGCCGCGCATGCGCGCCATGTTGTACTCGAGCTGCGCCAGCTCGACCTGGAGCTTGCCCTCGGCGGAATGGGCGTGGCCGGCGAAGATGTCGAGGATCACCGCGGTGCGGTCGAGCACCGGCAGGTCGAGCGCGGCCTCGAGGTTCCGCTGCTGACGCGGGGTCAGCTCGTCGTCGGTGACCACGAGGTTGGCGTCCGCCGCCTTGAGCTGCGGCTTGAGATCCTCCACCTTCCCGGGGCCGAGGTAGAGGTTCGCGTGCGGCTTGTCGCGGAGCTGCACCAGCTCGCCCACCGTCGCGACGCCGGCCGTGCGCAGCAGCTCGCGGAGCTCGGCGAGGTCGGGCTCCGGCGCGGCGGCGACCATGAAGGCACGCTGCTTGGCGCGCCCGGGGCTCTCCGGCGGCGCGTAGCGGGTCTGGGTCCTGCGGCCGTCTCGGGACTTCTCCACGAGGTCCAGTCTAGATACGAAGGCCGGAGGCCGAGTACGCCATCCGGGCGTCGCCCGGATGGCGACGCAGGCATTATCTGTGGGATGGAACTCGGGCTCGTCACCTTCGCGGACGTCGGATCGTCGATCGGGCCGCAGGAGCGGCTGCGCAACCTGATGGAGGAGCTCCGGCTCGCGGACGAGATCGGGCTCGACGTGTTCGGGGTCGGCGAGCACCACCGGCCCGACTTCGCGGTCTCGGCGCCGGCGGTGGTGCTGGCGGCGGCCGCGGTCCAGACGCGGCGCATCCGGCTGGCGAGCGCGGTCACGGTGCTGAGCTCGGACGATCCCGTGCGCGTGTTCGAGGGGTTCTCGACCGTCGACAACCTGTCCGGCGGCCGCGCCGAGATCTGGGCCGGGCGCGGCTCGTTCACCGAGTCGTTCCCGCTGTTCGGCTACGACCTCGAGGACTACGACGATCTGTTCGCCGAGAAGCTCGAGTTGCTGCTGGAGATCCGGGCGAACGAGCGCGTCACCTGGTCGGGGCGGCACCGGGCGCCTTTGAACGACGCGGGCGTGTACCCGCGGCCGGTGCAGGACCCGCTGCCGGTGTGGATCGCGGTCGGCGGGACGCCCACGTCGGTGGTGCGTGCGGGAAGTCTGGGGCTGCCGCTCATCCTCGCCATCATCGGCGGCCGGCCCGAGCGCTTCGCGCCACTGATCGAGCTCTACCGGCGCGCGGCCGCCGAGGCGGGCCACCGCGACCTGCCGGTGGCCATCAACACGCACGCGTTCGTGGGCGACGACCGGCGCGCGTTCGCGCCCTGGTACACGGCGATGATGAGCCGCATTGGCCGCGAGCGCGGATGGCCGCCGATGACGCGCGACAGCTACGAGGCGCTGCGCTCGCCGCGTGGGGCGCTCGCGGCCGGCGGCCCGGAGGAGGTGGCGGAGAAGATCCTGTTCGAGCACGAGCTGTTCGGGCACCAGCGCTACCTGGCGCAGATGTCGGCCGGCGAGATCGCCCACCGTGACGTGATGCGGTCGATCGAGCGGTTCGGCACCGAGGTCGCGCCGCTCGTGCGGTCGGAGCTGGAGCGGCGGGCGGCCGCGTGACCGGGCCGGCCGAGCGGCTCGCGGCCCGCACGCTCGAGCTCATCGACATCCCGTCCGAGTCGCGCCACGAGACGCGGCTGGCGGCGCACGTGGGCGGCCTGGTCGGGGCGGACGACCTCGGCGACGACTGCCTGCTGGTGCGCCGCGGCGCGCCGGTGCTGCTCGCCGGCCACCTCGACACCGTGCCCGCGCAGGACAACCTGCCGGGCCGGATCGACGGCGAGCGCGTCCACGGGCTCGGGGCGAGCGACATGAAGGGCGCGCTGGCGGTGATGATCGAGCTCGCGCTGGCGGGCGTGCGGTTCGACTGCCTGTTCTTCGGGCGCGAGGAGCTGCCCGCCGCGCACAGCGCGCTGGCGCCGCTGCTGGCGCGTGAGCGGCTCGAGTACGAGCTCGTGGTGATGATGGAGCCGACCGGCAACGAGCTGCACGCGGGCTGCCTCGGCAACGTCAACGCGACGTGGACGTTCCACGGGCGCTCCGGCCACTCGGCGCGGCCGTGGGACGCCGACAACGCGATCCACGCCGCGGCGCGGGGGATCGCCGCCTTCGCCGCATTCGACCGCGAGGAGCGCTCGTTCGACGGGCTGTCGTTCTTCGAGGTGGCGTCGGTGACGCGGATCGCGGGCGGGATCGCGCAGAACGTGGTCCCGGACCGGGTGGACTGCCACGTCAACTACCGGTTCGCGCCCGGCCGCTCGCCGGACGAGGCCGAGGCGCGGCTGCGCGAGCTGTGTGCGGGCGGCGAGCTGCGGATCGACTCGCTGGCGCCGTCCGGCCCGGTCGCCGTCGGCAATCCGCGGGCGCAGGCGCTGATCGCGGCGGGCGATCTGCGCGTGGCGCCCAAGCAGGCGTGGACGCCGGTGGCGGAGTTCGGCGCCGCCGGGCTCGATGCCGTCAACTTCGGCCCGGGGGCGCCCGCGCAGGCGCACCGGCGCGACGAGTCGGTCGAGATCGCCTCGCTGGTCCGCTCGTACGAGGTGCTGGAGGCGTTCGCCGCGTGAGGCTCTCCCCCGTGCTGACCGGACTGCGGACGTATCCGTTCGTGCAGCTGACCGAGGCGCGCCGGCGGCTGGCGGCGGCGGGCGTGCCGGTGATCGACTTCGGCATCGGCGAGCCGCGCGAGGAGACGCCCTTGTTCATTCGCGAGGCGCTGGCGCGGTCGCTCGACCCGCAGTCGCGCTACCCGCAGGCCGAGGGCCTGCCGGAGCTGCGGGCGGCGATCGCGGCGTGGGCGGCGCGCCGGTTCGGCGTGGCGCTGGACCCGGATTCCGAGGTCGTGCCGACGTTCGGCTCCAAGGAGGCGGTGTTCCACCTCGCGCAGGTGCTCGACGGCGAGCTCGTGGTGGTCCCGCAGCCGGCGTACCCGGTGTACGAGCGCGGCGCCGTGTTCGCCGGCAAGCAGGTGTTCGAGCTGCCGCTGCGGGGCAGCGCCGGCTTCCTGCCCGACCTGGAGTCGGTCGGCGCCGACGTGTGGCGGCGGACCGCGATCCTGTGGCTGAACTATCCGAACAACCCGACTGCCGCGACCGCGCCTCTGGAGCTGTACGAGCGGGCGGCGGAGCTGGCCCGGTCGTATGACTTCGTGGTCGCCTCCGACGAGGCGTACTCGGAGCTGTACTTCGGCGCCGAGCCGCCGGCGTCGGCGCTGCAGGTCGCCGACCGCACGAACGTGGCGGTGTTCAACACGCTGTCCAAGCGCTCGTCGATGCCGGGCTACCGCTCGGGGTTCGTGGCCGGCGACCCCGAGCTGGTGGCGGCGTTGAAGCGCTACCGGCCGAACGTCGGCGTCGCGCCGCCGGAGTTCGTCCAGCTCGCCGCGGTCGAGGCGTGGGGCGACGAGGACCACGTCGCGGCGGTGCGGGACGTCTACCGGGCGAAGCGCGACGTGCTCGTGCCGGCGCTGGAGGCGCGCGGCCTGCGCCACGCGGGCGGCGACGCGACGTTCTTCCTGTGGCTCGAGGGCGCGCCCGCCGGGTTCCAGGAGCGGCTGCTCGAGCGCGGGGTGATCCTCACGCCCGGCTCGTACTTCGGCGCCGCGGGCGACGGCTACCTGCGGCTCGCTCTCGTCCCGACGCTCGACGAGTGCCGCCGCGCCGCAGAGCTTCTCGCCGCCTATTGATCTGCGTGCAGCGCGGCGTTCAGCCCGCCCCAGGCCCCGCTGCGCGGCACGACCTCGATCGCCCCGCTCTGCGAGTTGCGGCGGAACAGCAGGCCGCCGGCGCCGCTCAGCTCGCGCGCCTTGACCACCTCGCCGTCCGGCAGTGCGACGCGCGCGCCGGCCGTCAGGTAGAGGCCGGCCTCGACCACGCAGTCGTCGCCGAGCGAGATCCCGAGGCCGGAGTTGGCGCCCAGCAGGCATCGCTCCCCGATCGAGATCACCGCGGTGCCGCCGCCCGACAGCGTGCCCATGATCGAGGCGCCGCCGCCGACGTCGGAACCGTCGCCGACCACCACCCCGGCGCTGATGCGGCCCTCGACCATCGAGTGCCCGAGCGTGCCGGCGTTGAAGTTCACGAACCCCTCGTGCATGACCGTGGTGCCGCTCGCGAGGTGGGCGCCGAGGCGGACCCGGTCGGCGTCCGCGATCCGCACGCCGGACGGGACGACGTAGTCGGTCATGCGCGGGAACTTGTCGACCGAGAAGACCTGGAGCGGCTCGCCGGCGTCGCGCCGGCGGCGCTGGACCGCGGGGACGGCGGCCGGGTCGACCGGGCCGTGGCTCGTCCACGCGACGTTGTTGAGCACTCCGAACACGCCGTCGAGGTTCGCTCCATGCGGCTGGATCAGGCGGTGCGAGAGCAGGTGCAGGCGCAGGTAGGCGTCGTAGGCGTCGGCGGGCGGGTCGTCGAGCGCCGCGATCGACGTGTGGACCGGCACGGTGCGCACGCCGCGGATCTCGTCGTAGGCGCCCTGGCCGGTCGTGCGCGTGCCGGGCTCCCCCTCGGCGCCGAGCCGCGGCTGGGGGTAGTAGACGTCGAGGACGCGGTCGCCGGCCAGGGTGGCCACGCCGGCTGCGGACGCTCCTTGGTTCATGGCTCCTCCACGCTACCGAGCAACTCACCCTCGAACACGGGCACGGCCCAGCCGGTGAGGTCGATGTGGAGCGACTCGTCGACGACCACCTCGAGCTCGCCGCCGTCGAGGTGGACCGTGACCGGCGAGTCGCCGCCGCGCAGCACGTGGGCGACCGCCGCCCCGCACGCGCCGGTGCCGGACGACAGCGTCTCCCCCGCCCCCCGCTCGTAGATGCGGGCGCGGATGGCGTCCGGCGCCAGCTCCGTCCAGAACGAGGTGTTGGTCCGGTTGGGGAACAGCGGCGCGTGCTCGATGGCCGGGCCGATCGCCTGCAGGTCGAGGCGCTCGAGCTCGTCGCGGTCGTCGATCCGGATCGCGCACTGCGGGTTGCCGATCGAGACGTGCTGGAACGCGAAGCCCTCGACGGTGCCGGTGCCGTCGGGCGGGCCGCCGGGGTAGTCCTTCGAGGTCAGGCTCGCGCGGCCCATGTCGACGCGGCAGGTCGCGGGGCCGGTGATCGTGGGCCGGATGTCGCCGGCGGCGGTCTGGATCGAGAACGTGTCGGCCTCGGTCCAGCCGCGGTGGCGGAGGTACATGATCGCCTGGCGGGCGCCGTTGCCGGACAGCTCGGCCTCCGAGCCGTCGGGATTGAAGATGCGCAGGCGGGCGACGTAGCCCGGCTCGCCGGCCGGCGAGAGCTCGAGCACCCCGTCGGCGCCGACGCCGAGGTGCCGGTCGCACAGGTGCCTGACCATCTCCGGTGTCACGTTCGTGCGTTCGACGATCACGTAGTCGTTGCCGAGCGCCTGCCACTTCTCGAACCGCACGCCCGGGATCATGTCAACGCCTCGTACAGCTCCCGTGCGACCTCGTCTCCGGCGCGGTCGGTGACGTCGACGAGCGTGACGTTCGGCAGCTTGCGCATCCAGGTCAGCTGGCGGCGCGCGTAGCGGCGCGTGCGGGCCTTCATCGCCTCGACATCACCCGCGAGCAGCTCGCGGAACCCGAGCGCCTTGCGCACGGTCGGGGCGGCGGCCGGCGCCGCTCGCTCGACCTCCTCGCGGGCGCCGGCCGCGACCATCTCGTCGACGCGGGCGTCGATCCGCGCGTCGAGCGCGGCGCGGTCCATCGTCAGGCCCGCGAGCAGCGTGGGATGCCGGGTGTCGTTCGTCCACAGCTGCTCGCCGGCGGGCGGGGCGTGGCCGGCGTCGAGCAGCTCGAGCGCGCGGACGATGCGCTGCGAGTCGGTGCTCGCCATCGTCGCCGCCTCCGGCGCGCGGCTCCTCAGCTCCTCGTGGAGCGCCTGCGGTCCTCGTTGCGCGAGCTCGTGCTGCCGGCGCCGCCGGATCCCGGCCGGGACGGGCGGGCGCAGGTCGAGCTCCGCCAGCGCGGCGCGCAGGTACAGGCCGGTGCCGCCGACCACGATCGGCCGCCGGCCGGCGGCGAGCAGGTCGTCGATCTCGCGGTGGGCGAGCTCGGCGTAGCGGCCGGCGCTGAACGCGGCGTCGACGGGCAGGATCGACAGCAGCCGGTGCTCGAGCCGCTGCTGCTCGGCCGGCGTGGCGGCACCGGTCAGGGTCTCCAGGCCGCGGTAGACCTGCAGCGCGTCGGCCGACACCGCCGCCGGGTCCTCTCCGTGGGAGCGCAGCCGGTCCGCCAGGGCGATCGCGACGGCGGTCTTGCCGACGCCGGTCGGCCCGAACAGCGCGACGATCGTGGGCGGCGGCGGCACGGGCGCGGAGTATCGTCGTAGGCGATGCCTGTACGCATCGGCACGGGCCTGTCCACGAGCCCCGACCAGCGGGCGGGCGCCCTGGAGGCGGCCCTGTCGGCGCGCGAGGGCCTGGTGGGCGAGCCGTGCGACCTGTCGGTCGTCTTCGCCTCGGGCACGCACCTGTCGGCGCCGGAGGCGGTGCTCGAGGCGGTCCACGAGGCGCTCGACCCGGCGGCCCTGATCGGCTGTGCGGCGGGCGGCGTGATCGCCGCGCGGCGCGAGGTCGAGGACGGCACGGCGGTGTCGGTGTGGGCGGCGCATCTCGACGGGGGCACCGCAACCCCCTTCCACGCGATGGTCGAGGAGCTCGAGGAGGGAACCGGCGCGCTGGCCGGGATGGCCGAGCTCGACGGCGCCGACGGCGCGATCATGCTCGCCGATCCGGCGACCTTCCCGACCGACGCGGTGCTGCGCTTCCTGTCGGAGTCGGCGCCGGCCGTGCCGGTGGTCGGCGGCCTGGCATCCGCGCGCACGGCGGGCGGCGCCACCGCGCTGTTCGCCGGTGAGGAGGTGCACGACGAGGGCGCCGTCGGGGTGCGGCTGGACGGCGTCGAGCTGCTCCCCTGCGTGTCGCAGGGCGCGACGCCGATCGGCCCCGAGCTCACGATCACGGCCGCCGAGGGCCACGTGATCCTCGAGCTGGCGGGGCGGCCGGCGCTCGAGAAGCTGCGCGAGGCGATCGAGGCGCTGCCGGCGAAGGACCTCGCGCTGGTCCAGGGCGGGCTCCTGATGGGGATCGTGGTCGATTCGAACAAGCCGGACTACCTGCAGGGCGACTTCCTCGTGCGCGGGCTGGTGGGCGCCGACCCGGACACCGGCCAGATCGCGGTCGCGGCCGAGGTCCGGCCGGGCCAGGTCGTGCGCCTGCACGCACGCGACGCCAAGAGCGCCGACCGCGACCTCCGCGAGGCGCTCGGCGTGCGCATGCGCGCGCTCGGCGGCCGCCCGCCGGCGGGAGCGCTGCTGTTCTCGTGCAACGGCCGCGGCCAGGGGCTGTTCGGACGCCGCGACCACGACGCAGAGGCCGTCGACGACGAGCTCGCCGGCGCCCCGGCCGCAGGGTTCTTCGCCGCCGGCGAGATCGGCCCCGTCGGCGGCGAGACCTTCCTGCACGGGTTCACCGCCACCGTCGCCGTCTTCGCCTGACCCCCACCGTCCGATCGTGTAAGGGTGTGGGCGTGAATCTCGGGGGACGAACGGCGCTCGTCACGGGCGCCAGCGGCGGGCTCGGGCAGGCGATCGCCCGCGCGCTCGTGCGGCGCGGCGCCGACGTGGTCCTCACCGGGCGGCGGGTCGACGTGCTCGAGCCGCTGGCCGCCGAGCTCCGCGGGCGAGCGGTTCCCTGCGACCTCAGCGACCGCGACGCGGTCGCGCGGCTGGTCGAGGAGGCCGGGCCCGTCGACGTCCTCGTCGCGAACGCCGGCCTCCCGGGCAGCGGCGCGATCGACTCGCTCACGGTCGAGGAGATCGACCGCGCGCTGGACGTGAACCTGCGCGCCCCGATGATCCTCGCGCGGCTGATGTGCGAAGGCATGGCCGAGCGCGGCGGCGGCCACATCGTGTTCGTGTCCTCGCTGAGCGGCAAGGTCGGCGCTGCCCGCTCGTCCGTCTATTCGGCGACGAAGTTCGGCCTGCGCGGATTCGCCCAGGGGCTGCGCGAGGACCTGTTGCCACGCGGCGTCGGCGTCTCGACCGTCCTGCCGGGCTTCATCCGCGACGCCGGGCTGTTCCACGACTCCGGCGGCAAGGTGCCCGCCTACGTGGGCACCAAGACACCCGGGGACGTCGCCGACGCGGTGGTCTCCGCGATCGAGCACGACCGCGCGGAGGTCGTCGTCGCGCCGCCGTTCCTGCGGTTCGGCAGCGCCGTCGCCGGCCTCGCACCCGATGCGGCGGCCAGGGTCCAGCGCAGGCTCGGCGCCGACCGGATCGCCTCCTCGGTCACTTCCGGCCAGCGCGACAAGCGCTAGCTCGCCGCCGGCCTGGGATCGGCTTTGACCTGAGGGCGGTGCGCGGGTTAGAAGAGCGACCCCTGCGGCGGCGGCGTCACCTCCTCGCGCTGGTCCGCGGCTCGGCGGCGCGCCTCGCCGCGGTGGCGGAAGCGGGCGGCGTACCGGCGCCGGGCCCACGGCGCGCCGGCGGCGACCTCGATCGTGCGCCGCTCGTCGGCCGGGATGTACGCGCCCTTCGCGTACAGCCGCTCGTAGCGCTCGAGCAGATCCGGCCTGTGCTCCCGCAGCCACTCGAAGAAGATGTCCTTCACCGAGCCGCGCAGGAACAGCGTCTGGCCGCCGATGTGGACGGCGCCGGCCTCGGTGGCGAGCGCGACGATCTTCTCCACCTGCCCAGGCGAGTCGTTGATCCCCGGCATCAGCGGCGCGATCAGGATGCCGGTCGGGATCCCGAGGCGGTTGAGCTCCGCCACCGCCTCCAGCCGCGCGCGCGGATTCGGGGTGTGCGGCTCGGTCGCCCGCCACGCCTTCTCGTCGAGCGTCGGCACCGACAGGCAAGCGCTCACCTGCGCCCGCTCGGCCACCTGGCACAGCAGGTCCGCGTCCCGCAGCACCAGCGGCGACTTGGTGAGGATCGAGCACGGATTCGCGAAGTCGCGCATCGCCTCCCAGATCCCGCGCATCAGCTTGTACCGCCCCTCGACCCACTGGTACGGGTCGGTGTTCGTGCCCATCGCAATGTGCCCGCCGGCCCACGACGGCCGCGCCAGCTCGGCCCGCAGCACCTCCGGCACGTTGACCTTCACGATGATCTCGCGCTCGAAATCCCGCCCCGCGTTGAAGTCCAGATACTCGTGCGTCGGGCGCGCGAAGCAATAAAGGCACGCATGGGAACAGCCGCGGTATGGGTTGATCGTCCACTCGAACGGAACCCTCGAAACGGTCGGAACGCGGTTGATCGCGGACTTGGTCCGGACCTCGTGGAAGCGGGTGTCGAGGGCCTCCGGGGCGTTGAAGCGGCGGATGACGGCGTCCTCCGAGAAGCCCGGGAGGCGGGGGTCGTGGTCGGCTTCTACGGTCTGTGAGTCCCAGCGCACGAACGTATGTTCGCACATGGACGCGACGGAACGAAACGGAGAGCAGATCAGCCGGCGCGGGCGAGCAGCGGGAGCTCGCCCGTGAGCGTCTGGCTGGTGGCGCCGGTGATGTGGACCGGCACGATCTCGCCCGGGGAGCCGAGGCCGTCGAAGTTCACGACCTTGTTGTGGCGGGTGCGGCCGCGGACGCGGCTCGCGTCGGTTCGCGAGGTGCCCTCGACGAGCACGTCGAGCGTGCGGCCCACGAATCGCTGGGCGCGCTCGCGGGCGCGGCGCTGGATGACCTCGACGAGCCGCTCCATGCGCTCCACCGCCACCTCGTGCGGGATGAAGTCGTCGCTGAAGGACGCTGCCTCGGTGCCGCGGCGGGGGGAGTAGATGAACGTGAAGGCGCCGTCGTAGCCGACCTCCTCGGCCACCTCCAGCGTCTGGAGGAAGTCCGCCTCGGTCTCCCCCGGGAAGCCGACGATGATGTCCGTGGTGATCGCGCAGTCCGGCACGTGCTCGCGGATGAGGGCGACGCGGTCCAGGTAGCGGCCGCGGTCGTACGTGCGGCGCATGGCCTTGAGGATGCGGGAGCTTCCCGACTGCAGAGGGAGATGGATGTGCTCGCACACCGAGGGAAGCTCTGCGTGGGCGAGCACCACGTCCTCGCTCATGTGGGCGGGGTGCGGGCTGGTGTAGCGGATCCGGTCGATGCCGTCGATGGCGTCCACCGCCGCCAGCAGCTCGGAGAAGCGGCGGCGCTGCGGACGCAGCCGCGTGCCGTAGGAGTTGACGTTCTGGCCGAGCAGGGTGACCTCGAGCACGCCATCGGCCGCGAGCGCCTGGATCTCGGCCACGAGCTCCTCGAGCGGGCGCGACACCTCGCGGCCGCGAGTCGACGGCACGATGCAGAACGCGCACTTCATGTTGCAGCCGGCCGAGATCTGCACCCAGCCCTGGAAGTCGCGCGCCCGCTTGGCGGGCAGGTGGCCGGTGAAGCCCTCGAACTCGAAGAAGCCCTGGGCGGTGAGGCTGTCGCTGGTCAGGAACTCGGCGAGCTTGTGCACCTGGCCGGGCCCGAAGGCGACGTCGACGAACGGGAACTGGCGGAACACCTGCTCCTTGACCGACTGCGCCCAGCAGCCGCCGACGCCGATGATCCGCTCGGGGTCGCGCCGCTTGAGCGCCTTGGCGTCGTGCAGGTGGGCGACGAAGCGCTCGTCGGCCTTCTCGCGGATCGAGCAGGTGTTGAAGAGGATCAGCTCCGCGTCCGAGCGGTCCGCGACCTCCGCGTAGCCGAGCGACTCGAGCATGCCCTTCATGCGTTCCGAGTCGTGCTCGTTCATCTGGCACCCGAAGGTGGTGACGTGGAACGACTTCACGGCGGTTCCGAGGGTATCGAGGGCGTCATCGTGCGTAGTCGGTGGCTCTCGACTCCCGGATCACCGTGACCTTGATCTGCCCTGGGTACTCGAGCTCCTGCTCGATCTCGCGCGCGATCTCGTGCGAGAGCAGGACGGCGCCGTCGTCGTCGAGCGACCCCGGCTGGACCATCACGCGGATCTCGCGGCCGGCCTGCATCGCGTAGACCTTGTCGACGCCGTCGTGGCGGGTGGCGATCTGCTCGAGGTCGCGCAGGCGCTTGACGTACTGCTCGAGCGACTCGCCGCGCGCGCCCGGACGGGCGCCCGACAGCGCGTCGGCGGCCTGCACGAGCACGGCCTCGATCGTCTGCGGCTCGACCTCGTTGTGGTGGGCCTCCATGGCGTGGGCGACCGCCTCGCTCTCGCCGTGCCGGCGGGCAAGCTCGCCGCCGACCAGCGCGTGCGGGCCCTCGACCTCGTGCGAGACGGCCTTGCCGATGTCGTGCAGCAGCGCCGCCCGGCGGGCGGTCTTGGGGGACGCCCCGAGCTCGTCCGCCATCATCGCCGCCAGATGCGCGCACTCGACCGAGTGCGCGAGCACGTTCTGGCCGTACGACGTGCGGTACTTGAGCCGGCCGAGGATCTTCGTGATCTCGGCGTCGAGGCCCTGGACGTTGGCGTCGAAGCACGCCTGCTCGCCGGACTCGGCGATGTGGCTCTCCAGCTCGGACTTGGCCTGGTAGTAGGTCTCCTCGATCCGTGCCGGGTGGATGCGGCCGTCCTGGAGCAGCTTCTCGAGCGTGAGGCGGGCGATCTCGCGGCGGACGCCGTCGAAGCCCGAGAGGATCACGGCGTTGGGCGTGTCGTCGATGATGAAGTCGACGCCGGTGAGGTGCTCGAGGGCGCGGATGTTGCGACCCTCGCGGCCGATGATGCGGCCCTTCATGTCGTCGGCCTGGAGCTGGACGACGCTGACGGTGGTCTCGGCGGCGTGGCCGGCGGCGAGCCGCTGCATCACCACGGAGAGGATGTTGCGGACGCGGCGCTCGGCGTCGCGCTTCGTCTCCTCCTCGACCGCGCGCAGCCGGCGGGCGGACTCGTGCCGCACCTGGTCCTCGAGCTCCTTCATCATCAGCGCCTTGGCCTGCGAGGCCGACAGGCCGGACGTGCGCTCGAGCTGGCGAACGGCCTGGTCGCGAAGACCGGTGATCTGGCCCTCCTTCTCGGCCAGCCGCCGTTCGCGCTCGGCGATCTCGGTCGCGCGCGTCTCGACCGCCTCCTCCCTGCCCTTCAGGCGCTCCTCGATGCGGGTCGCCTCGGCGGCGGCGGCGGCGTCGGGCGCCACGCGAGCGGGCGGCGCCTTCGCCTGCCCGCCCGCGACGCTCGGCGCGTGCGACCGTTTCGCCAGCAGGGCGGCGGCGATCACCAGGCCCACGGCCAGCACGCCCCCCGCGATCACGATTTCCATTGCGATTCCTCTCCCCGGCGCCGCTCTCCAGGAGCGGCGCGAGCTCAGCTACCCGTGTGTTAGGCGGCAGGCCGAGCCTTGCCTCGGCGTCGGCGGAGGAGGCGAGCAGGAAGGCGACCGTCGCGGTCGCCTCGTCAGATGGCGGCTCTCGTGCGGTGTTGGGTCGGTTCGGCCGGGCGCGCCCGCCCGGATGCGGTGCCTGATCGTCCGCTGGGATGGTTCTCGGTTGCCGTCGTCACTGAAGCTGCTGCGTCCGCGTCGAAAATGTCGATTTGCTGGGTTTTCACGAGCCTAGGGTGGCTCGACCTGTCGCTGGTGAGGATCGTAGTACCGGCAGCACCCGCGTGCAATCAGGTAGTCACTCGAAGGCCGCAACGCCCGCGTGGAGACGGATCGCGTCGTGCGCCAGCTCGAGCTCGTAGCCCTTGCGCACGAGCATCCCGAGGGCACGCTCGCAGTCGCGCGGCGTGGCCGGCGGGTCGGGGAAGCGGCGGCGCAGGAGCGCGAGCGCGGCGTCGAGCTCGCGGGCGTGGTCCTGCTCGCCGACCGCAGCCGCGATGACGTCCGGATCGACGCCCGCCTCGCGCAGACGGCGCTCGATCCGCTCCGCTCCCCAGCCGTCGAGCCGCCGCCGGTCGTCGGCGAAGCGGTGGGCGTAGCGCGCGTCGTCGAGATAGCCCTGCTCGCAGAGCTCACCGGCCACGGCTTCGATCACCGCCGGCTCGACGCGCTTGCGCGCCAGCGTGCGCGCGAGCTCGGCGACCGTGTGGTCGCGGCGGTTGAGCGCGGTCCACGCGACGTCCCGCGCGTGCTGCAGGCGCACCTCGGGGTCGGGTGAGCGCTCCGGCGGCGGTTGTCCGGCGGCCACTAGTGTCCCGACACTAGGCGACGGCGATCTCCGGGACAGGTGTCTCCTCGTCGCGCTCGATCGGCTGCACGAGATCCTGCCCGATGCCGAGCGCCTCGTAGACCTTGGACTCGATCTCGCGGGCGATCTCCGTGTGCTCGTCCAGGTATCCCTTGGCGTTGTTGCGGCCCTGGCCGAGGCGTTCGTCGCCGTACGAGAAGAACGAGCCGGACTTGGTGACGATGCCGTGCTCGATCCCGAGGTCGAGGATGCAGCCGGCGCTGGAGATGCCCTTGCCGAACTCGATGTCGAACTCCGCCTGGCGGAACGGCGCCGCGACCTTGTTCTTGACGACCTTCACGCGCACCCGGTTGCCGATCGCCTCCGTGCCCTCCTTCAGCGTCTCTATCCGCCGGATGTCGAGCCGCTGGGAGGAATAGAACTTCAGCGCGCGGCCGCCCGGCTGCGTTTCGGGCGATCCAAACATCACGCCGACCTTCTCGCGGATCTGGTTGACGAACAGGCAGAGGGTCTTGGTGCGGTTCAGGTTGCCGGCCAGCTTGCGCATGGCCTGGGACATCATCCGCGCCTGCACGCCGACCGTCTGGTCGCCCATCTGGCCCTCGAGCTCGGCGCGCGGGGTGAGCGCCGCCACCGAGTCGACCGCCACGACGTCGACCGCCCCCGAGCGCACCAGCATGTCGGCGACCTCGAGCGCCTGCTCGCCGTAGTCGGGCTGGGAGACGAGCAGCTCGTCGATGTTCACGCCGAGGTTCTTGGCGTACAGCGGGTCCATGGCGTGCTCGGCATCGATGAACGCGCACACGCCGCCGAGCTTCTGGGCCTCCGCGATGATGTGGTAGATCAGCGTCGTCTTGCCCGAGGACTCGGGGCCGAAGATCTCGACGATGCGGCCGCGCGGGCAGCCGCCGATGCCGAGCGCGATGTCCAGCGACAGCGCTCCCGTGGGGATCGCCTCGACCTTCACCTGGGCGCCCTCGTCGCCCATGCGCATGACGGTGCCCTTGCCGAACTGGCGCTCGATCTGTGAAAGCGCGCCTTGGAGGGCAGCGTCGCGCGCCTTGGCGTCCTGGGTGCTCATGTGCTCCTCTACGTCTCGTTCCGAAGTGCAGCGAAGTCTGGACGCCGGACCGGACGGACCGCTACCCGCATTCGTGCCGAAAGGCGCGCGGATCAGTGAAAAGAGGAGCGCACCAGCGGCTCGTAGCGCGCCCCGTGCGGATGCAGGCGCGAGACGAACAGCGTGAGCGCCTCGCCGTGGAACTCGAGCGGCTCGGGAGCGGCCTCGACCGCGCGCGGCGCCCTGGCACGAGGCCGCAGCCGCGCCACCGTGGCGTGCGCGCGGAACGGGCGCTTCTCCGGCACGTAGACGCCCGCGGCGGCCAGCCCGCCGCTGACCCGCGCCTGGAGCTCGGCGAGCGTGCCGTCGGGGTCCTCGAGCGCCGCGCACAGCACCCGGGCGCGCCGGGGCGGGAGCAGCACCGCGCCGGCGAAGGCGAGCCGCGGCGCGGATCCCGCGGCGGCGCGCAGGATCGGCTCGATGACGGCCACGTCGGTGGCCGGACGGCGGCCGAGGAAGGCGAGCGTGAGGTGGAGCGCCTCGGCCGCCACCGGGCGCCAGACGGAGGGGTCCGCGGCCGCGTCGCGGAACGCGACGAGCGCGGCGCGGGCGGCCGGCGCGAGCTCGAGCGCGACGAAGAGCCGGAGGTGGTCGGCGCCGCCCGACGGCGGGCGGGCGGCGTCGACGACGCAGGCGCGCGGAAGGAGAGTGGCGGACGGGCGCGAGGCCGGCGGCGCGGATGAGCGTCGGCCGCGCGACGACGCACGCGTTGTTGTCTGCAACGGAGCGACCATCGGGTCGACCCTCGCCGTTTCCGACGCCCGGGACGGCCTTCGCGGCGTGCGGGCGCCGATTCGGCCACTTGCGTCGCTGTCCTGACCCGTGGTCGTCCTGTTCCCAGGAGGACAGTACCCATTGGAGATTTCACAACCGCGGCCGGAGCAACGCGCGCCGCCCTGCACGTTCCTCCCGGCCGCGCGGCCGATCCCTCGCTCCCTTACCCAGCCGCAGTTGACGTTCGTCGACCGGCAGCTCACGCTGCGGCGGCGCCAGCAGCGTGCGGCGGAGCAGGTGCATGGCGAGGGTCGTGGTGCGCTCGCGGACGGCCGCCCGGTCGCCGGGCAGGCGGACGGCGCGCTCGATCAGGACCGAACCCGACCCGTCGGCCACGCACACGCACACCGTCCCGACGGGCTTCTCCGGCGTCCCGCCGCCCGGGCCGGCGATCCCGGTGATCCCGATCCCGAGTGAGGCGTCGAAGCGCCGGGCGGCGCCCGCGGCCAGCGCGGCCGCCACCTCCGGGGACACCGCTCCGAACTGCGAGATCAAGCTCTCCGGCACGTCGGCCAGAGACACCTTCGCCTCGTTCGAGTACGCGACCACGCTCCCCAGCACGTACGCCGACGACCCCGCGCGGTCGGTGAGCCGGCCCGCCATCAGCCCGCCCGTGCAGGACTCGGCGACCGCGACCGTCCGCACCGGCGGCCCCGCGAGCAGCCCCGCCACGATCGCGTCGATCGTCGACCCGTCGCGCGAGAACACCCGCGCGCCGAAGCGCTCCACGATCGCGCCCTCCAGCGACGCATACGACTCGGCGGCGTCCGGCGAGAAGACCGTCGCGATCTCCAGCTCCCCGCGCCGCAGGCACGTCGTGATCTCCAGGGACGACGGGGGCGCCAGCTCGCGCAGCACGGAAGCGAGCTGGGACTCGGGCACCCCGGTGATCCGCATGATGCGCTGCTCGAGCGTCCCCGCCCGCGCGAGGATCTCCCGCAACCCGGGCGTCGCGACCGCCACCTCCCACATCGGCTGGAGCTCACCCGGCGGGCCCGGCAGGACGACCACGCTCGGCCCGCCGTCGACCGGCACGACCAGCCCCGGCGCGGTGCCCACCGGCTCGAGCACTACCGCCCCCCGCGGCACCAGCGCCTGCTTGCGGTTGCCGGCCCGCAGCGACTCGTCGGAGACGTCGCGCCAGCGCCCCCGCAGCGCGCTGATGATCGCCCAGATCCGCTCCTCCAGCTCGGCATCGAGCTCCAGCGGCCGCCCGGCGAACCCGGCCACCACCTCGGCCGTCAGGTCGTCCGCGGTCGGGCCGAGCCCGCCGCTCGTGATGATGAGCTCGAGCCCGGAGAGGAAGTCCAGGGCGGCACGCAGGTCGGCGGGGCGGTCGCCGACCACGATTACGTGCGCCAGCTGCACTCCGCGCGAGCGCAGGCGCTCCGCCAGCCACGGCCCGTTCGCGTCGCGGATGATCCCCGACAGCACCTCGGTGCCGGTCACCACGATGCCGGCACGGACGCTCACGTCGAGCAGTCCGGGCGCCGCTCGTCCGACAGCCGCTTCGGCTTGCGCCCCGGCCGCAGCTCGTAGCCGATCGCACCCGTGCTCTCCGCGACCGGGTACGTGCGACCGTTCACCCGCATGCGGATCCCGCTGTTCCCGAAGTTCGTCAGGAACCGTTTGCTCCGCAGCACCCGCGTCACCGTGTCCGGACTCAGAATCTCCTCGTCGATCACCTGGCGCCCACCGGCGTCGACCACGCACACGTACACCGGCGCCCTGGCGATCAGCTGCAGCCGCACCCGCCGCGGCGGCCGCCGGCGCTGCCGCTCCTGGGACTCGCCGCCCGACCCGCCGTCCGAGCCTTCGTCCGACCCGCCGCCCGCGCTCCGAGGCGACTCGGACGCATTGCCGGCGCGATCGGGCGACGCCGGCTCCTCGTCGTCGCCCAGCGGCCACGACCCCAGAAGCCACAGCGACGCCAGCAGCAGCACGACGCAGGCGCCGACCACCAACGCCGGCCCCATCGCCGCCAGCCGGCGCCGCCGCCGGCCCGGCCGTCCCCGCCCCCGCGAGGTCGCGAACGGCGTGAGGTCCTGCGTCGAGGGACGCTCGTAGCGCTGGCGGTACTCCTCGACCAGGAGCCGCGAGTCGAGCCCCAGGTACTCCGCGTACGTGCGCAGGAACGTCTTGACGAACGTCGGCCCCGGGAGGAGGTCCCACTCCTCGTTCTCCAGGGCTCTGAGGTACTTCCCGCGGATCTTGGTGGCGGTCTCGACCTCGGTCATGTCGACCCGCCGGCGCATCCGCGCCTCGCGCAGCGTCTCGCCGATCTCTGGCATGAGCAGAGGAGAGGCTACTCAGGCACTTCGTCGTCCAGCACCCGGATCTGCTGCTCTCCGAGCGCTGCCAGCACGCGCGGGACGTCGCCCTCCGCGATCAGCACCTGGCGCGGCTTCGACCCCTCGTATCCCGAGATCACGCCGCGCCGCTCGAGCATGTCGATCAGCCGCCCGGCGCGCGTGTAGCCGAGCCGCAACCGCCGTTGCAGCATCGACGTGGACGCGGTCTGCATCTCGGCCACGAGCCGGATCGCGTCCCCCAGGAGCGGGTCCTCGTCGGGATCGAAGCCGTCCTCCCCGCCCTCCGCCCCGGCGTCGTCCTCGACCTCCTCGAGCAGCTCCTCGTGGAACTCCGGCTCGCCCTGGCGCCGCCAGGCGTCGGTGAGGACGGCGATCTCGGACTCGTCCACGAACGCGCCCTGGATCCGCTGCAGCCGCGACGAGCCGACCGGGGAGAACAGCATGTCGCCCGCGCCCAGCAGCGACTCGGCACCGTTCTGGTCCAGGATCACACGCGAGTCGGTCTGCGAGGAGACCGCGAACGCGATCCGCGACGGCACGTTGGCCTTGATCATGCCCGTGATCACGTCCACGCGCGGGGACTGCGTGGCGAGCACCATGTGGATGCCGACCGCACGCGCCTTCTGGGCGATCCGGATGATCGAGTCCTCCACGTCGGCGGGCGCGACCATCATCAGGTCGGCCAGCTCGTCGATCACGCACAGCACGTACGGGAGCGGCGCCTCACCGCGCCGCACGCGCGCCGCGTTCAGGTCCGCCAGCGTCCGCGTCCGCGCCAGCGACATGTAGGAGTACCGCTGCTCCATCTCGCGCACGAGGTTCTGCAGCGCGGTGGCGGCCTTGCGCGGCGACGTGATCACCGGCGTCAGCAGGTGCGGGATCGAGTCGTAGTGGTTGAGCTCGACCTGCTTGGGGTCGACCAGCACCATCCGGACGTCGTGCGGCGTGGCGCGCAGCAGGACCGAGGAGAGCATCGCGTTCACGCAGCCCGACTTGCCGGCCCCGGTCGTGCCCGCCACCAGCAGGTGCGGCATCTTCGCGAGGTCGGCGCCGATCGCGCGGCCCGCGACGTCCTTGCCCAGCCACACCGTCAGCGGCGACCAGTCGGCCGGCGGCGCCTGGAAGACGTCGCCGAGGTGCACGATCCGGCGCCGCGCGTTCGGAACCTCGACCCCGACCGCCTGCTTGCCGGGGATCGGCGCGAGGATGCGGATGTCGGACGCCGCCAGCGCGTACGCGAGGTCGTCCTTGAGCTGCGCGACCTTGCCGACCTTGATCCCCGGCGCCAGCCGCAGCTCGTAGCGCGTGATGTGCGGCCCGGCGACCTTGCCGATCACCCGCGCCTCGACGCCGAAGTGGCCGAGCGCCTCGACCAGCTGGGCGGCGATCTTCTCCTGCCCCGCCGTGTCCGGCCGAGCCGCCTCCTCCGAGGAGCGCTTGAGCGCGGCGCCCTCGGGCACCGTCCACTCGAAGTCGGGCGAGTCGGTGACCGACGGCCGGTAGCGGCCCTGCGGCGTGAGATCGGCCGCCGCGCGGGTCACGCCCGGCTCGTCGGTCTCCGGGTCCTCGGCGAGGCGAGGGGGCTCCTCCTCCAGGACCTCGGGCTCAGGCTCCGGATCGGGCTCATCGGGCTCGAACGGCTCCGGCTCCTCCCCCTCCCACACCACGGTCTCGGCCGGCGGAGTCCCGCGCGAGACGCGCGGCTCGGCAGCCTCCAGGGCGGCCAGCTCCTCGGTCGCGCGCCGCCGCTGAACCGCCGCCCGCACGCGCGACTCCGACTTGGTGAACGAGTCGGTCGTCGCCTTCACCACGCCCGCGACCGAGGCGCCGGTGAGCAGCAGCACGGCGGCCAGGAACAGGAACAGCGCCACGATGTGGGCGCCGACCACTCCGAGCGCGGTCGAGATCCCCCAGTACAGCCCCTCCCCCAGCAGACCGCCGCGCGGGCGCACCCAGTCGGGGTCCCAGCGCACCGCCTCGCCGCCCGGGCCGAGCCCGAGCGTGCCCGCCGCGAGGCCGAGCGTCAACGCCAGGAACAGGCAGAGCCCGCCGGACCGGAACGGCCGCACGGCCGGCAGCATCTCGCGCAGGACGAGGATCGCGCCGGCCGCGAGCAGCGCCGCCGGCACGACCAGGTACACGGCGCCGATCAGCCGCCGCAGCCCGTCCACCGCCCAGCCGCCGGCCTCCCCGCCGTCCCACTCCAGATAGATCAGGAACGCGAAGAACACCGCCGCGGCGACCATCCCGAGCCCGATCAGGTCGAGGTGGCGCTGCTCGAGATGGGGCAGCCGCGGCCGTGCCGCGGGCGACGAACGTCGGGCTCGAGGCTTGCGCTTCTTCGGGGCGGGCATGTGGCCGCCACCCCTTCGACGCCCGCCCCCCACCTCCTGCCGACCTAAAGCGACCCGTGAACAGATCCCGCAAACGCCCTGCGTGCCCGTACCATCCGCGTGGATGGAAGCGTCCGATCGCCCGGTTCGCGTGCTCGTCGTCGAGGACGACGCCGAGATCGCGCACGTTCTGCAGCGCTCGCTGCGCCTCGACGGCTACGACGTCAAGCTCGCCTCCGACGGCGTCCAGGCGCTCGACGAGGCCCACGCCTTCCTGCCCGACCTGATCGTGCTCGACCTCGGGCTGCCGCGCCTGGACGGGATCGACGTCGCGCGCCGCCTGCGCGAGGACGGCGACGACGTGCCGATCCTGATCCTCACCGCCCGCGATGCGCTGGAGTCGCGCGTCGAGGGCCTCGACGTCGGTGCCGACGACTATCTCGTCAAGCCGTTCGAGCGGCAGGAGCTGCTCGCGCGCCTCAGAGCCCTCCTGCGCCGCCGGCCCCCGCGCGGCATGGCCCCGCTGCGCGTCGGCGACCTGATGCTCAACCCCGACACCCACGAGGTCACCCGCGGCGACCGCGCGATCGAGCTCACCCAGCGCGAGTTCGAGCTGCTCGAGTACCTGATGCGCAACGAGCGGCTCGTGATCAGCCGCCAGAAGCTGCTCGACGAGGTCTGGGGCTACGACCCGTTCTCGATCACGAACACGATCGAGGTCTTCGTGTCAAACCTGCGAAGGAAGCTTGAAGCCGGTGGAGAGCCGCGACTCCTCCATACGGTCCGCGGCGCGGGCTACGTCCTCCGCGTATAAGCGCCTGCCGATCCGCTGGCGCCTGGCCGGCGGCTCGGCGGCCCTGACGCTGGTGATCCTGTGCGGCTTCGCGGTGATCGTGGGCATCCTCACCACGCGCCAGATCTACGACGACTTCCGCCGCGAGGTGGCCGAGAGCGCCGACCGCCTTGCGAGCCAGGCGCAGCTGCGGCTCGACTACGACCAGGCCGGCAACGCGGTCGTGCGCGCGGCGCCGCGCTCGCTCGACCTCGACGACGCCGCCTCGTCGTCGGGCGCCGAGATCCGCGTGATCACGGTCGACGACCTCGAGGGCTTCGCCACGGAAGGTGCGCCCGACTTCGGGCCGCCCCTGGCACCCACCGCGGAGATCGACGGCTACCGGGTGGAGACGCGGCCGGTGCAGGTCCAGACGCCTGCCGGCCCACAGCCGTGGGCGCTGCAGTACGCGCGCCGGATCTCCGACATCCAGGAGACCGCCAACCGCGTCAAGGTGTTCCTCGCCTTCGGCGTGCTCGGCGGCGCCCTGCTCGCGCTGCTTGCCGGCCTGGCCACCGCGCGCCGCGCGATGGAGCCGATCGTCGAGCTGTCGGCGGCCGCGCGCCGGATCGAGCGCTCGCGCGACCCGTCCGAGCGGATCCCCCACCCCGAGGCCGACGACGAGGTCGCCGAGCTCGCCCGCACCCTGGAGGCGATGCTCGCCTCGCTCGGCGCCGCGCGCGGCGAGACCGAGGCCTCGCTCGCGCGCCAGCGCGAGTTCGTGGCCGACGCCTCGCACGAGCTGCGCACCCCGCTGACCTCGGTGCTCGCCAACCTCGAGCTGCTCGAGGAGGAACTCAGCGGCGAGCAGCGCGAGGCGGCGGCGTCCGCGCTCCGCTCCTCGCAGCGCATGCGCCGCCTGGTGGCCGACCTGCTGCTGCTCGCCCGCGCCGACGCCGGCCGCGTCGCCCCGCACCAGCCGGTCGACGTGTCGGAGGTCGTCACCGACGCCGCCGCCGAGCTCGAGCCGGTGGCCGGCGGCCACGAGATCTCCGTGTCGGCTCCCTCCGGCGCCCGCGTCGACGGCGCCCGCGACGAGCTGCACCGGCTGGTCCTGAACCTGATGGAGAACGCGCTCCGCCACACCGATCCCGGCACCGCGGTCGAGGCCACCGTCGAGCGCCGCAACGGCGAGGTGGTGCTCGCGGTCGAGGACGACGGCCCGGGGATCCCGCTCGACCAGCGGGAGAAGGTGTTCGAGCGCTTCTACCGCGGCTCCGGCGAGCACAGCGGCTCGTCCGGGCTCGGCCTGTCGATCGTGCGCGCGGTGGCCGAGTCGCACCACGGCAGCGTCCGCCTCGAGGAGCCGCTCGACGGCCGCGGGGCGCGCTTCGTGGTCAGGATCCCTGCGGCTTGACGATCTGGTTGAGCCGCTCCGCCGGCCGCCGCCGGTCGCTGAGGAGACGGGTGTCCGGCGCATCCGCAGTCGCCGCGTGACTACGATGCCGGGCGTGCGGGACCGCTTTTCACCAGTGGGCATTCGGCCATTCAGCCGGCTCCTGGGCTCGTACACGATCAACGAGCTCGGCGATTCCATCGGGATCGTCGCTCTTGCCGTGCTGGTCTACGACCGGACCGAGGCGGTCGCGCCGACGGCCGCGTTCTTCATCGCGGCCAAGTTCCTGCCCGCGCTGATCGCGCCCGCGCTGACCGCGCGGCTCGACCAGGCGGCGCTGCGGCGCAGCCTCCCAGGGCTGTACCTGGTCGAGGCGCTGACCTTCGCGGCGCTCGCGCTGGTCGCCGCCGGCGAGTTCCTCCTACCGCTCGTGCTCGCGCTGGGCCTAGTCGACGGTGCCCTCGCACTCACCGCCCGCAGCCTCACGCGCGCGGGGGTGGCCGCGCTGCTTCAGCCGGCCGGGCAGCTGAAGGAGGGCAACGCGCTGATGAACATCGGCTTCGCGGTCGCGTCCGTCGGCGGCGCCGCCCTCGCCGGCCTGCTGATCGCGGAGTTCGGGATCGTGACCGCGCTGCTGGTCGACGCCGCGTCGTTCCTGGCCATCGCCGCCATCCTGAGCGCCACCCGCGGGCTGCCGGCGATCCATGTCGACCGTTCCGCCTGGCGGGAGCGCTTCGGCGCGGGAATGCGCTTCGCGCGGCGCAGCCCGATGGTGCGGCTGCTGCTGATCGGCCAGGCGATCGCGCTCGTCCTCTTCACGCTCGTCGTCCCGATCGAGGTCATCTACGCCAAGGAGAGCCTCGGCACCAGCGACGCCGGGTTCGGGATCCTGCTCGCCTCCTGGGGCGCGGGCATCGTGGTGGGAAGCCTCGTGTTCCTGCTCGTCAGGCGGCGCTCGCCGCTCGGGCTGATCATCGCCTCGACCGCGCTGATCGGGCTCGCGTACGTCGGCCTGGCGACCGCCGACACGCTGCTGGTCGCGTGTCTGCTGTCGATCCTCGGCGGCGCGGGCAACGGCGTGCAGTGGATCTCGGTCGTCACCGCCCTGCAGGAGATGACGCCGCCGGACTACCAGGCGCGGATCGTGAGCCTGATCGAGTCGCTCGGGGCGGCGATGCCCGGCGTCGGCTTCCTCATCGGCGGCGCGCTGACCGCGATCGGGTCGCCTCGCACGGCCTACGCGGTCGCGGGAGGGGGCGTGCTCGCACTCGTGCTCGGCGCTCTCCTCCTGCGCCCGAGCTTCGCGCACCTGCCCGAGCGCGAACGCGCCAGGGCGCTCGAACCTCACGTGACGTGAGGAGCTAGTTCGTGATCCCCAGCCCGGGCCAGCCGGACTGGAGCGAGACGGCGAGCTCGCGGATGGCGCGCCGCCACTGCGGCGGCGCGTCGTCCCACGAGTAGTCGCCGGCCGCCACGCGCGTCGCCGACCGCTGGTCCTCGTCGAGCGTGACCAACCCCGCCGCGTCCGGCACCAGCCGCTCGAGCCCGGCGAGGTCGAGCGTGCTCTGGCGCTTGCGCGGCATCTTGTTCACCACCAGCGTCAGCGGCGGCCCGGCCGTCCGCAGCAGGTCGGCCGACTCGGCCACCAGCGAGGCGGTCGAAGGGTGCGCGTCGGAGATCAGCACGAGCTGGTCGGCCGCGGCCTGGGCGGCGCGCGCCGCCGGCTCCTGCAGGCCGGTGCCGCAGTCGAGCACGAGCACGCCGACCATCGACTGCAGCCGCGAGATGACGCGCGCGTACGACTCCTCGTTGAGCTGCGCCATCCGCGACGGGTCGGTCGGCGCCGGCAGCACCATCAGCCCCTCGAAGGCGCGGCCGAGATGACGGTCGAGCGCCGTCACCGACAGGTCGGGCTGCTCGAGGACGTCGCCGAGGTCGTCGACGAACACCTGGTGGTCGGGCGTCAGCGTGCGGCCGAGCGAGCCGAAGTCGGGGTTGGTGTCGACCGCGACGATGCGGTCGCGCCGCACGCGCGCGAGCAGCGAGCCGAGCAGGATGGTGAGCGTCGTCTTCCCCACCCCGCCCTTCGGCGACACGATCGCGATCGTCGCGCAGCGCGTCAGCCGCGGCGCGGCGATCCGCCGGTCGAGCCGCGCCTCGTAATCGCTCTCGCGCCAGCTCTCCCGCCAGCGCTCGGCCGCGGACCGCTGCTCGGGCTTGGTCAGCACCTCGCGGTGGTTCTGCGGCGGCGGCTCGGGCGACTCCGTGATCGGCGGCTCGGGCTCGTAGCCGAAGAACGCCTTCAGCGCGAGCGAGAGCCGCTGGCCGCCGGTGAGCTCATCCGGCAGCGCCGCCTGCGTACGCTCACGCGGGGTGCCGCGCGGGGCCTCGGGCCGCCGGATCACCTCGGCCGGCTTCGGCGGCGCCATCGCCTGCGAGCGGACCTCGGTCAGGGTGAGCACGGCCCCGTCGGTCACGCCGCACTGGCCGAGCGTGCGGTCGAGCGGGAGCGGCTCGCGGCCGGGCGGCGCCACCGACCAGACCGGCATGCGGCCGTTCACGGTCGGCGCCTCGTCCATGCTGAGCTCGACGAACGTCGGGATCAGATCCGCGATCGGCGTCTCGGTGGAGACGACGAGGTCCACGCGCCGGTCCGGCCCGGCGATCGTCACGGCACAGGTGTTCATTTCAGGACTCTCCCGAGGTCCACGATGACGAGACGGCCGAGCCGGGGACCGGCGTCGGCGGTGAGAAGGCAGTCTGAACGAGGACGGGCCGTTCGCCACGGCACACGAACAGGCCGCGGCCGGCCGGCTGCGGCGCGGCCTTGGTGCCGCCCAGCAGCGGCCCCTCCCCCGGGTCGCCGCTGAGCAGCATCCCCGGCGACCCGAGCTCGCGCAGGCGGCTGAAGACGGCCTCGTAGGCGCCGCGGGCGCTGCCCCCGACGCGGCGCGCGAGCACCACGTGCAGGCCGACGTCGCCGCCCACGGCGAGCACGTCGAGCAGCGGTTGCAGCGGGCCGCCGGTGGGGCCGGTCACGAGGTCGTAGTCGTCGAACAGCAGCACGTAACGCGGTCCTTCCCAGGTGGGGCCCGCGAGCGGCGAGGCGTCGGCGGGCGCCATCCGCTCGCCGGCGATCGCGCGCAGGCGCTCGGCCGCCGCCTGGGCGGCCGGCGGCGACGCCGCATAGGTCATCACGTGCGGGTCGTGCGCGAGGTCGATCAGCGAGCGCCGGACGTCGACCACCACCAGCTGCAGCTGCTGTGGCGGAAACGCCGCGACCAGGCCGCGACCGAGGCCGCGCAGCAGCGACGACTTGCCGCTCTGGCTGTCGCCGAAGACCAGGAAGTGCGGGTCCGGCCCTTCGAAGCGCGCCCACACGGGGTCGAGCCCGCGTTCCTCGACGCCGAACGGCACGCCTTCGCGCGGCGACGGCGGCGGCAGCCGCTGCGGGTCGAGCACGCGCGGCAGGAGGCGGATCGGCGGCGCCGGCGCGCCGCTCCAGTGCCCGGCCGCGTCGGCCACGAGCGCACCGAGCGCCGCCGCCGTCCCCTCGTCCTCGGTGACCCCGTCGACGCGGGGCAGCGCGATCTGGAAGTGCAGCGCGTCGGTCGTCAGCCCGCGCCCTGGCACGTCGGCGGGAAGCGAGGAGGCCGCCTGGCGCGAGACCAGCGAGTCGATCGCGTCGTGCAGGCGCAGCTCCAGCCGCGTGCCGAGGTTGTCGAGCAGCGCCGGCCGGATCTCGGCCCAGCGGTTGGCGGCGACCACCACGTGCACGCCGAAGCTGAGGCCGGTGCCGGCCAGCTCCTCGAGCTCGCGGTCGAGCCCCTCGAACTCGCGCTTGAACGCCTCCCAGCCGTCGATCAGCAGGAACAGGTCTCCGAACGCGCCCGCGCCGCGGGCGTCGCTCATCGACTCGTGGCCGGCCTCGCGGAACGCCTGCTCGCGGTCCTCGACCTCCGTCCGCAGCTGGCGCACGACGCGCGTCACCGCCTCGCGGTCGAGCTTGCCGGCGATGCCGCCGACGTGCGGGGCGCCGGCGAGCGCGCTCAGCAGCCCGCCGCCGAGGTCGATCGCGTAGAGCTGGACCTGCGCCGGCGTGTGCCGCCAGATCAGCGAGGCGGCCAGCGTGCGCAGGACCGTGCTCTTGCCCGTGCGCGGCGAGCCGACCACGGCCAGGTGGCCGCCGGAGCCGGAGAGGTCGAGCTCGAACGGCTGGGTGCGCTGCTCGGCCGGGAGGTCGAGCCGGCCGACCACCGCCCGCAGGCCCTCGGCGCGTTCGCCGCCGTGCCACCACGGCGGGTCGGTGAGGACCGCGTCGAGCGGCTCGACGGCCGGCAACGGCGCCACCCACACCTGGTGGACCGGCGGCCGGCCTGACGCGAGCCCGTCCACGAGCGCCTGCAGCTCGCTCGGCCCGGCGGTGGGCGCCGTCTCCGGCGTGACCCGTTCCTGCCCGTGGGCGTCGAACACCCGGACCGGCTGCTCCGGCTCGACGCTCACGGCGGTCCGGACCTGCGGCCCGGACGCCAGCGCGGCGCGGAACTGCACGTACTTCTCGGTGTCGACCTTCAGGTAGCCGAGCCCGGGCAGCGAGGGCAGCAGGTAGGCGTCGGGGGTGCCGAGCACGAGCTTGGACTCGGTCGCCGAGTAGGTGCGCAGGCACAGCCGGTAGCGGAGGTGGCTCTCGAGCCCGCGCAGGCGGCCCTCGTCGAGCCGCTGGGAGGACAGCAGGAGGTGGATGCCGAGCGAGCGCCCGACCCGGCCGAGGCCGACGAACAGCTCGATGAACTCCGGCCGCGCCGCCAGCAGCTCGGCGAACTCGTCGACGATCACCAGCAGGTCGGGCATCGGCGGCATCGCCGGATCGGCGTCGCGGCGCGCCTGGTAGGCGACGATGTCGTCGAGGTTGCCGGCCTCGCGCAGCATCGTCTGGCGGCGCTCCTGCTCGCCGATCAGGGCGGCGTGCATGCGGTCCACCAGCGACAGGTCGCGCTGCAGGTTGGTGATCAGGCCGGCCACGTGCGGGAGCCGGGCGAGGTCGGCGAACGCGGCGCCGCCCTTGTAGTCGACGAGCACGAACGCCAGCTGCTCGGGGGCGTGGGTGGCGGCGAGCCCGGCCACCAGCGAGCGCAGGAGCTCGCTCTTGCCCGAGCCGGTGGCTCCCACCAGCACGCCGTGCGGGCCCATCCCGCCCTCGGCCGCCTGCTTGAGGTCGAGCTCGAGCACCTCGCCGTCGGCCGCCCGGCCGATCGGCGCGCGCAGCGCCGCCGCGCGCGGCCGCGGCTGCCACGTCCGCCCGGGGTCGAGCGCGTCGGCCGACGGCAGCCCGAGCAGGTCGACGAGCCGCACCGAGGCGCCGAGCCCGCGCTCGCCGTCGCCGCCCTCCGCGAGCCGCAGCGGGGTGAGCGTGCGCGCGGTCGCCTCGCTGGTGCCGAGATCGACCTGGTCGAGGAAGACCTCGGGGATCGACGGCGCGTCCTGCCCCCACAGCGCCCACGAGCCCGGCCCGCGCTCGGGCACCGAGAGGCGGGCATCGATGTGCGAGGGCTCGAGCTCGCGCGCGTCGGTGAGCAGGACCACCACCGCCTTCAGGCGGCGGGCCTGCATCAGCAGCTCGCGGAAGGCGGGCAGGTCGTTGGCCGGATGGTCGGGCCGATAGCCGTCGAGGATCACCACGAGCTCGGGCGCCACCAGCGGCACGTCGCGGCCGCGCACGTCGGCCTCGGCGATCCGGCGCAGCTGCTCGAGCCGCGGGCCGATCTCGGGCTCGAGCAGCGCCTCGAGCTCGCGCGCCGAGCGCGCGAACAGAAACCTGCCCGGGACGTTCGGATCGACGCGCTGGTGCGGCAGCCACTTGCCCCACTCCCATTCGTCGGCGTCCTCGGGGGCGAAGGCGGTGAGCAGCCGCAGGTCGTGCGGCGCGCGCCAGGCGGCGAGCTGGTTCATCAGCGTGCGCGACCATGCCCGGACGCGGGCGCGATCGCCGGTGACGGCCAGGACGCCGACCTCGGCGAGGTCGACCACCACCGGCTCCCCGCGCAGGGTCTCGCGCCGCTCGACGAGCTTGCGCGCCTCCTGCATGGACTGCGGCTGGTACTCGGCGAGCGGGTTCATGCCGAGGTCGAGCTCGACGTCGCGGTCGAGCGGCACGTTGCCGGTGCCGAGCCGCACGTGCAGGAAGTCGCGATGGTCGGGCCGGCGCTCCCACACGTTCGCGCGCTTGACCAGCAGCGTCCACAGCCGGCCGGGCTCGGGGTAGAGCCGCGCCAGCGCGCCGCGCTGGCGCTCGCCCGCCTCCGCCAGCTCGAGGTCGCGCTCGCGCAGGTACTTCGCGTAGCGGCGGGCGTCGTCCGCCGCGCGCTTGCGCACCGCGCGCTTCTGCGACCACCGCATTCCGATCGAGAACGCCAGCAGCAGCACGATCATCGCCCCGGCGATGAACAGGAACGCACTGCTCCGGTAGACGATCGCGAAGCCGACGAGGCCGACGCCGCCGACGACCGGGAACAGGATCTGGATCAGCGACGTGTGAGGCGGCGGCGGCTGGGTCGGCGGCGGCGCGATCCGCAGCCGCTCGGAGGGGACTGCCGAGGGATATTCCCGCGGGGGGCGATGGAAGGTCAGCGCATCTTGTCCCGTCATTTGGGCTCCACCAATACCATGCCCTCATCGCGGTGTTCCCCGGCTGCGTCCCGGGTACCCGTCATCGCGAGGTCCAAAATCTGAGCAAGGGAGGCGAACTCGGATGCCCAACATCGCAGTCACCCCGGAGCAGCTGCAATCCACGGCCGCGCAGCTGAACGCCGGCGCCGCCAATATCGAGTCCACGCTCTCGCAGCTGGCCAGCCAGGTCGCCCCGCTCCAGAGCGAGTGGCAGGGCGTCGCCCAGGCCCGCTTCCAGGAGCTGTGGGCGGAGTGGCAGCGCTCCAGCCGCGGCATCCAGGAGGCGCTGCACGGCATCTCCCAGCTCACCCAGCAGGCCGGCGCCAACTACGGCGACACCGAGCAGGCGATCGCCACCTCGTTCCAGCGCTAGGCCGCCTGTAACCGAGCACCGAGGCAGGCCATGCCGCGGATCAGGTCGTTCCAGCGGTAAGCCGCCTGTAACCGAATATCGAGGCGGGTCATCGCGCACCCACGGCTGGCGGCCGTTCCCCGGCTGCGCGCCTCACCGATGCCTACCCGCTGATGTCCCTCGATGTTCGGCTGTGCACAATCTCGTGGTCGAGCGGCAGGAGTCCCGTGAACAGCCGGAACACCATTGTCGGCGTCGACGGCCAGAGCTCGACCGCGGCGCCGTCCGGGATCACGAGCCATACGCCTGCGTCGGAGTCGAGCACCTCGAGGGCCCGCACGCCGGGTGAGCCCGGCGCCGCGTCCCACGACACCTCGACCCGCCAGTGCTCACGCAGCTCGCGGACCAGCAGGGCCGCGGCGGCCGCGGCCTGCTCGTCCGGGCCGGCGAGCCTGGCCGCCTCTGCCGCGTCGCGCGCGGCGAGCACGCGGGCGAGCTCGCCTGGACCGTAGCGAAGGCGCACCGCGGGCTCCACGCGCGGGCGCGGCGCGACGTCGTTCATGCGCGCCAGCATGTCCGGCAGGAAGGCCGGGGCCGTCTGATGGAGCGCGACCCGGCCTTCGCCCGCCGGCACGAGCAGCACCTCGAGCTGCTCGGACACCCAGCCGCGGCCGCGGCGGTCGCCTCGCTCGAGCCCGAGCTCGCAGACGGGAGAGCGGGTCGCGTCGAGCGCGTCGGCCAGGGCGTCGTGCAGTCGCCCATCGATTACCGCGCCGGCCTCCTCGAGCCCCGCGACGGCGGCCGGGTCCTCGAGCGTGAGCAGCGCCTCGATCTGCGCGCGCGAGGCCTCCAGGCGGCCAGTCCGCGCGTCGAACCGCGCGCCGGTCATCTCGGACCGTCCAGGACGAGCGACTCGGCGGCCTCGCGAAAGCCGTCGGCCACGGTCGCGTAGTCCAGCGTCGCGCATGAGCAGGTCACGGTGTAGGCGTGTGCCCCCTCGACGACGCGCCACTGCTCGATCGTGATGGCGCGGTGTTCCTGCGCGTCGTGCCCCAGCGTACGCGTGGCTCGACGGCCGTCGATCGTCAAGGGCTCGAGATCGATCAGCCGGTGGCCGAACAGCAGCTCGCCCTGGGAGCGCAGGGACACCTCGGTGTAGCTCTGGACCGAAGTCCCGATGCCGACCTCCTCGACGGTGACCACGAGGTTGGCGCGGAAGCCCGACGACGGCTCGTTGGGCTCGACGGCAACGATCGCCATGCCGTCCATGTCGTCGTGGAGCTCGGACCCGTCCGGCAGCGTCAGCTCGAAGCCGAGCTCGGGGTGCCGATATCTCACCAGCCGGACCCGAGGGTCTCGCTGATCTCGCGCGCCTTGCGCTTGGCCGAGTTGACCTCGAACAGGAATGGTCCGTACTGCGTATCGACCACGAGCCGCGCGAACGCCGAGCGGGCGCCCTGATGCGGGCGCTTCTGGCCGTCGGGGCCGGAGCCGGCCGGAACGACGCGGGCGGTGCTGAACTCCTCGCGGCTGACCGCGACGGCCGTCGCATCCCCACGCATACGGTCCTCGATCTCCGAGGCGCGGAACGCGAGCCCGTCGTCGTACAGCTCCAGGCGGCCCTCGGTGGCTCCGGCGCGGCCGAGGGCGTGCGGCTTCTCGCCGCCGTCCTCGTGCTCGATCCAGGTCGCCTTCCAGCGCCGGATGGGCTCGCGGTCGCCGAACCGCTCGGCCACGGCGGCGCGGCTGTCGGCGCCCGCGGGCTTCGAGGTCAGCGCGGCGTAGCTCAGCGCCGTGGCGGGATCGGACAGGTCGGGCCCGACTCCTGCACGCTGCTCCTCGCGGAACCAGGCGGGCCCCCACCATGCGGGCGCCCAGAGATAGATCACGAACAGCGCCAAGAAGATGATGAAGAGCGGTGTCAGCGGCCCGGCCGGCACGCCCAGTTCGTAGAGCCCGGCGCCGACCAGCGCGAAGCCGATCCCCGGCAGCAGCGTGATCGGCAGCGGCAACGGTCCGGTGAACACGCGCCGCGACCATGACCGCCACCGCCCCGTCCACGCCAGCGCCGAGGCCACGAACACGGCGGCGGCGGCGAGGAGCAGCAGCGCGCCGGTCATCACCAGGGTGTGACGTCGATGTCGGGCGTGATCGTGTCAAGCGCGTCGCCCGCCCACTCGCGCGCGCCCTCGGTCTTCTCCCAGGTGTCCTCGGCGATGTCCACGCCCGCGTTGAAGCCGTCGACCGCGCCGTTCGCGATCGTCTGACCGGCGTCGACGGCGAAGCCCTTGACCTCGTTGGCGGCGGCATTCGCCAGCCCGCTGCCGACGATCCCGCCGCCGATGGCGCCGATGACGCCACCGACCGCAGCACCGGCGCCCGTGCCGACGATCGGGATCACGCTGCCGATCGCGGCGCCCGCGACCGCGCCGCCCTTGGCGCCGAGAGCAGCGCCGGCCATACCGCCGGCCACCGAGACTCCGCCGACGAACGTTGCGGCACCCGAGGTGCGGCCGACGCGATCCGTGGTTGTGAGGTCGGTGCGGCCCGAATCCTCCATCCACTGGTCGAGGCCGGACGCGCCCACAGCGAGCACGTTGCCGCCTCGGCCGATCCACTTGGCGCGGCCGGCCCATTGCGCGCGTGCGGCATCGTCGGGCACGGCGCGCGACGGCACATACTGGCCGCCGCGGTAGTGGCCGCGGACCGTCGTCGTGCCGCCGCTCGGCGTGCGGCGGGGGTAGGGGGCGATCCAGGTGCGCTCGCGCGCCCAGTAGCCGGGTGCCATGCGCATCCAGTGCTGGGAGAAGTACTTGGCCGACTGGGCCGAGCCGCCGATCACCGCGCCGGTTCCATAGTCCCACCACACACGGCCCTCCTCGTAGTCCGAGTGCTGCGGGTGGAACGGGTTGAACGGCTTATGGAAGAACCGGTAACCCCACAACGTGCCGGCGATCGGGGATGCGGGACCGCCGAACCCGACCATGATGGGTGACGCCGCGGCCGAGCCGCCGAAGGCGCCGGCCGCCGCGCTGCCCGCATCGCGGGCGGCCTCCTCGGCACCGTCGCCGCGCCGCTGGGCGCGCTCGAGGTCGTCGCGGGCCTGCTCGAGGTCGCGGCGGGCGGCCGCCTCGTCGGCGGCGGCATCCGCGTCTCCGACTCGGCGGCGGCGAGGCTGCTCTCCGCGAATGGCGACGGGGTGCCGGTCAGCGAGGTCATCGAGATCTCGGTGCGGGCGGCCGACGCGCGCTGCTCGGCGTTCGCGCGGCGCGCCTGCGCGGCTTCGATCCGCTCGAGCGCCCGGTCGACCGGCGCTGGGCG
The DNA here is from genome assembly GCA_963849695.1 of uncultured Solirubrobacteraceae bacterium. Classification (GTDB taxonomy): domain Bacteria; phylum Actinomycetota; class Thermoleophilia; order Solirubrobacterales; family Solirubrobacteraceae; genus DASSUW01. The sequence continues at coordinate 88,774 of CAWKIT010000032.1, forward strand.
TCGCGGGCGTCCTCGATCGCCTGCTCGGCGTTCGCTCGCTGGGCCGCCTCCAGCGCCTCCGCATAGATGCGAGCGGCACGCTCGGCCTCGCTGAGCGCCTGCACGGCGGCCTCGCAGGCGGAGCCGTTGGTCATGCAGGCGCCCGCGTAGCTCACGCTGGCAGGACCGGACCACCCCGGTGAACGTGCCAGGCACGCCGTTCAGCTCACCGCTGACGCCGGCTAGGCTCCCCGCCAGCCCCGCGAACTGCGCGGCCGAGGCGCGGAGCGCGCTGGGCTCGCCCTCGGGCACGGTGATGCCGGCGTAGGAGCGTCCGCTCATCGTGGTGCGCCCGGCATGGCGTTCGCGTCGGTCACGGCATAGGCGTCGCCGGCCGCGCTGAGGTTCGCGCCCAACCCGCCGACCGAACGGCCAGCATGCGCCAGCGACGCCGCCCAGCGCCGCGCAGCAATCGGCGATCGCCGCGGCGGCCACGCCTCGCCCGCAGCGCCGGCGGCCGAGCTGCCGGCAGCGTCGAGCGGCCGCTCAGCGCTGCGACCTGATCGGCGAGCGCCGCCTGCCGCCCGCTCGCCGTATGAAGCTGTCCTGGTTCTACCTCGATCCGTGGCATCGTCACGCTCCCGCTGTCCGCGTGCGGCGTCAGCTACACGTATACCGCGGTCGGGAGGTTGCTGCTCAGACCTCGACGACGACCGGCAGCACCATCGGGCGCCGCTTCAACTTCTCGTAGATGAAGGCGGCGATGTCGTCGTGCAGGAACGACTCGAGCACGTCGATCTCGGTGATCCGCTGCTCGGCGGCGCGGTCGAGCGAGTCCTCGACCGCCTCGCGCAGCTCGTCGACGATCGCGGCTCCTTCGTCGAGGAACGGGACGCCGCGCGCGAGCACCTCGGGCGGCACGACCGACGAGCCGTCCTGCTCGGAGACGGTGGCGACGATGATGAAGATGCCGTCCGCCGACAGCATGCGGCGGTCGCGCAGCGCGACGTCGGACACGTCGCCGATGTCGACGCCGTCGACGAACACCAGTCCGGCGGTCTGGCGGTCGCCGAGCCGCGCGCCGCGCGCGTCGATCTCCAGCGGCGTGCCGTTCTCCGTCCGGAAGATGCTCTCGGCCGGCACGCCGACCGCCTCGGCGAGCTGCGCGTGCAGCAGCATCCGCTTGTAGTCGCCGTGGACCGGCATCACGTACCGCGGGTGCGTGAGGTTGAGCATCATCTTCACCTCCTCGGCATAGCCGTGGCCGGAGGCGTGGATCGGGGCGTCGCGAGCGGTCACCACGTCGCAGCCGATGTGGTAGAGGCGGTCGATCGTCTCGTTGACCGCGCGCTCGTTGCCCGGGATCGGCGTGGCCGAGAACACGACCGTGTCGCCGCGCTTGAGCTCGACCGCGGGGTGGTCGCGGTACGCCATCCGGCGCAAGGCCGACAGCGGCTCGCCCTGTGACCCGGTGGAGACGACCACGAGCTTCTCGTCGGGGAAGTGCTCCAGCTCGCGCGGCGGGATCAGCTGGCCCTCGGGGATCGCGATGTGCCCGAGCGAGCGGCCGATGTTGACGTTCTTGCGCATCGAGCGGCCGACCAGCGCGACCTTGCGGCCGTTCGCGGCCGCGGCGTCGACCACCTGCTGGACGCGGTGGATGTTGGAGGCGAAGCAGGTGACGACGATCCGGCCCGGGCAGTGCGCGAACAGACGCTCGAGCTGCGGCCCGACCACCGACTCGCTGGTCGAGATGCCGGCGCGGTCGGCGTTGGTCGAGTCGCCGCACAGCAGCAGCAGGCCTTCGCGGCCGAGCTCCGCCAGGCGCGCCATGTCGGCGGGGGCGCCGCCGACCGGCGTCTGGTCGAACTTGTAGTCGCCGGTGAAGAGGATCGTCCCGAGCTCGCACGTGAGCGCGACGCCCGCGGCGTCCGGGATCGAGTGGGTCAGGTGCACGAGCTCGATCGCGAACGGGCCGGCCTGGGCCACCTGGCCGACCGGGAGCACGTCGAGGTTGACCTCGCGCAGCTTGTGCTCGTCGAGCTTCGAGCGTGCCATGGCGACCGTGAGCTGGCCGCCGTAGACGACCGGCACTGCCTTCTGGCCGAGCTCGCGCAGCACCCACGGGAGCGCGCCGAGGTGATCCTCGTGGCCGTGGGTGATCACGATCGCCTCGATGTCGTCGATCCGCTCGCGCAGGTACGTGAAGTCGGGCAGCACGAGGTCGATGCCCATCATCTCGGCGGTCGGGAACCGCAGCCCGCAGTCGACGACCACGAGCCGATCGCCGTATTCGACGACGGTGAGGTTCTTGCCGATCTCGCCGACGCCCCCGAGCGGGAGGACGCGTAGGCGGCCGTTCACGCGGCGTGAGCTCCTGTCAAGAGACCCTGCCGTTCGAGCGCGCCGCGGATGACCTGGAACTCGGACTCGTCGGCGTCCACCAGCGGCAGCCGGAGCCCGCCGACGTCGTGGCCGAGCAGGTTCAACGCCGTCTTGACCGGGATCGGGCTGGCGGTGCAGAACATCGCCCTGAAGACATGGGCCAGCTGCGCGTGGATCTGCCGGCGGCGCTCCGGCTCGTCGAACATGCGGCGCATCTCGGTGCCGACCACGTGGCTGGAGACGCAGATGCCGCCGGCGCCGCCGAGGTCGAGGCAGCGTGCGAGATCCTCGTCGTTGCCGGTCAGCAGCGTCATGCCGTCGATCGGGCCGAGCTCCGCGCTGTTGGACTGCTTGACCGCCGCGATGCCGTCGATCTGCGCGAGCTCGGCGAGCAGCTCGGGGTCGAGATTGACGGTCGTCCGGCTCGGGATGTTGTAGATGATCACCCGCGTGCCGCCGGCTGCGCGCGCGACCTCCTCGTAGTGGCGGACGATGCCGCGGCGGTTCGGGCGGTTGTAGTAGCCGGTGACGGAGAGCAGCGCCTGGGCGCCGGCCTCCGACATGCGCTCGGCGAGGTGGCAGGCGTGGTGCGTGCTGTTGGAGCCCGCGCCCGCCACGATCAGCGTCTCGCCGCCCAGCTCCTCGACCATCAGGGTCACGAGCGAGACCATCTCGTCGTCGCCGAGCGTCGGCGACTCGCCGGTCGTCCCGCACACGACCAGGCCGTTGGAGCCGTTGGCGAGCAGATGCCGGCCGAGCGCGACCGCCCCCTCCTCGTTCACGCGGCCGTCCGCGTGGAAGGGGGTGACCATCGCGGTCAGCAGGCCTTGCAGAGGGCGCATGGCGTCGGATTCTGGCAGGCGGCGGCGGCGCTCGGCGGTGCGGGCGCTGCGGCGGGTGTGGCGAACGTCAACTGCGGCTGGGTGGGGAAGCGGGTAGCCCGCCGCGCGGCGGAATCCGAGGGGGTGGCAAGCAAACCTTTCCCAGATAGGACGGTTTCTCTGGCCACCCCCCTCCCCCGGCCGCGCGGGCGGCTCCCTCGCACCCTTACCCAGCCGAAGTTCGCCGGCGTGGCCGCGACGGTCACTCGAACAGCAGGTGCTCGAGCCCGATCGTCGGCGATTCGGGGAGGTCCGCCACGCGCGCGGATCGCGAGCAGGACCCCGGGCATGAAGCTCGTGCGGTCGACGGTGCGGTGGCTGATGGTCAGGGTCTGCCCGGCGTCGCCGAGGATGACCTCCTGGTCGGCCACGATCCCGGGCAGCCGCACGGAGTGGATCGGCACCGCGCCGTCCATCAGCTCGGCCGTGCGCGCCGCGGTGCCGGACGGCGAGTCGAGCTTGGCGGGATGGTGCAGCTCGATGATCTCCGCCCGGTCCATCAGACGCGAGGCCTCGACCGCGAACCGCATCATCAGCACCGCGCCGATCGCGAAGTTGGGCGCGAAGAAGGCGTTCGCCTGCGACGCGCGCGCCGCCTCGCGGAGCCCGTCCAGGTCGAACCCCGAGGTGCCGACCACGACGTGCACGCCGGCCTCCAGTGCGGAGCGCGCGTTTTCGAGCGCGGTGTCGGGGCGCGTGAAGTCGACCAGCACGTCGGCGCCGCCCAGAACCTCGGCGACCGCCACCTCGAGGACCGGATCGGCGCGGCCGGTCAGCTCCATTCCGTCGGCGGCGTCGACCGCCGCGCACACCATCTGGCCCATGCGGCCGGCGGCGCCGGCCACCGCCACACGGATCATGCCGTGACGCTCGCTCCCGGGCAGACGTCGTCGACCGCCGCCCGGAACGCCTGCGCGTCGGGGCCGATGCCGGCCGCCGACAGCCGGTCGGGCGCCCACAGCTCGTCGGTGAGCTCGCGCAGGTCGTCCAGCGTCACGGCGTCGAAGCGCGCCATCACCTCGTCGGTCTCCAGCAGTGGCAGCCCGTACAGCAGCGAGGCGCCGAGCCGGTTCATGCGCGCTCCGGTCGACTCCATCCCCAGCACCACGCGCGCCTTGACGTTCTCGCGCGCGCGCTCGAGCTCCTGCTCGGTGGCCGGCTGCTCGCGCAGGTGGCCGAGCTCGCCGGCCACGACCTCCATCGCCTCGCCGACCTTGTCCGGCCGCGTGCCGACGTACAGGCCGATCTGGCCGATGTCGGCGTACTGGCCCGCGAACGAGTAGACCGAGTACGCCAGACCGCGCTCCTCCCGCACGGCCTGGAACAGCCGCGAGGAGGAGAGCCCTCCGAAGATCGCGTCGAGCACGCGCGAGGCGAAGCGCCGGTCGTCGCCGCGCGGGAGCCCGACGGCGCCGAGGCAGACGTGGCACTGCTCGGTGTCCTTGCGCTGGAAGCGCACGGTGGGCGCCGGGTCGGCGGGCGCGGGCTCGATCGCGGGCGCGGACTCGGCGGCGGCGCCGCCGAGCGTGGCCTCGGCCAGCTCTGCGATCTGGTCGTGGTCGACCGACCCGGCGGCGGCCACGACCACGGACCCGGGCACGTAGCGGACGGCATGGAACGCCGCGATCCGCTCGACCGGCGTCTCTCGGATCACCGGCGCGCGGCCGATGATCGGGCGCCCGAGCGGATGGCCGCCGAACACCGCCTCGCCGAGCACGTCGAACACCGTGTCCTGCGGGTCGTCCTCGTACATCGCGATCTCTTCGAGCACGACCTCGCGCTCGGGGTCGACGTCCCGGAACGCGGGCCTCCACACCATGTCGGCGATCACGTCGAACGCGCGCGGGAGGTGCTGGTCGAGCATCCGCGCGTACACCGTGGTGCTCTCCTTGTCGGTGCCGGCGTTCAGCTCGGCGCCCATGGCGTCGAACAGCTGGTCGATCTCGGCCGACTGGTAGCGGTCGGTGCCGCGGAACAGCAGGTGCTCGAGGAAGTGCGAGAGCCCGGCCTCCTCCACCGCCTCGCCGCGCGAGCCGGTGCCCACGAAGAAGCCGAGGGCCGCGGACCGGACCGAGGGCATCGCCTCGGTCGCGATCCGCAGCCCTGAAGGCAGCTCCGTGATCCGGTGGGTGGGCAGCCCGCTAGCCCCGCTCGGGGTCGCGGTCGCCGCGCGACCGGTCGCGATCGCGATCGCGCCCGCGGCCGTTGCGCCGGTCGCCGCGGCCCCGGCCGCCACGGTCGCGCCGCTCGCCCCCGTCGCCGCCGCCGGAGCCGACCGTGGCCAGCTCCTCCTTGGTCTTGCCGGCGATGTCGGGGTCCTCGGCCAGGCGCAGGCCGATGCGGCCGCGCTCGCGGTCGACCTCGACGACGCGGACCGTGATCTCGTCGCCCTTGTTGAGCACCTCCTCGACCGTCCCGACGCGCTCGCCGGGCGACACGTTGGAGATGTGCAGCAGGCCGTCGGTGCCCTTGGCGAGCTCGACGAAGGCGCCGAACGTGGTGGTCTTGACCACCTTCGCGCCCACGAACTCGTCGCCGACCTCGACCTCCTTGGTCATCGAGCGGATCCGGTCGACGAGCGCGTCGCCCTGGGCACCGGTCTGCGCGTACACGCGCACGTTGCCCTCGTCGTCGACGTCGATCTGCGACTCGTACTCCTCCTGCAGCGAGCGGATCGTCTCGCCGCCCTTGCCGATCAGCAGGCCGATCTTGTCGGGGTCGATCTTGACCGCCGAGATGCGCGGCGCGAACTCGGACAGCTCGGTGCGCGGCTCGCCGATCGCGTCGGCCATCTTGCCGAGGATGAACTCGCGACCGTCCTTGGCCTGGCGGAGGGCGTCGCGCAGGATCTCGAAGGTGACGCCCGTGATCTTGATGTCCATCTGGAGCGCGGTGATGCCGCGCGAGGTGCCGGCGACCTTGAAGTCCATGTCGCCGAGGTGGTCCTCCACGCCCGCGATGTCGGACAGCACGACGTAGTCGTCGCCCTCCTTGATCAGGCCCATCGCGATGCCCGCCACCGGGGACTTGATCGGCACACCGGCGTCCATCAGCGACAGCGTCGAGCCGCACACCGAGGCCATCGACGACGAGCCGTTGGACTCGAGGATGTCGGAGACGACGCGGATCGTGTACGGGAAGTGCTCCTGGTCCGGGATCATCGGCACCAGGGCGCGCTCGGCGAGCGCGCCATGGCCGATGTCGCGGCGCTTGGGGCCCCGCATGAAGCCGGCCTCGCCGACCGAGAACGGCGGGAAGTTGTAGTGGTGGAAGTAGCGCTTGGCGGTCTCCAGCCCGAGGTTGTCGAGCCGCATCTCCTCGCGCGTGGTGCCGAGCGCGACCACGGACAGCGCCTGCGTCTGGCCGCGCGTGAACAGCGCCGAGCCGTGCGTGCGCGGCAGCGGCTTGACCTGGACGTCGATCGGCCGGATCTCGTCCGGCTGGCGGCCGTCCGGGCGCTTCTTGTGGACCGCGATCCGCTCGCGGATGAGCTTCTTCTCGAGCGCGTCGAACGCGAGCTGCGCGCGCTGGCGGTACTCGGCGTAGGTCTCGGAGGCGGGGTCGCCGGAGTAGCGCACCAGGACCTCCTCCTCGACTGCCTTGGTGGCCTCCTGGCGCTGGAGCTTGTCCTCCACCTGGGTGGCGGCGTCGAGCGCGGCGCCGTGCGACTCCGCGATCTGGCGCAAGAGGTCCTCGTCCGGCTTCGGGACGTCGACCTCCAGCTTGGGCTTGCCGGCCTTCTCGGCCAGCTCGCGCTGCGCGGCGACGAGCTTGCGGATCGCGCTGTGTGCGATGTCGAGCGCGTCGAGGATCTCGGCCTCGGGGATCTCGTTGGCGCCGGCCTCGACCATCAGGATCGCCTCGTCGGTGCCCGACACGACGAGGTCGAGGTCGGACACGAGGAGTTGCTCCTCGGTCGGGTTGATGAGGAAGTTGCCCTCCTCGTCCTTGCCGATCCGCACGGCCCCGACCGGGCTCGGGAACGGGATGTCGGAGATGGACGACGGCGGCGGACGCGCCGTTCATGGCGAGCACGTCGTAGGCGTGCACCTGGTCGACGGACAGCGGCATGCCCACGAGCTGCGTCTCGCGCCGCCAGCCCTTGGGGAACAGCGGCCGCAGCGGGCGGTCGATCATGCGCGCGATCAGCGTCGCCTTCTCGCCGGCGCGGCCCTCGCGCTTGAAGAACGAGCCGGGGATCTTGCCCGCGGCGTACATGCGCTCCTCGACGTCGACGGTCAGGGGCAGGAAGTCGACGTCGCGCAGGTTGCCTGCCGTCGCCGTGTTGAGAACGACCGTGTCGCCTGCCCTGACGACCACGGCCCCGGAGGCCTGCTTGGCCATCCATCCGGTCTCGAACGAGATCTCGGTTCCGCCGATCTCTACGGAGACCCGGTGAACTTCTGGCATATGTCCCTTTCTTGCGCCCGCCCTTCGGTAGGCGGGCCCTCTGCATTCTCTGACGCTTCGGTAGTGGTTGCCTGCCATGGTAGTAGGCGCTCGTGACACATCGCATTGTTCTCTTCGGTGCGACCGGCTTCACCGGTCGCCTCCTGGCCGAGCGGCTCGCCGCCGAGGGGGCCGCGGCGATGCTCGCCGGGCGCTCGGAGGCGTCCGTGCGCGAGCTGGCCGAGCGGCTCGGGCTCGAGTGGCGGGTGGCCGACGCCCTGCGCCAGAACTCGGTGTTCGCGCTGCTCGAGCCGGGCGACGTGCTGGTGAGCACGGTCGGTCCGTTCGCCAAGTGGGGCGAGGCGGCGGTGCGGGCGGCGATCGCGGCCAAGGGCGTCTACATCGACTCGACCGGCGAGCCCCCGTTCATCCGCCGCATCTTCGAGGAGTTCGGGCCGCCCGCCGAGCGGGCGGGCGCGGCGCTGCTGACCGCGATGGGCTACGACTTCGTGCCGGGGGCGCTGGCGGGGGCGCTCGCGCTGGAGCAGGCGGGCCCCGCGGCCACCCGGGTGGACGTCGGCTACTACGCGTTCGGCGCCGGGATCAGCGCCGGGACGCGGCGCTCGGCGGTCGGGATCATGCTCGAGGACGGCCACGCGTTCCGGGCAGGAACGGTGCGGACGGCGCGGATCGCCGACCGCGTGCGCTCGTTCCGCGCCAAGGGCAAGGACCGCGACGCGATCTCGGTCGGCGGCGCCGAGCACTTCACGCTTCCGCCCGCCCACCCCGGGCTGACCGAGGTGAACGTCTATCTCGGCTGGTTCCCCGCCCTCGCGCGCCCGCTGCAGGCGGGCAGCCTGGCGGGCTCGGTCGCGCTGCGCCTGCCCGGCGTGCGCGGAGCGCTGAAGGCCGTGGGCGACCGCCTGGCCGAGGTCGGCGGCAGCGGCCCCGACCAGCCGGGGTCGGGGATCTCGTGGATCGTCGGCGAGGCCTACGACGCCGGCGGCAGCCGGCTCGCCGAGGTGCACCTGTCGGGCAGCGAGCCGTACGCGCTCACCGCCGGGATCCTCGCCTGGGCCGCGCGCCGCGCCGCCGGGCACGGCGTGGACGGCACGGGGGCGCTGGGGCCGGTGCAGGCGTTCGGCCTGCGCGCGCTCGAGGAGGGTTGCCGCGAGGCGGGCCTGGACCGCGTCAGCGACCCAGCCTCCGTGTGAGCGAGCCGAGCCCGAGCAACGCCCGCGAGACGAGCCCTTCGGGTTTCAGACCACCGTCGTCGGTCACCTGCAGCCGCGGCTTCGCCGGGCGGTGGCCGAGGCGCCAGCGCAGCTCGTCGAGCTTGCGCGCCGGGCGCAGCACGGCGGGCTCGGGCAGCGTGTAGATGTCACACCGGTCGGCCGCAGAGCCGGTGCGGTCGAGGATCGCGTTGACCGCGCGGCGCGCCGCCTCGTTGGCGGCCTCCATCGTCGCGAGGTCGGTGTTGGTGCGCACGTAGTCGGCCGCCAGCAGCAGGTTGGGGATCCGCGTCGTGACCCCGGGGCGGTCGGCCCACGAGCCGGCGGTGTTGATGAGCAGCGGCTCGAGGTTGGCGGCCTGGGTCGGGTTCGGGAACGTGATCGCGGGGTCGAGGAACCAGGCGAGGATGTGCCGCTCGTCGAGCACGGGGTCGGGGCCGTCGTTGAGGTGGTCGGCGAGCTGGGCCCAGACCTCGGCGCGGATCTCCTCGCGCGAGCAGCGCATGGCGATCTTGCCGGTCCGGCGGCTGGCCGTCTCCCAGTCCGAGACGTCGATCGAGAGGATGCCCTTGACGCGTCCGTCGCCGTAGCGCGCGAGGTCGACCTCCTTCCAGAACTGGGCCTGCGAGATCGAGGTCAGCGCCCACTCGGAGTCGATGTAGATCGCGTGGCCGTGCTCGAGCGGCACGTCGCGGTCGAGGTAGAAGAGGATGCCGTTCATCCACCGCGTGACGAGCCGGTCGAGCTTCGCGAACGCCGGGTCGAGGGCGCGCAGCGGCGGGCCCGCGAGCTGGCGCATGATCTCGACCGGGAGCGCGGCCACGTAGTGGTCGGCGGTGACGGTGCCCGCGGGCGTCGTGACGCCGGCGATGCGGCCGTTCGAGATCGTCAGGCCCTCGACCGGGGAATCGAGCCGCAGCTCGACGCCGAGGGTCTCGAGGTGGGCGACCCACGGGTCGATCCACGCGTCGTTGGTCGGGGCGTCGAGCACGCGGTCGGCGCGGCCGCCGGCGCGCGTGAGGTCGAAGACGATCTGGGCGAGGATCAGCCCGCCGGTGCGGGAGCTGATCTCCCGCCCGCGGGCCGCCACGAGCGTGCGGGTGAGCCCCTCACCCACCCACTTCTGGAACGCCTTCGAGCGCCGCTCGGCGCCGATGAAGTCCCACCAGCCGACCTCCTCCCACTGCTCGTAGCGACGCTCGTCGCAGCTCGTGAGCAGGGTCATCATCCGCTCGACCAGCACGGCGTGCTCCTGCGGCGGGATCCCGAGCCGGGTCACGAGCTCGAACAGGAAGCGGCTCACGAGCGCGAGGTCGTCGAGCGACTGCGGCAGGTGCGCCGCGGTCACCAGCTCGTTCTTCCCGCCCGCCTGCGCGAACAGGACGCGGGTGGCGTGGGTGAGGTTGTCGAGCACGGTCCCGCTGCCGTGCGGTATCCGCCTCATCGTGTCCGGCACGTGCTGATAGAAGCCGGGGAAGAAGCGGAAGCCGTGCTCGGCCGGCAGGTCTTTGCGGTCGCCGGTGCCGGAGTCCGGGACCGGCAGGCTGCGCGCCTTGCCGCCGGGGATGTCGCGCGCCTCGAGGACAACGACCTCGAAGCCGCGCTCGGCCAGCTCGTGCGCGGCGGTGAGGCCGGCGACGCCGCCCCCGAGGATCGCGACTCGGCTCATGGGACGACTCTCTCACCACGCGGCCGATTTGTCACACTCGCCGCCGTTCGTGCGAGGGTTGGCAGGAGGAACTCAATGACAAACGATGAGGACCTCCTCCTCTCGGGCGATCCCGAGGACTTCGGTCGGTTCTACGACCGCTACGTCGACATGCTGCTGGGTTACTTCGCACGCCGAGTCCACGATCCCGAGGTCGCCGCCGATCTCACCGGGGAGACGTTCGCCGCCGCCCTGGTGGCGCGCCGCCGGTTCCGGCGGGCGAGCACGCCGGCGGTGGCGTGGCTGTTCGGCATCGCCCAGCACAAGCTGGCCGACTACCGCCGCCGGGGTGCCGCCGAGGACCGCATGCGGCGGCGGCTCGGCATGGAGCGCGTGGCGGTCGCCGAGGAGGACGCCGACCTGATCACCATGCTCGGCCGCGACGCCGCCTGGCAGCTGATCGACGAGCTCCCGGCCGACCAGCGCGAGGCGGTCCGCGCGCACGTTCTGGAGGACCGCGGATACAGCGAGATCGCGGTCTCCTCGGACACCTCGGAGGCGGTCGTGCGCAAGCGCGTGAGCCGCGGGCTCGGGGCGCTGCGGAGCCGCATGGGGGCGCGGAGATGAGCTTCGTCGCCGAGCTGCGCCAGGAGCTGGTGGACGCCGCCGAGCGCGAGCAGGCGCGCCGCGTGCCGCGGCTCGGGAGCCCGAGCCCGCGCTTCGTGGTGGCCGTCGCCGTGGCAGCGGTGATGGCGCTCGCGCTCGTGCTGGCGGCCGCGGCGCTCAACACGCGGCCGATCGATGACACCGACCGCCCAGCGGTGACGCCGACGCCCGACGCGCGGCCGCTGTTCGGCGGCACCCTGACGCCGGACGTGCGGTACGTGACCAGCGTACTTCGTGCCGAGGCTGTCGTTCGTGGTGGCGCGACGACGAGTGGATGCGCCGTGGTCACCGACGCTGTCCGACGTGCTGATGCTCGTGCGCGTCAAGCGCGGCGAGCCCGGCCGCGAGCGCCGCCGCGGATCCGGCAGCTCGTATTCCTCCGGATCAGCGAGGTCGCCGACCCCTCGGTCCGCGGGCTCGAGGCCAGCCGCACGTCGGCGCCGACGGACCTGCACGCCTGGCTGAGCGACGCATCCCGACCTCGGGTCGGGCCGGCGCCGGCCGGTGACCGTCGCGGACGTGCCCGGCGAGCGGTTCCGATCGCGGCCCGAGTTCGACCGCCCGGCGCACCTGGACCCGTGGTGCCGCCGCGCTGGCAGGTCACGTGCACCTGCGCCTTGATCGCCCGGGGCCTCGACTGGCCGGACGGCGCGCTGATCCAGATGACGGTCCTGCGCACCGAGCCACAGCCCCTCGTGATCGCCTGTCGATACTCACAGCGCGGGCGACCTGGCGGCGGTCGAGAAGGCCGCCGCCCCCCTGCTCGAGTCGCTGCAGATCGGGGTGCGCTGACCGCTATTCGACGGTGAGCGTGCCCTCCATGCCGTTCTCGCGGTGCTGGCCGACCGGGCAGTAGAAGGTGTACTCGCCGGCCTCGAGGTCCACCGTCAGCTCCGTCTCGCCGCCGGTGACGGTCTCGCTCTCCTCCTCGACGCCGTTGCCCTCGACCTCGACCGCGTGCGGGGTGTCGGACTCGTTGACGAGCTTGACGGTGACGCTGCCGGCCTGGGCGGACAGCTCGCCCGGCTCCCACGAGATCGACCCGCCCGGATCGGCGGTCAGCGTGAGCGCCTCTCCCCCGCCGGAGGACTCCTGGGTGGCGGTTTCCGTGGCCTCCGGCGTCGACGCGGCACCGCCGCCACCGCCTTCGTCCTCGTCGTCCCCGCAGCCCGCCGCGAGCAGCACGCCTGCCGAGAGCAGGAGCGCGAGGACCCAGGTGATGCGCCGCATGTTCAGCTCCTCGTGATCGACATCGCGTCAGGAGGTACGCGGCTCTGGCGCGCTGGGTTCAGGAGAGGCGCGCGGTGAGGACGTTGCGCTTGTAGGGGCGGCCGTCCTTGCGGTGGCTGCGGCGGACGATCCGGATCGCGTTGTACTCGCCCTGGCGCAGCGCGGTGGTCAGCACGACGTATCCGCGGCCCTGCGCGTCGGTCCGGAACGTGCCGGCGGTCGCCGTCCACTCCTCGGCATCGCACAGGACCTCGTAGACGGCGTTCTTCGCCGGGAGGCCGCGCACCCAGAGGTGGATCTCGGTGCCCTCGTCGTCGCTCTCGAGGTTCGCTCGGGCGCTCGCCGCCTGCGGGCCGCTGACGTTCTCGAACGAGACCTGGTAGCGCCGTGCGGGCTCCTCCTCCTCGCCGGTCACCGCGAAGGCGATCGCAGCCGCGGCCGCGGCCGCGCCGAGGGCGCCGACCGCCAGCCAGCGGGGCCGCGGCATGCGCCAGCGGAGCCGGCGCCGCGGCCGGGTCGCCTTGTCGCGCGCGTAGGCGTCGAGCAGCCGCTCCTCGAAGGCCGGCGACAGCGGCTCGGCCGTCGCCTTCTCGGCGCCACCGGCCAGCGAGAGCAGGCCCGGCATCGGCGCGAGCGCGTCGTGCTCGGCCGCGCACTCGGGGCAGGTCTCCAGGTGGCGGCGCACGGCCGCGGCCTCGTCCGGCTCGAGCCCGCCGAGGACGTAGGCGCCGATCGCCGGACGCAGTTGCTCACAGCTCACGGCACAACCCCCATCTCTTCCAGCGCGAGCCTCAGCGAGCGTAGCGCGTACCAGGTCCTGCTCTTGACGGTTCCGATCGGCAGCTCGCACCGCTCGGAGATCTCGCGCACCGACAACCCCTGGAAGTGCGCGAGGCGGATCATCTGGCGGTGCTCCGGGGTCAGCCGCTCGAGCGCGGCGGCGACCTGCCAGCCGAGCATCGCCTGCTCGATCGAGTCGCCGGGGGCGGCGGTCTCGAACAGCGAGTCGCTGCCCGCCAGGGCTGGGCGCGCCGACGCGCGGCGCCGCATGTCGATGATCGCGTGGCGGGTGATCTGGTACAGCCAGGTGCGGACGCTCCCGCGCGCCGGGTCGTACCGGTCGGCATGCCGCCAGGCGCGGGTGAACACCTCCTGCACGATCTCCTCGGCCGCGCCCCGCTCACCGAGCGCGTTCAGCGCAAAGCCGAGCAGCTCACCCGCGTAGGCGCGGTAGAGCTCGCGAAGGGCCTCGCCCGTCGCGTCGGCCCGCAGGCGCTCCATCAGCTGGGCGTCGTTCGCCACGGTCACACGGTGTACGCGAACAGCTGGACGGCGGTTCGCCCCGAGTATGGCCGACCGTCGCGGAAGAGCGTCGGGGTCGTGACGACGCCGGCGCGGACGCCGCCTCGGAAGTGGGCGCTGACGCGATCGGCGACGCGCTGCGACCGTCGTTCGGCGTCGAAGCGCTCGAGGTCGAGGCCGAGGGCCTCGGCGCGCGCCCACAGGTGCGGGTCCTCGAGCCGGCCCTGGTCGTCGAACAGCGAGTCGTGCATCGGCCAGAAGGCGCCCTGGGCGGCGGCCGCCTCGGCGGCGTGGGCGGCGGCCTGCGCCCGCGGGTGGCTGGCCCGGACGGGAAAGTGCCGGAACGCGATCCGCAGCGGCTGCGTCCGCAGCCGCAGCTCGAGCTGCGCGCAGAACGGGCACTCGTAGTCGCCGTAGACGATCGCCAGCGGAGCGTCCTCCGGTCCCCGCGCGTGATCGTCGGGCGAGAGCGGCGGCAGCGGGGCGGAACGGAGGTCGGTCACGACGGTCGGGGGTCGATCCGGCGTCGGGCGATCGGTCAGAGCGCGTCGAAGATCAGGTTCGCGCCGGGAAGCTCGCTCGGGGACGGCGCCTGGTAGCTCGATTTGACCACGCCGTCGGGCCCGACGATCACCAGCGCCCGCTGCGGAAAGCCGTCTGGGTGCAGGACATCGAACGCCCGGCAGGCGGCGCCCTTGGGCTCGAAGTCCGACAGCTGCTCGATCGCGATCCCGAGCTGGTCGCGGAACGCCGTCTGTGAGTACGTGGCGTCGCACGACACGCCGTACAGCGTCGCGCCGCGGGCGGCGAACTCGTCGAGCAGCTCGTTGTACACGCCCAGCTGGTCGGTGCAGACCGGCGAGAACGCGAACGGATAGAAGACCAAGACCGTCGTCCGGCCGAGCAGGTCCTGACGCGTGAACGGTGGGCCGTCGGCGCGGGCCAGCGAGAACTCCGGCGCCGGCTCGCCGGCGGCGATGGCCACTACCGGCGGAGGCCGAGCTCGCGGATCAGCGAGCGGTAGCCCTCGAGATCCTTCTTCTGCAGGTAGTTGAGGAACCGGCGGCGGCGGCCGACCAGCATCAGCAGCCCGCGGCGCGAGTGGTGGTCGTGCTTGTGCTCGCGCAGATGCTCGGTGAGGTGGTTGATGCGCGAGGTGAGCAGCGCGATCTGCACCTCGGTGGCGCCGGTGTCGTTCTCGCCCTTGCCGAACTTCTGGACGAGCTCGCGCTTCTTTTCTGCGGTGATCGCGGTCATCTGCGGCGAGGCAGGGTAGCAGGGAGCGCCCTCCGCAGTGCGCCTTTGCCGTCCGGTCAGATACGTACGATTCGAACATGTGTTCGCAGATGACAGACGACGAGCGGGTGGCAGCCGAGCAGCGCCCGACAACTCACGACAGCCGCGCCGTCAGCCGCGAATGCCGGCGGGAGGTGTCCGGCGTGGCGGCCGCGTCGGCCACCACGCTCCTGCGCCCGACGATGACCGTGGCGGTGCGGGCGCGGGTCATCGCCGTGTAGAGCAGCTCTCGGCGCAGGAAGCGCGCGCCCGCTGCCGGGTGGGCGATCACGATCGCGATCGGCAGCTCGATGCCCTGGCCCTTGTGGATCGAGCACGCGTACGCGAGCTGCAGTCGGGGTGCCTCGTCCTCCGGGAGCGCGATCACGGCGCCTTCCGCGTCCACCAGCAGGTGCTCGTCGTTCTCGTCGAGCAGCCGCAGAAGCGTGCCGTTCATCAGGCCGAGCTCGTGCAGGTTGCGGCCGGACAGCATCAGCTTGTCGCCGATCCGCAGCCGTCCGGCGGCCACCTCCCGCCCGCCGGGATTCAGCGCCTGGCGCAGCCGGGCGTTCAGCGCGTCGATGCCGAGCGCGCCCTTGTACACCGGCGCGAAGACCTGGATGTCCGTGAGCGGATCGACGCCGTAGTGGCGCGGGAGCCGCTCGCCGACCAGCGAGACGACCTCGTCGAGTGCGGCACCGGGATCGGAGCGCTCGATCAGGAAGAGGTCACGGGTCAGGCCCGGCTCCCCCGCGAACGAGGGAGCGTCGCCGTGCCGCACTGCGTGGGCGCCGCGCACGATCATGCTCCCGGCGGCCTGGCGGAAGATGTGCGTGAGCCGGGCGCCCGGCACGACCCCGCTCTCCACCAGCTCGGCGAACGGCTTGCCGGCGCCGACCGGGGCAAGCTGGTCGGCGTCTCCGACGAGCACGACGTGCGTCCGCCGCCCCACCGCCCGCAGGAGCGTCACGAGGAGCTCGAGATTGGCCATCGAGGTCTCGTCGACGATCAGGAGGTCGGCCTCCAGCTCGTCGACCGTCGGCCCCTGGTCGGGCACCCACCCCAGCGCGCTGTGGATGGTGGAGGCCTCGCGCCCGGTCGACTCCGCCATCCGGCGGGCGGCGCGGCCGGTCGGCGCCACGAGCATGATCGACGCGGCCTGCTCGGCCGCCGCGGCGCAGATCAGCCGGATCGTCGCGGTCTTGCCGGTGCCGGGTCCGCCGGTGACGATCGAGAGCCGGGAGCCGAACGCGGCGCGCACCGCCGCCCACTGCTCGGGCGCCGGCACGAGGTCGGCAGCGGCGGCGCGAGCCGGCATCGACAGGCGCGGCTTCGCGCCACGCAGCCGCCGCACCTTCTGCGCGAGCTCGGCCTCCAGCGCCGCCGTCTGCGGGCGGTACGCCCAGACCTGGTCCGAGCCATCCACTTCGAGCACCAGCTCGCCGGCGGCGGTCATCTCGCGCAGCACAGAGGACCCCGGGGGCGGGCCGCCGAGCAGCGCGGCCTTCGCGGCGAGCTCACCCACAGGCAGGCAGGTCGAGCCGTCCTTCTCCGCCTCGGCGAGCACGTGCACCACCCGTGCGCGCGTCCGGGCGGCGGAATCGGCCGCCACGCCACCCGCGCGGGCGATCCGGTCGGCCGTGTGGAAGCCGACCCCGAACACGCTCGTGAGCTCGTACGGCCGGCCGCGGACGACCTCGTGCGCGCCGTCGCCGTAGTGCTTGGCGATCCGCGGCACCAGCCACGCGAGCCCGTGCGGCGCGAGCAGCAGATGCAGCTGGCGTGTGGAGCGCAGCGCGCTCCACGACCCGACCGCCTCGCCCGCCCGCCGCCTGCTGAGGCCGACCGCCACGAACGCGGCATGCGGATCGCGGTCGATCTCGTCGAGCACGCGGTCTCCGTGGCGCTCGAGCAGCCGCGCCGCGCGGATCCCGCCCACGTGCTTGACGCGCCTCAGGTACGCGATCAGCGCGTCCGCGCCGGACGGCGCGAGCGGCTCTGCGATCGCCACCTTGACCTGCATGCCGAACCGCCGGTCGTCCTGCCATACCCCGCTGATCCGGACCCGCTCGCGCTCCTCGAGGTGCGCGATCGCGCCCACCAGCACGACCTCGTCGCCGTCGCGGTCGGCGTCCAGCACCGCGAAGCCGGTCTCGTCGCTCGCCCACCGCCGGCGCCGGACGAGCACCTCGTCCTCGAACGCCGTCCCGGGCTCGCCGTCGATCACGCGACCATTCTCGCGCGCGACCTAGCCCGCGATCCGGCGCGTCTCCTCCACGTCGGCGCCCATCTGCTCGACCAGGGCTTCGACGCTGTCGAACCGGCGCTCGCCGCGCAGCCGCTCCACGAAGTCGAGCCGCATCCCGCGACCGTAGATGTCGCCCTCGAAGTCGAGCAGGAAGGCCTCGACCAACAGCCCGCGACCGGTCTTGAACGTCGGCCGCACGCCGACGTTCACGGCCGCGACGAAGGCCGAGCCGTCGATCGTGGCGCGGCACGCATAGATCCCATGGTCGGGGACCACCAGCCGCGGGTCGGGCACCAGGTTCGCCGTCGGGAACCCGAGCGAGCGGCCGCGCTTGTCGCCGTGCGCGATCGTGCCGCGCATCTGGAACGGCGCTCCCAGGAAACGCGCCGCGGCGGCGACGTCACCCGCCGCCACCAGCCCGCGGATATGCGTCGAGGAGATGATCTCCCCGTCGAGCTCGACCAGCTCGACGACCCGCGTCTCGAACGCGCGCTGCTCGCGCAGCAGCGCCGCGTCGCCACGAGCGCGATTGCCGAAGCGGAAGTTCTCGCCGACCGACACGCGCTCGGCGCCGAGCCGGCCGGCCAGCTCCTGGTCGATGAACTCCTGCGCGGTCTGGGCCATGCGCGCGCCGTCGAACGGGATCACCACGAGCTCGTCGACCCCGAGGCCGGCGATCAGGTCGGCCTTGATCTCGAGCGACGTCAGCAGCTTCGGCGCGCTGTCCGGCGCCACCACCGTGCGCGGGTGCGGCTCGAAGGTCAGCACCGTGTCGGCGCCGCGGATCACCTCGCGGTGGCCGAGGTGCACGCCGTCGAACTCGCCCACGGCGAGATGGCGCGGCCGCCGCGCGGCGTCGGGGAGCCAGGTGACATCCATCAGCCGCGGAAGCCTACGACGGGCTTGAGCAGGCCGCCCGGCCGCGGCTCGGCAAGCGCGATCAGGCCCGCGTCGTCGCGCAGGCGGACGACGCCGTGGAGTGCAGGCGCCCGCTTCCACCGCCACCCCGTGGAGTGCAGGGGCGCCCGCTTCGACCGCCACCCCGTGGCCTGCGCGCCGCGCGGCGTCACCGGCCAGCTCGACGGCCGGCAGGAACCGCAAAGCCTCGTCGAGGGGCACCATCCGCTCCGGGTCGGCATCACCCACCTCGAACGGCCCGATCCCCGTCCGCCGCAGCTCGAGGCAGTACGCGTCACCGAGGTCGGCGATCAGTGACCGCACGTACGTCCCCGACGAGCACTCGATCTCGAACCCCGCGCGCTCGCCGTCCCGCCACAGCAGCGCGAACCGCGAGACGTGCACCGAGCGTTCAGCGAGCTCCACGGCCTCGCCCCGCCGCGCGAGGGCGTACGCCCGCCTGCCCCCGACCTTGACCGCCGAGTACGCGGGCGGGCGCTGGCGGATCGTGCCGGTCGGCAGGGCCTCGAGTGACGGCATGCGACCGGCCGCGATCTCGCCCTCGACGTCGCCGGTGGTGGACACATGGCCCAGCCGCGCCACCGTCTCGTAGCGTTTGGGCAGGGCCATGAGAAACCGCTGCGCGCGCGTCGCTCGGCCGACGAGCACCAGCAGCAGCCCCGTCGCGAAGGGATCGAGGGTTCCCGCGTGTCCGACCTTCGAGGACAGGCGACGGCGCTGGGAAGCCACCACGTCGTGCGACGTCACCCCCGCGGGCTTGTCGACGAGGATGACGCCGTCAGCCACCCTACAACTGCTCGGACAGCGCGCCGCGCAGGAACTCGACCAGCGCCGGGAAGTCCATGTCGGTCGAGAAGCCGGCCGCCCGCCGGTGGCCGCCGCCCCCCGCCGCCCGCGCGATCGCGGAAACGTCGACGCGGTCGTCGGTCGCGCGCAGCGAGACCTTGCGCTTCGGCGTGGCGCCGTCGCCCAGCAGGTCGCGCACCAGGCCGGCCACAGCCGTCCCCTCGACCGAGCGCAGATGGTCGACCACACCCTCCGAGTAGCTCTCGTCGGCGCCGGTGAGCCGGTAGTCGTCGAGCGTGAGGTGGGTCACGGTCAGCAGCCCGCCGTCGTAGCGCTGGACGTTCGACAGCCCGCGCGCCAGCAGCTCGAGCTTGCCCTGCGGGATCCCCTCGTACAGGCGACGGTAGATCGCGTGCACGTCGATCCCGCCGTCGATCAGCTCAGCCGCCATCTCGTGCGCGCGCGAGCCCGTGTTCTCGTACATGAAGCGCCCGGTGTCGGTCACCACGCCCACGTACAGCGCCTCGGCGATCGGCTGCGTGACCTCCACGCCGAGCCCCTTCGCGAGGTCCCACACCATCTCCGCCGTGCACGAGGCGTGCGGGTCCACGTGATTCAGAGTCCCGAACCGCGTGTTGTCGTGGTGGTGGTCGATGTTGAGGATGCACCGGCCCGAGCGCTCGAGGGCGGCCGCCGGCGTGCGCGCGATGTTGCCGCAGTCCAGGAACACCATGATCCGCTCGGAAAGGTCGGCCGGCGGCTGGGTGACCAGCCCCTCGAGCCGGATGAACCGGTACTCGTACGGCAGCGGGAACTCGTCGGCGGGCAGGAACGCCACCGAGTCCTTGCCGAGCGCGGTCAGGATGTGCTGCATGGCGGCCAGCGAGCCGACCGCGTCGCCGTCGGGTCGCTCGTGCGTGGTGAGCAGGAACTTGTCCTGGTCGCGCAGGGTCGCGAGCGCCTGGTCGCGGGTGGGTCGGGCTCCGTTGTCGGACACTAATGGTTCCCCCGGCCAGGGGTGTTTCCCGGGGGAACCACGTCCTCGGCCTCGCGCTCGAGCAGCTCCTCGATCCGCTCCGCGCGGTCGAGGGTGTCGTCGTACACGAAGTCGAGCGTCGGCGTGTGCTTGAGGTGCAGCTCGTCGGCCACCCGCCGCTGCAGGTAGCCGTGCGCCGACCGCAGGCCGTCGAGCGTGCGCCGGCGCACCGCTCCGCCGCCCAGGACGGACACGTATACCCGCGCCTGGCGCAGGTCTGGGGATGTCTTGACTGATGTCACCGTGACGAATCCGACCCGTGGATCCTTCAGCTCAGACGTGATCACACCGGACAGGACCTCCCTCATGGCCTCGTCCACGCGCCGCATCCGGCCGCCGGTCATCGTAGTGACTCCAAGTCTTCCCATGACGCAACACGCCGCTCGACCCGCACCCCTTGTGGAAACCGGGCGTCCAACATACGTTGAACGTTGTCCGCAGCCTCCGTGCAGCGGCCCGGCGAGCCGGCCGTAAGCGCTACCGCAAGCGTCGCACGTTGCCACGCATCGTGATGCGCGACCTCGGCGACGGTGGCGCCGCAGCGCTCCCGCAGCCGCGCCTTCACGCGGTTGAGCTCGGCGCGCTTGCCCTTGAGCGACGCGACGTCCGGGAAGTGCAGGTGGACGCGCATGAGCACGACGAACGCGGGTTCGTCGGACACGCCCTAGGACAAGGTCCGCTCGACCTGGCGGGTCTCGTAGACCTCGAGCTGGTCGCCTTCCTTGATGTCGGAGTAGTTCTGGAGCACGATCCCGCACTCGAACCCTGCGGCCACCTCGCGGACGTCCTCGGGGCCGCGCCGCAGCGACGCGATCGTGCCGTCGTAGACGACCGCCCCGTCGCGGACCAGGCGCACCTTGGCGCCGCGCGTGACCCTGCCGTCGGTCACGTAGGAGCCGGCGATCGTGCCGACCCGCGAGGCGCGGAAGATCGCGCGTATCTCGACCTCGCCGACGGTCTCCTCGACCTCCTCCGGCGCGAGCATGCCCTGCATGGCGTCGCGCAGGTCCTCGAACGCGCGGTAGATGATCGAGTAGGTGCGGATCTCGACGCCCTCGCGATCGGCCAGCGAGGCGGCCTCGCCGACCGGCCGGACGTTGAAGCCGATGATCACCGCGTCGGACGCCGCGGCCAGGTTGACGTCGGACTCGGTGATGCCGCCGACCCCAGAGTGCACGATGTTGACCTCGACCTCGGCCTGCGGCAGCTTGGCGATCTCGTCCTCGAACGCCTCCAGCGAGCCGGAGACGTCGGCCTTCAGCACGAGGTTGAGCTCCATCATCTCGCCGTCGCGGGCCTGGTCGAAGATGCTCTCGAGCGAGCGCTTGCGGCCGCCGCGGCGCGCCTGCTGCTCGAGCTTGAGGCGCGTGGCGCGCTCGCTGGCCATCGAGCGGGCGCGGCGGTCGTTCTCGACCACGCGCACGAACTCACCGGCCTCCGGCACGGAGTCGAAGCCGAGCACCTCGACGGGCTCTGACGGCACGGCCTCCTTGACGCGGTTGCCCATGTAGTCGTGCATGGCGCGGACGCGGCCCCAGTGGGCGCCGGCCACCAGCGCGTCGCCGACGTGCATGGTGCCGCGCTGGACGAGCACGGTGACCACGGCGCCACGGCCCGGGTCGAGGCGCGACTCGATGACCACGCCCGACGCCTCGGCGTCCGGGTTGGCCGTGAGCTCCTCGACCTCGGCGAGCAGCAGGATCGACTCGAGCAGGTCGTCGAGCCCCTGGTGGGTCTTGGCCGAGACGTCGACGAACATCGTCTCGCCGCCCCACTCCTCCGGCTGGAGGTCGAGCTGAGTCATCTCCTGGCGCACGCGCTCGGGCTGCGAGCCCTCCTTGTCGATCTTGTTGACCGCGACGAGGATCGGCACCTCGGCGGCCTTGGCGTGGTCGACGGCCTCGCGCGTCTGCGGCTTCACGCCGTCGTCGGCGGCCACCACGATCACCGCGATGTCCGTCGATTGGGCTCCGCGGGCGCGCATGGCGGTGAACGCCTCGTGGCCCGGCGTGTCGAGGAAGGTGATCGTCTTGTCGTTCTGGTGGACCTGGTAGGCGCCGATGTGCTGGGTGATGCCGCCCGCCTCGCCGGCCGCGACCTCGGTCTCGCGGATGGCGTCGAGCAGCGAGGTCTTGCCGTGGTCGACATGGCCCATGATCGTCACCACCGGCGGGCGCGACTCGAGCTCCTCGTCGGAGTCCTCGAACTCGGGCTCGGCCGCCGTCTCGTCGGCGGCGTGGACGATCTCGATCTCCTTGTCGAACTCGTCGGCGAGGATCTGGATCGTGTCGTCGGCCAGGGTCTGGGTGACCATCGCCATCTCGCCCAGGCTCATCAGCTTCTTGATGATCTCCGGGACCGGGACGCCGAGGTATTCGGCGACGTCCTTGACCGTCGAGCCGGAGTTGATGCGGATGACGTCGGCCTTGAGCGTGGAGACGTCCTGCGCGGCCGGCTCCACATAGGTGCCACGGCGCCGGCGACCGCCACGGCGCGGCGGACGGCGCGGAGGGCCGCCACCGGGGCCGCCCGGACCACCGGGCCCGCGGCGCGAAGCCTGCGAGTCGATCACGACACGCCGCACGCCGCCGGCGGCACCGGGGGCGCGCTCACCCTGGAGCGAGGAGCGCGTCGGACGCTGGCGGCGCTCGCCGCCGCCGTCGCCCGCCGGCGGCGCGTCCTGCCGCTGACCGTCGGGCTGAGGCTTCGCCTTGGCCTTGGGCTTGGCCTGCTCCTGCCTGCGCGCCTCCTGCTGGCGCTGGCGCTCCTCCAGCCGCTGGCGCGCGGTCTCCGACGCCGGGCGGTCGAAGCCCATGCCGGTCTGTTGCGGGGCGCGCTTGGCCTCCGGCTTGCCGTTGGCCGACTGCCGCGGCGGCTTGCCGGTCAGCGCGCGCTCGGCCTCGTCCTCGTCGACGGCCGACGCGGACGCCTTGACGTTGAGGCCATAGTCGTTCAGCCGCTTCATGACCTCCGCGGCGGGCATGTCGTACTGCTTGGCTAGCTCGTGGACGCGCTTCTTGGCCATGTGCTGATGAAGTCTACGGTGTCCTTTGGGATGGTCAGCGGGCCCTTCAGGGCCCGCTGGAAGCCGCCGCGGGCAACCGCGGCGTCGAAGCAATCGCGTGTCCGATGGACCCAGGCGCCGCGACCCTCGAGGCGCGCCCCCGGATCGGGCACGAGGCGACCCCCCACGGTAGCGAAGCGGTGAAGCAGCGTCCGCGGGGCGCGCTCACCGCACCCCGCGCACCGCCTCAGAGGCATCTGGCCGGAGACTCAGGCCTGACCGACTACGTCGGTGTCCCTGCCCTCCAGCGCCTGATGGGAGTCCAGGCCGCAGTAGCGCGAGCTCGGCAGGGCCGCGTTCGGGCACCGGCGGCCGTTGGCGAGGATCGCGTGGCAGCGCCCGCCGAGCTCCTCGCCCTCCTCCTCATAGCCGCTCTCGCTCTCCTGCTTGGAGAACTCGGTCTCGGACCGGATGTCGACGCGCCAGCCGGTGAGACGGGCGGCGAGCCGGGCGTTCTGGCCCTCGCGGCCGATCGCCAGCGAGAGCTGGTCGTCCGGCACGATCACCGTCGCCTGCTTGCCACCGTCGTCGACCAGCACCTCGCGCACGCGCGCGGGACTGAGCGCCTTGGCGACGAAGCGGGCGGGCTCGTCGTTGTACGGGATGATGTCGATCTTCTCGCCGCGCAGCTCGGACACGACCATCCGCACGCGCGACCCTCGAGGGCCGACGCAGGCGCCGACCGGGTCGACCCCGTCGGCGTGCGAGATGACCGCGATCTTCGACCGGTAGCCGGGCTCGCGGGCGACGTTGGTGATCTCCACCAGGCCGTCGGCGATCTCCGGCACCTCGAGCTCGAACAGCTTCTTGATCAGCTCCGGATCGCGGCGCGACACGATGATGCTCGGCCCGCGGGTGGAGGACGAGACCTCCTTGATCACGGCCTTGATCCGCTGCGAGTGGTCGTATCGCTCGCCGTCGACCTGCTCGGACTTGGGCAGCAGCGCCTCGACCCGCTCGCGCAGCTGCACGAGCGTGTAGCGCGAGTCCGACTGCTGGACGATGCCGGTGATCAGCTCGCCGACGCGGTCGCGGTACTCCTCGAACATCATGTCGCGCTCGGCCTCGCGGATCCGCTGCAGGATCACCTGCTTGGCGGTCTGCGCGGCGATCCGCCCGAAGTCGTGCGGCGTCACGTCGCGGGTGTCGATCTGGTCGTCGAACTCGGCCAGGCGCGCGGGGTCGATGTCGGGCGCCTCGGGGATGATCACCTCGCCGGTCTCCGGGTCCACGCGGCGCTCCTCGAGCGTCGCGGCCTCCTCGGCCTCGTCGAGCAGCTGCTCCTCGAGGTCCGGCGGCAGCAGCAGCTCGTCGACCCGGAAGTCGCCGGAATCGCGGTCCATCCGCACGCGCGCGTAGCGGGCGGCGCCGGGCTGCTTCTTGTAGGCGGAGAGCAGGGCGTCCTCGAGGGCGAGCATGAGCTTCTCCTCCGAGATGCCCTTCTCTCTTCCGAGGACGCGCACGGCTTCGACGATCTCTTGCGACATGCCTCAGTCCCCCACGAGGTTCGATCGGTCAATATCGGTGTAGGCGATCGAGACGACGCCGGTCTCGGCGGCGACGGTCACGCCGTCGTCGCCCGCGTCGAGCAGTTCGCCTGTGAACGAGCGCCGCCCGTCGCGGGCGTCGCGCGTGCGCACGCGCGCGCGCCGGCCGACGTAGCGGCGGAAATGCTCGGGCTTGGTGAGCGGTCGCTCGACGCCGGGCGAGGAGACCTCGAGCGCGTATTTCTCGCGCACCTCCGGCAGTTGCTTGGTGACGCGCTCGCACATGTCGAGCGTCACGCCGTCCGGGTGATCGATGAAGAGCCTGACGAGCTTGCCCCCCACGACCTCTGCCAGCAGCACCTCGACCCCCGGCTCCGCCGTCGAGAGCCGGGCTTCGATATCTGCCTGGATCGTGCTCATCAGATTCCCCATCTTCATGAAAAAAGCGGGCCAGCGCCCGCTTTTCCGTGGCCTGTCGGCCGACAAAAAGCTGTGGGGTATTTATAGCACCGGAGGGGCCTACGCAGCCTTCGCTGCACGGCAAAAGCCGAGGCGCGATTTGGGCTGGCAGACGGTCAGGCGGCTTTTGCCGCACGCTCTCTGTAGATGCGGTAGTCGCGCCGCTCGGGGCGCAGATGGGACGCGAGCGTGAGCGGTTTGCGGGCCTCCGCGAGGCGGCCCAGCTCCATCAGGGCGCGCCCCAGGCAGAACAGCGCATAGTCGTTGGTCGGCGCCCGCTCGACGACCGCCTCGAACTCCACCCGCGCCTCCTCGAACTGGCGCGAGCGGAAGTAGGCACGACCGAGCGCCTCGCGGATCGAGGTCTTCCCCGGCTCCAGCTCGGCAGCCTTGGAGAGAGGCACCGTCGCCGAGTTGAAGTCCCCCGCCTCCAGGAGCGCCGTGCCGCGCTTGAACAGGTCGTACACGTCGTCCATGGAGCACCGAGTGTAGGTCAGCGCGCCCGCGGCGGGAGCGCCCACCATGCGCGCACCCGGCCGCCGAGCCCCATGCCGCGCGCCAGCTCGGCCCGCAGCCCGCGGCGCTGCGCCGAGGTCGGGGAGCCCTGCCGGCCGCCGTAGCGCAGGTCGCGCACGGCGCGCACGTAGCCGGCCGCGGCGGGGCTGCGGGCGAACCGCTCCTCGAGCGAGCGCAGGGTGGTGGCCGGACCCGAATAGCGGTTCGTGCGCCGCAGCGCCCGCTCCAGCTCGGCGACCGCGACCGCCGCCGGCGGGGTCGCCGCGCGGCGCCGGCGCCGGCGCCACAGCAGCACGCCGCCCGCCGCGAACGCGAGCGCGGCCAGCGCGCCGAGCGCGATCAGGACCCACGACGGGCCCTCGTCGGCGGCGAGCGCCCGCCGGCCGGGATCGGACGGCACGTCGCCGCCGAGGCTCGGCGGGCCGATTCCCGCGCTCGCGCCACCGCCGGCGTCGGCTTCGTCGGGCTGCGAGCGCGGCGGCGCGTCGGCCGGCGTCGGGTCGAACGTGACCCAGCCGATGCCGCCGTACCAGACCTCGACCCACGAGTGGGCGTCCAGGTCGCGCACCACGTACTCGCGCGTCTTGCTGTCGAGCGAGCCCGAGGTGAAGCCGGTCACCACCCGCGCCGGCACACCGGCCATCCGCAGCAGCAGCGCCATCGCGCCCGAGTACTGCTGGCAGTAGCCGCGCTTGGCGTCGAACAGGAAGCCCTCCAGGTTGAACGCCGACGCCGGCGGCGTCTCCGTGTACGCGAACCCGCGCCGCAGGTACCGGAGCACGGCCTGCACGAGGTCCTCCTGGGTCTCGGCCTGACGGCGGAGCTGTTGCGAGAGGTCCCATGTGCGCCGGTAGGGACCCTCCGCGAGCACGCGGTTGGCAACTGCAGGCGGCACCGCCTGCGTGTTGCCCGAGGTGCGCGCCTCGACCGTCGTGAGCTCGTCCTCGAAGGCCGGGAAATAGAACTCGTAGCGCGGCGCGCCGGTCTGGATCCTGTCCCCGGCCGGCAGAACGAGCCGCCGGAACGGGGCCAGGTCGACTTGCGCGGCGTCGTTGGGAGCCTCGCGACGCTCGCTCTCGTTCGTCGACGGCGTGTATACGCTCGCGCTGTAGGCGTCGCCGCGGCGCAGCGTGCGCCCGGCGACCCACGTGCCGTCACCGCGCGGCGTCTCGCGGATGGTCGGCGCGTCGACGGAGTCGGCGTAGCCGGCGGTGACGTACTCACGGCTGGCGAGGTTGCGGATCGTGACGCTGATCTCCTGCATGCCCTCGTCGATCGCCTCTTCGTCCTGGGGCAGCCCGGGGTCGTCGTCTCGCGAGGGTTCCTGGGCCCAGTACAGGCCGTCGAAGCCGTCGAGGTTGGCGGCCTTCCAGTACGCCGGCCGCCGCTCGGCGCGCACGCGCAGCAGCTCGCGGCCGTCGCGCGGCCAGTCGAGCGGGCCGTAGGTGTGGTCCCACGAGAAGGCCGTCGAGCGCGCGGAGGCCGCGCCCAGCGCCCAGCTCTCGTAGTCCCACCACGGCGTGTCGCGGTCCAGGGCCGGCGCGAGCATCAGCGCCAGCACGGCGATGCCGGCGGCCACCAGGCCGGCGTTGCTCGCGTCGCCGACGCGCAGCTTCTCGAGCCGCAGGAACGCGAGCACGAGCAGCGCCAGCGCGGCGCCGCGCAGGAACTCGTTCTCGAAGTCGAGCGAGACCGCGGGCACCGCGTAGAGCGCCACCAGCAGCGTGAGCGCGAGGCCGGGGAAGCCGATCCGCCCGCGGCGCGGCCAGAAGGCGGCGATCGCGGCGGCGGTCACGAGCACGGTGCCGCCGAGCGGGATCACCGTGCGCGTCCACTCGTCGACGCCGCGGTACGGCACGCGCACGCCGGGGAGCGACTCGACCCCGCGGCTGATGCCGGAGGCGAGCGAGCCCCAGCGGTCGGGCCGCAGCAGCTCGTCGGCGATGCCGCCGCCGAGCAGCGCGAGGGCGAGGGCGACGAAGCTGGTCGCGATCGCGGCCGCCGGCCGCGCGCGGTCGTCGAGGCGCCCGGCGTACAGGAGGCCGATGATCGCCAGCGAAGCGGCGCCGAGCGCGTACAGCGCGCGCTCGGGCGCCGGCGGGTCCAGCAGGACCATCCAGTGCAGTCCGCCGAAGCCCGCGAGCGCGAGGAAGGCGAGCCCGCGCGCGAGCGGCACGGGGAGCGTCGGATCGCTTTCCACCGCGCGCGGGGCGCGTGCGGCGACCGCGGTCATCCCGCCACCGCCTCCATCGCGGCTGCCGCACCGGCGCGCGTGGTGAGGAAGCCCTGGCATCCGGCGACCTCGAACACGGCGCGGCGGTTGGGCAGCGCTCCCGGGATCACGAGGATGCACCCGCCCGGCGTGCGGCCGAGCCCGCGCGGCGGGCGGTCGATCGGGCGCGCCGCCACCAGCACGACGAGGCCGCGGCGGTTCTGCGCGGCGACCAGAGACGGGCCGGTCGACTCGTCGAGCAGCGCCAGCCGCACGTGCGCCGCCGGCCACGCCAGCAGGTCCTTCTCGATCACGTGCGCGCGGCGGTCGCCGGGCAGCAGCAGCGAGCAGCCGGTTCGGCGCGCGAAGTGCACGGCCAGCGACCCGGCGGCGCGGACCGCGTTGTCGAGCGCGTCCGGCGACGTCGGCGCGCGCGGGTCGAGCACCACGAGCGGCCGCGAGTCGGCCTCCGAGATCAGCTTGCGCTCCATCAGGCCGTGGCCCCGCGCCACCGCCGGCCAGTGGATGCGCGAGGCGGGCGACCCGGGCCGGTGCTCGCGCAGGCCGTCGAGCTCGGTCTCGGCGGCCGCGATCAGCGCGGCGCGCGCGTGCGCGGGTGTCGCGTCGCCGCCGCCGGCGGTGGCGCGCACCGGCAGCACGCGGGGGAGCACGAGGATCTCGTCGCCGGTCGCGCCGGTCACCACGCGCTGGGCGAGCCCGAACGGGTCGCGCAGGACGAGCGCGGGCGGCGCGAGCCGGCGGCGGCCGCGGCGCCCGAACGTCACCTCCACCCGCACGCGCGCGGACTTCTTGCCGGCGCGGAAGCGCACCGGCTCGGGCAGCAGCGGCTCGTCGATCCAGCCCGGCGGGAGCGGCAGCCGGCCGGCGGTGGCGCGGATCCGCACCTCGAGCGGCTGCTCCTCGAGCACGCTGCGGGCGCCGAGCTCGCGCCGGACCTGCGCTCCCCACGAGCCGGCCCCGATCCAGCCCGCGGCGCCGAGCCCGAGCAGCGCCAGGGCCGAGCCCGTGACGTAGAGCGGCTCAGCGTCGAACGTGCCCGCCACAACCAGCAGCAGGACCCCGAGGGCCGCGCATCCGAGCGCAGACCGCACGGCCCGCCGCCCCTAGAGCGCCGGCGTGGCCGCGATCGCGTCGGCCACAATCGTCGCTCGCTCGACCCCGGCCGCCTCGGGGACGAGCATCAACCGGTGCGCGAGCACCGTCTCGGAGAGCGCCTGCACGTCGTCGGGCAGCGCGTGGTCGCGCCCCTGCACGAGCGCGCGCGCCTTGGCCGCGCGCAGCAGCATGAGGCCGGCGCGCGGCGACGCCCCGAGCTCGACGCGCCCGTCCGCGCGCGTGTGGCGCAGCAGCGCGACGATGTAGTCGCGCAGCGCGCGCGACGCGTGCACGCCGTGCGCCGCCTCGACCGCCTCGACCACTTCGGCGCGGTCGGCGACCGCCTCGAGGTCGAGCACGCGGTCGCCCGCCTCGTGCCCGGCCAGCATCCCTGCCTCCTCCTCGGCGTTCGGATAGCCGAGCGAGACGCGGATCATGAAGCGGTCGACCTGCGCCTCCGGCAGCGGGTAGGTGCCCTCGTACTCGACCGGATTCTGGGTCGCGAACACCATGAACGGTCGCGCCAGCTCGTGCGAGATGGCATCGACCGTCACCTGGCGCTCCTGCATGCACTCGAGCAGCCCGGACTGGGTCTTCGGCGACGCGCGGTTGATCTCGTCGACGATCACGATGTTGGCGAAGATCGGGCCGGGCCGGAACTCGAACCGCGTCTCGCGCTGGTTGTAGACGTTGGTGCCGACGATGTCGGCCGGCAGCAGGTCGGCCGTGCACTGCACGCGCGCGAACTGGCAGTCGACCGACCGCGACAGCGCGCGGGCGAGCGCGGTCTTGCCGACGCCCGGGTAGTCCTCCACCAGGATGTGACCCTCGGCGAGGAGCGAGACGATCACGTGCTCGAGCACGTCATCCGTGACCTTCACCGCCCGCCGGATGTTGTCGGCGATCCGGCCGGCGACCGAGACTGCGGCATCCACCTGCTCGGGAGCGACGGTCCGCTCAGCCTCTGGCGTGGGCTCGAGGGGTTCCATTCAGCGCGGCACCTTCATGTCGGTAGTTGAACCTCGGATCAAGACCGCGTCCAGGATGGCAGCGGCGACCTCGGCCTTGGAGGCCCGAGGGACGTGCAGATCGGCGCCTTCGGTCAGCACCGTCACCTCATTGTCGGCTGCATCGAAGGCTATTCCAGGCGTGCTGACGTCGTTGAGCGACGAGCACGTCGACGCCCTTGCGCGCGAGCTTCTCGCGCGCGTGAGCGAGCGCGTCCTCGCCGTGCTCGGCGGCGAAGCCGACCAGCAGCTGACCCGGGCGGCGGCGGGCGGCGAGGGTCGCGAGCACGTCTGTTGTACGTACCAGCCGCAGATCCAGTTCCGCGCCGCTCGCATCCTTCTTGAGCTTGCCGGCGTGCGCGGCCTGCGGGCGGTAGTCGGCCACCGCGGCCGCCATCAGCACCACGTCGGTGCCGTCGAAGCGCTCCTCGCAGGCGGTGGCGAGCTCGTCGGCGGTCTGCACGTCGACGTACTCGATGCCGTCGCGGCGCGGGAGCGACACGTTGGCGGCGATCACCGTGACGTCCGCACCGCGGCGGGCCGCCTCCTCGGCGAGCGCGAAGCCCATCCGGCCGGAGGAGCGGTTCCCGACGTACCGGACGGCGTCGATCGGCTCGCGCGTGCCGCCCGCCGTCACCAGCACGTCGAGGCCGTCGAGCTCGCGGCCCGCGCGCAGCGCGGCCTCGAACGCTGCCAGCAGCTCGGGCGGCTCCGGCAGGCGGCCGATCCCGTGCTCGCCGAGCGAGGCGAGCGAGCCGGTGCCGGGATCGAGGACCGTCACCCCGCGCTCGCGGAGGCGCGCGAGGTTGTCCTGGGTGGCGGCGTGCTCGTACATCGCGGCGTTCATGGCCGGAGCCACGATCAGCGGTCGCCGGCAGGCGAGCGCGGCGGCGGTGAGCAGGTTGTCGGCCTGGCCATGGGCGAGCTTGGCGATCGTGTTGGCCGAGGCGGGGGCGATCAGGAACGCGTCGGCGCGCTCGACCAGCTCGAGGTGGCTGAGCGGCGCGTGGGCGGGCAAGTCTTCACCCGGGAAGGCGCCGCGCAGCGGATCCGGCTCCCACTCGGTGACGAGCACGGGAGCGCCGGTGATGCCGGCGAAGGACGCGGTCCCGGCGAAGCGGGTCGAGGCCTCGGTCTGGATCACGCGCACGGCATGACCGGCCTTGATGGCCAGGCGCGCGAGCTCGATCGCCTTGTAGGCGGCGATGCCGCCGGTGACGCCGAGCAGGAGGCGCGCCATCTGTCCGGGCCGGTCGCCTGCGCTCAGCCGCGGTAGCGGTACTTGACCTTGCCGCTCGCGACTTCCTCGAGGGCGATGGTCAGGTAGTTCTTGGAACCGGTGTCCACCATCGGCGGCGGGAACTCCTCGAACGTGCCCTCGCCCAGGTTGTGGTAATAGGAGTTGATCTGGCGCGCGCGCTTGGCGGCCACGATCACGCTGGCGTAGGGCGAGTCCACGTTGTCCAGCAATCGGTCGACGCGGGGTGAGATCAAGAGGGTTCCTCCGTCGGTTTCGTGGCATTAGATGCTAGCGCCGAGCGCACAAGCTCCTCGAGGGCCGTCACCGCATCCTCGAGCCGGTCGTTGTAGACCACGTGCGGGAACTCGTCCTGCGCGCGCACTTCCTCGCGGGCGGTCGCGAGCCGCTGCTCGACGTCCTCCGGCGTGTTGGTGCCCCGGCCGATCAGACGCGCGCGCAGCGCGTCGTCGGACGGCGGGGCGATGAAGATGCGCTCGGCCTCGGGCATCGCCTCGGCGACCTGGCGCGCGCCCTGGACCTCGATCTCGAGCACGACCGGCACCCCGCGCGCCAGCCGCTGCTCGAGGTCGGACCGCAGGGTGCCGTAGCGGCGGCCGGAGTAGCTCGCGTGCTCGACGAACTCGCCGCGCTCTACTCGGCGCGCGAACTCGTCGTCGCCGAGGAAGTGATAGTCGACCCCGTAGCGTCTCGCCGAGCCGCGGCCTGCGGGTGGTGGCGGACACCGACAGCTCGAGCTCGGGCACCCGCTGGAGCAGCGAGCGGATCAGCGTCCCCTTGCCGACCCCGGACGGGCCGGTGATCACGAATACCTTCGGTGTCGGCGCCACTACCGCCGCAGCATGGACACCAGCTCGGTGCGCTGGCGCTGCGAGAGGCCCCCGATCGTCTTCGAGGGCGAGATCCGGCATTGCTGCAAGACCTTGTTGACCTTGACGCGCCCGTACTTGGGGACCGCCAGCAGCATGTCGAACACCTTGGCGGTCTCCACGTACTCCGGCGGCTCGAGCAGGAGATCGTGGATGCTCTGCCGGCCGCCCTTGAGGTCACGCTTGAGCTGCGCGCGCCGCGTGCGGATCTCGTTCGCCCGCTGAAGGGCCTCCATGCGCTGGACGAGGGAGCGCTCGGGCGCTGCCACGGTGGGCTTAGGAGGCGTCTTGGTCGCGGGTGGCATGGGCGGCGAGTCTACATCCGTTTCTGGGTCGTACAAGGCGATTGGGCACGAATTCGCCTCGACCTCAAGTTGAGGTCAAGTGGCATGCAGGGGAGTTGACGGTAACCGGGTACTTTGCAGGGCTTTTGCGGTCAGCTTGTGCTAAATCGGCACGACCTCGACTGCGCGTGCCGTGTTTGCAGGGAATCCTTCCATCTGACTGGACGCCTCGGCCGCGATCCGCTGTGCGGCTAGTGGGTCGCGGAACGATTCAGTGCCGACGGCGACGATATCTGCGCCCGCCCGGTGAAGATCCACGGCGTGGCGTCCGGACTGGACTCCACCCATGCCGATGACCGGGAGAGTGACCCGCGCGCGGACCTCGCTGACCTGGGAGAGCGCGATCGCGCGCACGGCGGGACCGGACACGCCGCCGGTGCCGCCGCCGAGCCACGGCTCGCCGGGCCGGTGCGGATCCATCGCCATTCCGCGCAGCGTGTTGATGAGGCTGACCGCGTCGGCGCCGTGCTGCTCGGCGGCGGCCGCCACGGCGGCCGGCGAGGCGCAGTTGGGCGTGAGCTTGACGATCAGCGGCTTGGCCTGCGCGTGTGGGCGGACGTGGTCCAGCAGGGCGGCGAGCTCGCGCGGGTCGGCGCCCATGATCAGCCCGGTCTTGACGTTCGGGCAGGAGACGTTGAGCTCGAGCGCGGCGACCTCGTCGCGCTCGGCGAAGGCTGCGACGAGCCGGGCGACGTCCTCGCGGGTGGAGCCCATCACGTTGACGATCAGGGGCACGGGCAGCTCGGCGAGCTGGGGCAGGTCCTCGCGCAGGTAGCCGTCGAGCCCTTTGTTGGGGAGGCCGATCGAGTTGATGAGGCCCCCTGGGAGCTCCCACAGGCGCGGCGGCGGGTTGCCCTGGCGCGGCTCGAGCGTGACGGTCTTGGACACGAAGGCGGCGAACGGGAACCGCTCGTAGATCGCGTCGCCGAACGCGCGGCGGGCGGCGATCGCGTCGAACGTGCCGGAGCCGTTGACGATCCGGTGCGCGAGCGGGATGCCGCAGAAGTCGATCATGCGGCCCGCTCTAGATCATCGGCATCGATCACGGGGCCGTCGACGCAGAGGCGCACGTAGCCGGTCTTCGTCGGGACGACGCAGCCGAAGCAGGCGCCGAAGCCGCACGCCATGCCGGACTCCATCGCGAGCTGCGCCGGCACGGCGTTGTCCGCCGCGAGCGCGCGCACCGCCTCGAGCATCGGCGGCGGGCCGCACGCGTAGACCTCGACGTGGCCCGGGAGCTCGTCGCGCAGCAGGTCGGTGACGAAGCCGTCGTCGTCGGTGATGACGCGGGCGCCCGGGATCAGCGCCGCGCCCGCGGCGTGAGCGGCGTCGCGGAAGCCGAGCAGCGTCAGCGTCGCCTCGTCGAGCGCGTCGCCCCAGATCGCCAGGGGCGCGATCCCGACGCCGCCGCCGACCAGGATCGGCCGCCGGCCCTGGCGCGGCGGCGCGAAGCCGCGGCCGAGCGGCCCGAGCAGCAGCAGCTCGTCGCCGGGCGTCAGCTCGGCGAGGCGGTTCGTGCCGGGGCCGACGTCCTCGAGCAGGAAGTCCAGCTCGCCGTCGCGCGCGCGCATGACCGAGAAGGCGCGCGGGCAGGAACGGCCGCTCGTCCTCTCCCCCGCCCCACCGCTCGGCCGCGGTGAGCATGTAGAACTGGCCCGGATCGGGCGCCGGGCCGCCGGGGTCGGCCGCGGTGAGCACGACGTACGGCCCGTGCTCGCGCCGACTCAGTAACTGGGTCGTCCGCCTTCCGGGCGGCGCGAGCGTCCTCACGCGCGCACCGGGTTCCCGTTCGCGTGCAGCTCCTGCAGCGACACCACGGCCGGATCGCCCGACCGCCCGGCGGCGATTGCGCGGCTGGCGGCGAAGCCGCCGGCGATCGTCGTGATGCACGGGATCCCGCGGGCGACGGCGGCGCGCCGGATCTCGTAGCCGTCGGCGCGGGCGGCGGTGCCGGTCGGGGTGTTGATCACGAGGTCGACGTCGCCGTTCTCGATCCACTCGACCACGTGCGGCGACCCCTCGCCGAGCTTGTTGATCCGCTCGACCGGGATCCCCATCCGCGAGATCGCGGCGGCGGTCCCGCGCGTGGCGACGATCCGGAAGCCGAGGTCGTGGAGCTGGGCGGCGATCCCCATCACCGCCGACTTGTCGGTGTCGGTCACGGTCAGGAACACGGTGCCGGCGCCCGGCAGCCGCGCACCGGCAGCCGCCTGTGCCTTGGCGAAGGCGGCCGGGAAGTCGGCGGCGACGCCCATCACCTCGCCGGTCGAGCGCATCTCCGGGCCGAGCAGGGCGTCGGCGCCGGCGAAGCGGTCGAACGGCAGCACCGCCTCCTTCACCGAGACGTGCGTGCCGTTCACCTCGTCCGGCAGGTTCAGCGCCGCGAGCTTCTCCCCCAGCATCACCCGGCACGCGAGCTTGGCCAGCGGCAGCCCGGTCGCCTTCGAGACGAACGGGACCGTGCGCGAGGCGCGCGGGTTGGCCTCGATCACGTACAGGTCCTCGCCCAGCACCCCGTACTGGACGTTGATCAGGCCGACGGTGCCGAGCGCGAGCGCGATCCGGCGCGTGGCCTCGCGGATCTCGCCCAGCATCTCGGAGCCGAGCGAGTGCGGCGGGAGCACGCAGGCCGAGTCGCCGGAGTGGATCCCGGCCTCCTCGACGTGCTGCATGATCCCGCCGATCCATACGTCCTCGCCGTCGCAGATGGCGTCGACGTCGACCTCGATCGCGTTCTCGAGGAAGCGGTCGAGGAAGATCTCGTCCCCGTTCGCCCCCACCCGCTGCAGGTAGTCGCCCAGCATGTCGAGGTCGTAGACGATCTCCATCGCCCGCCCGCCGAGCACGTAGCTGGGCCGCACGAGCACCGGCCAGCCGATCCCGGGCGCAGCTTCGAGCGCCTCGGCCGCCGAAGCGGCGGTGGCGTACGGCGGCACCTTCAGGCCCAGCTCGCCGAGCAGGCGCGAGAAGCGCCCGCGGTCCTCGGCGAGGTCGATCGCCTCGGGCTGGGTGCCGAGCAGCGGCACGCCGGCCGCCTCCAGGCCGGCCGCGAGCTTGAGCGGGGTCTGGCCCCCGAACTGGACGATGACGCCTTCCGGGTCCTCGACCTCGACGATCGCGAGCACGTCCTCGAGCGTGAGCGGCTCGAAGTACAGCCGGTCGGAGGTGTCGTAGTCGGTCGACACCGTCTCCGGGTTGCAGTTGACCATCACCGCGTCGCGCCCGGACTCGCGCACGGTCATCGCGGCGTGCACGCAGCAGTAGTCGAACTCGATCCCCTGCCCGATCCGGTTCGGCCCGGAGCCGAGGATCATCACGCTCGGCCGCTCGCCGCGCTCGATCTCGGCCCGCACCGGCGGCCGCTCCCACGCCGAGTAGAAGTACGGCGTCTCGGCCTCGAACTCGGCCGCGCAGGTGTCGACCGCCCGGTACGTGCGCTCGCCCTCGAACGCGCCCCCCAGCTCGCGCAGCTGGCGCAGGAACCACAGGTCGATGCCCGTGCGCGCCCGGATCTCCTCCTCGCTCACCCCTCGATGCAGCAGCTCGAGGATCAGGTCGTACCGATCCGCCGACGGCGACTCGATCCGGGCGAGCAGATCGCCGGACAGGTCGGGCGGGGCGTCGAGCTCGCGCGAGCGCATGGCCTTGGCGAACGCCTGCCGGAACGTGCGGCCGATCGCCATCACCTCGCCGACCGACTTCATGTGCGTCGAGAGCCCGGTGTCCACGCCCGGGAACTTCTCGAACGCGAACCGCGGCCACTTGACGACCGCGTAGTCGAGCACCGGCTCGAAGCTCGCCGGCGTGCGCTTGGTGATGTCGTTGTCGATCTCGTCGAGCCGGTAGCCGACCGCCAGCCGCGCGGCGATCTTGGCGATCGGGAACCCGGTCGCCTTCGAGGCGAGCGCCGACGAGCGCGACACGCGCGGGTTCATCTCGATCACCACGGTCTCGTCGGTCGCCGGGTTGACCGCGAACTGCACGTTCGAGCCGCCGGTCTCGACCCCGACCGCGCGGATCACCGCGATCGCCTGGTCGCGGAGCTTCTGGTACTGGCGGTCGGTCAGGGTCTGCTGCGGCGCCACGGTGACGCTGTCGCCGGTGTGGACGCCCATCGGGTCGACGTTCTCGATCGAGCACACGATCACCACGTTGTCCGCGCCGTCGCGCATGACCTCGAGCTCGAACTCGCCCCAGCCGAGCACCGACTCGTCGATCAGGACCTGGCCGATCGGCGACGCCGCGAGCCCGCCGGCCACGATCCGCTCGAAGTCCTCGGGCGTGCGCGCGATCCCGCCGCCGCGGCCGCCGAGCGTGAACGCCGGCCGCACGATCAGCGGCAGCCCGAACGCATCGAGCGCCACGCTCGCCTCGCCGACCGAGGTGGCGATCGTGTTGCGCGCGGTCCGCAGGCCGGCGGCGCGCATGGTGGCGTCGAACAGCTCGCGGTCCTCGGCGCGGCAGATGGCGTCGTACGTGGCGCCGATCAGCTCGACGCCGTGGCGGTCGAGCGTGCCGTCCTCGTACAGCGCCTTGGCCAGGTTGAGGGCGGTCTGGCCGCCGAGCGTCGGCAGCAGCGCGTCCGGCCGCTCGCGCTCGATCACCTGCGCGACCGGCCCGGGCAGGAGCGGCTCCACGTAGGTCGCCGAGGCGAACTCCGGGTCGGTCATGATCGTGGCCGGGTTGGAGTTCACGAGCACGACCTCGTAGCCCTCCTCGAGCAGCACCTTGCAGGCCTGGGCGCCCGAGTAGTCGAACTCGGCCGCCTGGCCGATCACGATCGGCCCCGAGCCGAGCACGAGGATGCGCTGCAGGTCGTCCCTACGCGGCACGATCGAACTCGTCGACGAAGAGGTCGAACAGCCCGAGCGAGTCGTTCGGCCCCGGCCCGGCCTCGGGGTGGTACTGCACGCAGGCGGCCGGCACGTCGAGCAGCCGGAAGCCCTCGACGGTGCCGTCGTAGAGGTTGACGTGGGTCAGCTCGGCGGCGCCCAGCTCGGACTCGATGCGCCGGGTGGGTGGGGACGGATCTCCCGCCACCGCGAACCCGTGGTTCTGGGAGGTGATCGCGATCCGGCCGGTCGCGAGGTCCTTGACCGGGTGGTTGGCGCCGCGGTGGCCGAACGGCAGCTTGAAGGTCTCGAGGCCCGCCGCCCGCGACAGCAGCTGGTGGCCGAGGCAGATCCCGAACACCGGCTTGCGCACCAACAGCGACCGGATCGTGTCGACGACGTAGTCGAGCGCCGCCGGGTCGCCCGGACCGGGCACGAGGAAGAACCCGTCGGGGTCACGTGCCAGCAGCTCGTCGGCCGGCGTCGTGCACGGGAACAGCTCGAGCTGCACGCCGCGCGCGACGAAGTTGCGCACGATCGAGCGCTTGATGCCGGTGTCGAGCGCGACGATCCGCAGCGCCCCGCCCTCGCCCTCGACGCGCGGCTCGGTGACCGTCACCTCGCGCGCGAGGTCGCGCCCGATCATCGACGGCTCGGCCAGCACGAGGTCGCGCGCCTCGGCCTCCGGCATCGCTGCCGGGAAGATGCCGCCGCGCATCGCCCCCGCCGAGCGGATGTGCCGCACCAGCGCCCGGGTGTCGACGCCGGCGATCGCGGGGATGCCGTGCTCCGCCAGCCAGTCGAGCCAGCCCTGCTCGGCGCCGGGGCGTCGACGGTGTTCACCGCCTCGCGCATGATCGCGCCGGCCGCGTGTATGCGGTCGCTCTCCCAGGCCTCGGGCGACACCCCGTAGTTGCCGACGTGAGCGGTCGTGAACGTGATCAGCTGGCGCGCGAAGCTGGGGTCGGTCATCGACTCCTGGTAGCCCGACATGCCGGTCGTGAACACGACCTCGCCGGTCACGTGGCCGCCCGCCCCGACGGCCTCGCCCTCGAAGCGCTCGCCGTCCTCGAGCAGGATGTAGGCGCTCACTGCACCACCGCCAGCGCCCGCTCGCGGTGGGCGACGCCGCCGGCGGCGACCGTGGCGACGACCCGCCCGCGCAGCTTCCGGCCCGCGAAGCAGCAGTTCTCCGCCCGGCTCTCATATCCGTTCTCTCCGACCTCCCACTCCGATGAGAGGTCCACGAGGCAGAAGTTCGCCCCCCTCCCGACCGCGATCGCGGGCAGCGGCAGATCGAGCACGGCGGCGCCGCTCGACAGCTTGTCCACCACCAGCGCCAGCGGCAGCACTCCCGGCACCACCAGCTCGGTGAACACCGCCGCGAACGCCGTCTCGAGGCCGGTCGTCCCCATCGGCGCCTCCTCGAACGGCATCTCCTTCTCCTCGCGCGCGTGCGGCGCGTGGTCGGTGGCGATGCAGTCGATCGTGCCGTCCCGCAGCCCCTCCACCACCGCCCGCCGGTCGGCCTCGGCGCGCAGCGGCGGGTTCATCTTCAGCCGCGTGTCGAGGTCCGCGAGCAGCTCCCGGTCGGTCAGCGTCAGGTGGTGCGGTGAGACCTCGGCGGTGATCCGGACGCCGCGCGCCTTGGCGGCGGCGACCGCCTCGACCGACTCGCGCGCACTCAGGTGCTGGATGTGGATCCGGCCTTCCTCGTAGCCGGCCAGCGCCGCGTCGCGCGCGATCAGCGTCGACTCGGAGACCGACGGGATGCCGGCCAGCCCCAGCCGCGCGGACACCTCGCCTTCGTGCATGACGCCGTGGCCGGAGAGCGTCGGGTCCTCCTCGTGCAGGCACAGGACGCCGCCCGCCAGCCGCTGGTACTGGAGCGCCTTGCGCAGGATCCCGGCCCGGTGGACCGGCTTGCCGTCGTCGGTGAACCCGAGCGCGCCGGAGTCGCGCAACTCGGCCATCTCGGTCAGCGCAGTACCGCCGAGCCCGCGGGTGATCGAGGCCAGGAAGCCGACCGGCACGCGTGCGTCGCGCCGGGCCTGCTCGCGCAGCGAGAGCAGGATGGGCGCGGAGTCGACGGTCGGGTCGGTGTTCGGCATCGCGACCACGGCGACGTAGCCGCCCGCCGCGGCGGCCCGGGTGCCGGAGTCGAGGTCTTCCTTGTGCTCCTGCCCGGGCGTGCGCAGGTGCACGTGCGGGTCGACGAAGCCGGGGAACAGGTGCCGGCCCTCGCCGTCGATCACCTCGCCGGGAGCCGGCAGCGTGCCGGGAGCGCCGAGCTCGGCGATCTCCCCGCCGCGCACCAGCACGTCGAGCGGGGCATCGATCCCCGCGCGCGGGTCGAGCACGTGAGCGCCGCGGACCAGCAGGTCGGCGGGCGTCGTCGGCCGCGACTCGAGCATCACGCCGGCACCGGAGTCGCGGTCTGCGGGCGGCCCGCGGGCGCATCGCGTCCCGCCAGCAACTCGTACAGGACCGCCATCCGCACCACCACGCCGGCCGCGACCTGCTGGCCGATGATCGCCTGCGGCGAGTCGATCACCTCGGCGGCGAGCTCGACGCCGCGGTTGACGGGGCCCGGGTGCATGAGCACCTGGCGAGGCGCGAGCCGGCGCCCGTCGATCTGGTAGCGCGCCGCGTACTCGCGGATCGACGGCACGAACGAGTCGGTCATGCGCTCGTTCTGCATCCGCAGCGCGTATACGACGTCGGCTTCCTGCAGGCGGTCGAGCGTGTACTGGACCTCGCAGCCGAGCGACTCCATGCCGCGCGGGATCAGGGTCGGCGGCCCGCACACCGTCACCTTCGCCCCCATCGCGGAGAAGGCGTGGATGTTCGAGCGCGCCACCCGCGAGTGCAGGACGTCGCCGACGATCCAGATGTTGGCGCCCTCGAGCGAGCCGATCCGGTCGCGCAGCGCGTAGACGTCGAGCAGCGCCTGCGTCGGGTGCTCGTGCTTGCCGTCGCCGGCGTTCACCACGCCGGCGTCCGTCCACCGCGCGACCAGGTGGGCGGCGCCGACGTGCGGCGTGCGGATAACGATCAGGTCGGGCCGGTAGGCCGAGAGGGTCTGCACCGTGTCCTTGAGCGACTCGCCCTTCTCGATCGCGCTGCCGCTGCCGGACAGGTTGACGACGTCGGCGCTCAGCGCCTTGGCGGCCAGCTCGAAGCTCGAGCGCGTGCGCGTGGACGCCTCCCAGAACAGGTTGAGCACGCGCCGGCCGCGCAGCGCGGGCACCTTCTTGATCTCGCGCTCGGACACCTCGGTGAAGGACTTGGCGCGATCGAGGATGCGCTCCATCGTCGTCCGGTCGAGATCCTCGATCGACAGCAGGTGCCTCATGCCAGGGCCTCCTCCAGTGAGACGATGGCGACCTCGTCGATGCCGTCGAGCTCGGTCACCCGGACGTTGACCCGCTCGCCGCGGGCGGTGGGCAGGTTCTTGCCGACGTAGTCGGGCCGGATCGGCAGCTCGCGGTGGCCGCGGTCGGCCAGCACGGCGAGCTGCACGCGGGCGGGGCGCCCGTAGTCGAACAGCGCCTCGATCCCGGCGCGCGCGGTGCGGCCGGTGTACAGCACGTCGTCGACCAGCACCACCGTGTAGTCCTCGAGCCGGAACGGCAGGTGCGAGTCGTGCACCGCCGGGTCGACCGGCCGGGTGGTGACGTCGTCGCGGTAGAAGGCGATGTCGATGTCGCCGAGCGGGACCTGCTCGTCGAGCAGGTCGCACACCAGCCGGTGCAGCCGGCCGGCCAGATGCGCGCCGCGGCGATGGATGCCGACCAGCGCCACGCTCTGCCCGGCGTTCTTCTCCACGATCTCGTGCGCGATGCGCACGAGAGTCCGCCGGACGTCGTCCTCGTCGAGGACGACCTTCGCATGGTTCATCCGCACGTTCCTTCCTGGCCTCACGGGACC
This sequence comes from uncultured Solirubrobacteraceae bacterium, assembly GCA_963849695.1. Classification (GTDB taxonomy): domain Bacteria; phylum Actinomycetota; class Thermoleophilia; order Solirubrobacterales; family Solirubrobacteraceae; genus DASSUW01. Next base: position 129,843 of record CAWKIT010000032.1, read on the forward strand.
TGGTTAAAGGGACGGGCAGGACGGTAGCAGCGCGCGCGGACCGATCAGGCGGGGGCCCCGCGCAGCTTCTCCAGCAACCAGCGGGATCCCTCGGCCGCGCACGCGTCCGGCGACCCGGAGACGCCGAGCCCGCCGAGCATCTCGTCGGCGGTCAGGTGGGTGCCGTCGTAGTCCATCCGCCACGAGGTCACGATGCCGTCGTCGTCGACCACGTCGACGTAGGTGGCGAGCACGCCGTCGAGCACGAAGGCGCCCGAGTGCCGGGGATCGATCGACGCCGGCCAGTCGAGCGCATGGCGGCGCAGCGCCATCAGGAAGCACCCGTGGACCGGGCCGCACTCGTCGTCGAGCGGGAACCAGCGTCCGCTCATGGCGCCGCCGCCGCCGGTTCGGGCTCGCGCTCCGGCTTGACGAGCGCCGGGTCCCCGCGCTCGGGGAACGGCACCGCGATCTCGTCGAAGTCGCGCGGTACGACCGTGTTCGGGAACACCGCGCGCGCCTCGTCGCGCACCTCGCGCGGGAAGTAGCGGGTGGAGAGATGCGTCAGCGCCAGCAGCCCGACCCCCGCCTCGCGGGCGACCTCGGCGGCCTGGCGCGCGGTCGAGTGCGCGGTCTCGCGCGCGCGCGCGCGTTCGTCCTCCATGAACGTCGCCTCGTGCACGAGCACGTCGGCTCTGTGCGCGAACACCTCGACCGCCTGGCACGGCGCGGTGTCGCCCGAGATCACGATCCGGCGGCCCGGGCGCGTCGCCCCCATCACCTGCTCCGGCGTGATGCCGTCGACGGCCTCTCCACGCTGGAGACGGCCCCAGGCCGGGCCCTCCGGCACGCCGAGCGCGCGCGCCGCCTCGACGTCGAACCGCCCCGGCCGCTCGTCCTCGACGAACGCGTACCCATAGGACTCGATCCGGTGCTTGACCGGGAACGGCGTGAGCAGGAACGGGCCGAAGCGGACCTCGGCGTGCGGCTCGAGGTCCACGATCTCGAGCGGGTAGCCGGTGCGGCCCAGGATCGGCCGCAGCACGGCGAACAGCCGCTGCAGGCCGGGCGGGCCGTACACGCTGAGCGGCTTCTCGCGCCCGCGCAGGTCGAACGTCTTGACCATCCCGAGCAGTCCGAGCCAGTGGTCGAGGTGGAAATGGGTGATGAAGACGGCGTCCAGCTCGGGCAGCCCGACCGAGCGCAGCAGCTGCTGCTGGGTGCCCTCGCCGCAGTCGATCAGGACGCGATGGCCGCCGGCGCGCAGCAGCAGCGCGGGCAGCCCCCGCCGCGCCGTGGGCACCGAGCCGGCCGTGCCGGCGAAGAACAGCGATACGTCCATGAGGTTCCGAGGTTAGTGGGACGCCGGACGGGTCGTTGAGCGAGATCCACGGCGTGTTGCTTGCGGGGGCGCGGTTGCTCCGGCCCCGCCGCCGTCACCGCTGCGCCGGCGAACGTCAACTGCGGCGGGGTAAGGAGGCGGCCGATCGGGCGGATTCGGCGGGATCGTCCTGGCCTGTGGTCGTGTGGCGACCACCAGTCAGGACGGCGCCGCGAAACGGGGCGTTGTCCTGCCCAGGTATCGATATTCGACACCTACTCAGGACAGCCCCTGGATTCCGCCGCGCGGAGGGCTCCCTCGCTCCCTTACCTGCCGCAGTTGACGTTCGCCGAGCTCAATCCAACTCGACGAGCTCGAACATCGGCCGCCCGTCGCGGATCGTGGCCAGGCCCATCGTGTGACGCGGCGCCCGGCGGCGCTCGGTCGGCGAGCCCGGGTTGAAGATCGCGAACCCGTCGCGCTCCTCGTGCAGGGGCAGGTGCGAGTGCCCGAACACCACGGCGTGCGCATCCGGAAACCGGCGCCGCAGTCGCTCCAGCCGTCCGAGCGCCGGACCGCCGTCGTGCACCATCGCGATCCGCGCCCCCGCGGCCTCGACCACCCGGGTCAGCGGCAGCCGCGCCTGTAGCTCCGGCGAGTCGACGTTGCCGCGAACGGCATGGACCGGCGGCCCGAGCGCCTGGAGCTCGGCCAGCACCGACAGCTCGCTGAAGTCGCCGGCGTGCAGGATCGCGCCGGCCGCGCGCAGGCGGTCGAGGCACGAGTCCGGGATCACACGCGCCCCGCGCGGCAGGTGAGTGTCGCTGATGATCGCCAGCCGCATCCGCCAGATCTTGCCCCACAGCGGCGCTAAGCTGCCTCGGCCAGGCGCCCGTAGCTCAGTGGATAGAGCGCTCGCCTCCGGAGCGAGAGGTCGCAGGTTCAAATCCTGCCGGGCGTGCTCCTCTTTCTCGGCGCTACAGCGCGGTTTGCGCGCTCAGGGCGACTGGACGTCGTACTCTTCGTCGTCGTCCTCGTCCTCGTCCTCGTCGTCCGGCGGCTCCGGCTCGCCGGCGTCGGGCGTCTCGACGTCAGCCTCGTCCACGTCCTCCTCGTCCTCGAAGGCCGGGTCGGGGTAGTCGACTTGACCGGGTGCGTCGTAGTCGGGCGGAAGGCTGCCTGACTCCTGGGGCTCCTCGACGGTTGGCTCGTGCTCGCTCATCCTGACACCAGCTTCTTCATGTAGTCGTAGCGGGTTCGGCGCTGGTTCTTCTCCCAGCCGCTCGCCTCGGCGGCCTTGGCGATCTTGCGCATCCTCGCCCTGATCTTCTTCTTCGCCGCGACCGCATTGGCGAGATGCGACGGGTCGACCTTGCGCCATCCGCCATGCCGCCTGGCCACCCGTCGCTCCTTGATGAGCACGTTGCGCCACTGGCGCTCTCGATCGGAGAGTGCCTTGTATGGGTGACCTTCGGCTTGGTCTGGTACTGCTTGGCGGCCGGGTAGTTGCCCGGATGGTAGGTGCAGTGCCAGGCCTCGCTCGGCGCATCGGAGCTGAGCCGGCCGCCCCTGATTCCCCAACCGAACCGGTCGCCGCATTCGCGCACCGCGGCCTGCATCGCCGGGCTGGGGAGGTCCACTGCGATCCCCCAGCCGTGGTTCGAGGTCCCCGGCCGCGCTGCCAGGGCTCCCCGCCCGCTCCGATAGAGCTTCCAGAAGTACTCCTGATCGGCGTAGGGCCGGTACGCAGTCCGTACCGAGGTCGGACAGATCCAGACCCCTCGCTTCTTGCCGATGTACGCCCTCATCGCGAGCCACGAGGCAGCTGCGTCCTTGCGCAGGCGGCCACCAGGAATCGCCGTCAGTTCACTATTCGGGAGCCGTCCGTTGTTTGCCATAGCCGCTCCTGTGTCAAGGCCAGTCCGGGATCTCACGGTGAATAGCCACAGTTATCTGGACTGGATGGGTGAAAGCCACGATGACCACGCGCGTGGATCGCGGGCCGAGCCTATCCGCCAGCCTCAAACGATGCAAATCTCCGAAATACTGAGTGGAGGTTGCTCACGCTGAGATCCCGCTCGGTCGGCCGCTGGCTCAGGCGTGACGCAGCTTCGCGGCATCTGTGCCCGCACGGGAGAAGGACGCGGCACGTACGCCAACACCCAAGCCATCCGCCGGGCCACCGAAGCGGACGCAGTCGCCCTCGACGGACCCCCCGCGACGCCTGAAATGCGCATGGCTGCGCGTCCTTGACAGCGGCTCTCACCGGTGAGACGGTGGCAGCCCAAAGGAGGGTCGCAATGAGGAAGGCTCGGCGGCGGCTCGGCGATCGCGTGTCGCCGCGATGGCAGTCGTCACGATGCTGAATGCGTGGCCGGCGCAGGCGGCCGGCGCCGCACCACCGGCCGGTTTGAGCGCGGCCTCAACGCCCGTGCCCAGGTTCGTCCCGGGCGAGCTGCTCGTCCGCTTCCGGCCGGGCGTGGGCGCTGCGCAGCGGGCCGCGGTACGGGCCGACGGGGATGCACGGCTACGGAAGTCGTTGCCGCTGCCGGGGCTCGAGCTGCTGCGGCTGGCGCCCGGAGAGCCGGTTCGGGCTGCGGCGGCGGAGTTCGAGGGCGACCCCGATGTCCTGTACGCCGAGCCCAACTTCCTCTACGAGCTGGATGCGGTCCCGAACGATCCTCGCTTTCCGGAGTTGTGGGGGCTGAACAACACGGGTCAGTTGGTCAACGGCGTCTTCGGGACGGCGGACGCCGATATCGACGCGCCGGAGGCGTGGAACACGACGACCGGCAGCGCCTCGGTCGCGGTTGCCGTCGTCGACAGCGGGATCGCGTACAACCATCCAGACCTGGCGGCGAACATCTGGAGCAATCCCGGCGAGATCACCGGTAACGGCATCGATGACGACCGCAACGGGCGGATCGACGACGTCCGTGGCTGGGATTTCGTCGACTCCGACAACTCGCCTCGCGATCTCACCGGTCATGGCACGCACGTGGCCGGCACGATCGGTGCGCGCGGCAACAACGGCGACGGTGTCGCCGGCGTCAACTGGAACTCCAGCCTGATGCCGGTCCGGGCGTGCAACGTGGACGGGTGCGCGACCTCGCGGTCGTGCGGCGATCTTCTACGCGGTTGGCGAAGGCGCGCGGGTCGTCAACGCGAGCCTCGGTGGGTCCATCTTCTCGCAGACGCTGCAGGACGTGATCAGCGTTTCGTCGGACACGCTGTTCGTGGTATCGGCCGGCAATGACGGGTTCAACCTCGACGCGCCGGGATTCAACGATTACCCGTGCGAGGTCCCCGCCGCCAACGTGATCTGCGTGGCCGCCACCGACCAGCGCGACGCCGTCCCGACCTTCTCCAACTACGGCGCTGCGGCGGTCGATGTCGGGGCCCCCGGCGTCAACGTCCTCAGTCCGTTCGTCACCTCCGACACCGTCTTCAGCGAAGGCTTCGAGGGCGACATCACCGCCACCTGGACCACCGGAGGCACCAACAACACCTGGGCGCGCACGACCGAGCGCGCGCGGAACGGCAGCTTCAGCCTGGCCGACTCGCCCGGCGCCAGCTACCTGGACAACACCGACAGCTTCGCCCGCACCACGAACACGTTCAGCCTCGCCGGGAGGCCCGACTGCGCGCTCGCGTACGAGCTGCGGCTCGCCACCGAGCAGGGGTTCGATGCTCTGTTCATCGAGCGCTCGACGAACGCCGTCGACTGGACCCCGGTGCGCACGCTGACAGGTTCGACCGGCCCGGGGTTCCGGAAGCTCGCGAGCAGCCTCGCGGCCGCCGGCGGCCAGGCGAGCGTCTACCTGCGCTTCCGGATGATCAGCGACGCGACGACCACCGACGACGGCATTCATCTCGACGACGTGCAGGTCGTCTGCCCCGGGTTGACCTATGACGCCACGGACTTCGACTTCCTGCACGGCACATCGATGGCCGCCCCGCACGTGACCGGCACGGCCGCGCTGATGTGGGCCGATACACCCGGCGCGCCTGTCGCCGAGATACGCCAGCGACTGCTGGCCAACGTCGACGCCCTGCCTTCGCTGGCCGGTCGCACCGTCACGGGCGGCCGCGTGAACGCCGCCAAGGCCGTCGAGTCGGCTCCCCCGGCTGTCGTGGCCACCCAGCCGGCGACCGCGATCACGCGCACGAGCGCGACACTGAACGGCACGGTCAACCCGCGCTGGCACGCCACCAGCTATCGCTTCGAGTACGGCACGACCACCAGCTATGGGCAGTCCACGCCGGTCCAGGACGCCGGAACGGGCAACACCGCCGTGGCGGTCAACGCCCCGCTGACCGCGCTCGAGCCGGCCACCACCTACCACTACCGGCTGGTCGCAACCTTCTCTGGCCGAACCATCACCAGCGCCGATGCCCAGTTCACCACCCAGGCCCTTCCCCCCACGGCCACCTCCCAGCCGGCCACCGCCATCACGACAACCACGGCGATCGCGAACGGGACGGTCGACCCGCGCGGAGCGGCCACCACGTACCACTTCGAGTACGGCACCACGACGGCTTACGGCCTTTCCACGGCCTCGACCGATGCCGGCGCCGGCCACGGCCAGGTGGCGGCCAGCGCCCAGTTGATCGGCCTCGACCCCGGCACCACTTACCACTTCCGGCTGGTCGCCACGAACGCGGGCGGGACTGCGGTCGGCGAAGACGCCGAATTCACCACCGCGCCGCTGGGGCAACCTCTCGTGGCGCTCAGGGCGGCGACGATGGTTCTCCGGAACAGCGCCACGTTGAACGGCACGGTCGACCCGGCCGGGAAGTCCACCCTGTACCGCTTCCAATACGGCACCACGACCAACTACGGCACGTCCACACCGGTGGCGGACGCCGGCGCCGGCACAGGGCCGCAGGCGGTCAACGCCGCGCTGAGCGGCCTCGCGCCCGGCACCACCTATCACTTCCGGCTCGTCGCCACGAACGCGGACGGAACCGTGGTCAGCGACGATGGGCAATTCACGACCGCATCGGTCGGGCCGCCCGCGGTGGCGCTTGCGGCGACTGCGGTCACCAAGCGCGGCGCGACGCTGAACGGGAAGGTCGACCCGCGCGGGCTGGCCACCACGTACCACTTCGAGTACGGCACCACGACGGCCTACGGCACGTCAACGCCGACTGCGAACGTCGCTGCCAGCGCCGGCGAGCAGGCGGTCAGCGCGGCGCTGAGCGGCCTCGCGCCCGGCACCACCTATCACTTCCGGCTCGTCGCCACCAGCGCGGACGGGACCACGCTCGGCGCCGACGCGCAATTCACCACCGCGGCGCTGACCCCGCCCTTGGTGGCGCACGTGGCGGCGACGACGGTCACCAAGCGCAGTGCGGAGCTGAACGGGACGGTCGACCCCCGCGGAGTGGCCACCACGTACCACTTCGAGTACGGGCCCACGGCGGCTTACGGCACAGTCCTCCACGCCGGAGGCGGACGCCGCGCCGGCGTCGGCGAGCGGGCGGTCAGCGCCGCGCTCAGCGGCCTCGCGCCCGCGACCACCTATCACTTCCGGCTCGTCGCCACCAGCGAAGACGGCACGACGCGCAGCGCCGACGACGAGTTCACCACCGCGCCGCTGATCCCGCCCGTGGTGGAACTCCGGGAGCCGACGGCGATCGAGCGACAGCGGCGACGCTGAACGGCAGGGTGGATCCGCGCGGGCTGGCCACCACGTACCACTTCGAGTACGGCACCACGACGGCCTACGGCGCGTCCACGCCAGAGGACACCGTGCCCGACACCGAGGACGTCGTCCGCACGCTCAGCGGCCTCGCGCCCGCCACCACCTATCACTTCCGGCTCGTCGCCACCAGCGAAGACGGCACGACGCACAGCGCCGACGCCCAGTTCACCACCACATCGGCGCCCCAGTCCCAGCCGCCGCCGCCTCCGCCGCCGCCGCCGCCCCCACCGCCCCCGCCGCCCCCGCCGCCCCCACCACCACTCGAGCCCTTCAGGATCGTCGCGCCCGCAACGCTGCGGCTCGACCGCCAAGGCGCCGTCACCATCCGCCTCGCCTTCCCCGCCGGCACGCCCGCCGGCACGGGACGCGCCGAACTCCTCCGCGGCCGGGCAGCCGCCGCCACGGCGCGCTGGCAGTCGCTGGCCCCCGCGTACGCCAACCTCGCGCGCGCGCCGAAGCGCATCGGCGCCGCGTCGTTCGCCACGAGGCCCGGCCAGACCGTGCCTCTCCGCATCCGCCTGACGAAGGCGGGCCGGCGCCTGGTCACCAGCCGCGGATCCGTACCGTCGACGGTGCGGGTGACCGTGCTCACCCAGGTCCGGACCAAGCAGGTGCGGATCAAGCCCCGACGCCGCTGAGCGCCGGGCGCGGTCCTCACGCGACCCAGCCGCCCAGGGTGCGAGCGATCTGTGCGACGTCGTCGAGATCACCCGCGGCGACGGCAACCACGAGCTCGTACGCGTCGTCGGTCGGGTCCAGCACGACGTCGTTCTTTGCGAGGAAGACGTACGTCTGCGTCAAGGAGCCCGAAATCGCGGACCTCGACGGGCCCGCCGGCCGGCTGGCGCGCAATGCGGAGCGCCTGCTCCGTGGTGAGGTTTACTCGGGCCGCGCGAGAATATGGGCCGTGCGACCGCTCGAGCAGGGCACCGAGATCGGCACGTACGTGATCGAGGCCCCGATCTCCGTCGGCGGCATGGGCGCCGTGCACCGCGCGCGCCGGCTCGCCGACGGCCTCGAGGTGGCGATCAAGCAGCCGCTCGAGGACGCCGACGCGGTGCGCTTCCAGATCGAGGCGCGGCTGCTGGAGCGTCTGCGTCACCCGCGTGTGGTGCGCGTGATCGACCACTTCGCCGACAGCGAGGGCGACTACCTCGTGATGGAGCTGGTGCGCGGCGCGAGCCTCGACGCGGTGCTCGAGCGCAGCGGCCCGCTGCCGGTGTCCGAGGCGGTCGAGCACATCCGCCAGGCGTGCGAGGCGCTCGCCTACGTGCACGAGCAGCAGGTCGTCCACCGCGACGTCAAGCCCGCCAACCTGATCCTCTCGGGCGACGGCATCGTGCTCGTCGACTTCGGGATCGCCCGCGAGCAGAGCACCACCCACGCGACGCGGGCGCTCGGCACCCCGCGGTATGCCGCGCCCGAGGTGCTCTCCGGCACGGCGGCCACGTCGCGCAGCGACGTGTACGGCCTGGCCGCCACGCTGTGGGCCCTGATCGCCGGCACGCCGCCGACCTTCGGCAAGCGGTTGCGGCTGCCCGCCGCCGGGCCGACCGTCGAGGCGGCCCTGCACGCCGGGCTCGAGCCCGACCCGGAGCTGCGGCTCCCGACCGCGGAGGCGTTCGCGGAGGCGCTCGGCGAAGGGCTGGCCGAGCGCGGCTCGTCGCTGGCGCTCAGCGTCGCGCGGCCCTCGGTCCCGCCCGCCGTGCTCGAGACCGCAGTGCGCGCCGCGGCCGCCGTGTTCGGCGCCACCGCCACCTCGATCGCCTTCCTCGACGGCGACGAGCTCGTGTACGAGTCCGCGTGGGGTGGCGGGGCGGACGAGATCGTCGGCGTCCGGCTCGCGCCCGGCGAAGGCATCGCGGCCCACGTGGCCGCCTCCGGCCGCGCCGAGGCCGTCCCCAACTGCCGCGAAGACCCGCGCTGGGCGCGCGAGATCGCGCTCGGCACCGGCTACATCCCGCACACGATGCTGGTGCTCCCGCTCGGGCCGCCGGAGCGCCCGTTCGGCGTGCTCCAGATCCTCGACCGGCTCGACGGCGGCCGGTACGGACCCGCCGACGTCGAGCGCGGGCGAGCCTTCGCCGAGCTCACGATGGCGGCGCTCGACCGCGGCGCCGGCGACACGATCCTGCCGCCGTCGCTGTAGTAGCTTCGAGCCATGCTGTGTCTGCTCACAATCCGGCGCCTCAAACCCGGCGCGCACGAGGAGTTCGCGAAGAGCTGGACGCCGGAGCGCTGGCACGGCCGGCTCGCGCGCGCCTACCACGTCCGCAACCAGGACGACCCGGACGAGGTGATCACCGTCGCGTTCTTCGAGGGCACAGCGGAAGAGATCGACGAGATGCGCGACGACCCCGAGTGGATGGCCGGCGAGGAGCGCCGCCTGCGCCGGATCGCGCCGCTCGAGGAGGCGGTCGAGCTGGCCGGCGTCTACGAGGTCATCGACGAGATCGTCCCGGAGTAGGCAGCACGTCGCGCGCCCAGTCGCGGGTCTTCCACTCCGGCACGGGCGGCTCCGCTCCCGCCACCGGCACGTAGCGCGACCGCTCGACGAGCTGCATCCGGTGGATGTAGCGCGGGCAGTTCGGGAACACCTCGCGCGCCCGCACCCGCACCACGAACATCGCTCCCGGCCACGATCCGAGCAGCGGGTCGTCGGGGTCGATGCTCGCCGTCCCGTTCAGGCGCAGCCGCCGCTGGCGCTCGAACGAGATGAACAGCAGCCCGACCTCGGGGTTCACGAGCGCGTTGCCGAACGACTTGAACATCCCGTTGCCGTCGTAGGACGGGAACGCGATCGTCCGCTCGTCGAGCACGCGCACGAACCCCGGCTCGCCGCCCTTGTAGGAGCAGTCCGGCCGGCCCTGCTCGTCGGCGGTGGCGAGGAAGAACATGTCCATGCTCTCGATGAACGCGCGGTCGTCGGCGTCGATCGCGTCGCGCAACGTCACGGTCTCGAGCCGGTCGGCCAGGCGACGGGTGTCGAAGGCGTCCTGGAGCCGGCGGTTGCCGTCGTTGTAGAAGCCGGTCACGCCCAGTCCATCGGCTCGTAGCCGCTGTTGCGCGGCGCCGAGACGATCAGCACCGAGGCCGGCTCCTCGCCGTGGTTGACGACGGTGCGGCTGAGATGCGGGTCGAGCCGCGCGAACGTGCCCGCCGGCGTCTCGATCTCCCGCCCGTCGACAACCAGGCTCGGGGAGCCGTCGAGGACGATGAAGACCTCCTCCTGGTCGCGGTCGGTCTCGTCGTGCTCGGGGATCCGCTCGCCGGGCGGGATCTCCACCAGGTTCATGCCGAATGCGGAGAGCCCGAGCGAGCGGCGCGCGAGCAGCCAGTTGCCGGTCCGCTCGAGATCCTCCCGGCGCCGGATCGTCACGCCCTCGAGGTCCACGTGCGCAGCCTAGACGAGCCGCGCTACATGTGTTTACGGTCGTGACGTCGGTCATCGCTCAGCGGTTGTGGTTGACGACTTCGACGTTGTGCCCGTCGGGGTCCAGGACGAACGCGCCGTAGTAGCCGGGGTGGTACACGGCGCGCTCCCCCGGACCGCCGTGGTCCTCGTAGCCGGCGGCGAGCGCGGCGGCGTGGAACGCGCGCACCGTGGCGTCCTCGCGGGCGGGGAACGCGAGGTGGACGTGCTCCGTGAGCGGCCGCTCGTCGTCGATCAGCGAGAAGCTGTAGTCCTCGCCCGTGAACTGCACGCGGCCGGGCTCGTCGTCCCCCAGCCGGATCCCGGCGTGGGGCGCGATGGTCGTGTAGAAGCGCTTGGACGCCGCGAGGTCGGCGACGCGGATCCACAGGTGGTCGACGCGGCCGTCGGGCACGGGGCGCGCCCGCTCGCCGTGCACGGCCTCGGCGCTGTTGCCGTCCGGGTCGAGCAGGAACCCGCCGTAGTAGTCAGGTCCGTACTCCGTGCGCGGCCCGGGCGCGCCGTCATCGCGGTACCCGGCGTCGATCCCCGCCTGCCAGAAGGCGTCCACGGCCGCGCGGCTCGGCGCGCGGAACCCGACGTGCAGGCCGCGGGTCACGGGGTGCTCGCGGTCCGTGGGCATGATGTCCCAGTCCTCCCACTCGACGAGGTCGGCGTCCGCGTAGCTGGGCTCGACCCCCAGCACGGAGAGGACGGTGCGGTAGAACCGCTCGGACGCGGCCAGGTCCGAGACGGCGATGCCGACGTGGTCGAACACCACGCCGAGGCTACCTTGCGGGCACGCTCGAGCTCGACACCCCACGGCCCCGTGATGAACTTCGTGCGCCAGGCCTCGCGCTCGGCAGCGAAGCCTGAGCGTGCGCGATCTCGAGAGGCTGACCGCGGTCGAGATGTTCCTCGTCCCGATCGCCGCCGACGGCTATGCAACCGCGAACGCTGGGCCGTCGCGTCCGGCCACCACCGCCGGCCGTGGAATCGGGTAGTGCGCGAGCGTCTCACGAATACGCTGCTCACGCTCGCCGACGAACTCTCGCGGCGCCCCGAGCTCGTTCATCCGCGCGTGGTGCTCGCGCGCGGAGATGTCGTCGCCGCGGAAGGTGTACAGCCAGAGATGCCCGGCGTCCTCCAAGTGCACGACCGGCACGCTCTCGAGTAGCGCGCCGAGCAGCGCCGAGTCGTCGCCGCGGTCGTTGTGCGGACCGTCCTCCGGATATCGCACGCCGGCGTCGCGGGCCAGCATGGCGGTGCCGGGCACATACTTCTGCATCCCGTCGATGCGGCCGCCGCCGGTCCAGTCGATCCAGAAGAGCAGGCGGTGGTCCTCCAGCAGCTGCAGGTGGTCGGTCAAGAAGCACGCGCCGGCATCGCGCTCGAGCATGCGGGCGAGCTGCCGCTCCATCCTCTCCGGGTGGCTGTAGTGGCCGCCGTCCCACCGGCAGAAGAAATCACCGCGGGCCGCGTCGATCGACAGGTTGCGCAGGTGGCCGAGCGCGAGGTCCGTGCTCTCCGGGTGGACGAAGCGGACCGACTCGAGGCCGAGGGCGGCCACGTAGAGCTCGAGCGCGTGGCGGACGCGCCGGGGAACCGTCCGTCACCACGACGAGTTCGCGGTTGGCGTGCGTCTGAGCTGCGAACGAGCGGATCGCGCGCTTCGCCATCGTCACGCGGTCGCCGGTGACGAGCAGGCCGCTCACCAGCGGCCCGTTCATGGCCGCGGCGGCGCGCGCCGGCCTCGCCGGCGTCGCCGGCGCGGGCGCGGGCGCGATCGTCAGCACGTCGTCGAGGAAGCGCGTGACCGCGAGGCTCGCGCCGCCCCAGAGCGCACCGCTGAGCTCATCCTCCTGCGCGACGCGCTGCGCCAGGCCGGCCCGGAAGGCGATCGGCGAGCGGCCGGCGAGCGCCGGACCGCGCTCCTGGAAGGCGGCGTCGCTCGGCGCGGGCTCCGCGTCGCCCAGCCGCCCCGACGATGTGCGGTGCTGGCCGTAGACCAGCGCGCACGCGGCGTCCTCGAACGCGGTCTGAATCCGCCGCAGCGCGCTCGGGCCGGCGAGCGTATCGGCCGGCGTGAGCACGAGGATCGCCTCCTCGACGCCTCGCGCGGCCGCAAGCTCGCGGAGCGCGGCGTCCGGGCCTCCGGCGCCCACCGGCCGCAGCTCGAAGCGCGGGTCGTCGAGCGGCAGTCGAACGCCGAGCGCGGCGGCGATTCCGCAGTCGAGGACCACGACGTCGAAGCTCTCGACGTCCTGCCGCAACAGCCCCTCGACGCAATCGTCGAGCTCGGGGCCTGCCGAGTCGAGCACGAGCGCGACGGTCAGCCGCGGCGCCGGGAGGCGCCCGCCAGGCGGTGACAGCGCGTCGATGCTGTGGCGGCGGTTACGCACCACGTGCTCGGTCAGCTCCACCGGGAGTAGGTGCGACCGCAGGAGGCGGTTGTTCGCGTCGATCACGCCCGCGTGGTCGCCGACGTGGTAGCTCGCCACCGCGTGCTCGAAAGGGATCTCGTAGTCGTAGAGCGAACGCTCCACGAACAGCCGGTCGGCCGGCGGGCGGGGGATCTCATGCGCTCGCGCGAGGAAGAGGTGCGCGAGGTGGTGCTCCTCACGCCCGCGGTAGTAGGCACCCACCCGGAACAGCGGCTCGGCGCGATCTGGCCGGAGCTGGTGGGCGGCCAGGTAGGCCGCCATCGTCTCCGGCCACGGCCGCTCGAGGCGCTCCTTGAGGACCGCGACCTGGTAGAGCGAATACCAGACCTCCTCGACCCAGCCTCCCATCGCGGCGCGGCGCTCGTAGTTGCGAACTGCGAGCTCCAGCTCGCCGGCGTCGCGATAGCTCTGCGCGAGGTAGAAGATGTGGCGCGAGTTGTCGGGCTCGTCGATCAGTGCGCGCTCGAGCAGGATCGCGTCGCGACGGTAAGTGTTCGGGTCGCGAGCGCGCACTCCATCGCGGTGAGGGATGGTCCACAGCCCCGGCAGGAACGCCTCGGTCCGCGCTTCGCGGCACTCGAGGTACTCGTGCACGACGCCGCGGTAGCGCCACGGCAGCGCGGCGCGAACGAACTGCTTGCGGAGGTACGTGCAGCCCCCGTAGGCGACCTCCGCGTTGTAGGAGTCGGCCTCCAGTGGCGGGAGCTCGAAGCCGTCGGCCAGCACGACGACTTCGTCCGCGTCGATCACGAACAGGTAGTCGGCTCCCTCGCGCGCCTGCGCGACCGCCTCGTTGCGGTTGTGCGCGAAGTTCACGAACGGGCGCTCGATCAGCGTGCCGGGCAGGTCGCGCATGTGCTCGCGGATGATCTCCTGCGTGCCGTCGGTCGAGCCGGTGTCGACGATCGTCCAGCGGTCGATCAGCGGCCGGACCGAGTCGAGGCAGCGTCGGATCACCGTCGCCTCGTCCTTGACGATCATCGTCAGACAAACGGTCTGCCCGGACGCGTATGCAACCGCGAACGCTGGGCCGTCGCGTCCGGCCACCACCGCCGGCCGTGGAATCGGGTAGTGCGCGAGCGTCTCACGAATACGCTGCTCACGCTCGCCGACGAACTCTCGCGGCGCCCCGAGCTCGTTCATCCGCGCGTGGTGCTCGCGCGCGGAGATGTCGTCGCCGCGGAAGGTGTACAGCCAGAGATGCCCGGCGTCCTCCAAGTGCACGACCGGCACGCTCTCGAGTAGCGCGCCGAGCAGCGCCGAGTCGTCGCCGCGGTCGTTGTGCGGACCGTCCTCCGGATATCGCACGCCGGCGTCGCGGGCCAGCATGGCGGTGCCGGGCACATACTTCTGCATCCCGTCGATGCGGCCGCCGCCGGTCCAGTCGATCCAGAAGAGCAGGCGATGGTCCTCCAGCAGCTGCAGGTGGTCGGTCAGGAAGCAGGCGCCGGCATCGCGCTCGAGCATGCGGGCGAGCTGCCGCTCCATCCTCTCCGGGTGGCTGTAGTGGCCGCCGTCCCACCGGCAGAAGAAATCACCGCGGGCCGCGTCGATCGACAGGTTGCGCAGGTGGCCGAGCGCGAGGTCCGTGCTCTCCGGGTGGACGAAGCGGACCGACTCGAGGCCGAGGGCGGCCACGTAGAGCTCGAGCGCGTGGCGGACGCGCCGGGGACCGTGCGTCACCACGACGAGTTCGCGGTTGGCGTGCGTCTGAGCTGCGAACGAGCGGATCGCGCGCTTCGCCATCGTCACGCAGTCGCCGGTGACGAGCAGGCCGCTCACCAGCGGCCCGTTCATGGCCGCGGCGGCGCGCGCCGGCCTCGCCGGCGCGGGCGCGGGCGCGAGCGCGATCGTCAGTACGTCGTCGAGGAAGCGCGTGACCGCGAGGCTCGCGCCGCCCCAGAGCGCGCCGCTGAGCTCATCCTTTTGCGCGACGCCCTGCGCGAGGCCGGCCCGGAAGGCCACCGGCGAGCGGCCGGCGAGCGCCGGACCGCGCTCCTGGAAGGCGGCGTCGCTCGGCGCGGGCTCCGCGTCGCCCAGCCGCCCCGACGATGTGCGGTGCTGGCCGTAGACCAGCGTGCACTCGGCGTCCTCGAACGCGGTCTGAATCCGCCGCAGCGCGCTCGGGCCCGCGAGCGTATCGGTCGGCGTGAGCACGAAGATCGCCTCGTCGACGCCGCGCGCGGCCGCAAGCTCGCGGAGCGCGGCGTCCGGGCCTCCGGCGCCCGCCGGCCGCAGCTCGAAACGCGGGTCGTCGAGCGGCAGCCGAACGCCGAGCCCGGCGGCGATTCCGCAATCGAGGACCACGATGTCGAAGTTCTCGACGTGCTGCCGCAACAGCCCCTCGACGCAATCGTCGAGCTCGGGGCCTGCCGAGTCGAGCACGAGCGCGACGGTCAGCCGCGGTGCCGGGACGCGCCGGCCAGGCGGTGACAGCGCGTCGACGCTGTGGCGGCGGCTACGGACCACGTGCTCGGTCAGCTCGGCCGGGAGCATGTGCGACCGCAGGAGGCGGTTGTTCGCGTCGATCACGCCCGCGTGGTCGCCGACGTGGTAGCTCGCGACCGCGTGCTCGAAAGGGATCTCGTAGTTGTAGACCGAACGCTCCACGAACAACCGGTCGGGCGGCGGGCGGGGGATCTCATGCGCTCGCGCGAGGAAGAGGTGCGCTAGGTGGTGCTCCTCACGCCTGTGGTAGTAGGCGCCCACCCGGAACAACGGCTCGGCGCGATCTGGCCGGAGCTGGTGGGCGGCCAGGTAGGCCGCCATCGTCTCCGGCCACGGCCGCTCGAGGCGCTCCTTCAGGACCGCGACCTGGTAGAGCGAGTACCAGACCTCCTCGACCCCGCCTCCCATCGCCGCGCGGCGCTCGTAGTTGCGAATCGCGAGCTCCAGCTCGCCGGCATCGCGATAGCTCTGCGCGAGGTAGAAGACGTAGCGCGAGTTGTCGGGCTCGTCGATCAGCGCGCGCTCGAGCAGGATCGCGTCGCGACGGTAAGTGGTCGGGTCGCGAGCGCGCGCTCCATCATGGTGAGGGATGGTCCACAGCCCCGGCAGGAACGCCTCAGTCCGCGCTTCGGGGCACTCGAGGTGCTCGTGCACGACGCCCCAGTAGCGCCACGGCAGCGCTGCGCGAACCAACTGCTTGCGGAGGTACGTGCAGCCCCCGTAGGCGACCTCCGCGTTGTAGGAGTCGGCCTCAAGTCGCGGGAGGTCGAAGCCGTCGGCCAGCGCGACGACTTCGTCCGCGTCGATCACGAACAGGTAGTCGGCTCCCTCGCGCGCCTGGGCGATCGCCTCGTTGCGGTTGTGCGCGAAGTTCACGAACGGGCGCTCGATCAGCGTGCCGGGCAGGTCGCGCATGTGCTCGCGGATGATCTCCTGCGTGCCGTCGGTCGAGCCGGTGTCGACGATCGTCCAGCGGTCGATCAGCGGCCGGACCGAGTCGAGGCAGCGTCGGATCACCGTCGCCTCGTCCTTGACGATCATCGTCAGACAAACGGTCTGCTCGGACGCGCTCACGCGGCCTCCCGGCGGTATCGGCCACGCGACTCGATCAGGCGTGGCGCCATCCGCTCACCGAGCCCGTCGCAGCACGAGGGAGACTTCCTCGGGAGCGCTCGCCACGCAGTGGGGCACGACATCGGCAGCGTCCAGCGGAAATGCGGCTCCCCACGGGTCGAGCCCCTCGAGACCGAACCCGCGCGCCAGGTAGCCGGCCAGCACCTCGTCAACGTCGATACCGCGGTCCCCGAGCTTCGTCAGCGACAGCTCGGTGAGGACTACCAGCGCCGGGTTCGCGGCGATCGTCTCCGACAGCCCCGCGACGACCTCGTGGTCGAAACCCTGGGTATCGATCTTGACCACGTCGACCGACCGGGGCAGCACATCGTCCAACCGCACGCAGCGCACCTCGAGGCCGGTACTTGCATGCGGGGCCAAAACGTGGTCGCCGCGATTCGCCTCGTTGGTTGCCAGCGCCATCCGGCACGGACGCGAATACGCAGCCAACGGGAACACCGTCGCGTTCGCCCGGACACCGTTGCGGGCCAGGTTCATATGCAGAAGCTCGAGGTTGCGCGGCTCGGGCTCGAACGCGATCACGTAGCCGCCGCTCCCGATGCAGCCGGCCGCGAGCACGCTGAAGTAACCGATGTTGGCGCCCACGTCAACGAACGTGTCTCCCGGGCGCAGCAGCGTGCGCAGGAACTGCGTCTCCCGCGCCTCCCACACCCCCCAGCGGATCAGATTCGCCGTGATCACTTCGTCGTCCCGGTGCGCGAGCAGCGAGCCCACCTGGGTATCGACTTCGATCACGGGCAGCGGTGCAGGCATCGAAGGGTCGTCGCTCACCGATCCGGTTGACACTATCGAGCAGGGGAGCCTCACCACACGTCCCCGCGTGATCATTCGCCGACGTGTCGCTGACGCCACCGCGCCGGATGGCCGTTGGCCTAGGATCCGAGCCATGCCCCATCTCGACACCCTCACCGCCTCCGACTTCGAGGCGCTGCGGGGGCAGCTCTTCCGCATTGCTGACGCGTTCGTCGCCGAGCTCGTCGAGGTCACCGAGATCGCCCGCGAGTCGGGCGGCCGGGCGCCGTTCTCGCTCGTATTCGAGGGCGGGCCGAGCCCGCCGCTGCCGCAGGCCATCTACCCTGTTCACCATGAGCGGCTTGGCGCGATGGAGATCTTCCTCGTCCCCGTCGCGCCCGCCCGTTACGAGGCCGTGTTCACATAGTCGACCTGCTGCAGATCGACGATGCCCTCGGCGCCCGGACGCGTGAGGACATAGGGACCGAGATGGAGGCAGCGGCAGGCGAGCCTGCGACGATGCTTGGCTCGCCGCGACCGTCGAGCGCGCGCAGGGCTACGCGAATCGCGGTATCCGAGAACGCCCGCACCGCGATCGTAGGGCTGCTGGAAGGGCTCAAGCCACGTATCGAGGCGCACTTCAATCGCGCGCTGGATGGCTTCGAGGCGCCGCAGTTTCTCCGCTATGGACCCGGCGACTACTTCGTGGCCCACCAGGACGGCAACACCCCGCTCGTGCACGACGAGTCGCGCTTCCGAAAAGTCAGCGTGGTGATCTTCGTGAGCGCGCCGGATGCGTACTCCGGCGGCTCACTCGTTCTTCATGCCGAGCCGCCGGTCACCCTCGCACCTGCTCCGGGCACGCTGGTGGCGTTCCCGTCCGAGACGACGCACGAGGTGCTGCCAATCACCCGTGGTGAGCGGCTCTCGATCGTGTCGTGGTACCGCGACTAGCGGGCTCCCTCGGGCCGCTCGAGATCTCCTGGTCCCGATCGTGTCCGACCGCTACGAGGCCGTGTTCACGTAGCGGGCGGCCGCTCGAGGAACAGGTAGACACCCTTGTCCTCGGCCACCGAGAAGCCGAGCCGTTCGTAGAGCCGCAGCGCCGGGTTGAGCCGCTCGACATGGATCGTCACGCGCTTGCCGGCCGCGTCGGCCTCGGCGAGGAGGTCTCGGAGCAGCGCGCTCCCGATCCCGTTGCCGCGGTGCTCGGGCAGGAGCGCGATGTCCACGATCCTGATCTCAGAGTCTCCGCGGTTCAGATACAGCCGTCCGGCCCGCTCGCCGTCGACCAGGACCACGTCGAAGCTGGCGCCGGTGTAGTTCTCGTGGTACCAGCGGTCCTGGGCATCGAACTGCGCCCGCAGGAACGCATCCTTCTGCTTCTCGTCCCACGGCACGACGGCGAGCTCCTCCGCGCGCGTACTCGCGTACACGTGGTAGAGGAGCTCGCGGTCGTCCGGCTCGGCCGGACGAAGCTCGATCGCCGTGGTCAGGGTCGTGGTGGGAACACGCCCTGGAGGGCGATGCAGAAGTTGAGGGTGAGGTATGGCTGCATGTTGTTGTGCGGCTGATTGCCTCCGGCTGGCGCGACGGCGTTCGGGGACAGGGGCGCGGCGGTCGGTCCGGGCATCTGATATTGCGAGATCCCGATCCCGGTCGCGAGGAGCTGATTTGCGGGGGTGCGCTCTGTGCCGTCGCCTTGCGATGCGTTCAGCGCGTGCGAGTGCGATGGCATCTCGCTCTGGAGCAGCGACACGGTTTCTGACCCACTCATCTCCCCGAGATCGTGGAGGCTCAGCCCCGGCCCCTGCCCCGGGTGCATCGGAGCGTTGCCCTGCATGTTGGGAAGCCCGAAGGTGGACTTGCCGTCGCCCCCATACGTGGTGCCTAGTAGCGAGAACAGCGCCGTGTTCTGGCTGATACGGCAGCAACTGCCCGTTGCAGAACGCCCAGCCCTTCGGCGCGAAGTTGAACGGAAAGATCCTGATCTCGGCGACGAACGGATCAGCCATCGTGTTCCCCTATGTCTGGCTCGGGAAGATCCCGAACAAGGAGATGATGAAGTCGACGCACAGGTACGGCTGGAAGTTGGTGTGCGGCTGGCTCCCGCCGATGGGCCCGATGGCGGTCGCGCCAAGCGTGGTGAGCGGCTGGTCGGTGCCGTAAGGAAAGATGGTCGAACCGGTGCTCTGCGCGAGTGTGTTGTTCACGGGCGCG
Organism: uncultured Solirubrobacteraceae bacterium; assembly: GCA_963849695.1. Classification (GTDB taxonomy): domain Bacteria; phylum Actinomycetota; class Thermoleophilia; order Solirubrobacterales; family Solirubrobacteraceae; genus DASSUW01. The sequence goes on from CAWKIT010000032.1 coordinate 149,241, forward strand.
TTGGTCGACGCCGGGGCGGTGGTCGCGAGGAACGGATGCGAGTGCGTGGGCATCTGCGCTTGCGTGAGCGTGATCTCCTCCGCGCCACCGGTTTCGGCGAGGGTGGATCCGCTTCCCTGATGGAGCGGGATCCGCCCGCGGAGGTCGGGCAGGGCGAACGTGCTCTCGCCGTCGCCGCCGTAGGTGGTTCCGATCAGGTTGAACAGCGTCTCATTCTCGGAGATCGGCAGCAGCTGACCCTCGCAGAACATCCAACCGGCGGGCGCGAAATTCCCGGCGAACATCCGGATCTCGCCGACATATGGCTGTGCCATGATTCGAAGCTCCCTTCAGTTCTGCGAGGGGAAGATGCCCTGGAGGGCGATGCAGAAGTTGAGGACCAGGTACGGCTGCATGTTCAGGTGCGCCTGTGATTGTCCGGCGTTGCCGAGCGCGTTCGCAGCCATGGTCGCCAGCGTGCCGGCCGCGGCGTAGAGCTGAGAGAAGTTCGAGTGCGCGAGCATGCGGCTCGGCGCCGCGCTGTTGGAGTTCGCATCGGCCTGCCTGGTAGTGCCTTTCGCGGCGTGAAGGTGCGTCGGCAGCTCGGCGATCGACAGCGTGTGCGCCTGTTCGCCGCCGCGCTCGCCGAGCGTAAAACCGCTCCCGACATGGATCGGCGTCCGCGCTTGGAGGTTCGGAAGCCCGAAGTTGACCCGGCCGTCGCCGCCGAACGTCGTGCCCAGCAGCGAGAACAGCGCCTGGTTCTGGTTGATCGGCAACAGCTGACCGTTGCACATCGCCCACCCCTTTGGGGCGAACGGGAAGCTCATGATCCTGATCTCTGACAGAAACGGCTCAGCCACGCGGGTGCTCCTTTTCGGACGAGAGGCGTGATCGGTGGGTCATGGGGCGTTGCAGTTGGTGAACCCGGACTGGGCGGACAGCAGCGCGGTTCCGCCGACTCCGAAGGTCCCGGAGGTGCTCGTGTTGAGTCCGTTCACGTAGTTCTCGACGCCCGGGCTGGCCGTCGCGGCCATGCCCTCGATCCCGAACGTGTTGATAGTGGGATCGGTGCCCTGCTTGCGCAGGTTGATGCCGGGCGAGGTGGTCGCGGTGGCGGAGTTCGTGCTTCCTGCGGTGGTGTTGCCGCTGATCTCCAGGCACATCGTCGTGTCGCCCTGGGCCGAACCGGAGTCGACGCGGATGCCGGCGCGGGCCGCATTCGTCGTGATCGGAGCCGCCGCGGTGTTATTGATGACTCGCGCCGTCATCGTGCTGCCCGAGTCGCGGACGATCGGGAAGATCCCGGGACCGTCGGTACCCATGACGTTGTTCCCAGAGATCAGCGTGCTGTGCGTGCCGGCGCCGAGATCGTTGGGGTCGTCGGTCCCGACCGCGATCCCCGCGCAGCCGACCGCGCTGTTGGCGTTGATGAAGTTGTTCTGGACGGTCGACGTCATCGTCACCGGGCCGTCGACCTGCATCTCGATCGCGATGCAGTCGATGTTCCGGATGCGGTTCGCGGCCGTCCCGTTGTTCGAGACGTTGAAGTTGCCCTGACCGCCGTTCCCGGAGACGCCACCGGTGAAGAATCGGTCGGGCTGGTTGCCGATGCCGGCGTTCCCGCCGTTCATGGAGTTGCCGGTGATATCGATCACGTTGGTCGCGCTGCCGGCCGTCCCCGCGCTGCCCGTCGGAGCCCCGGCACTCGGGTTGCCGGCGCGCACCTGCACACCCACGCCCGCGCGGAAGTCGACGATGGTGTTGTTGGACACGGTCGCCCGGGTGATGTTCGCCGCGCTCGTCGCCGTTCCAGACCCGATGAGCGTGACAGCGCTGCCCGGCGTGGCGACGTCGGGAGTATCCGAGAGCGCATTGCCGGAGATGTTCGCGTTGCTGATGGTGCCGCCCCAGTTCTCGATGTCGACACCCTCGGCCTCGGTCTGGCTGATCACGTTGTTGGTGATCGTAACGACACCAGTGAGGTTCGGGGTAGCGGTGAGGCTGTCGTCGAAGGTGATGCTGTTCTCGTCGGAGGCGTCGCCGGCGCCAGTGATCTTGCCGTCAGTGAAGCTGAACCCGTTGGTCTGAGTGCCGTTGACGCCGCTGTCGCCGGTGTTCAGGAGCTGCATGTTCCGGAACGACGGGCTCGTGGTGTTGGTCAGCGAGATGCCGTGACCCGTGGTGCTCTGGATCGTGCCACCGGAGTTGTCGCCGCCCTGCGCCGTGCTGCCGCCGCCGGTCACGGTCAGGCCGGTCGCACCGGTGTTGTTGAGCACGATGCCGTTGGCCGGGTCGGCGTCCGCGGGGGTGTTGTTGCCGGAGGAGATGCGTTGGAAGCTGGCACCGCCGGTGCCGATGTCGGTGTTGGTGACGTTGAGCGCTGTGGCGGACGTCGAGTCGATCGTGTTGCCGGCGCCGGAGACGACGATGGTGCCGCTGTTGTTCGCGCGAGATGCCCTGGCCGCTCGTGGTGTCGATGTCGAGGCTGCCGCCGGAGAGGGTGAGCGTGTGGCCGTCGCTCGTGCCCATGACGATCGCGTGGTCCTCGCCCGTGTTGAAGGTCTTGGTGGCGTTGCTGACCACGGTCGAGCCGCCCGTGTTCCCGGTGACGGCGATGCCGCCGTTCTCGGTGGTGGTGTCGAGGTCGCCGGTCTCGGTGATCGGCCCGCTCAACGTCACGGTGCCGCTCCCGGTGCGCCCGGTGATCTCAGCGGTGCTTCCCGGCCCGTTGGTGATCGCCCCCGGGTAGGTCACGTCGCCGCTGCCACCGTTGAGGTCGAACGCGATGCCGCCGGCGCCGGTGATCGTGCCGCTGGTGGCGGTGAAGGTGCCGGTGCCGAGGCCGTCGAGGTTGATGCCGTCGTTGATGCTGTTGGTCGAGCTGACGGCCTCGAACGCGAGCGTGGAAACGGTCGTGCCGGTGACGTCGACGGCCGGGCCTCCGGTG
>CAWKIT010000033.1:0-144771 GCA_963849695.1 uncultured Solirubrobacteraceae bacterium
CCATCGCGAGCCCCCTCGCCGCGCGCCGCAGCCCGTGGCGCTCGCACAGCTGGGCCAGGGCCTGGCGCGCGCCCTGCGGGTTCTCGGGCAGCGCCTCGAACGCCAGCAGCCCGGAGCGCAGGTCCTCGATCCGGATCGTCGGCACCTCGAGGCTGAGCCGCGCCAGCCAGCGCACCGCCGCGCGTTCGTAGCGCTCCGCGTCCTGCTCCTCGATCAGCAGGCAGATCGCCAGCGCATCGTCGAGGTCGATGCCCGGCAGCTCGGCGGCGGCGGCCCGCACGAGCGGGAGCCGGCCGATTCGGAGGGCGCGCTGGAAACGGGCATACGGGCTGCCTTGACTCGTCATGCGAACGCATGTTCGCATGACGAGCGGACAGATCGCAGGACACCGACATGGTCAGCGGCGCGTGCCCACGACGAGCAGGTACTCGCGCCCGTGTGCGATGACGCCGTTGTCGCGGTAGTTGGACTCGAAGAAGTCGACCCAGTCCCGGTGCAGCTCCTCGCGCCGGTCGCCGAGCGACTCGGCGAGCACCCGCGTCGGCCCGTAGCTGCTCGAGAAGAGCTCCCAGTACGCCTCACCGGACGGGATGCGCAGCGTCGACGTGTGCTCGGACAGCTCGAGGTCGAACGCATCGCCGAGCAGGTCGCTCACGCGCGCCTCGTCGCCCCAGTCGAACGGGCTGCTGGGCGGAGGCGCGGGCATGTACGGCGCCATCACCTTGAACATGCGGGCCAGCCCGCCGGTGGGCGTCCAGTTGGCGAGGACGATCCGGCCGCCCGGCCGCGTCACCCGGGCGAGCTCGCGCGCCGCCGCCTCGTGGTCGGGCGCGAACATCACGCCGCAGGTCGAGGAGATCGCGTCGTAGCTCGCGTCGGGGAGCTCCAGGCGCTCGCAGTCGCCGACCCGGTAGTCGATGTCGAGCCCGCGCTGAGCGGCGCGCTGCTTCGCAGTGTCGATGAGCGCCGGCGCGAGATCGATCCCCGTGACGAGCGCACCGGACGCCGCCGCCCGCTCGGCGATCGCGCCGGTGCCGCACGCGAGGTCCAGCCAGCGCGTTCCCGGGCCCGGCGCGACCCGCCCGACCACCCGCTCGTGGATGTCGGCGAGCGTCTCCGTGATCCGCTGGTAGGGCCCGGTGCCCCACATGACGCTTTGCCGCTGTTTGAGCTGTTCGTAGGCCATGGGGCGACGGTATGCCGGCGCCGGCGGGCGAGCATCAGCGAGATCACCGTATTTTCGCGCGCGCTACCGCTTCGGGGCGACGGCGTCGCCCACCAGGCCCAGCTCGCTCGCCCGCCGCGCGGCGTCGGCGCGCGACCGGCAATCGAGCTTGCGCAGGAGGTTGCGCACGTGCATGTCGACCGTGCGCGGGCTGACGAACAGCTCGTCCGCGATCTCGCGGTTCGTCCTGCCGACGGCGAGCAGGCGCAGCACGTCCAGCTCGCGCCGGGTCAGGCCCTCGCGCCCGAGCTGCTCGGCCTGGAGGCGGCTGAGCCGCCGGTCGGCCTGCTCGCCGAGCTCGGCCAGGCTCGCCGCCAGCGCCTGGACGGACGGCCGGGCGCGCAGCCGGCGGGCGATCCGGTACGCGCCGGCCAGCCGCTGGACGGCCTCCTCGCGCCTGCCGGCAGCGAGCAGCGCGGCCGCTGCCCGCCGCTCGGACTCGAGCCGCTCGAACGGCGCGCCGACCTCGCGCAGCAGCTCGATCGCGCGCTCGAACTGGATCCCCGCCTGCTCGGCGTCGCCTTCCAGCAGCGCGGTCTCACCCAGCGCGTGCGCGAGACCGGACACCGCCTCCGGCCGGCCGGCGTCGGCCGCGATCTGGGCCAGCGCCGCCGCACACGCGCGGACACCGGCGGCATCGCCCTGCTCGGCGAGGAACGTCGCCGCCCAGCGCAGCGGCGAGATCGCGTAGTGGCGGTCGTCGCTCCGCTGCCAGCGCTCGAGGATCCGGTGGCAGCGCTCGCTCGCGGCCTCGGGCATCTTCTCGGTGTGCTCGAGCAGCGCGAGGCCCCACCCCGAGAGCAGCTCCGCCGCGGTGAGCTCGATCCGGCGCGCGATCGAATGAGCCTCGAGCAGCAGCGCGCGCGCCGGCGCCGTCTCGCCGCGCAGCGCGAGGATCGAGCCCAGCGTGGTCGAGGCCGCGGCGCGCGCGTGCGGGCTCGCATCGCCCGACGCGAGCACGTCGCGGGTCACGGTCACGGCGCGGTCCCAGTCGCCGTTCTGGCGCAGGATGACGGCGAGGCAGGCCAGGCACAGCTGGGCGGTCGGCTCGAGCCCGCTCGCCGTGCAGAACGCGAACGCGTCGTCGTAGGTCGCCCGCGCGGCGGTGTAGTCCCCGGCATGCTCGAGCGAGTCGGCGAGGCGCTGGTAGATCTCGGCCGCCGCTGCGGTGAGGTTGCGGTCGAGCGCCATCGTGAGCGCCGAGCGGACCAGCTCGAGCCCCTCCCCGCCCTCGCCCATGCGCGCCCGCACGTTGCCCTCCAGGCCCATGATCCGGGCCTCGAGGTCGGCACGGCCCGCGGCGCGGGCGTCGATGCGCGCGAGCTCGAGCAGCTGCAGCGCGGGGCGGAAGCTGGCCGCCGAGCGCAGATGGGCGGCGGCGGCGAGCCGCTCGGACGCCGCCTCGCCGGCCGCGCCCGCGGAAGCGAACGCGGCGGCCGCCTCCTCGCGCGTCGACAGCGCCTCCTCCCAGCGGCCCTGGACCTCGAGCGCGCCGGCGAGCCGGCGCGCCGCCTCGCCGATGCGCAGCGGGTCGGCCTCGCGGCGACGGCCGTCGACGACGTCACGCCACTCCCGCACCGCCTCCCCCGGCTCGCCCGCGAGCTCGGCGCAGCGCGCCAGGCGCTCGAGCGCATCGAGGCGGCCCGAATCGTCCTCCCCGTCCGGCCACAGCTCGAGCGCCCGTCGCGCCGCCCGCGCGCCATCGACGTACGCGTGCACCGCGTAGGCGGCATCGGCGGCGGCGAGGAAGCATCGCCGCGCGCGATCGGGCTCGCGTGCCTGGCTCCAGTGCTCGGCCACGATCGGGGCCGGCACGGCGGCCGCCTGGAGCCGCTCCGCCACCAGCCCGTGCAGGGTCCGCCGCCGCAGGAACGGGATGTCTCCGTAGAAGGCGTCTCGCACCAGCGCGTGCCGGAACGCCGTGTCGCCGGCCGGCCCCTCGACCAGGAAGCCGAGCCGGAGCAGCTCGTCCGGCCACTCGTCCAGGCCCGCGATCGCCATCACCGCCTCGACGTCGAAGCTCTGGCCGGCGACGGCCGCCACCGCGATCGCCGCCCGCGCCTCCTCCGAGAGGCCGGATGCCCGCAGCAGCACCGCGTCGCGCACGCTGTCAGGCAACGGGAGGTCCTCCCCGGCGTGCAGCTCGAGCCCCGCCGGGCCGCTGTGCAGGCGCCGGCTCGCGGCGAGCGCGAGCCCCAGCTCGGTGACGAAGAACGGCACCCCGTCGGTGCGGTCGAAGATGGCGTCGCGCAGGGAGGGTGCGGCCGGGGCTCCCAGGACCCGCTCGAGCAGCAACCCGGTGGCCGCCGCGTCGAACGGCTCCACCGCGATCTCGCGCAGCCGGCGATCGCGGCGAAGCTCGCTCCGCAGCCGCCGGAGCGGATGGCCCCGCGGCACGTCGTCGCTCCGATACGCGCCCACCAGCAGCACCGGCTCGCTCTCGAGCGTCCGCGCCAGCGCCGGCAGTAGGTTGAGCGTGGCGCCGTCCGCCCACTGCAGGTCGTCGAGCAGCAGCGCCAGCGGGCGCTGCGAGGCGGCGGCGGCCAGCATCGACCGGATCGCCTCGAACACCGTCGCGCGCTCGACGACCCGAGCGGGCGGGCCGAGCTCCGGCAGGATCACCGCCAGCTGTTCGCGCAGCGGCACCTCGCCGTCTCGCGCGTTACGAATCGCGCGCAGCGCCTCGACGATCGGGCCGTACGCCGACGCCCCGTCCTGCACTCCGAAGCCCTCGTACAGCTCGAGGTCGCAGTCCGCGAGCGCCGTCCGCGCCAGCATGCTCTTGCCGACGCCCGCCTCGCCCGCCAGCAGGACGATCGAGCCCTCGCCGGCCCGGGCGCGCGCCGCCGCCGCCTCGAGGGCGGCTCGCTCGGGCTCGCGGCCGACGAACGCGTCCGTCACAGCGCGGCTCTCACCGCCCACAGGTCGGGATAGAAGCGCTTGTCCTGCGTGCCGCGCAGGTACTCGACGCCGCGCGAGCCGCCCGTGCCGTGACCGGCTGCCGATCTCGCGCGCGGCCATCAGCGTGTGGTGGTGGCGCCACAGCGCGACCTGCTCGTCGTGGTCGACCAGCAGCTCGGCGACCTCGTGCAGCAGCGCGCGGCGCGGGTCGTCGAGGTGGTCGCGATAGAGCTCGGCGAGCGCCTCGAGCCGCTGGTCGCCGTCCGGGAGGCCGGCGCAGGCGGCGAACGCGTCGTAGAGCTTCGGGCTCTCGGACTCGATCGCGCGGAACTGCTGCGACTGGAAGCCCGAGGCGGGCGCGAGCGGGTCGCGGAACTCGAGGAAGCCCTCCGGCCCCATGGTCTCCAGCACGTCGAGGTGGTCGAGCAGCAGCCGCTCGATGGTCACCGTCCGCTTGAGCGGCCGCAGCGCGCCCTGCGGGCGCCCGGCCTCGAGCTCCTCCTGCGCCTTTCGCGAGCTCGTGCAGGATCAGCTTGAACCACAGCTCGTAGGACTGGTGGACGATGATGAACAGCAGCTCGTCGTGCGCGCCGGGCGTGAGCGGCTGCTGCAGCTGCAGCAGGTCGTCGATCCGCAGGTAGCCGGCGTACTCGGTCCCCTCCTGGGGAGCGTCGCCGTTCGCTTCGTCCAGCGCCCGGTTCACCAGCGCGTCGGCCGCCGCGTTCTGGGCGCGCGGGACGGACCGGATCGACCAGCGCTCGAACCCGGCGAGCGCGTCCATCGCCTGCTCGCGCAGGGCCGCCATCTCGGGATGCTTGACCTTGTACTCGCCGTTGACCTGCTTGGCCACGAGCTCGGAGTCGTTGACGACCTCGACCTCGGCGGCGCCGTGCTCGAGCGCACGCTCGAGCCCGAGCAGCAGCCCGCGGTACTCGGCGACGTTGTTGGTGGCGCGGCCGAGGGTGACCGACGCCTCGTCGATCACCTGACCGTCCGGCGTGGACACGACGGCCGCCGCGGCGGCAGGCCCAGGGTTGCCACGGGACCCGCCGTCCACGTGGACGACGAGTCGCACTAGATGGTCGGTCGCGCGGCCCGTGCGGTCGTGCGGGTCGGGGGACCGGCCATCAAGCGGCTGAGAGCGGCGGGAAGTCGCCGGTGACGCGAGGACGCCGCCGGTCGCGCACTTCGCGCTGACCGCCGCCTGACGAGGCGTCGCGGCGCTCGGACTTGCGCCGGTCCACGATCACCTCGACGTTCGGGTCGTCCTCGTAGTACGCCGACAGCTTCGGGTACAGCTCGTCGGCCAGCGGCTCTGGTACGACGCAGTAGATCACGAGACCCAAGCTAACAAAGCCGGAGTTGAGTTGGCATCGGAGAAATGTCGATTGCGTTAGGGGTTTTTTGAGACAGCCCCTAGGAAATGTGGAGACCGCCGCGCTCGTCGGCGGCGGCATTCACTTCCTGCTCCTCGGGCGCGAGCTCGGACAGCTCGTCGCCCTGCGCGTCGCGCCGCACGCCGCCCGCCTCGTCCGACAGGTCGACCTCGAACCGGTACCAGCTGAGCTCCCACATCACGGTGATGGAGACGACGCTGGGACGGTCGGTGCGCGGGCGCACGCAGACCCCCGGGGCCCCGAGCGAGCGGGCGACGCCGCCGACCGTGCGCGTGTGGTCGGAGGCGTTGAAGAGCTCCAGCGCCCGCTGCATCTTGAGGTCCGCGTTGGTGGGGACGGCGCGCACCTGCCGCGGCCGGCGCGACGGCTCGTGCTGGCTCTCTTCGGGCTCCTCGGCGGCCGCCGCCGCCTCCTCCTGCACCTCGCGCGCGCGCTCGCGCCGGGCGCGTAGGCGCTCGCGCAGCGAGCGCCCGCGCCCCTCGTGACGTGTGTGCCTCAGCGCCAGCTCGTCGCCGCCCGACTCGCGGATCCAGCCCTCGTGCTGCGCCCGCGCCGTGCACAGGTCGCACACCTCGCGCCGCGAGCCGCCGGCCAGGAAGGTCTCGGCGTGCTCGCCACGCAGCAGGGTGCGCCCGCAGACATCGCAGGCGATGTCGCTCTGGTTGGTCCGGATGTCGCGCGTGGAGGCCAAGGCGACCAGGGTAATACGGACGGCCGACGGTACTCAGGCGTGGGCGGCGGCTTCCTCCTCGCGCGCCTTCTCGACCACCTTCTGGGCGAGCTGCGACGGGACCTCCTCGTAGCGCAGGAACTCCATCGTGTACTCGCCCTGGCCGCCGGTCAGCGAGCGCAGGTCGGGCGCGTAGCTGAGGATCTCCGCCATCGGCACCTCGGCCTTGACCTCGGTCATGCCGCCGACCGCCTCGGTCCCGAGCGGGCGGCCGCGGCGCGAGGACAGGTCTCCCATCACGTCGCCGACCGAGTCGTCGGGGACGCTCGCGGTCAGCAGCATGATCGGCTCCAGCAGCACCGGGCCGGCCTGCTCGAGCGCCTGCTTCATGGCCAGCGAGCCGGCGAGCTTGAACGCCATCTCGGAAGAGTCGACCGAGTGGTACGAGCCGTCGAACAGCCTCACGCGCACGCCCTTGACCGGATAGCCGGCGACGGTGCCGGTCGTCATCGCGTCGAGCACGCCCTTCTCGACCGCGGGGATGAACCCGTGCGGGATGACGCCGCCCTTGATCGCGTTGACGAACTCGAAGTCGCCGTCCGCCAGCGGCTCGATCTCGATGTGGCAGTCGCCGAACTGGCCGCGGCCGCCGGTCTGCTTCTTGTGCCGGCCGTGCGCCTTGGCGCCGTTGCGGATCGTCTCCTGGTACGGGACCCGCGGCGGCTTGAGCGTGACCTCGGCGCCGAAGCGGTGGCGCATGCGCTCGACGATCACCTCGACGTGGATCTGCGACAGCCCGGCCACGATCTGCTCGCCGGTCTGCATGTCGCGGTGCAGGTCGATGGTCGGGTCCTCCTCCTGGAGGCGCCGCAGAGCGGTGAAGACCTTGTCCTCGTCGCCCTTGGACTTCGGCTCCATCGCGAACGCCATCACCGGCGCGGGGAGCTTGACCGAGGGCATCTGGACCGGCTCGTCGCGCGCCGCCAGCCAGTCGCCCGCCCGTGTCTCCTTGAGCTTGGCGACGGCGCCGATGTCGCCGGGCCCGAACGCCTCGGTCTGCTTGAACTCCTTGCCCTGCGGGACCAGCAGCTGCCCGATGCGCTCCTTGTGATGGGTGCGCGTGTTCAGCACCTGCGTGTCGTGCTTGACCGAGCCCTGGTAGACCCGGAAGAGATTGATGCGGCCCGCGTACGGGTCGGCGCGGGTCTTGAAGACGTAGGCGAACATCTCACCGCTCGCGTCGGGCTCGAGCGTCATGTTCTCGAGCTCGAGGCCGCCGTGCTGGACCGGGGAGGGGAGGTCGTCGACGATCGCGTCGAGCAGGCGGTCCGAGCCGAGCCGGCTGGTGGCGACGCCGCACGTGACCGGGAAGATGTGACCGTGGTCGGTGCCGTCCTCGAGCGCGGCGACGATCTCGTCGTGCGAGATCTCCTCGCCCTCGAGGTAGCGCTCCATCAGCGCGTCCGAGTTCTCGGCGACCTCGTCCATCAGCTTCTCGCGGTACTCCTCGGCCTGCTCGGCGAGCTCGTCCGGGATCGGGACCTCGGTGCAGCCGCCGTCGGCGTACTCGTAGGCCTTCATGTCGACGAGGTCGATCACGCCGCGCGTGTCGTGCTCGGCGCCGATCGGGATCTCGGTCGCCACCACGTGCGGCCCGAACGCGTCCTTGAGCGCGTCGAGCACGCGGAAGAAGTCTGCCCGCTCGCGGTCGAGCATGTTCACATAGACCAGGCGCGCGACGCCGAGCTCCTGCGCGCGCTGCCACAGCCGCTGGGTGCCGACCTCGACGCCGAGCACGCCGTTGACCACGAACACCGCCGACTCGCATACCTGCATGGCGCCCAGCGCGTCGGCGATGAAGGACGGCTCGCCGGGCGTGTCGACGAGGTTGACCTTCACGTCCCGCCACTCGAACGACGCGAGCGAGGCGGAGATCGACATCCCGCGCGCCTTCTCGTCGTCGTCGGAGTCCGAGACCGTCGTTCCGTCGGCCACCGAGCCGAGCCGCGTCGTCGCGCCGGCCTCGTGCAAGAGGGCCTCGTGCAGCGACGTCTTCCCGCTCCCTCGGTGGCCGACTAGAGCCACGTTGCGAATCCTGTCTGCGGCCTGCATTTGCGCCTGAACCTCCTTACCTCGGTGAGAGGTCGGAGCCTAGTGGATCTGTCCGGAAATTCGGGGGGTCGCCTGACTAGCGCGGGTCGTCGCTCTGGAGGCGCGACTTGAGGCGCAGCACGGCCTTGGTGTGGAGCTGGGAGATGCGTGACTCGGTCACGCTGAGCACCTCGCCGATCTCCCGCAAGGTCAGGTTCTCGTAGTAGTACAGCCCGATCACGAGCTTCTCGCGCTCGGGCAGCGCGGAGATCGCCTCGGCCAGGCGGTCCTTGAGCTCCGACTTGTCGAGCAGCTGCTGGGGGTCGGGGGCGTCGGGGTCCTCCAGCGTGTCGAGCAGTGACACCTTGTCACCGGAGGCGTCCGACACCGCCCACAGCTCGTCGAGCGCGACGACCGCCGAGTTGGAGATCTTGAGCAGCGCCTCCTGGAAGTCGTCGACGTCCATGCGGAGCTCGCGCGCCATCTCCTCGTCGCTCGGCGTCCGATGCAGGCGGTGCTCGAGCTTCGCGTGCGCCCGCTCGATCTCGCGGGCGCGGGCGCGGACCGACCGGGGCACCCAGTCGAGCGCGCGCAGCTCGTCGATGATCGCGCCCTTGACGCGCGTGATCGCGTAGGTCTCGAACTTGATCTCGCGCTCGATGTCGAACCGCTCGATCGCGTTGATCAGCCCGATCAGCCCGTACGAGATGAGGTCGGATTCCTCGACGTGCGCGGGCAGGCCCGACGACATGCGCCCCGCCACGTACTTGACGAGCGGCGAGTAGGCGACGACGAGCTTCTCCCGCGCCGGCTCGGACCCGTCGTCCTTGTACCGGCGCCAGAGATCTCTCAGCTCTAGTGCTTTGACGTTGGTGTCCAGAGCCTGCTCCCTTTAGGCCCGCGGATGGCTGCGCAGATACGCGGCACGCAAGCGAGCCGACTCTACCCGAGTGTAGACCTGGGTCGTGCTGATGGAGCTGTGCCCGAGGAGCTCCTGGATCGCCCGCAGATCGGCCCCGCCCTCGAGCAGATGGGTGGCAAACGAGTGTCTGAGGGCATGCGGATGGACGGCGCCCTGGCTGGCAGCATGGCGCGCCCAGACGCGCAGACGGCGCCGGATGTCGGAGGTCGAGAGCCGGCGGCCGGACTTCGAGAGGAACAGCGCCGGGTCGCCGGTCGAGCCCGCCAGCCCCGGCCGGCCGCGCTCGAGGTAGCGGGCGATCGCCGCCAGTGCGGGCTCGCCCGCGGGCACGAAGCGCGTCCGGCCGCCCTTGCCCTCGACGCGCACCTGCTCGCCGTCGAAGTCGATCGACCCCAGGTCGAGGTTGACGATCTCCTCGGCGCGCAGGCCGCAGGCGTAGGCGAGCTCGAACAGCGAGCGGTCGCGCAGCTCGAGCGGCGTGGTGGCCGGGATCCGGTCGAGCAGGGCGGCGACGTCGGCGGGCTTGAGCGTGCGCGGCAGCGTCTGCGGGAGCTTGGGCGCCGGCAGCAGGTCGGCCGGGTTGGCGGTCATGTCGCCGTGCTCGACCATCGAGCGGAAGAACGCACGCGTGGAGGCGAGCTTGCGGGCAAGTGTGCGGGGCGCGGCGCCGCGGCCCGACAGCCGGGCCGCGTAGCCGCGCAGGACGCGGTAGGTCATCGCCGCCGGCTCGATCCCCTGGGCCGCCGCCCACGTCGCCAGCTCGCCGACGTCGCCGCCGTACGCGCGGCGCGTCCGCTCGGCGGCGCCGCGCCGCTGGAGGTCGCGGTCGAAGCGGCGGAGCGCCTCGGCCCAGCTAGCCTGGGCAGCCGTGGCCGTGTTCTTCATCGACACCTCCACGGGTCAGGTGGCGACACAGCGCCAGCTCGTGGAGGCGGGCATCGCGCAGCCGGACAAGCCGCCGGAGCTGCCCTGGCACCGCATCCAGGGAACCGGAGACGCCACGACCATGTGGTACGCGGTGATGCGCAAGGAGGTGCGACCGGGCATCTTCATCGGCGCCCTCTGTTTTCGCCACTCCGACCACCACGCCTCCCTCCTGCACGGCGAGTGGCACGAGGTGGAGATCGAGGAAATGCGGCGTTCTCGCAAGCTCGGTGAGCGTGTGCGACAAGCTCGGGTGAGCGCCTTGATTACTAGGCGATGTAGACCGGCGCCCCCACGGGCACCTGGTCGTACAGCTCGACCACATCCGGGATCAGCATGCGGACGCAGCCGTGCGAGGCGTTGGTGCCGATCGAGCCCGCGGCGTCGGTCCCGTGGATGCCGGCGCCGGCGTAGATGCCCATCCAGCGCGCCTTGATCGGGTTCGAGGGGCCGGGAGGCACGACGGTGCCCGCCAGCGAGCCGGCCCAGTCCGAGTTCGGGACGTGCCAGGCCGGGTTGACGGCCTTGTTCTCGATGTTGTAGAGCCCGGCCGGGGTCTCGAGCCCGACCTGGCCGACCGCGATCGGATAGGTCTTGGCGAGCTTGAGGTTCTTGTAGAGCGAGAGCTGGAAGCCGCCGCGGTTGATGAGGATCACCGCCGGATACTTCTCGGCCAGGTCCTTGGTCGTGACCTCCGGCTCGACGACGCGGGTCTTGACGCGGGCGATCCGCGTGTCCCCCATGTCGACCAGCTCGCTGCGGATGTCCTTGCGCAGGCGGGCGGCGCGCACGTCGAGGCCCTCGCGCTCCGGCGTGGGGTCGACCTTGCCGGACTCGAGGTCGACCGACGCGTCGCGCGCCTCGATCTCGAGCCTGCGCTCGACGCGCCGGGCGATCGAGCGAACCGCTTCCTCGGAGTAGTCGATCTGGGCCTCCACGCGGGCGTCGAGCTCGCGGCCGCGCACCTCGCGCCACGTGCGCGTGAAGAGGTTGCCGTCGGTCGACACCGCCATTGCGCGGTCGACGGAGCCGTCGATGTCGACCGCCAGCCGCGCCTTCTCGGGCGTGAGCGTGAAGCGCCGGCCCTTGTAGCGGACGCTCACCGGCTGGCTCAGCGGCTCCAGCAACGAGGCCTCGAGCTTCGACCGCGCCTGCGCCGGCGTGAGGCCGCTGACTTCGATCCCGTTGACGGTCACGCCGTCGGCGATCTTCTTGGTGACCTGGCGGTCGTAGGCGTACAGGCTCCCGGCCCCTACGAGGAGCACGGTGACGGTGAGCGCGAGGACAGCGATCAGACGGCGCGGCATAGAGGCCGGAGAATGGTAGCCATCTCGGCGGATGGTGAGAAATCTTGCAACCGGTCTGTCGATTAGACCTGGATCGAGGTCAAACCGTGCCCTTGCGGCGCACGCTCGGGCTCCAGCGTAGGAAGTCCTCGACCTCGCGCTCGTAGCGGTACGGCTCGCCCTCGCCGCGGCGCAGCGGGCGGGTGCGCATCGCCTCCGCGTACTTGAGCACGGTCTCGCGGCTCGTGAAGCCGTAGGTGTATCCAGCCGCCTTCAGCTTGCGATTGTCGAGCCCGCGGCCGTAGCGGAGCTGGCGGCGGACCTCGTCGGGAACCCTGATGCCGAGCGGCCGCAGCGCGGCGGCGGTCAGCGAGTTGCCCCACGGCGGCAGGATCGGCGCGAGCGGCCTGCCGAGCAGCGATGCGACCTCCGACAGGGCGAGCACGCCGTCGCCGGCCGCGTTGTAGGTGCCGGGCAGATCGCGCTCGGCGGCGAACCGGAGCACGCCGACGAGGTCCTCCTCGTGGATGAACTGATAGCGCGGGTCGAAGCCGAGGATGCACGGCACGGCGGGCAGGTCGAACAGCTTCGTGTGCGAGGTGCGCAGGTCCGGCCCGAGCGAGTTGGAGAACCGCAGCACGGTGACGGTGACGTCCGGGTTGCGCTGCGCGAAGCCCTCGACCGCCTTCTCGGCCTCGACGATGTCGGACTCCAGGCGCGTGCGCGGCGGGTGCGGCCGCCGCATCGCCTCGGTGAAGAACGCCGGGTCGTCCTGCTCGCAGCCGTAGTAGTGGGCGGACGACTTGAAGACGACCTTCCGCACCGGCGACTCAGGCCCGCCGCACGCGGCGAGGATGTTCATCGTCCCGATCACGTTCGCCTCGTGGGCGACTCTCGGCGAGGCCGTGAGCGAGTCGACCACCAGCCGGGTGTCGATCACCGTGTCGATCTCCGCGGCCTGGACGATCCGCTTGAGCAGAGCGTGCTGGAGCCCGAGCCGCACGAACTCCGTTCGCTCGAGCTCGCATGCGGGGTCGTCGGTGCTGACGCCGATGATCGCTTCCACCGCGGGGTCGCGCTCGATCACCTGCGCCAGGCGCCCTCCCCAGAAGCTCGAGACGCCGGTGACGAGGATGCGCTTGGAGGTCACCCCAGCCACACCGATCGCCGCTGCGACACGAGATCGATCAGCTCGTCCTGGATCCGCGCCCGGACCTCCTCGGCAACGGTCTGCACGAGCCCCTTGTCGTCCCACGGCCGCTCGCCCCACTGGTCGGTGGGGATCGGCTCCAGGAAGCGGATCCGGAACTTGGCCGGCAGGTACGCGGCGCCGAGCAGGCCGAAGTGCGGGAACAGCGGGGTGACCGGGAAGTAGATGAGCTTGGTGAGACGCCGGAGGAGGCCGACCTGGGCGAAGGCCGGCATCGCCTCCTCGGCCCCCAGCACGGCGATCGGGACGATCGGGGCGCGGGCGCGCATCGCCGCCTCGACGAAGCCGCCGCGACCGAAGCGGCGCAGCCGGTAGCGGTCCTTGTAGAGCTTCTCGGTGCCCTTGCGGCCCTCGGGGAAGACGAGCACGAGCTGCTGCTCGTCGCACAGCAGGCGGTGCACGTTGGCGGGATGGGCGGGTACGCCGCCGATCTTGTTCACCAGCATCGCCAGGCCGGGATAGCCCTTGAAGAAGTGCTCGACGGTCAGGTGCAGAGGCCGCGGCCGCGGGTGCTCCTCCTTGATCGCCTTGGCGATCATCGGCGCGTCGGGCGGCAGCGCGCCGGCGTGGTTGGAGACCAGCAGGGCGCCGCCGGCGGCGGGGACGTGCTCGATGCCCTCGACCTCGCAGCGGAACCAGTAGTGGTAGAGGAACTCGTACAGCGTGGAGTCGAGCAGGCCCTCGACGCGCTCGGAGCGGCCCCAGTCGGTGACCTGGCGGTCCGGCTCGATCGCCGGCAGCAGGGCGCGCAGGTCCTCGGTGGCCGGCGCCGCGGGAAGGGCCGGGCGGTCGTTCATGCCAGCACCGGCTCGAGGCGCCGCGCCAGCGTCGGCCAGTCGGGGGCGCTCACGACGTCCTCTTCCTCGCACAGCTCACGGTTCCACGGGTGCAGGATCGTGGCCGGCGTGATACCCGCCTCCGCGGCGTTCATGAGGTTGACCGGCGAGTCGTCGATCAGGACGTCGATCGCGATCTCGCGGCAGCGGGCGACCTTGTCGAACGAGCAGTAGAGCTCGTCGTAGGGGAGGCCGATGCTCTCGAGCCAGCGGGTGGTCGCGTCCTGCGCCTCGGTCGAGCGGTGCGAGGTGATGTGGATGAAATGGCCGGCGCGGTGCCAGGCGCGGATCGTCTCGACGGCCCCGGGGTACGGCTCGGCGGCGAGGACGCTGGGCTCGCGGTGGGTCTCGGCGACGCAGACGTGGACCTGCTCGGGCCGCAGCCGCGTGATCGTCCAGGTGAGCTGGGCGTCGTATGGCAGGTCGACGCCGAAGCGGCGCTTGGCGACCGCCGAGAGCTGGTCCCAGTAGTGGTGGAGCGTGGAGTCGATGTCGACCGCGATGCGCAAGGGGACACTAGGCTAGAGCGCCGTGCCGAGCGTCTATCAGGATGCCCTCGTACGGGCCCGCAGCGGAGTGTTCCGGCCGGGTCCGGACGCGACCTACGCCGACGGCGACGACGCCGCGTGGATGGGGGTCGACTGGCCCGCGATGACGCGGCGGGTGGAGGTGGACGGGCGTGCGGTGAACGTGGTCGACACGGGCGGCGACAGGCCACCGCTGCTGTGGATCCACGGCCTCGGCGGCATCTGGCAGAACTGGCTGCTGAACATCCCGGTGTTCATGGACACGCACCGGTGCGTGGCGATCGACCTTCCGGGCTTCGGCGGCTCCGAGGTGCCCTCGGACGAGATCTCGATCCGCGGCCTGGCCCGCACGGTGGACCGGCTCTGCGATCTGCTCGACATCGACGAGCCGGTGGTGATCGGCAACTCGATGGGCGGCTTCGTCGGCGCCGAGCTGGCGGTCTCGTTCCCGACGCGCGTCGCGAAGCTCGTGCTCGTCTCGGCCGCCGGCCTGTCGACCGAGCACCTGCGGCGCGAGCCGCTGCTGGCCGGGGCGCGGGCGTTCGCGGTGCTGACGGCGCGGACCGGCCTGCGCGGCGACCCGGTGGTCAGGCGGCGACGGCTGCGGCGGGTGGCGCTGCAGTTCGTCGTGCGCTATCCGGAGCGGCTGTCGGTGCCCCTCGCCACCGAGCTCGTGCAGGGCGCCAACGCTCCCGGCTTCATCCCCGCGTTCGAGGCGTTGATGGACTACTCGTTCCGCGACAAGCTGGAGAGCATCGAGGTGCCGGTGCTGATCGTGTGGGGCCGCAACGACATGCTCGTCCCGGTGGAGGACGCCGAGAGGTTCGAGCGCCTGATCGGCGACAACGCCCACTCCGTGATCTTCGAGGACACCGGGCACGTGCCGATGCTCGAGCGCCCGACGCGGTTCAACGAGCTGCTCGAGGGCTTCCTGGCCGGCGAGCGTTCGCCGGAGGCGGAGATCGAGGGCGTCAGCGTGTGATGGCGCCTTCGGAGGCGCTCGACACCAGCTTCGCGTACTTCGCCAGCACGCCGTTGCCGAGCTGGGCCGGCGGCTGGTAGGCCTCGACGCGGCGGGCGATCTCCTCGGCGGAGAGGTCCACGTCGATCCGCCGGTTCGTCACGTCGATCGTGATCCGGTCGCCGTCCTGGACGGCGGCGATCGGGCCGCCGTGGACGGCCTCGGGCGCGATGTGGCCGACCATGAAGCCGCGCGTGGCGCCGGAGAAGCGGCCGTCGGTGAGCAGCGCCACCGAGTCGCCGAGCCCCTCCCCCACGATCGCCGCCGTCACGGCCAGCATCTCGCGCATGCCGGGGCCGCCGGCGGGGCCCTCGTTGCGGATGACGACGACGTCGCCCTCGTCGATCTCCCGCCCGGTGACGGCCGCCATCGCCGCCTCCTCGCCGTCGAACACGCGCGCCGGGCCCTCGTGGTGGGTGCGCTCGTGGCCCGACAGCTTGACCACCGAGCCCTCGGGGGCGAGGTTGCCGCGCAGGATCGCGATGCCGCCGGTCGGCTTGATCGGGTCGCTGAGCGGGCGGACGACCTGCTGGCCGGGAGTCTCGCCGGCCCGTCGCGCGAGCTCGCCGATCGTGGTGCCGTGGACGGTGGCCGCGTCCTCGTGGAGCAGGCCGGCCTCGAGCAGGCGGGCGGCGACGAGCGCGGTGCCGCCGGCGGCGTGCATGTCGGTGGCGACGTAGCGGCCGCCCGGCTTGAGGTCGCACAGCATCGGGGTCTGTGAGGCGATGCGGTCGAAGTCGTCGATCGAGAGCTCTATCCCGGCCTCGCGGGCGACCGCCAGCAGGTGCAGGACCGCGTTCGTCGACCCGCCGCTCATCGCCACGGCGGCGATCGCGTTCTCGAGCGCGTCGCGCGTGATGATCTCGCTCGGCCGCTGGCCGCGGGCGAGGACGTCCATGACCATGGTGCCGGCGTCGTACGCCGCCTGCGCCTTGGTCTGGTCCTGGGCGGGGATGTCGCTCGGGCCCATCGGCGAGATGCCGAGCATCTGGAACGCCATCGCCATCGTGTTGGCGGTGAACTGGCCGCCGCAGGCGCCCGCGCCGGGACTTGCGACGTCCTCCAGCGCGATCAGCTCGTCCTCTGTGATGCGACCTGCCGCGTGCGCGCCGATCGCCTCGAAGACCTCCTGGATGGTGACGTCCTGGCCGTTGTAGCGGCCGGGCGGGATCGAGCCGCTGTAGAGCATCAGGCTCGGGACGTCGAGCCGCTCCAGCGCCATCACGGTGCCGGGGATCGTCTTGTCGCAGCCGGAGAGCGCGACCACGGCGTCGAACAGGTGGCCGCGGACGACGAGCTCGATCGAGTCGGCGATCACCTCGCGGCTGACGAGGCTGGTCTTCATGCCCGCGGTGCCCATCGTGATGCCGTCGGAGATCGCGATCGTGTTGAACTCCATCGGCGTGCCGCCGGCCGCCTTGATCCCCTCCTTGACCTTGGCGGCGAGCGCGCGGTGGTTGAAGTTGCAGGGCATCGTCTCGGTCCAGGTGCTGGCCACGCCGACGATCGGCTTCGAGAGCGCCTCGTCGTCGAAGCCGATGCCCTTCAGGTAGGCGCGGGCAGCGGCCCGCTCCGGCCCCTCGGTGAGCGCGCGCGAGTTGTGCTTGGGGTCCAGGCCGGCCATGGCCAGCAGCCTAGAGCCCGAGCGAGCTGGGATTGTGCGGGCGCGCCGCCGGCGGCGAGGGCGCGTCGGGATCGGCGGCCGCCCGGCGGGCGAGCCGCTCGCGCTCCCAGCGGCCGAGGCGCCAGATGTCGCGCTGGACCTGCTTGGGGTCGATCTGGCGGCCGGGCAGGTGCAGGTTGGCCTCGGCGATCAGGCGCCGCTCGTCGCCCTTCAGCGCCATCCACTTGGCGAGCACGTCGTCGGAGTCAGGCAGGCGTGCGGAGCCGTACGGCTTCGTCTCGTCCGGGAACTCGACGCAGTATTCGTTCAGCAGCGTCGCAGTCTGCGGGAGGTAGGCGACGATCGGCTTGTGCGGGTAGACCAGGTAGGCGTACGGCACGCCGCGGAGGTCGCGCGCCGCGTCCGCGGGCAGGCCGGCCTGCCCGCCCCAGACGCGGATGAACCCGAGGTCGCGGTACATCGCCCACTCTTCCTCGTTCACGCACGACTTCAGCAGCTCGCGCGCGCGCTGCTCGGCGCGCCGCTCGCGGCCGGGGTCGTACGCGGCGGGGACGCCGTGGCGTTTGGCCTCTTTGCGGGCGCGCCGCTGGTCGAGCCTGCGCTCGATCATGGGCCAGGTGATCTCGGACAGCAGTGCGAGGATGACGAGCGCGGTGGCGCAGAGCGCGATGGTCACGCCTCGGCCTCGCCGCCGGAGCCGCCAGCCGCGCGCGGGAAGAAGATGACTCGGTCCGTCGCGGCCGGGATGTCCTCGAACGCGGTGACCATCTCCGCCTGCCGCCGCCCCGTCTCGGTGGTGAGCGGGACCGCCGCCCACATGCCGCGCTCGAGCTGGCGGCGGAACTCCTCCACGAGGCGCTCCGCGTCCTCGGCGACCTCGGGGTCGCCCTCGGCGATCAGCTGCTCGCCGTGCCCCGGGCGCATGCGAAGGAACTTCATGGCGGCCGATTATGCCAGAGGCCCAGCGGCCGCCCGCCCCTCCCGCGCGCCGCCCCGCGCGGCCTTGGTCAGCGCGAAGACGTCCACCGGACCGGCGCCGGCACCGAGGCCGCGGATCCCGTCCCGCACCGCCTCACCGGCGATCCGCCGCGCCGCCCGAGCCGCCTCGAGCGGGCTGTCGCCGAGCGCCAGGTGGGCGGCGAGCGCGGACGAGTGGGTGCAGCCGGAGCCGTGCGCAGCGCCGTCCGGATACCGCTCTCCCGGAATCCGCTCGAACCGCTCGCCGTCGAAGAACAGGTCCGTCGCCTCGTCCCGATGGCCGCCGGTCACCACCACTGCCGCCGGGCCGAGGTCGTGCAGCCGCCGCGCCAGCCACTCGACGTCACCGCCATCGGGCTCGCCGCCCCCGCCCGCGCCGGCCAGCACGCGAGCCTCGGGCACGTTCGGCGTGATCACGGTCGCGCGCGGCAGCAGCTCCTCGACGATCGCCGCTCGCGCCGGCTCGTCGAGCAGCACGGCACCCGACTCGGCCACCATCACCGGGTCGAGGACGACCGGCGTGTCCGGCTCGAGCAGCTCGAGCGCCTCCCGCACGGCGCGGACCGTCTCGGCAGTCCCGAGCATGCCGATCTTGACTGCGTCGACGCCGATGTCCTCGGCGACGGCCTTGACCTGGGCGACGATGAAGTCGCCGGGCACCGGATGGACGCCGGTCACACCGACCGTGTTCTGGGCGGTCAGCGCCGCGATGGCGGTCATCCCGTGCACGCCGCAACGGGCGAATGCCTTCAGGTCGGCCTGGATACCGGCACCCCCGCCGGAGTCGGAGCCGGCGATCGAGAGGACGGCGGGAACCGGTCGGTCGCTCACGGCGGTCAGGGTAGAAAGGGGCGCGGTTCGCCGCCGCGCAGGAGGACCACCGCCCGACGTGCAACCGGCCTCTGACGTCAGGGAACACGCTCATAGCGCCCTCCGAACCCGCGCCGGATCAGGCCGCGGGCCTCGAGCTGCCCGAGACCGGACAGGACCCGGCGCGGGTCGAGTCCATGGGCGGCGAGCATCGGCAGCGTCGAATGGCCGGCGCCGATCGCGTCGAGCAGCTGCTGGAGCTCCGGCGCCAGCGCCGGGCCGGGTCGGGCGGTCGTGTCGTAGTTCGCGCCCGTGAGCTCGGCCAGCGCATCGAGCACGTCGCGGACGCCGCGGACCAGCTGGGCGCCGTCGCGGATCAGGGCGTTGGTGCCGGAAGCGACGGCGCAGGTGACGCGGCCAGGGACGGCGGCGACGGTGCGGCCGACGTCGGCGCCGAGATCGGCGGTGGTGAGCGAGCCGGAGCGCTCGGTCGCCTCCACGACCACGACCACCTGCGCCAGCGCCGCGATCAGGCGGTTGCGGGCGACGAACGCCCAGCGGTGGATGCCGAAGCCGGGCGGCATCTCGGACACCACCGCGCCGGCGGCCCGGACGGCCGCGTGCAGCTGGCGCTTGGACGCCGGGTACGGCCGATCGGCTCCGCCGGCGAGCACGGCGACCGGCGCGGCGGTGCCCTCGAGCGCGCCGGCATGGGCGGCCGAGTCGACTCCGAGCGCGAGCCCGGAGACCACGGTCACGCCGGCCGACGAGAGACCGCATCCGAGGTCGCGTGCCACGGTCAGCCCGTACGGCGTCGCCCGGCGGGCGCCGACGACGGCGATCGAGTCGGCGACGCCGACGCACTCCGGGTCGCCCGCGATGTGGAGCACGGCGGGCGGGTCGGGCAGGTCGCGCAACCGCGCCGGATACTCGTCCTCGCAACGGCACACGGCGGCGAGGCCGGCGTCGCGCACCGCATCCCGGGCGACGGTCGCGTCGAACCGGTCGTAGCGCGCGCGGACCGCCGGGCTGTCGCAGGCCGCGAGCAGCGCCTCGTCGGGCCGCGCGAGCACCCATCCGGGCGCGTCCCGCCGTCGCCACTCGATGTCCAGCCACGCGGCGAGGGACGCAACCAGATCGGTGCGGCGGAGGCAGTCGTCGCAGGCGCCGGTCATTCCGATCGCGACGGCAGGGCAGTCATACCGCGGATGCCATGGCGGGTTGCTCGAGCCGGAGGCCGGCGGCGATGTGGACGTGGTCGGGGCCGACGAGATCGCTGCCGTCGAGGTCGGCGACCGTGCGCGCGACTCGGAGCACTCGGGCGTGGCCGCGGGCGCTGAGCCGGTGGAGGTCGTGGAGCTCATAGAGGAGGCGGAGGGCGCTCGCCGTCGGCTCGGCGACCTCGCGCATGACGCGCGGTGTCATCTGCGCGTTGCAGGACAGGCCGTAGACCGCCAGCCGCCGGGACTGGCGCTCGCGAGCCTCGATCACTCGCGCGCGGACCGCCGACGAAGGCGGGGCCGACTCGGCGCGCAGCGCGTTCGCGGTCGGGCGCGACACCGGGACGAGGACGTCGATGCGATCGAGCAGCGGGCCGGAGAGCCGGCGTTGGTGGCGCGCGAGGTCGGCCGCCGTGCAGCGGCATGCCTCCTCCCCCATCCCGCACGGGCATGGGTTGGAGGCGGCGACGAGCATGAAGCGCGTCGGGAACATGACCACCTGCTGCGCTCGCACGATCGTGACGTGGCCGTCCTCGAGCGGCTGGCGGAGGGCCTCGAGGCTCGAGCGCACGAACTCCGACAGCTCGTCCAGGAACAGGACGCCGTGGTGCGCGAGCGTCGCTTCGCCGGGCAGCGGGTGTGAGCCTCCGCCGACCAGGCCGGGCGCCGAGATCGTGTGGTGGGGCGCGCGGAACGGGCGCTGAACGGCGAGCCCGCCGCCGCCGTGCAGCCCCGCGACCGAATGGATGCGAGTGACGTCGACCGCCTCGGCCGCGGTCAGGGGCGGCAGGATCGACGGCAGGCGCCGCGCGAGCATCGTCTTCCCCGTGCCGGGCGGGCCGTGCATGAAGACGTTGTGGCCGCCGGCGGCTGCCACCTCCAGCCCCGGGATCAGCGCGTTCTGGCCGCGGACGTCGGCGAGGTCGAGCGTCGGGTCGCTCTCCACCTCCTCGGGCGGCTGCGGCGGCGGTGGTGGCTCGGCGCGGCCCGCCAGCACGTCGACGGCCTCGCGCAGCGACTCCACGCCGAGCACCGCGACCCCTGGCACCAGCGCGGCTTCGCGCGCGCGGGCGAGTGGGAGCAGAAGGCGCGACAGCAGGTGCCGGCGCACTCCCTCGGCGATGGCGAGCGCGCCGCGGATCGCTCGCAGCTCGCCGCTCAGCGACAGCTCGCCCGTGACCGCTGTGTCCTCGATCGAGTCGCCGTCGAGCTGGTCGGAAGCCGCGAGGATCGCGACCGCCAGCGGCAGGTCGAACCCCGGGCCGATCTTGCGCAGGTAGGCGGGCGCGAGGTTGACGGTGATGCGCTTCTGCGGGAACTCGTGGCCGGAGTTGACGATCGCCGCGCGCACGCGTTCGCGGGCCTCGCGGACGGCCTTGTCCGCGAGGCCGACGATCGTGAACGCCGGCAGTCCGAGCCGGATGTCGGCCTCGACCCACACGCGACGCGACTCGACGCCGTCGATGGCGAACGTGGTGACCCGCGAGAGCACGTCTCAGAACGCCCCCTCCAGGTGGTCGAGCCGGACGAGCTCTCCACGCGCGTCGACCACCACGCCGACCGCATCGAACCGAAGCTCGGCCCCCCGCGGCCGGTCCGTGACCTTCGCGAGCCAGGCCGCGGCCATGGTGCGGACCTGTTTGCGCTTGCGCTCGTGCAGGTTCCAGCGCCAGTCCCCGGAGCCGAGCCGCCGCGACTTGACCTCGCAGAACACGATCGTCGCCTCGCCCTCGTCGGCCAGCACGAGGTCGAGCTCGCCGAAGCGCGTGCGATGGTTGCGGTCGAGCACCCGATAGCCGAGCCGCGAGAAGTGCTCCGCGGCCAGCTCCTCGCCGCGGCGACCCAGCTCCTTGGTGCGGTCGGTCAGCGTCATGGCAGCGACCGTACGGCCACGCACAGAACGGATCACCGCGCATTCGTGACAATTGCGCGCCGATTCTCAGGCGACTTCGTCAAGAGCGGCGGACGTCGCCGACGGGAGCCGACGCTCGTTGTTGATTCCTACAACGGAGTCGGGAAACGGGAACGCCGAGGCCACCTGCGGCGAGACGACGAGCGAGATCAGAGCGCGAGCTGCTGGTACGCCATCGACTGGAACGACAGCCGGTGCAGCGGCGACACGCCGAGCTTCTCGATCGCGGCCCGGTGCTCGGGCGTCGAGTACCCGACGTGGGCCGCGAACTCCCAGCCCGGATAGCGCTCCTCCATCCGATGCATGAACCGGTCGCGCGTCACCTTCGCGACGACCGAGGCGGCCGCGATCGCGGCGCTCATCGCGTCGCCGCCCACGACCGGCCGCTGCTCGAACCCCGTGGCGGGCACCGGGAACCCGTCGGACAGGCACAGGCATCCGGGACGGCCCACGCGGCGCAGCACGTCGCTCAGAGCGGCCAGGTTCGTGACGTGCAGGCCGCGCTCGTCGATCCCCCGCACGCATCGCGAGGTGACCGCCACGCGGGTCGCGATCCGGAACACCCGCGGGTACAGCTCCTCCCGCATCTCCGCGTTGTGCTGCTTGGAGTCGTTCAGCGCGGACAGCGCCCGCAGATCGCTGAGCGACAGCCGCTCGTAGTCGAACAGCACCGCCGCGGCCACCAGCGGCCCGGCCAGGCATCCCCGCCCCGCCTCGTCCGCGCCGGCCACGAACCGCACGCCGAGCCTGCGGTCGAACCGGAACAACCTGCTCCCCGAGGTCCGCTTGCGCTTAGAGGAGCCCGATCCGGCTGGGGGGCCAGTAGGTGGCGAAGGCTTCGCCGATGATCCATTCCTCAGGGACCGGTCCCCAGAACCGGCTGTCGTCCGAAGAGCCACGGTTGTCGCCCATCATGAAGTAGTGATCGGCTGGAATGGTCACCTCGGTGGGGAATGTGCATCCCTCGCCGCCCCCACATGGTTCCGCAAACGACTCTTGTTGGCGCGTTCCGTTGAGGATCACGCGCCCGTCCTCGATCCGCAGGCGGTCGCCCGGCCCGGCCACGACCCGCTTGATGAAGTTCACGTCCGCCTTGTCGGCGGTCGGCGAGTCACACACCTGGCCTTCCGGCGGCTGGCCGCCTCCGCACTCGTTGCCCCGCTCGGCGCCGGCGGGCGGGTGGAAGACCACGATGTCCCCCACCTCGGGAGACCCGAACCGCTCGCCGATCCGGTTGACCAGGACGCGCTGGCCGATCTCGAGCGTCGGGACCATCGACTCGCTCGGGATCCGGTAGGGCTTGACGAGGAACGCCTGGATGCCGAGCGCCAGGCCCAGCGCGACGGCCACGATGAGGACGAGCTCGATGAGCGAGCCCGACGCGGACGACGTCTTCGCCGCCACGCCGCCTACTTCGACTCGTCGTCCGCGGCCGCTTCGACGGAATCGTCGGGCCGCGCCTCCGCGGACGGCGCAGAGTCGCCCTCGGACGCGGCCGCCTCGTCAGGCGCGGCAGCCTCTTCGGACGCGGCAGCCTCCTCGGCCTCGGCCGACGCCTCGACCTCGCTCGCCTCGGCCTCCTCCAGCGCCTGCTGGTCGACGGCCTCGCCGGGAACCTCGTCGTCCGCGGCCGCCGCCGCCTCGGCGGCGGGATCGTGCAGGAGACCGGCCTCGACGACCTCCTCCGGTCCGATGTAGCGGCGCTCGCGGACCCGCGCGCGCTTGCCGACCCGGCCGCGCAGGTAGTAGAGCTTGGCGCGCCTCACGTCGCCGCGGGCGGCGACCTCGATCCGTTCGATCTTCGGCGAGTGCACCGGGAACGTGCGCTCGACGCCGACGCCGAACGAGTTCTTGCGCACCGTGAAGGTCTCGCGCACACCCTCGCCCTGACGCTTGATCACCACGCCCTCGAAGACCTGGGTCCGCCGCCGGTTGCCCTCGACGACCTGGAAGTGGACGCGAACCCGGTCACCCGCCTGGAAGGCGGGGATGCGGCGGAGCTGCTGGCGCTCGAGGCTGTCGATCACTGTGCTCATGACAAAGAAAGACCGCGGCGCCAGGCAGCGTGACAAGGCGGCACACGCGGGCGAATCATGGTAGCGAACGGCGGCGGCTCGCTTCGAGCCGCCACCGGCGGATCCGCTCGTGATGCCCGGAGAGGAGCACGTCGGGCACCGCCCACCCGCGCCACTCGGCCGGACGCGTGTAGTGCGGGTACTCGACCCCGCCCTCGAGCGCCGGAGAGAACGACTCCTCGACCGCCGACTCGTCCTTGCCGAGCACGCCCGGAAGCTTGCGCAGGACCGCGTCGGAGACCACCATCGCGGCCAGCTCGCCCCCGGCCAGCACGTAGCGCCCGATCGAGATCTGGTCGCAGCAGAAGTGCTCCAGGATCCGCTCGTCGAAGCCCTCGTAGCGCCCGCACAGCAGCGTCAGCGACGGCTCGGCGGCCAACTCGCTCACCAGCGCGTCGTCGAGCAGGCGACCGCCCGGCACCAGCGCGATCACGCGCCGCCCCGCCCGCAGAGTGACCGGGTCGACTCCGTACCGCGCCCGCAGCGCAGCCTCCATCACGTCGACCCGCAGGACCATCCCCGCCCCGCCGCCGAACGGCGTGTCGTCGACCTGCCCCCACTTCAAGGGCGTCGACGCGCGCGGGTCGATGCACTCGAACGCGTGCCCGACCTCCAGCGCGCGGGCCACGTGCCGCTGCTCCCGGAACCACTCGAACCACGCCGGGAAGAGCGTGAAGACGTCGATGTTCACTCGCCCACGAACTCCATGTCGACGTCGATCCGCCGCCCCTCGACGTCGATCGAGCGGATCGCGTCGCGCACCATCGGAATCAGCAGGTCGCCCACCTCGAGCGCCTCGCAGGAGGGCAGCGCGACCATCCGGGCGACCTCGCCGACGACACGCGCGCCGTCGACCACGGTGCAGCCAACGAGATCGGAGGCCCAGTACTCGTCCGGCTCGAGCACCGCTTCGACCAGCAGCTCGAGGCCCCGCAGCGCCTCGGCGTCCTCGCGCGAGACCGAGCCTTCGAGCCGCACGATCGGGCGGTCGGACGAGCCGGACCGGCGGGCGACGAGACGGGGCTCGCCGGCGACGATCACGGTGGCGCCCTCCGCGAGATCGGTGGCGACGCGGGTCAGGTGGAACGACCCGTCGAGCCCGTGCGGCCGGCCGACGCGGCCCGCCGGCACCAGCTCACTCGACGATGTCGACGAGGACGCGCCGGTTGTCCTTGACCGCGGCGGCCTTGACGACCGTGCGGAGCGCCTGCGCGGTGCGTCCTCCCCGCCCGATGACCTTGCCGTAGTCATCGTCGGCGACCGAGAGCTCGAGCACGAGCGTGCCGTCGTCTTCCTCGAACTCCTCGACCTCGACCCGGTCGGGCTCGTCGACCAGCTGCCGTGCGAGGTAGACGAGCAGCTCGCGCACGGCCCGCTAGCGAGCGATGCCCTGCGTCTTGAGGAGCTTCTTGACGGTGTCCGAAGGCTGGGCGCCTCGATCCAGCCAGTGCCGGATCCGCTCCTCGTTCAGCACGATCGTCGACGGATCGGTCTGCGCGTTGTAGCGGCCGACCGTCTCGATGAACCGCCCGTCGCGGGGCGAGCGGCGATCCGCGACGACCACGCGCCACACCGGATCCTTCTTCCCGCCCACGCGGGTGAGTCGCATGCTGACTGCCATTTCGGCGCGGCAGGATAGCGGAAGACAACGCGGGGGCCCCGCCCAACGGGTCACTCCGTGTAGAGCGGTGTCCCGTCGGGCACCCCCTCACCGCTGACGCATGAGCTGGCCGAGATCGGGCATCTTGCCCGACTGCAGGCCGCGCATCATCTTGCGCATCTCGCCGAACTGCTTGACCAGCTGGTTGACCTGCTGGACGGTGGTTCCGCTGCCCTTGGCGATCCGCAGCCGCCGCGAGCCCTTGATCGCCTCCGGGTGGCGGCGCTCGTAGGCCGTCATCGAGAGGATGATCGCCTCCACCCGGTCGAGCTCGCGGTCGTCGACCTGCAGCTTCGAGAGCTGATGGCCGGCCAGGCCGGGGATCATCCCCAGGATCGACGTCAGCGGCCCCATCTTGCGGATCCGCTTGAGCTGGTCGAGGAAGTCCTCGAGCGTGAACTGGTTCTTGCGCAGCTTGCGCTCGAGCTCGCGCGCCTCGTCCTCCTCGACCGTCTGCTCGGCCTTCTCGATGAACGACATGACGTCGCCCATCCCGAGGATCCGCTGCGCCATCCGGTCCGGATGGAAGCGCTCGAAGTCGCCCAGCTTCTCGCCCGTGGAGGCGAACATGATCGGCTTGCCGGTGACCGCCTTGACCGACAGGGCGGCGCCGCCGCGGGCGTCGCCGTCGAGCTTGGAGAGCACGACGCCGTCGAACTGCGCGACCTCGGCGAACTGCTCGGCGACGTTGACGGCGTCCTGGCCCGTCATGGCGTCGACCACGAGCAGGACGGCGTGCGGCCGCACGCGCTTCTTGATCCGCGCCAGCTCCTCCATCAGCGCCTGGTCGACGTGCAGGCGGCCGGAGGTGTCGACGATCAGCACGTCCTTGCCGTCGCGCGTGGCCTGATCCAGAGCCCAGCCCGCGATGTCGACCGGGTCGCGGTCGGTGCCCTGCTCGTAGACCGTGGCGCCGGCCTGGGTGCCGACCTTCACGAGCTGCTCGACCGCCGCCGGCCGGTAGACGTCGCACGCAGCGACCGCCACCGACGAGTCGTTCTGCTCGCGCAGCATCTTCGCGAGCTTCGCGGTGGCGGTGGTCTTGCCCGAGCCCTGCAGGCCGGCCATCAGCACCACGGTCGGCGGCCGGGGCGAGAACGTCAGCCCGGCCGACGAGCCGCCCATCAGCTTGGTGAGCTCCTCGTTGACGATCTTGACGACCTGCTGGCCGGGGTTCAGCTGCTTGGCGACGTCGGCTCCGAGCGCCCTCTCCTTGACCGCCGCCGTGAACTGCTTGACGACCTTGAAGTTGACGTCCGCCTCCAGCAGGGCGAGCCGGATCTCGCGCATCGCGCGGTTGATGTCGTCGTCCGTGAGGGCGCCGCGCTGCCGGACGCCTTGGAGCGTCTCCTGAAGTTTCTCGGACAGGGAGTCGAACATGCCCGGTAAAGGGTACGGTGCGGATCGTGGAGCTCGATCTTCTCGTGATCGGATCCGGCCCGAGCGGCCAGAAGGCCGCGATCCAGGCCGCCAAGCTCGGCAAGCGGGTGGCGGTCGCCGAGCGCAAGGAGCGGCTCGGCGGCGTCTCCATCCACACCGGGACGATCCCCTCGAAGACCTTGCGCGAGGCGGTGCTCGACGTGCTGGCCAAGCGACCGCTCGACGTGCTCGACCCGACGCGCATAGAGGAGTCCGAGCAGCAGGTGCTCGAGCAGCTCATGGACCGTACGGCCGCCGTGGTCGCCGCCGAGACGGCGGTGGTACGCGAGCAGTTCCGCCGCAACCGCGTCGGCTGGCTTCCCGGCGAGGCGCGCTTCGAGGACGAGAACACGGTCAAGATGGAGCACGAGGACGAGCCGATCCGCGCGAGCCGGTTCATCATCGCCTGTGGCACGCGACCCGCCCGGCCGGACTCCGTCCAGTTCGACGACAAGACCGTCATCGACTCCGACGGC
Source organism: uncultured Solirubrobacteraceae bacterium (assembly GCA_963849695.1). Lineage (GTDB taxonomy): Bacteria > Actinomycetota > Thermoleophilia > Solirubrobacterales > Solirubrobacteraceae > DASSUW01. The sequence continues at coordinate 27,185 of CAWKIT010000033.1, forward strand.
CTGCTCAAGCTCGAGCACCACGTACCGCGTTCGATGATCGTCGTCGGCGCCGGGGTGATCGGCGTCGAGTACGCGTCGATGTTCGGCGCGCTCGGGACCAAGGTCACGGTCGTCGACAAGCGCGACCGGGTGCTGAACTTCCTCGACGGCGAGATCGGCGAGGCGTTCCAGTACCTGCTGCGGCGCCAGAACGTTACGTTCCGGCTTCGCGAGCAGGTGGCCGGCGTGGACCTCAACGCCGACGGACGCGGACCGAGGGTGCGGCTCGAGTCAGGCAAGGAGCTGGTGGCCGAGACCGTGCTGTACGCGGTCGGCCGCCAAGGCGACACCGAGCACCTGGAGCTCGAGAAGGCCGGGCTGGAGACCGACGCACGCGGGCGAATCCCGACCGACGAGTGTCACCGCACCGGCGTGCCGCACATCTTCGCCGTCGGCGACGTGGCCGGCGGCGGGTTGGCGGCGACAGCGATGGAGCAGGGCCGGATCGCGACACTGCACGCCTTCGGCGAGGACGTGCAGACGCTGCCCGGGCTCGTCCCGACCGGTGTCTACGCCGTGCCGGAGATCGCCATGGTCGGCCAGACGGAGGAGCAGCTGACCGACGAGGCGATCCCGTACGTGACCGGCGTCGCCCGCTGGAGCGAGCTGGCGCGCGGGCTCATGAGCGGCGACCCCGACGGCATGCTCAAGCTGCTGGTCGACCCCGAGAGCCGCTCGCTGCTCGGCGTCCACGTGATCGGCACCGGCGCCACCGACCTCGTCCACATCGGACAGGCCGTGATGGGCGGCGGCTCGACGATCGACTTCCTCGTCACCGCGGTGTTCAACTACCCGACGTTCGCCGAGAGCTACAAGGTCGCCGCGCTCGACGCCGCCAACCGCATCAAGGCGATGCGCTAGATGATCGAATCCGCGGCCCGCGTGCCCGCATGGCCGCGTACCGTGGATGCCGGGCGGCGCACGCGCGAGGGGCACAGTGGCGGAGCCACGGGCCCCTTCAGCGGGTGCCGATCCGGCGCCGCGGGACGCGCCCAGGCGGGTACGTGGGTCGTGGAGTCGGTCATCCGGGCCGCTCGCCGGGCTCCGCGCTGATCACCTCGGCATCGGCCTCGCGCGCCGCCTCGGCGGCCTCCTCGACGTCGGCCAGGGCGGCTTGGCGCGCCTCCTCGGTGGCCTGGCGCGCCGCCTCGCTCGGACGCGGCGGCGGCGCGTCGCCGGCGAACCGCCCGGTGAGGTTGCTCAGCGCCTGCGTGAACTCGCCCGGGATCACGAAGATCTTGTTCGCCTCCCCCTGCGCCAACTGCGGCAGCATCTGCAGGTACTGGTAGGAGAGCAGCCGCTCGTCGGGCGCGCCGTCGTGGATCGCCTGGAACACGGTCTCGATCGCCTTCGCCTCGCCCTCGGCGCGCAGGATCGCCGCCGTGCGCGCGCCCTCCGCCTTCAGGACCGCCGACTGCTTCTCGCCCTCGGCGGTGAGGATCTGCGACTGCTTGACACCCTCGGCGGTGAGGATCGTGGCGCGCCGGTCGCGCTCGGCGCGCATCTGCTTCTCCATCGCCTCCTGGACGGTGCGCGGCGGCTCGACCGACTTCAGCTCCACGCGGTTGACGCGGATGCCCCACCTGCCGGTCGCCTCGTCGAGCACGACCCGCAGCTGCGAATTGACGTTGTCTCGCGAGGTCAGGGTCTCCTCCAACGTCAGGCCGCCGATCACGTTGCGCAGCGTGGTGACCGTGAGCTGTTCGATCGCCTGCAGCGGGCTGGCGACCTCGTACGTGACCGCCTTGGCGTCGGTGATCGTGAAGTAGATGACGGTGTCGATCCCGACCACGAGGTTGTCCTCGGTGATCACCGGCTGCGGGGGGAACGAGACGACCTGCTCGCGCAGGTCGAGCAGCGGCTTCACGCGGTCCACGAACGGGATTACCAGCGCCAGCCCGGGGTCGAGCGTGCGCGTGTAGCGGCCGAGGCGCTCGACGATCCCGGCGCGCGCCTGCGGCACGATCTTGATCGCCGTGAAGGCGATGACGAACAGCATCACGGCAAGGACGATCAGCGCGATCAGTCCGGCTTCCATCTGGGCCTCCTCATTCCGCCGCCACCAGTGCGGTCGCGCCTCTGATCTCCAGCACGTGCACCCGCTTCCCCGCCTCGATCACCTCGTCCTCGTCATATGGGCGAGCGGTCCAGATCTCGCCTTCGATACGGACGCAGCCCTCGTCGCCTGCGACGCGTTCGACGACCGTCCCGGTGCGGCCGACCAGCGCCGCCGTGCCGGTCCGCAGGCTCGGCGCCTGGCGCATGTGGCGGGCGGCCACGGGCCGCAGCGTGGCGAGCGCCACGAGCGAGACGACGAGGAACACCGCCCAGGCGGCGATCGCACCTGCTCCCGCGCCGGCCACGATGGCGGCGACGAGCGCGCCGGCGGCGAACGGCGCGAGGAAGAAGCCCAGCGTGGCGATCTCTCCGACACCGAAGAGCACCGCGACGATGAGCCAGATCACCCAGGCGTCCACTTTCCCGATCGTACCGGGAGCGTTGGCGCGGCCGGTCAGGACCCAGGTGTCGGCGGCCACACCACCGGGAAGTCGAAGTAGCGGTTCGGGTAGCGCTCGTTGCGCAGGGTGAAGTGCCACCACTCGTTGGCGTAGGGCTCGAAGCCGGCCGCCTCCATCGTGCGTCTGAGCAGCAGCCGGTTGCGGAGGGCGCGGCCCGTGCTGTCGAGGGTGTGCGAGCGCGGGTCGAAGCAGTCGTAGCTCGTCCCCATGCCGACCGAGTTGTCCGGGAAGCGGCGGCGCTTCGGCGCTGTGCAGGGCGTCAGGCCGAACTCGCTCTCGCTCCAAGGTGGGCTGTTCCTTGGCGGGCAGCTTGACGAGCGTCAGGTCGACGGTGCTGCCGCGGCTGTGGCCGGAGCGGTGGGCGAGGTAGCCCTCGTCGAAGAGGCGGCGCTTGGACACGCGGGGGTAGAACTCGCGCTTCATGGTGCGGCTGTCGTTGCGCGCCCAGCGGGCGAAGTGGCCGACGGCGCGCCGTGGCCGGTAGCAGTCGTAGACCTTGAGCGTGTAGCCCTCGAGCGCGGTCTGCGCGCGCTCGAGCGCGCGTGCGGCGCGTCTGGTGAGGATGCACGCCGGCTCGCGGTAGCCGTCGATCCGGCGGCCGACGAAGTTGTACGCGGTCGCGTAGCGGATGTCCTGGAGGATCGTGGGGTCGACCTTGTCGAGCGCGACGAAGCTGCTCGGGGCCGTGAGCGCCAGCGCGAGCAGCACTGCGGTCATGCCGTGAGCAGCGCCTTCGCGAAGTCGTCGGGGTCGAACGGGCGCAGGTCCTCGAGCTGCTCGCCGACGCCGATCAGCTTCACGGGGATGCCGAGCTCGTTCGCGATCGCCAGCGCGATGCCGCCCTTGGCGGTGCCGTCGAGCTTGGTCAGCACGATGCCGGTGACGGAGACCGCCTCGCCGAACAGCTTCGCTTGGCGGATGCCGTTCTGGCCGGTCGTGGCGTCGACCGTCATCAAGGTCTCGTGCGGCGCGTCGGGCATCTGCTTGGTGATCACGCGGCGGACCTTGGTGAGCTCCTCCATCAGGTTGTGCTGGGTGTGGAGGCGGCCGGCGGTGTCGATGATCACGACGTCCGCCTCGCGCTCGCGGCCGCGGGCGACGGCGTCGAAGGCGACGGCGCCGGGGTCGGAGCCGTCGGGGCCCTTGACGATGTCGACCTGGGCGCGCTCGGCCCAGCGCTCGAGCTGCTCGACGGCGGCGGCGCGGAAGGTGTCGGCGGCGCCGATCACGACCCGCTGGCCGAGCGTGTGCCGCAGGTGCCAGGCGAGCTTGCCGATCGTGGTCGTCTTGCCCGTGCCGTTGACGCCGACCACGAGGATCACCGCCGGGTCGTGGCGGATGTCGATCGTGTCGTCGCCGGTGCGGGCGATCTCCGCGAGCAGGTCGGCGAGCCGCGCGGTGAGCGCCTCACCGCCGACCAGGTCCCCGTCGTCGGCCTCGCGCTCGAGCTTCTCGACCACCTCGGCGGTGGTGCGCGCGCCGACGTCGGCGTAGATCAGCGCCTCCTCCAGCCGCTCCCAGGTCTCGGCGTCGAGGTCGCCCTCGAACAGGGTGGCCTGGACCTCGGCCTGGAGGGCCTCGCGCGTCTTGCGCATGCTGGTGCGCAGGCGGCCGAAGAAGCCGCGCCGCCGCTCCTCGCCCTCGCCGGGGTCGGGGGCGTCGGGCTCGACGGACTCGCGGTCGGTGATGAAGAGGTGGTGCCAGTCGCGCGCCATCAGCTCACCTCGGGGATGATCTCGCGGCCGATCCGCTCCACGATCTCGAGGTCGTCGTGCTGGAGGTGCTGGAGCATCACCCGGTCGACGCCGGCCTCCTCGAGCGCCTTGACCTGCTCGACGATGTCGTCGGGAGAGCCGACGAGCCAGGCGGGATGGTGATCGGCGGGGTCGGCATCGAAGGCGAAGCTGGTCATGAGGCTGAAGGTGAGCGGGTCGCGCCCCTGCTCCGCGCACGCCGCCGCGATCCGCTCGCGCCGCTCTCTGCACTGCTCGGGGGTGGCGTAGACGGTGTTGTACTCGTCGGCCCAGCGGGCGGCGAGGGCGGCGCCGCGGGGCTTCGCGCTGCCGCCGAGGATCAGGTTCGGCTTGGCGCGCGGCTTCGGCCGCGGATCTGCGTTCTCGAGCCGGTAGAAGCGGCCGTCGAAGTCGAACGCGTCCTCGCTCCATGACCGGTGCACGATCTCGAGCTGCTCGGCGAGGCGGTCGAAGCGTTCCTTCGTCGTCTCGAACGGGAAGCCGTGCGAGCGGTGCTCGCCCTCGTGCCAGCCGGCGCCGAGGCCGAGCTCGACGCGGCCGTTCGAAACGTGGTCGGCGGTGACGACCTCGCGCGCGAGGGTGGACGGGTGGCGGAAGGTGGCGGGCGACACGAGGGTGCCCAGCCGGATCGTGGACGTGATCGCCGCCAGCGCGTTGATCGTCGCCCACGCGTCGAGCGAGCCTTGCGGGGCGGAGCCGTCGAGCGACTGGTAGTGGTCGGAGCGGAAGAGCGCCTCGAAGCCGTGCTCCTCGGCGGTGGTCGCGAGGGCGCGCCACTGGTCCCAGGTCACGCCCTCCTGGCCCTCGATCATCAGGCACACGCGCATGTGCCCGACAATAGGGCGATGGTCGAGGTGGTGGTCGGGCGGGGCGACGCAGCCGAGGAGCAGACGCCGCAGGCGATCGTCCTGTACGACCACGACTGCGGCTTCTGCCGCTGGACACTGGGGGTGCTGCTGATCTGGGATCGGAGGCGGCGGTTGTGGCCGGCGCCGATCGTCGGCGCGGTCGGAGACCGGTGGCTGGCGGGGATGCCGGTCGAGGAGCGGCTGGCGAGCTGGCACCTGGTGGAGGCCGGTGGGCGGGTGAGCTCGGCCGGCGCCGGGCTGAGTGAGGTGATGTCGTACGTGCCCGGCGGAGGTCGTTTTGGCGCCGCTGCTGCGGCGGGCGCCGGCGGTGATCGAGCGGGGGTACCGATTCGTCGCCGACCACCGCTCCGGGTTCTCGCGGTTCGTGCCGGGATGGGCGGTGCGGCGGGCGACCGCGCGGGTGGAGCGGCGGGCGGGCGGCTCGCCACCCGCGTGGGCTTGACCGTCGGCCGCGCGGCTGTGCCGGCCAACTGCGCTGGGTAGGGGTGCGAGGCGGGGAAGCCGCCCGCGCGGCCAGATCCGGGGCGTTTTCCGGTGATCGCCGCGAACCACATGCGGTTACGCCCGGTTTCCGGGGCCTAACGCATGTGGTTCGGGCACGCCGGCCCAACCGCCTTCCTTACCTGCCGCAGTTGACGTTCGCCGGCGCCGGCACTCACACCCGGAGCTCGAGGCCCAGGAAGGCGCCGAGGCCGGCGACCTCGGCCTCCAGCGCGCGCCGCGGCACCCGGCCGAAGGCGTCGAGCTCGACCCGCCGGGCGCGGCGGTCGAGGCGCCAGGTGGCGACGACTCGGCCGTCGGCGATCGCGACCGGCCGGATGATGCCGCCGCCCGGCGCGACGCGGCGGGCGTGCTCGGGCGCGACGACCAGGTCGCGCGACGCCCAGCCGAGCAGCCACTCGTCGAACGCCGGCAGCAGCCGCAGCGGTCCCGCGGGCGGGTCGCCGGCCGGCGGGTCGGGCTCGGCCCAGGCACCGCGGACGTCGGCGGCCGGGAGGCCGGACCAGGCGGCGAAGTCCTCGCGGGTGGCCGGCGCGTGGGCCGCGCCGTAGCGGCGGGCGAGCTCGACGAGAGCGCTGTCGCGGTCGGGCAGCGGACCGGGATCGATCGCGCCGTAGAGCTCCTCGCGACCGCGCACACCCACCTCGCACAGCACGCCCGCGAGCGCGGCGCGGCGGACGACGTGGATCGGCGCCTGCCCGCGCGCGTCGACCGGGACGCCGCGGGCGCGCAGCCGCGCCGCGAGCTCGTGGCGGGTCAGCGGCCCGTCGTCGGCAAGGATCGCCGCCGTCTCCTCGGTGCTGCGCTCGGCCAGGTCCGGCGGCAGCCCGAGCTCCGTCAGCCGCCTCTGGCCGCGGGCGAGATGGAGCGGGGCGAAGATCGCGAGCACGAGTGGCAGGTCCTCGGCGGCGACGAGGTGCAGGGTGCCGCGCATCGCCCACGTCCGGACGATCGGCCCGCCTGCCGCAAGCGATCGTTCGAGCGTCTCCGCGGAACCGTCTGCGCCGCGCGCCCTCAGCGCGAGCAGGGAAGCCGCGCGGTCCTGGGCCTGGATGCCGACGAGTCCGCGGACGATCTCGTGCGGGGCGGCGGGCGGCGCTGCCGCCAGCCGCTGGGCGCGGAGGCGGTGGCGGCGGGTGGTGACCGCCGTCAGGCCGCGCGGCCCTCCTCGCGCGCGCGGCAGGCGGCGGGAGACGACCTTCGAGACTCCGTTGCCGGCCATCGACACCCCGTAGAGGCAGTCGGCCGCCTCCATCGTGCGCTTCTGGTGCGTGACGACGATGAACTGCGCGCGGTCGGCGAAGCGGCGCAGGAGCGTGAGGAAGCGGTCGATGTTGAGGTCGTCGAGCGCGGCCTCGACCTCGTCGAGGATGTAGAACGGGCACGGCCGGGCGAGGAAGACCGCGAACAGGAACGCGAGCGCGGTGAGTGACTTCTCGCCGCCCGACAGCAGCGTCAGCCGCTTGGTGGCCTTGCCGGCCGGTGTGATCTCGATCTCGACGCCGGTGCGATCGTCCTCGTCCTCCTCCTCCGCCTCGGCGGCGAGCTCGGCGTCGTCCGGCGGCTCGGATTCCGCGTCGCCGCCGCCGAGCACCGGCCGCGGCCCTTCCTCGCGGACGAGCCGCAGGCGCCCGCGGCCGCCGGGGAAGAGCTGCTCGGCGACCTCCTCGAAGTTGCGGGCGGCGGCCGTGAAGGTCTCTTCGAACGCCTCGCGGATGCGGCGGTCGGTGTCCCTGATCACGCTCTCGAGCTCGCGCATCGCGGTCTCGAGGTCCTCGCGCTGGGTCTCGAGCTCCTCGACGTGGGCGACCGCTTCCTCGTACTCGCGCTTGGCGAGCGGGTTGACCGGCCCGAGCTGCTCGCGCCGGCGGCGCAGCCGCTCGATGCGGCCCTCGAGGTCGGCGCGTGCGAAGTCGTCCAGCGCCTCGTCCGCGGGCTCGGCCTCGAGCCCGAGCTTGCCGGCGAGGCGCGCGAGCTCGCGGCCTGCGTCGGCCGCCCGGTCGCGCGCCTGCTGGGCCCGGACCTCGCCGCGCGTGACCTCCTCGCCGCGCTCCTTCAGCCGCGCCTGGACCTGCGACTCCTCCGCCGCGCACGCCCGCAGCTCGGCCGCCAGCCGCTCCCCGGCCTCGCGGTCGGCGCGCAGCTCGGCCTCGAGTGCGGTGAGCCGCTCGCGGACGGCCTCGGCGGCGGCCGCCAGCGCCGCGGCGAGCCGCTCCGCGGCGGGAAGCAGCGCCTCGTCGCGAGCGAGCCGCTCGCGCTCGGAGACGATCCGCCGCTCGCGGTCGGCGCGCTCGCGCTCGGTGCGCTCGATCAGCCGCCGCTCGCTCGCGAGCGCCGACTCGACCTGTGCCCGCCGCTCGGCCACCGGACCCTCGTCGGGCGCGGAGCGGCGCTGCTCGATCAGCCAGCCGGCGTGCCGCTCGGCCTCGGCCGCCTCGTCGCGCGCACGAACCGCCGCGCGAGCAGCCCGGTCGGCCTCGTCGCGAACCGCGTCCGCGACCTGCACGGCACGCGATGCCCCCTCCACCTTCGCCAGCGCCGCCTGCTCGGCCCGCGCCGCGCGCTCGACGTCCGCGACCAGCGCATCGCGCCGGTTGCGCTCGGCGAGCACCCGATCCTCACCGCCGGCGGGCACCTGGCGAAGCTCGCGGATGGCCGGCGACCACACGCGCCCGTCCCGAGTGACCGCGACGCCCGCGAACCCGTCGGCGAGCGCCGAGAGGTCGTCCACGACCCAGACGTCGGCGAGCAGCGCCGCGGCGAGCCGCGCGTCGCCCTCGGCGCGCACGTGGCCGATGAGGGGCTCGGCGCCGCGCGCGGGCGGCGGCGAATCCCCGGGATCGGGCGACGCATCGGTGGGCGCGATCAGGGCGGCGCCGCCGTCGCGACCGGCGCGGTCGAGGAGGTTCGACCCCTCGGGCAGCGAGTCGGCGACCGCCGCTCGGAGCCGGGGGCCGAGGGCGGCGGCCAGCGCGAGCTCGTAGCCGGGGTCGGCGCGGAGGTCGTCGGCGAGCGCCGGGGCGCCTCCCGGGGCGCCGGCGTGGGTGCGGAGGAACTGGTTGAGCTTCGCGAGCTCGGCGCCGGTGCGGGCGGCTTCGCGGCGGGCCTGCTCGGCGGCGGACTCGAGCTCTCGGCGGGCTCTGCGGCTGGTCTCGGCAGCGTCGTCTGCCTCGCGACGCGCCTCGCCGGCCTCGACCGCGGCCGAGCGGAGTTCCTCGAGCCGGGCGGCCGCCTCCTCGCGGCGAGCCCGCAGCTCGGCCAGCTCGCCCTCGAGCCGAGCCCGGCGGTCGTCGGCCAGCTCATCCAGCTCGGCCTGGAGGGCGGCGATGCGCTCCGCCGCCCCGTCGTCGCCCACGTCCGCCTGCGCCTCGGCGGTCAACCCCTCGAGCAGCGCCCGCCGCCGCGCCGCGCGGTCCATCAGGGTCGAGATCGCCTGCCGCGCCGCCTCCTCGCGCAGACCGATCCGCTCGTGCGCCGAGCGGGCGGCGTAGAACCGGTTCGCGAGCCCTTCGCGCTCGGTCCCGCGCGAAGCCAGCGCGCCCTCGGCCCGCTCGCGGCGCGCGGCCACGGCGTGCAGCTCGGCCTCGGTCTCGTCCGCGGCCGCCCGGGCGGCCGCAACCGCCGCCTCGGCCGCGGCCAGGCCAGCGGCCGCCGCGCGCGCGTCCTCGCGGGCCAGCGTCCACAGCGCCTCGTCGGTCTGCCGCTCGAGCCGCTCGTGCAGCTCGGCCGCCTCCGCCTGGCGCTTCAACGGGCGCAGCCGCGTGCGCGCCTCGCGCTCGACGTCCAGCGCCCGGTCGAGGTTGTCCCGCGTCCGCGCCAGCTTCAGCTGCGCTCGCCGGCGCCGCTTGCGGTGCTTGCCGAGGCCGGCCGCCTCCTCGATCAGCAGCCGGCGGTCGCGCGGCTTCGAGGTCACGATCGCCTCCACCCGCCCCTGCGAGACGACCGAGTGCATCTCCTTGCCGAGGCCGGTGTCAGACAGCAGCTCGAGCACGTCGGTCAGCCGGCAGCGGGCGCCGTTGACGCGGTACTCGCCCTCCCCTGCCCGGTTCAGCCTGCGCACGATCGAGATCTCGCCGGCCGGCAGCTCGATCGCGCCGGAGGCGTTGTCGAGGATCACCTCGACCTCGGCCTCGGACCGCGCCTGCACCCCGTGCGCGCCGGCGAAGATCACGTCCTGCATCGACTGGCCGCGCACCGCCAGCGGCGACTGCTCGCCCATCGCCCACAGCACGGCGTCGGTGATGTTCGACTTGCCGCTCCCGTTCGGCCCCACCACCACCGACACGCCGGGCGTGAACTCCAGCCGCGTGCGGTCCGGGAACGACTTGAAGCCCTTCAGCGTGATCGACCTCAGGTGCACTTCACGTCTCCAGGCCGTCGAGCGCCGATTCCGCCGCCGCCTGCTCGGCGTCCTTCTTCGAGCGCCCCGCTCCGCGCGCCAGCTCCTCGCCCGCGACGATCGCCGCGACCTCGAAGCGCCGCTCGTGCGGCGGGCCCTCCTCGGCGGTCACGTCGTAGGTGACGACCGCCCCGCGGCGGGCCAGCCGCTCCTGCAGCGCCGACTTGAAGTCCGCCGGCCGCTCCAGCGCCTGCTCGATCTCCGGCGTGAACGCCTCCACCACCGCCTCGGCCGTCTGCTCGTAGCCGAACTCGAGGTAGCACGCGCCGATCACCGCCTCGATCACCGAGGCCAGCACCCGCTCCGTCTGCGCGAGCGCGTCGGTGACCGGGCCCGCGAACTCGTCCGGCGCCGCCGTCCGGAGCCGCTCCGGGATCCCCAGCCGATCGGCGACCGCCCGGCAGGAGCGGCCCGACACCGCCTGGGCGCGGACCTTGGTCAGCCGCCCGGCGCCGTAGCTCTCGAGCCGCGGGTACAGGTGGGTGGTGATCGCCAGGCCGAGCACCGAGTCGCCCAGGAAGGCGAGCCGCTCGTATGCCGCGCTGCGCTCCTCCACCCACGACGCGTGCGTGACCGCCTGCCGGGCGAGCACGTCCGGCAGCCGCTCCACCAGGTCGTGCAGGAGTCTCAGCGCTCAGGATCCCGGCTCGCGGTCGACGGCGCCGCCCGCGGGCGCGGACGGGGGGTGGGCGAGCACGAAGTCGACCGCGGCACCTACGGTCTGGATCCGCGCCGCCTCCTCGTCGGACATCTTGATCCCGTAGGTGTCCTCGAGCTCCTGCACGAGCGTGTAGAGGTCGAGCGAGTCCGCGGACAGGTCGTCGCGGAAGTGCGTCGCCTCCGTGATGCGGTCGGGATCGACCTGCAGCTCGTCGGCCAGATGCTCGCGGATGAGCTCCAGGACTTCGTCTCGAGTCATGGCTGGTCGGGCAAGCTAGCGGCCGTCTCGGACACCTCGGCGCGTCTCAGCGCGCCCGCGGCCGCCAGCCGCTCGTGGGTGCGGCCGGCGACGTCGAGCCGCACGCCGCGCGCCGCGACCTCGATCGCGCGCGCGAACCCGCGCGCGCCGAACGAGCCGTGCGGGACCACGCCGAGCCGCCGCAGGCCGAGCAGCACGGCCCCGCCCGCCTCCTCGGGGTCGAGCTCGTCGCGCAGCCCGCGCAGCGCCGGGCGCAGCAGCAGCCCGCCGAGCTTCGCCCGCGCCGAGGACATCGCCGCTCTCCGGATCGCGCCCAGCAGGGCCGAGGACGAGCCCTCCATCACCTTCAGCGCCACGTTGCCGGCATAGCCGTCGGCCACGATCACATCGGCCGCGCCGGTGCCGATCGCGAACCCCTCGACGTTGCCGACGAAGTTCAGCTGGGGCGAGCGGGATGACATCTCGCGGAGCGCCGCGTGCGCGGCGACCACCACCTCCGGGCCCTTGCTCGCCTCCTCGCCGTTCGAGAGGAGCGCCACGCGCGGCCGGTCGACGCCCATCACGACCTCCATGAACGCCGCGCCCATGTGCGCGAACTGGACCAGGTGCTCGGGCCGGACCTCGACGTTCGCGCCGGCGTCCAGCAGCAGGAACGGCGCCTTCGGCACCGGCACCACGATCGCGAGCGCCGGGCGATGCACGCCGGGGGCGCGCTTGAAGCCGAACAGCGCCGCGGCGAGCGCGGCACCCGTCGAGCCGCCGCTCACCAGCGCGTCCGCGCGCCCCTCGGCGACCGCCTCGACCGCCGCCACGATCGACGCGTCGGGCGTGCGGCGGACCGCCCGCGCCGGGTCGGGGTCCTTCGCGATCGAGACGGGCGCATCGACGACCTCGACCCCGTCGCCGGTGTCCCCGAACTCCGAGGCCGGGCCGAACAGCAGCACGCGCGTCCCCGCGGCGGCGGCGAGGGCGGCGCCGCGCGCCACCTCGGCGGGCCCCTTGTCGGCCCCGTTCGCGTCCACCGCGACGGTGACCGGCTCCGTCACGAGGAGCTAGTGGTCGTGATCGTGATCGTGGCTGATGTCCACGACCTCGCGACCGTCATAGAAGCCGCAGTGCGGGCACACGCGGTGCGGGCGGCGCGGCTGGTGGCAGTGCGGGCACGAGTTCACCGACGGAGCGGAGATCTTGTGCTGCGCGCGCCGCTTGCTCGTCCGCGAATGCGACTGCTTCTGCTTGGGAACGGCCATGGGCGACGGAGAAGAGTAGCGGACCTAAGGGCCTATCCAAGAACCCCGCCACGTCCGTGGCGGCCGTGGACGCTTCGCCGGATCGCCACCCGAACCCTCGAAATACGTCGTATTCCTTCGGGATTCGTGCGGCGCCCGGCTCGGTCCACGACCACCACGGTCGGGCCGGGTCGTCTTGGACAGACCCTAAGGGCCTATCCCGCGCGACAGGCGGATCGCGAGCACGACGGGGACGAGGCCGACGGCGATGATCAGGAGCGCGGGCAGCGCGGCGGTGTCGAAGCGCGAGTCCTTGGTCGCCTCCCACACCACGATCGCGAGCGTGTCGCCGCCGAGCGGCCGCAGCAGCGCGGTCGCGGGCAGCTCCTTCATCACCTCCACGAACACCAGCAGCGCCCCGGTCGCGATCCCGGGCCACAGCAGCGGCAGGTGGACGTCGGAGAGCAGCCGCGAGCGGTCGGCGCCGAGGCTGCGCGCGGCCTCGTCCAGCGACGGGTCGATCCGCCCCATGCGCGACTGGACCGCGAACAGCGCGAGGCCGTGGAAGCGGACGATGTAGGCCAGCACGAGGCCGGCCGCGGTGCCGGTGATGAGCAGGCCGGCGCCGGTCGCGTCGTCGATCCGGTGGTCGAGCCACGACAGCGGCACGTAGACGGCCACGGCCACGACGGTGCCCGGCACCGCGTAGCCGAGCGCGCTGCCGCGCGCCGCCCACGTGCCGGCGCGCGAGGGATGCGCGCGCGGGCCGTAGGCCACGATCCCGGCGGCCACGATCCCCACCACCGCGGCGACCGAAGCGAGCAGGAGGCTGTTGACCGCCGCGCGGGCGAGCGCGGTGGCGGACGCGCCGTCGCCGAGCGAGCCCACCGCCCACACCAGCAGCTGGGCCACCGGCGCAACCACGACCGCGGCGAGCAGGATGAGCGGGGCGAGGGCCGCCAGCCAGCCGGCCGGCCCGCGCAGGCGCCGCGGCACGACGGCTTCGCCGCGCGCCAGCGCCTGCGCGTAGCGCCGGCGGCCGCGCACCAGCTGCTCGAGCACGACGAGCGCGAGCGCGAGGGTCACCAGCACGGTGGCGAGCTGCAGCGCGGCCGCCTGGTCGAAGGTGCCGTACCAGACGCGGTAGATCGCGTCGGTGAGGGCGCGGTAGTTGAGGAGGTTGACCGCGCCGAAGTCGGCGAGCGCCTCCATCACCGCGAGCGCCACGCCGCCGGCCAGCGCCGGCCGGGCGAGCGGCAGCGCCACCCGCCGCACGGCGGCGGGGTAGGAGAGGCCGAGCGTGCGGGCCGCCTCGAGCGCCTGCCGCGACTGGCCCAGGAACGCGCTGCGGGCGAGCACGTAGACGTACGGGTACAGCACGAGCGTCAGCACCGCGATCGTCCCGCCCGTCGAGCGCAGCTGCGGCAGCGGCAGCCCGAGCGCGGCGTCGTCGTACTGGCCGAGCAGCACGAACACGAGCACGTAGGCGGGCATCGCCATCGGCAGCACCAGCGCCCAGTCGAGCCAGCGGCGGCCCGGGAAGTCGTAGAACGAGACGAGCGCCGCCAGCGCGCCGCCGAGCAGGAGCGTGCCGATGCCGACCCCCGCCGCCAGCACCAGGCTCGCCCGCAGCGCGTCCGGCAGCAGGCTCGCCGCGATCTCGTCGAACGCCTCGCCCTGGCCGAAGAACGACGCCGGCAGCACCAGCAGCGGCGCGGCGATCAGCGCCGCGACCGCGATCCCGGCGACCGTCCAGCCTGAGGTCCTGGCTACTCGCCACCCGACGCGTTGCATCAGCGCGACGGCCTGCTCGAGCGCCGGCCCGGCCTGCTGCACGTCGATCGGGTCGGTCTTCACGTCGGCCCACTCGCGCAGGTGCTCGGCGGGCGGGACGTCCGGGTTGGCGGCGAACTCGCCGTTCTCGACGATCGCCTCCTGGGCCTCGCGCGCGGTCAGGAACTCCATCAGGCGGATCGCGTCGGCGCGGTGGTCGGAGCCCTTCACGAGCCCGACGCCGGACAGGTTCGTGTGCGCCCCGGCGCCGTCCTGGTCGGGCCAGGCGGGCGCGACCGGGAAGTCCGGGTCCTCCTCGAGCTCGCGACCGAGGTAGTAGTGGTTGGTGAGCCCGGCGTCGCACCTGCCGGCCGCGATCGCCTCGAGCACGTCGACGTCGGAGCCGAGGATCTGCGGCTCGTTGGCCATCCAGGACTCGAGCAGCTTCTCGGTGTCGGCCTCGCCGTGCTTAGGCGATCCGGTCGGCGACGAACGACTGGTTGTACTCGTTGTTGCTCGTGCGCAGGCAGAGCCGGCCGCGGAACTGCGGGTCGCCGAGGTCCTCGTAGCTCGTGATCGCGGTCTCTTCCACCCGCTCGGTCGAGCGCATCGGCACGCGCAGCCGCGTGCTCAGGCCCCACCAGTTGCCGTCGGGATCGTGCAGCTGGGGCGCGACCTGGGACTCGAGCGCGTCGGTCCGCACCGGCTCCAGCAGGCCCGCCTCCTCGGCGCGCCACAGGTTGGCGAGGTCGGTGGTGACGAGCAGGTCGGCGTCGGTCGCGTCGCCCTCGCGCCGCAGGCGCTCGTACAGCTCCGGCGCGGTCCCGCCGCGCAGCTCGACGTCGAGACCGGTCTGCTCCTCGAACGCCTTGAACGCCTGCTCGTCGCCGTATTGCGAGCGCCCGTTGTAGACGACGACGTCGGCCGAGCCGGCCAGCGCGAAGGCGGCGACGGCGAGACCGGCGATGATCACCAGGACGCCTCCGGCTACGGCCGCAAGGCGCCGACGGGTCCAGCGGGTCGGGCGCATTAGGGTAACCTTATCCAGTGGTGGTGGAGCCCGATCTCGCGATCGACGCGGACCGCGTCGAGAAGGCGTTCGGCGCCACCCGTGCCGTCGACGGCGCGAGCCTGCGCGTCGGCGAGGGCGAGCTGGTCGCCCTGCTGGGCCCGAGCGGCTCGGGCAAGACGACGCTGCTGCGGGTGATCGCCGGCTTCGAGCACCCCGACGCCGGGCGCGTGGCGATCGCCGGCCGCGAGGTCGCCGGCAACGGCTCGTGGGTCGAGCCCGAGCACCGGCGGATCGGGATGGTCTTCCAGGACGGCGCGCTGTTCCCGCACCTGACCGTCGAGGGCAACGTGGGCTTCGGGGCGTCGAGGCGCGAGCGCGTGGGCGAGTGCCTCGAGCTCGTGGGCCTGGCGGGCCGTGCCGGCGACTACCCGCACGAGCTGTCGGGCGGCGAGCGCCAGCGGGTCGCGCTGGCGCGGGCGCTGGCCGCCGATCCCGAGGTGGTGCTGCTCGACGAGCCGTTCGCGTCGCTCGACGCCGGGCTGCGCGAGTCGCTGCGAAGCGAGGTGGCGGGGATCCTGCGCGCGGCGGGGACGAGCGCGTTGCTGGTCACGCACGACCAGGCCGAGGCGCTGTCGCTGGCGGGGACGGTGGCGGTGATGCGCGAGGGCCGGATCGAGCAGGTGGGCACGCCGGAGGAGGTCTACGACCGGCCGTCGAGCCGGTGGCTGGCCGAGTTCCTCGGCGAGGCGGACGTCCTGCCCGGCAGCGCGCGCGACGGCGTGGTCGAGTGCGAGCTCGGCCGCTTCGGCGCGGCGTCGGACCTGACCGGGCGGGTGCAGGTCGTGATCCGGCCGGAGTCGGTGGCGATCGGCTCTGGCCCGGGGCGCGAGCCGCAGGCGGAGGCGGTGGTGGTGGCGCGCTCGTTCTACGGGCACGACCAGCTCCTGCAGCTCGAGCTCCCGAGCGGCCTGCGGCTGCGCAGCCGGCGGCTCGGCTTCCCCACGTGGCACCCGGGCGACCGCGTGCGGATCTGGATCGACGGGCCGGTCAGCGCCGTCGAGCCGGAGTGACAGCCTTGTAGATCGCCCCGGCTGCGGAGGCGAACAGCGGCTCGCCGTCGGCGTCGGGGCCGATGTGGGTGAGCTGGGGCACGCCGGCGCGCTCGCGGCGGACGTCGGCGGCGCGGCCCTCGGGCGCCGACCTGAGCGACCACAGGATGCCGGAGCAGAAGTCGCCGTACAGGTAGCGGCCGCGCAGCTTGTCGAGCCTGGTGCCCTGGTACACGTACCCGCCGGTGACCGAGCAGCCGTGGTCGTGCGTGTACTGGGCGACCGGCCACACGAGCTCGGTGTCGGTCAGCGAGTCGTCGCCCTCGGAGACCCGCTCGGTGCCCTCGAAGGCGCTCCAGCCGAGGTTCTTGGGCGGCTCGTCGGGCTCGAGCAGCACGCGGTCGATCTCCTCGACGTGGTCCTGGCCGACGTCGCCGATCCACACCTCGCCGAGCGCGGGGTCGAACGCGAACCGCCACGGGTTGCGCAGGCCGATCAGCTCGACCCGCCACTTCGCCGGGCCGTCGGCTTCGGTCGAGATCAGCTTGCCGAGGAGGTCCTCGGTGTCCTGCGCGCGGCGCTCGGGATCGAACGCGCCGCCGCCGTCGCCGAGGCCGAGGTAGAGGCGCCCGTCGGGCCCGAACGCGAGCTGGCCGCCGTTGTGGTTCGGCTCCGGCTGGTCGACGAACAGCAGCTCGCGGGCCTTGCGGCCGCGCCGGAACTCGGCCACGCGGGTGTCGCCGCGCTCGTCGCTCCAGTGCAGATAGAGGCGGCGGTTGACGGCGAAGTCGGGGTGGAAGGCGATCCCGAGCAGGCCCTGCTCGGCGCCGGTGGTGGTGCGCCCGGTGAGGTCGATCACCGTCGTGCGGCGGCCCTGGTGCAGGCGGACGACGCGGCCGGGCTGCTCGAGCACCCACAGCGCGCGTGGGTCGCCGGGAGCGACGCCGACCCAGGTCGGCCGGTTCAGCCCGGTCGCGATCCGCTCGACGTCGAAGGCGTGCGCGCGGCCGCGCTCGGTGGCGGGGCGCGGGTGGTCGATGCCGGCCAGCGGATCGCGCAGCGCTCCGACCGCCACGGCGGCGGCGGCGAGGACGGCCACGGCGCAGATGAGGGCGGCGAGGCGACGGATTAGGGGACCCTAACACGACGTGGCGACCGTCCACCTCCCGACGCGTGCCCGCTCGGCGAACTCCGGGCCGGTCGCCGGCTCGACGGGCGCGTCGGGAGAGATGCGCGAGCGGAACACGGCGCCCGGCGGGCGCGGCTCGAACGCGACGCGCCGCTTCTCGACGTCGAGGTGGTAGGCGAGCAGCGGCCCGCGCAGGTCGCCGACGTACGGCCGCCCGCAGGCGAGCAGCGAGGCCCGGCCGCCGGCGGCGACGATCACCCGGCGCAGATCGGCCGCGAGGCCGCGCTGGTAGGCCTGGTCGGCGCGCAGGTCCGGCAGGTCGGCCAGTTTCGGCGCGGCGGCGATGAGCAGCGCGACCGCGACGAGGGCGGCCGGCACGAAGCCTCGCGCGGCGCGGACGGGCACGGGCGGTGGCGTGGCGCCGCCGGCCACGGGAGGTGCGAGGCGTGCGGCGCCGGCACCCGCCACGGCGACGAGACCGGCGGCGCCGGCGATCGCGACGAGCGCGGCGCCGGGGAGCGAGTAGCGCGGCTCGCCGGAGAACCCGGCCTGTGCCATCACCGCGACGAGGGCGATCCAGGCGAGGCCCGCGGCGAGCAGCGGCCGTGCCGCTCGCGGGGCGAAGATGGCTCCGATCCACAGCGGCCACAGCGGCAGGGCGGCGGCTTCGCGCAGCGCCGCCAGGGCGGGCACCGGCTCGGTCGCCGGCTGGCCCGGGTTGGGGACCCGTGCGCGGGCGCCGGAGCGCAGCGGATCGCCCGATCCGAGCCACTCGGGCACGAGCCAGAGGGCGGGCACCGCAAGCGCGCAGGCGACCAGGAGCGCCCTGTCCTGCGGCCGCCGCCGCCACAGCAGGATCCCGAAGGCGAGCACGAACGGCCACGCCTCGACCCGCAGCAGCGCGCAGCCGACCGCGCACGCGAGCGCCACCCGCGGGCGCCGTCCCCGCCACGCCTCCACCCCCGCGAGCGCAAGCGCGATCGTCCAGCCCGGCTCGGCCCCCGCCGCCGAATAGCCGATCAGGTCGCCGCACAGGGCGACGCCGACCGCGGCCACCACGCCCGTCGCCGTCCCGCCCAGATCCCGGCCGACCCGGAACGCGAGCAGCACCGCCAGCACGGCGCCGGTCCGCGCCACGATCACCCACGCCACCGGCGCGGCCTCCCCGAGCGGCGCGAGCAGCGTCGTGACCGCGACCGTCAGCGGCTTGAACGCCGGCCCCTCCGCGGTGCTGAGCGTGCCGTGGGCGACCTCGCGCCCCCACAACAGCCACGCCCACGGGTCGTACGACGGCGCCGGCGCGATCACCAGCGCCGACAGCGCGGCGACCGCGAGCGCGACCGCGACTAGTCGAACTTCAGCTCGCCCAGCTTCGCCCATCGCGGATCCGGCGCCGCCTCGTGGACATGGTCCGGATCCTCGTTGAGGTTCGCGCCGCACTGCCCGCACAGGCCGGCGCAGTCCTCACGGCAGGCGAGCTGGGCGGGAAGCGCCAGCGCGAGCGCGTCACGCGCCCACAGGCCCAGCGCGAGCTCCTCGCCCTCGGCCATGTAGGGCGAGGTCAGCTCCTCTCCCCCGCCGGGCAGCGACACCTCGCGGGCCTCGACCTCGAACTCCGGCCGCGCCGGCTCGAGGCAGCGCATGCACGGGCCCTCGAGGCCGGCGGTGAAGCGCAGGCGCAGCGCCCAGCCGCTGCCGGTGGTGCGGGAGACGTCCAGTCGCACCGGCACCAGCGCAGGCGTGACCGAGTACGGCTCGCCGCCGTAGTGGAAGTCGCCGATCGCGACATGCAGGTCGAGCCGGCGACCCTCGCCGGAGCGAAGGCCGAGCGGCGCGAACTCGAAGGTGTCGGTGCGCTGGGGCATGGCCCCTCTCAGATTAGGACTCGCGAAGTTCCCTCTTGAGCACCTTGCCCGTCGACGTGCGCGGCAATTCGTCCACGAACTCGACTTCGCGCGGCACCTTGTAGCCGGCCAGGTTCGACTTGACGTGCTCCTTGATCTCGTCCTCGCTGACCGAGGTGCCGTCGCGCAGCACGACGACGGCCTTCAGCCGCTGCCCGAACTGCTCGTCCTCGACGCCGAAGACGGCCACCTCGACCACGGCGTGGTGGTTCGCCAGCAGGTCCTCGACCTCGGCCGGGAACACGTTCTCGCCGCCCGACACGATCATGTCGTCGTCGCGGCCGTCCACGAACAGGCGGCCGGCCTCGTCGAAGTGGCCGACGTCGCCGGAGGAGAGCAGGCCGTCGATCGCGTCCTTGCTCCCCCCGCCGGTGTAGCCCTCGAACTGCATCTCGTTGCCGACGAAGATGCGGCCGGTCGCCCCCTGGGGCGCCGCCCGGCCGTCGTCGTCGTAGATCCGCACGACCGTGCCGTGCGGGGGGCGGCCGGCGGTCCCCGGCGCGGCGCGCAGGTCGGCCGGCGTGGCGATGCTGGCCCACGCGACCTCGGTCGAGCCGTAGAGGTTGTAGACGTTGTCGCCGAACAGGTCCATCCACCGCTCGGACAAGGCGCCGGGGAGCGCCGAGCCGGAGACGGCGAGCACGCGCAGCTTCGACAGGTCGTACCGCCCGAGCGTCTCATCCGGTAGCTCGAGGATCCGCTGCATCATCACGGGCACGACGATCAGCGCCGTGCACTCGTGCCGGGCGGTGAGCGAGAGCGTCGCCTCGGGGTCGAACCTGCGGTTGAGGACGAGCGTCGACGAGAGGCTCATGCCGAGCGTGAAATGCACGAAGCCCCAGGAGTGGAACATCGGCGCCGCGATCATCGTCTTCTCGCGCGCCTTCAGCGGGATCATCGCCAGCAGGGCCGCCGCGGGGTCTAGTGACCGTGGCTGCGAGCGTGAGGCGCCCTTGGGCGTGCCGGTCGTGCCGGAGGTGAGGATGATCGCCTTGCCGCGCTCCCTCGGCGGCCGCACGCTCGTGGTGTCGCCGCTGCTGACGAGGTCCTCGAGCAGTGGATCCTTCGGCCTGCCGGCGTCGGCGTCGTGCCAGGCGACGAATCGCTTGCGCCGCCGTCCCGCCTCCTTGATCAGCTCGTCGAACTCGTGGTCGTAGATCAGCGCCTTCGGCTTCTCGCGCTGGGCGACGTCGGCGAGCTGCGGCGCCGGAGAACGCGGTGTTGAGGAAGAGCACGTTGGCGCCGAGCTTCGAGCAGGCGACGACCGACTCGACGAACCCGCGGTGGTTGCGGCACATCAGCCCGACGCTGTCGCCCTCGGCGATGCCGGCGTCCGCCAGCCCGTGCGCGAGCGCGTTGGTCCGCTCCTCGATCTCGCGGAACGTGAGCGTGCCGAGCTCGTCGATCACCGCGGTCTCGTCGCCGTAGCGCTCGGCCGACGCGCCATAGCCGCCGGCCGGGGTCGGGCCGAAGCGGACGAGCGAGCGGACGGCCCCGAGCAGGTGGTCGGGCCGGCCGGGCCGCAAAACGCCCGCCTCGACGAGCGTGCGCGCGGTGAACAGCTTGGTCGTGACCTCCCTGGTGACGCGGCCGATGTCGCGCATCGGGCTCATGGTTTCACGCCGACGGGAGCCGCATCCCCGGGGGCGGCGACCCCTCGTCGATCAGCCGGCGGATGTCGGCCGCGCGGCGTGGGTTGAGGAACACGTGACGCTGGCCGACCGACGGCTTCTCGGCCAGCAGCCCCGCCTCCAGCAGCGCCTCGCCCACGGATTGCGCGAGCGCCCGCTCGTTGCCGGCGAAGCCGCGCGCGAGGTGCGCGAAGTCGGTGTGGTAGCCGCCCCACTTGCCCATGCCGTCGAGCCGCTGGAGGATCCGCCGCGCGATCCGGCGCGCCGGGTCGGGGTCCTCGTGCGGGCGCACGGTGCGCGCCTCGGCCTGCAGGAGCGCGAGCACGGCCTCCTCGTGCTGCTCGACCGACCGCGGCTCCTCGGGGCGGCCGCCGAGCCGCGCGACCGCCTCTGCGATCCGCAGCGGATGGTGCGGGCCGATCGGCTCGCGCAGCTGGTTGCCTTCCAGCAGCCGGCCCGGGATCGCGACCGCCCGCGCGCGCAGGCGATCGAGCCGGGCGGCGTGATCGTCGAAGGCGAGCGGCGCGAGCTCGGCGAGGTCCTCCGGACCGGCATTGCCGGGCAGGCCGACCAGCAGGAACCCGCCGAGGTCACCCGCGCGCACCTGCAGATCACCCGCGCCGGCGGGCGGACCGGGCTCGGCGAGCTCGACGAGCGCGGCGAGCGTCGCGGCGACGAGCAGCCAGGTCCGCTCGCCCGCCGCCTCGGGGTCGGCACGAAAGGCGGCGGCGGCCGGCGTGGCGGCCAGCAGCATGCCGTCGGCCGCCGCGATCGCGACCTCGACCGGCGCGCCATAGCCGGAGCGCGGCTTGTCGAGCTCCCGGGAGCCGTGGCGCAGGGCGGCGAGCAGCACATCGCGCAGCCGCGCGGTCGCGGTCGCCGGCGCGCCGACCCCGCCGAGCGCTGCCAGCTCTCCGGCGAGCTCGCTCAACCGAGGGCGGCCTCGAAGGCCCGGCGGGCGGCGTCGCCGCGCACCGCGAACACCACTCGTTCGAGACCGCGAGCCCTCGTCGAGGTGCCGCCGCACCTCCTCGACCTCGATCCGGGCCGCCTCCTCGAGCGGAAAGCCGCCGACGCCGGTGCCGAAGGCGACGAGCGCGAGGCTGCCCGCGCCGAGCTCGTCGGCGCGGGCGAGGGTGGCGGCGGTGGCGCGGCGGATGATGCCGGCGTCGGTCGGGCCCCCGAGCTCCATCGTCGCCGCATGGATCACCCAGCGCGCCGGCATGTCGCCGGCCGTCGTCTCGACCGCCTCGCCCAGCCCGATCGGCGCCTTCTGGTGCGACTCCTCCTGCACGGCCGGCCCGCCGGCGCGCGAGATCGCGCCCGCCACCCCGCCGCCGTGCAGCAGCCGCGTGTTCGCGGCATTGGCGATGGCATCGACGTCGAGCGCCGTGATGTCGGTGTCCAGCACCTCGATCCGGGCCATGCATGGTTACGGTATCGACGTGGCCGATGAGCGCATCCGAGTGCGCGCGCACGGGCGAGTGCAGGGTGTCTTCTTCCGCGACTCGGTGCGCCGCGAGGCAGCGCGCCGCGGGGTCGCCGGGTGGGCGCGCAACTGCGCCGACGGCACTGCCGAGGCGGTGTTCGAGGGCCCGGCCGACGCGGTCGCCGCGATGGTCGAGTTCGTGCGCCGCGGCCCGGGGCACAGCTCCGTCGACCGCGTCGAGGAGTCGCGCGAGCCGCCCGAAGGCCTGTCCGGCTTCAGCGTCAGCTAGGCACGAACTTCGGGCTTGTAGGGCGCCGCGATCGGGCCCGGGCGGGTCGAGTGTCGACTTCGTTCCCTGTGGGGGAACAAACCCGACGTTCGGCGTCGAGTGTCGATTTGTCGGCCTTGAGCCGACAACCTCGACACTCGGCAGATCGCGCGGCCGATTCACCGCTCCCTACCCAGCGCAGTTGACGTTCCGTCCACCGCACCGTTTAGCCTGCAAATTGGCCATGGAAGCCGCAGCCACACCCCTGCGCAACCCGCGCGTGACCGCTCTGCTGGGGCGGGTGATCATCGAGCACCTGGTGGTCGACGACGCCGTCGCGGCCGAGCTCGTGCGCGCGCGGATCGACGCGGGCGAGAACCCGCAGCGAGTGATCGCCGACGCGATCGAGATCGGCGCCCGGGTGCTCGACCGCGAGCACGCCGGCGCCGCCGTCGAGGTCCTCAAGCAGGACCTCGAGCACGCGTCGCGCGAGGTCGAGCAGCGCCTCGGCCAGACCTCCGAGACGGTCGTGGCCGAGCTCAAGACGCAGCTCGAGCAGGCCTTCGGGCCCGACAGCGGGCACGTCACGCGCGTGCTCGAGCGCCACTTCGGCTCCGAGTCGACGACCGCGGTCCAGCACCAGGTCCGCGCCGCCGTCGCGGAGCTGCTGAGCGAGTCGCGCGAGAAGCTGTTCAAGCAGTTCTCGTCGGCCGACGAGTCGAACCCGCTCGCCACCTTCCAGCGGGCCGCGGTGGCGGCGATCCGCCAGTCGTCCGACCAGCAGCACACGCACCTGCGCGAGATGAACACGCGGATCGCCGAGCTGCAGCTCGAGGTCACCAAGCTGCAGGCCGAGAAGGCGAAGGCGACCGAGGTCGCCGCCGAGCACGAGCGGTCGACCGCCAAGGGCCGCCCCTACGAGGAGGCGGTGTTCGAGGCGATCGAGGCGATCGCGACCGCTCAGGGCGACGACTGCGACGGGGTCGGCGACCTGCGCGGCGTCGGCGGCCGCAAGGGCGACGTGGTGGTCGACCTCGACGGCTGCTCGGGTCGCCCGCGCGGCCGGATCGTGTTCGAGGCCAAGAACTCCAGGCGGTCGCGCAACGAGGCGCTCGCCGAGCTCGACGAGGCGATGAACCAGCGGGCGGCCGACTACGCGGTGTGGGTCGTCCCGTCCGAGGACAAGCTGCCCGCCCGCGCGCCGGCGCTGCGCGAGGTCAACGGCGACAAGCTGTTCGTCGTCTACGACCCCGAGGAGGGGTCGCGGCTGGCACTCGAGGTCGCCTACTCGCTCGCCCGGGCGCGCGTGGTGATGGCCAAGGGCGGCGCCGACGGGCTCGACGCGTCCGCCCTGCGCGCCGAGGTCGAGCGCGCGACGGTCGCGATGGAGGACGTCCGCCGGATCAAGAGCCAGCTCACGAGCGCCGTGCACCAGATCGAGGACGTCCGCAAGATCGTCGAGCAGATGGCCGAGCGGGTGCGCGGCCACCTGGGGCAGATCGACGCTCTCGTCGCCCCGGCCGACGACTGATCAGGCGCGCGCCGCGCGCCACGCGTCACGCAGCTTGAGCGCGGAGCCGGTGCGCAGGATGCCGCCCGAGTAGATCCTCGCCGCGAGCGGGATCAGCAGCGCCGTGGCGCCGATCGTGATCGCCAGCGAGGCGACGATCTCCCACGCCGGCACGTCGCCGGCCGGTATCCGCGGCGGCACGGTGAGCGGCGCCGTCATCGGGATGAAGGCCGTGATGTGCGCGAGCGTCCCGTCCGGGTTCTCGCGGGTCGCGAACGAGAGGAAGAAGGCGACCAGGATCATGATCGAGAGCGGCGTCATCGTCGACTGCAGCTCCTCCTGGCGCGGAACCAGCGCGCCGGCGCACGCGAACGCGCAGGCGTAGAAGGCGTAGCCGACCACGAACCACGCGAGCGCGAGCGCCGCGGCCGTGAGGATCTCGCCGTCGACGTCGAGCGCCCCGGTGGCCTGCGCCACCCCGAGCCCGACCACCGCCGTCAGCAGCAGGTTGCCGAGGCCGAGCAGCCCGAGCCCGATCACCTTGCCGGCCAGCAGATGCGCGGGGCGGATCGCCGAGAGGACGACCTCGACCACGCGCGAGGCCTTCTCCTCCACCACCCCGGCCGCCACCCAGTAGCCGTAGGTGAGCAGCTGGCCGTAGAGCACGAGGATGATGAAGAAGGTGAAGCCCGCCACGGCGTCGGCGTTCTCGTCGACCGGCTCCGTGGTCGCGATCTCGAGCGGCGGCGGTGAGAGCGCCTGCTGCACCTCCTCGCCGCTCACTCCTGCCTGGCGCAGCGCCTCGGCGGCACGCACCTCGCCGTTGGCGGCCTGGAGCAGGGTCACGAGGTCGTCGGGCGGCTCATCGGTCGACTCGACGCGCCCGCCGCTGACCACGGCGTCGACCGAGCCGTCGTCGAGCGCCGCCCGTACGTCCCCGGCGGCGACCTCGTGCGACTCGATCTCGACGTCGACCGCGGGCGCGATCCGCTCAGCCGACTCGACGACGGCCTGCTCGGACGCGCCGGTGTAGCCGACGTCGTAGGACTCGTCTCCGCCGCCGAGCACGGCGGCCAGGATCACGACCAGCACGATGATGACCAGGTTCACGGCCGTCGACACGAGGAACGACTTCTCGCGCACGCGCTCGGTGATCTCGCGCCGGGTGACGAGCGCGACCGCCTGGCGACCGCTCATTCCGCCACCGCCTCCCGGAACAGGTCGGCCAGGGTCGGGCGCTCGAGCGCGAAGTAGCTGACCGTGCCCGCGCGGCGGGCGGCGTCGAGCACCGCGTCCGGCGGCAGGCCGTCGAGCGCGACGAGCACGCCGCGCGGGCCGCGGTCGACGACCTCGGCGCCCGCCGGCAGCCACTCGTCGCCGTCGGCCTGCACCTCGACGCGCACGCGCCGCTCGCCGGCGCCGCGGTCGCGCAGCTCCTCGACGCGCCCGGAAGCCACCAGCCGGCCGTCCTTGACGATCGCCACCGCCTCGCACAGGCGCTCGACCAGCTCGAGCTGGTGCGAGGAGAAGACGACCGGCACGCCGCCGGCCGCATAGTCCGACAGGACGCCGCTCAACACGTCGACCCCGACCGGGTCGAGGCCCGAGAACGGCTCGTCGAGCACCAGCAGCTCGGGGTCGTGGACGAGCGCGGCGGCGAGCTGCACGCGCTGCTGGTTGCCGAGCGACAGCTGCTCGACGCGGTCGCCCGCCCGCCCGGTCAACCCGAGGCGCTCGATCCAGCGGCCGGCCGAGTCGGCGGCCGCGCCGGCCTCCACCCCGTGCAGCCGCGCCAGGTAGACGAGCTGGTCGCGCACGCGCATCTTCGGGTACAGGCCGCGCTCCTCGGGCATGTAGCCGAACCGCGCGCGGGTCTCGAAGTCGACCGGCCGGCCCTGGAACAGCACCTCACCGCGGTCGGCGGCGAGCACACCGAGCACGATCCGCATGGCGGTCGTCTTGCCGGCCCCGTTCGGGCCGACGAAGCCGAACATCTGGCCGCGCTCGACGGTGAAGGAGATCCCGTCGAGGGCGACGACATCTCCGTAGCGGCGCGCGAGGTCCCGCAGCTCGAGCACGCGTCAAGTGGTAGCGCAGCGACTTTGAGGGTTCGGTGCGGGTGACCGCACCTGTCCGTCAGCCGACTTCGGCAGGCTCGTCGCGGCCCTGCAGCCGCTCACGGCCGCGCTGCACGGCGGCGATGAACTTCGAGAGGTTGACCTCGAGCGTGTTGAGGATCTCGTCCGCGTAGTCCTCGGCCCCGAGCCGGATCTCGCGCTCGCGGGCGCGCGCCTCGCCGATGATGTCCTCGGCCTGGCGCTCGGCCTCGCGCGTTACCTCCTGCTGGGAGACCAGCTGCGTCTGGCGGTCGCGCGCCTCCTTGACGATCCGCTCCGCCTCGCGCTTGGCCTCGGCGAGCATCTCCTGGCGCTCCTTGACGATCCAGCGCGCCTGCTTGATCTCCTCGGGGATCGTGGCCCGCATCTGGTCGAGGATGTCGTAGATCTCCTCCTTGTCCACGCGTACCTGGTCCGTCAGGGGGACCTGTTTGGCGTTGTGGACGAGGTCGTCCAGCTTGTCGATCAGTACCAGGACGTCCATGGCGCTCCCTGTTTCGTCAGCGCGCCAGCGCTTCCTTCAATCGCCGTGCAACCGGCTCGGGGACAAGATCTGAGACATCGCCACCGAAGGTGGCGATCTCCTTCACTCCGCTCGAGGAGAGGAAACTGTACTGCGGCGAGGCCATCAGGTAGATCGACTCTATGTCGGATGCGAGTTGGCGGTTGAGCTGATTCATCTCCAGCTCGTACTCGAAGTCCGAGATCGCGCGCAGGCCCTTGACGATCGCCTTGGCTCCGCGCTCGCGCGCGAATTCGACCACGAGGCTCGAGAACGGCTCCACGCGGACGTTCCCGAGATGCGACGTCGCCGTCTCTATGAAGCCGATCCGCTCCTCGGCCGTGAACAGCGAGTTGCTCTTGCGCACGGACGCGTTGACGACCGCGACGATCAGCTCGTCGAACATCTGCGAGGCGCGGGTGATGACGTCCACGTGGCCGTGCGTGATCGGATCGTACGAGCCGGGGCAGACGGCGATTCGGGGGTCAGGGGCCATGGATGGTGATCAGGGTGTCGCCGTACCGGCGCTCGTCGAGGATGGGTAGGCCCAGCTCCAGCGGATCACGGCGGTCGCTCTCGGCGACCACCACGGCGCCCGGTGCCAGCACGGCCGGCAGCGCCGCCGTCAGCTCGCCTCCCAGGCGCCCCGCCAGCCGGTAGGGCGGGTCGAGGAACACGAGATCGTATTGACGCGCGGCGGCCCGTGCGCTGCCGAGGAAGCGGCGCACGTCGGCGCGGCGGACCTCCGCTTCCGCGCCGAGCATGTCGAGGTTGGCCTTGACCGCGCGGATGGCGCCGGGCGCGCTGTCCACGAACGTCGCCTCGGCGGCCCCGCGCGAGAGCGCCTCGATCCCGAGCGCGCCCGACCCGGCGAACAGGTCGAGCACGCGCGCGCCGTGCACGCGGTCGCCGAGCACCGAGAACAGCGCCTCGCGCACGCGGTCCGAGGTCGGCCGCGTGGCGGCGCCCGGCGGCGCCTGCAGGCGGCGCCCGCGGTAGTCGCCGGCGATCACGCGCATGGCCCGGGATACTGCCGGGCGCCTACGTCAGCTCCACCCCTCGCTCCTCCAGCCAGGCGGTGACCCGCTCCGGTGGCTTGCCGTCGAACTCCGCGCGCGCGGCGAGCCGCAGCAGGTCTTCGGGGTCGTCGTCGAGCTCGTCGGGCCGGTGCGCGACGTACAGGACCACGGCCTGGGCCATGACGATCGGCGGGTCCTCGTCGGCGCCCCACGCGAGCCGCTCCTCGAGGCTGTCCAGCACCCCGCGCACGGGCTCGTCGTCGTCGCCGAACTGGTCGGCGAGCTCGACGACGGCGGGATCCTCGCCCTGCGGGTCGACGATCGCCGTCGCCCGGCGCACGACGTCCGCGACGGTGATCAGGCTGCGGTCTGTGGGCATGCCCGGGTGCTACCCGGGTCGGCGGTCAGCGAACAGCGCAGGCGGCGGCGATGGCGGCCACGTGCCGGTCGTCGGTCCCGCAGCAGCCGCCCAGCACGGTGGCATTGGGCAGCCGGTCGCGCAGCGCGCGGTACTGCTCGGCGAGCTCGTCGGGGTCGCCCTCGTCGAGCTCTTCCGACGCGTCGAGCTCCTCGTGGCTCATCCGCGACGCGTTCGCGCGGATGCCGCGGACCCGCTCCAGCCACGGCCCCTCGAGCACGCCCTCGAAGTGGGTGGGATGGGCGCAGTTGATCATGAAGTAGGCGGGCGCCGACTCGGTCTCGGCGTCGACCTGCTCGATCGCCGCGCCCAGGGGCTGCCCGCTCGGGAGCCGGCCGTCGGTCTCGACCGTGAACGAGATCGCCGCCGGCAGCCCGGCCGCCTGCGCCGCGCGCGCGATGCCGACCGCCTCGTCGGCGTACGTCATCGTGATCGCGCCGACCATGTCGGCGGCGGTGCCGGCGAACGTGCCGATCTGCTCCGCGTGGTAGGCCTCGGCCTCCTCGGGCGTCATCGTCTCGCCCACCACGTAGCCGTCCCCGCGCGGGCCGATGACGCCGTCGAGCACGGCGGGCACGTCCGGGTTCAAGACGCGCAGCTCCTCGATCACCGCGACCGCGCGGCGGTTGGCCTCGGCGAGCTCCTCGGGCGAGTAGCCGAGGCGCTCGCCCCAGTCGCGGCTCGCGCGCCAGGTCGCGGTGTCGAGCACGATGCCGGCGCTGTGCTCGCGCGCGATCGCGATGTAGGACTCGTAGTAGCGGCGGAGCGCCTCCGCTCCGGTGTCGTCCCGGAGCAGGTCGAAGGCGGCGAAGTCGGGAAGCTCGAGCCCGAGGTGGAAGATCAGGGTCGTCTCGAGCCCGCCGTCGGTGAGGAAGAGGCGGTCGCCGGAGAGCTGGGGCAGCATGTGCGGACACTACCGAGGCCGTTTGCGGGACGCGGTTCGTGGTCCGGCACCGGACAGCGTGGAGGCAACTCCACGGCGAGCGCTTGCTGAGCGATGAGTTCAAAGGTGACACTTTCGGCCCGCAGCGCGACACCGCGCGCGGCTGAGGTCGGCGGGACGGCTCCCGGCCCGCGGGAGGGTCGGGAGCCGGGCTCAGCTCACTCGCTGGGCGATGCCGGGATAGCTCACGACGAGCCCGTGCTCGTCGAGCTCGAGGTCGGCCGTGAAGCCGTCTGAGCTGAAGCGCACGCGACCGGGCGCGAGGTGCTCGTAGCGCTGCTCGGAGCGATGCACCTCCAGGTCCGGCAGCGAGACCCACGCCATCGCGAAGCCGACGGCGCCCGGCTGCTCGTGCAGGCGATGGCGGCGGATCGGCATCAGGTTGGTGAGCGGCGAGAAGGCGAGGTCGCAGTCGAGCGCGCCCTCGAGCTCGGCGGAGTTCGGGACGCCCGCCCACGTGCCCTTGCCGTCATGGCGCAGCTCGAGCGAGCCGACGCCGGCGACGTCGACGCGCAACCGCCGCGTCGCCCAGTCGCCGCGCACCTCGAGCTCGTAGGCGGCGCGGTACGGCATGGGCGCGGCGCCGAGCTGCGCGCCGGTGGCAGCCAGCCCGTCGTCGGAGAAGCTCACCTCGCACACCTCCGCCCGCCAGTCGGGAGTGCCGTTCCACGCGAGCCTCATCCGGGGCGCATCATGCCGGGATCGGCTCCAACGCGTCGGCGCCGAAGGCGGCCACCAGCGCGTCGCCGATCAGGGCGTGCTCGGGCGCTTCGAGCTGCGGGTCCTCGTCGAGCATCGCCCGCGCCCGCATGCGCGCGCGCTCGAGCAGCTCGACGTCGTCGGGCAGGCGCGCGAAGCGGAATGCCTGCATGCCGGACTGGCGGGTGCCGAGCATCTCGCCCTCGCCGCGCAGCTCGAGGTCGATCTCGGCCAGCCGGAACCCGTCGCGATGCTCGGCCAGGGCGCGCAGGCGCGGCGACTCCTTGGGGCCGAACAGCAGGCACAGCGACTCGTGCGGCCCGCGGCCGATCCGGCCGCGGAGCTGGTGGAGCTGGCTGATTCCGTAGCGGTCGGCGTCCTCGACCAGCATCACCGAGGCGTTCGGCACGTCGATGCCGACTTCGATCACGGTGGTCGCCACCAGCACGTCAGCGCCGCCCGCCGCGAAGGCCGTCATCGCCTCCTGCTTCTCGCGCGGGCGCATCTGGCCGTGCAGGAGCACGACCTCGAAGTCGCGCAGCTCGCCCGCCTTCAGCCGCTCGTACTCGGCGGTGGCGGCGCGCGCCTGCAGCACCTCGGACTCCTCCACCAGCGGACAGACCACGAACGCCTGGCGGCCCGCGCGGAGCTCCTCGCGGATGCGCTCGTATGCCCGCGCGCGCTCGGCCTCGGTGGCGCACAGGTGCGTGTGGATCGGCTGCCGGCCGGCCGGCAGCTCGCGCAGCACGGTGACGTCGAGGTCGCCGTAGGCGGTGAGGGCGAGCGTGCGCGGGATCGGCGTGGCGGTCATGTGCAGCACATGCGGCGCGACTCCCTCCGGCGCCTTGCGGTCGAGCGCCCGGCGCTGGTTGACGCCGAAGCGATGCTGCTCGTCGATCACCGCCACCGCCAGCCGGTCGAACTCGACGGTCTCCTCGATCAGCGCGTGCGTGCCGACCAGCAGCTTGAGCTCCCCGGTGGCGAGCTTGCCGAGCAGGTCGGCGCGCCGGCCGCCGGGGGTCGAGCCGGTGAGCAGCGCGGCCTGCACGAGCGCCCCGGGCATCAGCGCCTGCAGCGTCGCGAAGTGCTGCTCGGCGAGCGTCTCCGTCGGCGCCATCAGCGCGGCCTGGGCGCCGGACTCGACGGCGCGCAGCATCGCGTACACCGCCACCACGGTCTTGCCGGAGCCGACCTCGCCCATCAGCAGCCGCTGCATCGGCCGGTCGCGCGTGAGCTCGTCGTCGACGGCGGCCATCGCCTTGCGCTGGTCGCCGGTCGGCTCGAACGGGAGCGCCTCGGCCAGCCAGCGGGCGGTGAGCTCGCCCGGTGGCTCGAGCGGGGTCGCCCGCGAGCCCTCTCGCCGGCGGGCACGGCGTCGGAGCAGGGCGATCTGGAGCAGCAGCAGCTCGTCGTAGGCCAGCCGGTGCCGGCCGCCCTCGTGGTCGCCGAAGTGGGCGGCATCCAGGGCGGCGGGGCGGTCCGGCAGGCCGTCCCGCGCCCGCAGCCGCGCCGGCAGCGGCTCGAGCGCCTCCTGCGCGGCGCCGCGCCACTCGCGCACGAGCGCGAGGATCTGGGTCGAGGACAGCCCGTCGGTGGCCGGGTAGGTCGCGACCTCCGAGCCGGCGGCGCCGACCGCCTCGCCGGTGGGCGCGTGGAACTGCACGCGGAAGCGGTTGCGGGCCTCGTACTTGCCCTGCAGCAGCAGCCGCGTACCGGAGCGGTACTTGCGCTCCAGCCACGGCTGGTTGAAGAAGGTCGCCTTCATCGTCCCGGTCTCGTCCGCCACCACGGCCTCGACCAGCGGCCGCATCCCGCGCCGCCGCACCGGCCGGCTGGCGATCGAGCGCACCTCGACGACCACGGTCGCCGTCTCGCCGGCGCTCAGCTCCATCACCGTGCGCTGGTGCTGGCGGTCGCGCGGCAGGTGCTCGAGCAGGTCGCCGACCGTGAGCAGCCCGAGCCGCTCGGCGGCCGCCGCGGCCTTCGGCGGGGAGACCGGCAGGGGTGTCGCCAGCCGAGACGGCCGGGCGTAGCGCGGCGGCCCGGCGGCGCGCAGGTCGTCGTCGGGCATCGGGTCTCGGCTCGCGAAGCCGGTCGGCGGCACGCGCTGCATTGTGGCGGCGAGGCGGGACGAACTTCGGCATTGAGGGGGCGGGATCGACCGCTCCGCGAGACGCGTGGCGCCTTTGGGTCGCATATCGACCCATACGCGCCACGGGCGATCGCGGTTGGCAGCGCCGGCCCGTCCGTGGCGCTTTCACTCCGAATAGGGAGGCGAAGGCGCCACGGACAACCGGCCGGCCGATCCACCGCTCCCCTACCCAGCCGCAGTTGACGTTCGCCGAGCCCGCCTACTCGGCCGAGATCAGCCACCAATAGGCGGGCTGGTCGCCGCGCGAGAACTCGACGTCCACCCCGACCGGCACCAGTGCGGCGACGCCGCCGGAGTCGAGCGGCGCGCCGTCGCCCTCGATCAGCGTGAGCAGCTCGGCCTCGCGGCCGAGCTCGCCGAGCACGGCCTCGAGCGTCTCGCCCGGCTCGCCCCAGGCGACGAGCTGCTCGTCGACGAAGCCGACCGCCTCGCCGCGGCGGAAGCGGCCCTCGGCGTCGTCGCGCGCAGCCTCGGTCACGGCGCCGGTGCGCACGTGCGCGATCGCGGCGCGCATGGCGTCGGCGTTCTCGGCGGCGCCGCGCGCGGGGTCGAGCGCGACGGTGGCGGCGAGGCCGGCCTGCATCGAACGCGACGCGACGACGTGCACGGTCTTCTCGGCCAGCTCGGCCGCGCGCTCGGCGGCCATGATCACGTTCGGCGAGTTCGGCAGCACGACGACGCCCTCGGCGGCGACGTCGTGGATGCCCGCCAGCAGCTCGTAGGTCGAGGGATTGAGCGTGCTGCCGCCGTCGAGCACCACGGCGCCGAGGCTCTCGAACAACTCGCGTATCCCGGCGCCCGCGACCACGGCCAGCACGCCCGACGCCTGCATGGCTTCGGCGAGCCGCTCGCTGCGCTGCTGCACCTGGTCGGTCATGTCCGCCACGTCGAGGTGCGAGACGTCGCCGATCTCCTCGAACAGGGCGGACGCGCGGCCGGGCTCGTCGGTGTGCAGGTGGACCTTGAGGGTGTGGCTGTCGCCGACCACGAGCACCGAGTCACCGAACCGCTGGAGCTGGTCGTTCCACGCCGCCGGGTCGAGGTCCTCGCCCGTGACGGCGAAGTTCGTGCAGTAGCGGTAGGTCGTCGACTCGTGCTGCGGATGCGTGATCCGGGCCGGCGTGTGGTGGGCGAGCTTCGGCGCCTCGGTGCCGCGCAGCGCCGCGATCACTCCCGCGAACATCACGGTCAGCCCGTAGCCGCCGGCGTCCACGACCCCCGCCTCGCGCAGGATCGGCAGCAGCTCGGGCCCGCGGGCGACCGAGAGCTCGCCCGAGCGGAGCGCCGCCTCGAGCACCTCGGCGATCATCGCGTTCTGGGCGTCGTCCTCGACGTGCGTGTGCAGCCGCGGCTCGTCCATGTGCGCGACCTCGGAGGCCACGCGCGCGGCCATCTCCCGCACGACGGTCAGGATCGTCCCCTCCGCCGGATCGCGCACGGACCCGTAGGCGCGGTCGGCGGCGCGCGCCATCGCGGCGGCCACCAGCACGGGGTCGACCAACTCGCCCGGGCGCGAGATCAGCTCCTCGGCCGCGCCGCGCAGCAGCTGCGAGAGGATCACGCCCGAGTTGCCGCGGGCGCCGAGCAGCGCGGCGCGCGCCACCGAGTCGACGATCTCGTCGCGCCCGATCTCGTCGATCTCGCCCTGCGTCGACAGCCGGTCGAGCTCCTGAAGCACGGCCTGCAGGGTGAGCGCCATGTTGTCGCCCGTGTCGCCGTCGGCGACCGGGAACACGTTCAGGTCGTTGACCTCGCGGCGGCGCGTCTCGAACTCCGCCAGCGCGCCCTCGACCACGGCCCGGAAGCGGATGAGAGTGGGATCGGCCAAGACGGATTGCAGTTTCGCCCTCTGGTCGGCGGAAACCCCAACCCCCGGGCGACGTTACATGTCGGCGGAGTCGCGGCTAGGCCTTGGTGACCTTGCCGGCCTTCAGACAGCGCGTGCAAACGTACACGCGCTTCGGTGCGCCGCGATCTGAAATCCGCACTTTCTGAAGATTTGCGTCGAACCGCCGCTTGGTCGCGACCATCGAGTGGGATCGGCTCTGGCCGAAGGCGGGGCGCTTGCCGCAGGAGTGACAGATACGAGCCATGGCGGCGCGAAAGCATAGCGGCAGCAGGGGTTGGGTACGGTCTATAGGTGCCGCCCGTGAGCGCAGCACGCATCTCGCTGCCCGATCGCTATCGGGTCGTCCGCCACATCGCCAACGGCGGGATGGCCGGCGTCTGGGAGGCGTTCGACGAGCTGCTCGGGCGCCCGGTCGCGATCAAGGTGCTCGCCTCGCATCTGTCGGAGGACGAGCGCGCGCGGCGCCGGTTCGAGCGCGAGGGGCGCGCTGCCGCGGGCCTGTCCTCGCACCCCCACGTGGTGACGATCTACGACGTCGGCGAGCGCGACGGCCGTGCGTTCATCGTGATGGAGCTGATGCGCGGCGGCAGCGTCGCCCAGCGCCTGAAGGAAGGTCGCGCGATCGCGGACGAGACCGCGTTGCGGTGGCTGCGCGAGGCGGCCGGCGCGCTCGACGCCGCGCACGACGCCGGCGTCGTGCACCGCGACATCAAGCCGGGAAACCTGCTGCTCGACGACCGCGACCGGCTCGCGATCGCCGACTTCGGCATCGCCCGGCTGGCGATGGAGGACCAGCTCACCGCCACCGGGCAGGTGCTCGGCACGGCTTCCTACATCTCGCCCGAGCAGGCGGTCGGCGAGCCCGCCACCACGGCGTCGGACCGCTACGCGCTCGCGGTCGTGGCCTTCGAGCTGCTGACCGGGCAGAAGCCGTTCCATGCCGAGCACTTCGCCGCCCAGGCGCGTGCGCACGTCGAGGACCGGCCGCCGCTGGCCACGGAGCGCGACCCGTCGCTGCCCCGCGGCGTCGACGCCGTGCTCGACCGCGGCTTGGCGAAGGCGCCCGGCGACCGCTGGGCGACCGCGACCACGATGATCGGCGCGCTCGACCGCGCGATGAGCTCGTCGCGGGCGGCCACCGAGCCGACGCGCCCGCTCGCGGCCGTCGCGCCGGCGCGACCCGCGGAGGACGGCGACCGCGGCGGCACGGGCGCGGCGGCGCCGCCGCCGGTCGAGCGCGGCCGCCGCGGCGCGGCGTGGATGCTCGCCGGCCTCGCCGGCGTGATCCTGGTCGCCGTGCTGGCCTTCCTGCTGCTCTCGGACGGCGACGGCGACAACCCGCAGCCGAGCTCCGACCGCGAGCCGACGGCGACCGCGACCGCGGAGGCGACGCGCGAGGCGACCCCCGAGGCGACGCGCGAGGCGACCCCCGAGGCGACGCGCGAGGCGACGCCAGAGGCGACGCCCGAAGCGACGCCGGAGGCGACGCCCGAAGCGACGCCGGAGGCGACGCCCGAGGCGTCCGGCGAGACCGACCTCGACCGCGCGGCCGACCTCCAGGTCCAGGGCTTCAACGCGCGCCGGGCGGGCGACAACGAGCGCGCTCTCACGCTCTCCCAGCAGGCGCTCGAGGCGTGCGGCGACGCGCAGCAGCTCTCGCCGTGCGGCTTCGCGCTGTTCGAGGTCGGCGCGGCGCTGAACGGGCTCGGCCGCTACGAGGAGGCGATCCCGTACCTCGAGCAGCGGCTCGAGCAGTACGGCGATAACAACGCCGGCGAGGTCGAGCGGCAGCTTCAAGGCCGCCCGGAACGGCGCCAGGGACTGAGCCGCGCGGCCGGCGCGGCTACGCCGGGGCTTCGGCCACCCGGGCCGGCGCGCGCCGCCCGCGCCGCCGGGCCGGCAGCTGCAGCAGGACCACGGCCGCCAGCACCAGCGCACCGCCGGCGAGCTGGAGTGGCGTCAGCCGCTCGCTGAGCACGAAGGAGGCGAGGACCACGGTGACGACCGGCTCGAAGGTCGACAGGATCGCGGCCTCGGACGGGCCGACGCGGCGCAGGCCGGCGAAGAAGGCGGACACCGCGACGACCGTGCTCACCAGCGCGAGCAGGACCAGCCACAGCCACGCCTCGGCGGGCAGCGCGAAGTCGAGCGAGCCGGTGACCACGCCCGCGACCGCGAAGCTGGCGGTCGCGCCCGTCAGCACGAGCAGGGCGAGCGCGAACGGGTCGACCTCCCCGACCACGCGGTCGGAGACGAGGATGTATGTGGCGTAGGTGAGGGCGGCGGCGAGGGAGAGCAGCGCGCCGGCGAGGTCGAAGGCGCCGGCGCCGGCGGCCAGCAGCACGAGGACGAGCCCCACCGAGGCGGTCGCCAGGGCGGCGGCGGTGCGCACCGACGGCGTCGCCCGCCCGAGCGCGATCGCCGCGACCGTCACGAACACCGGATACGTGTAGAGCAGCATCGCGACGATCGAGACGTCGAGCCGCTCGATCGCCGTGAAGTACAGCCCCGACTGCAGGCTGTAGCCGACCGCGCCGAGCGCCAGCCCGGTGAGGACCACTCGCCGCGGAAGCCGTCGCAGCCGCTCCCAGCCGCCGCCCAGCCGCACGACGACCGCGAACACCGCCGCCGCGAGCGCGAACCGCACGAGCAGAGTGCTGGCGACGGTGGCGCCCGCATCCGACGCGAGCGTGCCGAAGATGCCGAGCGTCCCGAACGCCGCGGCCGAGAGAAGGCAGAGGAGAGCACCGCGCATGCCCGCATGATCGGCTCACAACCCGTCGAGAACAACGGAAATTATCTCCGCAGATCATGCGATGATGTCGAACAATGCTCGACCTGCGACGGCTCCGCCTCCTGCACGAGCTGCACCGGCGCGGGACCGTCGGCGCGGTCGCGGAAGCGCTGTCCTACAGCCCGTCGACCGTCTCCCAGCAACTCAAGGTGCTCGAGCGCGAGGCGGGCACGCCGCTGTTCGAGCCCGCCGGCCGCCGCGTGCGCCTGACCGACGCGGCGCTCGTGCTCGTCGAGCACGCGCAGCGCCTGCTGGCCGACGCCGAGCGCGCCGAGGCCGACCTCGCCGCGGCCGCGGCCGGCGCCGTCGCCGGGGTCGTGCGCGTCGGCTCGTTCCAGACCGCCAGCCTCCACCTGCTCCTGCCCGCCATGAACACGCTGCGCGACACGCATCCCGGTGTCCGCGTACGGCTCGTCGAGGCCGAGCCGGAGCAGGCGCTGGAGGCCCTGCGCTCGCACGCGCTCGACCTCGCGCTCGCCGACGAGTGGGCCGGCACGCCGCATCCGCGCTGGCCCGGGCTCGACCGCGAGGACCTGTTCACCGAGGCCGTCCGGCTCGCGCTCCCGCACGACCACCCGAGTGCCGGGCACGGCGGCCCGGTCGCGCTCGCCGACCTGGCCGGCGATCCGTGGGCGACCGGCTACCCGGGCGGTGGCATGTCCGCGCTGGTCCGCCGCGTCTGCAACCAGCACGGCGGCTTCGAGCCGGACGTCCGGCACGAGACCAACGAGCTGACGATGCTGCTCGCGCTCGTCGCCGCCGGCCACGCGATCACGCTCCTGCCCGAGCTCGCGCTGATCGACGACCCCGGCGGCGTGGCGGTCCGGCCGGTCGCCGAGGCCGAGCTGACCCGGACGCTGTTCACCGCCGCTCGCGCCGGGGCCGACCGTCGCCCGGCCCTGGCCGCCGTGCGCGCCGAGGTGACCCGAATCCACCGATCCCCGCGGCGCCCCGGGTCATCGGTGGATCCGGGTCAGACGGGGCTCGCCCTCCAGCCGATCCGGCCGGTCCGGCACGTAGCCACATAGCGCCCGTTCTTGGTGATCCGCACGCGCACGCGGAAGCTGCCGGTCCAGCGCCCGGACCGCCGCAGCCCGCCCGCGACCGACGTCCGGCCCCGCGCGCGCTCGCCGCCCTCGATGCGCCACGTGAGCGGGCCGCTGTCCCTCACCGCGGTCGTGGTGGCGACGTCGAGCGGCGGCCGGAACCGCACGCCGGCCCGGAAGCCCTTGCGGTCGTTGCACACCACGCGATATCTGATGCGCACGCTCGCGACGACGCCGTCGGCACGGGTGGTGACCTCGGCCAGCCTGCCCTGGCGTGTCTTGCCGCGCCACGTAGCCGCCTGGGCCACGGTGGGAGCGATCAGCAGCGCAGCGGAGATCAGAGTGACGGCGAGCGTTCGCATGCCAGCTTTGTGGCCGGATTCGCGCCCGATGAAACGTGCTCCGGCACCGCCGGCGAGCAGGGCGGCCGGCGGCCGCGCTCAGGCGCCCTGCAGCTCGGCGCGCATCGCCGCGAGCGCCATCACGGCCTCCGCCGCGTGCTCACCCTGATCGCGCTTCCCGCCGCCGGTGCGCGCGAGCGCCTGCTCCATCGCGTCGACGGTCAGCACGCCGAAGGCGCAGGGCACGCCCGTGCCCAGCTGCACGTCCTGGATCCCGCGCGCGGCCTCGGCGCAGACATACTCGTAGTGGTCGGTCTCGCCGCGGATCACCGCGCCCAGGCACGCCACCCCGGCGTAGCGGCCGCTGTCGGCCAGATAGCGCGCGGCCAGCGGCAGCTCGAACGCCCCCGGCACGTCGAACACGTCCGCCTCCCCATGGCCGGCCTCGACGAACGCGCGCTGCGCCCCCGCCACGAGGCGCTCGGCGAGCTCGGTGTAGAAACGGCCGACCGCGATCGCGAACTTCACGATCTGGTCACCCGCGGCCCGCCTCGCGGTCTTGAATCTGCTCCTCGTGCACCATCTGCTCGTCGAGCGCGAGCCCCTGGTGGTGCAGCGAGTGCCCGAGCCGGTCGCGCTTGGCGCGCAGGTAGGCCTCGTTGTGCGGGTTCGCGGCGTGCACGATCGGGATCTGGTCGCTCACCGACAGCCCGTAGCCCTCGAGCCCGCGGATCTTCTTCGGGTTGTTGGTGAGGATCCGGATCGAGCTGAGCCCGAGGTCGGACAGGATCTGGGCGCCGATTCCGTAGTCGCGCAGGTCGACCGGCAGCCCGAGCTCGAGGTTGGCGTCGACCGTGTCGAGCCCCTTGTCCTGCAGTTTGTAGGCCTTGAGCTTGTTCAGCAGGCCGATGCCCCGCCCCTCCTGCGCGAGGTAGAGCAGCACGCCCTGTCCCTCGCGCTCGATCATCGCCAGCGCCGACTCGAGCTGCTCGCCGCAGTCGCAGCGCAGCGAGTGGAAGACGTCGCCGGTAAGGCACTCCGAGTGCACGCGCACCAGCACGTCGTCCTGGCCGTCGATCTCGCCCTTGACCATCGCGACGTGGTGCTTGTCGTCGACCAGGGACCGGTAGCCGACGACGTCGAACTCGCCGAAGGCGGTCGGCAGCCGGGTGGTGACGACGCGCTCGACGAGCTTGTCGTGCCGGCGCCGGTAGGCGATCAGGTCGGCGACCGAGATCATCTTCAGCCCGTGGCGCGTGCAGTAGCGCTCGAGGTCCGGCACGCGCGCCATCGTGCCGTCGTCGTTCATCACCTCGCAGATCACGCCGGACGGGTTGAGGCCGGCGAGGCGGGCGAGGTCGACCGCCGCCTCGGTCTGGCCGGTGCGCTCGAGCACGCCGCCGGGCTTGGCCTTCAAGGGGAAGATGTGGCCGGGCTGGACGAGGTCGCGCGGCGACGACTGCGGGTCGATCGCGACCTGGATCGTGCGCGCGCGGTCGGCGGCCGAGATGCCGGTGGTGACGCCGTCGCGCGCCTCGATGGTGACGGTGAAGGGGGTGTCGAACGGCGACTCGTTCTTGGCCGCCATGAGGTCGAGCCCGAGCTCGTCGCAGCGCTGCGGGGTGAGCGCGAGGCAGATCAGCCCGCGCCCCTCCTTGGCCATGAAGTTGATCGCCTCGGGCGTCGCGAACTGGGCGGCGAGCGTGAGGTCGCCCTCGTTCTCGCGGTCCTGGTCGTCGCACACGACGACCATGCGCCCTGCGCGGACCTCCTCGATCGCCTCCTCGATCGTGGAGAAGCTCATCGCGTCGGCACCAGCCGCTCGATGTACTTGGCGAGCACGTCCACCTCCAGATTGACCGTGGCGCCCGTCGTCGCCTCCCCCAGGGTCGTGCGCTCGAGCGTCTCCGGGATCAGCGAGACCTGCAGCCAGTCGTCGCCGAGGCCGGACACCGTCAGCGACACGCCGTCGACGGCGATCGAGCCCTTCTCGATCACGTACCGGAGGATCTCCGGCGGCGCCCCGATCGTGACCACGTGCGAGAAGCCCTCCTCGCGCACCTCCCAGATCGTCCCGAGCCCGTCCACGTGACCCTGCACGAAGTGGCCGCCGAGCCGGTCGTCGGCGCGCAGCGGCAGCTCGAGGTTGACCTTCGAGCCCGCTTCGAGCGCCCCGAGCGACGAGCGCCGCAGCGTCTCCTGCATCACGTCGGCGGTGAACGCGCCGTCGTACAGCGACGTCGCGGTCAGGCACACTCCGTTGACCGCCACCGAGTCCCCCTCGCTCAGCTCGAGCGCGCTCCGGACGGTGAGTCGCACGCCGGCTTGGGAGGCGTCGACCTCCGCCACCGTCCCGAGGTCCGCCACCAGCCCGGTGAACACGTCACCACTCCTTCAATCGCGCCGAGATGAGCACGTCCTCCGCCACCCGGTCGCACTCGAGCGTGAGCGCGCGGGTCGCCTCGGCGATCCGCTCGACGCCCTCGCCCTCGAGTGGATCGCGCGCGTGCGAGCCGCCGAGCACGACCGGCGCCACGAACAGGCGGATCTCGTCGACCTCGCCGGCGTCCAGGAACGCGCCCGCCAGGTGCGGGCCGCCCTCGAGCAGCATCGAGGTGATGCCGGAGGAGCCGATCTGGCCGAGCGCGTTGCGCACCCGCGCCGGCTCGTTCTCGCCGGTGGCCACGATCACGTCGGCGCCGGCCACTTCGAGCGCGTCGGCCGCGAGCCGCGGCGCGGCGCGCGAGATCACCACCGTGAGCGGCAGGTCGGCGGCGCCGCGCACGAGGTTGGAGTCGAGCGGCAGGCGCGCCTCGGAGTCGAACACGATCCGGCGCGGCTGGCGGTGCAAGCCGTCGACGCGCACCGTCAGCAGCGGATCGTCGGCGAGCGCGGTGCCGATCCCGACCGCCACCGCGTCGCACTCGGCGCGCCAGTGGTGCGCGAGCCGGCGCGAGGCCTCGCCCGAGATCCACTTCGAGTCGCCCGTATGGGTGGCGACCTTGCCGTCGAGCGTCATCGCCGACTTGAAGAGCACGAACGGGCGGCCGGTGCGGGCGTGCTTGCGGAACGGCTGGTTGAGCAGCCGCGCCTTGGCGGCCAGCTCGCCGCCCGCGACCACCACTTCGACGCCGTCGTCGCGCAGGATGCCGAGGCCGCGGCCGGCCGCCTTCTCGGTCGGGTCGTCGGAGCCGACGACCACGCGCGTGATGCCGGCCTCGAGGATGGCGTCCGTGCACGGCGGCGTCTGGCCGACGTGGCAGCACGGCTCGAGCGAGACGTAGAGGGTGGCGCCGCGCGGGTCGGTGGTGCAGGCGGCCAGCGCCTCGCGCTCGGCGTGCAGCTTGCCGTAGGCGGTGTGGAAGCCCTCGCCGATGACCGCGCCGTCCTTGACCACGACGGCGCCGACGAGCGGGTTCGGCGTGGTGCGCCCGCGTCCGCCCTCCGCCAGCTCGATCGCGCGGGCGAGGTGGGCAACGTCGGTCTGCAGCAGAGTGGGCACGGCCTCAACGAAGCATATTGACTGACGAGTCAACTATCGGGGCGCTCGCAGTCGCGCAGCCGGTAGATCACGATCTCCGGTCCCGGGCGCTCGTATCCGAGCGGATAGCTGTTGAACGAGAAGTCGAACGAGAAGCCGCGCACCGGCTCCTCGCCGCGCGGGCTGACCCGGTACACGACATCGGCGCGCCGCCGCAGCTCGTCGTAGTAGCGGATCGCCTGCGGGACCTCCTCCGGCTCGGTCAGCGCGCGGCCGTACTGGGTCGAGCCGGTCACGACGTAGCAGTAGCCGGCGCGCGCGTAGCGGTCGAGGAGGCTGGTGCGCAGCGTGCGCTCGAAGTCCTCGAGCTTCACCGATCGCGCGCGGAAGCGCGAGGTCGGCCACTTGATCCAGCGGTTGCCGGTGCCGGTGGCGACCGAAGGCCGGCCGACGTCCATCGCCCACTGGTCGGGCGCGATCGGCTCGATCACGACGCGGTCGCCCTCCGGGATGTTCTCGACCATCCAGGCGCGCGCCAGCGCGCGCGTGTCGTCGCGGGCGAGCACGACGTCGTTGTGGACCGAGAACGCGAGGCCCTGCGCGCACAGCAGCACGCCCGCGACGACGACCGGCCACAGACGGCCCGCGCGCACGCGCTCGGCGGCCTGCACCGCGGCCCACGCCGCCAGCAGACACAGGAGCGGGTAGATCGGCAGCAGCCAGCGGGCGAAGAAGCGGTCCTGCAGGCCCATGAAGATCAGGAACACGACCGGCGCCGGCACCAGCACGAGCGCGAGCCGGCGGTCGCGCATGGAGAGCCAGACGGCACCGGCGACCGCCGCCAGCGCCGGCAGCCAGCCGAGCCCCCACGTGAGCGTGCCGAGGTAGTAGAGGAGGCCATTCTCGCCGACCAGGCCGAGCTTGCCGCCGCCGTCGCTCGACGCTTGGGACTGCTGCTCGAGGCCCGCCCGGAAGGCGTCCCAGTCGAGCACCGAGTAGGGGTTCGCGACGACGAATCCGGCGACCGCGAGCACGCCGGCGAGGGCGAGGCCGAGCAGCGGGTTCGCGCCCGCGCGCGCCTCCTGGCCGTCCGCCGGCACGCGGGCGCGGGACGTCGCCGCGGCCGCCACCAGGCACAGGACCACGATCCCCGCCGTGTACTTGGCCGCGCACGCGACGCCGAGCGCCGCCCCGGCCAGCGCGTAGTCCACCGGGTGGCCGCGCCGGTACACCCCCGCGACGCCGACCAGGCTCAGGCACAGCGGCGCCAGCGCCGGCACGTCGTTGACCGCCAGATGGGCGTAGTGGACCGGCAGGAACGCGACCGCCAGCAGCGCGCCGGCCAGCCATCCCACGCGCCGGTCGAACAGGCGCCGGCCCGCCCACGCCAGGAAGCCGACCGCCGCGGCGCCGAGCACGGCCGACAGCACGCGCGCGATCGTGAACGCGGTCGCCGGGTCGGTCGCGAAGGCGTTGCCGAGCGCGTCGCGGCTCCCCCACCACAGCCAGTACGCGAAGTGCAACAGGTACGTGTACGCGGGCGGGTTGATGAAGTACTCGGGGTTCAGCGAGTGGCCGAACATGCCGATCGCGCGCGGCACGAAGTGGGAGTTCTCGTCGGCGTTGAACACGTACGGGAGCCCGTGGTCGATCCCCCACAGCCGCAGCGCCAGCGCCCCGACGACGAGCGCGGCGAGCGCGCTAGCAGTTCGCATAGGCGGAGTAGAAGTCGCCCGTCGCCACGCGGGCCCAGCCGGCGGGCGCCGCCTGGATCAGCGGCGAGTCGGCGTCGCTCGTCCAGGCGTGCTTGAACAGGGCGTAGCGGCTCGTGACGACGAGCGCGACGCCGCGGCGCGGGCGCCGCTCCTCGCGATCGGCGCGCGGGATCACGCGCGCGGCCGGCGCGCCGAGGATCCAGCGCGAGTCCGGCACCAACTTGTGGTTGGGGACCGTCAGCGGGCCGCAGCGCAGCCCCTCCTGCACGCCCGGCGAGTTCAGCACGCGCACGAGGTCGTCGTGCGCCTCGCCGCGGAACGCGAGCTCGGAGTCGAAGTAGTCGAGCCGGACCTGCGTCGCCGTGAACACGATCCCGAAGATCACGACCGCTGCCGAGGCCAGCATCCAGGCGGTCCGCAGGCGGCCCGGAACCAGCATCGTGAAGCCGCCCAGGAAGACGCCGGCGAACACCAGCAGGGCGACGGCGGCGATCGCCAGGTAGCGCTCGATCACCGACGCGCCGGCGACGCCGATCAGCACGAACGTCGCGACCCCGGAGGCCAGCAGGGCGAGCGGCACCGCCGACCTCCGCGGCGCCAGCGCGATCGCGAGCACGAGCCCGCCCACCGCCGCGATCATCACCGGAAGCTTGACGATGTGGGTCAGGAAGTCGGGGATCGCGGTCGGCAGCTCGGTGAGCGTGCGCTGGCGCCCGAGGTCCTCGGCCGAGCCGCTCGTGTACAGCAGCGAGAACAGCGGATCGCCGGTGACGATGAAGTCGGTGAGCGTCCACACGAGCGGGCCGAGGGCCGCGAGCGCGGCGTAGCCGGCGCGCTGCCGCCAGGTCGCGCGCGGGGCCAGCCACAGCCAGTACAGGCCCGCCAGCACCCACGCCTCGGGGCGCAGCATGCCGGCCGCCGCCAGCAGCGCGAGCACCGGCGTCCCGCGCCGCGGGCGCTGCGCCTCGAGCACCGCCGCCCACATCACGATCGCCATGTACGGGACGTCGATGTAGCCGCGCGCGGCCAGGAACCCGAAGTCGAACCGCGTCAGCACGAGCGCGGCGGCGATCGCTCCCACCAGCGGCGTGAACGCGATCCGCCCGAGCCGGTAGACGCCCCACACGAGCCACAGGAACGAGGCGAGGATCAGCGCGATCCAGAGCCGGTCGCCGACCTCGCCGAACAGCGAGAGCACCGCGCCGGCGGCGATCGCCAGCGGGTGCTCGGTCGGCACCCGGAAGCCCTCGAACGCGGGCAGCTGGAGATCGAGCACTTCGCGGCCCCACAGCAGCGAGTAGTACGAGTCGTAGTTGGGGTACGTGGGATAGACGAAGAACCCGATCGCGAAGCCCAGGCACAGCAGCGCGAACGCGACGCGCGCGACGGTGTCGGCGTCGAGCGAGCGCACACGCGGGCGCGCCGCCCGCCGGCTGAGGGTCAGGCCTTCCATCTGCGATGACAGGATGACGAGTGTTACGGCGCCTCACCGCATGCCGGAGGATGCCGGGTTGGGCGCTACCGTCTTAGCCGCCGTCGATGAAGCTGATCATCCAGATCCCGTGCCTGAATGAGGAGGAGACGCTCCCGGTCACGCTGGCCGAGCTGCCGCGTGAGGTAGAGGGCTTCGACTCCGTCGAGTGGCTGATCATCGACGACGGCTCGACCGACCGCACGGTCGACGTCGCGCG
The DNA here is from genome assembly GCA_963849695.1 of uncultured Solirubrobacteraceae bacterium. GTDB lineage: Bacteria > Actinomycetota > Thermoleophilia > Solirubrobacterales > Solirubrobacteraceae > DASSUW01. The sequence goes on from CAWKIT010000033.1 coordinate 71,886, forward strand.
CGCAAACGGCGTCGACCACATCGTCCGCCTCACCAACAACAAGGGCCTCGCCTCGGGCTTCCAGGCCGGGCTCGACGCGTGCCTCAAGCTCGGCGCGGACGTGATCGTCAACACCGATGCCGACAACCAGTACCACGGGCCCGACGTCGCGCGGCTCGTCAGGCCGATCCTGTCCGGCGACGCCGACATGGTGGTCGGCGACCGCGAGGTTATGAACGTCGAGCACTTCTCGGCGGCCAAGAAGACGCTGCAGCGGCTCGGCTCGTGGGTGGTGCGCCAGGCGTCGCAGACGTCGATCCCGGACACCACGTCCGGCTTCCGCGCCTACAACCGCGAGGCCGCGCTCGTGATGCAGGTGGTCTCGAAGTTCACCTACACGCTCGAGACGATCATCCAGGCCGGCAAGATGACCGTCGCTGTCGACCACGTGCCGGTGCGGACGAACCCGAAGCTGCGCGAGTCGCGCCTGTTCCCGTCGATGTGGACGTACATCCGCCGCAACGGGGTGTCGATCTTCCGCATCTACGCGATGTACGAGCCGCTGCGGGTGTTCATGACCGGCGCGATCCTGCTCGGGCTGCTGTCGCTCGCCGTCTGGGGCCGGTTCGCGTACTTCTTCCTCCAGGGCGACGGCGGCGGCCACGTGCAGTCGCTGATCCTGGGCGCGGTGCTGTTCAACGCGGCGATGGTGCTGGCCGCGCTCGGCATCCTCGGCGACCTGCTGTCGGGCCAGCGGATCACTCTCCAGCGGATCTTCGAGCGCGTCCGCCGCGTCGAGCTCGAGCTCGGCGTGCCGCCCTCGCACTACGAGCCCGGCTCGCCGGAGTCCGGCCGCGAGGCGACCACCGGCGCGCGCTCCGGCGGCCACGGCAAGACCGAGGAACGCGAGGCGCTGAAGCTGTGAGCACCGCCATCACGCGTGACGCCGAGGGCACGGTCACCGGCAACACGTACGACAAGTACGGATCCGACAACCCGGTCGTGAAGCGGCTGATGGCGGGCTTCGAGCGCGCGCTCGACGAGCTCTTCGCCCGGGCCGCGCCCGCCTCGGTGCTCGACGTCGGCTGTGGCGAAGGCGTGCTCACGCACAAGTGGGCGCAGCGGCTCGAGGGCCGCGTGGTCGGCATCGACCTCGAGGACCCGTCGATCCAGGCCGAGTGGGCCAAGCGCCAGGCGCCGAACCTCGAGTACCGCGTGATGAAGGCCGAGCGGCTGCCGTTCGCCGACGGCGAGTTCGAGCTCGCGGCCGCGATCGAGGTGCTCGAGCACGTGCCCGATCCCGAGCACACCGTGAGCGAGATGGCGCGCGCGGCGCGCGGCGGGCACCTGCTCGTGTCGGTCCCGCGCGAGCCCCTGTGGCGGGCGCTGAACATGGCGCGCGGCGCCTACCTGCGCGACCTCGGGAACACGCCGGGCCACGTGAACCACTGGTCGAAGCGGAGCTTCGCTGCGCTCCTGTCCCGGCACGGCGAGGTCGTGGAGGCCCGCTCGCCGTTCCCGTGGACGATGCTGCTCGTGAAGGTAACGTAGCCGCCCACGCGGAGCCTGCGGAGCGTGGCCGCGGAGGCGAAAGCATTTTCGGCGACTCGGGCGTACGGGCGCGGCGCCCGCATCCTCTCGATCGGCATCGCGACCACCGGGCTGGTCACCTTCGCGTACTTCGCGCTGGCGAGCCACAGCCTCAGCGAGGTCGACTACAAGGGCGTCTCGGTCCTGTGGTCGATGCTCTTCCTGATCATCTCGATCATCTACCGGCCGGTCGAGCAGCTGCTCTCGCACACGATCTCGTCGCGCCGGGCGCAGGGCCACGAGGGCCATCCGCTGCGCGTGCCGCTGCTCATCCAGGCGACGGCGGCGACGGTCTTCCTGGTGGTCGCGCTCGCGCTGCGCGGGCCGATCACCGACGACGTGTTCGACGGCTCGGACGAGCTGTACTGGGTCCTGGTCGTCGCCGTGCTCGCGTATGCGGCGAGCTACTTCGCGCGCGGCTGGCTGGCCGGGCACCAGCGCTTCGGCCTCTACGGCGGCCTCGTGCTGCTGGAGTCGTGCTCACGCTGCCTGTTCGCGCTCGCGGTCGCGATCGGGATCGCCTCCGGCCAGGGCGCGGTCGCGCTCGGGATCGCCGCCGCGCCGCTGGTGTCGCTGCTGGTGATCCCGTGGGCGATCGAGCACCGCGGCGCCGAGGAGGGCGACCGCGGGTCGATGCGCGAGGACGCGGGCTTCGCCGGCGCCGTGCTGGCGATCATGATCGCCGAGCAGGCGCTGCTCAACGGCCCGGTGCTGGCGGTCGACGCCACCGCCGCCGACGCCGCCCTGGCGGGCTTCGTGTTCAACGTGCTGCTGATCACGCGCGCGCCGCTGCAGCTCTTCCAGGCGATCCAGACCTCGCTGCTCCCCCACCTCTCCGGCCTCGCCGTGACCGGCGGCGGAGCCGAGTTCCGGCACGCGATCCGCATCACGGTGCTCGCGATCGCGGGGTTCGCCGGGGTGGTGGTGCTCGCGCTCGGGGCGGTCGGGCCGTGGGCGATGGGCGTGCTGTTCGGCGGCAACTTCGATTACGCGCGAGGCGGGCTGATGCTGGTCGGGCTCGGCATGGGCTTCCACCTGGTGGCCGGCACGTTCAATCAGGCCGCGCTCGCCCGCCGGCGCGGCGCCCAGGCGGCCGTGGCGTGGCTGGCCGGGGCGGCCGTCTTCCTCGTGTGGCTGCTGACGACGCCGCTCGACGACCAGCTGCTGGCGGTCGAGGTCGGCTACTGCGCCACGACCGCGCTGCTGGCCGGGGCGCTGTGGCTCATCGAACGCGGCGCACCAGCGCCCGGAACGTCTGCAGCGACGGACGGGTCTGCCCGCGCGGACCGACCAGGCCCGAGTCCCAGCGCGGACGGCGCTGCTTCGGCGCGAGCCAGTGATAGAGGTAGATCCGCGTGATCCGCTTGCGGTTGAGCTGGGCGAGCTCGAACACGTTGCGGATCGCGCGCACCGCGTTCTTCTGGTTGTAGCGGCGGATCTTGCGCCCGTCGACCCAGCGGTTGACGATCCCGCCCGTCTCGCTGAACCACAGCTGGCCGCGGGTGATGCGCAGGATCTCGCGCGTGCCCGTGGTGCGGTGGCGGTTCGCGTCGATGTGGTTGTGGACGCTCCAGATCCGCACCGGGTAGCGCGCCGCCTGCTTGAAGCGAAGGATCCAGCTCGTCATGTTCGGCGCGTCCAGCACCGCCGGGGCCGACACCGTGCACTCCGGACAGGTGCGGCGCATGGAGTCGTAGTAGCGCGCCGCGAGGGCCGGCTTGTTCCAGACCGGCTGGGTGCCGTGGTTGCCCTCGTTCCAGGTCTGGAACGTGCGCAGCTCGGGATACCGCCGGCGCAGCGCGCGGAACTCGCGGATGAACTGCAGGCGCGAGGGCGCCTTCAGCTCCTGGCCGCGGCGGCGCGAGGCCCCGAAGGTGACCATCACCCGTGCCCCCACCTGCCGCGCCCAGTACATGTAGGTGTCGAGCTCGGACTCCTCGAAGCTGTGGCGCCTCAGCGCGTCCCACGGCATGACGTAGCGGACGTCGGGCATCTCGAGCGCCTGCCAGCGCGTGTCGGCGAAGAGCGCCGGGTTCTGCTCGCCGATCCCGATCAGCAGCTTCGCCGACGCCGGCGCGGCGAGGGCGAGCAGGAGCGCGATCGTGAGTAGGGCGGTGCGGGTCATCGCCTAGACGTGGGTGGCTGCGGCGGCGGACAGCTCCGCGGCGTTCGCCTCGGCCTCGCCGGGCCGCCACTGGGTCTTCGGGGCGATGGCACGTGAGATCACGCGGTCACGGTGACGTTCGATCGTGGCGAGCATGGAGCGCACGAGCTCCTCGCCGAGGTAGTGCGGCTTGAGGCCCAGCTCGCGCAGCTTGGTGTTCGCCGCGTTGTAGTAGTGGTCCTCCTGCTCGACGCGCGGGTTGTCGAAGTGCTCGACGTCGACGTCGTAGCCGAGCTCGGCGCCCGCGCGCTGCGCGAGCTCGGCCAGCTCGAGCACGGTGAACTGCTCGGTGAACTGGTTGAAGACGCGGAACTCGCCGCCCTGGGCGGGGTTGGTGACCGCCAGCTCGACGCACTGCAGCGTGTCGCGGATATTGAGGAAGCCGCGCGTCTGGCCGCCCTTGCCGTACACGGTCAGCGGGTGCCCGATCACGGCCTGGACGCAGAAGCGGTTGAGCGCGGTGCCGAAGATCTCGTCGTAGTCGAAGCGCGTGCACAGGCGCTCGTCGAGCGCGGTCTCCTCGGTCTCGATGCCGTAGACGACGCCCTGATTGAGGTCGGTCGCGCGCAGGCCCCAGATGCGGCAGGCGAAGTGGATGTTGTGCGAGTCGTGGACCTTCGAGAGGTGGTACAGCGAGCCGGGCTGCTTCGGGAACGGCAGCACGTCGCTGCGGCCCTTGTGGTGGATCTCGATGAAGCCCTCTTCGATGTCGATGTTCGGCGTCCCGTACTCGCCCATCGTGCCGAGCTTGACCAAGTGACAGTCCGGCACGCGGTCGCGCAGCGACCACAGCAGGTTGAGGTTGCCGATCACGTTCGTCTGCTGGGTCTCGACGGCGTGCCGGCGCGAGATCATCGAGTACGGCGCCGAGGGCTGCTCGCCGTAGTGGACGACCGCCTCCGGCATCACCTCGGCCACCAAGCGGTCGAGGAACTCGCCGTCCTCGATGTTGCCGACGAACGCGTGGATGTCGCGGCCGGAGACCTCCCGCCAGGCGTCGATGCGGTCGGCGAGGCCGCGGATCGGGGTCAGCGAATCGGTGCCGTGCTCGTGATGCCAGCGGCGGCGGGCGAAGTTGTCGACGAGGAACACGTCATGCCCACGGGCGGAGAAGCGCATCGCCGTGGGCCAACCCAGGTACCCATCGCCGCCGAGGATCAAGATTCGCATGGCGGGGCAGCCTAGCGAGTCGCCAGGCGGCCTCTGGCCCACTGGACGGCCGTCGCGATCGTCACTCCGGCGAGCGCCATCACCAGCGGCATCAGCGTCACGTTGCGGCGCGTGCCGGCCAGCAGCAGGCCTCCGATGACGGTGATCCCGAGCAGCAGCGCGGCGATCAGGAGCATCTCGTAGCGCCGCCTGACCGCCAGCAGCGCGAGCCCCGCCAGCCCGAGCGCGAGCACGGTGAAGTGGAAGATCGTGCCGTAGGTCGAGCGGCCGGCGGCGCCCGAGCCGTGCCACATGTGCCACATCTTCCCGGCGACCATCCCGGCGAAGTCGAGCGGCTGCCCGGTCAGGTAGCGCTCCGCGTTCTCGCGGCCCACCTTCTGGAGGGCGGCGTCGCGCTCGAGCTCGGGGTAGCGGGCGGCCACGCGGTTGAGCAGCGGGGTCATCGAGATCCGGCTCAGCTCGCTCGCGCGGACGTCCTCGCGCCCCTCGAAGCGCCGCAGCAGCTCGCGCTTGACGTCGAGGTGCAGCCCGTCGCCCGGCAGGTAGGTGCCGATGAACAGCGCCTTCCCGCCGCCGGTGCTGATCGGCACGAAGCGCCCCTCGGCGCTCGAGACGTGCAGCGTCCACGGCAGGATGGTCAGGACGAAGGCGACGACGAGGATCGCCGCCCCGGGGAGGCGGCCGCGGATCAGCGCGAACAGCCCGAACACGACGACGAAGGCGAGGTACTCGGGCCGCGCGAACGCGGTCAGGCCGAGCAGCACCCCGGGCACGGCCCACGCGAGCCTGCGCCGTCCCGGGTCGCCCGCCCAGAAGCTCGACAGAACGGCGCCCGCCAGCGTCAGCGTCGCCAGCGGCTCGCTCATCAGCTTGCCACCGAAGAAGATGGTGACCGGGTAGATCGCGAACAGCGCGGCGCCGGCGAGGCCGGCGACAGGGCCGGCGAGGCGGCGGCCGATCAGGAACACGAGCACGATCGACAGCGCCCCCAGCAGCGCCACCGCGAGCCGCGCCGCGCCGGGATGCACGCCGCCGGTGGCGTAGTAGACGGCGGCGTAGAACATCGGCGCGCCGGGCGACCAGTCGTACGGGCTGGCGGAGCCCGGGATCGCGAAGCGCTGGTGCTCGTACAGCTGCTCGGCGACGGACGCGTAGACCGCGGCGTCGGTGCCGGGGCGCACGTCGAGCGGCTCGAGCGCCGACTCCACCCGCAGCGCGAGCCCGAGCACGACGATCGCCGCGAGCGCGACCAGCACGAGCCGGCCGCCGTGCCGCTCGGCCCAGGCCCGCGGGGCTGTCGCGGTGATCGCGGTCACGGCTCGAGCCGCGGTTGCAGGCCGCGGGTCGCGAGCGCCGCGCGCACGTAGGCGACCAGCCCCACGACGCCGGTGGAGGCGAGCGTCATCACCAGCGGCATGAGCGCGAGGTTGCGCCGCGGGGCGGCGAGGACGATGCCCGAGAAGATCGTCAGGCCGAGGATCAGCCCCCCGATCAGCAGCGCCTCGAAACGCCGCTGCCACGCCAGCAGCGCGAGGCCCACGACGGCGAAGACGAGGATCGCGACCTGGAGCACGACCGCCGCCGGCGACAGCATGGCGCCGCTCGAGCCGCGCCACATCCAGCGCATCTTGTTGGCCATCATCTCCGCGACCGCGAGCGGCTGCTCGCGCACGTAGCGGCTGAGGTTCTCGCGTCCGATCCGGTTCAGCGCGGCGTCGCGCGGGAGGTCGGGGTACGTGGCGGCGACGCGGTCGAGCAACGGCTCCATCGGCTCCCGCGCGCGCTGCTCGGGCGTGACGTCGCGCATCCCCAGGTAGCGCTCCATCAGCTCGATCTTGACGCGGTCGTGGATGCCGTCGCCGGGCAGGTAGGAGCCGATGAAGAGGGCCTTGCCGGCGCCCGTGGAGACCGGCACGAAACGACCTTCCTCGCTGGATACGTGGATCGCCCACGGCGCGATCAGCGCCGCGAACGCAACCGCCGTCACGGCGCCGGCGGCGACGCCCGAGCGCACGCCGCGGTCGACCGCGACCTTGACCAGGGCCAGCAGCGCGAGACCGACCCCGAACAGCAGGTACTCGGGGCGGACGAGCGCGCTGGCGCCGATCAGCGCTCCGGGCACCAGCCATGCCCAGACCGTCCGCCTGTCGAGCGCCCACAGGAACGCGAGCACGGCGCCGGGCACCGTCACCTCGGCCAGCGGCTCGCTCAGCAGCCGCCCGGTGTTGAACACGAACGCGGGGTAGGTGGCCGCGAGCAGCGCGGCCAGCAGCCCGCCGGGCGCGCCGCTCAGCCGGCGGCCGAGCAGGTAGCAGATCACGATCGTGACCAGGCCGAGCAGGGCGATCGCCAGCCGCCCGAGCCCGGGGTGGACGCCGCCGGTCAGGTAGTAGATCCCCGCGTAGAACAGCGGCGCGCCGGGCGACCAGTCATAGGGGGCGTCGGAGCCGGGGACCGCGAACCGCTGGTCGGTGTACAGCAGCGCGGCGATCCGCTCGTAGCGGGCGGCGTCGGCTCCCTGGTAGGAGGAGTCGATCGGGTCGAAGACCCCGATCAGCCGCAGCCCGAGGCCCACGAGCAGGATGAGGCCGAGCGCCACGAGAACGACGCCGCCGTGGCGCTCTGGCAGCGTCCGGATACGCCCCATTCGGGTCCAGTCTAGGGGCGGTGCCTGCGGTAACGGCGGGTGACGGTCTCGCAGCCGCGCGTCGTGACGGTGCGGTTGTAGCCGATCTTGACCGTGTCGTTGCCGGGACCGCAGTCGATGTGGACAGCGTCCTTGTTGTAGGCCATCACGATGTCGTCGCCCGGGCCGCCCTTGACCTGGTTGTAGCCGTGGCCGACGAGGCGGATCGTGTCGAACCCGCCGGCGCCGCTGATGGTGTTGGTCGAGGTGACGCCGCCGCCCTGCAGGTAGTCGTTGCCGGCGCCGCCGTTGATGCGGTTGTTGCCGCCGCGCGAGGCGCCGTACACGATGTCGTTGCCGTCGCCCGCGTCGATCCGGTCGATGCCGCGGCTGGTCCCGTCCGGCTTGCGGTTGCCCCAGATGATGTCGTCGCCGCCGAGGCCGGTGATCCGGTCCGGCCCGGGGCCGCCGAGCAGGTTGTCGTTGCGGTCGGTGCCGCGGGCGCGGCCGCCACGGTCGCGCGTGAGCCGCTTGACGCCCTTGGTCGGGTCGTGCGGCGGCGCCACCTCGAGGATGCTCTCGCACGTCGCGGCGCTGATCTCGCCGCGCCGGATCGAGCGCCGGTTCGAGAAGCCGCCGCGCATCTCGAACGGGTTGATGTGGAGGACGTCGTAGCCGGGGCCGCAGTCGACGGTCTTGACCGCGGTGCCGTTGTTGACGTACACGTGGTCGTCGCCTTCGCCCGCGTCGATCCGGTCGCCGCCGCTGGTCGAGTGGATCTGGTCGTTGCCGCTGCCGCCGCGGATGTCGTCGCTGGCCGTGCCGCCGTGGACGATGTCATCGCCCGTCCCGGCGTCGATGTCGTCGCCGGCGGCGCCGCCGTCGAGGTGGTCGTTGCCGTCGAAGCCGACGATGTCGTCACCGCCGAAGCCGCCGGACACGACGTCGTTGCCCTCCGCGGCGTCGAGCAGGTCGCCGCCCGAGCCGCCGTCGAGGTAGTCGTCGCCGGCGCGGCCGTATACGTCGTCGCCGCCCCACTCGCCGAGCAGGCGGTCGAGCCCCGGGCCGCCGATGATCGTGTCCCCGCCGCCGTCGCCGTTGATGACGTGGTTGCCGATCGGCCCGCCGACCAGCCGGTCCTTGCCGGGGGTGCCGACCAGGGTCTTGGCGGCCGCCGTCGCCGGCACGAGCGCCGCCACAGAGCACGCCAGCATCGCTGCCCGCCGCAGCGCGTCCGCCGGGGTCATGATGCGAAAGCGTACGCGGCCGGCTCTCGGAGCGCAGGTTTTACGCCGAAACCGCCGCTATCCTGCGGGCGCCGTGGAGCTGTCCGCACTCCGAATCGTCGGCCTCGCCCTCGGCGCGGCTGTCCTGATCTTCGCGGCATGGCGCCGGCGCATGCTGCGCAACGGCGACGTGCTGCTGCTGCTGTTCGCCGGCGTCGCCCTGCTGATGGTCTCGGGCACCGAGCTGCTCGACTCGGTGCTCTCGCTGTTCTCGTTCGAGCGAGGCAACGGCGGCCGGATCCTCGGCCTTGCCGTGTTCTCGGTGATCGCGCTGTTCCTGCTCACCATGCGCTCGCTGGTCCAGAACGGCCGCATCGAGCGCAAGCTGTCCGCCACGCTCGAGGGGATCGCGTGGGAGGAGTTCCGCCGCTCGGGGCTGCCGGAGCGCTTCCGCGACAAGGTCGCGGTCGTGATCCCGGCCTACAACGAGGAGGACAACATCGGCCAGGTGCTGCCCCGCATCCCCGCGACGGTCTGTGGGTTGGAAACCGCAGTGCTGGTGGTGGATGACGGATCGCGGGACCGGACGGGCGACATCGCGCGCGACTACGGAGTTGCGGTGGCGCGCCACGTCACCAACCTCGGCGGCGGCGCGGCTCTGCGCACCGGCTACCGCCTGATGGCCGACTCCGGGGCGCGCATCGTCGTGACGCTCGACGCCGACGGCCAGCACCGGCCGGAGGAGATGGAGCGGCTGGTCGGCCCGGTCGCGGACGGGACCGTCGATATGGCGCACGGGTCCCGCGTGCTGGGTCACGCCGAGCCCAACCACGTCGCGCGCGAGATGGGGATCATCTTCTTCAACCGGCTCGTGTCGGCGATCACGCGGACACGCGTGACGGACTGCTCGAACGGCTACCGGGCCGTGCGCGCGACCGTGCTGCCCCTGCTCGTCCTGCGCCAGGAGCAGTTCCACACCTCGGAGTTCATGATCGAGGCGATCAAGCGCGGCGTTCCGGCCACCGAGATCGGCGTCACCGTCGATCGCCGGATCCACGGGCATTCGAAGAAGCCGGCCGTGCTGCGCTACGGCCTCGGCTTCACGAACGCGATCATGCGCACGTGGCTGCGCTGATGCGCGCGGTCGTGGCCGGCGCCGTCCTGGCCGGCCTGCTGTTCGCCGTGCCCGCGCCCGCCCTGGCCTGGGACGAGGCGGGCTACTGGGACTTCGCCGACAAGCTCAGCCGGCGGCTCGACGAGAGCTGGAACGAGCGGCTCGGGCGCTACCGGCCGGGCTCCCCGTCGGTCGACGTGATGACGAACGCGAACATGCTGCACGTGCACGCGGCGGCCGCGGCGCGCGGGCACGAGGGCGCCGCGCGGCAGGATGCGCGCGCCCGCAGCATCGTGGCCCAGCTGATGGGCACGCCGCCGTGGATCGAAACGTTCGCGGTCCCGCCGGAAGGCCATCCGCATCTGCCGGGCTGGGTGGCTTCGATGTCGAACCCCGCCACCGCGCAGCACCTCGTGGTCGACGGCGAGGTGACGGACGCGCTGGCGATCGCGTGGCGGGCGCGTGGCGCGCTCGGGATCGACCCGGCCGTCCAGGCGCTCATGCAGGACCGGCTGCGCCGGGTGGCCGACGGCCCCTACTGGCGCTACCCGACCCTGCGGCTGAACCAGATCAACTGGTACGCCGAGGTGTACGCGGCGGCGTCGGAGGCGACCGGCGACCCGATCTGGCTCCAGCGCGACCTGCGCGGCCAGCTGCAGCAGTTCATCGCGAGCATCCGCAGCCCGGAGCAGGGCACCGCCGGGTCACTGGGGCCGGGCATGCAGTTCCACTATCTCCCGGCCGGGTCGGTGCGCTCGAAGCTGAACGTCGACTCGGCCGAGTACGCGAACATCGTCGCCTCGGTGGTGCGCTTCTACGACGCGGCGATCGCGCGCGGGATGCGGCCCCTGGCGGCGGAGGACGAGGCGCTGCTGCGCCGGTGGATGCGGCGGGTGCTGGCGGGCTACTGGACCCACGCCGGCTACCTGAACTGGGACACCGGGTTCAGCTTCGGCCGCTGGCACCAGATGAAGAAGCTCGCGCTCGCGCAGCAGGCGCTGATCGGGATCGCCGCCGGCGGCCGGCTGACGCCCTCGACCCGGGACGCCGCGTGGGCCAAGCACATGCTCGAGCGCGGGTTCGAGCTGTACGAGCGCAAGCTGCCCGAGGGCGGCGGCGTGGCGCCGGGGCTGTTCTACGAGCTCAAGGTCAAGCCGCAGTCGAACAAGCAGGCGATCTTCGCCGCGTCGCGGATGGCGGCCAACGCCGCCCGCGCCGTGATGGCCGGCGTGCCGGTCCGGGACGGAGCGGAGCCGCCGCCGCTGTACGCGTTCGACCCCGCCGTCGGCCGGCTGGCGGTCACCACGCCGGCCTACAACACCGCGATCACGGCGGTCACCAACGGCGCCTATCCCTACGGCGGGATCGACCTCGCGCGGCTCTACGACGACCGCCAGGAGGTCGCGGCCACGCTCGGCGCGAAGATGCCGGCGAGCTTCGGGATCGTGGCGCGCAACCGCCACGGCGCCGCCCGGCTGGTGACGGCCCGCCCGGCGAGCAAGCGCGGGCCGGCGCGACCGCTGCGGCTGCTGCGCGCCCCCGAGGGCGTCGGCAGCGCCGGCTCGCCCCTGCGCGCGTTCGCGGGACCGTTCGACGTCCTGCGCGTGACCGGCGTGCGGCGCGGCGGCGGCGTCGAGGCCCGGTCCACCTACACGTTCCGCCGCGGGTCGATCCTCGGCGCGTGGTCGGTGCGCGCGAACACCAGCCGGCGCCGCAGCGCCGAGGCGCTGTTCCCCAGCACCGGCGGCACGCGCGCGGCGGTGTGGGCGCTGATGCGCGACGGGAGCGCAGTCCCTCTGACGGCGCGCCGGCCCGTCCAGGGCGTGGCGGCATTCTGGGTCCAGAGCGAGCGCTCCGGCTACGTGGTCGAGCCACGCGACCGCGTCGACGGGGCGACCGCGACGACGGTGATGCCGCGCCGCCAGCCCTCGGCTCCTGACCCGGGGCCAACGCTTTCGATCCGCCTGACCGGGCGGTTGACGAAGCGGCCGGTGCGGTTCTCGGCGCTTTTGGTTCCGGCGCGGGACCTGGCCGCGGCACAGCGCGCGGCCGCGCGGTAACGCCGGCGGACGTCAACTGCGGCATTGAGGGGTGGGATCGGCCGCTGCGCGACGCGCGTGGCGCCTTTGGGTCGCTATTCGACCCATATGCGCCACGGATCGGCCGGCGCGGCGGGCCACGATCGCCCGTGGCGCCTTTGGGTCGGCATTCGACACAAACGCGCCACGGACGACCGACGTGGCCGGCTCCCCAGCGCCCTTACCCAGCCGCAGTTGACTTTCGTCAGCGCGGCAGCGCGGCCCAGAGCCGCGCGACGGCCTCGTCCAGCGGCTCCGACCCGTCGACCACGACGTCGGCCGCAACCGGCGGCTCGTACGGATCGTCGACGCCGGTCAGATGCGAGAGCTCGCCCGCCCGGGCGCGCGCGTACAAACCCTTCGGGTCGCGCCGCTCGCACTCCTCCAGCGACGTGGCGACGTGGACCTCGAGGAACGGCAGCCCGAGCCGGTCGTGAACCGCGCGGGCGGCAGCCCGGTCGGCCCGGTACGGGGACACCAGCGCGACGAGCACCAGGACTCCGGCGTCGGCCATCAGCGCCGCCACCTCGGCCGTCCGCCGCACGTTCTCGGCGCGGTCCTCGGCGCTGAACCCGAGGTCGCCGTTGAGGCCGTGCCGCAGGTTGTCGCCGTCGAGCACGTACGCGCTGCGGCGCTCGCCCAGCGCCCGGGCCTCGATCGCGGCCGCCACCGTCGACTTGCCGGAGGCCGGCAGGCCGGTCATCCACACCGTCACTCCCGCATGGCCGAGCGCCGCCCAGCGGCCGGAGCGGTCGAGCTCTCCCCGCTGCCAGACGACGTTCGCCGAGCGCGGCGGGTCAGCGGACATCGGCGATCATCCCCGCTCCCACCGTGTCGTTGGTCCCCCGGCGAACGACCCCATCAGCGAATCATCCCTGCGCCGACCGTGTCGTTCGTCGCTGAGTCGATGAGGATGAAGGCGCCCGTCGAGCGATTCTCCACGTACGGGTCGAAGACCAGGTCGGAGGCGCAGCGCAGCGACACCCGGGCGATGTCGTTGAGACCGAGCGAGTCGGCCCCGGGATGCGAGCTGAGCGTGGCGACGTCGAGCGTCTCGCGCACGATCTCGAGCCGGACGCGCTCGGTCCGGGTCGTGTGCTTGAGCAGGTAGCGGCCGCCGACGCGCCCCGGCGACTCGCCCAGCCAGCACACGGTCGCCTCGACGTCCCGCGTCGCGCGCGGGCGCCCGTCCACACCGCACAGGAGGGCGCCGCGGCCGGCGTCGACCTCGTCCTCGAGCGTGACGGCCACCGACAGCGGCGCCGCCGCCGCCTCGAGCGGCCCGCCGGGGCCGTCGACCCCCGCCACGCGCGTCGTCAGCCCCGAAGGCAGGACCACGACCTCGTCGCCCGCGCGCACCGTGCCTCCCGCCAGCCGGCCGGCGTAGGCGCGCGCCTCGCCGGCGCGGATCACGTACTGGACGGGCAGGCGCAGCGGACCCGAGGCGGGCGCCGCCGCCACCGGCGCGGTCTCGAGGAACTGGAGCAGCGTCGGGCCGCGGTACCAGTCCGTCGCCTCCGAGGGGTCGACCACGTTGTCCCCCAGCAGCGCCGAGATCGGGATGCAGGTGATCTCCTCGAACTCCAGTCGCGCCGCCCAGGCGCGGAAGTCGGCGCAGATCGAGCGGAAGACGTCGGCGTCGTAGCCCACCAGGTCCATCTTGTTGACCGCCAGCACGACCCGCGGGATCCGCAGCAGGCCGGCGATCACCGCGTGGCGGCGGCTCTGCGTCAAGAGCCCCTCGCGCGCGTCGACCAGCACCACGGCCACGTCGGCGGTCGATGCCCCGGTGACCATGTTGCGCGTGTACTGGGCGTGACCGGGGGTGTCGGCGATGATGAAGCGCCGCCGCGGGGTCGCGAAGTGGCGGTACGCGACGTCGATCGTGATGCCCTGCTCGCGCTCGGCGCGCAGGCCGTCGGTCAGCCGCGCCAGGTCGGCGGCCGTGGCGACCTCGTCGGCCATCAGCGCCTTCGAGTCGTACAGCAGCCGCCCGATCAGGGTCGACTTGCCGTCGTCGACCGAGCCGGCGGTCGCGAACCGCAGCAGCTGCGGCGCCGCCACCATGGCGGGCGCGCGAGTCGCCTCCAGAGCCACTAGAAGTACCCCACCCGCTTGCGGTCCTCCATCGCCGCCTCGCTCACCCGGTCATCCGCGCGGGTCTCGCCGCGCTCGGTGATCCGCGTCGCCGCGATCTCCGGATCACCGCGTCGAGCCCGCGCGCCCGCGAGCGCACCGCGCCCGTGCACGTCATATCCCCCACCGTGCGGTAGCGGACGGAGGCGGTGAACGGCGTGTCACCGTTGAGCGCCACGAAATCCGACACCCCGTACAGCATCCCGTCGCGCTCGAACACCTCCCGCTCATGCGCGAAATAGATCGACGGGATCTCCAACCGCTCGGCCCGGATGTACTCCCACACATCAAGCTCCGTCCAATTCGAGAGCGGGAACACGCGCACATGCTCACCCGGACGCACCCGCCCGTTATAGAGATCCCACAACTCCGGCCGCTGGCGCCGCGGATCCCACTGCCCGAAATCATCTGCCTCCAGCTGATCGAGGTGGGTCACGACGGCACACCGACCGGCGAGCGGCGGCGCAACAGGATGAACACGACCACCGCGAGCACGACCGGCGCGCCCGCCAGCACGAACGCGGGCAGCTCGAGCCCGGCCTTGCTCAGCAGCCCGAGGCCGGAGGCGAGCAGCACCACGCCGAGCGCCCCGCGGAGCAGGTCCTGCGGCATCCGGGTGGCGATGTTGGCTCCGACCCACACACCCGGGATCGACCCGATCAGCAGCGTGCCGGCGAGCCCGTAGTCGACGTTGCCGGACACCACGTGCGCGAGCGCCGCGACCCACAGCAGGACGGCGGCGTGCGCGACGTCGGTGCCGACGACGCGGTGGGGGCTGAGCCGGAAGCCGAGGATCAGGCCGATGGCGATCAGGGTGCCCGACCCGGCGGACGTGATCCCGAGCACGAACCCGACAACCGCGCCGAGCGCCGCCGCGGCGATCTTGTGCCGCGTCTGCATCCGGAAGGCGCCGCGCTCGCGCGCCGCCATGTCGGCCAGCGCGAGCGCCCGCAGCAGCACGAGGGCCCCGGTCAGCAGCAGCGTGCCGCCGATCGCCAGCAGCATGAAGGTGTCGAAGTCCTCCCCGATCGAGTCGCGCAGCCGGTCGAGCACCCAGACGCCGGCGAGCGCCGCCGGGCACGAGCCGACCGCGAGCCATAGAGCCATCCGCGGGAACACGGTGCCCTTGGTGAAGTGGCGCCAGCCGCCGACGGTCTTGGTGATCGCCGCGTACGCGAGGTCGCTGCCGACCGCCACCACCGGCTTGACTCCGAGCACGAGGATGAGAAGCGGCGTCATCAGCGACCCGCCGCCCATGCCGGTGATGCCGACCAGCAGGCCCACGCCGAGGCCGAAGAGGATCGTGGCGGGATCCATCAGGAGGCCGGCAGGTGGAGCCCGCACTCGATCTTGTCGGTGCCGGCCCAGCGTCCCTCGCGGCCGCCGCCCGGCGAGGTGCAGTGGGTGCAGCCGATCGAGGCGTAGCCGCGGTCGTGCAACGGGTGGTAGGGCACGTCGTTCTCGACGATGTAGCGCCAGATGTCCTTCTCGCTCCAGTCGGCGAGCGGGGCGCACTTGAGCTTGCCGGGATGCCCGCTGTCCGCGCCCAGCTTCGGCGTGTCCGCGCGGGCGGCCGACTGATCGCGCCGCAGGCCGGTGATCCAGGCGTCGACCCCGCTCAGCGCGCGCTCGAGCGGCTCGACCTTGCGCATGCCGCAGCAGGAGTCCGGGTCGCGGTGCCACAGCCCGTCGATCCAGTCGCCGCGGTAGACGTCGATCTCGATCCCGTACTGCTGCTCGATCCGCCGCCACATCTCGTAGGTCTCCGGGAACAGGACCCCGGTGTCGAGCGTGAACACGCGCGCCGCGGGCTCGATCGCCAGCAGCATGTCGAGGATCACCGACGCCTCCTTCTGGAAGGAACAGGCGACGTACAGGCGCGGGTGGTACTCGTCCACGACGTGGGCCAGCACCTCCTGCGCGCTCAGCGACTCGAGGTCCGTCGGAGCGGCACGCATACGCGGCCGCCTAGGTTAGCCGCCTACTCGGTTGTAACTGCCCTGAGGATGTCCACGCGCGCGGCCCGCCGGGCGGGCGGGATCGCCGCCACCACGCCGGCCAGCAGAGCCAGCAGCACAACGAGGATCAGCGCCACGATCGGGATCTCGAACACGAAGCCCTGCTCGGCGAGCGGGCGCGACACGATCGCCGCGAACGCGATGCCGAGCACGATCCCCAGCACGGTGCCGATCGCCGCCGTGATCACCGACTCGGCGCGGATCATCGCGCGCACCTGGCGGCGGGACATCCCGACCGCGCGCAGCATCCCGAGCTCGCGCGTGCGCTCGTGGACCGACAGCGCGAGCGTGTTCACCACGCCCACCAGCGCGACCAGGATCGACAGCGACAGCAGCGCATAGATCAGGCCGACGAGACCGCTGACGGCCTTGTTCTGCTCGTCCTTGAGGTCCTGCAGCGTCTGCGGCTTGGCGGTCGGGAAGCCGCTCAGCGCCGACTCCTCGGTCCGCTTGAGCTGCTCGGAATCGGTGCCGGACGCGGCGACGGTGAGCGCGAACGCGACGTCCTTCGCGTCCCAGTCGCGCTGGAGCGACGCGTTCGAGACGAGCTGGCCGGCCACGATGCCGGCGCCGGGGTTGTAGACCCCCGCGACCCGGTAGGTGACCTCCTTGTCGGCCGGCGTGCGGAAGCCGACCTCGTCGCCGACCGCGAGGTCGTGCGCGTTCGCGAAGTCCTCGGTGACGACGACCTCGTCGGCGTCGAGGCCGGAGAGGGTCTCGTCCGAGCCCTGCTCCCACTCGAGCGAGAGCGCCTGGGTTGCGGTCGCCGGGTCGACGCCCGTGACCGCCTCGTTCTCGTCGTCGCTCAGGAGCACGCCGGTCTCGAAGCGCACGGGCGAGACGGCGGCAACTCCTTCGGCGGACTCGAGCTCTCCGGCCACGCCGTCCGGCAGCGGCGAGAAGCCGTCCTCGTGGGTGACGATGCCGTCGGCGCGGACCTGCCCGTCGATGCCCGCGTCGATCGTGGCGCGGATGCCGGCGGCGAAGATCGCCACGAACACCACCAGCGCCACGCCGATCATGAGCGCCGACGCGGTGACCGCGGTGCGCTGCGGCTGGCGGCGGGCGTTCTCGCGCGCGAGCCGGCCGGTGAGGCCGCGGATGCGCTCGAGCGGCTTGCCGACGAGGCTGCTGAGCGGGCGCACGAGCGTCGCGGCGACGAGCGCGAAGCCGAACATCAGCAGCACGGCGCCGAGGCCCAGCGTCGAGGCGGCGGCGTTCGCGCCGCCGGTCTCGCCGAACAGGCTGAACAGCATCACCGCGACGCCGAGCAGCGTGAGCGCCGCCGCGGCCACGATCCGGCGCCGGCGCACCCTGCCGCCGCCCGGCGTGTCGGCCTCGCGCATGGCGGCGACCGGCTCGACGCGCGTGGCACGGCGGGCGGGCACGAAGCCGGACACGACGGTGGCGACGATGCCGACCACGAGGCCGACGACGATCGTGCGCGCCTCGAGCACCATGTCGGTCGTCGCCAGCTCGATGCCGGAGGCGGCCATCAGCTCGCGCAGCGCGGGCGCGACCACCAGCCCGGCGAGGATCCCGAGGATCGAGGCGATCAGCCCGACCACGGCGGTCTCGGCCAGCACCGAGCCCATGACCTGCGGGCGCGAGGCGCCGAGCGTGCGCAGCAGCGCGAACTCGCGCGTGCGCTGGGCGACCGTGACGTTGAAGGTGTTGAAGATCAAGAAGCCGCCGACCAGCACCGCGACGCCGGCGAACACCAGCAGCGCCGTGCGGATGAAGCCGAGCGCGTCCGAGAGGTCGGAGGCGTTCTTCTCGGCCTGCTCCTTGCCGGTCAGGACGGAGAACCTGGGGCCGAGCTCGGCGGCGATCGCGGCCTTCAGCTCCTCCGGCGAGGTGCCGCCCTCGGCCGCCACCGAGATGTCGTCGTAGCCGTCGTGGCCGGTCACGCGCTGCGCCTCGGGCAGCGTCATGGCGACCAGGCGCGAACCCGCGAAGTTCTCGGAGTCGCCGAGCGTCGCGACGCCGGAGACCGTGTAGTCCCGCTTCGGGGCGCGCCCGGCGACCGTCACCGTGTCGCCCTCGCCCCAGCCGTAGTCGTCGGCCGTGGCCTTGTCGAGCACGACCTCGTCGTCGCCGGCGGGCGGGCCGCCCTCGGTGTAGTCGAACGGGTCGAAGCGGTCGGGCCCGCTGGTGACGATGATCGTCGGCGGGCCGTTGGAGAGGATCGGCTCGCCCTCGGGGTCGAGCAGCGACCCGTCGGCGGACACGTAGCCCGCGGCCTCCTCGACGCCGGGCACCGACTGGACGCGCTCGAGCGTGTCCGACGGCATCGTGGGCGGGACGCCGAAGTCCTCCTCCACCGCCTGCTTCTGCTGGACGGAGACGTCGACGCCGCGCTGGGTGCGCTCGAAGAGGTCCTTGAACGACGCGTCGATCGTGTCCGTGAACACGAACGTGCCCGCCA
Organism: uncultured Solirubrobacteraceae bacterium; assembly: GCA_963849695.1. Lineage (GTDB taxonomy): Bacteria > Actinomycetota > Thermoleophilia > Solirubrobacterales > Solirubrobacteraceae > DASSUW01. The sequence continues at coordinate 90,415 of CAWKIT010000033.1, forward strand.
CGAAGGCCACCCCGATGACGACGGCGACGCCGGTCAGGACGGTGCGCAGCTTGCGGGCCAGCAGGCCCTTGAGCGCGACCCTAAGCAACGGCCTTCATCAGGTCGAGCACGCCCTCGGTGCTCTCGCCGTGCCCGTCATGCACGACCCGGCCGTCGCTCAGGACCACGATGCGGTCGGCCACCGAGGCGGCGTGCGCGTCGTGGGTGACCATCACGACGGTCTGCCCGAACTCGTCCGCGGCCTGGCGCAGCAGCGACAGCACCTCGTCCGACGAGTTCGAGTCGAGGTTCCCGGTCGGCTCGTCGGCGAACACGACCGCCGGCCGGTGGATGAGCGCCCGCGCGATCGCGACCCGCTGCTGCTGGCCGCCCGAGAGCTCGGACGGGCGGTGGTCGAGCCGGTCGCCGAGGCCGACGGCGGCGATCAGCTGAGTGAGCCAGTCGCGGTCCGGCCTGCGGCCGGCGAGCGTCAGCGGGAGCAGGATGTTCTCCTCGGCCGTCAGCACCGGCACGAGGTTGAAGGCCTGGAACACGAACCCGAGCCGGTCGCGGCGCAGGCGCGTGAGCGCCTTGTCGTCGAGGTTCGCGACCTCGGAGCCGTCGACCACCACGGAGCCGGCGGTCGGCCGGTCGAGCCCGGCCAGCAGATGCATCAGCGTCGACTTGCCCGAGCCGGAGGGACCCATGATGGCGGCGAACTGGCCGCTCGGGAACGCGGTGGTGATCCCGCGGAGCGCGTGGACGGCCGTCTCCCCCTCGCCGTAGACGCGGCGGAGCTCGGAGGTGCTGACGATGTTCATGCGAACAGGATTGACACGGCGCCCCGCGCGGAGCGGGGAGTTGGCTCGTGGACCGGGGGTGCGGCTAGCCGTACGCCGTCAGCCCACGCGTCGGCGCAGGTTGCGCTCGCTAATCGCCGGAGCGCAGGTACGCGAGCACGGCCAGCACGCGGCGGTGGTCCTCCACCGTCGGCGTCAGATCGAGCTTCGAGAAGATCGAGGTGACGTGCTTCTCGACGGCGCGCTCGGTCACGACCAGCGCCTCGGCGATCGCCGCGTTCGAGCGGCCCTCGGCCATCAGCCCCAGCACCTCGCGCTCGCGCGCCGTCAGCGCGTCCAGCGGGTCCTCGCGCCGGCGGCGGCCGAGCAGCAGCGCCACCACCTCGGGGTCGAGCGCCGAGCCGCCGCCGGCGACGCGGCGCACGGCGTCGGTGAACGTGTCGACGTCCGCCACCCGGTCCTTGAGCAGGTAGCCGGTGCGCTCGGTCGACTCCGACAGCAGCTCGAGCGCGTACGCCTCTTCGACGTACTGGGAGAGCACCAGCACCGCGGTGTCCGGGTGCTCGGCGCGGATCCGGTGGGCGGCCCGCAGGCCCTCGTCGGTGTGCGTGGGCGGCATGCGGACGTCGACCACCGCGACGTCGGGATGGTGGGCGCCGACCTTGCGCAGCAGGTCCTCGGCGTCGCCCGCCTGGCCGGCGACCTCGAAGCCGGACTCCTCGAGCAGGCGGGAGAGACCCTCGCGCAGCAGCACGGAGTCGTCGGCGATCACGACACGGAGCAGTGGAATCGTTCATACGGGGATCTCGGCCCGGAGCCTAGTGCCTGACCCGGCGGGAGAGTCGAGCAGCATGCGGCCGTCGAGAGCCGAGACCCTATCGGCCAGCCCGCGAAGGCCGGACCCGCGGTCGGGGTCGGCGCCTCCGATGCCGTTGTCGGCGACCTCGACGACGGCGTGACCGTTGAGCCGCGCCACCCGGACGGTGGCCTGATTCGCGTGTGCGTACTTGACCACGTTGGTGAGCGCCTCGGCGACCATGAAGTAGGCGGCCGCCTCGATCGGCTCCGGCAGCCGGTCGCGCGGGAGCTCGGCCAGCTCGACCTCGATCGGCGCCCGCCCCGCGAGCGCCTCCAGCGCCGCCCCGAGCCCGCGGTCGGACAGCACCGCGGGGTGGATGCCGCGCGCCAGCTCGCGCAGCTCGCCGAGCGCCAGCGTCAGCTCCTCGTGGGCGCCGGTCAAGAGCTCGTCGGCCTTCTCGGGCTCCTTGCGCAGCTTGGCCTGGGCGAGCCGGAGCGTGAGCGACAGCGCGACGAGCCGCTGCTGCGCGCCGTCGTGGAGGTTGCGCTCGAGCCGCCGGCGCTCCTGCGTGCCGGCCTCGACGATCCGGGTGCGCGAGGCGCGCAGCTCCTCGACGCGGGCGCGCAACTGGGCTTGCAGACGCTCGTTCTCCATCGCCAGGCCCGCGGCGGCGGCCACCGAGCCGAGCAGCTCGGGGTCGTCGCTGAGAGTGCGGTCGTGGACGATCGCGCCGACGCGGCGGCTCTCGAGCTCGACCGGGGTCCAGGCGCGTGCCGGGTCGTCTCGGACGGGCGGCTCGACCGTGTGACCCTCGGAGTCGACCCAGCGGTTCTTGTCGTCGAGCCAGAACACGAGCTGGAGCGAGCGGTCGCCGAGCGCATCGGCGAGGCGGCAGCGCAGCGTGCCGGTGCCGGGCGCCTCGCCGAGCCGCAGCAGCAGCTCCGAGACGGCGCCGGCGCGTGCCACGCGGCTGCGCGCGAGGCCGATCAGGAACACCCAGGGCACGGACGCGAACACGATCAGGCCGAGCCAGCCGAGCACGTCGGTGAGCCGCGAGATGCCGGCGGCGTCGGAGCCGAGCGCGGTCGCCAGCAGCGCCAGCATGGCGACGCCGGACCAGAGGATCGGCGCCATCGCGCGCCGCTGCGGGGCGGTGGCGGCCCGCCACTGGCGGATCAGGACGACGAGCACGATCGCCACGATCACGACGCCGATCACCGACGCCAGGCCGTTGAAGAGGTCCCGCAGGGTGTCGTTGCGCTCGATCAGCAGGACCGACTCCGGGCAGTCCGGGCAGCTGTCCTGCATGCGCTCGGTGTAGCCCCACAGCAGCTGCGGCAGCGGCCCGATCACGCACAGCGCGTAGCCGGCGGCCAGGAGCCACGCGTGCCACCGCTCCCGGAGCCTGCCGTCGGGATACGACAGCAGCACGTGGGCGAAGGCGACGAAGAACAGGTTGGCGACGAGCACGCCGATCGTGAACACGACCGGGTCGTCGGACGCCGTCAGCGAGCCGAGCAGGTAGGCGAAGCCGACGCCGGCGAACAGAGCGCCGAAGCGGCTCCCCGGCCGGCGCCACCACGCGTACAGGCCGGTGCCGACGAACGACCACGCCGTGAGCAGGCCGAGCGCGACCCCGAGGCCCTTGTTCGGCGTGTGCTCGGAGGAGACGACCAGCGCGGCTGCCGCCCCGCCCGCCACCACCGCGGCGAGCGCGATCGCGGCCAGCGCGCGGTTGAGGCTCGTCAAAGGAGCTCCTGCAGCCGGTCGCCGGACAGCTCGGCCTTGGGGACGAAGCCGCGCGCGCCCGAGCGCATGACCAGCGGGCCGAAGTCGGAGGAGTCGCGGCTCGAGACCAGGATCACCACGGGGCCGTCGTCGTTGCCGGTCAGCCGCGCGGCGACGTCGAAGCCGTCGATGTCGGGCAGCTGGACGTCGAGCAGGACCACCTCGGGCTGGAGCCGACCGGCCTCCGTGAGCGCGGATGCACCGTCGGCGGCTTCGCCCACGACGTCGAAGCCCTCGGCCTCGAGGAGGACTCGCGCAGTCGCGCGGAACGACGGATGGTCGTCCACGATGAGGACCCGGTGACCCACGTTCACAAGTCTGGTGGCCTCAACTGGGGCCTGCCATACGGCTGGCCGTACCCAAGTACGCGGCTCGTCCTACCCGGCCGGGGGCGCGGCTGCAGCGGCGATCTCGCGGAAGGCGGCAGCCGGGTCGGGCGTGCCGAACAGCGCGGTGCCGGCCACGAACGCCGTCGCCCCGGCCGCCGCGCACGGCCCGGCGGTACCGGCGTCGATCCCGCCGTCGACCTCGATCGCCACGCCCGGGCCGAGCAGCGCTCGCAGCCGCTCGAGCTTGCCGAGCGAGGCCGGTATGAACGCCTGCCCGCCCCAGCCGGGGTTGACGGTCATGCACAGCAGGAGGTCGAGGTCTTCGAGCACCTCGGAGGCCGCGCTGACCGGCGTGGCGGGGCAGAGCACGAGGCCGGCCGTGCAGCCCGCCTCGCGGACCGCCTGCAGCGCGTAGTGGACGTGCGGCGTCGCCTCGGCGTGGATGCTGATGTGGTCGGCGCCGGCCTTCGCGAAATCGGTGATGTGACGCTCGGGGCGCTCGACCATCAGGTGGACGTCGACGAGCGCGCCGGCGGCATGGATCTGCTCCGCCAGGGCGCCGACGACCAGCGCGCCCATGCTGATCGGGGGCACGAAGTGCCCGTCCATGACGTCGACGTGGATCGTCGTGGCGCCGGCGTCGAGCACGGCGGCGACCTGGTCGCCGAGCCGGGCGAAGTCGGCAGCCAGGATCGAGGGGGCGACGCCGTTCGGCGTCATATCGCCTGGAGCATCGAGTTCCGGCAGTGGTTGCAGATGTACAGCGCGGTGTCGGACATCCGCACGATCGTCGAGTGCTCGCCGCAGTTCGGGCACACCGAGCACAGCTCGAAGCGATGCAGGCAGTTCACGCAGCGGTAGCGGCCGGGCAGGTTGGTCGGCCGCAGCCACGGCTCGTGGCACGCCGGGCAGATGTCGCCGAGATCGACGGAGTCGTCGCTCATGAGCGTCTCAGTCGCGCGATGAAGAAGCCGTCCGTCCCGTGGCGGTGCGGGAGTGTCTGCAGGCAGCCGGGCACGATCGGATGGTCCCAGACCGGCAGGTCGGACGGCAGCCGGTCGTGCGCGAAGTCGTCGCGTCGTTCGAGGAAGGCGGCGATCGCCTGCTCGTTCTCGGCGGGTGAGATCGTGCAGGTGGAGTAGACGAGCACGCCTCCCGGCCGCAGAGCGGCGGCGGCCCGGTCGAGGATCCGCCCCTGGGTGACCGCCAGCGCCGCCGGCGTTTCGGCGTGCTTGCGCCAGCGGACGTCGGGGCGGGCGGCGAGCGTGCCGAGGTCCGAGCACGGCGGGTCGACCAGGACGCGGTCGTAGTCGCCGGTCTGGAGCGGGGTCGTCGCGTCGGCGGTGCGGACCTCGACGCAGGTGGCGCCCATGCGCTCCGCCGTGCGCACGAGCGCCTTGGCGCGGCCTTCGTGGCGTTCGACGGCGGTGATGCGGCCTTCGTTGCGGATGAGCGCCGCCAGGTGCGTCGTCTTGCCGCCGGGAGCGGCGCACAGGTCGAGGATGCGCTCGCCGGGCTGCGGGTCGAGGGCGCGAGCCACCGCCATGGCGGCGCGCGACTGGGGCATGAACAGGCCCTGCTCCCATTGCGGCGAGGCGAACGCGTCGAACGGGGCGTCGACGATGAGGCCCTCGGGCAGGCGGTCCGCCGGCCTGGTGGGGATCGGGAGCTCCAGGTGGTCGGCCTTGAGAGTGTTGACCCGGACGGCGGCTTCCGCGGGCTCGTTGCCGGCGGCCATCAGGGCGCGCGCCTCTTCCGGCCCGAGGGCGTCGAACCAGAGCTCCGCGATCCACAGCGGGTACGAGTGCTTGACGGCTGCTTCGCCGGGGGTGGCGTCGGGCAGCGAGGCGACGATCGCCGGCGCTTCGCGCGCCGCGCGCCGCAGGACGGCGTTGACGAGGCCGGCGCCGCCGCGCGAGGTCTGCTTGGCGAGCTCGACCGACTCGCGGACCGCGGCGTGGGCGGGGACGCGGTCGAGGAACACGAGCTGGAGCACGCCGAGCCTGAGCGCGGCTCGGACCGCGGGCTCGAGGCGCTCGACCGGCCGGCCGGCAAGCTGCGCGATCACGTGGTCGAGCGTGGCGCGGCGCTGGACCACGCCGTACGCAAGCCGCGTTGCAAGGGCGCGATCTCGCGGGTCGAGCCGGTGGCGCCGCGCCTCGCCGTGGAGCGCCCGGTCGGCGTAGGCGCCGTCCTCGAATACGCGGCGGATGACGGCGTATGCGCACGCGCGCGCGGGCTGCGCCCGCTGCTTCGGGGCGCCCTGCGTTCCCTGGTTCGTGGCGTGGGCGCCACGGGCACCCTCACTAGGCTGCACAATTGCGTTCTGGGCGGTTGCTGGCAAGCCCGTACTACCGGATTCCTGCTTTTTGCGTTTTCGCACTTTGCGCGGATTTCCAGGTGTTTCTAATAAGTCGAACGTTCGTCCATTTCGGTGCGGAAACGTTCAAAGATGATGGCGCCGAAGCTAAAGCACCCCTTAGAACTTGCCGATAGTGCCCTCGGAAGGGATGTGACTTGGCATTGACGGACACAAATCGCGAGGCCTCGGGCGGCGCCCGCCGGCTGGCCGTGCGCGATTTGAGGTTCGCGGGCACCGTCGCGGCCGGGCTGGTCGCGGGGGTTCTCGGTGTGGGGGCGCTGAGCGCTCCTCTGCTCGGCTGGACGAAGTGGCCCGCCAGTGGGCAGCCGGGCGACGGCGACGCGCCGGCTCTGCGCTTGGCGGAGGGCCAGGCCTCGACGCCTGACCGCCGGCCGGCCCAGCGCTCGGTCGGAGGTGGCAACGCCGCCGACAGCGTGGTGACGATCCTCGGTTCCGACGGTACGCCGATCGTGATCGCCGATGGTGGTGCAACGACGGGCGCGACCGGCACGCCGGGCACCTCGGTAACCGTGTCGCTGCCCGGTACCCCGGGCCCGAGCGGTGAGCCTCAGGGGCCCCGCGAGCCCGGCCGCGTCGTCGGCACCGGCAGCCCGGGCACCCCCTCCGGCGGGGACGTCGGCAGCTCGGGCCCGCTCCAGACGACCGGGGACATCGACCGCGACGGAATGCGCGACGAGTGGGAGCTCGCCAACGGCCTCGACCCGCAGAGCGCCGGCGACCAGAACCTCGACAACGACGGGGACGGTCTCACGAACCGCGAGGAGTTCATGACGCGGACCTCCCCGCTGAACCCCGATGGCTATCTCGACAGCGACCGCGACGGCGTGCGCAACGCGGTGGAGATCAGGGCCGGCTCGTATCCGTGGACGCCCGACAGCAACGGCGACGGCGTTTGGGACGGCGCGCTGGATCCAGACGGTGACGGCATCACGACGATCGACGAGCAGAACGCCGGTACCGACCCCGCAACGCCGGAGTCCGGCACCGAGACGCCGGTCGACACCGATCCCGCCGACACCCCGCCCGGGGCGCCGTCGACCGACGGCCAGGGCCCGGTCGCTACCGAGCCGGACGCGGTCGAGGTCGAGGAGCCTTCGGACGACGACCACGACGATGGGCCCGCCGCGCCCGAGACTCCCGTAGAGAAGCCGACCCATCCGGGCACCCATTCCGACTCGCCGCCCGCCGGGCACCCGGCCGCGGATCACGATCCGAAGGGCGGCTCGAAGCCCGACCAAGAGCGGCACGGCGACAAGGGCCCGAAGCACGACCGGCACCAAGACTCCACTCCGAAGCACGTGGCGCAGGCCGACGCGAAGCCGGCGCACGAGCCGCAAGGCGACCAGGGCCCGAGGCACGACCGGGGCCACGACTCCACTGCGAAGCACGTGGCGCAGGCCGATGCGAAGCCGCACGGCGACCAGGGTCCGAAGCACGACTCCGCTCCGAAGCACGTCGCGGAGCCGGCGCACGAGCCGCAGCGCATGCACCAGCAGCAGGCCCAGACGGACTCCGCGCACCAGCCTCAGGCCGAGGCAGAGCCGAGGGCAGAAGCGCAGGCCGCGCCGGCCCCGGCTGCAGCGCCCGCCCCGGCCGTGGCCCCGCCTCCGCCCCCGCCGCCTCCGCCCCCGCCGCCTCCGCCTCCGCCGGCCCCGGCGCCCGCCCCCGCTGCCGCTGCTCCGGTCGCGGCACCCGCGGCGGCTCCGGCTCCCGAGGCGGCTGCCGCCGCCGAGCCGGCTGCCTGACGAATCCGGCCGCCCCGCGCGGCCCGCTCAGGCCGGCGTGGGGACGACGAAGTCGGCGAGGCGTTCGGGCGGGCGACCTCGAAGCCAATCGGCGGCTGCCATCGGGCGCGCTCCCGGGGGACGGATCTCGGTGAGCTCGAGCGCTCCGCCGGTTGCGCCGAGTAGGAGCTGTCCGGCCTCGGCTCGTACGCGGCCCGGCTCCGGTCCGGCGGCATCGTCTGCCACCCGCGCGGCGACGACCCCGAGGAAGTCTCCCTCGGGCAGCGCCACCCGCGCTCCGATGTGCGGCCGCAGTGCTCGCACGGTTCGCTCGAGCTCGACGGGAGAGCGCCGGGGGTCGAGGGCGCGGTCGGCGGCCTCGATCTTGTGCGCGTATGTGACCTGCGACTCGTCCTGCTCGGTGAACGGCGGCCGCTCGTCGAGCGCGCGCACCAGCAGCTCTCCGCCCAGGCGCTGGAGGCGGGCGGCGAGCGTCCCGTAGTCGTCGTCGGGCCGGACCGGCTCGGCTTCTTGGAGGCACACGGCCCCGGAGTCGAGTCCCTCGGTGACCCGCATGATCGACACGCCGGTCTCCTCGTCGCCGGCCATGATCGCCCGCTCGACCGGGGCGGCGCCGCGCCAGCGCGGCAGGAGCGACGGGTGCACGTTGAGCATCGGATACGCGGACAGCAGCGGCTCCTTGATCAGCACCCCGTACGCGCACACGCACACCGTCTCGGGCGACACCGCCGCGATCTGATCGAGCGCCGCAGGCTCGTGAAGCTGCTCAGGCTGGATCACGTCGAGGCCGAGCGCGCGCGCCTGCAGAGCCACCGGCGGCGAGGAGACCTGCCGGCCGCGGCCCTTCGGCCGGTCCGGCCGCGTGACCACGAGAAGCGGCCGGTGCGAGCTGGACGCGAGCCGCTCGAGCACCACGGCCGCGAACTCCGAGGTCCCCAGATAGACGGTGCGCACTAGATGGCCGATTCCACGACCCCCACGACCGCGCGGGTCACGGAGCCAACCATCAAGCGCTGACGGCCGGCGACTCCGGCGGCGGGTGGCCGGCTAGCGCCTCGCGCATCGCGCGCATCGCCTGCTTGCGCTGCTCGCGGCTCGTGCGGTCGAGGATCAGCACGCCGTCGAGATGGTCGACCTCGTGCTGGATCGCGCGCGCCTCGAGCCCGGACGCCTCGAGCAGCAGCGGCGCGCCGTGCTCGTCGAGGGCGCGGACGCGGATGTGGACCGGCCGCTCGACCTCGACGCCGACGCCGGGAAGCGACAGGCAGCCCTCCTCGAGCGTGTCGACCTCGTCGCCTCTCCACTCGATCACCGGGTTGACGAGCACGCCGAGCGGCGCATCCTGCTCGACGCGGTAGACGAGCAGGCGGTGCATGACTCCGAGCTGCGTGGCGGCCAGACCGATCCCGAGCGCGTCGTCCATCAGCTCGCCCATCCGGCGCACCTCGTCGGCGAGCGCGGTGTCGAACACCTCGACCGGCCTCGCGCGGGTCCGGAGCGCCGGATCGCCGTACTTGCGCACGTGCCGGAGCGCCGCCTCACGCCGGGCGCGGGTCTCGGGATCGAGCCGGTCCTGCGGCTCCTGCGCCTCGTCCGGCGCGGTTACCTGCTGCTCCTGGGCCATCCGGATCGAGTCTAGCCATGGGCTACTGCGGGTCGACGTCGACCGAGAAGGCGACCGCCTTCAGCGACCGGTCGCGCGCGGCGGCGTCGACCGCAGCGGCGACCGCGCGCACGGCGACCGCCCGCTCGCCGGTCTTGACCACGACCTGGCGGCGCTCGCGGCCGCGCAGCCGGAACAGCGGTGCGGGGCCGAGGACCTCGCTGCCCGCGGTCACGCGGACCGCCACAGCCTCCGCGACGCGGGCGGCGGCCGCCCGCACCGGCTCGGCCTTCTCGGCCGACACCACCACCCGGATCAGGTCCGCGTACGGCGGATACCGCAGCGCGCGCCGGCGCTCGAGCTCGCCGGCCAGGAACCCCTCGGTGTCGTGCCGCGCGGCGGCCTCGATCGCGGGCGCGTCGGGCGCCGTCGTCTGCACGAGCACCCGTCCGCCCTCGGGCCCGCGGCCGGCGCGCCCCGCGAGCTGGGCGATCAGCGCGAACGTGCGCTCCTCGGCGCGGAAGTCGGGGAACCGCAGCGTGCTGTCGGCGTCGAGCACCACGGCGAGCGTGACGTCGGGGAAGTCGTGCCCCTTGGCCACCATCTGGGTGCCGAGCAGGAGCCCGGCCGGCGCCGCGTGGAAGCGCGCCAGCAGCTCGGGCACCGCGTCCTTCGTCGTCGCGGTGTCGGAGTCGAGCCGGAACACCGGTGCCTCGAGCGCCTCGCGGAGCTCCGCCTCGATCCGCTCGGTCCCCGCTCCGTAGCGGGCGACCGCCAGCGACCCGCACGCGTCGCAGCGGTCCGGGACCCGCTCGCGGTGGCCGCAGTGGTGGCACGCGATCACGCCCTCCGCCCGGTGCAGCACGAGCGCCACCTCGCACTGCCGGCACTCCCACACCTTCCCGCACGAGCGGCAGGTGAGGAAGTTCGACCAGCCGCGCCGGTTGAGCAGCACGATCGACTTGCGAGCCGCCGCCAGCGCCCGCCGCGTCAACGGGTGCAGCGGATGCTGAGCGCCCCGCATGTCGAGCACGCGGACCGGCGGCAGCGTGCGCGAGTCGACGCGCGCGGGCAGCTTCACGTGCGGCTGCGAGCGCCAGGTCTCGGGGCGCGGCGTCGCCGACCCGGCCAGCAGCGTGGCGCCGGCGCGGCGGGCGCGCTCGGCGGCGACCGCGCGGGCGTCGTAGCGGGGGTCGCCCTCGTGCTTGTACGAGCCGTCGTGCTCCTCGTCGATCACGACCAGCCCGAGGTCGGCGACCGGCGCGAACACGGCCGACCGCGGGCCGACCGCGATCCTCGCCTCGCCGGACCGCAGCCGCCTCCACTCGTCGTGCCGCTCGCCCTCGCCGAGCGCCGAGTGCAGCAGCGCCACGGTGTCGCCGAAGCGCGCCTGGAACCGCGCCACGGTCTGCGGGGTGAGCGCGATCTCCGGCACCAGCACGATCACGCCGCGCCCCCGCTCGAGCGTCTCAGCGGCCGCCCGCAGGTACACCTCGGTCTTGCCGGAGCCGGTGACGCCGTGCAGCAGATGGGCGCCGCCCGCCCGCACCGCCTCGAGCGCCGCCGCCTGCGCCGGCGTCGGCTCGACCACCCGATCGGGCGCCGGGTTGGTCCGCGGCGCCCGCCGCCGCGCCCGCGGGGCGATCGTCACCAGCCCGCGCGCCTCCAGCCGCCGCAGCGCTGCCAGGTCGGCCCCCGCCTGCCCCGGCAGCCGCTCGAGCAGCGCCCGCTGCTTCGCGGTCAGCCGCTGCCCGTCGACCTCACCGGCCCGGTCGGCCCACAGCTGCGTCCGCTCGCGCCCGCGCGGCGGCAGCACGAGCGACAGCGCGCGCGCCGGCGTCGAGCAGTACTCCTCGGCCATCCACAGCGCGAGCTCGACCAGCTCCGCCGGGACGCTCTCGGCGCGCGCCTCGGCCACCCGCACGAGCTTCTCCGCGGGCAGCTCGCTCGCGTCCGCCAGCCCCACCACCACCCCCTCCAGCCGCTGCCGGCCGAACGGGATCCGCACCACCGAGCCGACCCCCACCTCCCGCTCGGGCGGCAGGTAGTCGAACGGCCCGGACAGCCGGCGGGTGGTGGTGAGCGGCTCGACCTTCGCGATCACGGTCCGAAGACCATAGGCCCCGGCCCGGCCGCCTCACCCCCTGCGCACGAAGTCCAGCACCGCCTCCACGAAGGCCTCCGGCTTCTCCTCGGGCACCCAGTGGGCGGTGCCCGGGATGCGGACGCCACGCACATCCGCCGCGACCTCGCGCATCATCTCCTCGACCAGCGCCCCCGAGGTGCTGATCTCGCCGCCCACCGCCAGCACCGGCACGGTCAGCTTGCCGTTGCGCTCCAGCGCCGCCCGGTTGTCAGCGGCGTCCCGGTCGAAGGCGCGGTAGAGCTCGAACCCGGCGCGCATCGCTCCCGGCGCCGAGTAGGCGGAGACGTAGACGTCCAGGTCCTCGTCGCCGATCGCCGACGGGTCGAACACCCGCGCGTCGAAGAACGCCTGCAGGTACGGGCGCTCGCGGCCCGCGACCAGCATCTCCGCGACGTCGCGCGCGCCGTGGAACGCGAAGTGCCAGACGCGCGGGTCGCTGCGCAGGCGGTCGAACACCTGCGTGCCCGGGAGCGGGGCGTCGACCACGATCAGATGCGAGACCTCGTCGCGGTACGCCTGCGCATAGGCGTAGGCGACCATCAACCCGATGTCGTGGCCGCAGACGACGACCGGGCCGTCGACTCCTAGGTGCTCGCGCAGCAGCCGCCGCACGTCGCCCGCCATCGTCGCCTTGTCGTAGCCGCCGGCCGGCCGCCACGAGTGGCCGGCGCCCCGCACATCCGGCGCGATCACCCGGAGCCCGCCGCCCACGAGCCCCGGGATCACCTTGTGCCACTCCCACCACGTCTGTGGGAAGCCGTGCAGGAGCACGATCGTCCGCTCGCCCACCCCGGCCGTCACGTAGTGCAGCCGCAGCCCGGGCTCGACGTCGGCCATGCCGTGCGTGAGATCCACGCCCGGCAGTGTGCCGGTTACCGCACGCGCACGAACTCGAACGGCCGATCTCCGACCGGGGAGGCCGGTAGCCTCGCGCCGGTGGAGGGGATCGTCCACGGCGACAACCTGCCGCTGCTGCGGGGGCTGCCCGACGCCTGCGTCCAGCTGGTCTACGCCGACCCGCCGTTCAATACCGGCCACACACAGGAGCGCCGCACGCTCACGACGGTCGCCGCCACGAACGGCGACCGCACCGGCTTCGGCGGCCGCCGCTACGCGACCACGCTGCTGGAGCGGTCTTCGTACCGGGACCGGTTCGACGACTACCTCGCCTTCCTCGAGCCGCGCCTGCAGGAGCTGCGCCGCGTGCTGCACCCCGAGGGCACGCTCTACCTGCACCTCGACTACCGGGAGGCGCACTACGCGAAGCTGCTGCTCGACGAGCTGTTCGGCCGCGAGTGCTTCCTCAACGAGCTGATCTGGGCCTACGACTACGGCGCCAAGCCGCGCCGCCGCTGGCCGCAGAAGCACGACACGATCCTCGTCTACGTGCGCGACCGCGAGCGCTACCGGTTCGACGCCGAGGCCGTCGATCGCGAGCCCTACATGGCTCCCGGGCTGGTCACCCCCGAGCAGCGCGAGCGCGGCAAGCGCCCGACCTCGGTGATGTGGCACACGATCGTCTCCCCCACCGGGCGCGAGAAGACCGGCTATCCGACGCAGAAGCCGGAGGCGCTGATCCGCCGCTTCGTCCAGGCCTCCTCGCGCCCCGGCGACCTGTGCCTGGACCCGTTCGCCGGCTCCGGCACGCTCGGCGCCGTGGCGGCGAAGCTCGGCCGGCGCTACCTGCTGATCGACGAGAGCGCCGAGGCGGTGGCGGTGATGAAGGCACGGCTTGCCTGACCGCGTCCGCGCTCGCGGCCCCGGGCGCGTGAACCTGATCGGCGAGCACACCGACTACAACGCCGGCCTCGCGCTGCCGTTCGCGATCGACCGCGGCGTGACGGTGACCGCCGAGCCGCTCGCGAGCGATCGCATCGAGGCCCGCGCGCTCGACCTCGGCGAGCAGGACGAGTTCCCGCTCGCCGCTCCGGGCCGCGCCGACGGTTGGCGCGCCTTCGTTCGCGGAGCGGTCGGCGAGCTCATCGCCGCCGGCCACGACCTGCGGCCCTGCCGGCTGACGATCGAGAGCGACCTCGAGCAGGGCAGCGGCCTCTCCTCCTCGGCCGCGCTCGAGACCGCGCTGTGCCTCGCCCTGCTCGCGGTGGCCGGCCAGGGCGAGCCCGACCGCGTCGAGCTCGCGAAGCTGTGCTCGCGGGTGGAGAACGACTGGGTCGGCGCCCGCACCGGCCTGCTCGATCAGCTGGCCTCGCTGTGCGGCGAGCCGGACCACGCCGTGCGGATCGACTTCGCCGGCCTGGTACTCGAGTCGGTGCCGCTCGAGCTCGGCGACTGGGCGCTGGTCACGCTCGACTCGGGCGCGACGCACACGCTCTCGGGCGGGAACTACAACGAGCGTCGCCGCGAGTGCGAGCAGGCCTGCGAGCTGCTCGGGATCGGCTCGCTGCGCGAGGCGAACGACCTCGACGCCCTGCCCGAGCCGCTGCGCTCGCGGGCCAGGCACGTCGTCAGCGAGAACGCGCGGGTCGATGCGATGGTCGCCGCCCTGCGCGCCGGCGACCTCGAGCAGGCCGGCCGTCTGCTCGACGAGGGCCACGCGAGCCTGCGCGACGACTACGCGGCCTCGGTTCCCGAGGTCGAGCGCACGGTCGGGCGGTTGAAGGCCGCGGGCGCGGCCGGGGCACGTATGGTCGGCGGCGGCTTCGGCGGCGCCGTGCTCGCGCTACTGGGGCCGGGCGTCGTCGCCCCCGCCGGGGCGCTCGCGGTCGCGAGCGGTCCCGCGGCCGCTCTGCTCTGAGGCGTCCGCAGCCTGCTCCGGAGATTCCCCGCCCTCGGCGATCTCGGTCCCGAGCGGGCGCGTGAGCGCCCAGGTGATCATCAGCAGGCCGAAGATGAGCATCCCGACCCCGGCCCACAGGTTGATGTTGACGCCCGCGGCCTTGTCGATCTCCTCCTGGCTGTCGAACAGCCCGAGCACGGTCAGCAGGAGCCCGTAGACGATGAACAGCCCGCCGATGATGCGGCGCAGGTCGAAGAGGTTGGCGGCGCGGCGTGCTGACGGTTGATCGGACGACATGGGCTACCAGAAGATGATGGTCAGGATGGCGGCGCCGGCGAGCGCGGTGAAGCCGAGCAGCTTCGGCGACTCCCACCACTTGTGGACACGACGGGCGGCGTACTCGTCCTCGTTCGCCATCCCGTACACGAGACCCTGCAGCTCGCTCACCGGCCGCGACTCGGTCCTCAGCGTCACGATCACGGCGACGATGGCGACGGAGACGAAGGCGAGGCCGGCGCCCCACATCGACTCGTCGAGATCGGAGCCGAACGAGAACCAGCCGACCTTGTAGCCGATCCACGTGATGGCGGCGACGGCGGTTCCGGCCACCAGCCCCCAGAAGCCGGCCCACGGCGTCATCCGGCGCCAGAACATGCCGATGATGAAGACCGCGAACAGCGGCGCGTTGAAGATCGAGAACAGCGCCTGGACGTAGTTCATGAGGTTGTCGTAGGTCGACGCGATGAGCGCCGTCCCCATGGCCACCACGAGGCCGGCGATCGTGGCGCCGCGGCCGAAGCGCACGTACCACTCGTCGGTCTCGCCCTTGCGCAGGTACGGCTCCATGATGTCCGTCGTCACGACCGTGTTGAACGCCGACACGTTGGCCGCGACACCCGCCATGAACGAGGCCATGAGACCGGTGATGGCGAGCCCCAGCATGCCGTTCGGCAGGTACTCGTTCATGAGCAGCGGCAGCGCGTTGTTGTAGGCCAGGTTCGGGTCGTCGGCGCTGCCCAGGTTCGGAATCACGATCAGCGCGATGAGACCCGGCACGATCATCACGAACGGGAGCACGAGCTTCGGGAACGCGCCGATCAACGGCGTGCGCTGGGCGGCGCTCAGGTCCTTGGCCGAGAGCGCGCGCTGGACCTCCGCGAAGTTCGTCGTCCAGTAGCCGAACGAGAGCACGAACCCGAGGCCGAACACGAGACCGATCCAGCTCGAGCCGATGGGGTTGGTGACGTTGCCCGGGCTGGTGCCCTCGAGGGCGTGCAGGCCGGGCTCGCCGAGACTGCTCTCGCGGATCCCGTCCATCAGGCCATTCCAGCCGCCGACGTCGACGAGGCCGACGATCACGATCGGCAGCAGCGCCGCGATGATCACGAAGAACTGCAGCACCTCGTTGTAGATCGCCGACGAGAGGCCGCC
This sequence comes from uncultured Solirubrobacteraceae bacterium, assembly GCA_963849695.1. Classification (GTDB taxonomy): domain Bacteria; phylum Actinomycetota; class Thermoleophilia; order Solirubrobacterales; family Solirubrobacteraceae; genus DASSUW01. The sequence goes on from CAWKIT010000033.1 coordinate 106,155, forward strand.
GAGGCTGATGTAGACCATCACGATCACGCCCGCCACGACGATGCCGACGAGCAGCGGCCAGCCGAGCAGCAACTCGAGCACGAGCGCCAGCGCGTAGAGGTTCACGCCTGCGATCAGGACCGTCGCGAGCGCGAAGGTGACCGAGTTGAACTGGTGCGCAGGGTCGTTGAAGCGCAGGCGCAGGTACTCGGGCACCGACCGGATCTTCGAGCCGTAGTAGAACGGCATCATCACGAGGCCCAGGAACACCATCGCCGGGATCGCGCCGATCCAGTAGTAGTTGACCGTCGCGACGCCGTACTGCGCGCCGTTGGCCGACATCCCGATCACCTCGAGCGCGCCGAGGTTGGCGGAGATGAACGCCAGGCCGGTGATCCACGCCGGGAGCGAGCGGCCGGACAGGAAGTAGTCCAGGCTCGAGCGGATGTAGCGCTTGGCCGCGAACCCGACGCCGAGCACGACGGCGAAGTACGTCGCCAGGATCGCGTAGTCGACGAAGTCGGTGTCCAGCCGGAGGTCGCTCATGGGAAGCCGCGAGGCGGCCTACCCAGAAGCGACCCCCGGTAAAGCTATGCCACGGGTTCTGCAGCGGCGCCGAGGCCGGCGGCCTCGCGCAGGACGGCCGCCTTGTCGGTCTTCTCCCACGTGAAGTCGTGGTCCTCGCGGCCGAAGTGGCCGTAGGCCGCCGTCTTCTGGTAGATCGGCCGGTGCAGCTTCAGGTACTGGCGGAAGGCGCCCGGGCGCAGGTCGAAGTGCTCCTGGATCAGCTCGAGGATGCGCGCGCGGCCGATCGCCTCGGTCCCGAACGTCTCGACCATCACCGACACCGGATGGGCGACGCCGATCGCGTACGCGACCTGCACCTCGCAGCGGTCGGCCAGCCCCGCGGCGACCACGTTCTTGGCCACGTAGCGGGCGGCGTAGGCGGCGCTGCGGTCGACCTTGCTCGGGTCCTTGCCCGAGAACGCGCCGCCGCCGTGGCGGGCCATGCCGCCGTAGGTGTCGACGATGATCTTGCGGCCGGTGAGGCCGGCGTCGCCGACCGGGCCGCCGATCACGAAGCGCCCGGTCGGGTTGACCAGGAAGTTCTTGCGCAGCTTTCGGGCGTCGTACAGGTCGCGCGGCAGGATCGGCTCGACCACGTGCTCCCACAGGTCGTCCGGGATCAGCGTCTCGGCGCCTTCCTTGTGCTGGGTGGAGATCAGCAGCTTCTCGATCTCGACCGGCCTGCCGTCGCGGTAGCGGACCGACACCTGCGTCTTGCCGTCGGGGCGCAGGTACGGGATCAGCTCGGCGTGGCGGACCGCCGCCAGGCGGTGCGCGAGCTTGTGCGCGAGCGAGATCGGGAGCGGCATGAGCTCCTCGGTCTCGCGCGTCGCGTAGCCGAACATCATCCCCTGGTCGCCGGCGCCCGCGACGTCGAGTTCATCGTCGTCGGAGGGGTCGGTGCGCGTCTCGTAGGCGGAGTCGACGCCCTGCGCGATGTCCGGCGACTGCTTGTCGATCGCGTTGATGACCGCGCACGAGTCGGCGCTGAAGCCGAGGTCGGCGTCGGTGTAGCCGATCTTGCGGATCGTCTCGCGGGCGACATCCTGGATGTCCACATACGTCTCGGTGGTGATCTCGCCCGACACCACGACGAGGCCGGTGTTGACCAGCGTCTCGCAGGCCACGCGGCCGGTCGGATCGTCGCGCATGACGGCGTCGAGCACGCCGTCGGAGATCTGGTCGGCGATCTTGTCGGGGTGGCCCTCCGTGACGGACTCGGAGGTGAACAGGTACTCGTTGTCGTTCATCGCGCTCATGGGATCTCGAGGAAAAGCTCCGCGGTCGAATCGGCCTCCTCGCGCCTGACGACGGCACCGACTGCGCGGACCTGCCGAAGGTCGTCGCGCGTGGCTGGGAAGCCAGAGCCGAGGGTCAGGCCCGTACGCTCGCCCAGCGCGAGAAGCTGGCGTAGGTCGGCAAAGGCTAGCGCCTCTACCCTCGCACCCGTCTGATTCGATACTGCACGAAAGGCGGGGTCTTGGGCCAATCCGCGCCGCGCAAGCGTGCGCTGCGCGAGCCCGGAACGGTGCGTGGAGGCGACCACGACGTTGCCGGTGACTGCGTACGACGGCTCGAGCCGGGGCGTGGCCGCGAGCGTGAAGGCGTCGCCGTCGAGCGCCCGGAAACCGGCCGAGCCCGGCGCCAGCTGTTCGGTCAGCGGTCCCTGCAGGCGCGCCAGCGCCTCGCGCGTCAGGGCCGGGTCGTCGGTCCGCGCGGTCAGCGTGATCTCCGGCGTGGCGCCCGCGGCGCCGATCGTGAGCGCGGCCTCGGAGCCCAGCGGCCGGAGCAGGTCGCGGTCGAGGTCGACGCCCGCGATCTCGGGCAGCGCGGCGCGCACCGCGTTCACGGTCGCGGCCAGGCCGCCGCGCTCGAGCAGCGCGGTGAGGGCGTCGGCGCCCGGCAGGTCGAGGAACGCTGCGGCGCTCGCGGGGACGCGGCCCGGCAGCGCGGGCGCGAACTCCTCGGCGGGCGGCCCGCCGGGCGCGCGCAGGATGCGCGCGCGGATCCGCAGGCCGCGCTCCTCGGGGACGACACCGGCGGCGATGCCCTCGAACTGCGGCGAGTCGGCGAAGTCGCCGGCCGCCCGGAGCAGCGCGGGCGCCTCCGCGAGCAGGCGCCGGATCCCGTCCGCGGGCGCGTACAGCTCGACCGGTGCGCGCTCGATCTCGCCGGCGCGCTGATAGGCGCGCGTGTCGGCCAGCGACTCGCCCTCGCCGCCGGCGCGGGCGGCAGCGGCGTTCACGGCGGCGTTCGGACCGATCGCCAGGAAGGCGCCCGCGAACGCCGACGCGGTGGTCTCCGGCAGGCGGCGCCGGAAACGCTCGGCGCCGGCGCGGTCGGCGACGGCGGCGAGCAGCAACGGCCCCGGCAGCGCGAGCGCCAGCTCGTCGCCGAGCCAGGGCTCGATGTCGCGCTCGGGGTCGACGTCGGGGCCCAGCAGCTCGCGCGCGAGCGCCGCGAGCGAGGGGAAGTCGCCCGCGATCTCCCACAGGCGCGCAGCGTCGGCGTCGCGCCGCGCATGCACGAACACCGTCGCGTCGGACGGCGCGAGCGCCGCGGCGCGGCTCGGCGGCGCGTCGTCGGCGGCGATGATCAGGCCGGCGGCGAGTGTCGCGGCGGCCAGGACCGGGAGCGCGACGACGAGCAGGCGGTGGCGCCGGAGGGCACCGAGCGACAACCGCCGCCGCCGGACCGGCGGCCAGTCAGCGGCGGTCTCGTTGCTTTCGCTCAACGAAGTGGATGATGAGCGGGATACCTTCGAGCCCGTATCGCTCACGCAGGCGATTCTCGACGAAGTAGGCATAGTCCCGCGTCAGCTTGTCGCGATTGTTGACGTGGATCTGGAATCGCGGCGGAGCGGTGCCGATCTGCGCCATGTAGAACATCTTGAGCCGGTGACCCTGCTTGGCGGGCGGCTGCTTCTGAGCCGCGATCTCGCCGAGGAAGCGGTTGAGCTCCGGCGTCGGGACTCGATGCGCGGCCCGCTCGGCCAGCGCCAGCGCCTCCTGCAGCAGCCGCTGCACGTTGCGGCCGCTCACCGCCGAGGCGGTCAGCACCTTCGGCCGTAGCCGCAGCTTGCGGTTCACGCGCGCGCGCTCGGCGTCGAGCTCGGACGGCCCGACGCCCGACCCGGGCCCGCGCGGGTCGCCCTCGCCACCGGTCAGGTCCCACTTGTTGAGCACGAGCGCCGTCGCGCAGCCCGTCTTCATCGCCAGCTCGGCGATCCGCAGGTCCTGGGCGGTGATGCCGTCCTGCGCATCGCAGACCACGAGCGCGACGTCGGCGCGCTCGGCCGCCCGCTGTGAGCGCAGAGTCGTGTAGTACTCGACCGACTCCTGCACCTTGGACGCGCGCCGTATCCCGGCGGTGTCGACCAGCAGGATCTGCTCGCCGTCGACCTCGATCGGCGTGTCGATCGCGTCGCGGGTGGTGCCGGCGTCGGGCGAGACGATCACGCGGTCGCGGCCGAGGAACGCGTTCACGAGCGACGACTTGCCGACGTTGGGGCGGCCGATCACCGCGAGCCGGACGACGTCCTCGTCCTCGTCGGCGTCGTCGGCCTCGGGCCCCAGCTCGACCAGGCGGTCGAGCAGGTCGCCGGTGCCGAGGCCCTGCGCCGCCGAGACGGGAAGCGGCTCGCCGAGGCCGAGGCCGTGGAAGTCGTGCGCCAGCACGAGGTCGTCGGGCGTGTCGATCTTGTTGGCGGCCACGACCACCGGCAGCCTGCCGCCGCGCAGGATCTGCGCGATCTCCTCGTCGCCGGGGCGCACGCCGGCGCGCGCGTCGACCACCAGCAGCGCGACCTCGGCGTCGGCGATCGCCTCGCGCGCCTGGTCCTGGATCGAGACCGCGAGCGGGTCGTGGTCCTGGAGGTCGACGCCGCCCGTGTCGATCAGCGTCAGCCGGCGGCCGTTCCACTCGGTCGAGAGCTCCTTGCGGTCGCGCGTGATGCCGGGCCGCTCGTGCACGACGGCCTCGCGCGTCTGCGTGAGGCGGTTGACGAGCGACGACTTGCCGACGTTCGGGTAGCCGACGACGGCGATTTTCATGGGTTTCGCCTGCCAGTCGAACCACGTCCGTGTCGTTCGCCTTCGGCGACGTCACCGACGCGAGCCTCGGTCGCGAGCGTGACCACCTGGGCGACGACCTCGTCGAGCGTGAGGCCGGTGGTGTCGACCGGCACGGCGTCGGGCGCCGGCCCGTGCACCGAGCGCGCCTCGGTGGCGTCGCGCTGGTCGCGAAGTGCCTGCTCGCGCTGGATCTGCTCGGGGTCGGCGCCGAGCTCGGCCGCGCGCCGGGCCGCGCGCTCGGCGGGGTCGGCGGTGAGGAAGACCTTGACCGCCGCATCGGGGGCGACGACGGTCGCGATGTCGCGGCCGTCGGCGACCCAGTCGCCGTCGGCCATGATCGCCTGCTGGCGGGCGACGAGTACGGCCCGCACGCCGGGGTCGGCGGCGACCCGCGAGGCCGCCTCGGACACCGCCGGGGTCCGGATCTCGCCGGTCACGTCGCGGCCGTCGACCAGCACGCGGTCGCCGACCTCGATCGCGATCCGCTCGGCGACCTGCGCGGCAGGCTCACGCGCCTCCATCGAGGCAAGGCCGACGGCGCGGTACATCGCCCCGGTGTCGAGGTACGTGAAGCCGAGCTCGCGCGCGACGGCGCGGGCCACGGATGACTTGCCCGCGCCCGCGGGGCCGTCGATGGCGATGACCATGGACGGTCAGCTTACGAGCGCGCGCACGTATGCCGGCTCGGCGATCCCGGCGCGCAGGCGCGCGTCCGGCACCGGCTCGAGCGCCTGGCTGCACATCGGCACCACGCCGGCCCACGGCCGGTCGTATGCCGGCATCTCCGCGTGCATGAGCCGCAGGTACTCGTCGGGGTGGAAGTGGAACTGGCCCATCCTCAGGCCCGCAGCGCGCGAGGTCGGCCTCGAAGCCCGGATAGGAGACGGCGGCGGCCTCCATCCCCACCACCTCGACGCCGTCCCGCGAAGCCAGGCCGGCGACGGCGCCGAGCATCGCCAGGCGGTGGTCGCCGTGAGCGTCGATCGCGCCGCCGCGCAGGCCGCCCGTGCCCTCCACCACGAAGCCGTCCTCGGTCGCCTCGATGCGGGCGCCGAGCCCGCGCAGGCCGTCGACCACGGTCGCGATCCGGTCGCTCTCCTTCAGCCGCAGCTCGGCGGCGCCGCGGACCACCGTGGTCCCCTCGGCGAAGCAGCCGAGCAGCGCCACCAGCGGCAGCTCGTCGATCGCCAGCGGCACCTCGTCGGGCTCCACCACCGTGCCGTGGAGCGGGCCGTGGCTGATCTCGAGCTCGCACACCGGCTCCTCGGCGGGCACGCCGTCCGTGGGCTCCTCCAGCGGCCCGGCCACGGCGCCGCCCATGCGGCGCAGGATGCGGAAGAAGCCGGTGCGGGTCCAGTTGGCGCCAACGTCGTCGATCACGATCCGCGAGCCAGGGACCAGCACCGCGGCGGCGGCGTGGAAGGCGGCTGACGACGGGTCGCCGGGCACGTGCAGCGCGCCCAGCTCGAGCTCGTCCTGGGCCGCGATCACGATCCGGTCACCGTCGCGCGCGACCGAGGCGCCGGCGGCGGCGAGCATGCGCTCGGTGTGGTCGCGGCTCGGCCGGGGCTCGACCACGGTCGTCGAGCCGGCGGCCAGCAGCCCCGCCAGCAGCACGCACGACTTGACCTGGGCGGAGGCGACCGGCAGCGCGTACTCGATCCCGCACAGCGGTGCGCCGGTGACGGTGAACGGCGGGAACCTGCCCTCGCGCGGCTCGATCCGCGCGCCCATCAACCTCAGCGGCTCAGCGATCCGGTCGACCGGCCGGCGCCGGATCGAAGCGTCGCCGTCGAGCGTCCAGCGACCGCCCTCCTGCCCCGCCAGCCAGCCCGGCAGCAGCCGCATCAGCGTGCCGGCGTTCCCGACGTCGATCACGCCGGCCGGCGCCGCCGCGCGCAGGCCCGCGCCGCGCACGACCAGCGAGCGGTCGCGGCGCTCGACCAGCGCGCCGAGCGCCTGCACGGCGGCGAGCGTGGAGTTGGTGTCGGCGGCGTCGAGGTAGCCGGTGATCGTGACCGGCTCGTCGGTCATCGCCGCCAGCAGCGCGGCGCGGTGGGAGAGCGACTTGTCGGGCGGCGCCTGGACCGTCCCGCGCAGCGGCCCGTCGTGCGCGAAGCGGACGTTCACGGCCGCGCCACCGTCAGCCCGAGGCTCTCGACGAGCGCCTGCGCCTCGTCGGCCCGGCCGTCGCCGGCCACCCACAGCGCGATCGTGCCGGAGGACATGTCGGGGGCGGGGTAGAGCGCCATGTCGAGGATGTTGACGCCGGCCCGGCCGAGTGCGAGCGCTACCTCGGCGACCACTCCGGGGCGGTTCGGGACCGCGACCCGGAGCTCGTGCACGTCGCCGCCCGCCAGGTCCGCCTCCAGCAGCCGGCGGCGCTCCGCGCGGGCGCCGTCGTTCCAGGCCGCCACCGCCGCGGCGTCGCCGGCGCTGAGCGCCGCGCGCACCTCTCCGAGCCGGCGCACGGTGTCGTCGATGGCGTCGACGAGCGCGTCCGCGTTGGCGAGGTAGATGTCGCGCCAGATGACGGTGTTCGCGCCCGCCACGCGCGTGGCGTCGCGGAACGACGGGCCGGTGGCGGGCAGCCGCTCGCCCTCCTCGGACAGCACGCGCGCCGCGCGCGCGACGAGCACGTTGGCGAGCACGTGCGGCAGGTGCGAGACGGTGGCCAGCAGCTCGTCGTGGGTGTCGGCGTCGAGCGCCGCCGGCCGCGCGCCGAGGTCGACCAGCAGGCGGTGCAGCCGCTCGTACAGGATGCCGCCGGTGCGGGCGGTCGGCGTCAGGTACCAGGTCGCGCCCTCGAACAGGTCGGCGCGGGCGTGCTCGACGCCGGCGGTCTCGGCGCCGGCCAGGGGATGCCCGCCGACGAAGCGCGGGTCGTCGACGGCGGCCACCACCGACCGCTTGGTCGAGCCGACGTCGGTGACCACGCAGTCCTCCCCCGCCGCCGCCAGTACCTCCGCCACCGCGGCCGGCAGAGCACCGACCGGGGCCGCCACGAACGCGACGTCGGCGCCGCCGACCGCGTCGGCGAGCGAGCCGCAGGCATCGGTCACCGCGCCGCGCTCGAGCGCCGTCTCCCGCACCGCGTCGCGCGGATCCCACCCGCGCACCTGCGCGCCGGCGCGCTCGCGCGCCGCCAGGCCGATCGACCCGCCGATGAGGCCCACGCCGACCACGGCCACGACGGGCCGGCGTGGACCGCTCGGCATCAGACGACGTTCGAGAGCACCTTGCCGGCGACCGCGGCGGCGCGCTCGACCTGCTCGGCGTACTCGGCGAAGCTATCGGCGTACAGCTGCTGCGGGCCGTCGCAGATCGCCTCCTCGGGGTGCGGGTGCACCTCGACGATGATCCCGTCGGCGCCCGCGGCGGCGGCGGCCAGCGACAGCGGCTTGACGAGGTCGCGGCGGCCGGCGGCGTGGCTCGGATCGACGATCACCGGCAGGTGCGAGAGCTCCTTGAGCACCGGCACCGCGGTGAGGTCGAGCGTGAAGCGGTAGGCGGTCTCGAAGGTGCGGATCCCGCGCTCGCACAGCAGCACGTTGGGGTTGCCCTCCTTGAGCACGTACTCGGCCGCCATCAGCAGCTCCTCGAGCGTCGAGGAGAGCCCGCGTTTGATCAGCACCGGCTTGCCGGCGCGCCCGATCTCGGCCAGCAGCGCGTAGTTCTGCATGTTGCGGGCGCCGACCTGGACGACGTCGGCGACCTCGACCACGGGCTCGAGGTCGCGCGCGTCCATCAGCTCGGTGACGATCGGGAGGCCGGTCTCCGCCTTGGCCTCCTCGAGCAGCCGCAGGCCCTCCTGGCCGAGACCCTGGAAGGCGTACGGCGAGGTGCGCGGCTTGTAGGCGCCGCCGCGGAGCAGCGAGGCCCCGCCGGCCGCGACGACGCGGGCGGTCGTGAGCGTCTGGTCGCGCGACTCGACCGTGCAGGGCCCGGCGATGAGCGAGAAGTGCTCACCGCCGATCTTTCGTCCCTCGACGTCGATCACCGTTCGCTCGCCGTGACGGACCTGCGCCGAGGCGAGCTTGTACGGCTTGAGGATCGGCACCACCTGGGCCACGCCCGGAGAACCCTCGAGGCCGAGGCGCGCCACGTGCTCGCGGTCGCCGATCGCCCCGATCACGGTGACCTCCTCGCCGCGCGAGGGGTGGGCCCGGGCCCCGACCGACTCGATGCGCTGGATGACGGACTGGATCTCCGCTTCCGTCGCCCCCGCCTTCATCACGATCATCATCTGCTGCTTCTCCTGACTCGAATGCACACTCTACGAACGATCCGCTCCAGCGGCGCTCGGCCCGAAGGCCCCGATTTCGAGCGGTGCGGAAGTGCGCACCAGCCGAGCGCCTAGCTAAATCGCCAGGTGCCGTAGGAGTAGGCGTAGCCGGCGCCCCGCGGGCCGGTGTGAAGGGTCAGATGAGCGGGGCGATCGGTCATCGCGAGCGACGATTTGTAGCAGGGCCGGCGATGATTGGCAACGCGGCGCGATGTATCACGGGGGGCGGCCCACCGCTCTTTATCCACGTCCACTTGACGACGTCGGAGGGCCGACCCAGATGCTTCGCAGACTGTCAATCTTTGTGGTGACCGCAGCGGCGCTGCTCGTCGCGGTGCCGGCATCGTGGGCCCAGGGAGGCTTCGGGCCCGACGCGGAGGTCACACGCAGCGATGAGACCGGCAAGGTGGTCTTCATCAGCACCGAACCGGGGAGTCCGATCGATCGCCCACCGGGGATGACCGCGGGCTCGCCCGCGATCGAGGCGGCCTTGACCTACCTCGAGAGCCACGCCGCCGCGCTCGGTATCGCCGGTGACGAGCTGAGCGTGCTCGACGTCTCGTCCACGGCCGGCGGCGGCGCCGTCGTCCGCGCCCAACAGCTCGTCGACGACGTGCCGGTCCTGGCCGGCGAGCTGATCGTCAATCTGACGTCGGGGAACGAGATCCTCTCGGTCAGCGGCGAGGCCCTGCCTCTCGGTGACATCGAGCATGATCCCGCGATCACGCGTGCGGCTGCGCAGGACGCTGCGGTCGCGGCGGTCGCCGACCGGGCGAAGGTCGCCGAGGACGAGCTCGATGCCTCCGGCCACAAGCTCTACGTCTACGACGCGAGCCTGTTCGGCGAGGATGGCCGCTCGATCCTCGTCCGGAGCGTCCAGGTCTACGCCCCCGAGCATCCGGAGATCGTCAAGCAGGTGCTGGTCGACGCGAGCAACGGGCAGGTCGTGAAGGTCTTCGAGCTCGTGCACGATGCGCTGAACCGCCGCATCTGCGACAACGCCAACGCGCGGTCGGCCCCGGCCGACTGCACGGGTGGCGTGCTCACCGAGGGTGGGACCTACACCGGAGGTGTGGCGGACGTCCAGCCGGTCTACGACTTCCTCGGGGACACCTACGACTTCTATGACACTCGCTGGAGCCGCGACAGCATCGATGACGCCGGAATGGAGCTCAAGGCGAGCGTCCTCTGGTGCACGAACACGATGCTGCCCAGCCCACCGAACCCACCGGGCACGTTCCAGGACGCGTGCCCCTATCCGAACGCGTTCTTCCTGCCGTTCACGCCCGCGACCGCGAGCCAGATGTTCATCGGCCAGGGCGTCGGCTCCGACGACATCATGGGTCACGAGCTGACCCATGGCGTGACCAACTTCGAGTCCGCACTCGTGTACCAGAACGAGTCCGGGGCGATCAACGAGTCGCTCTCCGACGTGTTCGGCGAGGCCGTCGATCTGGTCAATGGCGCGGGCACCGACACCGCGGCGACGAGGTGGCAGATCGGCGAGGACAGCTCCCTCGGAGTGATCCGCGACATGGAGCAGCCGCCGAACAACGGCGACCCCGACAAGATGACCAGCTCCAACTGGACGACGACGACCGGCGACAACGGCGGCGTCCACACCAACAGCGGCGTCAGCAACAAGGCGATGTTCCTGCTGACGGACGGCCAGACGTTCAACACGTTCACCGTGTCGGCGATCGGCCTCGAGAAGGCGGTCCGCGTCTACTACGAGGCGCAGATCAACCTCCTCACGTCGGGAAGCGACTACGGGGCCCTCGGCAACGCCCTCAACCAGGCGTGCACGAACCTCGTCGGGACCGCCGGGATCGTCGCCGCCGACTGCACCCAGGTCAACAACGCGGTGCTGGCGACCGAGATGCTGACCGAGGCGGCGGCGCCCGATACGACGCTGACCGGCGGCCCGGGCCAGACGGACGATCCGACCCCGACCTGGACGTTCGCCGCCAACCGCGCGGGCGCCGCGTTCGAGTGCTCGATCGACCAAGGGACCGCGAGCTGGGCGCCGTGCTCGGGTGCGGGCGCAAGCCACACGCCCGCCTCCGACCTGGCTGACGGCTCCTACACGTTCCGCGTCCGTGGCCGGGTCGGCGCCGACATCGATCCGACGCCGGCGACCCGAGCCGTCACCGTCTCGACCGCCGACATGGAGCTCGTCTCCAAGGCCGGCGACCAGGATCCGGCCTTCGCCGGTGAGACGCTCACGTACACCATCCATGCGCGCAACAACGGTCCCGGGACGGCCGACAACGCCGTCGTCGCCGACGTGCTGCCGGCCGGGACGGCGTACGTGTCCAGCTCGATCCCGTGCACGGAGGCACCGGCCGGGACGCTGACCTGCGGGCTCGGCAGCCTGGCCGACGACGAGCAGCGCACCTTCACGGTCACCGTCGCGATCACCCGCGCCCTCGTCCACGACCATGGCTCGCCGGTGACGATCACGAACACGGCGACGGCCGACTCGGACCGCAACGACCGCGAGCCCGGGAACGATCAGAAGAGCGAGGCGACGCTGGTGAAGGCGAAGGCCGACCTCGAGATCGGCAGCTTCGGCGCGCAAAGCCCGCCGGCGGAGCTGACGGTCGGGCAGCCGGCGACCGTGACGCTCGAGGAGACGATCACCAACAACGGCCCGTCCGCGCCGATGGACGTCCGCGTCGCCGGCGCTGCCACCGCGACCGCCAATGCCACCGTGAGCCCGACGTCGGACTCCCACCTCGCGGCCGCCCTCGGCCACCAGGAGGCGCGCCACGACGACGAGGAGTTCACGATCGAGTGCACCGGCGGAGGGCCGGCCACGTTCACGTTCACGAGCGAGATCTCCCCTGACCGGCCCGACGACATCGATCCCGACACGACCAACAACGCCGCCACGACCTCCTTCACCGTGGAGTGCATCGTGCCGGTCGCGATCAACATCCACCCGGGCAGCTCCCGCAACCCGATCAACATCGCTCACAAGAACGGTGTCATCCCGGTTGCGGTGCTGACCACGAGCGCCGGCGAGTACGGGCTGCCACTTGCGTTCGACGCGACCACGATCCAGCCGCTGACCGCGCGGTTCGGGCCCAAGACGGTCGTGACGGCCGGCGGAGGCGCCGCCGAGGCGCATGATCGCGGACACCTCGAGGACGCCATCGAGCGCTCGGACGAGCGGTCGAAGGACGGCGACCGCGACATGGTCGTGCACTTCCGGGCCCAGCAGTCCCAGCTCACGGGCAGTGAAACGCAGGCGTGCGTGCGCGGACGATTCGGTCCGAGCAACTTCGTGTTCCAGGGCTGCGACGGCGTCAGCTTCGTCCCCTGACGATCGGGCACGCTGATGCGGCGCGAGCTGCCGGGCAGCTCGCGCCGCAGTGCCCCCGCGACGTCGACCCGGCCACAGGACTCGAATCAGCCTTTGGCAAACGGGTCGTACGTCCCGAACGACCACACGTTGCCCTCGGAGTCCTTGGCGGTGAACTCGCGCGAGCCGTAGTCCATGTCCTGCAGCTCGCGCGAGATCTCGGCGCCGGCGGCCTTGGCGCGGTCGTGCACGGCGTCGGGGTCCTCCACGACCACGTAGATCGAGGCGTGGCCGGTGTCGAACTGCGCGTCGCCCTGTCCTGAGCTGCCGATCATGACCACGCCGCGGCCGGAGGTGAGCTCGGCGTGGGCGATGGTGCCGTCCTCGTTCTCCATGACGGCTTTGCGGTCGAAGCCGAAGGCGCTCTCGAGGAAGTCGATCGCGGCCTTGGCGTCGTCGTAGCGGAGGGTGGGAATGATCATGCCGCCGACGTTAGGCGGGCACGGACTGGATTTCTTGGACGGATGCGACCCGATACTCGGTAGGCGTCACGCCCGCGAAGGCGCGGAAGTCGCGGTTGAAATGGGCCTGGTCGTAGTAGCCGCTGTCGAGGGCGGCGTCGGCGAGCGCCGCCCCGTGGCGGAGCCGCGCGGCGGCGCGCTCGAAGCGCAGGATCCGGGCCAGCGGCTTCGGCGACAGCCCGAGGTGCTCGCGGAAGCGGGCCGCGAGATGGCGGCGGCTCCAGCCGATCTCGCGAGCGAGCGAGCCGACCGGAACCGCCCCGTCGGAGGCGAGCAGGCGGCCCCACGCCCACTCCAGCTCGGGGGTGGTCGGCGGCGCGTCGTGGACGCGGGCGGCGATGAAGCGCTCGAGCAGGGCGAAGCGGGCGGGCCAGTCGGGAGCCACGTACAGGCGGTCGGCCAGCTCGGTGGCCACCGGGCCGAGCAGGTCGGCGAGGTCGGCGCCGCCGCCGGCGAGCTCGCCCATCGGCATGCGGAACAGCCGCTCGGCGCCGAGCGGCGTGAGGTACGCCTGGATGCCGTGCGAGACGCCGGCGTGCTCGGTGATCGCCGCCGACTCGTGCAGCCCGGCGACGAACGAGCCGTACGAGCGGCCGTCGACCTCGAGCGGCGGCCCGAAGGAGATGACGAGGACGATCCTCCCGCCCGGCAGCTCCCGCCGGACGACCGGGTGCTCGACCCGCTCGTACCAGCCGGCGAGCCGGCGCGCCGACCCGCGCAGCGCGGGCGACGGGTCGCGCAGGTGCAGCTCCATCAGAGCAGCGCCGCGAGCGCCTCCAGGAAGCGTTCGTTCTCGGCCTGCGTGCCGACCGTCACGCGCAGCGCGCCCTCGCGGCCGAGCGAGCCGCCCGCCCGGACCAGCACGCCGCGCTGCGCGAGCCCCTGCATGATCTCGGGCTCGTCGGGCTCGTCGCCGAGGTCGAACCACACGAAGTTGGCCTGCGACTCGGCCGGCTCGATGCCGAGAGCGCGGAGCCCGTCCTCGAGCCCGATCCGCTCGGCGAGGTTGCGCTCGACGCGGCGCGCGACCTCGTCCTGGTGGTTGAGGGCCTCGAGCGCGGCGGCCTGGGCGGCGGCGTTGCAGAAGAACGGCTGGCGCACCTGGTCGACCGCCGTGCGGAACTCCTCCGAGCCGCACAGGCCGTAGCCGACCCGCAGCCCGCACAGCCCGTAGACCTTCGAGAACGTGCGCAGCAGGACGAGGTTCGGGTGCCGGCTCAGCAGCTCGATCGACTCGTCGGGGTCCTGGAGGACGTTGTACTCGCAGTACGCCTCGTCGAGGATCACGCAGACGTGGCGGGGGACGTCGGCGACGAAGCCGGCGATCTCGTCGAGCGGGAGCGCGGTCGAGGTCGGGTTGTTCGGGTTGCAGACGATGGTGAGCCGGGTGGCGACGGTGATCTCGCGGCGCATCGCCTCGAGGTCGTGGCGGTGCTCGGCGTCGACGGGGACCTCGATCGCGCGCGCTCCCGATGCCGCCGCGAGGTGCGGGTAGACCGAGAACGAAGGCCAGGCGTAGACGACCTCGGCTCCCGGCTCGAGCAGCGCATCGCCGGCGGCGAGCAGGATGTCGCACGACCCGTTGCCGACCGCGATCCGGTTGGCGGGGACGCCGTGGCGATCGGAGAGCCTGCGGCGAAGGGCGGCGTTGGTGGGATCCGGGTAGCGGTTGAGGTCGGTGAGCGCCTTCGTGATCGCCTCCACGACCGCGGGGTGCGGCGGGTAGGGCGACTCGTTCGAGGCGAGCTTGGCGATCTCGCCCTCGGAGGCATAGCCGTCGGCAGCCGGGTAGACCGGGATGCGGCGGACCTTGCTCGCGAACTCCAGCGCCATCGTCCGCAGTCTATTGAGCGCCTTCGAGGTCGAGCCTGAGCTCGCGGGCGGCTCCGAGGTAGACGTGCTGCGGCTCGAGGTTGTCGGGCGGATAGCAGTGCATCAGCACTCGGATGACGCGCGGCAGCGCGCCCGGCACCGGGATCTCGCGCGCGCACAGCAGCGGCACGCGGCTCAGGCCCATCCGGCGCGCGGCGACGGCCGGGAACTCGGCGTCGAGGTCGTGGGTGAGGGTGAAGATGCAGCTGACGAGGGCGTCGGGCTCGAGCCGGTTACGGGCCAGCATCTCCCCCATCAGCTCCTCGGTGGCGTGCAGGATCGCCTCGGCCTCGTTGGCCTCGACGGTTGTGGCCCCGCGCACCGCGATCATCCTCATCGGCGTCGGAGCCTAGCGGCGCAGCTTTTCGATCTCCGCCGCGGTCAGCCGGCGGTGCTGTCCCTCCTCGAGCTTGCCGAGCCACAGCGGCCCGAATCGCACCCGCTCGAGGGTTATGACCGGGTGTCCGACGGCGTCGAGCATCCGCCGCACCTGTCGCTTGCGGCCCTCGTGGATCGTGATCTCGATCCGGTCGGGGGCGAGTCTCCTCACGCGCGCAGGCGCCGTGCGGCCGTCCTCGAGCTCGACGCCTTCGCGAAGCGCTCGGAGCGCGTGGTTGCCGATCGGCGGGCGGCGGACCTTGGCGTGGTAGGTGCGCGGGACCTCGAACGACGGGTGCGTGAGCCGGTGCGCGAGCGCGCCGTCGTCGGTCAGCAGGATCAGCCCGCTGGTGTCGGCGTCGAGCCGGCCGACCGGGTACAGCCGCCGCGAGCTCGGCACGAGCGAGACGACCGTCCGGCGCCCCTGCGGGTCGTGGGCGGTGGAGACGACGCCGCGCGGCTTGTGGACCGCGTAGACGGCCCACTGGCCGGCCGACACTCGCACCGGCTTGCCGTCCACCGCCACCGGGACGCTGCCGTCGACGTCGCGCGCGGGATCGCGCACCACCTCGTCGCCGACGCTCACCCGCCCCGCGAACACGAGTTGCTCGGAGGCGCGCCGCGAGGCGACGCCGGCGTGGGCGAGATACTTGGCGAGGCGCACGACGGTGCCACCATAGGCGCCGTGGATCTCGCGCTGCTCGACGAGGCGCTGGTCGCCGCCGGTCAGCCGGCCTACCGCGCCGGCCAGGTGTGGAGCTGGGCCGCGCGCGGCGCGACCGGCTATGACGTGATGACCGATCTCCCCGCCGGCCTGCGAGGGCGCCTCGCCTCGGAGGTGCCGTTCTCGAGCCTGTCGGTGGAACGCGAGGCGCATGCGGCCGACGGCACCGTCAAGGCGCTGTTCCGTACGGCCGACGGCCGCCCGGTCGAGGCGGTGCTGATGCGCTACCGCGACGGGCGGCGCTCGGTGTGCGTGTCGTCGCAGTCGGGCTGCCCGCTGACGTGCACGTTCTGTGCCACCGGCGCGATGAAGTTCGGCCGCAACCTGACCGCCTCCGAGGTCCTCGACCAGGTGCTGCACTTCCGGCGCATCGAGCCCGTCGACCACCTCGTGTTCATGGGCATGGGCGAGCCGATGATGAACCTGCCGCAGGTGCTCGAGGCGGCGCGGCGGCTGCCGGACGTCGGCATCACCCACCGCCGCACCACCATCTCGACGGTCGGCTGGGTCCCGGGGATCCGGGCGCTGACCGAGAGCGACATGCCGATCCGGCTCGCCTTCTCGCTGCACGCGCCGGACGACGAGCTGCGCTCCCAGATCATGCCGGTCAACGACCGCCACCCGATCGCCGACGTGCTGGCCGCCTGCGAGGCCTACCACGCGCGCCGCCGCCGGAAGGTGTTCATCGAGTACGTGATGCTGGCCGGCGTCAACGACACCTACCGCCAGGCGGTCGCCCTCGCGACGTTGCTCGATCCCCGGATCTACAAGGTCAATCTCATCCCGTACAACCCGACGGGCATGTACGAGGGGTCGTCACCGGGTGCGATCGCGGCCTTCAAGGCGGTGCTCGAGGAGCACGGCGTGCGCGCCACCGTGCGCCTGACCCGCGGCCGCGACATCGAGGCCGCCTGCGGGCAGCTCGCCGCGTAGGACAGGACCGCCGGGCGCCGGAGGCCCGGTCATAGCGGCGTAATAAAACGGTCATCCTTGACCAGTCGAAGCGCCGAAACTGCGTCGCCAGGTACGGTAGGCGTCAGGTGTCTGACATCCTGCTCACCGACGGGGTCGCCGGTGCGGAAGCCGTCGATCGTTCCGACCGCCGCGGAGTGCTCATCTACGAGCGGATGCTGCCCGCATCGCCCGGAAGCGTCGCTCGGATGCGGCACGAACTGAGCCCCGTGTTGGCCCGGCAACAGGTTCGGGCAGACCGACTTGCGGACATCGATCTGGTCTTCATCGAGGCGGCTCACAACGCCGTCGACCATGCGTACCGCCGCGTCGGCCCGGGGCCGCTCTATACGGCGGCATCGCTCGTGGGCGCCGCGGTGATCATCTGGGTGAGCGACGGCGGTCGCGGGATGTACCGAGGTTCGAGCCGAGGCGCCGGCCTCGGCGTGCCGCTGATGACCGAGCTCGCCGACGATCTGCGTATCTCCTGCGATGCCGTTCTCGGCGGCACCTGCGTACAGGCGACGTTCCGGCGAGCCGCGTATCCGGCTGTTCGGGCCGCTGTCTCATGCGAGCGTGAGCACGCCGAGCTGGTACAGGAGTACCTACGCGTGCTCGGGGAGGTCTCCGCCTCGCTGCGTGACGACTCGCAAGCCGTGCTCGCCCAGGCCACCCAGGCCGTCGCGCAGGCGCGCCGGCGACAGCTCGAGCGCAGCGTGCGGGCCGGCGGTGGGAACTCCTGCAGGACTGCGGATCGGAGGCCCGTCGTAGCCTACGGGCGGTGCGGCGTGACCTTGCCCCTCTGCTCGTGATCGCCCTGCGCGCGAGTGGCGGATCGGGCCCCCATGCGGAGGCGGCGCGGCAGGTGATCCTCTTCATCCTCGTCTCGCAGCTGCTGGCCGGCGCCCAGCACGACGGCCCGCCGCACGCCTCGCATCGTGCCCCGCGGCAGATGCGCGCCCGCCGGGCGCGCCGGCCGCACGTGGAATCCCTGTCCGGCCGCCGGCCTCGCGGCTGAGACGTTCGTCGTCGCTCCGCGGCCGGAGCCGCGCCGGCGCCTAGGCCCTCGAGCGCGCCTCGCCCGCACTCAGCAGGCGATCGCGCAGCGCCGCCTCGTCCTCAGGGCTCGGGTCCCACTGCTCGACCGGCGGCAGGTCGTCGAGCGAGCGCAGCCCGAACAGCTTCAGGAACAGCGGCGTCGTGCGGTAGAGGATCGCGCCGAACTGCGAGCGGCCGACCTCCTCGATCAGGCCGCGCTCGACCAGCGCCGCGGTGGCCGACTCCGACGCCACGCCGCGGATGCGGGCCACCTCCGGGCGCGAGACCGGCTGCAGGTAGCCGACGATCGCGAGCGTCTCCGCCTGCGCCGCGGTCAGCGCCGGCGTGCGCGGGCGCGCCAGCAGCCGGCGGGCGGCCTCCTCGGCGTCGGGATGCGAGGCCAGCGTCCAACCGCCGGCCACCTCGCGCAGCACGACGCCGCGGCCTTCGAGTGCGCCGGCCAGCTCGTCCACTGCGGCCTGAACCGCGCGCTCGCCCGCCTGCAGCGCGTCCGCCAGCTCCTCGAGCGAGACCGGCTCGGGCGCGAGGAAGAGAAGCGCCTCGACCTGGCGCGCGAGCGGGCTCACAGCGCAACCTCCCCGCGATGTTCGCGAAGCGAACTCGCAAGGGAATCGGCGCCAGCCGATTCCCCGCCGTGCTTGCTCGGCCCCGCCTCGGCGCGGATCGTGATCGGCCCGAACGGCTCGGGCTGCTCCCACGCGGCCTCGCCGCGCTTGTAGAGCTCGAGCAGCGCGAACAGCGTCACCGCGACCGTCACGCGGTCGGCGCCCTCGACCGCCTCGTCGAACGAGAACCGACCGCGGCCCAGCAGCCGCCGCAGCAGCGCCAGCCGATCGCCCACGGACACGCGCGGCCCCTCCATGTGCCGCAGGTCGATCGGCGGCGGCGTGCGCAGCAGCGAGCCGATCGCCTGTCCCAGCACCGCGGAGTCGTAGACGCGCTCGGCGAGATCCGCCGACGCCTGGCGCAGCGCCGGCGGCAGGGGCGCCGATCGGTGCAGATACGCGCGGCCCGCGGCATGCGCCTCGGCCACCCAGCCGCCGGCGCCGCGGAAGCGCGCGTACTGGAGCATCCGCTCGAGCAGCTCCTCGGCCGCCTCCGCCGGCCCGAGGCCCTCGAGGTCTTCGGGCAGCTCCTCGCCCGGCAGCATGAGCCGCGACTTGAGCTCGAGCAGCGCCGCGATCAGCACCAGGAACTCGGTGGCGGCCTCCAGATCGAGCTCACCCTCGGCCTCGAGGTGGTCGACGTAGGCGAGCACGACCTCGGCCAGCTCGACCTCGAGCAGGTCCAGCTCCTCGCGCAGGATCAGCGACAGCAGCAGGTCGAACGGCCCGGCGAAGACGTCGAGGTCCAGCTCCAGGCGATGGGCGATCGTGGCCATCCGTCCGCGACAGGCTAGGCGCCCGGGGGGACGGAGCGACGCGGTGGGCCGACGCCCATCGCCTCGCGCACGTCGGCGAGCGTGCCGGACGCGATCGCCCGCGCCTTGTCGGCGCCCTTCGCGAGCGTCCGCTCGAGCTGCTCGGGCTCGGCGCGCAGCTCCTCGTACCGCGAGCGCACCGGGGCGAGCCAGTCGACCACCGAGTCCGCCACCGCCGTCTTGAAGTCGCCGTAGCCGGAGCCGTCGAACTCGCGCTCGATCTCCTCCGGCCGCGTCCCGCGCGCGACGGCCATGATCTCGATCAGGTTCGAGATCCCCGGCTTGTCCTCGCGGCGGACGATCTCGCGGCCGGAGTCGGCGACCGCGCGGCGGAACTTGCGGCGCATGACGTCCGGCTCGTCGAGCACGTAGACGGTGCCCTGCTCGGACGAGCCGGTGGTCGACATCTTGCGTTCCGGGTCCTGGAGGTCGCGCACGCGCGCCCCCACCTGCGGGATGCGCGCCTCGGGCACCACGAACAGCTCACCGAACCGCTTGTTGAAGCGCTCGGCGACGTCGCGCATCAGCTCCAGGTGCTCGCGCTGGTCCTCCCCCACCGGAACCTCGTGGGCGCGGTAGGCGAGCACGTCGGCGGCCTGCAGCACGGGGTAGTAGAGGAGCCCGGCGGACGCCAGCTCGCGCTGCCCCGCCGCCTTGTCGCGGAACTGATGCATGCGGTTGAGCTCGCCGACCGCCGTGACGGCGGAGAGCAGCCAGGCGAGCTCGGTGTGCTCCTCGACGTCGCCCTGGCGGAACAGGATGCAACGGTCCGGGTCCAGCCCCGCGGCCATCAGGATCGCGGTCGTGTCGTACACCCGCTCGCGCAGCCCGGCCGGGTCGTACGGGACGGTGACCGCGTGCAGGTCGACGATGCAGTAGATCGCCAGGTCGGCGCGGTCCTGCCCGGCGACGTAGTTCAGGATCGCGCCGATGTAGTTCCCGAGGTGCTTGGACCCCGTGGGCTGGATGCCAGAGAAGATGACCACCGGGAGCGGCATGGTAATCAAGGCGCTCGCGCGGCCTTATACCGTCCCCTACTGTGAGCGTCGCCGTCGTCGGAGCGGGGATCGTCGGCCTGGCGACCGCGTACGAGCTGCTCGAGCGCGGCGCAGACGTGACGGTGTACGAGCGCGGTGCGCCGGGCGCCGGCCAGTCCGGCGGCGAGTCGCGGATCTTCCGCCACGCACACGACGACCCGCGGCTGGTCGCGCTGGCGGTGCAAGCCCGCGCGGGCTGGAGGGCGTGGGAGCACCGGTTCGGCGTGGAGCTCTTGGCGCCGGTGGGGTCGGTGGCGGTGGGGCCGGCGGTCGAGCGGCGGCTGCCGCTGCTGCACGACGCCGGCGTGCGGGCCCGGATGGTCGCTGCCGATTTCGAACTGCCGATCCTCGCGGCCCGGCCAGAGCCGGCGATGCTCGACGAGGACGGCGGCGTGATCCGCACCCGCGCGGCGGTCGGGGCGCTGGTCGCCGCGCTGGGGGATCGTCTGGTCGCGGACGAGGTGGTCGAGGTGCGGCCGTCGGGCGAGGTCCGGGCCGGGGGCGCCGTCGCGCGGCACGACCGGGTGGTCGTATGCGCCGGGCGCGACACCGCGGCGCTCGCCGCCGGCGCCGGGCTCGAGCTGCCGGTCCGGGTGTCGACCCACACGCGCTTCGCCTATCCGGTACGCGAGCCCTCGCCGCTCCCCTGCTTTCAGGATTCGACGACCGGCGCGTACGGCGACCCGCTGCCCGGCAACGACCGCTACGCGATCGGGCTCGACGGGACCGAGGCCACGCATGCCTACGTCGCCGAGCGCCTGCCCGGCCTGGAGCCGCGGCCGGTCGAGGCGCGCACCTGCTGGGTGACCGAGCTGCCGTGGGGCCACGACGCGATCGCGGTCTGGGAGGCCGGAGCGGTGGTGTTCGTGGCCGGCAACAACCTGTTCAAGCACGCCCCGGCGCTCGGCCACCGGCTCGCCGCGGGTGCGTTGGATGAGTTGCGGCCCGAGCGAGCGGCTCGGTGAGCCGGCGAACGTCAACTGCGCTGGGTAGGGGAAGCGAGGGAGCCGCCCGCGCGGCCGGATCCGGGCGGTTGGCATGAACCACATGCGGTTAGGCCCGGTTTCCGGGCCACTCACCCATGTGGTTCGCGCCACGCCGGGCGCGCTCACCCGCTCCCCCACCCAGCGCCGTTGACGTTCGCCCCGCTCAAGCCCGGGGCAGCGACCCCACCGCAGCGCCGATCCCCTCCCACGGATCGCCGCGGCTCTCAACGCGCTCCGGCACCGAGGCCAGCGTCCACCGCCGCGGATGCAGGTCGGGCTCCTCGAGCTCCTCCCAGAACAGGGGCGTCGCGACCGGCGCCGCCGGCTTCGCCCGCACCGCGTACGGGGCGACGGCGGTCTGGGCGTAGGTGTTGCGGGCGGCGTCGACCAGCACGCGGCCGCCGCGGCCGGCCTTGCGCCACGAGGTGGTGAGCTGGTCCGGCAGCCGCTCCGCCACCTCCTCGGCGAGCTCGCCGGCCACCGCTCGCACCTGGTCCGATGTCCACCGCCGCCGCAGCGGCGCCACGACGTGGATCCCCCGCGAGCCCGACGTCATCGCGAACGGCTGCAGCCCGTTCTCGCGCAGCAGCTCGCCGATGCCCAGCGCTCCCGCCCGGATCGCCTCCAGGTGCCCGTCTCCGTCGTCGGGCGGGTCGAAGTCGAACACCAGGCGGTCCGGCGCATCCGGCTTGTCGGCGCGCGCCGTCCACACGTGCGGCGTGATGCAGTTCTGGTTCGCCAGCCACACCAGCGTCGCCGGCTCGCCCCCGACCGCGTGCTCGACGTCACCGCCGCGCCGCCGCGGCACCGTGACCCGCCGCACCCACTCCGGCGCGCCCTTCGGGATCGCCTGCTGGACCACGAGCTCCTCGTCGATCCCGCGGTTCCAGCGCCAGAGGTTCAGCGGCCGGTCCTTGACGTGCGGGACCATCGCGGGCGCGATCGTCGCGTAGTAGCGGGCGAGGTCCTCCTTCGTGATCCCGTCGGCCGGGAACAGGACCTTGCCGGGATTCGAGATCCGCACCCGCCGCCGCCCCGCCCGCAACGTCAGCTCGGGGGCCACTACATCGCCTGGCGGACCACCGGGCGCCGGTTCGCGGCCGCCTCGTCGAGCCGCCGCACCGGCGTGTCGTAAGGCGCCCCCCGCGCCACGGACGGATCCTCGGCCGCCTCGCGCAGGATCTCGGCGACCCCCTCCGCGAACGCGTCGAGCGTCTCGCGGGTCTCGGTCTCGGTCGGCTCGATCAGCAGCGCCTCGTCCACCAGCAGCGGGAAGTAGACGGTCGGCGGGTGGAAGTCGTGGTCGAGCAGCCGCTTCGCCAGATCGAGCGTGCGGATCCCGAGCGCCTTCTTCATCGGCCCGCCGGTGAGCACGAACTCGTGCATGCAGGTGCGGTCGAACGCCGCCGGCAGGTGCTCGCCGCACAGCTCCTGCAGCTTCGCCATCAGGTAATTGGCGTTCAGCACCGCGGTGTCGCTCGCCTCCGCCAGCCCGTCGGCGCCGAGCGAGAGGATGTAGGCGTACGAGCGCACGAAGACGCCGAAGTTGCCCTGGAAGCCGCGCAGCCGGCCGATCGACTTCGGGCGGTCGAAATCCAACCCGAACGTCCCGTCCTCGTGCTTCACCACCTGGGGGCGCGGCAGGTACGGCTCGATCCGGTCGGACACCGCGATCGGCCCCGCCCCCGGGCCGCCGCCGCCGTGCGGCTGCGTGAAGGTCTTGTGCAGGTTGTAGTGGACGATGTCGAACCCCATGTCGCCCGGCCGCGCGCGACCCATCACGGCGTTCAGATTGGCGCCGTCGTAGTAGAGCGTGGCGCCCGCCTCGTGGACCGCCCGGGCGATCTCCTCGATGTTGCGATCGAAGACGCCGAGCGTGTTCGGGTTCGTGAGCATCAGCGAGGCGACGTCGTCGTCGAGCTTCGCGCGCAGGTCGTCGAGGTCCACGCCGCCGTCGTCGGCCGTCCCGAGCTTGACCACCTCGTAGCCGGCCATCGTCACCGTGGCGGGGTTGGTGCCGTGCGCGGTGTCGGGCGTGAGCACCTTCCGCCGATGCTGCCCGCGCGCCTCGTGGTAGGCGCGCGTGAGCAGCACGCCCGCCAGCTCGCCCTGCGACCCCGCCGACGGCTGCAGCGACACGTGCGGCAGCCCGGCGATCTCGGCCAGCGCCCGCTGGAGCTCCCACATCAGCTGCAGGGCGCCCTGGGCCCGCGCAGGCGACTGCAGCGGGTGCAGCCGCGCGTGGCCGGGCAGCGCCGCCACGCGCTCGTGCAGCTTCGGGTTGTGCTTCATCGTGCACGAGCCGAGCGGATAGAAGCCCTTGTCGACGTGGAAGTTGCGCGTCGACAGCGTCGTGTAGTGGCGGACGATCTCCGGCTCGGCGATCTCCGGCAGCCGCGGCGGCTCCGAGCGCCGGAAGCGCTCCGGCAGGGCGTCGTCGTCGCGCGGGACGTCGAGCTCGGGCGCCACGAACGCCCGCCGCCCCTCGACCGACTTCTCGAAGATCGTGACCGTCACGCCGTCACCGTCTGGCGCTCCGCCGCCACGGCGGCGCCCAGCACCTCGGCCAGCCGGTCGATGTCGGCGCGCGAGCGCTGCTCGGTGATCGCCACCAGCAGCCCGTCCTCGAACTCCGGATAGTCGGCGCCGAGCGGATAGCCGGGGTTGACGCCCTCGGCGGCGCAGCGCTCGATCACGCGGCCGACCGGCGCCTGCAGCCGCACGGCGAACTCGCGCACGACGGGCTGCTCGTGCAGCAGCTCGATGCCGTCGAGCGCCGCCACCGCACGCCGCGCGTAGGCGGTGCGGTGCAGCAGCAGCTCCCCGAGCTCGACGATCCCGCGGCGGCCGAGCCACGACAGGTAGACGATGCCGGCGAGGGCGTTCAGCGTCTGCGCGGTGGTGATGTTGTGCGTCGCCTTCTCGCGCCGGATGTGCTGCTCGCGGGTCTGGAGCGTGAGCACGAAGCCGCGCTTGCCGTCCGCGTCGACCGTCTCCCCGGCGATCCGGCCCGGCATCCGCCGCATGTAGGCCTGCTGGGCCGCGAAGAACCCGAACGAAGGGCCGCCGTAGTCGAGCCGGTTGCCGAGCGGCTGGCCCTCGCCGACCGCGATGTCGACGTCGAAGTCGCCCGGCGGGCGCAGCACGCCCAGCGTCATGGGATCGACCTCGACGACCAGCAGGGCGCCGGTGTCGCGCGCCACCGGCGCCAGCGCCTCGAGGTCCTCGACGGCGCCGAGGAAGTTCGGCTGCGCCAGGAAGACGGCCGAGACGTCGTCGCCGACGGAGTCGCGCAGGGCGTCGAGGTCGGTCACGCCGCCGCTCAGCGGCAGCTCCTCCACCGCGGTGCCGTAGCCGGCCGCGGTCGTCGCCAGCGCCTCGCGCGAGTGCGGGTGCAGCGCGCGTGAGACCAGGAACCGCCCGCGCCCGTTCTGAAGCCGCGCCAGCCAGCCCGCGGAGGCGACCGCCGAGGGCCCCTCGTACAGGGTCGCGTTCGAGACCGGCAGCCCGGTCAGCTCGCTGATCGCGGTCTGGTACTCGAACATGACCTGGAGCGTCCCCTGCGAGACCTCCGGCTGGTACGGCGTGTAAGGGGTCAGGAACTCCGAGCGCGACAGCAGCGCGTCGACCAGCGCCGGGACGTAGTGGTCGTACATCCCGGCCCCGAGGAAGCAGATCTCGTCCTCGGCCGACACGTTGCGCGCCGCCAGGTCGCGCAGGTACGCGTACACCTCCTGCTCCGGCTTGCCCGTGGGCAGGTCGATCGCGCGGTCGAGCCGGACGCCCTCGGGGATGTCGGCGAACAGCTCGTCGATCGAGCCGGCGCCGATGCGCTCCAGCATCGCCTTCCGGTCGGCGTCGGTGGCGGAGGTGTAGCGACTCAAGCCAGGCTGCCCTCGTACGCCTCGCGGTCGAGCAGCTCCTCCAGCTCCGACTGGTCGCTGAGGCGGACGCGCACCAGCCAGCCCTCGCCGTACGGGTCCTCGTTGATCTGCTCCGGCGAGTCGCCGAGCGCCTCGTTGACCTCGACGATCTCGCCCGACAGCGGCGCCACGACGTCGGAGACGGCCTTCACCGACTCGATCTCCGCGTACGGCTCGTCCTTGGTGACCGTCTTGCCGACCTCCGGCGGGTCGACGAAGACCACCTCGCCGAGCTGGTCCTGTGCGTACCAGGTGATGCCGAACGTGGCGACGTCGCCGTCGATCCGCGCCCAGTCGTGCTCGGGGTGGTACCTGAGGTCGTCGGGGTACGCGGCCACGTTCAGCGCTCCTTGGAGTAGAGCGGCTTTCCCCGCACCTCGGCCTGGCGCGGCTTGCCGCGGACGTCGATCTCGATCTGGGTACCGGGCTCGGTCCGGTCGGCGGGCACGTAGGCCATGCCGATGCCGATCCCCAGGCACGGGGACATCGTGCCCGAGGTCACCTCGCCGCCACCCACCACGGGGTTGCCCTGGCGGGCGATGCCCGGCCCGGTCATGGCGAACGGCACCAGCTTCTCGCGCGGCCCGGCCTCGCGGGTGGCGCGGACCGCGTCCGACCCGATGAAGCCGGTGTCCTCCTTGCAGCACCAGCCGAGGCCGGCCTCGATCGGGCCGCGCTCCTCCATCAGGTCGTTGCCGTAGAGGTGGAAGCAGACCTCGAGCCGCAGGGTGTCGCGCGCGCCGAGGCCGGCCGGCGTGGCGCCGGAGTCCATCAGCGCGTCCCACACCGTGGTCGCGTACCCGGGCGCGATGAGCAACTCGACCCCGTCCTCGCCGGTGTAGCCGGTCCCGCAGACCAGCGTGCCTGGGGCGCCGGCCACGTTGAGGCGTGCGGTGCGGAAACGCTTCGGCAGCTCACCGTCGGCCAGCCCGAACACCAGCTCGCGCGCCCGCGGACCCTGTACGGCCAGCATGGCGAAGTCGTCGAGACGGTCGTGGACCCTGACGTCGTAGCCGCGCGCCTGTCGCCGCATCCAGTCGAGGTCGCGCTCATGGTTGGCGGCGTTCGTGACGGTCAGGAAGCCGTCGCCGTGGCGGTACGTGAAGAGGTCGTCGAGCACGCCGCCGTTCTCACGGCACAGGACCGAGTACTGGGCTCCGTCGAGCGCGATCTTGGTGACGTCGTTCGACAGGACGCGCTGGAGGAAGCGCTCCGCGTCCGGGCCCGTCGTCTCCACTTCGCCCATGTGCGATACGTCGAACACGCCTACCTCGCGGCGAACCGCCACGTGCTCCTCTTTGATGCCCGCGTACTGGACCGGCATCTCCCAGCCGGCGAAGGGCACCAGCCGCGCGCCCGCCGCCACGTGGCGGTCGTACAACGGGGTCCGCTTGAGCGTCTCGGCAGCACCGGCGGCCATGCAGCGCCGGACCCTAGCAGCGGCCCGGACGCCGCTTCACGGCTCAGCGCAGGAAGGGCGGGATGTCGAGATCGTCGTCGCGGATCTCGAGCGACGACCGCTGGCGATCGTCGATCCGCGGGCCGCGGTCGCGGGGGCCGCGCTCGCGCTCGGCGCGCGTCGCGCGCAGGCCCGCGCGGTCGAAGCCGGTGGCGATCACCGTCACGCGGATCTCGTCGGCGAGGCCGTCGTCGATCACCGCGCCGAAGATGATGTTGGCGTTGGCGTCGGCCGCCGAGTGGATGATCTCCGCCGCCTCGTTGACCTCGAACAGCCCGAGGTCCTTGCCGCCGGTGATGTTGAGCAGGATGCCGTTGGCGCCCTCGACCGACTCCTCGAGCAGCGGGCTCGAGACCGCGGCCTTGGCGGCCTCGGCGGCGCGGGACTCGCCCGCGGCCGTGCCAATGCCCATCAGCGCAGAGCCGGCGTCCTGCATGATCGTGCGGACGTCGGCGAAGTCGAGGTTGATCAGACCCGGGATCGTGATCAGGTCGGTGATGCCCTGGACGCCCTGGCGGAGCACGTTGTCGGCCTCGCGGAAGGCGTCGAGGATGCTGGTGCGGCGCTCGACGATGCTCAGCAGCCGCTCGTTCGGGATCACGATCAGCGTGTCGACCATCTCCCTGAGGCGGTCGATGCCCTCCTGCGCCTGGCGGGCGCGCTGGGCGCCCTCGAACTCGAACGGGCGCGTGACGACGCCGACGGTCAGGGCGCCGATCTCGTTCTTGGCGATCTCGGCGATCACCGGCGCCGCGCCGGTGCCCGTGCCGCCGCCCTCGCCGGCCGTGACGAACACCATGTCGGCGCCCTTGAGCGCCTCCTTGATGTCGTCGCGCGACTCGGCCGCGGCCCCCTGGCCGATCTGCGGGTTGGCTCCTGCCCCGAGGCCCTTGGTGAGCTGATGGCCGATGTTGAGCTTGATGTCGGCGTCCGTCATCTGGAGCGCCTGGTTGTCGGTGTTGCAGGCGATGAACTCCACGCCCGAGAGGCCGGCGTCGATCATGCGGTTCACGGCGTTGGTGCCCCCGCCGCCGACACCGACGACCTTGATCACTGCGAGATAGCTGCCAGCTTCCATGAGTGTTCCGTCCGGACCTCTAGTTATAGTTGAGCGTTTGTGGCGCTCGGTTTGGGCCGCGGATTGTGGCACGTTACGGCGCTTTCGTGCTCGAAGTCAAAGAAAGCGGACGTCCGCAAGAGACGTTGCAGAACGCAGAAGTCTCAGGTAGTGATCGAGAGTACCGTGATTCTCACCCTATGGTTGAGGGTCTTGCAGCTCCCCCTCCTGAGGCACCGGCTCGAGCCCCCCGGCGGCGACTCGGCCGGGTACGCGAAGGTCGAGATACGTGGCGCCGGCGGCGCTGGGCTCGGCCAGCACGCGCGCGGCGGCAGCCCACTTGGCGACGGCGTCGTCGGGGCTGCCGAAGAGCAGCGGCGGGCCGTTCCTGAGGTCGATCGTCAGCCCGTCGGCGCCGTGGGAGAGCCGCTCGCTGCGTTCGAGCAGCGGCTCGGGGGCGGCGGCGGCGATGGCGAGCGCGGCGCGGGTGCGGGCGTCGTCTACGCGGCGCGCCGGAACCCGGTCGCGCTCGATCGCGGGAAGCGTGCCCTCGGCCCGGACGCCGTTGAGCACGAGCCCGTCGGCGGACACCGGCGTGCGGCGCCCGTCGATCTCGATCGCGGCAACCGGCCGGTGCTCGACCACCTCGACGTCCATCCGGTGCGGGAAGTCGGTGTGGACGCGAAGGCCGGCGACGCTGGGGTAGGGAGCGACGGCGTCGTTCAGCGCCTGCTCGCGGACGTGCAGCGTCGTCATGTCGCTCGCGGCCCGGTCGAGCGCCGAGCGGATCCGCGCCGCCTCGCTGGTCGTGGCGCCGGTCACGGTGACGTCCTTGACGCGCACGAGCGAGGAGTCGCGCAGCCACAGCCAGCCTCCCGCGAGGAGCACCGCCACCGCCGTGACGGCGGCGAAGCCGCGCAGGAACGAGCCGAGTCTCACTGTGCGGGCGCTTCGACGTCGGGCCGCGGTCCCCTGCCGGCGTTGGCCTCATCCGCAGCGGCGGGTTCGGCGAACGCCTAGCCCGCCGGGCCGTCCACGAGCCGCCGCCCCAGCGAGTCCACGTCCCCGGCGCCAAGGTCAACAACAGGTCGCCCTCGCGCAGCGCGCCGCGCAGAAACGCCTCGGCGTCGTCGAACCCCGGCAGCCACGCGACCGGCCGCCCGCCTGCGGCGTCGGCCGCCGCGCCGGCGACGAGGCGCCCGGTGACGCCCGGGAAGTCCTCGACACGCTCGCGGGCCGGATAGACCTCGAGCACCGCGACCACGTCGGCCTCGGCGAGTGACTGACCGAACTCGCGGTACTGGTGCCGGGTGCGCGAGAACAGGTGCGGCTGGAACACGGCGACAACCCGGCGGGGGTCGAGCGTCCGGGCGGCGGCGATCGTGGCGCGGACTTCGGTCGGGTGGTGCGCGTAGTCATCCACCACCAGCGCGCCGGCAGGCGTCATGCCGAGACGCTCGAAGCGCCGGCCGGCGCCCCCGAAGCCGGCGAGAGCGGCGGTCGCGACAGCCAGTTCGGCGCCGGCGAGCGTGCACGCAGCCAGGGCACACGCCGCGTTGCGAGCGTTGTGCGCGCCCGGCACCGCGAGCTCGACCGGCACGCCGCCGAACGAGAACCGCGAGCCGCCCGGCTCAAGCTGCACGTGCTCCGGCCGCGCGACGCGTCCAGGGAAGCGTTCGAGGCCGGGCTCGTCGCCCAGCACCACATCGTCCGCCAGCTCCAGGAAGGCGCGGAAGGTGTCGTCGACGTCGCGCTGGGAGGCGTAGGTCGCGTGATGGTCGAGCTCCGCGTTGGTCAGCACGGCGACCCGGCGCGCGAGCTTGAGCAGCGAGCGGTCCGACTCGTCGGCCTCGACCACGAGCCACTCGCCCGCCCCCCAGCCGGCGTTCGAGCCGGTCGAGCGGACCTCGCCACCGACCAGGTAGCCGGGGTCCATTCCGCATCCGCGCAGCGCGTGGACGACCATGCTCGACGTCGTCGTCTTGCCGTGGGTGCCCGTGATCGCGATCGTCGGCCGCAGCCGTGTGATCTCGCCCAGCAGGTCGGCGCGGTGCAGCTCGCGCAGCCCCCGCTCCCGCGCGGCCGCCCGCTCGGGATTGTCGGGCGGGATCGCGCTCGAGAACACGAGCTCTGCGCCTTCCGGCACGTTGGCGGCGTCGTGCGGGAGGGCGGTGAGCCCGGTGCGCGCGAGGTACGGCGAGTCGGGCGCGCGGTCGGAGCCGCTGACCTGCGCGCCAAGCTCGCGGGCAACGATTGCGAGGCCGCTCATGCCGGCCCCGCCGATGCCGACAAAGTGCAGCCGGCGGCCCCTCCACGGATCCCCGTTCATCCGCCGCCACCCTAGACGGCGGCTGGGAATGAGGGATCCACTGGCGGCCGCGATCGGTGAGTTCAGCCGGCGGTCCCGCTCAGCGGGTCCAGCGGATGGCGATGTGGTGGGGGCTCTCGCGTGTCCAGCGCATGCGCGGCTGCGTGCGGGGGCGGCGCAGGGTGTTCAGGGGGAGGCCGTAGTGGATCGAGTTGGGCATGGGGAGTCCTTGCGTTCATGGGGAGGATCCTGCTGATACGAATGACGCCCGCCGGCGCGCGTGTATTCCGCGGAATAGGTGCGGACCGTTCCACGTCATGCCTTTTCGTCAACGACGAAGAAGGTCCCAATGCCACTCCCCAAGCGCACGCTCCTCGCCTGCGCGCTCGCCGTCGGCGCGCTCGCCGCCGGCGCCGGCCCCGCCTCCGCGGCCACGCCACCGGAGCTCGACTGGAGGCCATGCGGCGACCGCTTCCAGTGCGCCGATCTCGAGGTTCCGCTCGACTACTCGCGCCCCTGGTGGCGCACGATCGAGATCCCGGTCATCAAGCTCCCTGCCACGGATTCCGAGCGCCGGATCGGCGCCATGGTCGGTGGCGCCGGCGGGCCCGGAGGGTCGGGCGTAGACACCCTGCGCAGCGCCGGCCCGACCCTGTTCGCACCACTCAACGAGCGCTTCGACCTCGTGGCCTTCGACCAGCGCGGCGTCGGCATGATCGACTGCGGCGAGGTCCCGGACCTCGATCCGCGATGGGCCGAGCCGCACGACGTCGATCCCGGCATGCTCGCCCACCGTGCGCGCGAGCTGGGGCGGCGCTGCCACGAGCGCAACCCGCTGCTGCTGCCATACGTGACCACCGGAAACGCCGCGCGCGATATCGACCGGCTGCGCGTCGCCCTCGGCGAGAAGAAGATCTCGTACCTCGGCGGCTCGTACGGCACCGCTCTCGGCGCCACGTACTCCAGCCTGTTCCCCGGTCGGCTGCGTGCGATGGCACTCGACGCGCCGGTAGACCTCGGCGTGTGGATGGACCGTCCGCTCGAGGGCCCCCGCGAACAGGCCGCGGGCTTCGAGAACGTGCTCGACCGGTTCGCGATGCATTGCGCCACCAGCCCGTCCTGCGGGTTCGGCGGCGACGACCCGGAGGGCGCGATCGACGCGCTCGTCGACCGGCTCAACCGCGAGCCGCTGCCGCTGGCCGGCCGCCCAGGCGTGACGGTCGACGGAGACCTCGTGCTCCTCTTCCTGGCCGATCTCATGTACGTGCCCTCGCTGTGGCCGACGACCGCCGCGATGCTCTCCGAGCTCGAGCGCGGCGCGACCGACATCGCCGGCCAGCTGTTCGGAGTCGACCTGTTCGGCGTCGACTTCGAAGCCTTCTGGGCGATCATGGCCGCCGACGGCGACCATCCACGCGGGCTGGAGCCCTATCTCGACGCCGTCCGCCACACGTGGGGGATCGCGGACCACTTCTGGTTCGTTCGCGGCTACAGCGCGACGCGCTTCGGCTACTGGCCGGTCGAGGGTCGTGGAGCGTTCCGCGGCCCGGCGCGCGCGCACGGGATGACGACCCCGCCGCTGATCTTCGCAATCCGTCACGACCCGGCGACGCCGTACCGGTGGGGCCAGCGAATGGCACGCGACCTCGGCGCGCGGCTGCTCACCGTCAACGGCGAGGGCCACGGTGCAATCCGCAACCCGTGCGTGATGCAGCTCGCCAAGCGCTATCTCGAGGACCTCGAGGTGCCGGTGCCCGGCGTGACCTGCACCCAGCCGAAGCCGTTCGCCGCGCCCGCCGCAGCCGCGGCCGCAAGCGGCCGCGGCGGCCTGCTGCGGCAGATCCGCCGTCACACACGCTGGGGCCTGCCGGTCCCCGCGCTCGTCGGTCAGTGACCCCGCCGGCCGCGCGCCGCGTTTGGCGGCGCGCGGCCTCGGGGAGTCGCACGCCGTGGAGGACCGGATCGAGCGGGTCGCGCGCGAGGCCTTCGGGTTCGCGGCGCTGCGACCGGGTCAGCGTGAGGCGATCGAGTCCGTGCTCGCGGGCCGCGACACGCTGGTCGTGATGTCGACCGGCTCCGGCAAGTCGGCGATCTACCAGATCGCCGGGCTGCTGATCGAGGGCGCGACGGTCGTCGTCTCGCCGCTGATCGCCCTCCAGCGCGACCAGGTCGAGGACCTCGGAGAGCGCGCCGCGGGCGGCGCGGCGCAGATCAACTCGAGCCTGCCCGCCGCCGAGCGCGAGCGGGCGCTCGCCGAGCTCGCCGAGGATGCGCTCGAGTTCCTGTTCCTGGCCCCCGAGCAGCTCGCCAACGAGGACGTGCTGGCCGAGCTGGCGGTGGCACAACCTTCGTTGCTGGTGGTCGACGAGGCGCACTGCATCTCCGAGTGGGGCCACGATTTCCGGCCCGAGTACCTGCGCGTCGGAGCGGCGGCGGAGGCGCTCGGGCGGCCCGCGATCCTCGCCCTCACCGCGACCGCGGCGCCGCCGGTGCGCGAGGAGATCGTCGAGCGCCTCGGGCTGCGCGATCCGGCCGTCCTCGTGCGCGGCTTCGACCGGCCCAACATCCGGCTCGCGGTCGAGCGCTTCCACGGCGAGCGGGGAGCCGAGCGCAAGCTGCGTGCGCTGCTGGACGCGGTGGAGGCGGCGCCGAAGCCGGGGATCGTCTACGTCGCGACGCGCCGGCAGGCCGAGCAGCTCGCCGCCTCGCTGTGCGGGCGCGGCGTGACCGCCGCCTCCTACCACGCCGGCATGAAGTCCGGTGAGCGCGACGCCGTGCAGGAGCGGTTCATGGGCTCGGATCTGGAGGTGGTCGTCGCCACGACGGCGTTCGGCATGGGGATCGACAAGGCCGACGTCCGCTGGGTATTCCACAGCGAGGTCTCGGAGTCGCTCGACTCGTACTACCAGGAGATCGGGCGCGCGGGCCGCGACGGCGAGCCCGCGCAGGCAATGCTCTTCTATCGCTCGGAGGACGTCGGGCTGCGGCGGTTCTTCTCGGCCGGCGGGCATGTCGAGGTCGACGAGATCGCGCAGGTGCTCGACGCGGTCGCGGGCGAGGAAGGCGCGGTCGAGCCGGGAGCGATCAGGGACGCCATCGAGCTGTCGGAGACGAGGCTCGCGAGCGCGCTCGCCCGGCTGGAGGAGGTCGGCGCGGTCCGGATGCTGCCGTCGGGCACGGTCGAGGCCACCGCGGGCGAGACGGCGACCGCTGTGCACGCCGCCGCCGTGGAGGCGGAGAAGCGGCGCGTGTTCGACCGCTCGCGCGTGGACATGATGCGCGGCTACGCCGAGGCCGACGGCTGCCGGCGCGAGTTCGTCCTCTCCTACTTCGGCGAGCCGTTCTCTCCGCCGTGCGGCAACTGCGACAACTGCGAGGCCGGCCGCGGTGAGGCGACGGGCGGCGACCGGCCGTTCGAGGTCGGCGCACGGGTCGCTCACGAGCAGTGGGGCGAGGGCGTGGTCCAGCGCTACGACGACGAGACCGTCATCGTGCTGTTCGACGAGGTCGGCTACAAGACGCTCGCGCTCGACGTGCTGCGCGAGCGCGGGCTGCTCGAGAGCGCGTGACGGCTCACGCCGGCGGCCGCCCGTCGTCGGTGTCGGACGCCGGCGACCCGCGGTCCGCCTCACCCGCCGCCGCCAGGACCTCGCGCGCGATCGTGCGCGCGGCGTCGGGCCGGGCGAGCCTCCGCGAGGCCGCCGCCATCTCGGTGCGGCGCGGCTCGTCGTCCACCAGCGCGTCGATCTCCTCGCGCAGCCGCTCGGGCGTCAGCTCACCGTCGGGCAGCACCGTCGCCGCGCCCGCCTGCTCCATCCAGCGCGCGTTGGCGTCCTGGTGGTCGCCGGACGCGTGCGGGTACGGGATCAGCAGCGCCGGCAGCCCGTACTGAGCGAGCTCGAAGACCGAGCCGCCGGCGCGGGCGACCGCGAGGTCGGCGGCCGCGAGGGCGAGACCGAACGGCACGACGTAGTCGCGCAGCACGTAGTGCGGGCCGGGCGCCGCCAGCGAGCCGAAGTCGCGGCGGCCGGCCACGTGCAGGATGCGGTAGGGCGCGCCCGAGAACGCCTGGACGGCGGCCTCGTTGATCGAGCGCGCCCCCAGCGAGCCGCCGAACACGAGCACCACGGTCTCGCCCGGCGCGAACCCGAACCGAGCGCGGGCGCCCTCGCGGTCGGCGATCGTCGGCGGCACCGGGCGGCCGGTGAGCAGGTAGCGGTCGCCCTCACGGCCGTCTATCGGGAAGGCGAGGCAGACGCGGCGGGCGCGCCCCGCAAGCAGGCGGTTGGTGAGGCCGAGGTGCGAGTCGGCCTCGGTCAGCACCAGCGGCGTGCCGCGCAGGACGGCGGCGAGGCCGACCGGGCCGGCGACGTAGCCGCCCCCGCCGAGGACGACGTCGGCGCGGTGGCGGCGAAGGAGCCGGCCGGCGGCGCCGAGCGCGGTGACCGCCTTGACGGCGGCGCGCGCCGCCTTCAACGGGTTGGTGCGCGAGATCCCCTCGACGTTGAGCGCGTCGATCTCGTAGCCGGCGGCCGGCACCAACTCGGCCTCGGCCCGCTCGCCGCCCGCGAAGCGGACCTCGGCGCCCTCAGCCCGCAGCGCGTCCGCGACCGCGATCGCCGGCACGACGTGGCCGGCCGTGCCGCCCGCCGCGATCACCACGCGCGGCGCGATCACGGCCGCCCTCCACGGGGCGCAGGTGCGCCGACCCGCCGGCGGCGACGTTGAGCAGCAGCCCCATCGCGCACAGCAGGACGATCAGCGATGTCGACCCCGACGAGATGAACGGGAGCGGGACGCCGGTGAGCGGCGCGAGGCCGAGGACGGCGTAGACGTTCAGCAGCGCTTGGCACAGGATCAGGCTCGTGAGTCCGCCCGCGAGCAGCTTCGCGTAGGCGCCCTTCGCCTTGCGCGCGGTTCGCAGCCCGGCGTACCCGATCATGCCGTACAGGCACAGGAGCACGCAGATCCCCGCCACGCCGAGCTCCTCTCCGATCACGGCCAGGATGAAGTCGGTGTGCGCCTCGGGCAGGTAGAAGATCTTCTGGACCGACTGGCCCGGACCGAGCCCGAACAGCCCGCCGGAGCCGATCGCGATCTGCCCCTGGACCGACTGGAAACCGGCGCCGGCCGCGTCTGCCCACGGGTTGACGAACGTGGTCAGCCGCTCCGTCCGCTCGGGATCCATGAGGGCGTAGAGGAGCACGAGAAGGGCACCGCCGGCGGCGGTGAGGCCGAGTTGACGGAGCGGCAGGCCGGCCGCGACGAGCATCGCCGCGAGGGTGAAGCAGATCACCAGCGCGGTGCCCAGGTCCGGCTCGGCGAGGATCAGCAGCAGCGAAGCGCCGGCGACGCCGAGGATCGGTCCCGCCACGCCGCGCAGGCTCTTCGCGAGCTCCGGGCGCGCCCCGAGCACCGCGGCGGCGTGAAGCACGAGCGCGAGCTTCATCACCTCAGACGGCTGGAACGTCAGCGGTCCGGCGCCGAGCCAGCGCCGCGCGCCGTTGACCTCGACGCCGATCCCCGGCACGAGGACGAGCACGAGCATGACCGCGGCCGCGGCCAGCAGCAGCGGGGTGAAGCGGCGCGCGGCGGTGAGCCCGTGGCGGGAGATCACGTGCATCACCGCGAGGCCGACGGCGCCGTAGGCGACGTACTTGACGAGATACGCGGTCCCGTCGCCCTGGCCCTCGAGCAGCGTGCGCGCCGACGAGGCCGAGTACACCATCACCGCGCCGCCCGCGAGCAGGCAGAAGGTCGCCGTCAGCAGCAGCCGGTGCTCGAGCGGTTGCTGCGTCTTCGCACGCCTGGCGCGGATGGTCGGCGACGCCGCCTTGTGCCCGCGCGGGGCCTCCGCTTCGGCCGACCGCTTCGCTCCGCGCGCCGACGCCGCCTCGGAGGGCGTCTTCTTCGCGCGCGCGGACCCGGCCATCGAGGCTGGCTTCGACGCGCGCCTCGATCTCCCTGCGACGCGAGCGCCCCGGCGGGTGGCGGTCTCGTGGGAGCGGCGCTCAGCTCACCAGCGCGCGGAAGTGGTCGCCGCGTTCCTCGAACGACCGGTACTGGTCGTAGGACGCGCAGGCCGGCGACAGCAGCACGACCTCTCCGGGGCGGGCGGCGGCGCGGGCGGCGGCGACCGCGGCGGCAAGGTCGCCGCAGTCGCGCAGCGGGACGCCGGTGCCGGCGAGCGCCTCGCCGATCTCGGCCGCCGCCTCGCCGATCAGGTACACGGCGCCGGCGCGCGCCGCGACCACATCTGCCAGCGGCCCGTAGTTTCCGTGCTTGCCGCGGCCGCCGAGGATCATGTGAACGCCGGCGGGGAACGACTCCAGGGCGACGACGGCGGATGCGACGTTGGTGGCCTTGGAGTCGTTGACGTACAGGACGCCGCCGGCGTTGGCCACCTCCTCGAGCCGGTGGGCGACGCCGACGAACGTCGCGAGCCCGTTGCGGACGGCGTCCGCCGGCAGGCCGCGGGCGAGGCACACGGCCGCGGCCGCCATCGCGTTGGCGCGGTTGTGCGGGCCCCGCAGGCGGATCTCGGAGACCTGGAGCAGCGGGTCGCCTCGCCACCACAGGCGCTCGTCGCGGTCCTCGACCTCGCCGCCCGGCCCGAACGCGACCCGTTGCGCGGCGCCGCCGAGCACGCCGGTCAGATGCGTCGGCGCGATCGCGAGCGCATCGGCTGGCTGGCGTGCGAACACCTCGAGCTTGGCAGCGCGGTACGCGTCGAAGGTGCCATGGCGGTCGAGGTGGTCCTCCGCGAGGTTGAGCAGCACCGCCGCCTCGGGAGCGAACAGCTCCGTGTCCTCGAGCTGAAACGACGATGCCTCGCAGACCACGACGGCGTTCGGCTCGAGCGCCCCCGCGAGCGAGGTCAGCGCCGTGCCGACGTTGCCCGCCACCGCGACCTGTAGCTCGGCCTCGCGGTAGACGTGACCGATCAGCTCGACCGTCGTCGTCTTGCCGTTGGAGCCGGTGATCGCCAGCAGTTCGTTCGGCACCAGCCGCCAGCCGATCTCGAGCTCGCCGACCACGCGCGCGCCGAGCTCCCGGGCGCTCGCCACGACCGCGGCCGTCTGCGCTACGCCGGGGCTCTTGACGACGGTCGCGGCCGGTGCCACCAGCCCCAGCCCGTCCGACGGCGCGTGCACGGCGACGCCGGCGGTCTCCATGCGCCCGCGCACGTCGTCGTCGATGGCGTTCGCGTCACACGCCACGACCTCAGCGCCACGCGCGCGCAGCGCCAGCGCCGCGGCGATCCCCGACCGGGCGAGCCCGACGATCAGAAAGGGGCCGGGCGGCAGCGGGGGGCGCTCGATCACGCCGGTCATTCAACCGCGTTGCACTGAACGCGCGCGGCGCCCGCCGCGCGGGGCCCCGGACCGGCGGCAGCCCGATCAGGCGGCCTGCGCGACCTCGCCGGGCCTCACGCGCGCCTCCGGGTTGGCGCGGCCACCCTCGAACTCGAGGCCCTCGGCCTCGAGCCGGCGCCGGACCTCGGAGGGGTCCCCGAGGGCGGTGCCGCCCACGGTGCCGTCCGATTTCAGGACGCGGTGCGAGCCGGGCGTCTGCTCCCGGATGAAGCGCTGGTTGAGCGCGCGTGCGTGTACGTCGGTCCCGCCGGCGGCACGTGCGACGTCGCCGTAGCTCATCCAGGCCCCGGCCGGGATCGAGGCGACGATCTCGCGCATGCGATCGTGATCCATGGGGTTCCTCCTCCTGTCGGGACATGTCGGCGGCCGACGCTACGCCCTCACTCGCCGAAACCGGGGTGGAGCGCGTCGATTGGCACGCAATCGGCACAGACTCGTGGCGAAGTGCGGGTCGCTCGTGCGCAACCTAGGTTGACAACGGCTAGCTTGTCAACTAGGGTTGCTAGTGACCCGCCGCTGCCGCGTCCGTGACTACGAGGCGACCGACTGACTCACGAAGCGACCAAACGACGGCGCGACCGAACGACCAGGCGCCCGAACCACGATGCAGCCGACCGACTTCGATCTCCCGCGCGATCCTGCCGACGGCCTCGCCGCGGTCGTCGCCCTGCGCCGGCTCGCCGACCGGCTCGAGGACTCCGAGGTCGAGCGCGCGGTGCGGGACGGCTGGACGTGGGCGCTGATCGCGGAGGCGCTCGGCGTCACGCGACAGGCCGTGCACAAGAAGCACGCCAAGCGGTTGAAGGCCGATGGTGTGGCCGCGAGGAAGCGCTGATGCAGCCCGTCGGCGCCGAACCCAGGGAGCGGTGATGTTCGAGCGATTCACCCGTGAGGCGAGGCTTGTGGTCGTGGCAGCGGAGGCTGAGGCTCGCGCGCTCGGCAGCCCCGCGATCGAGCCGGAGCACCTGCTGCTGGCGCTCACCCGGCTCGACCAGACCACCCCGGCCGGCGAGGCGCTGGCCGAGGCCGGGCTCGGTCACGACGACGTGCTGGAGGCGCTCGACGCCGAGCGCGAGCGGAGCCTGATGGCGGTCGGGATCTCGATCGGCGACTTCGACCTCCCGCCGGCCCGCCCCTCGGCGAAGCCGCGCATGGCCGCGGGCGCCAAGCGCGCGCTCGAAGACGCGCTTCGGATCTTGCTCGTCCGCGCCGACAAACGGATCGGCTCCGGCCACATCCTCCTCGCCCTGCTCCGCGCCGAGGCCGGGACGGTGCCGCGCGCCCTCAAGGAGGCCGGCGTCGACCGCGCCGAGCTGAACGACCGCGTGGCGGCGG
>CAWKIT010000034.1:0-115390 GCA_963849695.1 uncultured Solirubrobacteraceae bacterium
GCCACCGTCCGCGCACCTTCGACGACGTCGTCGGGCAGGACCACGTGGTCCGCACGCTGCGCAACGCGATCGAGAAGGGCCGGGTGCATCACGCGTACCTGTTCGTCGGCTCGCGCGGGACCGGCAAGACGTCGATGGCGAAGATCCTCGCGGCGTCGCTGAACTGCGTGAACGGCCCGACCGTGACGCCCTGCGGCGTGTGCGAGTCGTGCGTCTCCATCGCCGGCGCCACGTCGCTCGACGTGATCGAGATGGACGCCGCCTCCAACAACTCCGTCGACGACATCCGCGACCTGCGCGAGCGGGTCACGTTCGCGCCGGTGTCGGGCCGTCACAAGGTCTACATCCTCGACGAGGCGCACATGCTCTCGACGGCGGCCTGGAACGCGTTCCTCAAGACGCTCGAGGAGCCGCCGCCGCACACGATCTTCGTGCTCGCCACGACCGAGGCGAACAAGGTGCTGCCGACGGTCGTCGATCGCTGCCACCGGTTCGACTTCGCGCGCCCCAGCGTGCCGCAGATCGCCGGCGTGCTGCGCAAGGTGGCCGACGCCGAGCAGCTCGAGGTCTCGCCTGAGGCCGCGGCGCTGATCGCGCGCTCCGCGACCGGCTCGTTCCGTGATGCGCTCGGCACGCTCGAGCAGCTCGTGGCCTATTCCGGCCGCTCGATCGCGCTCGACGACGTGCTGGCGGTACTCGGCGCCGCCGACGCCGACCTCGTGTTCGGCGCCGTCGACGCGGTCGCCGCCGGCGACGTCCGCGAGGCGCTGTTGGCGGCGGCCCGGCTGGCCGAGTCCGGCCGCGACCTCGGCCGCTTCTTCGGCGACCTCGAGGCGCACGCGCGGGCGCTGATGGTGGCGCAGGCGCTGGGCGAGGTGCCGGCCGAGCTGCAGATCACGCCCGAGCAGGACGAGCGGCTGGCCGCGCAGGCGCAGGCGGTCGCGCCCGCCGACGTCGTGCGGCTGCTCGAGCTGATCGCCGCCGCGCTGCGCGCGATGAAGGACGGCGCCGACGCGCGGACGCAACTCGAGCTGGCGCTGGTGAAGGCGGCCGAGCCGGCGTACGACCCCTCGGTCAAGGCGCTGCTGGCGCGCGTCGAGCGGCTCGAGGGCCGTGCGCCGCATCCGCCGGCCGCGCGCGCGCCGTCGGAGCCCGCCACCGCCGCCGGCCGCACCAAGGTCGCGATCACCGCCCAGGTCGAGGATCAGCCGCCGGTCGCGGTGTCGACCACGCTGCCGGGCGCGCCCGAAGGCGGAGCGCCCGGAGGCGCGAGGCCGCCGCCGAGCAGGCCGCGGCCGCCGTCTCCCGGGAGCTGGCGACCGACGCCGACCCCGAGCCGTCGGTGACCGCGGTCGCGGTCGTCGAGCCCGACGCGCCGGCGCCCGAAGCCGGCGCTCGAGCTGTCGCTCGACGGCTTCCGTGAGATGTGGCCGGCCGTGCTCGAGACGCTCGTCGGGCGAGTCGCCGATGCTTGCCGCCGCCCTGCGCGAGGCGAGCCCGACCGAGCTCGCGGGCACGGGCCTCACGCTCGCGTGGCCGCAGTCCGCCGGGCTGTCGAAGCGGGCCGCCGAGGATCCGGCCAAGCGCGACCTGATCGCGCGCTCGATCCAGACGGTGACCGGCGCGTCGCTGCGCCTGGCCTACGAGCTGCGCGCGGACGCCGAGCTCGCGCCCGCCGTCGAGCAGGCGCAGCTCACCGAGGAGGAGCTCGTGGATCGCTTCAAGCGCGAGTTCAGCGCGGTGGAAGAGCCGCCGCCCAGCGAGGAGACGTGATGCCCCAACCGCCGAACCTTCAGAACATGCTGCGCCAGGCGCAGGAGATGATGGCCGCCCAGCAGCAGGCCCAGGAGGCGCTCAAGGCCGAGCGCGTCGAGGCCAGCGCCGGCGGCGGCATGGTCAAGGTCGTGATGACCGGAGACATGCACCTCGACTCGATCGCGATCGACCCCGACGCGGTCGACCCCGAGGACGTCGAGATGCTCCAGGACATGGTCGTCGCGGCGGTCAACGAGGCGCTGCGGTCGGCCCAGGAGCTGGCCGAGTCCAAGCTCGGCGGGCTCGGCGAGGGAGGCTTCGACCCCATGAGCGCCCTCGACGCGCTGGGGATGGGCGGGCTCGGCGGCGGCGGCACGCCGGGCGGGCAGCCCAACCGCGCCGCTCGCCGCAAGAAGAAGTGGTCCCGGCCGCGGGCACGCACACCGCCAGACGACCGCCGATCACCGCCTGGCGGCGTCCTCGGTCGGGGCCAGGCTCCGCCATTGCACCCTCTGCGTCCTTGCCAGCCGGCGCCGGCGGCCGCCTGGACGGCGCGCGTACCCGCGACCGGAACCACTAGTTGCTCGCTCCGCCGCTCCAGCGTCTCGTCACCGAGCTGGCGAAGCTTCCCGGGATCGGTCAGCGGACCGCGCAGCGGCTGGCGTTTCACATCCTGCGCGCGTCGGGCGAGGACGCGGAGGCGCTGGCCGCCGCGATCCGCGACGTGAAGGAGAAGATCACGCTCTGCGAGGTCTGCTTCAACCTCGCCGAGGGGCCGCGCTGCGCGGTCTGCCTCGACGAGCGGCGCGATCCGGCGCTGATCTGCGTGGTCGAGGAGCCGGGCGACGTGCTCCCGATCGAGCGCACGCACGAGTACCGCGGCCGCTACCACGTGCTCGGCGGCGCGCTGTCGCCGATCGACGGGATCGAGCCGGAGGACCTCAAGCTCGCGCAGCTCTACGCGCGCGCAGACGACGGCGTGCGCGAGGTCATCCTGGCCACCAATCAGACCACCACCGGCGAGGCGACGGCGCTGCACGTGGCCGCCGCGCTGCACGAACGCGCGCCGGAGGTGGCGGTCACGAGACTCGCTTCGGGCCTGCCCGTGGGCGGGGATCTGGAGTACGCGGACGAGGTCACGCTTGGGCGCGCGTTTGCGGGCGGCGGGCCGTCTGAGCGGCTTGTGGTGCCGGCGAACGTCAACTGCGGCTGGGTAAGGGAGTGAGGGAGCCAGCCGGCGCGGCTGGTCTCGGGGGGTGGCACGCAGATCCTTTCCCAGGAGGACAGTTTCTCTAGCCACCCCCCTCGCCAGCCAGGCGATCGGCTCCCTCGCTCCCCTTACCTGCCGCAGTTGACTTTCCTCCCGGGTCGCGACGCGCTACGAGTTCGAACCCGAGAGGCCGCGGCGCCTAGACTGCGCCCTCGTGCCCGGGACCGTGGTCATGAAGTTCGGCGGGACGTCGGTCGCCGACGCCGAGCGCATCAAGCGCGCGGCGCGCCGGATCGTGGCCGCGCACGAGCAGAGCCAGCGCGTCGTCGCCGTCCTGTCCGCGCGCGGGAAGACGACCGACGAGCTGATCTCGATGGCCGAGGAGGTCTCGACCGCCCCCGACGCGCGCGAGATGGACATGCTGCTCTCGACGGGCGAGCGCATCAGCTGCGCCCTGTGCGCGATGGCCATCAACGACCTCGGCCACAAGGCGATCAGCCTCACGGGCTCGCAGGCCGGCATCGTCACCGACACGAGCCACACCAAGGCCCGCATCCTCGACGTGCGCGCCGACCGCATCTGCTCCGCGCTCGACGACAACCTCGTCGTGCTCGTCGCCGGCTTCCAGGGCGTCTCGACCGCCAAGGACGTCACCACGCTCGGCCGCGGCGGGTCCGACACCACGGCCGTCGCCCTGGCCGCCGCCGTCGACGCCGAGGTGTGCGAGATCTACACCGACGTCGCCGGCGTGTTCTCCGCCGACCCGCGGATCGTCCCGGACGCCCGCAAGCTGCCGGTGGTCTCGTTCGAGGAGATGCTCGAGATGTCGGCCTCCGGCGCCGGCGTCCTGCAGCTGCGCAGCGTCGAGTACGCGCGCAACCACGGTGTCCGCATCCACTGCCGGTCGAGCTTCACGGAGGAGCCCGGTACCTTCGTGGTCGGAGAAGAGGAGACGATGGAACGACCGCTGATCACCGCCGTCACCCACTCGCGCGACGAGGCGCGGGTGACGCTGCTCGGCGTCCCGGACGAGCCCGGCGTCGCCGGCCGCATCTTCACGGCGCTGGCCGACGCGAACGTGAACGTCGACATGATCATCCAGAACGAGCCGGTCTCCGAGGGTGCCTCGGCCGACATGTCGTTCACCGTTCCGCGCTCCGATCTGCGC
Organism: uncultured Solirubrobacteraceae bacterium; assembly: GCA_963849695.1. Lineage (GTDB taxonomy): Bacteria > Actinomycetota > Thermoleophilia > Solirubrobacterales > Solirubrobacteraceae > DASSUW01. The sequence continues at coordinate 4,134 of CAWKIT010000034.1, forward strand.
GAAGCGCGCGCCGCGCTGGACCCGGTCGTCGGCGAGCACGGCATCCGCGCCGTGGCCGAGGACCCGGAGATGGGGAAGGTGTCGGTGGTGGGGGCCGGAATGAAGACCCACCCGGGCGTCGCCGCCAAGGTGTTCTCGACGCTCGGCGACGAGCAGATCAACATCGAGATGATCTCCACCTCCCCGATCAAGATCTCGTGCGTGGTGCCCGGCGACGAGGTCGACCGAGCCGTCCGCGCCCTCCACACCGCCTTCGAGCTCGGCGCCGACCAGGTCGAGGCCGAGCACCCCTTCGGAGCCACCGCATGAAACGGCAAAGACCGGCCGGAGGCCGGGCAACGACATCAGAACGCGGGTCCGGATGACCCGTCGGAGCTACAGAATCGCGATCGTGGGCGCCACCGGCTCCGTCGGAACCGTGATGCGCGCCAAGCTGCGCGAGCGCGGCTTCCCCGCCGGCGATGTGATGCTGTTCGCGTCCGAGCGCTCGGCCGGCCGCGAGCTCGACGGCGCGATCGTCCAGCCGCTTACCGACGAGACGATCCAGGGCTTCGATCTCGCCATCTTCAGCGCCGGTGGCGCGACGTCGGGTGAGTGGGCGCCCCGGTTCGTCGACGCCGGCGCCGTGGTCGTCGACAACTCGTCCAGGTGGCGCCGCGATCCCGAGGTCCCGCTGGTGGTCGCCGAGGTCAATCCCGGCGACCTCGACGACCACAAGGGCCTGATCGCCAACCCCAACTGCTCGACGATGCAGTTGATGGTGGCGCTGAAGCCGATCCACGACGCCGCCGGGATCGAGCGGCTGATCGTCTCCACGTACCAGTCGGTGTCGGGCACCGGCGGGCGGGCGGTCGAGGAGCTCGAGACCCAGACCCACATGGTGCTGCACGGCCGGCCGCTGCCGGAGCCCCAGGTCTACCCGCACCCGATCGCGTTCAACGTGCTCGGCGGCGCCGGCAACTTCGCCGACGGCGACGACCACACCGACGAAGAGCGCAAGATGATGTTCGAGACGCGCAAGATCCTCGGCGACGAGTCGATCGCGATCAACGTCACGTGCGCGCGCGTGCCGGTCCGCACCTCGCACTCCGAGTCGGTGACGCTGCAGACCCGCGAGCCGCTGAGCGTCGACGAGGCGCGCGTGCTGCTCTCGAACATGCCCGGGCTGACGATGGTCGACGACCCCGGCAACCACGGCTACCCCACCGCGCTGAACGCGGCCGGCCGCGACGACGTGTTCGTCGGCCGCCTGCGGCGCGACCCGTCACACGAGCGCGGACTCTGCATGTGGGTCGTCTCCGACAACCTGCTCAAGGGCGCCGCCACCAACGCGATCCAGATCGCCGAGGTGCTGCACGAGCGGAACCTTGTCCGGGTTCCGACACGCGTCGCCTAAGAGCAGGTTTTCATGCTCGCTCGCGGGGGCAAGAAACCCCTCGCGACTTTCCGGGACGGAACGGGGTACGGAAACGAAACGAGCGAAGAGGGCCCACCCGGGCCCTCTTTCTCGTCTCAGGCGGCGACGCTGCCCACGACCGACGTAGACCAGTCGATCACCGACGTCGGCTTCACCACGTGCCGGTTCATGCCCAGCTCCTTGGGGTCGAGCCCGAACGCGAGGCCGACGAGCTGGGGCAGGTGCAGGACCGGCATCCCGAGCTCGCGCCCGGCGAGGCGCTCGGCCGCCGGCTGCTGGAGGTCGAGGTTGAGGTGGCACAGCGGGCACGGCGTCACCAGGCAGTCGGCCTCCGCGTCGAGCGCGTCGCCGAGGTGGCGGCCGGCCTGCTTGAGCGAGGCTTCCTTGTTCATCGTGATGATCGGGAAGCCGCAGCACTTGTACTGGCCGGCGTAGTCGACCACCGTGCCGCCAAGAGCCTCGATCAGCTGGTGCAGGTAGCGGTCGCGCGGGTGCGAGCGGTCGATCCCGAGCCGGTCGGTCGGGCGCACGATGTAGCAGCCGTAGAACGGGCCCACGCGCAGGTCGGCCAGCGGGCGTGTGACCCTCTCCCGGACGGTGTCGAGCCCGATCTCCTCGACCATCAGCCACAGGAAGTGCTTGTTGGTGATGCCCTTCTGGTACTCGAGGCCGTCGGTCGCCAGCGTCTGGTTGACGTGGTCGCGGTACTCCGCGTTCGCGTCCAGGCGCTCCTGGCACTCGTTCTGTGCGCCTTGGCAGGTCGAGCAGATGTTCATCATCAGCTCGGCGCCCTCGACCTGCTGGGCGAGCGCGAACGTGCGGGCGTTCAGCGTGTCCGCCAGCTCCTGGTTGTGCTCGGCGATCACGCCCGCGCCGCAGCAGTTCGCGCGGTCGAGCTCGACCAGCTCGATGTCGAGCAGCGGCGCCACCTTGGCCATCGACCCGTGCAGCTCCGGGGTGAAGCCGCGGCTCACGCAGCCGGGCCAGTAGGCGACCTTCATACGTTCGGGCTCCTCTCCTCCGGCAGATGGCCGCCGGCCGCGTCGGCCTGCTCGGCCCCGGTGCCTGCGGGCTCCTCCTCCTCCTCATAGCCGACGACGTAGAGGTTGAGCTCGTAGCGGTCGTCCTGCTCGTGGATCTGCCGGAAGATCCGCTTGACCTCGTCCGGCGCCTTGTGCGGGTGGGTCAGCGCCTTCTTCGGCGTGACCTTGCCGCGCTGGAGCGCCTTGAGGATCACGGGCAGGGAGTCCATCAGCTCCGGCACCGCCCGCGGGTGGAACTTGCCGCCGTAGGAGTCGGGCAGCAGGTCGGCCTCGTGCAGGAGCCCGTTCTTCTCGATGTTGTTCACGAAGGCGTGCTCGTGCCGGTAGCCGTTGTTGCGGTCCTCGATGTGGTGGTCGGCGCTGGCGATCCGCCGCAGCCGCATGATCTGGCTCATCGGCGCCACGCCCTTCGGGCACGCCTCGATGCAGTTGAAGCAGTGCGTGCAGTCGTAGATGCCGTGCGGGTCCTCGGCGAGGTCCTTGAGCCGCTCGTACTGCTGGCCGTCGCGCGGGTCGCCGACGAAGCGGTAGGCCTTGGCGAGCGCGGCCGGGCCGACGAACAGCGGGTCGACCTCCATCGACAGGCAGTCGGACACGCAGGCGCCGCACTGGATGCAGGCCATCGACTGCGTGACGTCGATCATCGACTCCGGCGGCACCACGTACTCGCGCTCGGGCGGCGGCCCGTCGGCGATCAGCCACGGCGTGACGCGCTGGATCTTCTTCCAGTGGACCGCGTCCATGTCCACGATCAGGTCCTTGAGCACCGGCATGTTGCCCATCGGCTCGACCACGATCGCGCCGTCCGGCGCCGTCTCGGCCGCCGAATCGAGGTGCGTGTGGCAGGCCAGCGTCGGCCGGCCGTTGATGCGCACGCCGCACGAGCCGCAGATCGCGGCGCGGCACGAGCAGCGGATCCCGATCGAGCCGTCCTGCGCGTCGCGCGCCTGCAGGATCCCGTCGAGCACCGAGCGGTGGCCGTCGAGGTCGATCGTGAAGTCGTCCCAGTAGGCCGCCTCACCCGACTCCGGGGAGTAGCGGCGGATTCTCAGCGTGTATTCGGCCATGTCAATACGTCCGCTCCTGGGGCTCCCACTTGGTCAGGGTGACCGGTGAGTAGGACACCTTGGGCTCCTCGCCGCCGTCGAGCGACAGATCGATGTGCTTGAGCCACTCGTCGTCGTCGCGCTTGGGGAAGTCGAGCCGGAACTGCGCGCCCCGGGACTCCTTGCGCTCGAGCGCCGCGACGACGATGCATTCCGCACAGTCGAGCATGTACCCGAGCTCGATGGCCCCGAGAACGTCCTGGTTGAAGACGGTGCCGCGGTCGTCGATGCAGGCGGCCGTCGCCTCCTCCTTGAGCCGGCGCACGACCTCCAGCGCCTCGTCGAGCCCGGCCTGGTCGCGGAACACGGCGCACTTCTCGTTCATCACCGTGCCGAGCTCGTCCTTGATCTCGGAGATCCGGCGGCCGCCGGCGTGGGCGCGGCTCAGGATCTCGTCGATCTGCCTCTGGTCGCGCGCGAGCGCGCCGTTCGACACCGTGGGCATCGCCATCCCGAGCGCGCGCCGGGCGGCGTGCTCGCCGGAGCGGCGGCCGAAGATCAGCGTGTCGAGCAGCGAGTTGGCCCCGAGCCGGTTGCCGCCGTGGACCGACACGCAGGCGACCTCGCCGGCCGCATACAGGCCCGGGATCGAGGTCGCGCCCCACACGTCGGTCTTGACGCCGCCCATGATGTAGTGGCAGCCGGGGCGGATGTGGATCGGCTCGCGGGTGATGTCGACGCCCGCGAAGTCGCGCCCGATGTTGACGATCTCGCGCAGCGCCTCGAGCGTGCGCTTGCGCGGCACCTTCGTGATGTCGAGCGCCACCGTGCCGTCCGGGAAGCCGCGCCCCTCGTTGATCTCGGTCTGCTCGGAGCGCGAGACCACGTCGCGCGAGGCGAGCTCCATCTTGTTGGGCGCGTACTTCTCCATGAAGCGCTCGCCCTGCGCGTTGTAGAGGTGCGCCCCCTCGCCGCGCGCGCCCTCGGTGATCAGGATCCCGTTCCCGGCCAGCGTGGTCGGGTGGTACTGGATCATCTCCATGTCCATGAGCGGGGCGCCGATGCGGTAGCTCTGCGCGATCCCGTCGCCCGTGCAGATGAGCGCGTTGGTGGTGGGCTTGAAGCACTGCCCGGCGCCGCCGGACGCCTGGATCACCGCCTTGGCCGCGAACAGCTCCATCGCGCCGTCGCGGATATTGCGGGCGATCGCGCCGCAGCAGTCGCCGTCGTCGTCCTGCACGAGGCCGGTGACGAACCACTCCTCGTAGCGGTCGATCTGCTCGTGGTGCTTCATCAGCTGCTCGTAGAGCACGTGCAGCAGCGCCTGGCCGGTGATGTCGGCGACGTAGTAGGTGCGCGCCGCCGAGGCCCCGCCGAACGCCCGCGTCCCGAGGTGACCGGTCTGGTTGCGGTGGAAGGTGACGCCGGAGTGCTCGAGCCACAGCACCTCGTTCGGCGCCTCCCGGCACATGATCTCGATCGCGTCCTGGTCGCCCAGGTAGTCGGAGCCCTTGACGGTGTCGAACGCGTGCGACTCCCACGAGTCGTCCGGGTTGAGGGCCGCGTTGATCCCGCCGGCCGCCGCGTTCGAGTGCGACCGCACCGGGTGGACCTTGGACATGATCGCCACCGTCGCGCCCTCGCGCGCCGCCGCCAATGCGGCGCGCTGGCCTGCGAGGCCGGCGCCGATGATCAGCACGTCATGAGCGGGCATGGGGGCGAAGATTATTGGTCAGGCGGTCGTCAGGCGGGCCTGCAGCGCTCGCGTGACCTGCTCGACGGTGACCACGCCGCGCAGGTGGCCCTCGGAGTCGACCGCCATCAGCGCCCCGACGTTCCGCAGCGCCTCGGAGCCGAGCAGCGCCTCGAGCGGGGCGTCGAAGCGCACGCGGTCGTCGCCGCCCGCCGCCACGTCGCGCACCGGCACCTCCCCGGCCTCGCTGAACGCGGCGTGCTCGACCGCCGCCCGGTGGGCGAGACCGACGAAGCGGCCGTCGGCCTCGACGACGGCGAACCACGGCCACCCCTGGTAGCGCAGGAAGTACTCCTCCCACGCCCGCGCGGCTTGCAGCTCGGCGGGGATCGTCACCGGCTCGGCGTCCATGATGTCGGCCACCGTGACGCCCTCGAGGCGCTCGGTGAAGGCGGACTGGGCGATCGCGGCGCGCGCCGAGGAGCCGAGCAGGTAGCCGAGGACGATCGCCCACAGGCCCCCGAAGCTGTCGTTGCCCGCCACCAGGAGGTAGACGCCCCAGGCGATCATGAGGGCGGCGAAGCCCTGGCCGAGATAGGCCGCCAGGCGTGTCGCCTTCCCCCGGTCGCCGGACACCTTCCATGCCGCCGCGCGGGCGATCCTGCCGCCGTCGAGCGGGAAGGCGGGGACGAGGTTGAAGCCGAGCAGGAGCACGTTGGTGGCGACCAGGAAGGTGAGCCACAGCTCGACCGGCCCGGTGTCGACGACGCCGTCGAGCTGCACAACGCGCCGAGCGGTGTCCCAGCCGAGCATCACGATGATCGCTGCGCCGCCGATAAGCACGAGCGCGAGCGTCACGAGCGGGCCGGCGACCGCCACACGGAACTCCTGGCCGGGCGACGTCGTGTCGCGGTTCATCTTCATCACGCCGCCGAAGAAGAAGAGGTCGATGCCGCTCACCTCGATGTCCTCGCGGCGGGCGGCGAGCGCGTGCCCGAGCTCGTGGAGCAGGATCGAGCCGAAGAAGCCGAAGGCCGTCGCGACCGCCACGATGAACCCGAGCTGGTCGTCGTCGAGCGTGTCTCCGAACCTGCCCTGGAAGAAGAAGATGGCCAGGAACAGGATCAGGAACCACGAGGCGTTGACCCCGACGCGGATCCCCAGGATCGTCGCCAGGCGGATGGAGCTGCCACCGAGCACTGGGCGTCAATGGTGGCATAGCCTTGCCGGATGGCTTACGACGTGACATTCATCCCCGGCGACGGGACCGGCCCGGAGCTGGCCGAGGCCACGCGCCGGGTGCTGGAGGCGACCGGGGTCGAGTTCAACTGGGACGAGCATCCGGCGGGCGAGGACGTCTACCGCGAGGAGGGCAACCCGTTTCCCGACCGCACGCTGGAGTCGATCAAGCGCAACGGAGTCGGCATCAAGGGCCCGACCACCACGCCGGTCGGCTCGGGCTTCCGCTCGGTCAACGTGCTGCTGCGCAAGGAGCTCGACCTGTACGCCTGCATCCGGCCCTGCAAGGCCTACAAGGGCGTGCGCACGCGGTTCCCGGAGACCGACATCGTGATCGTGCGCGAGAACACCGAGGACCTGTACGCAGGGATCGAGTTCGAGAAGGACACCGAGCAGGCCGAGAAGCTCCGGGAGTTCATCGCCGACATCGACGGCGGCAGGATCCGCGAGCACTCCGGCATCTCGATCAAGCCGATCTCGGTGTTCGGCTCCGAGCGGATCGTGCGCGCCGCGTTCGACTACGCGCGCGACAACGGCCGCCGCAAGGTGACCGCCGCGCACAAGGCGAACATCATGAAGTTCTCCGACGGGCTCTACCTCGAGGTGGCGCGCAGGGTCGCGGAGGACTACGACGACATCGAGTTCGAGGACCGCATCATCGACAACCTGTGCAACCAGCTCGTGTCACGGCCCGAGGAGTACGACGTGATCGTGCTGCCCAACCTGTACGGCGACATCGTGTCCGACCTCGGGGCGGGGATGATCGGCGGCCTCGGGCTCGCGCCGGGCGGCAACATCGGAACCGAGGCGGCGATGTTCGAAGCCACTCACGGTTCGGCTCCCAAGTACAAGGGGCAGAACAAGGTGAATCCGACCGCGCTCATGCTCTCCGGCGTGCTGATGCTCCGCCACATCGGCGAGCGCGAGGCGGCCGACCGGCTGGAGGGAGCGATCGCCGCGGTGATCGAGAAGGGCGAGAAGGTGACCTACGACCTCAAGCCCACGCGTGACGACCCGACGGCGGTCGGCACGTCAGAGTTCGCCGACGCCGTGATCGAGGAGATGAACGGTTAGATGGCTTCACTGGTCAATGTGACAGTAACCGGAGCAGCGGGACAGATCGGTTATGCGCTGCTGTTCCGGATCGCTTCCGGCCAGATGCTCGGGCCGGACACGCCCGTCCACCTCAAGCTGCTCGAGATCCCGGATGCGGTGAAGGCGGCCGAGGGCACGGCGCTCGAACTGTTCGACTGCGCGTTCCCGCTGCTGGCCGGCATCGACGTCACCGACGCCGCCGCGCAGGCGTTCGACGGCTGCAACGTGGCGCTGCTGGTCGGCGCCCGGCCGCGGACCAAGGGCATGGAGCGCGCCGACCTGCTGGAGGCCAACGGCGGCATCTTCAAGCCCCAGGGTGAGGCGATCGCCGCCAACGCGGCGAGTGACGTCAAGGTCCTGGTGGTCGGCAACCCCGCCAACACCAACGCACTGATCGCGATGAGCAACGCCGACGGCGTGCCGCGCGAGCGCTTCACGGCCATGACGAGGCTCGACCACAACCGCGCCGTCGCCCAGCTGGCGGACAAGACGGGAGCGCCCGTTTCCGAGATCTCGCACATGGCGGTATGGGGCAATCACTCGCCCACCATGTATCCGGACCTGTTCAACGCGCGGGTGCGGGGTGAGCGCGCGTGGGACGTCGTGTCCGACGAGACGTGGGTGGCGGACGAGTTCATCCCGCGCGTCGGCAAGCGCGGAGCGGAGATCATCGAGGCGCGCGGCGCGTCGTCGGCCGCCTCGGCGGCGAACGCGGCGGTCGACCACGTTCGCGACTGGGCGGGCGGCACCGACGACGACGACTGGGTGTCGATGGCGGTCCCGTCGACCGGCGCCTACGGCGTCGAGGAGGGGATCATCTCCTCGTTCCCGTGCCGCACGGCCGACGGTGAGTGGGAGATCGTCGAGGACCTCGACGTGCCCGACTTCTCACGCGAGCGGATCGACCGCACGGTTGACGAGTTGAAGGAAGAGCGCGATTCGGTGCGGGAACTCGGACTAGTTGCGTAGATGCCAGCCACGCCCTGACTTCGTGACTTTGCCCTCCTCGGCGAGCCCCGGCATCACCCGGTACAGGTAGTTCTGCTTGATCCCCATGGCCTCGGCCAGCTCGGGGATGCTGATGCCGGGCCGCTCCCCGACCAGCTGCAGCGCCTGAGCGGCGCGCGTACCAGAGCCGCGCGGGCGCCCGCGGCGGCCGTTGGACGAGGAGGACGACCGCCGGCGGCGCGTCGGTGTGCCGGGAGCGGGCTTGGCCTCCATGCCCGACAGGGCGCGCTCGGCGGCCTCGAGGCGGTGGAACTCATCCACCATCGGCCGCAGCTCCTTCAGCCGGTCCTGGATCTCCTTGCGCTTCTCGTCGAGGAAGTCTGCCACCTCTGCCCTCAAATCTGGTGGAGCGCGCTTCCGCCGCGCGCGGTGAATGTGACGGTTACAACTTACCAACAAAAATAGCCTCGTCCGCGGTTTCGCGCAAAAGGGATTGCACCGCGTACGCGCAATCCTCCGTCTCGAACAGGTGTGAGGTCAGCTCCTCGCCGCGGATCTCGTGGCTCGCGGCCTGCTCTGTCAGTCCTCCTCGGGCGCCAGGAGCGTGACGCGCGGGGCCGGTTCGTCGGCGTCCGGTGCCCCGGTCCATGCCACGCGCTCGCCGCCCTGGTAGGTCTGGAACGCGCGGAAGACGAGCTGGGTTCCCGCGGCGCCGTCCGGGACGCGGACCGAAAGCGGGAAGTCCTGGAACTGGCCCGGCGCGATGCGGTCGCGCTTCGGCTTCTTCGCGCGCCACACGATCCGGGTGTACCGCTCGTCGACCGCGAAGCCGCCGAGGTCGACCGGCCGGTCGAGCGTGCGCCTGTACACGCGCGCCGTCCAGCCCGGGACCTTCTGGTAGGAGAGGAAGTAGAAGCCGTCCGGCAGCCGCAGGTCGACCTTGATCGTGCCCTTGTTGTCGCGCTCGTTCGGGACGCGGACGTCGAGCTTGGAGAACGAGCCCGCGACCGCTTGGCGCGGCTGGAGCGTGACGTGCGCCCCCGCGGCGGCGGGGATGGCGAGGGCGGCGGCCGCGGTCAGCGCGGCGAGTGTGGTCTTCATCGTCGTCTCAGTTCAGGTTGAAGTTCCAGGACCTGGTCATCACGTGGCCGTCGGTGTGCAGCGCGCTGAACGTGGCCCGGTAGCGGCCCTTCGCGAGGCCGTCCCGCAGCCGCACCCGGATCGTGCGCTTGCCTGCGGCGACGCTGCCGCTGCCGATCGACACCTTGTTGCCGTTGCCGCCGCGGACGGTCAGCTTCCCGTCGGTGATACGACCCTTGAAGGTGACCGCCACGCGCTCGAGCGAGCGCGACGCGGTGCTGCCGCGCTTCGGCGAGTAGGACTTGACGCCGACGTGCGCGGCGGCGGGCGCGGCGGTCGCGAGGGCGAGGCCGGTGACGGCCACCGCGGTGACACGGGCGATCATGCGAGCTCCTTGCGTCGGGGGCGGAACGCCGCCACCGCGGCGGCGGCGAGCGCGAGGGCGGCGACCACGAGCGCGGCGATCGCGAGGCCGTCGCCGCCGTCGTCGGTGGTGGTCTCGGCGGGCGCCGAGGTGTTCTCGGCGGCGCCTGCGGCGTCGTCGGAGGACGAGACAGCAGTGTCGGCTCCGGGCGCGCCGTGGCCCCCGCCGGACCCCGCCGCGGTGAGCGTGACCACCGGTGCCGGCTCCTCGGCGTCCTCGGGCCCGATCCAGCGGACGACCTCGCCGTCGTCGTAGGTCTGGAGGGCCTTGAAGGTGAGCTTCTCGCCGGCCTCGCCGTCCGGCATCCGCAGCGAGAGCCCGAAGTCGACGAACTGGCCCGGGCCGATGCGGCCGCCCGACCAGGTGATCTGGGCGACCTGCTCGTCGACCTCGAAGCCGCCCTCGACCTCGATCGGCTCGTCGAGCTTCTCGCGCCGGACCGTGACCTTCCAGCCCGGTTGCGGCTCGTAGGACACGAACGCGAAGCCCGGCGGGAGCCGGACGTCGACCTTCACCGTGCTCGCGTCGTCGCGCTCGTTCGGAACGCGCACGTCCAGTCGCGTGAAGCCGTCCGCCGGGACGGTGGACGGCTGGAGCGTCACATGGGCGGACGCGGCCGCCGGCAGCGCGAGCGCCGCGGCGACGGCGGCCGCGAAGGCACGCGGCCCGTTTCTGGGATATGGCACTGCTCGGTACTCCTTGACGTCGTCGGTTGGCAGGCAGGGTGCGCCCGCCGCCCGACGTGGTCAGGCGGCCGGCGCGACTTGGGCCGGCGGCCCGCGGACGTCGAAGGAGCCCTCGAGGAGCTGGGAGCGCACGGCCGGGAGCGTGCGCGGGCGCCACCGCAGGGCGCGCCGGCGCGGGCGCCTGGTGACGGCGACGGCCGCCCGCCAGCGGGCGACGATCTTCTCCTCGCCGACGTAGCGCCCGCACAGCAGCAGCGACGCGATCAGGAACAGCGGCGTCAGATACAGCGCCAGCTCGCTGACGCCGGTGACCGCCTGGGCGCCGACACTCAGCGCCGCCAGGGCGGTCAGGCACAGCAGGAAGCGACGCTGCGGTCCCAGCACGGCTAGCCGCGCCCGTTCTCCAGCAGCGTCTTGAGCCGCTGGAGGGTGCGCCGCGCCTCGCGCTCCGGCAGGCCGCCGATCGCCATCCGGCTCGCGGCGGCGCCGAGGATGCCGCCGGGCGCCTTGAACTCGTTCTCGTACTCGAACCGCGTGGCGCCGCCGTTGTCGTGGAGCGCGTAGCTCGTGCGCGCATACGAATGCGCCGGGCCGCGACCCTCCCATGTGGCGCGGTCCGGCCGCTCGGCCTCGGTGAGCGTCCAGTGGACCCGGAAGTTCGCGCCGCGCAGGCACAGCGTCTGGTTCATCTCGAAGCCCTCGCGCGGCTCGCCGGCGTCGCGCGAGTTCACCCGCCGGTGGATCGTCACCCACTCGTGGAGGTTCGCCGGGTCGAGCATGAAGTCGTAGACCCGCTCGCGCGGTGCGTCGATCTCGATCGACGCCGTCACCAGCGTCACTTGGCGGCCACCTCCTCGATCGTCTCCCAGTCGCGCAGGGCGCGCTCGACGGCTGCGTCGAACGAGTGCAACCTAACGCCGAAGGCCCGTGCCGCGTCATCGTCACGCGGCAGCAGGTCCTCCTCCAGCGACTCCATCAGCGGGCCGATGAAGCCAGGGTCCTCGGCGGCCACGGCGGCGGCGACCACCGAGGCGACCGGGGTCAGCGAGAAGCCGAGCCCGATCGCGGGGCGGTCGACCAGCATGTGGTCGGCGATCCGCTCGATCAGCTCCTGGTAGGTCATGGCGTCCGGCCCTGCGAGGTCGTACGAGCGGCCGGCCAGCCGGGCGGGCGCGTCGGCGGCGCGGACGAGGAACTCGAGCACGTCGCGGCCGTCGATCGGCTGGGTGCGGTTGACGCGCCAGGCGGGCAGGGCGAGCACCGGCAGGCGCTCGATCAGCCGTACGAGGAAGCGGAACGACCGGGAGCGGGCGCCGACGACGATCGAGGCGCGCAGGGCGATCGGCTCGTCGGCGGCCTCGAGCAGCGCGCGCTCTACGGCCAGGCGCGACGCCAGGTGGCGCGAGGCGACGCCCTCCTGCGGCACGAGCCCGCCGAGGTAGACGACGCGGCGGACGCCCGCGGCGCGGGCGGCGGTGGCGAAGCTGTCGGCCGCGCGCCGCTCCTGGTCCGGGAAGCGGCTGTTGGCCGGGCCTTCCATGGAGTGGATGAGGTAGTAGGCGGCGTCGACGCCGTCGAGCGCGCGGGCCAGCCCGGCGCCGCTGATCGCGTCGCCGAGCACGACGTCGTCGAGCGCCACGCGGGCGGCGGTCACCCGCTCGTGCGAGCGGGCGAAGCCGCGGACCTCGTGGCCGGCGGCCTGGAGGCGCGGCACGAGCGCGGCGCCGACGTAGCCGGAGACACCGGTCACCAGGAGACGCATCGTCCGTCGCTTCCCGTCGGGCGGCGAGGAAAAACACCCACGGTGCGGGGTCGGCAGGTCGCAGGCAGCGCTTTTTTCATCCCTTTGGAGGGTATTTGCGGGGTAGACGAGAACTCCGTGCGTTTTGCGAACACGGGCCTTGCGGCGCCGAGTCAGAGCGGCTTTGCTTGAGGCCGTCCGGTTGACGGTCCAATGAGGGAAAGGCTCGGGGTGGAAACACGCGGCAAGGGTCGCAAGGTGACGTGCGACGACTGCTTCTTCGGCAGCAACGGGCTCTGCGCGCTGCAGCTCGATCAGCCGTGCGCGACGTTCCGGCCCGACACGCCGGAGGGGCTGCGGCCGCCGAGCCAGCTGCGCTTCGTGTTCCGCCAGGAGCGCCGCCGGCAGGCCGCCTGGCAGTTCCCGACCGCGCAGGAGCAAGCCGCGCTGCACGCGTGACGGCAACGCGCATCCGTTGACGGGCGGCTTCGACACCCATCGGGCCGCGGCGCGTATCCGGGGACGGCTTCGGCCGCCGCCGGTTGTGAGGTTGCGCACGCGACTGGCCGCGAGCGGCCCACGGGGGTTAGGCTGGTCGCCGTGGAGCTGAGGGTGCTCGGGAAGTCGCCTTCTTGGCAGGATGCCGGCGGCGCGTGCAGCGGCTATCTCGTCGAGGCCGAGGGAACTCGCGTGCTGCTCGACTGCGGCAGCGGCGTGCTGGGCAAGCTGCGCGCGGTCGTCGACTATGCGGACGTCGACGCGGTGGTGGTCTCCCACCTCCACGCCGACCACATCCTCGACCTCGTCCCGTACGCCTGCGCGCTCGTCTACGCGCCGCGGCATCAGCCGGTCCCGGTCGACGGCTGGCCGGGCACCGAGTCCCCGCCGCGCCCGCCGCTGCATGCGCCGCCCGGCGCCCGGGACGCGTTCCGGAGCCTGTGCACGGCGACCGGCATGCGCGAGCAGCACATCGAGACCGGGTTCATGCTCGAGGAGTACGACCCCGGCCTGCCGCTGCAGGTGGGACCGTTCGAGGTCGCGTTCCAGCCCGTTCCGCACTTCCTGCCCACCCAGGCGGTCGAGTTCGCGGCCGCCGGCCGCCGCCTGACCTACAGCGCCGACAGCGCGCCCAGCGACGACCTGTGCGCCTTCGCACGCGACACCGACCTGCTGCTGATCGAGGCCACCCTCCCGCGCCCCGAGCGCGAGGGCCCGCGCGGGCACCTGACCCCGGGGGAGGCCGGCGACCACGGCCGCCGCGCCGGAGCCCGCCGGCTCGTCCTCACCCACATCTCCGACGAGCTCGACGCCGAGTGGGCGCGCCGCGAGGCCGAGCGCAGCTTCGGCGGGCCGGTCGAGATCGCCCACGAGGGCGCGGTCTACACGGTCTGAGCGCCACCTCAGGCGAACTTCAACTGCGCTGGGTAGGGCGACGGGTGTGCCGGCGTGCCCGAACTATGTGCGTTAGGCCCCGGAAACCGAGGCCAATCGCACATAGTTCGCGGCGATCACCGGAGACGTCCGGATTCGGCCGCGTGGTGGGCTCCCCGCTGCCCTACCCAGCGCAGTTGCAGTTCGTGGATAGCGCACCAATAGCTAGCCTTCCCCTCGTGCCACACGAGCGGGACCTGTTCGCCAACTTCGAGCGCATGCGGCGGGACATGGACGAGCTGTTCGGCGACGTCTTCGACCGCCGCCTGGCGCCCTCCCGCCGCGGCGGGTTCAGCCCCGCCGTCGACGTCTACTACACCGCCGACCCCCCGCGGGCGGTGGTGCGGGCCGACCTCGCCGGCATCGATCCGAGCGAGATCGAGCTCCAGATCCGCGGCCGCGAGCTCGTGCTGGCCGGCCACCGCCGCCCCGAGGGCGGACAGGAGCGCGTCTACCAGCAGCTCGAGGTCGAGCACGGCCCGTTCCGGCGCGTCGTCGCCCTCGGCGTCGACGTCGACCCCGAGGCCGCGAGCGCCTCCTACGAGGACGGGATGCTGACCGTCGAGCTGCCGATCGCCCGCCCGGCGGAGGCCCGCACGGTGCCGATCCAGCAGCGCAGCGAGGCCGAATGATCGACGTCGTAGGCGGCGACGGGGCGCAGCCGCCCCCGGACGCCACGCTGCCCGCCGAGCTGCCGGTCCTCCCGCTGCGCGACAGCGTCACGTTCCCCGACACGCTGACGCCGCTGGCGATCGGGCAGGAGCGCTCGGTGCGGCTCGTCAACGACGTGCTGGTCGGCAACCGGATGCTGGTGATGGTCGCCGGCCGCGAGCCGGAGGTCGACGCGCCGGCCCCCGACCAGCTCTACGACGTCGGCGTCGCCGGCATGGTGGCGCGCATGCTCAAGGTGCCCGACGGCTCGCTGAGGATCCTCGTCCAGGGCGGTCAGCGCGTCCGCATCGTCGAGTGGCTCGGGACCGAGCCGTACCTGGCCGCACGCGTCGAAGAGCTGCCCGACGTCGTCCACGAGGGCCCCGAGCTGACCGCGCTGATTCGCAACGTCCAGCAGACGTTCAGCCAGATCATCGAGGAGGTCCCGTACCTCCCCGAGGAGCTGCAGATGGCGGTCGCCAACCTCGACGACCCGTCCACGCTCAGCCACCTGATCGCGGGTGCGCTGCGGATCAGCACCGAGGAGCGCCAGGCGCTGCTCGAGGAGGTCGACGTCGGCCGCCGCCTGCGCAGCCTGTCCGAGATCCTCGCGCGTGAGCTGAACATCGTCGCGATCGGCTCGAAGATCCAGAGCCAGGTCAACGCCGAGATGGAGAAGGGCCAGCGCGAGTGGGTCCTGCGCCAGCAGATGAAGGCGATCCAGGAGGAGCTCGGCGAGCAGGACCCGGGCGAGGCCGAGGTCGGCGAGCTGCGCTCGACGCTGCAGGAGCTCGACCTGCCGGAGCAGGTGCGCACGCAGGTCGACCGCGAGCTCAGCCGGCTCGAGAAGCTCCCGCAGGCGGCCGCGGAGCACGGCGTGATCCGCAACTACCTCGAGTGGATGGCGTCGCTGCCCTGGAACAAGGGCACCGAGGACAACCTCGACCTCGGGCACGCGCGCGAGGTGCTCGACGCCGACCACTACGACATCGAGAAGGTCAAGGACCGCATCCTCGAGTTCCTCGCCGTCCGCAAGCTCAAGCCGGACGCCCGCGGCAGCATTCTCTGCTTCGCCGGCCCGCCCGGGGTCGGCAAGACCTCGCTCGGCCAGTCGGTCGCGCGCGCGCTCGGCCGCAGGTTCGAGCGCATCAGCGTCGGCGGCGTGCGCGACGAGTCCGAGATCCGCGGCCACCGCCGCACCTACATCGGCGCCATGCCGGGGACGATCATCCGCGCCCTGCGCGACGCCGAGTCGCACAACCCGGTGTTCATGATCGACGAGATCGACAAGCTGGGCACCGACTACCGAGGCGACCCCGCGAGCGCGATGCTCGAGGTGCTCGACCCCGAGCAGAACGCGACGTTCCGCGACCACTACCTCGACGTCCCGTTCGACCTCAGCCGCGTGATGTTCATCTGCACGGCGAACGACATGGACCGCGTCCCCGGCCCGCTGCGAGACCGCATGGAGGTGATCGCGCTCGCCGGCTACACCGAGGAGGAGAAGCTCCAGATCGCCAAGCGCTACCTCGTGCCGCGCCAGATCGAGCGCAACGGGCTCAAGCGCTCGCAGGTCGCGTTCAGCGACGCCGGGCTGAAGGCGATCATCGGCTCGTACACGCGCGAGGCCGGCGTACGCAGCCTCGAGCGCGAGATCGGCGCGGCGTGCCGCAAGGTCGCGCTCGAGGTCGCGCTCGGCACGCTCGAGCGCAAGATGTCGATCACCGCGCCGCGCGTGCGCGAGCTGCTCGGGCGCCCGCGCTTCCAGCCCGACGTCCGCCGCCGGACCGCCGAGCCGGGAGTCGCCACCGGGCTGGCGTGGACGCCGGTCGGCGGCGACGTGCTGTTCGTCGAGGCCTCCGCCATGCCGGGCAAGGGCAGGCTCACGATCACCGGCCAGCTGGGGGATGTGATGCGCGAGTCGGCCGAGGCGGCGCTGTCCTACGTGCGCGGCCACTCCGACATGCCGGACGACTGGTTCGCCAAGCACGACGTCCACGTACACGTGCCGGCGGGGGCGATCCCGAAGGACGGGCCGAGCGCCGGGATCACGATGGCGACGGCGCTGATGTCGCTGGTCTCGGGCCGGCCGGTGCGCGACGACGTGGCGATGACCGGGGAGCTCACGCTGACGGGCCAGGTGCTCCCGATCGGAGGCCTGAAGGAGAAGGCGCTGGCTGCGCAGCGGGCCGGCATCCGGCGCGTGGTGGCGCCGCGCCGCAACGAGCTCGATCTCGAGGACCTCCCGGAGCCGCTGCGCAAGGACATGGACTTCGTCTGGGTGGGGGAGATCGGCGAGGTGTTCGAGCAGGCGTTGTCAGACGGCGCGCGGCGCCGTTGACGGCTCCCCATCGCGGGTATGCTCGTGACAAACGGACTCGGAGGCGGTATGGCAAAAAACCAGAGCAAAGCCCAGCAGGCTCAGGCCGCGGCCATGAAGGCGCGCAACAACCCGTACGTCCGACGCATCATGGAGGACGAGGATCTGCGCCACAACATCACCGACGCCTACACGTCGGCGCGCAAGGCCTACGGGCGGCTCAGCAACGGCAAGTCGCCGACGAACCAGATCTTCGACGACAGGAAGCTCCAGAAGGAGCTCAAGTCCGTCGCCGAGTCGATCAAGGACGCGGGCTACGCGCTGCGCGAGCCGAAGAAGAAGAAGAGCGGAGGCATCGGCAGGCTGCTGCTGCTCGTCGTCGTCACCGCCGGCGTAGCGCTCGCGGTCAGCGAGGGCCTGCGCAAGAAGGTGCTCGACGCGTTGTTCGGCGCCGAGGAGGAGTTCGAGTACAGCTCGACGACCGCGGCGTCGACACCCCCGAGCGAGGCCGCGACAACCACTTGACGGACTGCACCCTGCTGCCGGGCACCTAACTGTCCGGCAGCAGCGGGATGTCCCACCACAGCACGGCGAGCACGCACGCGCCGATCACGAGCGCGGTCGCGAGCCCGGCGAGGACGCGCTGCGTGCCGGTCGTCTGCGCCGCCTTCTCCTGAGCGATCTGCGCCTGCTCGAGCGACTTCTCGAGCAGCCGCTCGGCCCACACGAACTCGAGCGACAGCATCGCCAGGCCGATCGGGATCAGCACGAACGCCGGCCCGGGCGTCACCAGCATGACCAGACCGCCCACCAGCACGACGATGCCGACCAGCCCGAAGCCGATCCGGAACAGGCGGCCGCGCTCGCGGTGCGTCTCGCGCTGCGCCTCGAGCTTCTCGATCAGCTTGGGGCGCGGGCGCCGCTCTTCCACCGCAACAGTGTGCCAAACCGTAGTGAATCCGCTTCGGGCGTCCTCTAGCTTGGCCTGCATGACCGATGATGCGATCGTCGTCGAGGGGCTCGAGAAGTCGTATGGCTCGGTACGGGCCCTCGACGGCATCGATTTCGCCGCGCGCACGGGCAGTGTGCTCGGCCTGCTCGGGCCCAACGGCGCGGGCAAGACCACCGCGGTGCGGATCCTCACCACCCTGCTCGAGGCCGACGCGGGAACGGCCCGGGTCGCCGGGCTCGACGTGAAGCGCCACGCCGCGGAGCTGCGGGCCAAGATCGGCCTGGCGGGGCAGTACGCGGCCGTGGACGAGAACCTCACCGGGTTCGAGAACCTGGAGATGGTGGGCCGTCTCTACCACCTCGGCAAGTCCGCGTCGCGGGAGCGGGCGAACGAGCTGCTCGAGCGGTTCGAGCTGACGGAGGCCGCCAAGCGGCCGGCAAAGACCTACTCCGGCGGCATGCGGCGCCGGCTCGACCTGGCGGCGGCGCTCGTGGCCCGCCCGCCGGTCTTGTTCCTGGACGAGCCGACCACGGGGCTCGACCCGCGCAGCCGCCTCGGCATGTGGGAGACGATCGAGTCGCGGGCGGCGGCAGGGTCCACGGTGCTCCTCACCACCCAGTACCTCGACGAGGCCGACCGGCTCGCCGACCGGATCGTGGTGATCGACCACGGCCGCGTGATCGCCACGGGCACCTCGGACGAGCTCAAGGCGCAGATCGGCGGCGAGCGGCTCGACATCAAGCTCGAGGACCCCGCCGACGCAGCCACCGCGATCGCAGCCCTGGCCGAGATGTGCCTGGACCGTGTGACCGCGGAGGACGGCGTCGTCCACGCGCCGGTGCGCCCGCGCCACGGCGTCATCCCCGAGGCCGTGCGCAAGCTCGACGCGGCCGGCGTCGGGATCGACGACATCTCGCTCCACCGCCCGACGCTCGACGACGTGTTCATCGCCCTTACCGGCCACGCCGCCGAAGACACGACCGGGGAGCCCGAGGAGGAGAAGGAGGCCGCGGCCGCATGAGCTCGGTTTCGATGAGCGTCGAGGACACCGTCGTCCTCGCGAAGCGCAACCTGATGCGGATCCCGCGCCAGCCCGATCTGCTGATCGCGTACACGGTCCAGCCGGTGATGTTCGTGCTGCTGTTCGTCTATGTGTTCGGCGGCGCGATCCAGACGCCGGGCTTCGACTATGTCGACTTCCTGATGCCGGGCATCATCGTCCAGTCGATCGCGTTCGGCGGGTTCGTGACGGCGCTCGGCCTGTCCGAGGACGTCAAGAAGGGCCTGATCGACCGCTTCCGCTCGCTCCCGATGTCGCGCGCGGCGGTGCTGACGGCGCGTACGTCCTCCGACATCGTCCTGAACTGCCTGTCGCTCGTGGTGCTGCTCGCGGTCGGCTTCGCCGCCGGGTTCAACTTCATCGACGCGACGGCCGGCGAGATCATCCTCGGGCTCGTCCTCTGTCTGTACCTGGGCTACGCGTTCTCGTGGATCTTCGCCCTCATCGGCCTGTACTCGTCAACGCCCGAGACGGCGAACTCGATCGGCTTCACGCTGATCTTCCCGCTCACGTTCGCCTCGTCGGTGTTCGTGCCGGCGGAGTCGATGCCCGACGGGCTGCGGCAGTTCGCCGAGGCCAACCCGTTCACGACGATCTCGGACGCCGTGCGGTCGCTGTGGCTGAACACGCCGGCCAACACCGACATCTGGATGTCGTTCATCTGGTGCACGGTGTTGACCGTGCTGTTCGCTCCGCTGGCCGTCAAGCGGTACCGGACCGTCGCGCGCAAGTAGAGGTTTCGCCTGCCAAGGCAGTCGCAAGCTCCTGCCTTTCGGCGACGATACAGGGCATCGAGGCCGCGACGCACAAGAATCATCGAAGCCATGCGGCGCTCCGTGGCTGCACGGGGCGCCGCCGGCGCGACCTTCGACCACGTCGCCCGCGAGGCCGGCGTCTCGCGCGGCCTCCTGCACTACCACTTCGGCACCAAGGAGCGGCTGCTCGCCGAGGTCGTGCGGCGCGACACCGACCTCCGCATGGCGGCGCTCGACCGCGCGCTCGCCGAGGCCCATACGGCGGACGAGGTGATCGAGGTGCTCGTGCACTCGCTCGAGGACCTCGTGGACCAGGACCCCGGCCTCGTGGCGCTGGTGTTCGAGCTGTTCACGTCCGGCCGCCGCAAACCGGAGATCGCCGTCGAGTTCGCCGCGCTGCAGCGTGCCACACGCGCGCGCCTGGCCGAGCTGCTGACGGCGCGGCAGGAGCAGGGAGCGGTGCGGCTGGCCGACGAGCCGGAGGCGGTGGCGGCGGCGCTGCTCTCGCTCGCCGACGGGCTCGCGCTGCGGCTGCTGGGGGAGCCCGAGCACGACCATGGGCCCTCGTTGCGGGCGGCCACGACCGCCGCCCGCACGCTGCTCACCCGCTGAACAGACCACGCGCGCGCCACAGCGCCCGCGGCTTCGCGCGCGGCCGCAGGCGGCCGGTGAGCACCGCCGTGCGCGGGTCGGTCCGGCCGGAGAGCACGTCGATCCAGTCCTCGAAGCGGCAGCGCAGCTCGACGTCCACGTGTGGCGCCCGCCCGGGCGCCGCGGCCGTGGCGCCGTCGTCGATCCGCACGTGCCACGGCTCGGCGTCGTCGAACTCCCACTGGAGCACGAACGCCCCGGCCGGCGCTCGCCGCACGTCGACGTTGCGGCGGATGCTGTCGAACAGCATCGCCATCGCCTCCGGGTCGCGCGCCGGGCCGCCGTTGCGCTCGCCGAGATAGCCGGCGCGCAGCATCGCCAGCCCGCGCTCGGCACGCGCCCGCGCCGGGAGGTCCATCGGCATGATCTGCGGGCCCGGCAGCTCCTCGATCGGCAGCCCGGCGGCGCGGAACTTGGCCTCGAACGAGCGCGCCGCCTCCTCGTAGATCTGCTCGAGCGTGAAGCCGAAGCACTCGACGTAGCGCGTGTCCCAGCCGGGCGGGACGAACACCGCGAGCGAGACCGGCGTGACCGCGCGCAGCTGCTCGGCGACGGCGTCCGGCACCTCGGGGTCCTCGAGCGCGAGGTCGCGCAGCAGCTTGACGCCGAAGCCGATGTGGCGCTGCTCGTCGAGCGAGACTTTGTGCATGCCGGCGCGGAAGCCGGGCAGCAGATCGCGCGCCGCCAGGTAGTCGGAGATGAAGTGCTGGCCCGGCTGCGCCAGCGTCGCCTCGACGACGAAGTGGTACATCGTCACGGCCTGCGCGAGCTTGGTGCGCGAGCGGTCGCGCCGCAGCTCGCCGACGACCCTGTCGAGCAGCTTGAAGGTCTTCACGAAGCCCCAGGTGAGCTCCGGCCGCGTCGCCTCCAGCGCGCCGGAGATCGTGCCGTCGCCGCGCTCCACCACCTCGTGCATGAAGCGGTTGAAGAACACCGCGTGACGGGCCTCGTCGACCTGCTGGGTGGTGAGGAAGTACTTCTGCTCCTCGCGCGGCGCGGCGTCGATGAACGGGGACAGGTTGTCGGCGACCGAGTCCTCGCCGTGGAAGAACATCGCGTAGTTCCACAGGGCGGCGCGGCGCTCGAGGTCGGAGAAGCCCTCCCGCCAGTCGACCCGGTCCTGGCCGAAGTCGATCTCGGTCGCGCGCCAGTGGCTGCGCTCCCAGCGCCGGTACAGGTCCTCGTACGTGACCTGATCGGCGGCGACGCTCATCCTGTGACGTCTCGCACGCGGTCGACGAGCTCGGCGGCCGGCACGCGCTCCTGCTTCAGGGTGTCGCGGTCGCGGAGCGTGACGGTGTCGTCCTCGAGCGTCTGGTGGTCGATCGTGACCGCGAGCGGGGTGCCGATCTCGTCCTGGCGCCGGTAGCGGCGGCCGATGTGGCCGCCTTCGTCGTACTCGGCGCTGACGTGGGTGCGCAGCTCCTCGTAGATCTCACGCGCGCGCTCGGGGTGGCCGTCCTTGCGCAGGAGCGGGAGGACGGCGACCTTGACCGGCGCCATCGCCGGGTGCAGCCGCATGACCGTGCGCTTCTCGCCGCCCAGCTCGTCCTCGTCGTAGGCGTCGCACAGCAGCGCCAGCATCGTGCGACCGACGCCGGCCGCCGGCTCGATCACGTGCGGGACGTAGCGCTCCTTCGTGTTCGGGTCGAAGTACTCGAGCTTGTCGCCGGAGAACCTCGAGTGCTGGGTGAGGTCGAAGTCCCCGCGGTTGGCGACGCCCTCGAGCTCGGACCAGCCGATCGGGTACAGGTACTCGACGTCGGCGGTGGCGGACGAGTAGTGCGAGAGCTCCTCGGCATCGTGATCGCGCAGCCGCAGGCGCTCGCGGTCGATGCCGAGCGAGACGTACCAGTCGAGCCGCGCCTGGCGCCAGTAGTCGTACCACTGCTGCGCCTGGTCGGGAGGCACGAAGAACTCCATCTCCATCTGCTCGAACTCGAGCGTGCGGAAGATGAAGTTGCCGGGCGTGATCTCGTTGCGGAACGACTTGCCGACCTGGGCGATGCCGAACGGCGGCTTGCGGCGCGCGTACTGGAGCGTGGTCTTGAAGTCGAGGAAGATGCCCTGCGCGGTCTCGGGCCGCAGGTAGACGGTCGCGCCCGCCTCCTGCACGGGGCCGATCGTCGTCTCGAACATGAGGTTGAACGCGCGCGCGTCGGTGAGGTCGCACTCGGGCCCCTCGCCGGGGTGCTTGGAGGGCTTGCGGGGGCACTGCAGGTCGCCGAGATGGTCGGCGCGGAAGCGCTGCCCGCACACCCGGCAGTCGACCAGCGGGTCGGTGAAGCCGGCCAGGTGCCCCGAGGCCTCCCAGGTGCGCGGGTGCTGGATGATCGCCGAGTCGAGCGCCACGACGTCCTCGCGCTCCTGGATCATGGCCTTCCACCAGGCGTCGATCACGTTCTTCTTGAGCAGCACGCCGTAGTGACCGTAGTCGTAGGTGTTGGCGATCCCGCCGTAGATCTCAGACGCCGGGAAGATCAGGCCGCGTCGCTTGCAGAGGGCGACGACGGCGTCCATGGTGGGGGCGGCCATGGGGCCGGAGCCTATACTCGGCCGCCGCAATGCCGATCTACGAGTACCGGTGCGAGGAAGGCCATTTGTTAGAGGTGATGCAGAAGATCACCGACGACCCGGTGACGCACTGCGAGATCTGCGGCGCGCCGGTCCAGCGGGTGTTTCACCCGATCGCGGTCCACTTCAAGGGCTCCGGCTTCTACAACACCGATTACGGCACCGCCAAGCGCAAGCGCGAGACCGAGAAGTCGGCCGAGAAGGGCGCCGACAAGCACGACGCGAAGACGAAGGACTCGAAGTCGGACTCCAAGCCCGCCGCAAAGGATTGATATGCGCTACTGCGCCTTAGATAGCTATAAGCCCCGCTTATCCCTTACAGGCGGAATCGTCATTTCCGCTGAGGGCGTCCGGCTGCCACACTGGCTCACGTGACGCCACGCCAGATCGGACTTCTCGCCGCGCTCTCCGCGATCTGGGGCGGCTCCTACCTCCTCATCAAGTACGCGCTCGAGGACTTCAGCGCCCCGATGATCGTGTGGGCTCGAACCGCGATCGCGGCGCTCGTGCTGCTCGTGGCGCTGCGCGGCACCGCCGCCGGCGCGTTCGCCGACATGCGCCGGCGCCCGGGTTGGGCGCTCGCCCTCGGAATGATCGCCGTCGTGCTGCCGTTCCTCCTGATCACGTTCGGCGAGCTCGAGGTGCCGTCGGGCCTGACCGCGGTGCTGATCTCGCCCGCCGCGCTGTTCGTCGCGATGCTCGCCCCCTTCATCGACCCGTCCGAGCGGATCGACCGCCGGCAGGCCGTCGGCCTCGTGGGCGGGCTGGCGGGCGTGGCGCTCGTGGTCGGCGTCGAGTCGATCCACTCGCTGTGGCAGTTCCTCGGCGCGATGGCGATGATCGGCGCGGCGATCCTCTACGCGCTGTCCGGCTTCGTGGTCAAGGGCCCGTACAAGGGTCTCAGCGCGGTGCAGACGTCGTTCATCTCGCTCTCGGTCGCCGCCGTCGTCACGCTGCCGATCGCCGCGGCGACGACGCCCAGCGAGGCCCCGGGGCTGCGCGCCGTGCTCGCGGTCCTGGTGCTCGGCGCTCTCGGCACCGCGCTTGCGTTCGTCATCTTCTACAAGTTGATCGCCGAGGTCGGGGCCGGCCGCGGCTCGCTCGTCAGTTACCTGGCGCCGGGCGTGGCCCTGTTCTACGGCGCGGTCTTCCTCGACGAGGAGGTCACCGTCGCCGCGGTCGTCGGCCTCGCTCTGATCCTCGGCGGCGTTGCGCTCGCGGCCAGACGACGTGCCCAGAGGCTCGAGCCGGTACCTTCCGCGGTCCATGGATCTGAGCCTCTCCCCGCAGGAGCGCGAGTTCCGTGACTCCGTCCGCAGCTGGATAGAGGCCAACAACCCCGGTCCCGAGCCGGACTCCGACGCCGCGCTGTTCACGTTCCGGCGCGCCTGGCAGCGGGCGCTGAACGAGCGCGGCTGGGCGGGCCTGAGCTGGCCGACCGAGTACGGCGGCGCCGGCGCCACCCTGGTCGAGCAGGCGATCTTCTTCGAAGAGGTCGCGCGCGCGGGCGCGCCGTCGATGGCCAACGTGCTCGGCCTGGCGATGGGCGGGCCGACCGTGATCGCGCACGGCACCGAGGAGCAGAAGCAGCGGTACCTGCCGCCGATCCTGTCGGCCGACGAGATCTGGTGCCAGGGGTTCTCGGAGCCGGAGTCGGGGTCGGACCTCGCCTCGCTCAAGACCCGCGCCGTCCGCAACGGCCGCGAGTGGGTCGTCACCGGCCAGAAGGTGTGGACGACCTACGCGCACGAGGCGAAGTGGTGCATGCTGGTGGCGCGGACCGACTCGGAGGCGCCCAAGCACCGCGGCCTGACGTACTTCCTGATGGACATGGAGCAGGACGGCGTCGAGGTCCGGCCGCTCGTCCAGATCACCGGCGAGCCCGAGTTCAACGAGCTGTTCATCGAGGAGGCGCGGATCCCGGACGAGAACATCGTCGGCGGCGAGGGGAACGGCTGGCCGGTCGCGATCACGACGCTCATGCACGAGCGGGCGGGGCTCGCGTTCGCGCTCCAGGTCCGCGTGCAGGTCGCCCTGCGCGAGCTGCGCGACCACATCCAGGCGGTGGGACTGGCCGGCGACATGGTGGTGCGCCGCCGGTTCGCGCAGCTGTACGCCGAGTCGCAGGTCCTGCGGCTGAACGCCTACCGCGGCCTGACGGCGACGATGAAGCGCGGCGCGCCGGGTCCTGAGGGCTCGCTCGGCAAGTGGCACTGGGCCGAGGTCAATCAGAGCCTGACCGAGCTGGCGATGGACGTCGCCGGCCCGAAGGCCGTGGTGGCCGACGGGCCGTGGCAGTACCGCTTCCTGCGGGCCCGCGCGAACTCGATCGAGGGCGGCACCACCGAGATCCTCAAGAACATCGTCGCCGAGCGCGTCCTCGGACTGCCGCGAGCCTCGTGAACTTCGATCTCTCGGACGATCAGCGGACGATCAAGTCCACGGCGCGAGAGTTCCTGGCTGCCCGCTATCCGCTCGCCGAGGTGCGGCGGCTGGCGCTCGAGGACGACCGCGGGTTCACCGACGCGCAGTGGAGCGAGATGGTCGAGCTCGGCTGGCCGGAGATCGCCGAGCTCGGGACGGTCGAGATGATCGTGGTGGCGGAGGAGCTCGGCTACGCGCTGGCGCCGACGCCGCTGCAGTCGACGTGGGCGGCGGGGCTGCTCGGCGCCTCGCTGTCGGACGGACAGCGAGGCGCGGTGGTGATCGACGGGCTGTCTTTCGACGCCGGGTTCGCCGAGGTGCTGGTCGACTGGGAAGGCTCGGCGGTCACTGGGCCCTCGGTCGAGCCCGCGCCGGCGCTCGATCCCACCCGGCGGCTGTTCCGGGTGTCCGGCGGCGAGCGTTCCCCGGGCGGCGCGGACGTCGGGCGGGGACGCCTGCAGGCGATGGTGATGAACGCCGCCGAGTCGGTCGGCGTGGCCGAGCGGGCGATGGAGATGGCCGTCGCCTACGCCAAGGAGCGCAAGCAGTTCGGCCGCCCGATCGGTACGTACCAGGCGGTCTCGCACCCGTGCGCGCAGATGCTGCTCGAGGTCGAGGGCGCCCGCTCGGCGGTCTACTGGGCGGCGTGGGCGCTCGACCACGAGCCGGAGACGGCGCCGCTGGCGGCCGCCTGCGCGAAGGCCTATGCGGGCGACGCCGGGCGCCGTGTCCCGCGGGCCGCGCTCCAGGTCCACGGCGGGATCGGGTTCACGTGGGAGCACGACCTGCACTTCTTCCTCAAGCGCGGCGAGGCGAACGCCCACACGTACGGCGAGGGCAGCGCGCACCGCGAGCGGATCGCCGAACTCGCCGGGCTCTGAACCTCCTGCGCGCTGCGCGCGTATCACCTCGGTCCACATCCGACCTTAGGGGGTAAGGGTGAACCGACGCAGGCTCAAGCTCGTGCTGGCCATCGGAGTGATGTCGCTGCTCGGTGCCGTGGGGGTCGCCGTCGCGACGGGCGGCAAAGACGTCCGCGAGCGGCTGACCGGCTACGAGGAGACGCCACA
Source organism: uncultured Solirubrobacteraceae bacterium (assembly GCA_963849695.1). Taxonomy (GTDB): domain Bacteria; phylum Actinomycetota; class Thermoleophilia; order Solirubrobacterales; family Solirubrobacteraceae; genus DASSUW01. The sequence goes on from CAWKIT010000034.1 coordinate 30,434, forward strand.
GGCGCTGTCGACGCCCGCCAACGGCGAGTTCAGGGCGCGTGTCAGCCGCTTCTCCGACGAGATCCAGTGGCGGCTCTCCTATCGCGGTTTCGAGACCGACGTCTCGCAGGCGCATATCCACTTCGGCGCGCGCGCGACATCCGGCGGCATCAGCGTGTGGCTGTGCGGCAACCCCCCGACCGTCCCGCCGGCGGGCACCGCGACGTGCCCACTTCGGGAGGGCACGGTGACCGGGGTGTCCGGGCGCGATGACGTCGTCGGCCCCACCGGCCAGGGCATCGCGGCCGGCGAGTGGGAGGAGTTCCTCGACGCTATGCGCGCCGGCGTGACCTACGCCAACGTGCACAGCACGGCCCGCCCGGCGGGCGAGATCCGCGCTCAGCTCCTGGACGACGACGACGATCGCCGCTGGTAGATCCGGACTTCCCGGGCGCCCATGACCCACGGGCGCCCGGGAGCCCCCGGGCGCTCACCGCCCGAGTGCCCGGGGGTCAGCCCTGCATGAACCGCGCCACGACCTCCTCCTTCGTGGCGTCGTCGACCTCCAGGCCGGCGCCGCCGTCGGGAAGGGTCGTGCTCCCGCTCGGCGTCAGCACGTACTTCTTGGGGTCGCCGCCGATCAGCTCGGCGCCGATCAGGCCGAGCAGCGTCGGGCCCGACATGTCGGAGCGGATCGCCTGCGGCGCCGCCCATGACACCCACGGCAGGCGGATGAAGGTCTCGAACGAGGTCACCTGGTCCTTGATCGCGCTCATGATCTTCTGCTGCCGGCGGGCGCGCGCCTTGTCGTCCTCCTGCGGGCGGCAGTCGTTCTTGCGCGTGCGCGCGAGCGCGAGCGCCTGCTCGCCGTCCAGCTCGTGCGTGCCGGCCTTGAGCCGCAGCGTGTAGCCGCCGTTGCGCGAGCCGCCGTTGATCTTGGAGATCACGCAGTTGCCGGTGTAGGTGATGCCGCCGAGGGCGTCGATCAGCTCGGGGAAGTTCTCGAAGTTGACCTCGACGAGGTGGTTGACGTCCACGCCCAGGTAGCTCTCGACCGTGTCGATCGCCAGCGCCGGGCCGCCGATCGCGTAGGCGGCGTTGATCTTGGCTCGTCCGTGGCCGGGGATGTCGACCACCGTGTCGCGCAGGACGCTCAGCTGCGCGTTGGCGCCGCCGCCGACGCGCAGGAGCAGGATCGAGTCCGACCGGCTCGGCTCGCCGATCGTCTGCGCGCCGGGCTCGGCGGTGTCCTTCGTGCGGGCGTCGGAGCCGAGCACGAGGATCGTGTTCGGCGAGGTGAGCGGGTAGCCGCCGCCGCTGAGCTTGGCGTCGGCCGCGTCGGAGATGTTCGACGACTGGATCTGGGCGCTGATCAGGAACACGACCAGCGACACGAGCAGCCAGGCGACGACGCCGAGGGCCAGGTAGCCGGCGATGCGGCCGACCGTGATCTTCCTGCGTGGCCGGTCGGTGCGGCGGCGGAAGGGCCACAGACGGCGCTTGGGCGGCTGGTCGCGCGGCTCGCCTCGTTCCGCCAGGTTCTCCTCTCGTTGCCACGGCAGCCTGGGGCGAGAGCGGTACTTCGTGTACTGGGGCGGTTCCTCTGGCATCGGCTATCGTGGCCCGCGTGGTCGAGCGAGGCGTCATAGGCGTCGACCTCGGCGGCACCAAGCTCCTGGCCGGCGCGGTCGACGCCGACCTGGGCGTCCATCACCGTACCAACCGTCTTATCCACGGTCTGGACCAGGACGGCCTCGTGCAGATGGTGTCCGACGCCGTCGAGGAGATCCTGACCGCCGTCGGCGGAGGGATCGAGGCGGTCGGCTTCGGCATCCCGTGCACGTTCGACGTGCGCACCGGCATGGCGGTCCAGGCGGCCAACGCGCCGCTCGCCGACATCCGCTTCCACGAGGTGATGGCCGAGCGGCTGGGGCTGCCGGTGGTGGTCGACAACGACGCCAACTGCACGGTCCTGTGCGAGGCGCGCGTGGGCGCCGCCGCGGGCTGCAGCGAGGTGGTGCTGCTCACGATCGGCACCGGGATCGGCGGCGGACTGCTCATCGGCGGCGAGGTCTACCGCGGGTGGATCGGCGGCGGGGCCGAGATGGGACACATGGTGGTCGACATGGACGGGCCGCCGTGCCAGTCCGACTGCCCGAACCGCGGCTGCCTCGAGACCTTCTGCTCGGGCACGACGCTCGTGCGTCTGGCCTCGGTGGCGGTGGCGCGGCGACCCGACACCGCGCTGGGCCGCGCCCTGGAGGAGGGGCGCGAGCTGACCGGGCCGCTGATCACCGAGCTCGCGCAGGAGGGCGATCCGGTGGCGCTCGACGCCGTCACCCTGATCGGCGAGCGGCTCGGGATCGGTCTGGTCTCGTTGGTCAACATCTTCAATCCGCAGATGGTGGTCATCGGCGGCGGCGTGAGCGCGGCGGGCGAGCTGCTGCTCGAGCCCGCGCGGGCGATCGTGCGGCAGCGAGCGCTGGCGCCGGGGCGGGACGTGGTGCGGATCGAGCCGGCCGCGTTCGGGGCCGACGCGGGGATGGTGGGCGCGGCGCTGGCGGCGCGCGAGCGCGGCGGGATCGCGCGGGCGGGGTTCGGGGAATCAACTGGCGTTGATTCCCTTGCGAGTTCGCTTCGCGAACATCGCGGAGACGTCTCCTCATGAGCGGCGGGCGGCTGGTCGTGTGCCCGACGCCGATCGGGAACCTCGAGGACGTCACGCTGCGGGTGCTCTCGGCGTTGCGCGACGCCGACGTGGTGGCGTGCGAGGACACGCGCCGGACGCGGGTGCTGCTGGAGCGGTACGGCGTGCAGGCGTCGCTGATCTCGTATCACGAGCACAACGAGGCTTCACGCGCGCCCGAGCTGGTGCAGCGGATGCAAGCCGGGGCGGTCGTCGCCCTGGTGAGCGACGCGGGGATGCCGCTGGTGTCCGATCCCGGGTACGTGCTGGTGCGGGGCTGCGTGGCCGCGGGCCTCGAGGTCGAGGTGCTGCCGGGACCGTCGGCGGCGTTGGCGGCGCTGGTGGCGTCGGCGCTGCCGGCCGACGCGTGGCGGTTCGCGGGGTTCCTGCCGCGCAAGCGGGGCGAGCTCGTACGGGTGCTGGAGTCGCCGGAGACCGTGGTGGCATTCGAGTCGCCGCGCCGCGTGGCGGCTTCTCTGGCCGTGCTCGCGTCGATCGATGGCGATCGGCCCGTCGCCGTCTGCCGCGAGTTGACCAAGGTGCACGAGGAGGTCGTGCGGGGGACGGCCGGCTCGCTGGCGGCGCGTTACTCGGAGTCACCGCCGCGGGGCGAGGTGGTCCTCGTGATCGGAGGCGCCGCCCCGCGGTCGGACTTGGATCCGGCCGCGGTCGACGCCGTGCGCCGCTTGGTGGATGGCGGCGCCCGCACGCGGGTGGCTGCCGGCGTCGTCGCGGACCTGACGGGCGCTCCCGCCAACGCGCTCTACCGAGAGGTCGCGGAGGGCCGAACTTCGGCTGGGTGAGGCGGTTGCGCGGCCGGAGGCGCCGCCGGCCCGCCCGCACTGGTCGCGCCTCACCCTCGCGCCATGAGCCGTCCGTGGCGCCTTGACCCCCACATAGCGGGGCAAAGGCGCCACGCCCCGCTCCGCGGCCCCCCTCTGCTTCCTTACCTGCGCAGTTCAAGGCGCTCGCCGGCCGCGCCCTGCACGGCACGCACGCGGTCTGCGACAAAACCGTGCCGATTGTGCGCCGATTCGGTGCCATCTGGCCGGCCCCGGTCACGGCGCACCTATCGTCGCCACCGATGCGCCTGTTCGCCGCCACCGTCCTCGTGAGCCTCACGTTCGCCGACCTCGCGGTGGCGGGGTGGCACTCGCCCGGTGCCCGGCAGCGTCACGCGGCCGTTCGACCTCGGGAGCGACCCGTTCGAAGCCGGCCGCCACCGCGGGGTCGACCTCGGCGCGCGGCCGACCACGACGGTCCGGGCCGCATGCGCCGGCCCGGTCGCGTTCGCCGGCACGGCCGGGTCGAGCGGCCGGGTGGTCACCGTGCTGTGCGGTCCCTGGCGGGTGACCCACATGCCGCTCGCCTCGATCGCGGTCCGCCGGGGAGCCACGGTCCGTGAGGGAGCGCCGCTCGGCACCCTTGCACGCTCGCACGAGCACGCCGGCCTGCACCTCGGCGTCCGTCGCGACGGTACGAGGTTCGGATACGCCGACCCACTCCGCTTCCTGGCCCCCGGTCACCCCACCGCCCCGCCACTCGGCCCTGCGCCCCGGCCGACCCGGCCACCGCGCCCTACACCGCCCCGCCCACCGGCGCCCCGCCCACCCGCGCCCCACGCGGCCCCGGCACCGCGCCCCGTCGCCGCACCGCCCCGCGCATATGTTCCCCCGCGCCCTGTCGCCGCGCCACCCGCCGCCGCGGGTTCGAACCGCGGGCCCGGTCCGCCGTTCGCCCCATGGCCGGCGTGGCTGGGCCTGGCCCTCGTGCTCGCCGGCGCCGGCATCCGCGTGCGCGCGCGTTCGCGGAGGGCTCCCGAACCGGTGGCGGCGGCCGTTCGATAGCCCGCGAAGGCCGGGAAGCTCGCGGCGGATGGCTAGCCTCTGACGCCCGATGGCCTTCTACGTCACCACGCCGATCTACTACGTGAACGCGGCGCCGCACCTCGGCCACGCGTACACGACGATCGCCGCCGACGTGCTGGCCCGTCACATGCGCCAGCGCGGCGAGGAGGTCTTCTTCCTCACCGGCACCGACGAGCACGGCGAGCCGGTCGCGCTCGCCGCCGAACGAGAGGGCATCACGCCGAAGGAGCTCGGCGATCGCAACGTCGAGCACTTCATGGCCCTGCTGCCGAGGCTCGAGGCCACCAACGACTTCTTCATCCGCACGTCCGACCCCCGGCACGAGCAGCGTGTGCAGGAGATCCTCCAGCGCGTCCACGACAACGGCCATGTCTACAAGGGCACCTACGAGGGCTGGTACTGCCCCCGCTGCGCGGACTTCAAGTCCGACCAGGAGGCGGGCGAGGACCACACGTGCCCGATCCACATGATCCCGCTCGACCGCGAGCGCGAGGACAACTGGTTCTTCCGCCTCTCCAGCTTCCAGGAGCAGCTCGAGAAGCTCACGGCGGACGACTCCGATTTCGTCCTGCCGCGGCAGTTTCGCAACGAGGCGCGCGCGTTCGTCGCCCAGGGGCTCAAGGACGTCTCGCTCACGCGCGCGCGCCTGAAGTGGGGGATCACGGTCCCCTGGGATCCCGACCAGGTCTTCTACGTCTGGTTCGACGCGCTGCTCAACTACGTCACCGCGCTCGGCTTCGCCCGCGACGGGAACGACCTGACCGACCGCTTCTGGCCGGCGACCTTCCACCTCGTCGGCAAGGACATCCTCAAGTTCCACACGATCTACTGGCCGGCGCTGCTGCTCGCCGCCGGTCTGCCCGTGCCGAAGCACGTGTTCGTCCACGGCTTCCTCCTGATGCGCGACGCGTCCGGGGCCGAGCACAAGATGTCCAAGTCGCTCGGCAACGTGCTCGACCCGTTCGAGGTGATGGAGACCTTCGGCACCGACGCGCTGCGCTACTACCTCTTCCGCGAGGTCTCGTTCGGGCAGGACGGCGGCGTCTCCACGATCACCTTCGGCGAGCGCTACGAGAGCGAGCTGGCGAACGAGCTCGGAAACCTCGCGAGCCGCACGCTGGCGATGATCGCCCGCTACCGCGACGGCGTCGTGCCCGAGACCGACGTCGACCCGGCGCTGACCCCGGACTTCGACGGCCTCGCCGGCGAGGTCGGCGGTCTCCTCGACCGCGCCGAGATCACGCAGGCGCTCGACCGCATCTGGCAGCGGGTCCGGAGACTCAACCGCTACGTCGAGGAGCGCGCGCCGTGGCAGCTCGCCAAGGACGAGGCACGCGCCGGCGAGCTCGACACGACCCTGCGCTCGCTCGCCGAAGGCCTCAGGGTGCTGACCGTGTTGCTGGCGCCGTACATCCCCGCCAGCGCGGACAAGCTGCTCGCCGCGCTCGGCGAGGAGGACGCCACGCTCGCCGTCGCGCACTACGGCGCCCGCCCCGGCGGCGCCCGCGTCGAGAAGCTGCCGCCTCTGTTCCCGAAGCCCGGATGAACCCGTCCGACGAACGGACTCATCGGTGATCGACCCCGCGGGGCGCGCGCCGTGATCGACTCGCACACCCACCTCGACCGCGGGCCGGCGCCCGAGGCCGAGCTCGTGGCGGCCGCGCGCGAGGCCGGGGTCAGCCGAATCCTCACGATCGGCATCGACGAGCAGTCGCGCCGCGCCGCGCTGGCGGCAGCCGAGCAGTACGAGGAGGTCTACGCCGCGATCGGCCACCACCCCAACAACGCGACCGGCTACGACGACGCGATCACCGCCGAGCTGCGCGAGCTGGGCGCCCACCCGCGCTGTCTGGCGATCGGCGAGACCGGGCTCGACGACTACCGCGACTACGCGCCCCGCGCCGACCAGGAGCGCGCCTTCCACGCCCACATCGAGGTCGCGCACAAGCTCCGCAAGCCGCTGGTGATCCACACCCGCGCAGCGGAGGACGACACGATCGCCACGCTGGCGGCCCACGCCGGCGGGCTCGAGGTGATCCTGCACTGCTTCTCGATGTCCGCCCGGCTCGACGAGTGCCTCGATCACGGCTGGTGGATCTCGTTCGCCGGCAACGTCACCTACCCCAAGGCGCAGGACCTGGCGGAGGCCGCGGAGAAGACGCCACTCGACCGCCTGCTAGTCGAGACCGACGCGCCGTATCTCACGCCCGAGCCAATGCGCAAGCACCGCAACCAGCCGGCCTACGTCGTGCACACCGCCCGCTTCGTCGCCGAGCGCCGCGGCATCCCCTACGAGGAGCTCGAGGCGGCCGTCGAGGCGAACGCGGCCCGGCTGCTGGGCTGGTGACCGGGCTCCCGGCGCAGCCGAGCCTGCGCCGCATGCGGCAGTTCGGCGTCCGCCCGAGCCGCGAGCTCGGCCAGAACTTCCTGATCGACTCGAACCTCCTCGACGTGATCGCGCGCGCCGCCGCCCTGAGCCAGGACGACGTCGTGCTCGAGGTCGGCGGCGGCCTCGGCGTGCTGTCCGAGTACCTCGCGGAGCGGACCGCGCACGTGCACGTGGTGGAGGTCGACCGCCGGCTCGAGCCGCCGCTGCGCGACGCGCTCGACCCGCACCCCAACGCCACGCTCCACCTCGCCGACGCCGTCAAGCTCGACCTCGCGTCGCTCGAGCCGCCGCCGAGCAAGGTCGTCGCGAACCTGCCGTACGGCGTCGCCGCGAGCGTGATCCTGCGCACGATCGAGCAGCTCCCCGGCGCGACGACGTGGGTCGCGATGGTGCAGAAGGAGGTCGGCGAGCGGCTCGCCGCGCGCGCCGGCACGCCGGCGTACGGGGTGCCGTCGGTGCTGGCCCAGCTGGCCTGCGAGGTGAAGGTCGTGCGGCCGGTCTCGCGCACGGTCTTCCACCCGGTCCCGAACGTCGACTCGGTGCTCGTCGGCCTCACTCGCCGTGCCCCCGCGCCCGAGCCGGGCCTGCGGGCGCTCGTCCGGCAGGGCTTCGCCCATCGCCGCAAGGCGCTCGCCCGCTCGCTCGCGCTGGCGGGTGCCGACCGCGACCGCGTCCGGGCCGCACTCGAGGCGATCGGCCATCGTCCCGACGCCCGCGCCGAGACCCTCTCGCCCGACGACTGGCGGCGGCTGCACGAGGCCCTCCGATGAAGCTCACGGCGCTCGCGCCCGGCAAGGTCAACCTGTCGCTGCTGGTCGGGGCGCCCCGTGCGGACGGGCTGCACCCGCTCGTGTCGGTCGTTCAGGCCGTGTCGCTGGCCGACGAGCTGACCCTCGAGCCCGCGACCGGCGACACCGACGAGGTGGTCTGCCCCGGCGTCGAGGGCCCGAACCTCGCCGCCCGGGCGCTCGAGCTCTTCCGCGAGGCGACCGGGTGGGATGGCCCGCCGCAGCGCATCCGCATCGACAAGCGCGTCCCGGTCGCGGCCGGCATGGGCGGCGGCTCGGCCGACGCCGCCGCCGCCCTGCGGCTCGCCGCCCACGCCGCCGGCGGAGCGCCCGCCGGGCTGCTGCACGAGCTCGCGGTGCAGCTCGGCGCCGACGTCCCGAGCCAACTGGAACCCGGCCGGGTGCTGATGACCGGCGCCGGCGAGCGGGTCGACCGCCTCCCGGACCCCGAGCCGTTCGGCCTCCTCATCGTCCCCCTGCCGCACGCGCTCTCGACCCCCGACGTCTACGCCGCCTTCGACCGCCTCTCGACACCCCGCACGCCGGACGAGCTGGACCAAGCGCGGGCCGCGGCGCTCGCCGGCGAGCCGCCGCCGGCCGTCAACGACCTCCAGGCCGCCGCCCGCGAGCTGTGCCCGGCGATCGACGACGCGCTGTTCGGAGGCGCGATGGTCTCCGGCTCCGGCCCGACCGTCTTCGCGACCTACCCCACGATCCCGGCGGCGCGTGCGGCGGCACAGAGGATCCCCGGCGCGATCGTCGCCCGCCCGGCGCCCCCCGGCTACGGGGAGGTGGCGGCCGCGTGAAGTGGAGCTGGCTGCTGGGCGCCGCCGCCCTCATGGCGTTCCTGATCGTCCGCCGCCGCAGCCTCGGCCGCCTCACGCAGGCGGCGGGCTGGATCGTGGCGGCCGCGGCCGGGCTGGTCGGCTTCGGCGTCATCCAGCTTCCGCAACCTCGAGGAGCTGATGCTCGACGTCGGCCGGGCGCTCGGGCCGTGGACCTACCTGGTGGTCGGCGTGCTGGCGTTCCTCGAGACCGGCGCCTTCATCGGCCTCGTCGCGCCCGGCGAGACGACCGTCATCGTCGGCGGCGTCATCGCCGGCCAGGGCGAGATCTCGTTGTCGGTGCTGATCGCCATCACCTGGACCTGCGCGGTCGCGGGCGATCTCGCCTCCTACACCGCCGGGCGCAAGCTCGGCCGCGCCTGGCTCCTGCGCCACGGCGAGCGGGTGAAGATCACCGAGGAGCGCCTGGAGCAGGTCGAGCGGTTCTTCGAGAAGCGCGGCGGCGTGACGATCCTGGTCGGCCGCTTCATCGGCTTCGTGCGCGCGCTGGCGCCGTTCATCGCCGGCACCAGCCGGATGCCGCTGCGCCGCTTCCTGCCCTACGACGTGCTCGGCGCGGGCGCCTGGGCGGCGACCTTCGCCACGCTCGGCTACGTCTTCTGGCACTCGTTCGACCAGCTCACGACCTACGTGTCGCGCGGGCTGTTCGCGTTCGCGACCGTGGTCGTGGCCATCGCGGCGATCGCCGGTCTCGTCCAGCTGCGCCGTGACCCGGCCAAGCGCGAGCGCGTGCGCGCCTGGCTGGAGGAGCGCGAGGACCGCCGGGGCTGGCGGCCGATCCTGCGGCTGGCCGGCCCCGTCTGGCGCGTGGTCGGCCGGCCGGCGGCGTCCGGCGCCGACGTCGCCACCCGCTTCGGAGCCGGCCGGCTCACCCCGGGGGGCCTCGGCCTCGAGCTCACCACGCTGCTGGCGCTGGGCGCCGTCGGCACGTACGCGTTCTTCTTCGTCGGCGAGATCGCCTCGCAGCCGGGGCTGCCGCAGATCGACGAGATGGCGTCCGACCTCGCGCTCGAGCTCGCCGTCGACCCGCTGATAGACCTGGCCAAGGTGGTGACCGAGATCGGGTCGTTCCCGGTGGTGGCCGCCGCCGCACTCGCCACCGCGACCTGGGCAGCCACCCGGCGCCGGTGGATCGACGCCGGCGCTCTCGTGGCAGGGACGACGCTCTCCTGGGTGCTCGTGCACGTCGCCAAGGCGGCCTACGACCGCGACCGCCCGCCGGGCGGGCTCGTGGACGTCGCGAACGCCGCCTATCCGTCCGGCCACGCCGCATATGCGGTGGCGCTGGTCGCGTGCGCGACGGTGCTCGTCCGCGCCGGCTCGGGCTGGGCCGTGCGGTTCGCGGCGGTCACGGTCGCAGTCGTGCTGGTCGCCGTGGTCGGCGTCACACGCGTCTACCTGCGCGTGCACTACCTGACCGACGTGCTGGGCGGGGTCGCGCTGGGCGTCGCGATCTGGTCGATCATCGGCACGCTCGCCCTTGTCGCCGGGTACGTGCGCCACAATGACCGGGTCGCATGATCGAGGATCGGGTCTCACTGATCGTGATCGGCGTGGCCGCGGTGATCTCGCTGGTCGCCTGGGCCACGCTCGTGGCCGTCCCCGCGTGGCGGTCGTACTGGCGGCTGCGCGAGCGGCTGCTGGCCGTGGTCATGAGCGTGTACGTGCTCGCGGCCTTCGTTCTGGCGGGCGCGCTGGCCGGCGGCGTCGTGCTCTGGTACTACGACCGTCTCTGACATGCCCGAGCCGATCCCCATCCGGCGCGACGTCGCGGCGGCGCCCGGCCTCGACGCGCTGACCGCGGTCACCGACGCCGTCGAGTCGGGCCTCGGGCTGCCCGAGGTCGTCCGGGCCGCGGCACGAGCGCTCGACGCGTCGCTGGTACTGATCGACCGCACGAGCTCGGTGCTCGCCGTCGCCGCCCGCTCGACCGCCGACGAGCGCGCGCTGATGAGCGACGCCCCCGGCGTCGCCACGCACGAGCTGCGGGTGGGTGACACCGTCGTCGGCCGCCTGCGGGTTCGCGGCCGGTCGGGCGAGCCCGCACTCTCGCTGCTGCGGGTGGTGACGACGCTGATCGGCTCCGAGGTCGAGCGCCTGCGGGCGCCCGAGCGGGCGTCCGAGGCGGCGCAGGCCGCCTTCCTCGGCGCGGTGCTGCGGCGCGAGGTGACCGACCGCGGGGACATCGTCGCGCGCGCCTCCGAGCTCGGGGTCGACGTCGCGGCCGGCGCCGCGGTGATCGTCGTGCGCGCGCGTCACTTCGCGCCCGCCGACGACGACTGGCGCGCGCGCGTGCTGGCCGCCGCCGAGCGGGCGGCGCGGGCGAGCGCGCCCGGTTCGCTGGCCACCGTGATCGACGACCACGTGGTCCTGCTGGTGCCGGCCGAGCGCGACGCCGAGGTGCTCCGCGCCGCCGACGCGGTCGCCCGCGAGCTGCGCTCGAGCCTGCACGGCTTCACCTTCGCCCTCGGCCACTCACGGCTCGCGACCGACCCCGTCGACCTCTACCGGGCGGGCAACGAGGCGCTGCTCGCGGCCAACGTCGCCGAGGCCGGGACCGAGGACGCGGTGCTCGCGTTCGAGGAGACCGGCGCGTACCGGCTGCTGCTGCCGGCCATGAGCGAGGACCCGGCCGAGCTCGAGCGCTTCTTCGCCGAGACGGTCGAGCCGCTCGTGGCCTACGACGACCAGTACGAGACCGACCTCGTGCAGACCTTGGAGACGTTCTTGGACGCCGACGCCAACGTCGCCGGCACCGCATCACGGCTGTTCACCCACCGCCACACGGTCCGCTACCGGCTCGAGCGCATCCGCGACCTCACTGGGCTCGACGTGTCATCGACCGACGGGCGCGAGAAGCTCGGGCTCGGGCTGAAGGCGATGCGCGTGCTCGGCATCGCGGCGCCGCGCGGCCCCGCCACCGAGCTCGGCGCCGAGGGCGGGCGCGTGCCGCGCGAGCCGCGCGATCGTTAGAAGACCTCCGGGCACCAGGGCGCCCGGTCGCCCATGAAGGCGCGGCTGGCGGCGGCGAGCGCGCCGCTGCGGAGCTCGCGCACGCGGCCGGCGCGGGCGAGCTGCTCGAGCGTCGTGGCGCCGAGGTAGACGGCACCCAGCTCCGCGGCGCCGAGCTCGAGCGCGGCCGGCGTGGCGGTCCGGGCGCACGTCGCGGTCGACCCGTCCCAGCGCAGCGCCCAGCGGCCGGCGTTCCACGGGCACACCTCGTCGGCGACCTCGAGGACGACTTCGAACGGCTCGCCGTAGGCGCGCTCGCTCAGCGCCCGCCGCAGGTCGACGAGCCGCACCCAGAGCGCGGGGGAGACCGAGACGCGCACGTGCACCGCGTTGTGGACCATGTGCGGCAGGGGGTCGTCGACCGCCGCGAGGTCCCAGGTGAGCTTGCGCGTGAGGTCGAGTCCGAGCAGGTAGCCCCAGATGGCCGCCAGCCCGTCCTCGGTCGCGGCCACGACATCGCGCACGAGCACTTCGCTCGCGGGACCCGCGTCGGCCCAGCGCGGCTTGACCGAGTACAGCGCGTAGGCGTCCTCCGTGACGGCGGCGCGGAGCGGCTCGGCGCCGTCGCGGTCGCTCTCGTGATCGCGCAGTCGGTCCTCCCACCAGGGACCGTCGCGGTCGAGCATGCCGGGCACCGTCGGGCGGACGGCGTCGAACACCGAGCGCATGGAGTCGAGCGCGTCAGCGGGCGCGAGCAGATCTACCTGCGCGGTCGAGGTGCGGCGCATGCGAGCCACGAGCGTGTCGACCTCGAGCTCCGCCGACAGCGTCGCCATGCCATAGCCGAAGCGGCCGTAGATCACGGGCTCGGAGGCCCATAGGGCGGCGACCGCCTCGCGGCCGCCGTCGTGGACGTCCGCGAGCTGGCGGCGCATCAGCGCGGTGAGCAGTCCGCGCCTTCGGTGCGTGGGACGCACGCCTACGAGCGTCACGCCTGCGACCGGCACCTCTCCGCCCGGCACCGTGAGGCGGCGCGAGAAGATCCCGGTTCCGGCGACGATCCGCCCGCTGTCCCGCAACACGAGGATGCGCTCCGGCTCGAGGACCTTCTGCCAGCGCTCGAGCAGGTGGGAGCTGACGTCGAGGTGGAATGCCGAGAGGGCGGCGTCGAGGTAGTCGGGGATCTCGTCGGCGGTGATCGGCGCAGGCTCCACGCCCTGCAGGTTATGGGGATACTCCCGCGCCATGCCGATCGCGATCATCACCGGCTCCGGCACGTACTCGCTGCCCGGGTTCGAATCCCGTGACGCTGCGCTGGTGTCGACCAATTGGGGTGACGCGACGGTCTCACGCGGCGTGTTCGCGGGCACCGAGGTGCTGCACGTGTCACGCCACGGCGAGGGTCACCGTCGCCTCTCGAACCTGGTCACGCACCGGGCGAACATCGCGGCGCTCGCCGAGCTGGGGGCGGACGCGGTGATCGCCGTCACGGTCTGCGGCGCGGTCGATCCGGCGGTCGAGCTCGGGTCGCTCGCCTGCTTCGACGACCTGCACTTCCTCGCCAACCGGCTCGGTGACGGCGAGCTGTGCACGTTCTACTCGGAGCCCGGCGACCCCCGCCGCGGGCACTGGATCTTCGAGGGGCCGTTCTCCGGGCCGCTGCGGCGGGCATTGCTCGAAGGGGCGCGGGAGGCCGGCGTCGGGGTTCGCGACGGCGGCGTGTACGGGCACGTCGACGGCCCGCGGTTCAACACCCGGGCCGAGATCCGCGGGCTGGCGGCGTGCGGCGTCACGCACGTGTCGCAGACCGGGGGGCCGGAGGCGGTGCTGTGCGGCGAGATGGAGCTGCCGTACGCGCTGCTCGGCTACGCGACCGACTACGCCAACGGCGTCACCGAGGAGGCGACGCCGCTGCAGACGCTGCTGGACATGATGGCGGCGAGCACTGCGACGTTCGCCGCCGTGCTCGAGGCCGCGGTCCCGCGCGCCGCCGCCGCCGACCTGGCGCCGACGGGCACGGTCTTCCGCTTCTAGCCCCGCCGCTTCTTGCCGACGACCCGAACCTGCGTCTGCGCGCGGCCGGTGATCACGATGTCGGGATCGCGGAAGGCCCGGCCGTCGACGCCGCCGATTCGCAACCTGACACCGTCCCAGATCGTCAGCGCGTTGATCGCCTTGATGAGGTCGTCGAGCCTGGCAGGCCGCGGCTCTTCGTCGTCGTCGTCCTCGATCCCGAGGATCAGCTCGAATAGGTCGTCTTCGTATGACGCGTCTCGCAGGCCGCCCAGCCTCAGTACCCGCCGGCCCGGTTCGGCACCGCGCGGGATGCGGACGCGGTAGCGCCTCGTGAAGGTGCCGCCGCGGAGCCGCTGCAGCGATACGCGCAGGGTTGCCATCTGGCCGGGCTTCACGCGCCGCGGCGCCTTGACGCGGTGGATGAAGGCGAGTCGCTCACCGCGGCGGATGCGAACGTCGGACCGGACCGTCGCCACGTGCGGCGGCCGGCCCCGGTAGGCGTCGATGATGTTGAAGGCCAGATAGGCGTCCATGGCGGCGTTGAAGGCGATCGGGTTGCCGATCGGTCCGCTGAACGGGTCGAACAGGGACGACGACACGTAGCGGTTGCAGAACCGCGCCGGGCGTTTCGGGCGCTCGGCGAAGGTGATCTTCAGGCACGCTCGGCCGGTCAGGCGGCCGGGCGCGCTTTGCATCGAGCCGCCCGCGGCCTGCGCGATCGCCAGCGGGCCGACCGAGCCGAGCGCCGAGAACCCCGTCGGATTGTCGACGTCGGTCTCGTCCGGGATCCTCGCCTCGACGGTCTTCGTCGCCCCGGTGTCGTCGTCCTTGCCGGTCGCGCGCAGATGCGTCATGCGCGGGAGCGCGCCGACGCTCCCGACGACGGCGGCGAACGCGTCGTTGGAGATCGTCCCGAGGTCATGCCCGGCGACGGCGAGCTTGTACGAGCCGCCCGTCATCAGCGCGTTCGGGTCGTTGACGACGTGGTAGACGTAGGCGTCCTGGAGCAGCAGGCGGCGTGCGCCCGCGCTCTCGAACGGGTGGCCGAACGACCAGACGGTGGGCCCGTCGGTATAGGCGACGGTGCCGATCGCGCCGATGCGCAGGTCGCCGGTCGAGTAGCCGACCGAGACGGCCGAGCCGGGCTGGAGCTGCTGCACCGGGAAGCTGCCGAGCGGGCCCGCGGGAACCGCGATGATCGGACGGCCGACCCGCTTGCCGGTCTGCTCGAGCGCGCGGCCCAGCTGGGGCGAGACGCCGCTGATCGTGAGCGGGCCGAGCAGCGGCTTGGTGCCCTCGCGGCGGATCCGGCGGATGGCGGCGGCGGCGCGGGCCGAGGCCGGCCCGTCACCCGTGCGTGGAACCGGCGGGTGTGCGGGGTTGGCCAGGATCGCCTCGATCGGCGTCGCCAGGACGACTTTGCCGCCGTACTCGCCGATCGACGTCGAGATCGCGCCGATGTTGCGCGCGACGCCGTCGGCCCCCGGGCAGTAGATCGGGGAGCCCGAGAAGCCGGGCCCGATGCCGGTGGCGTCGACCGCCGGGCCGGAGGCCTGGATCAGGATCCGCGGCCCGTCCGACGTCGGCTCGCCGTCGATCACGTCGAGCACCTGGACGTTGAACGACGAGATCGCCGTCCCCTTCACCACCGAGTAGCCCGTGCACTGCATCCCGGCGCGGACGTCGCTGAGCGCCATGATCGGGTCGCCGGCGGCGGCCGTGGAGGCGGGGAGGAGAAGGGCCGCGGCCGTGGCGGCGGCGAGCAGTCTGGCGCGCATGTAGCGTCAGCGTAATGCCGACGGACGGGGATGCGCAGGCATTTCCAGTGGTCTGGCCGAAAATCCGACACGCTACGAGCTCACACCCACCACCGCCGCCGTCTTCGCGGGGACCACCACCGCCCGCTGATCGACCGCTGGCTCGGAGGCGTCCACTTCGGCCCCGGCCGGCCCGACTGGACCTGGGACGCCACCGAGCGCCGGCCCGTCCTGCGCACCTGATCCACGCTCGGCCTCGTATGCCCGCACCCACTTCCGGATTGCGTTGTCCGACACGCCGTACTTCCGCCCCACCGCGCGCCAACTCGTCGCCGCGATCTCGGCTATCAGCTGCTCGTACGGCGGCCGCTCGACGCGACGGCGCACGACGTACGCATCTCGACTGGCATCCGACTGCGCGCCGCAACGGTGCGAGCAGTGCAGCTGCTTGGAGCTCGAGGGCCTGAACGGTGAGCCGCAGACGGCGCACCTTCGCGGGTGACCGACGTTGCGCCCGCAGTGCGTGTCGAGCGTTGCCGCGCAGTTGGGACAGAGGATCCGCAGATTCTCGAGCCGATGGTCGTCACTCACGCCGTTGACGTGATCGAGGATCAGCGACATGCGTCTGCCCCGCCACAACTCATCCTGACCGCACATCTCGCAGAGGGGGCGCTTGAGCCCTTCCGCGTAGAGCCGCTTCTTGAGTTGCACGCGCGAGAACGCCGACCCTTCCACGAGGACTTCGTCGAGCGGCCGTGCAGTCCACTGGTTCTGGCGCAACCGTTCGCGGCTGGCCTCATGCGGGTCGAAGTGGTCGACCGGAATTCGCCAAACCTCGAGTGCGTAGCGCTTCAGGGTGCGCCAATTGTTGCCGGTCGCGCACATGTCAAGACCGCGAAGCGCCTCGGCGAATGACTTCGACGCTGCAATCGCGGCTCTCGCCTCCGCCTCCGAATACCGCGGGCCGCTCATAGCGAACACATGTTCGCAAGGGGCACGGACGGATTATTACTGGGGGGCCCGGGCTCGAACCGGAATTCCTAGGACCAAAACCTAGTGTGTTGCCTATTACACTACCCCCCAACAGATCCACACATCGCATGCGGGTCGAAGTGGCCGCATCGGGGCGAGGCCGAACCGATACTACGATGCCCGCGTGCCTGAACCCACTGTCGTGATCCTCGCCGCCGGCGAGGGCACCCGCATGCGCTCGTCGGTCCCCAAGGTCCTGCATCCGTTGTGCGGGAGACCGCTGATCGCATGGGCGGTCGACGCGGCGCGTGGCGCGGGTGCCGGCCGGGTGATCGTGGTCGACAACCCGAAGCGGCGCCTCGCCGAGCATCTGCCGGACGGGGTGGAGGTCGCGATCCAGGAGCAGCCGCGCGGGACCGGCGACGCGGTCGCGGCGGCGGCGGCGCTGCTCGACGGCGACGAGACGGCGGTGGTGATCAACGGAGACCTCGCGCTGCTGACGGCCGAGGCCATCGAGGGACTGGTGGAGCGCCATGGGGCGGCCGGGGCGGCGGCCACGATGGCGACCATGGAGCTCGACGAACCCGGCGAGTACGGACGTGTGATCCGGGATACCGACGGCTCGGTGCTGAGGGTCGCCGAGGCCAGGACGGCCGGCGACGCCACCCCGGAGGAGCTCGAGATCCGCGAGGTCAACGCCGGCGTCTACGCGTTCGAGGTCGAAGCCCTCAAGGCCGCGCTCGGGACCCTCGACCCGGACAACGCGCAGGGCGAGCTGTATCTGCCGGACGTGCTCCCGGCCGTCCGCGCGGCGGGCCACACCGTCGCCGCGCACCCGATCGGCGACCCCGATCTCACGCACGGCGTCGACGACCGGGTCGACCTCGCGTACGCGCACGAGGTCGCCCAGCGGCGGATCCTGGAAGCGCACATGCGCGACGGGGTCACGATCGTCGACCCCGCCTCCACGCGCATCGACGCCGGCGTCGTCATCGGCCGCGACACGACGATCGAGCCGTTCACCCAGCTCAAAGGCACGACGGCGATCGGCGAGAGCAGCGTGGTCGGCGCGTTCACAACGCTGATCGACACCCACGTCGGCGACGGCGTCACGATCCTCCAGTCCCACCTGAACCAGGCGCGCGTCGACGACCGGGCGATCGTCGGCCCCTTCAGCTACCTGCGCCCCGGCGCGCACCTGCACGAGCGCGCCAAGGCCGGGACGTTCGTCGAGATCAAGAACTCCGAGATCGGCGCCGGGACCAAGGTGCCGCACCTGTCGTACATCGGCGACGCCGACGTGGGGGAGGGGACCAACATCGGCGCGGGCAACATCACCGCCAACTACGACGGCCGCCGCAAGCACCGCACCACGATCGGCGCGAACGTGCGGACGAGCGTCGACACCGCTTTTGTCGCCCCCGTGACGGTCGGCGACAACGCCTACACGGGCGCCGGCAGCGTGATCACCGAGGACGTGCCGGCCGGCGCCCTCGGAATCGCCCGCGCGAGGCAGACGAACATCGAGGGCTACGCCGACCGCAAACAGCGGTGACCCAGCGCGACGGCGTCCACCGCCCGTCGTAAAATCGGTGACGCCGTGAGCGCCCTGGAACCCCGGATCGCCCGCCTGGGCTCGTCGCTCGCCGTCGAGTACGACAAGCGACTGATGGTGATCTCGGGCCGCGCCAACCCGGCCCTCGCGGGGCGGATCGCGGAGAAGCTCGGCGTGACCCTCGGCGGCGTCACTCTCCGCACCTTCTCCAACGGCGAGGTCTACTGCCGCTTCGAGGAGTCGATCCGCGGGGCCGACGTATTCCTCGTCCAGCCCACCTGCGGCAACCCGGAGACCGGCGTCACCGCGAACGACTCTCTGATGGAGCTGCTGCTGATGGTCGACGCCGCGGCCGGCGCCTCCGCGCACCGCGTGATCGCCGTCACCCCGTGGTACGGCTACTCGCGGCAGGACAAGAAGTCGCTCGGGCGCGAGCCGATCTCCGCCCGCCTCGTCGCCCGCATGCTCGAGACCGCGGGCGCCGATCGCGTGCTCACCATGGACCTGCACGCCGGCCAGATCCAGGGCTTCTTCTCCAAGCCCGTGGACCACATGACGGCGATGTTCATGCTCACGCAGTACTTCCGCGACATCCAGCTCGACGACCTCGTGGTCGTGTCGCCGGACGCCGGCCGCGTGAAGCTGGCCAAGAAGTTCGCCGAGAAGGTGGGCGCCGAGCTGGCGATCCTCAACAAGGAGCGCCCCGCCCAGCAGGTGGCCGAGATCGCCTACGTGATCGGCGACGTGAAGGGCAAGACCGCGGTCATCGTCGACGACATCATCGACACCGCCGGCACCCTGCGCGCCGCCGCCGAGACCGTCAAGGCCGAGGGCGCGCGCTGCGTCTTCGCGGCCGCCACCCACGCCGTCCTGAGCGGGAACGCGTTCGAGAACATCGAGGCGGCCGGCTTCGAGCAGGTCCTGGTCACGGACACCATCCCGGTCCGCCCCGGCGCGCCCGGCAACATCAAGGTGCTGTCGGTGGCCGACATCCTCACCGACACGATCCGCCGCATCTTCACCGACGACTCGGTGTCCGAGGTGTTCGGCGGCGAGAACCAGCTGTTCTGAGCGCCCACCGCCTCCAGGAGCTGCTGGGCCTCTCCGACGAGGAGCTGCTGGCGATCCTCGACGCCGACCCGCTCGAGGTGGTCGGCGGCGACCTCGATCACAAGCCCGAGCTGCCGATCCTGCTCGACCTGCTGGCGGAGCACGACGAGAGCGGGCTCAAGCGCTGGGTGCGCGCGGAGGGACCGGACGGCCGCCCGATCGAGCTCCTCACGCGCAGGGACTTCGCGGCGTTCGAGAACGCGCTGGTCACCTTCCGTGATCGTGGCTTCATCATCAGGAAACGGTGAGCGCGGCTTACTCGCACTCGCAGGCTCGTGCGAGCGCCTTGATTACTCGGCGTCGGGGCGCTTCTCGCCGGGCCAGTGGCCCGTGAGATGCCGCCAGCCGATCGCGCCGTACCGATTGACGACCACGCGCGTGACCTTGAAGATCACGCCCTGCACGGCGGCGGCCGCGATCACTCGGCTCCACGACGTCTCCTCGGTCGTGGCCTCGGGTGGCTCCTCGTCGTCGATCTTCCCCCACGCGACGTCGAACAGCCGCTTGCCGAGCAGGCCCGCCAGTAGCCCGAGCAGGATCCCGAACGGCTTGTAGATCAGCCCCATGGCCGCGGACTCTACCCGTGGTCGAAAAGACCCAGTCAAACGGTCGGTGTTGCGATGTCCGCGGTCGCGTTAAATATGTCGTTCACAGGACGATGGACCACTACGAGCACGCCGACGACCTGCTTCGGCGGGCCCTCCTCGACAAGGAGGCCACCGCCGCGGTCGCCCTGCGGGTGTCGGGCCTCCCGCTGTGCGAGCAGCTCACCGTGGTCTTCCACGGCCGGCGCGACCTCGGCACGATCCAGACCTACGTGACGCACGGCGGGCGCGGCGCGGGCTCGGCGGTCGCGGCCGAGGAGCTGCTGCGCGTCCCGTGCGACCTCGACCTCGCCGCCGCGGAGGATCGCGAGGAGGCCGAGCACCTGTACGCCGAGCAGGCCGCGGCGATGCGTGACGCGCTCGTCGGCGCCGACACGGTGCTCGACATCTGGCGCGAGCCGCTCGGGGAGATGGCCCACAGCCGCGTCGAGGTCGACCGCCGGATCTCGCTCGGCGTCGACCTGCCCGCCCACCGGCTGCTGCCCGCCGCGCTGGTCGCCCCGGACAAGCAGATCGTGGTGACCGCGGTGTGCGGCGCCCGCCCGCTCGCCGAGGGCCGCCCGCCGATGGGCATCGTGTGCGCCCAGCAGGACGTGGCGCGCGTGTACCCGCTGCCCGACGACCCCGAGCGCTGCCTGGAGGACTTCCTCGACGTCGCCGCCGAGCACGCGCGCCGGATGGCCGAGCGGCTCGGCCGCCAGGAGGCGAGCGTGCAGCGCTTCCTCGAGCTGTCGGGCGACGACCACCCGGACACGGCTTGACCGCTCCCGGGGCGAACCTGGCGGGGCGCGGCCGCCGGCCGGTCACAATGGCGCGCGAATGCGGCGCACACGGGTCTACATCGCGATCGGGTTCGCGGCCTTCGTCTTCCTCGGTCTCTCCGGGCTGCTGGCGCGCGCGCTGACCGGCTCCGGCACCGAGCGCTCGCAGGTGCTCGAGCTGGTCGAGGCGCAGGCGGGCGGGGACACGGCGGCGGTCCTCGACAAGCTGCCCGCGTGCCGTGCGCAGCCCGCCTGCGCGACCGTGATGCGCGACCGCGTGCGGGAGCTCACCCGCGACGGTGAGGTCGAGGTCCTCACCTACACGCCGTCGGTGCACGTCGCGCTCACCACGCGCACCGGGCTCGGCCGCGTGGCCTGGCGCGCCGGGAGCTCCGCACCCGTCGTCCAGTGCGTCCGCGTCCGCCGCGAGGGGCCTCTGACCGGTGCCGACGTCGAACTGGTCGCGATATCCGAGCCGATCGGTGGCGACCAGGGTTGTCTCTAGGATGCGCGCGATGCGGCTCGGTCTGGCACTGATCCTGCTGGCGCTCGTCGTGCCCGCGGCCGCCCAGGCCGCCGACACGCCGACCGCCAAGACCCTCTACACGGACGGCGCCGAGGGCCGCTACCTGATGGAGGGCAAGTGGCTGTTCCGGCTCGACCCGAGCGACCGCGGCGTCAAGGGCCGGTACTACCGCGGGCGCAGCACGGCGGGCTGGACGACGGTGACGGTCCCGCACGCGTGGAACGTCGGCGACCACTCGGTGGCGTCGATGAACGGCTCGGTCGGCTGGTATCGCAAGGACTTCGAGCTGCCCAGCGCGAGCGCGGCGCTCGACTGGGCGGTGCGCTTCGAGTCGGTCAACTACCGCGCGACCGTCTGGCTCAACGGCAGGAAGGTCGGCGCGAACGCCGGCGCCTATCTGCCGTTCACCGTGCTGCTCGACCGCGTCAGCCGGCGCGGCACCAACCGGCTCGTGATCCGCGTCGACTCGCGCCGCGGCCCCACCGACCTCCCGCCCGGCCGCATCAGCCCGCGCACCAACCTGCCGACCGGCGGCTGGTGGAACTACGGCGGGATCCTGCGCGAGGTCTACCTCCAGCGCATCGACACCATGCAGATCGAGGCGGCGACCGTGAACCCGCGGCTCGGCTGCGCGACGTGCGACTCCACGGTCGTGATGGAGACGCGGCTGCGCAACGTCGCGGGTCGCGCTCGTCGCGCCACCGTGACCGGCACGTTCGGGGACCGCGCCGTCAAGCTCGGCACGCGCACGATCCGCGGCGGCCGGACCGCGAGCTTCCGCGGCTCGTTCACGCTCGCCGACCCCCACCTGTGGTCGCCGCGCGACCCGTTCCTGTACCCGGCCGCGATCGAGGTCCGCGTCGGCAGCCGGCTCGTCGGCCGCTGGACGGCGAGCAGCGGCGTGCGCTCGGTGAAGGTCTCCGGCGGCCGCCTGCTGCTCAACGACCGCGCGGTGAGCCTGCGCGGGGTCGGCGTGCACGAGGACAACCAGGCGCAGGGCTTCGCGGTCGACAACACCTGGCGGCGCTGGCTGGTCGACCGTGCGAAGGAGCTCGGCGCGTCGATGCTGCGCACGCACTACCCGATGCATCCCTACATCCACGAGCTGGCGGACCGCGAGGGGCTGCTGATCTGGTCCGAGATCCCCGTCTACGGCCACAAGAGCGCGTACATCGACGACATCACCGGGCGCGCGCTGAAGCAGCTGCGGAGGAACATCGAGACCAACGCGAGCCACCCGTCGGTGCTGATCTGGTCGATCGCCAACGAGCTCTCGTCGGAGCCGGGAGCGACCCAGGGCACGTACATCCGCCGGGCGACGAAGCTGGCCGACCAGCTCGACCCCACACGCGCGGTCGGGCTCGCCGTCGCCGGCTACCCCGCCGCCGGCTGCCAGCGCCGCTACGGGCCGCTCGACGTCATCGGCGTCAACGACTACTTCGGCTGGTACACGGGCCCGAGCGGATCGCTGTTCGACCGCAACAAGCTCTCCGCCTACCTCGATTCGCTGCGCAGCTGCTACCCGAACGACGCGATCATGGTCACCGAGTTCGGCGCCGAGGCCAACCGCGCGGGCTCGGTCGAGGACAAGGGCACCTACGCGTTCCAGCAGGACTTCGTCAACTACCACCTGGGCGTGTTCGCGAGCAAGCCATGGCTGAGCGGGGCGCTCTACTGGGCGCTCAACGAGTTCCGCGTGCGCCCGGAGTGGGACGGCGGCAACCCGTTCCCGTCATCGCCGATCCACCAGAAGGCGCTGATCCACTACGACGGCACGCCCAAGCCGGCGTTCGCCGACGTCCAGCGCTGGTTCACCACCACGCCCCAGTTCGGGCCCTAGGCAAGCCCGTTCGCGTAGGCGTAGACCACGGCCTGCGCGCGGTCGCGGACGCCCGCCTTGGCGAAGATGTGGTTGACGTGCGTCTTGACGGTGGCGGCGCTGACCACGAGGCGCTCGGCGATCTCGGCGTTGGTGAGGCCCTCGGCGATCAGCGCGAGCACCTCGGCCTCGCGCGGCGTCAGCCCGTCGGGCAGCTCCGCCGCCACAGGGTCCGTGAGCGCCGCCAGCACGTGGTGCTGGACGGCCGGGTCGAGCGCCGCCTCGCCGCGCGCGACCGCGATGACCGCGGCGCGGATCTGCTCGGCGCCGGCGTCCTTGGTCAGATAGCCGCGCGCGCCGGCCCGCAGCGCCCCGAGCACCGAGGCGTCGTCGGCGTAGGTCGTCAAGGCGATCGTGCGCGGCCGCTCGCCGCGCTCGGCCAGCCGCCGGATCGCCTCGGTCCCGTCCATGCGCGGCATGCGCAGGTCGATCAGCACGACGTCCGGGTCGTGGCGGGCGGCGAGCGCGAGCACCTCCTCGCCGTCGGCCGCCGTGCCCACCAGCTCGATCCCGTCGAGCAGGCCGAGCAGCGTCCCCAGGCCCTCGCGCACGACGCGCTGGTCGTCGGCGAGCAGGACCCGGATCACTTCGGCAGCCACAGCTCCACCCGGAAGCCGTCGGCGGTCGGCTCGGCGCTCAGCCGGCCGCCCAGGAGCTCGGCGCGCTCGCGCATCCCGGTCAGTCCGTAGCCGCCGCCCGGCGTCCCGGGCCCGACGGTCACCGGCGCGCCGGGGCCGTGGTCCTGCACCACCAGCCGGGTCGCGTCCGGCTCGTAGCCGAGCACGAGCTCGACCCGCTCTGCCGCGCTGTGGCGCAGCACGTTGGTCAGCGCCTCCTGGGCCGTCCGGTAGACCGCGACCCGCGCCTCCGACCGCAGCTCGTGCGGCGTGCCCTCGACCGTGACCCGGCAGGCGCCGGGATAGGCGTCGGCGAGCTGCTCCAGGCGCTCGGGCCCCGGGAGCTCATCGCCGCGCAGCGCCGCGATCGCGTCGCGTGCCTCGGCCAGCCCGTCGGCCGCCAGGTGGTGAGCGCGCTCGATCGCCTCGACCACCTCGGGGTCGCTCCCGCGGTCGGCCGCCATCAGCCGCGCGCCCTCGAGCTGGAGCGCGAGCGCCGACAGCGAGTGCGCGAGCACGTCGTGGATGTCGCGTGCCACGCGGCCGCGCTCGGCCACCGCGACCGACTCGGCGTGCGCGGCGCGGGACGCCCGCAGCTCCTCGACGAGCTGCTCGGCCTCGTCGCGCCCGCGGTTCAGGCGCACGATCAGCCGCATCACCAGGAACCACGGGATCACCGACGAGGCGATCGAGATGACCGCGCCCGCCGGCTCGTCGACGCGGATGGCGATCGCGACGCACTCGGCGGTGACCGCCACGCCGGACACGAGCAGGGCGGGTACGAGCGCCAGCCGGTGCGCCGCGACGATGACGATGTAGTAGACGGCACCGAACGCCAGGCCGTCGGGCTGGAGCGCGGTCAGCGTGACCATCGACGCCGTCAGCACGAGCAGCGCGAAGATCCGGTGCCCCGGGCGCACCTGACGCGGCGGCAGGCTGAAGGCGATCCCGTACAGGAGCCCGGCGACCGCGAGCGCCACCCACGGGCCGTCGCCGCTCAGGCCTGGGCGGGGATCCATCAGAACCGCCGCGGCCACGATCGCCGACATCGCGATCGTGCCGAAGACGTTCAGCGCCGCGGGCGGCCTGCGGCCGAAGAGCTTCACACCGGACACGGTAGGGCGCACAATGGTGCGCGTCATCGCCGCACGGGTTGACCTGTCTACACCCGTGGGTCCACGTCCAGGTTCGACCTCTGCGCCGATGACGGATCGCCGACGCCGCGCCACCGTGTCGGCATGTTCACGAACTCCCTCGAAGCCGCCGTGGCCGCCCGCCGGGCGACCGCCGCCGAGGTGGCGATCCGCGTCCGCGGGGTGCGCAAGGCGTACGACGGCCTACAGGCGCTCGACGGCGTCGACCTCGACATCCGCCGCGGCGAGGTGCTCGCCCTGCTCGGACCCAACGGCGCCGGCAAGACCACCCTCGTCGAGATCCTCGAAGGCCACCGCAGCGCCGACGCGGGCGAGGTCGACGTCCTCGGCTTCGATCCCGCCCGCCGCGAGCGCGCGTTCCGGCAGCGGATCGGGATCGTCCTGCAGGAGGCCGCGCTCGAGCCGCGGCTGACCGTGCGCGAGATGCTCGAGCTGTACGCGGCGCCGTACCCGAGCCCGCGCCCGGCGGCCGAGGTCGCCGAGCTCGTCGGCCTCTCCGACCGGCTCGACGCGCAGGCCGCCACGCTGTCGGGCGGCCAGCGACGCCGGCTCGACCTCGCGGTCGGCATCTGCGGCGACCCCGAGCTGGTGTTCCTCGACGAGCCGACCACCGGCTTCGATCCCGCGGCCCGCCGCCGGTCGTGGCAGCTGATCCGCGACCTGCGCGGGCTCGGGAAGACGATCCTGCTCACCACCCACTACATGGAGGAGGCGCAGCGGCTCGCCGACCGCGTCGTGGTGATCTCCGGCGGCCGGCTGATCGCCGACGGCACCGCCGACACGCTCGGCCGCGACCACGCGACGGTCGTGAGCTTCCGGCTGCCCGAGGCGCTCGACGTCCCCGAGCTTCCGGCCGGCGCCGAGCGCCGCGGCCGCGCCGTCACCTTCCGCACCACCACCCCGACGCGCGACCTCGCGCCGCTGCTCTCGTGGGCCTCGGTGCGGGGGTTCGAGCTCGAGGCGCTGACCGTCAGCCGCCCGACGCTCGAGGACGTCTATCTCCAGCTGACCGAGGAGGCCGCATGACCGCGCTCGACCGCTCCCTGCTCAAGCGCTGGATCGCCGCCCGCGTGCGGCTGATGCTGCGCAACCCGCGCGTGACGTTCTTCACGTTCGCGTTCCCGCTGATGTTCCTGCTGATCTTCGGCGGCCTCAACGGCAACGCGCAGGTCCCGGCCGCCGGGCCTGCGGGCGGGGACGTGCCGTTCGCGCAGTTCTACACGCCGGCGATCGGGGTCTTCGGCCTCACGCTCGCGTGCTACTCGAACGTCATCTTCGGCCTCTCGACGGCGCGTGACGAGGGCCTGCTCAAGCGCGTCCGCGGGACCCCGCTGCCGATGCCGATCTACCTCGCGGCGTGGCTGACCGGCGCGGCGCTGGTCGGGATCCTCAGCGTGGCGCTGATGTTCGTCGTCGCCGTCCCGGTGTTCGGGGTCGACATCTACCCGGCCAACCTGCCGGCGGCGGTGGTGACGCTGGCGCTGTCGTCCGCCTGCCTGGCAGCCCTCGGCCTGGCCGCGGCGACACTCGTCCGCAACGCCGATCAGGCCGGCCCGGTCGCGCAGCTCACGATGCTGCCGATCTCCTTCGTCTCGGGCATCTTCTGGCCGATCGACGGAGCGCCCGACGTGGTCGTCGCGATCGCCCACGCGTTCCCGCTCTACTACATCGCCGACGCCTTCGGGGCGTGCTTCGCGCCGCAGACCACCGGTGGCGGCTGGGCGCCCGGCAACCTGGCCGTGATCGCGCTGTGGGGTATCGCGGGGCTCGCCGTGGCGACCCGGCGGTTCCAGGCGGAGCCGGGCGAGCTAGCCGGTCACGCGACGGCGTGACGGCTGGGCCGGCTCGGAGACCCGTCGGCGCTCGCGGTGCCGGTACGCGTCGCGCAGCCGCTCGTGCGAGCGCAGGCGGAACGACGATTGGAGCGCGTCGGGGAGCGGGATCCCGCCCGAGGGCGAGTTCTTCGGCTTGCCGGACACGCGGTCGTTGCCTCCCCCGCCGCCGTCGTCGTCGTCCGGCGGCTTGAAGCTCGAGCCGGCCTCGGAGCGCAGGAACATGACGAAGAGGATCAGCCCGAGCACCAGGGCAACGAGATGGAGAGCCCCAAAGATCACCATGAGCTCCTCGTCAGGAGTCATGAACGCAGCGTACCCCGGATGCCGGTCTCCAGACCCCGTTTCGCTACCATGCGACGCCGCCCGATGGCCGCCACCGAAACCACCGCACTCGAGCTTCAGGCCCGCTCCCCGGAGGGGTCGCGATCGGCGCGTCGCATGCGCCGCGAGGGCCTCGTGCCGGGCGTGATCTACGGCGGCGGCGAGGATCCGCAGCCCTTCACGGTCGACGCGCGGATCCTGCGCAACACGCTCGCGCACGCCGCCCAGGTGATCGAGGTGGCGATGGAGGGCGCGTCCACGAACGTGCTGATCAAGGACGTCCAGCGCCACCCGGTTCGCGGCGAGGCGATCCACGTCGATCTGCTGCGCGTGCGCATGGACCAGACGATCCACGCCACGGTGCCGATCGAGTTCCTCGGGGCCGAGGAGGGGCCCGGTGTCGCCGAGGGCGGCATCTTCAACCAGGAGCTCCGCGAGGTGAACATCGAGGCGCTCCCGGGCGACATCCCCGACTCGATCCAGTACGACGTCTCCGGCCTCGAGATGAACGCCACCGTCACGCTCGAGGTGCTGGTCGCGCCGCAGGGCGTCACCCTGCTCGACGATGCCGAGACCGTCATCGCCACCATCACGCCGCCCACGCTCGAGCCGGTCGAGGAGGAGATCGAGACCGAGACCGAGGTCGTCGGCGAGGAGGGCGCGGAGGCCGAGGCCCAGGCTGAGGGCGACACCGCCGAGGAGGCCGCCCAGAAGGCCGACTCGGACGAGAGCTGAAGCTCTTCTCCTCCACACCGGTCGACTGGCTGATCGTCGGGCTCGGCAATCCCGGCCCGGGCTATGCCGACAGTCCGCACAACGTCGGCTTCCGCGTCGCCGAGCGGCTGGCCGAGCGCTGGGAGCTGCCGAAGCCGAAGAAGAAGTTCGCGGGCCAGTTGACCGAGGGCCGTACGGGGCCGGGCGGCCCGCGCGTCGCGGTGCTGCTGCCGCAGACCTACATGAACGAGTCCGGCCGCTCGGTCGGGCCGGCGCGCGGCAGCTACAAGCTCGACCTCGACCGCCTCGTCGTCGTGCACGACGAGATCGACCTGCCGTTCGGCGAGGTACGCGTGCGGCTCGGCGGCGGCCTGGCCGGTCACAACGGCCTGAAGTCGCTGCGGCGCGACCTCGGCGGGCCCGACTTCCACCGCGTGCGCGTAGGCGTCGGCAGGCCCGACTCGACCGACCCAGACATCGTCGCCGCGTACGTGCTCGGCAAGTGGCGGCAGCCCGCGGCCGAGGTGAGTGCGCTGGTCGACATTGCGGTCGGCGAAGTTGAGCGGCTGGTGGCGTGATGCCGCCGCGAGACTGGGACGCCGCCTCCTACGAGCGCATGTCGGGCCCGCTGGAGGCGATGGGGCGGGACGTGCTCGACCGGCTCGACCTGCGCGGCGACGAGCGGGTGCTCGATGCCGGCTGCGGCACCGGTCGGGTGACGGCGGCGCTGGTGGAGCGGCTCCCGCGCGGCGAGGTGGTGGCGGTCGACGGCTCGCCGGCCATGGTCGAGGCGGCGCGCGAGCGGCTCGGCGACGCGGTCGACCTGCGGGTGGCCGACCTGCTCGAGCTCGAGCTCGACCGCCCGGTCGACGCGATCCTCTCCACCGCCACCTTCCACTGGATCGCCGACCACGAAGGGCTGTTCGCGCGACTGCTCACGGTGCTCGAACCCGGCGGCCGGCTGGTCGCCCAGTGCGGCGGCGCCGGCAACGTCGCGGCCCTGAAGGCGGCCGCCGAGCGGGTGGGGGAGCGGGAGCCGTTCGCGCCCGCCCTCGCCGGCTGGCCGGGGCCGTGGAACTTCGCCTCCACGCAGGAGACGGCGGAGCGGCTCGAGCGGCTCGGCTGGGTCGACGTCTGGACCTGGTCGCACGACGTGCTCGTGGATCCGGAGGACCCGCACGAGTACCTCGGCACCGTGGCGCTCGGCTCGCACCTGGAGCGGCTCGAGCCCGGGCTGCGAGACCGGTTCGTGGACGCGGTGATGGCCGAGCTGGACGAGCCCGTCGTGCACTACGTGCGGCTCAACATCCTCGCCCGAAAGGCCTCCTAGACTCCAGTTGTGCACGTCCCGCCGCGCCCCCGCGCGGCCGTTCGGCGTGCCCGGACGATGGCTCTTCGCACCTTCCTCAACCACATCGACAACGATCCCGCAGCGACGAGGCTGGCCGACGAGGGCGGCTCGGCGTTCGTCTCCCAGTCGCTGCGCGCGTACGTGATCGCGGCGCTGGCGGACCGCGACGTGCGGCGCCCGACCGTCGTCGTGGCCGGCGACGACCGCGCCGCCCGCGACCTCGCGCAGGACCTTCGCGCGTGGCTCAAGCCCCGCGCCGTCCGCTACTACCCGAGCCGCGGCGTCGCCTACGAGTCGCACCTGACGCCGCCGCCGCACCTCGTCGGCCTGCGGGTGGCCGCGCTCGATGCGCTCACCGACACGGCCGCCGGCTCCGAGCAGCCGGTCGTCATCGTGAGCGCGGTCGCGCTGAGCGAGAAGGTCCCCGAGCCCGCGCTCCGGCCGCACGGCTTCACGCTCCGCAAGGGCGACCTGCTCGACCTCGACGAGGCCGCCAACGATCTCGTGGCCGCCGGCTACGAGCGCGTCGACCAGGTCGAGGACCGCGGCCAGTTCGCGGTCCGCGGCGGGCTGCTCGACATCTATCCCGCGACCGAGGAGCGCGCGGTCCGCGTCGACCTCTTCGACGTCGAGATCGACTCGCTCAGATGGTTCAGCACCTTCACCCAGCGCAGCCTCGGCGAGGCCGATGACGTCGAGATCGCACCCGCCGCAGAGCTCGCGCCCGAGCACCGCGAGCTGGCCGAGATCGCCGCGATCGAGGAAGAGCGGCCCGATATCGCCGAGCTCCTGCCGGTCGACCGCTTCCGCGAGCTGCTCGAGCTGATCCCCGGGACCGCGCAGATCGTGATCGCCGCCGAGGAGGACGTCGAGCCGAGCCTGCGCGACCACTGGGCCGACGTGTGCGTCGCCTTTCACGACGAGGACGCCCACCAGCTGTACGTCAAGCCCGACCGCATCCTGGACACGCTCAACGACCGCGCCGCGATCCGGCTCTCCTCGATCTCCGCCGACCAGCCGACCGAGATCCGCGCCCAGGCCGCCGACTTCGCCGCCCGCTCGCTCAAGGAGGCCGAGGCCGAGCTCGAGAAGCTCACCCGCTCCGGCTACACGACCGTCGTCACCTGGCCGCAGCGAGGCGCGGCCGAGCGCGCCGCCTACAACCTCGCCCGCCTACGGGCCGTCCTGAACGGAGGCACCACCGGGCTGATCTTCACCGAGGCCAACCTGCGCGACGGGTTCGTCGCGCCCGCCCTCAGGCTCGCCGCCTTCCCCGAGCACCGCCTCATCCACCGCCGCAAGGCTTCGACGCGCCCCACGCGAAGCGGCCGCGGCCTGCTGCGGAGCTTCGCCGACCTGCGGACCGGCGACATCGTCGTCCACGAGGACCACGGCGTCGCCCGCTTCGCCGGCTTCGACACCAAGACCGTCGCCGGGGTCACACGCGACTACCTGAACCTCGAGTTCCAGGGCACCGACAAGGTGTTCATGCCGGTCGACCAGCTGGCGAAGATCTCGCGCTACGTCGGCGCCGACGGCTCGCACCCGCCGCTGTCCAAGCTCGGCGGCAGCCGCTGGGACCGGATGAAGGCGCGCGCACGCCGCGCCGCCCAGGAGCTGGCCGGCGAGCTGCTCAACCTGTACGCCGAGCGCAAACGCCGCCGCGGCCACGCCTTCCCGGAGTTCTCCGACGAGCTGCGCGAGCTCGAGGCCGCGTTCCCGTACCGCGAGACGCCCGACCAGCGCGACGCGATCGACGCCGTGCTCGAGGACATGGAGACCGAGCGGCCGATGGACCGGCTGATCTGCGGCGACGTCGGCTACGGCAAGACCGAGGTGGCGCTGAGAGCGGCGGTGAAGGCGGCCAGCGCCGGCAAGCAGGTGCTGATGCTGGTGCCGACCACGATCCTCGCCCAGCAGCACTACGGCACCTTCACCGAGCGCCTGCGCGATCACCCGTTCATCATCGAGCACGTCAGCCGTTTCCGGCCGCCGGCCGAGCAGCGCGAGGCGATCAAGCGCTTCGCCGAGGGCAAGGTCGACATCCTGATCGGCACCCATCGCGTCCTCAGCCGCGACGTGCGCGGCAAGGACCTCGGGCTGCTGATCGTCGACGAGGAGCAGCGCTTCGGGGTCAAGCAGAAGGAGCTCCTGCGCCAGCTCAAGCTGAAGGTGGACGTGATCTCGATGAGCGCGACGCCGATCCCGCGCACGCTGCAGATGAGCCTCGCCGGGCTGCGCGACATCAGCGTCATCGAGACCCCGCCGGAGGGGCGCCGGCCGGTCAAGACCTACGTCGGCGAGTACGAGGAGCAGCTGGTCAAGCAGGCGCTCGAGCGCGAGCACGCTCGCGGCGGCCAGGCGTTCTTCCTGCACAACCGCGTCGAGGACATCGACGAGACCGCAGAGCGGCTGCGCGCCCTCTGCCCCGGCATCCGGTTCGCGGTCGCGCACGGGCAGATGGACGAGAAGGTGCTCGAGGAGCGCATGCTCGGCTTCCTGCGCGGCGACGCCGACGTGCTCGTCTCGACCTCGATCATCGAGAGCGGGATCGACATCCCGCAGGCCAACACGCTGATCGTCGACCGCGCCGACCTGTTCGGCCTGAGCCAGCTCTACCAGATCCGCGGTCGGGTCGGCCGCAGCCGCGAGCGCGCCTACGCGTACCTGCTGTATCCGAGCGCCGCCGCCCTCACGCAGGAGGCCGCGGACCGGCTCTCCGCCCTCAGCGACTACACCGAGCTCGGCGCCGGCTTCAAGATCGCGATGCGCGACCTCGAGCTGCGCGGCGCCGGCAACCTGCTCGGCGACGAGCAGTCCGGCCACGTCGCGGCGCTCGGCTTCGAGCTGTACATGCAGATGCTCGACGAGGCGGTGCGCTCGCTCGACCCCGGCGAGGACGGCGACGGCTACGGCGAGCCGGTGCGGCTCGACGTCAGCGTCGACGCCTACGTGCCGCCCGACTACATCCCGTACGAGCAGGCCAAGGTCGACGTCCACCGCCGGATCGCCGGCGCGCGCGAGGTCGCCGAGCTGCAGGAGCTGCGCGCGGAACTCACCGATCGGTTCGGGGACATCCCGGAGCCGTTGAGCAACCTCATCACCCTCCAGCAGGCGCGCATCAAGCTCGGCGAGGCGGGCGCCCGCGCGGTCACCTTCCGCGGCGGCCGGCTGGCGGTGACGCCGGTCGAGCTCGACTCCACGCGGGCGCGCGCCCTGCGCGAGGCTTTGCCGGGCGCGATCTACGAATCCGGGCGCTCCCAGCTGTCGGTCCGCGTGCCCGACGACCCCGCGCAGCGCTTCCCGGCGGTGGTCAACGCGGCGGACGTCCTCCTGTCCGTGCAAAGGGCAGCCGCCTAAAGAGTCGCTGAACGGTCGGGGAAAGCCGGAAAGAGGCCGCTACCATGCTCCCTCCGAGGAGGGCTCTTAGCCCAGCTTGCTGCGCTGTGAGCGCGCGGCTGTCCCCGTAATCGTCCCCCTCCCGACGCTCTCTTATGAACAAGTCTGCTCGACTTCTCCTGGCGCTCTGCGCCCTCGCCGCAACCGCTGCCGTGGCCGCCGGATGTGGCGGCGTCCCCGGCAACGCCGTCGCCGAGGTCGACGGGACCGCTATTCAGAAGGAGGACTTCGAGCACTGGATGGCCGTCGCCGCGAAGTCCAGCGGCCAGCCGGGCGCCTCGGTGCCGGACGCTCCCGAGTACACGCGGTGCGTCGAGAACAAGCGCAAGACCGCGCCGAAGCCCGCCAAGGGCCAGCCGAAGACGACCGACGAGCAGCTCAAGGAGCAGTGCAAGCAGGAGTACGAGCAGCTGCGCGACCAGGTGCTCCAGCTGCTGACCTCGTTCCAGTGGATCGAGGGCGAGGCCGAGGAGATGGGCATCAAGGTCTCCGACGCCGAGATCAAGAAGTCCTTCGAGCAGCAGAAGAAGCAGAGCTTCCCCAAGGAGGCCCAGTACGAGAAGTTCCTCAAGGACTACGGCCAGACCGAGGCCGACGTGATGCAGCGCGTCAAGCTCGACCTGCTGTCCAACAAGATCCGCGACAAGGTCGTCAAGGGCAAGGACAAGGTGACCGACGCGCAGATCGAGGAGTTCTACAACAAGAACAAGGAGCGCTTCGCCCAGCCCGAGCGCCGCGACCTGCGGATCGCACTGACCAAGGGCGAGGCGAAGGCGAACCAGGCCAAGGCCGCGCTCGAGGACGGCGAGTCGTGGAAGGACGTCGCCAAGCAGTACTCGATCGACGAGGCTTCCAAGTCGCAGGCCGGCAAGCTCCCGGATCAGGCCGAGGGGACGCTCGAGAAGGCGCTCGACGAGGCCGTCTTCAAGGCCAAGCAGGGTCAGGTCTACGGCCCGGTGAAGACGCAGTTCGGCTACTACGTGTTCGAGGTGGACGACGTCAAGAAGGCGTCGCAGCAGACGCTCGCACAGGCCAAGGAGACGATCCGCCAGACGCTCCAGTCGCAGAACCAGCAGAAGGCGCTCGACAAGTTCGTCAAGGAGTTCCAGGAGAAGTGGAAGGACCGCACGGAGTGCCGCGAGGGCTACGTGACGCAGCAGTGCAAGAACGCCCCGAAGGCGACGCCGACGCCGAGCCAGACCGCCCCCACGCAGCCGCCGACCCAGCCGGCGCCCGCTCAGCCTCAGAATCGATGACCGACGTTGAGGCGCTCCGGCGCCTCGACGAGCTGACCCGGCGGCTGCGGCGCGAGTGCCCATGGGACCGCGAGCAGGACGAGATCACGATCGTCCCGCACACGGTCGAGGAGGCCTACGAGCTCGCCGCGGCCGCCCATACCGGTGACGACGCCAAGCTGCTCGACGAGCTCGGCGACGTGCTGTTCCAGGTCCACTTCCTGTCGCTGCTGCTCGAGGAGCGCGGCGCGGGCTCGCTGGCCGAGGTCGCCGAGCACATCCGCCAGAAGCTGATCCGCCGCCACCCGCACGTGTTCGGCGCGGTGGAGGCTGCGACAGCGGGGGAGGTGCTGCGGAACTGGGACCAGATCAAGGCCGCCGAGCCGGGGCGCGAGCCGGGCATCTTCGGCGAGGTGCCGGAGAACCTGCCGGGCCCGCTGTACGCGCGCAAGGTCCAGCGCCGCGCGGCGAGCAGCGGCTTCGACTTCGAGCACGTCCCGTACGAGACGATCGAGGCCGAGCTCGAGGAGCTGCGTGACGCCGGCGACCGCGAGGCGGCCTTCCACGAGCTGGGCGACGTCCTGTTCGCCGCCGTCAACGTCGCGCGCAAGCTCAAGGTCGATCCCGAGCTGGCGCTGCGCGCCGCCGCCGACCGCTTCCGCGGCCGCGTGCAGGACGCCGCCGACCTCGCCGCAGGCGACGGCGCCGATTGGCAGGATCTCGGGCCCGAGGCGCAGCTCGCGTACTACGCGCGGGCGCGGCTCGCCGAATCCGACTGAATCGGAGCGCTCCCGTGTCTCAGATCGAATCCGTCCATGCCCGCCAGATCCTCGACTCGCGCGGAAACCCCACCGTCGAGGTCGATGTCGTCCTGCGCTCCGGCGCGCACGGCCGCGCAGCGGTGCCGTCGGGCGCCTCGACCGGCGAGTTCGAGGCCACGGAGTTGCGCGACGGCGGCGCCGCCTGGGGCGGCAAGGGCGTCACGCAGGCGGTCGCGAACGTCAACGGCGAGATCGCCGGCGCGATCGGCGACGTCGACGCGCTCGACCAGTCCGGCCTCGACCGCAGGCTGATCGAGCTCGACGGCACCCCCAACAAGTCGCGCCTCGGCGCCAACGCGATCCTCGGCGTCTCGCTGGCCGCCGCCCGCGCCGCGGCGGCCGAGGAGAACCAGCCGCTGTGGCGCTACCTGGGCGGCGAGGCCGCGCGCGTCCTGCCGGTGCCGATGATGAACGTGCTCAACGGCGGCGCCCACGCCGACAACTCGGTCGACTTCCAGGAGTTCATGATCGTGCCGGTCGGCGCGGACTCGTTCGCGCATGCGCTGAAGACCGGCGCCGAGGTGTTCCACGCCCTGAAGAAGACGCTGAACAAGCGCGGGCTCTCGACCGCGGTCGGCGACGAGGGCGGCTTCGCGCCCGACCTCGAATCCAACGAGGCCGCTCTGCGAGCTCTGTTGGACGGCATCGAGGCGGCCGGCTACAGGCCCGGCGACGACCTCGCGATCGCGCTCGACCCGGCGACCAGCGAGATCTACGACGACGGCGCGTACGACCTGGCCAGCGAGGGGCGCAAGCTGTCGCCCGAGGAGATGGCGGCCTACTGGGCCGACGTCGCCGGGCGCTACCCGATCCTCTCGATCGAGGACGGGATGGACGAGGAGGACTGGGACGGCTGGCGGGCGCTGACCGAGAAGCTCGGCGACCGC
The DNA here is from genome assembly GCA_963849695.1 of uncultured Solirubrobacteraceae bacterium. GTDB lineage: Bacteria > Actinomycetota > Thermoleophilia > Solirubrobacterales > Solirubrobacteraceae > DASSUW01. Next base: position 65,456 of record CAWKIT010000034.1, read on the forward strand.
GTGCAGCTGGTCGGCGACGACCTGTTCGTCACCAACACCGAGCGGCTCAAGCGCGGGATCGATTCCGGCGTCGCCAATTCGATCCTGATCAAGGTCAACCAGATCGGCACGCTGAGCGAGACGCTGGCGGCGATCGACATGGCGCGCGAGGCCGGCTACACGGCGGTCATGTCGCACCGGTCGGGCGAGACCGAGGACACCACCATCGCCGACCTCGCGGTCGCGACGGGGTGCGGGCAGATCAAGACCGGCGCGCCGTCGCGCTCCGATCGGGTGGCGAAGTACAACCAGCTGCTGCGGATCGAGGAGGCGCTCGGCGGCGACGCCGAGTACCCGGGCCGCTCGGTGTTCAGGAGCTGATCGAGGCGCTCGCACGAGCTTGCGAGTGCGAGTAAAGCCGCACACTTTGTTTCAGAGGAAGGGCCGGCCCGCCGTCGAACGAAGGCGGTGGGCATGGACCGCCGAACCCGGATCCGCTGGGACCGCCTGGGCCGCTGGGCCCTGATCGCGGTCCTCGCGTTCGTCGTCTACCTCTACATCGGCCCCGCCGCCACCTGGGTGTCCACCTACCGCGAGGCCGGGCGCAAGCGCGCCGAGGTCGCGGCCCTGAAGGACGAGAACCGGCGGCTGCGCGAGCGCCGGCGCGAGCTTCGCGATCCGCAGGCGCTCGAGCGCGAGGCGCGCCGGCTCGGGATGGTCAAGGCGGGCGAGAAGTCGTACGTAGTGGAGTTGCCCGCGTCGCCATCCAAGGCGACGCCCTGATCGAAACGGCCGCCATCCGGGCGGCCGAAATCGTCCGCCCCGTCGCCAGGTACTAGCCTGGGCGCGGTGACGTTCGAAACCGCGTTGCCGCAATGGGAGGAGGGCCTGCGTCGGCTCCAGGACGCCCCGCCCGAGCAGCGGCGCACGCTCGAGCGCGTGACGCAGGCGATCGAGCACGAGCTGCGGCGGCGGCTGGGCGGCGCGTTCACTTCGACCGAGCTCGCCGACCTCTACGACGACGGCACCGGCTGGACCGCCGACCTCGCGGTGGCGGTGGCTCCCGAGGAGCCGTACGCGTGGGACGCCCGCACTGTCGCCGACGCCGCCTTCGCCCGCTACCTGCGCGCCGCCACCGACTTCGCCGGCGGCCGGCGGATCACGCTCGACCGGTAGTCAGTCCTCGTCGTCGTCCTCGCCTCCGCCGGCGCGGCGGATCACGATCTGGTCCTCCTCGATCGTGATCTCGACGGGGCGGTGGCCCGCCCAGTGCTCGGCGTAGACAGGATCGTCCTGGACGGCGGGGTCGAGCCACAGCCCGTAGCCCTCCTCGCCGTGGTCGAAGGTGCCCTCGAGCGGGCGGCCGCCGGCGCGCCGCCGGCCGCGGCCGCCGCGCGTACGGCGTGCCCGCTTGGGCTTCTCCTCGTCCTCCACTGCTTCCTCTTCCTCGGTCTCGGCGGCACGCGCCGCGGCCTCCTCGGCCGCACGCGCCTCGTCCTCGGCGACGCGCGCCGCGGCCTCCTCGGCCGCTCGCGCCTCCTCCTCGGCCAGGCGCGCCTCCTCCTCGGCCCGGCGCTTGGCCTCCTCCTCGAGCTCGGCCGCGATCGCGGCGTCGTCCTCCGCGCGGAGGTCCACCTCGTCGTTCGAAGGATCCGCGCCGTCGGCCTCCAGCTCCTGCTCGCGCTTGAACGCCTGGATCTGCTGGACGGTCACATCCAGCTGATGAGCGATCCATGCGTCGGTACGACCCTGTCGCACCCACCCGCGTATCTGATTTAGTTGAGGACGCAGGGACCGGCGACTCATGAAGGCCGGTAGGCTAGCGCAAGAGGGTCAAGGGGCCTACGGGTGCAGGCCCCATTGGAAAAACGCCGAATGAGCACTAAGCTCGCCCGAGCCTCGAGCGACGCCAGGGAGGCGGCACCATGCTGGTACTGACACGCAAGTCCAACCAGTCGATCATGATCGGCGACGACATCGAGGTCTCGGTGCTCTCGATCATGGGAGAGAAGGTCCGCATCGGGATACAGGCCCCGCGGGACATCCCTGTGTTCCGCAAGGAGGTCTATCTCGAGATCCAGCAGGAGAACGTTGCTGCCGGCGCCTCGGCCCGCGCCGAGGTCGATGATGCTCTCAAACGGCTGAGCAGCCGCCCCTAGGTGATCAAGGCGCTCCCACGAGCTTGCGAGTGGGAGTAAGCCGCACTATCCCATGACGTAGTAAAGGGTCTGGAACATCGCGATCGCGACGACGATCGCGGTGGCGAGCAGGGTGAGCAGGACGATCGCGAAGCGGAACGAGCCCTGGCGCTGCGTCTTCACGGCGCGCCGGCGCCGCGAGCGTTGCTCGGCATGACGACGCAGCCGCTCCTGGCGCTCGCGGTCCTCGTCCATCTCTTCGAAGAACGCCTCTTCGATCTCGGCAATGCTCTGCCGCATCCGCATGGCGGCCAGAGATTAGCGCTCCATAATGGCGGCGTCACACGCGCGCGCCGGCCTCCGCGTCGTCGTAGACCTTGATGAAGCGCTGGTAGTTGTCGGCGACCTGCTCGGCGGCCGCCTCGCGCTCGAGGTTCCCGTCGAGGTAGCCCTTGAGCGCGTCCCACCAGATCGAGCGCCCGATCGCGAAGCCGATGAAGCCCGGTACGCCGGCCGCCTGCTGCAGCCAGTGGTCGACCTTCTCGTCGCTCGCCCCGCGGCCCAGCAGCACGCTCTTGACGTTCTCGCGGCCGTCGCCCGTGCGCGCCTGCTGGGAGAGCATCTCTGCGTCCTCGCGGGTGTCGACGCCCTCGATCTTCCAGATGTCGACCTCGATGCCGTGGTTCTGGCAGTCCTCGATCGCGCGGCGCATCAGCTCCGGGCGCAGCTCCGCGTCGTAGCGGTCGGTGTCGCCGCCCACCGACTCGAGCTGCTGGGGCTCGGCGGGCACGAGGAGCTCGAACAGGAACAGGCGGTCGTGGTCGTGCAGCCAGTCGGCGAGCCGCTTGAGCCGGTCGAGCTGGCGCTTGTTCATCTCCGGGTCGCCGTCAGGGTTGTAACGGACCAGCACCTTGGACGCGAACGGGTCGAACTCCTCGATGTGCTCGCCGAAGTCGTCGTCGTACTGGAAGTCGAACTCGTCCTGGCCGGACTTCTCGACCGGCATCGTGAGGCTGAGGCCATGCTCACGCGCCAGCTGCGGGACGTCGCCGCCGAACTGCTCGTCCACGAGGACGCCGGCCGTCGACGCGTCGAGGCCGCGCTCGACCGCCTTCTCCATGCCCTCGAAGATCAGCCGCTTGGCGTCCGTGATCTTGTCGGTCTCCTCGGGCGTCGGGTCGCCCGCGATCCCGAACATCTTCTTCTGGAACGAGCCCCGATGGTCGAAGGCGAGGATGTAGAGCTTGCCGTCATATCCCAGCGCCATGGTGCGAAACCCCTGTTCGAAAGTCGTTTTTCCTGCCAGGCCCCTACTCTACGCGGCCGATGGAGCCGAAGTTCACCGGCCCCAGCTTCACGATCGGGATCGAGGAGGAGCTGATGATCCTCGACTCCGAGACGATGGCGCTGGCAAATGCGATCGAGGCGGTGCTCGAGGAGTACGGCGAGACCGATGACGTCAAGCCCGAGCTGCTCGAACCGGTGCTCGAGATCGCGACCAGCCCGCACCCGAACACGGCGGCGGCGGGCCGGCAGCTGCGCCAGCTGCGGAGGGGAGTCAACGAGGCGGCCGGGCGCCGCGGGCTGTGCCTCGGCTCGGCGGGCACGCACCCGTTCGCGATGTGGGAGGACCAGCGGGTCTCCTCGCGCCCGCGCTACCGCGAGCTGATCTCCGCCCTGCGCTTCGTGGCGCGCCAGGAGATCATCTTCGGGCTGCACGTTCACGTCGGCCTCGACGACCCCGACAAGGCGATCCACGTCGCCAACGGGATGCGCGTCCACATTCCGATCCTGTTCGCCCTGGCGGCCAACTCGCCGTTCTGGCGCGCCGACCAGACCGGCTTCGCCTCGACGCGGATGCCGATCTTCCGCGCCTTCCCGCGCGTCGGCATCCCACCCCACTACGAGGACTGGGCCGACTACGAGAGCCGGATCGGCTTCATGGTGGAGTCCGGCGTGATCGAGGACTACACGTTCCTCTGGTACGACGTCCGCCCGCACCCGAACTTCGGCACGGTCGAGATCCGGGCGATGGACGCGCAGACGCGGGTCGAGCACACGCTGGCGCTCGCGGCGCTGACGCAGGCGATGGTGAAGGAGCTGGCAGAGCACTTCGAGGCCGGCAAGCAGCTGGGGCGCTACCCGTACGAGATGCTGGACGAGAACAAGTGGCTGGCGGCGCGCCACGGCATGGACGGCGAGCTGGTCGATCTGCCCGAACGGCGAATGGTGCCGGCGAAGGAGCTCGCGCGCCGGCTCTACGACCGGCTGCGCGAGCACGCGGAGGACCTCGGGTCGGCGGCGGAGCTCGAGGCGATCGAGGACATTCTCGACCACGGAAACGGCGCGCACCGGCAGCGCGTGGTCTACGAGGCGAACCACGATTACGCCGAGGTGATGAGAGAGATCGTGGAGGCGACGAGCCGCGCGTAGAATCGAACGTCCATGGCCAGCGGCCCGGACCTGTTCGTCGTCTGCAAGAAGTGCGGCTCGGAGGTGTCCCCGTACATCACCGAGTGCCCGTACTGCGGCACGCGGCTGCGCAAGCGGGCGCCGAAGATCGAGCGCGGCGGCGTCCGGAAGGAGCAGAAGGCGCCGCGGCGGCGGCCCACGCTGGGCCGCCTGCGGCCGGGCGAGATCCCCGGCATCCGGGCCGACCGGCGGCCCTACGCGACGATCCTGCTCGTCGTGGCGTCGCTGGTCGTGACGCTCGGGGCGAAGGCGGACCTGTGGGAGGTCCATCGCCTCCTGCTCACCTTCGACACCACCGACGAGTACTACCGCACCGTCACCACGCTGTTCATCTACGGCTCGACCGGCTACGAGATCGTCGCGCTCGGCGCGATCTTCCTGTTCGGATGGCTGCTCGAGCGCCGGCACGGGGCGTGGGCGCCGCTGCTGGTGTTCCTGGTCGGCGGCGCCGCCGGCATGTTCCTGGCGATCGCGGGCGACAACATCGAGCTCGTGGCGAACGGCGGCAACGGCGCCGCGCTGGCGCTGCTGGCGGCATGGTCGATGCGCGACATCCTCGGCCGCCGGCGCGACGTGGAGGACGACTCGGATCTCCTGGGCGCCCTGGCCATCGCCGCCGTGCTGATCCTGTTGCCTCTGGCGACCGACGAGGCGAGCGCCCTGGCCGGTCTGGGCGGCGGGCTGGCCGGGATCGTGCTGGGCGTCTTGTTGGCGCGGCTGCCCGAGCGCTGAGACTGCGCCGGCCAGGCGAGTGGAGCCGCACGCACCGGCTCCTATGATGCCGTCAGTGCCCGAGCCTCACTCCGACGCCGACATCGATGCCGCGATCGAGGCCCTGAGCGACCCGGCGCGCCTGGAGGAGGCGCAGCGGCTGGTGGCCGCCAAGGCGCCGCAGCTCCAGCGCATCCTCGACCAGGCGCTCCACGCGGCCGACTGGTTCGGCTCGGCGCATCAGGCCGAGGTGCTGAAGGCAGCCGGCAGGCCCGACCCGGACGACCGGGTGACCGCCGTCCGCACGCTGATCGCCGAGGAGACCCGCATGAGCATGCTGGTGGGCGTCGCGGTCGGGTACGAGCTGGCGCAGATGCTGCGGCAAACTGCAAAGCCGTGACAAAAGGAGATTGATCGATGGCCGTCGACGTTCGCTTCCTTGGCCAGTCGTGCTTCGAGCTGAAGGCCGACGGCGCGACCGTGCTCACCGACCCGTTCCTGAGCGGCAATCCGCTCGCCGCGGCTTCCGCGGACGAGGTCGAGGCCGACCAGATCCTGCTCACACACGGGCACGCCGACCACCTCGGCGACACGGTCGACATCGCCAAGCGCACCGGCGCCACGGTGCTGGCGATCACGGAACTGGCGGACGAGATCGGCGGCGAGGGGGTGGAGGTCGTCGACCCCAACCTCGGCGGCACCGTTCAGTACGACTGGGGCTGGGTCAAGCTCGTGCCGGCGTGGCACACGGCGCTGTCGCCGAGCGGCACGCCGCACACGCCCGCGGGCCTGCTGATCCACATCGGCGACCGGCTCATCTACCACCTCGGCGACACCTGCCTGTTCAGCGACCTGCAGCTGATCGCGCGGCGCGGCGACCGGGTCGACCTGGCGCTGGTGCCGATCGGCGGCCACTACACGATGGACCGCTACGACGCGGTGACCGCCGTCGAGTTCGTCAACCCGCAGCAGGTCATCCCCTGCCACTACAACACGTTCCCGCCGATCGAGACCGACGCGCAGGCGTTCAAGGAGGACGTGCAGAACGCCGGGTTCTCCGAAGTGATCGTGCTCGAGCCGGGCGGCACCCACACGGTCAAGTGACGCACGCGATCGTCCTGATCGAGGCCGAGCGGTCGGCGATCGAGCACCTCGGCGGCGCGCTCGCCGACGTCGAGGGCGTGGCCGAGGCCTACTCGGTGACCGGCGAGTGGGACTTCGTGGCGATGCTGCGCGTGCGCGCGCCGGAGGAGGTCGCCCAGGTCGTCACGCACCGGTTCGCCGCGCTCCACGGGATCAAGCGCACGCACACGATGGTGGCGTTCGAGGTCTTCTCGCAGCACGACCTCGAGGCGCTGTTCTCGATCGGCGGCTGATGCGCGCTCACGTCGCCGTGCTCGCCGTCGCCGGCGCGCTCGCGGGCTGCGGTGACGACGAGCCGGCCGCGACGTCGTCGCCGACCCCGGCTCCGACCGCGGCGGCGACCGAGCGTGCGACACCGACGACCACGCCGACGGAGACTCCATCGCCGACCGCCACCGAGCAGCCCGGTCCCGAGGAGCAGGAGGGCGGCGCCGGCGACGAGGAGGAGGCGCGCGTTCCGGTCCGGTTCACGGTCCGCGACGACGGCATCGAGCCGCCGGAGGTCGGGGTGCCCGGCTTCCTGGCGCTCGAGCTGATCATCCGCAACGACACGTCGCGACCGATCGTCGCGCGCCTGGACGCCACCGAGCCGCTGACCGTGAACCCGGGGGAGACGACGCGGGCCCGGATCGAGGGCCGCCGGCCCGGGCGCTATCCGATCGACTTCGGCGATGCCGGCGAGGCGGTGCTTGTCACCGGCGTCGAACCCGGACCGTAAGCCTCTAGGCTGGCCGGCCAGCCAGTCGGGGAGTAGGCTCGCTCGCATGAGCGAGCGCACGCAGCGGACGGACTTCCAGGCCACCAGCGATCCGGCACTTCTCGCCTCGGCCGACCGCGGCGAGTCCCACCTGCTCACGTATCGCCAGTTGTACGAGCTGTGGGAGCGCCAGCAGTGGGCGACGCAGGATCTCGACTTCACCGAGGACCGGATCGACTGGCACGAGCGGATCCCGGAGGAGGAGCGGTTCCAGCGCATGTACGGCCTGTCCGCCTTCTTCATCGGCGAGCAGCGCGTGGCCGCCGAGCTCGGCCCGATGATGCGCGCGGCGCCGGACGAGGAGATGCGGCTGTTCCTCTGCACCCAGATCGCCGACGAGGCGCGGCACATGGCGTTCTTCGACCGCTTCTACTCGGAGGTCGGAGTGCTCGAGGCGGGGTCGCTGGAGGGCCGGCTCGAGGAGACCGGGGCGCATCTGAACTCCGAGTTCGGCGTGCTGTTCGACGAGATGCTGCGCGCGCGGGTCGACCGGCTGGCCTCAGAGCCCGAGGATCTCGAGACGCTGGTGGAGGCGGTGACGATCTACCACATGGTCGTCGAGGGGATGCTCGCGCTGACGGGCCAGCACTTCATCATCGACTACAACGAGCGCATGGGCACCCTGCCGGCGTTCGTGCAGGGGTTCACGCTGGTGGCGCGCGACGAACACCGCCATGTCGCCTTCGGGGCGCGGTTCCTGCGCGACATGGCTCGCGACGACCCGCGCTACGTGACCGCCATCCAGCGGACGCTGACCGAGGTCGGCCCGGTCGCCGACGGCGTGCTGCGCCCGCCGTGGATGACCGGCGACGACGACGAGATCACGCTGTTCGGCGTGTCCGTCGCGGAGACGCGCGCGTTCGCGCTGAAGGCGCTCGAGCGGCGGATGAAGGTGATCGGGCTGTTGCAGGCTGCCTAGTACCGGCGTTCGGTACTAGTGGATCCGGGCGCCCAGCGGCACGTCGCTGCCGGGCGCGAGCAGGATCACCTCGCCCGCCTCGTTGGACGCCCCGAGAGTCAGGACCTCGGAGCGGACGGGGCCGATCTGGCGCGGCGGGAAGTTCACGACGGCCACCACCAGGCGGCCCTCGAGCTCCTCGCGGGAGTAGTTGGTGATCTGGGCCGAGGAGCGCTTGACCCCGATCTCGTCGCCGAAGTCGATCGTCAGCTTCCAGGCCGGCTTGCGGGCCTCGGGGAAGTCCTCGACACCGATCACGCGGCCGACGCGCATGTCGACCTTGAGGAAGTCGTCGAACTCGATCACGGGCGCGGCAGCCTAGCGGCCGCGGCGGCTACGGGACCGGCGGGGTCTCGGGCGCCGGGTCCGGCGCGGGAGTCGGCTCGGGCGCAGGGGTCGGCTCCGGCTGCGGCGTCGGGACCGGCTGCGGCGTGGGGGCCGGCGGCGGCGTGGTGGGCGTCGGGGTCGGTGACGCGACGACCGCGGGCGGGATCTGCGCGGTCGGCGCGATGGCGCCGTCCGAGCCGGTGGCCGAGCCGGTCGTCCCGGGCTCGAGCGAGACCGTCTCGCTCTCGTGCTGCTCGGTGACGACCGCGGGCTCCGGAGTGGGCTCGGCCTCCGGCTTCGCGGCCGGAACGGCGGCGGCGACCGCGACCGCCTCGGCCTTCTTGGCCGGCGGCTCGACGGGCTTGCTGCGCGGCTTGACGACGACCCTGCGACGGCCGCCCTCGGGCTGCGGCTGCGAGGCCACCGGGGCCGGCGGCGTGACCGCCGCGGCGGCAGCCGGCGCGGCGGGCGCAGCGGCGGCGATGGTGGCGGCGGCCCGCTCGCGCGGCTTGCTGCGGACGTGCTGGACCTCGACCGCGCCGGCGGTGACGATGGCGGCGGCCGCGATGCCGGCGACGGTCTTGGTGGCGAGCGTGCTCAGGCCGGCCTGGGCGGCGGCCGCGCCTGCGGCCGCGGCGCCACCGGAGGCGGCGGCCCCGCCGCCGCCGGCTGCCGCGGACGTGCCGAGATGCGCGAACAGGGTCTTCTTGAGCAGGAACAGCGGCCCGACGGGGAACAGCGCCGCGAGCGCCTTGTTGGTCTCACGCAGCTGCTTGCGGAACGTCGCGCACCGCTCGCACGTGCGCAGGTGGCGCCGCACGGGAGCGGTGGTGCGGCTCAGGCCCTCGGCGACCTCGCCGAGCTCCTGGCGGACCTCCTCGCACGACAGGAGCCGCGCCTCGGCCGCCTCGGCGAGAGACACCCGCGCCCGCACGAGCAGCGACTTCACCGACGGCACCGTGGTCTCCATCGCCTCGGCGATCTGCTCGTACGACAGCGCGTCGATCTCCCGCAGCAGCAGCGCCGTGCGCTGGGTCTCCGGCAGGTCCTGGACGTCCGCGATCAGCATCCGGAAGTCCTCGCGCCGGTGCACCTTGTCGGCCGTCGTCTGGCCGTGGTCGGAGAAGTGCACGTCCATCGAGTCGACGCCCACGGCCTGCGCACGGCGCAGGTGGTTCAGCGACCGGTTGCGCGCGATGCGGTACAGCCACGGCCGCACGTTGATCGCGCGGTCGTCGGCCAGGATCGCGTTGAACGCCGCCGCGAACACCTCCTGCAGAACGTCCTCCGCGTCCTCCTTCGAGGAGAGCATGTGGCGGCAGAACGCGAGCAGCCGCGCCTGGTAGCGCGCGACCAGCGCCTCGAACGCATGGTGGTTGCCGCGCCGGACGAGCGCGATCAAGCGCTCGTCGGACTGCAGGCGCAGCAGCGGCGAACGCCCATGCATGCCGGCGACGCCGGCGGGGTGCTGAAGTGCGGAAGCTTCCACGACAGAGTGTCCCGCCGGCCAGAACTCCACCGCCACGGGAAAGTTGCGTCCCTTCGAGGGTAGCGGAGCGCGGAAGTACGATGTTGGCGCTCGCCCGGGTTGGCAAAGCTGGTGAAGCCGGATCGCCTTAAAAGCGATTGCCCTTCGGGGCTTGTGGGTTCGACTCCCACCCCGGGTACTACGCCCCGTCGTCCTTCGCTTCGTCAGGCGCCGGCGCCACGGCCTCGATACCGCCGGTCATGGCCAGCGCCCCGACCATGAGAAACCCGGTCGCGAGCGCGATGTAGACAACCTCGGGGTTGCCGTCCGCCGCTTCCCCGGTCCCCAGCGGATGCAGCGTCGCGAACTGGGCGGCGACCAGCAGGGCGAGGAGCGCCACCCCCAGCACCGTCCGCTCGAAGAAATGCCGCAATGACCCGACGCCCTCGCCGAAGCGCTCGAGGTGCGCCAGCGCGTCGTCCACGTCCGCGCGGCTCGACGACGAGGCGAGCCCCGACCACAGCGAGAACACCCGCCGCACCGTGGGCAGCTGGAAGAGACGCGCCTGGACCGCGAGCGTCAACAGCAGCACCGGGATGATCTCGGCCGAAGCGGAATAGAAGTCCATCGACGCCTCGGCGGGAGACAGCGCGAACCCACCCGCGATCCCGATCACCGCCGCGAACACGGGTGGGCCGAGCGAGAAGCTCCTCTGCATCGCCCACGCGACGCGCGCAACACCACCGGGCGACGATCGCTCCTCCATCGCGCAGAAGCCTGCCACCCGCCCCAGTCAGAAGCGCGGAGCTTGCCTGACGTATCGCAGACCGCAAGGATCCCCGCATGAGCGCCGCCCGCATGAGCGCCGTCGCCTTCGCGGCACTCGTATGCGGCGCGGCGACGTTCGCGCTGGTGCTCGGCAGCAGTCATCCCGACGCGGACGCGGGATGGGCGCGCCTCTCGCCGGTCGTCGGCCTCAGCTTCATCGCCACCGGCCTGTACGCGTGGCGCCGGAGGCCGGACAGCCGGATCGGCGCACTGATGGTCTACATGGGTTTCGCGTGGTTCCTGCAAGCGCTTGCCCTGGTCAACTCCCCTGCGCTGTACACGCTCAGCCTCGTGGTCGGCGGTCTGTGGGGCGGCGTGTTCCTGCACCTCGTCCTGAGCTTCCCGACGGGGCGGCTCGCGCCCGGGTGGGACCGCGGGCTCGCCATCGCCGGCTACCTGATCTTCACCCTCGGCTCGGTGCCGGCGCTGCTGTTCGCCGACTCGGAGGATCTCGGATGCGACGGGTGCCCGGCCAACGTGTTTCAGGTACGTCACGACCCCGAGCTGGCGAGCGCGTTCCAGGCGGTCGAGGCCACTCTCTACGCGGTCCTGTTCATCCTCGTGCTCGTCCGGCTCGCGCTGCGGCGGAGGCGCACCGGCACGCTCGAGCGGCTCCAGCTCACGCCGGTGTACGTGTGCGGGCTGTTCACGTTCCTGGTCGTGACGGCCGCGACCGGCGGAGCCGGGGCGGGCGCGCGGTGGCTGGCGTTCGCTGCGACCGCGCTGCTCCCGCTCGCCTTCCTGGCGGGCCTGCTGCGCAGCCACATGGCAGGCCTGGTCGAGGAGCTGCGCGCGTCGCGCGCCCGGCTCGTCACCGCGTCCGACACCGAGCGCCGGCGGCTCGAGCGAGACCTTCACGACGGCGCCCAGGCGCGACTGGTCGCGCTCGCGATGCTGATCGGTCACACCCGCGCAAAGGCGGAAGCCGACCCCGCCGAGGTGCCGGCGCTGCTCGACGAGGCGATGGCCGAGGTGAAGGCGAGCCTGGCCGAGCTCCGCGAGCTGGCGCGGGGCATCAACCCCGCCGCACTGACCGAACGCGGGCTCGCGCCGGCGCTGGAGGCGCTCGCGGCGAAGATCCCGGTGCCGGTCTCGGTCGACGCCGACGGCGAGCGCCTTCCCGGCCCGGTCGCGACCGCCGCGTACTTCGCGGTGTCCGAGGCGCTCGCCAACGTCGCGAAGTACGCCCAGGCGACGGAGGCGAAGGTGACGGTCCGGCGCAACGGCTCGCGCGTGATCGTGGACGTGGTCGACGACGGCATCGGCGGCGCCGACCCCACGCACGGCTCCGGACTGGTCGGGCTATCCGACCGCATCGGCGCGCTCGACGGCACGCTCGACGTGAGGAGCCCGCCCGGCGGCGGCACGCGGCTTCACATCGAGCTGCCCTGCAGCCCTACCCCTTCGTGATGGCGGCCGAGGGCGCTGAACGATTCCGCATCATGGCGCCAGATTACGGTTGCTGCGCGAAAAGCGAGGTTGAAATCCACCGGGTCGCGCGCAAGGCTTCAACCCATGGACGCAGTGCGATGCCTTGAATGCGGCGCGACCCGGTGGGCGCTGTTCGGGCAGTCGTTCGAGACCATGCTCAGCGAGCCGTGCGAGGTGTGCGGCGGCGAGACCGTGGTCGAGCGGCGGCGGCCCGGGACCGGGGCAGCGAAGTCGTTCGTGGAGCGCCGCGACCTCGGCGAGCGCGCCGCCCACTGACCCCGCGGTTCGGGCCTACGCCGCAGCGCGGCGGGCGGCAGCGGCCGTGAAGCCGGCGAGGATCGCCTCGGCGAGGCCGCGGTTGCCGCTGTAGGCCAGCTCGTCGGGCGTGCCGCCCGGGCCGAGCGCGCGCACCCAGGTCGCCTGCGAGCCGGTGACCGTGGCGGCCGGTGAGCCGTTGGGCTCGCCCTCGGCGATCTCCACGTGCCCGCGTGAGGCGATCAGGCGATAGCGGCGCTCGGGCAGCTCCTCGCCCTCGCCCTCGACGATCAGCTCGACCGTCCCCTCGACGCCGGCCGGCGTCTCGATCAGGCCCGGCGCGAGGCGGAAGACGGCGCCGACGTTGATGTCCTCGCCCGGCCGCGGCGGGCTCCACGTCCAGTCATAGCCCCAGCGCGCGAGCGCGCCGATCACCGGCATCAGCTCGCGCGAGCGCTCGGTCAGCTCGTAGTCGACGCGTGGCGGCACCTCGCGATAGCGCTGCCGGGTCAGCAGGCCGTCGGCGACCATCCGGTTCAGCCGCGACCGCAGCTGCTCGGTCGAGATCCCGGGCAGCACGCGCTGGAGCTCGACGAAGCGCCGCGGGCCGGCGGCGAGGTCGCGGATGATGAGCAGCGTCCACTTGTCCCCGACCAGGTCCAGCGCACGCGCGTCGGGCGACCACTGGTCGTACGGATGGCGCTTGGGGGGCGGCGTGGTCGGGATGGGCGGGGTCTCGGCCGGTGGGATTTTCTGGAGCATACCCCGAGGACGGGGCTTCGGTGTTGAGGCCGCGGCCGCGGACCTGAGGTCCGGGACCGGACATTCCGATTCGGCGGCAGCCGCAAGTTTTCCTTCCATCGGCCGTTCATACCGATTGCAAGGCGCTCGCGGGCGCCAACACAAGGGATTTCGGCATATCGAGGATAGAGAAATGGGCGAGCTGATCAACCTCGCGGAGCGCCGTGAGCTGCGCCGCCGGTCGCGTGCGACACCGCGGTCGCTGCCAGTACGCGCAGAATTCTTCTACGACCTCGCGTGCCCGTTCACCTATCTCGCGGCGGAGCGGGTCGAGCGCGCGTACGACGACGTCGTGTGGACCCCCGCGTCGGCCACCGCGCTGCGGCGCGGCTCGCCGGTCACGGGCGAGGCGGCTCTGGCCGGGGTGCGGACGGCCGCGCAGGAGCGCGCCGCAGTGCTGCGGCTCCCGCTCGTGTGGCCGGAGACCTGGCCGGCCGACGTCCCGGCCGCGATGCGCATGGCCTCGTACGCGGCCGAGCGCGGCCGCGGCGCCGCATTCGCCCTGGCGGCCGGGCGGCTCGCCTTCAGCGGCGGGTTCGACCTCGACGACCCCGACAGCCTCGCCGAGGCGGCCGCCGCCGCCGGCCTCGACCTCGAGGAGAGCCTGCGCGCCGCCGCTGACCGCCGCAGGGACGGCGCGATGGAAGCTGCGGCCCGCCGCCTGCTGGCCGTCGGCGCGGACCGGCTCCCGGCCCTGCGCGTCGGGCGGTCGCTGTTCTGGGGCGAGTCACAGGTGGCCGAGGCGGTCGCCGCCGCGCGGCTCACCGCCGCCGCCTGCCGCTAGCTCAGTACGGCGTCACGAGGCCGGCGAGGATCTGCTCGTCGAGCTCCTCGCGCGGCTTCTGGACCGCTTCCGGCGGCCGGCGGGCGACCAGGAACGGCTCCTCGCGGTCGGTCTCCGCGAGCAGCAGCTCGAGGTCAGCGTCGCTGATCCGGATCTCCTTGTCCATCCGAGCGACCCTAGCCGCGCGGGCGCGGGCCCAAACAGGTTCGGCGGCGTCCAACCCCCCGCCCGGGGGGTAGATTCCGGCGCCATGACGGCTGAGGCGACGACGCTGCACGGCGGCCGCCTGGTGGCGCGCCGCCTGAAGGACTACGGGGTGACCAAGCTGTTCACGCTCTCCGGCGGCCACCTGTTCTCGATCTACGACGGCTGTCGCGCCGAGGGGATCGACATCGTCGACGTGCGCCACGAGGCGAGCGCCACCTTCGCGGCCGAGGGCTGGGCGAAGGTCACCCGGGAGCCCGGGGTGGCGGCGCTGACCGCCGGTCCGGGCGTGACGAACGGGATGAGCGCGATCGCGTCCTCGCAGCAGAACCATTCGCCGGTGCTGGTGCTCGGCGGGCGCGCTCCGGCGATGCGCTGGGGCCAGGGCTCGTTGCAGGAGATCGACCACGTGCCGTTCGTGCGCCCGCTGGTGAAGCTGGCGGCGACCGCCGGCGCGACCGCCGAGATCCCGGGCCTGATCGACGACGCCTGGGACATGATGCGACGCGACCACCCGGGGCCGGCGTTCCTCGACTTCCCGCTCGACGTCGTGTTCATGGAGGCCGAGGAGCCGGAGCGGCCCGAGCCGCGCGCCGCCGCCCGCCCGCGCGCCGACGCCGCCGCGCTCGACCGCGCCACCGCCCTGCTCCGGGGCGCCGACCGCCCGGTGATCATGGCCGGCACGAACCTCTACTGGGGCCATGGGGAGCGGGCGCTGCGTGAGCTCTCGGAGGCGGCCGGGGTGCCCGTGTTCCTCAACGGCCTCGCCCGCGGCTGCCTGCCCGCCGACCACCCCAACTTCTTCTCCCGCGCGCGCAGCGCCGGGCTCAAGGGCGCGGACGTCGCGCTCGTGGTCGGCGTGCCGATGGACTTCCGGCTCGGCTTCGGCGCCGCGTTCGGCGAGGAGACCGAGATCGTGGCCATCGACCTCGCCGAGCCCGAGCGCGACCACCCGCGAGCGGTGGCCGCCGAGTGCTACGGCGACATCGCGGAGACGCTCGGAGCGCTGGCGGGCGCCGGTGGCGGCGACACGACCGGCTGGCTCGAGCACCTGCGCGGCGTC
This sequence comes from uncultured Solirubrobacteraceae bacterium, assembly GCA_963849695.1. Lineage (GTDB taxonomy): Bacteria > Actinomycetota > Thermoleophilia > Solirubrobacterales > Solirubrobacteraceae > DASSUW01. The sequence continues at coordinate 80,775 of CAWKIT010000034.1, forward strand.
GAGCGCTCCAAGCGCGAGGCCGAGCGCGAGCAGCTCACCGACGAGCGCGCGCCGCTGCACCCGATGCGCGTCTACGGCGAGCTCGCGCAGGTGCTCGACCGCGACGCGATCGTGGTCGGCGACGGCGGCGACTTCGTGTCCTACGCCGGGCGCGTCGTCGCCTCCTACGAGCCCGGCTGCTGGCTCGATCCCGGGCCGTTCGGCTGTCTCGGCAGCGGCCCCGGCTACGCGCTGGCGGCGAAGCTGGCGCATCCGGACCGCCAGGTCGTACTGCTGCTCGGCGACGGCGCCTTCGGGTTCTCGGGGATGGAGTTCGACACGCTCGCCCGCCACGGGGTCGGCGTCGTCGGCGTGATGGGCAACAACGGGATCTGGGCGCTCGAGAAGCACCCGATGGAGTTCCTGTACGGCTACTCGGTCGCCGCCGAGCTGACCCCGGAGACCCGCTACGACCAGCTGGTCGAGGCGCTCGGCGGGCACGGCGAGCTCGTGCGCGCGCCCGGCGAGCTGCGGCCGGCGCTCGAGCGGGCGTTCGAGGCCACGGGCCCGACGCTGATCAACGTGCTGACCGATCCCACGGTGGCCTACCCGAGGTCCGCGAACCTGGCCTGAAATACGTTGGGGCGGCGTCCGAATGCCTGGACGGTTGTTCGATTGCTCTCTCGCGCTGAGGCTTGAGATGCTCCAACGCGTCGGAAAGGGCGGTCGTGCCTCCCGCCGCCGTCCCTACGACGCATAGGTCCGGGCGATTGCCGCATCATCGGCGCCTCCCGCCGTCCGGGCCAACCAAATAGGCCCCCAAAGGCACGTACCCCTGCCCGTCCTGACGGGGCCAACTTGAAGCCGCCCGCCCCCGCCGCGGGCGGCTTCACGTCATCCAGGGGCCGTGACGTCATTAGGCGCCGTCGAGCGCCACTCCCCAGAGGATGTCGCGCTCGGACACCTCGACGCCGTCGAGCTCGAACGCGCCGACGGCCTCGATCAGGATCACCACTCCGGCCACGATCGTGGGCGCACGCGCCGGGTCGAGACCCTGGACGCCGCGGCGCTCGGCGAGCGGCAGCGCCGCCAGCCGGTCGCGCAGGCCCTCGAGCGTGGCGCGGGTCATCGCGTGGCCCTCGACGCGGTCGCGGTCGTGGTCGGCGAGGCCGAGGTCGACCGAGGCGAGCTGGGTCGCGGTCCCGCCGACGCCGACGCCGCCGGACGGCCGCCCGCGCTCGCCGGCGGGGACGGCGGCGTCGATCACCGCGCGCGCGTCCTCGGCCAGCGCCCGCAGCTCGGCCGGCGTCGGCGGGTCGGAGTGAAGGTGGCGCTCGCTGTGGCGCACGACGCCGACCTGGGTCGAGGTGTGGAAGCCGACGTCGCCGGCCGCGCCCACCACCAGCTCGGTCGAGCCGCCGCCGATGTCGATCACCACCAGCGGCTCGTCGCCGCCGCGCGCGGCGGTCGCGCCCAGGTAGGTCAGCCGCGCCTCCTCGTCCCCCGACAGCGTGACCGCCTCGAGCCCGTAGCGCTCGCGCACGGCGGCCGCGAACTCGGCTCCGTTGGCGGCGTCGCGCACCGCTGAGGTCATGACCGCCGTGCGCGTGCCCGCACCGTGGCGCTCGATCGCCTCGGCGTAGCCGCCGAGCGCGTCGAACACCCGCTGCATCGGCTCCTCGCCGAGCCGGCCGGTCGCCTCGACGCCCTCGCCGAGCCGGGTGACGATCGACTCGCGCTGGAGCTCGCGCAGCTCGCCGCCGTCGAGCTCGGCGACGAGCAGGCGCGTGGAGTTCGTGCCGATGTCGACGACCGCGACGCGGCTCATCGCGACCCGGTGGGGCATCGGGCGGCCGTCGAGCGCGGCCAGCAGGTTCTCAACCGCCATCTCCGCCATCCTCGCACGGGTGCGGACGGTGGCGGAGCCGACGTGCGGCACGACGAGCAGGTTGGGGGCGTCGAGCAGCGGATGGTCGGGCGGCAGCGGCTCGGGGTCGGTGACGTCGAGGGCCGCGCCGGCGATCTCGCCGGCTTGCAGCGCGGCGCGCAGCGCGTCCTGGTCGACCACGCCGCCGCGCGCGGTGTTGACCAGCAGCGCGGTCGGCTTCATGCGCGCCAGCGCGCCGGCGTCGATCAGATGCCGCGTCTCGGGCGTGAGCGGCGTGTGCAGGGACACGAAGTCGGCGCGCTCGAGCAGCTCGGCGAGCGGCACGCCCGACGAGCGCGAGCTGTGCACGATCTCCATGCCGAACCCCACGGCACGGCGCGCGGTCGCCTGCCCGATCCGGCCCCAGCCGACGATCCCCAGCACCGCGCCCGCGAGGTCGGCGCCGAGGTCGGCGGCGGGCTCCCACGTCCGCCACTCGCCCGCCCGCACCTTCTCGGCGCCCGGCACGATCCGGCGGGCCAGCGCGAGCAGCAGCGCGAACGCGAGGTCGGCGGTGGCGTCGGTCAGCACGTCCGGCGTGTTGCCGACCGGGATGCCGCGATCCTTCGCGGCCCCGACGTCGATGTTGTCGGTCCCCACGCCCATGTTCGCGATCGCCCTGAGTCGCGGCGAGGCGTCGAGGAGCTCGGCGTCGACGCGGTCGGTGATCAGCGCCAGCAGGCCCTCCGCCTCGCGCATGTGCGACGCAGGAGATCGCTCGGGCGCAGGCGGACGATATCGCCGGCCATTCGTCGACCTCGTGCGCCTCGCGCAGGCGCTCGAGCGCCGGGAACGGGAGCTCGCGGGTGACGAATACCCTCGCCATCGCGGGGCATTCTGCTGGCATGGGCCGCATCCGCGTCGGCTGCTCCGGCTGGCAGTACGCCAGCTGGCGGGAGCGCTTCTATCCCAAGGGGCTCCCGCAGCGCCGCTGGCTCGGGCACTACGCGGCCGAGTTCGACACGGTGGAGGTCAACTCGACGTTCTACCGGCTGGCCAAGCCGAAGGCGGTCGCGGGCTGGGTCGAGCAGACGCCGCCCGACTTCGTGTTCGCCGCCAAGGCGAGCCAGTACCTGACCCACATGAAGCGGCTGGCCGATATCGAGCAGGGGATCGGCCGGTTCTACGACGGGATCGCGCCGCTCGCGGCCTCGCCCAAGCTCGGTCCGGTGCTGTGGCAGCTGCCTGAGCGCTTCAAGCGCGATCTGCCGCGCCTGGCCGAGGCGCTCGACCGGCTGCCCGAAGGGCCGGCACGCGTTCGAGTTCCGCCACCCGAGCTGGTTCGAGGACGAGGAGGCGCTCGAGCTGCTCCGCTGGCACGGGGTGGCGCTGGCGGTCGGCGATCACCCGGCACGGCCGTGGCAGCCGTGGGTGGCGACCACCGACTGGTCGTTCGTGCGCTTCCACTACGGCGCGCGCGGCCGGCGCGGGAACTACAGCGAGACCGAGCTGCGCGAGTATGCGCCCCGCGTGGCGGCGCTCGCCGACGAGGGGTATGTCTACTTCAACAACGACTGGGAGGGCTTCGCGGTGAAGAACGCGCAGCGGCTGCGCCGGCTGCTCGGGGCGGACGAACGCGCGCGGTCGCGGGGCGTACGATCGGCGTCGTGACGGCCGATCACCAGGACGCCATGCGGGAGGCGATCGCCACCGACGGCGACGCCCACCGCGCGCTGCTCGCCGGCAGCGACGCGAGCGAGCCGCTGCGCCGCGCCGCGGCCGCCTACCGCGCCTCGTGGGAGGCGGCGCCGCCGGGCAGCTACGGCCGGCTCGTCGGCTACGCCAAGGCCTCGATCCTGGCCGGCGAGAACCCGGTTTCATACGTGCGCGACCAGCTCGGGCCCGACGATCGCTCGCCGCCCGCGTGCTGGGCGCGTGCGCTGGCGTACCTCGCGGACGGCAACGACGCGCGCGCCGCCCGCGCCGCCGAGGGCATGTACGCCGGCTCGGACGCGTTCGGCCGCGCGGCGGACGCGATCATCGCGCTCGCGGCCGCGGACCGCGCGGCGTACACGGCGGCCGTGCGGGCGATCGTCGTCGACTTCGAGGGGCGCGAGGAGCATCTCACCGGCGTCCCGATCGCCGACACCGCGCTCGTGCTCGACCGGCTCGCCGAGCGCCGGCGAATGGCTGCGCACCCGCAGTCGCCGCTGCTGCCGCCGGTCGACGACGTGCGGGCGATCCTCACCGGCACCCGCACCTGGGCGGTGGTCGGCTGCTCGCCCGACCCGGGTCGCGACTCGAACCGCATCGCCGCGATGCTCATGCGCCGCGGCTACCGGGTCATCCCGGTCAACCCGATGGCCACCGAGGTCCTCGGCGAGCGCAGCTATCCGACGCTGTCGGCGGTGCCGGAGCCGGTCGACGTGGTCGACGTCTTCCGGCGCGCCTCGGTCGCCGGCGCGCACGTCGACGAGGCGGTCGGGATCGGCGCGCGGGCGGTGTGGATGCAGCTCGGCGTGGTCGACGAAGCGGCGGCCGAGCGCGGTCGCGCGGCGGGGCTGCGCGTGGTCATGGACCGCTGCCCGGCGATCGAGCTGCCGCGCCTGGGATTGTGAGATTTTTCGGTTGATGGCCCGTGGTGAATTGCTAAGATTGATCGTCGCGTCGCGGGGTGGAGCAGTCAGGTAGCTCGTCGGGCTCATAACCCGAAGGTCGCGGGTTCGAATCCCGCCCCCGCTATCCGCCGACGATGACGGTGACAGCGCCGTCGCCGACGGCCGAAAGCCCCGCTCCGCGGGGCTTTCGCGTTTCATGGCGGCGGAACGATGACTTTGCGTTCGGGCTGTGGTCCTATCCACGCATGAGCTCGCATGTCCTTCCGCGCGAGGAGTTCGCCGCCGGTCTGGAGCGCCACCGCCGCGAGCTGCAGGTGCACTGCTATCGGATGCTGGGCTCGTACGAGGACTCCGAGGACCTCGTGCAGGAGACGTTCCTGCGCGCGTGGCGCAGCCGTGCGAGCTTCGGCGCGGACGGGCGCTCGTCGCTGAAGGCGTGGCTGTACCGGATCGCGACGAACGCGTGCCTCGACGTACTGCGGCGCCGGCCGCGGCGGGTGACGCCGCCGGAGGTGGCGGCGGCCGCGGACCCGGACGCGCCGGTGCCGCCGCCGGAGGACCTGCCGTGGCTGCAGCCGTACCCCGACCGGCTGCTGGCGCCCGCCGAGGAGGGGCCGGAGGCGGTGGTCGTGGCGCGGGAGACGATCGAGCTCGGGTTCCTGGCCGCGATCCAGCACCTGCCGCCGAGACAGCGGGCGGTGCTGATCCTCACCCAGGTGCTCGGCTGGTCGGCGAAGGACACCGCTTCGCTGCTCGCGGTCAGCGTCGCCGCGGTCAACAGCGCCCTGCAGCGGTCGCGGGCCACCCTGCGCGAGCGGCTCCCCGCGCGACGGACGGAATGGGCGCCGTCCGCGGAGCCGAGCGAGGAGGAGCGCGAGCTGCTGCGGCGCTACCTCGACGCCCACGCGCGCGCCGACGCGGCCGCGCTGGCCGCGCTGCTGCGCGAGGACGCGCGACTGACGATGCCGCCGCACGCGGTCTGGTACGACGGCCGCGAAGCGATCCTGATCGCCTGCCAGAAGGGCTTCGATCCGAGCTTCGGCGAGTTGCGGACCATCGTCGCCCGAGCGAACCTGCAGCCCTCCGCGGCGCACTACCTGCGGCCGCCGGGCGGAGCCGAGTTCCGGCCGCTGGCGCTCGACGTGCTCACGGTCGAGGGCGGCCGCATCGCCGAGATCACCTCATTCGTGACTCCCGAGCTGTTCCCGGCGTTCGGCCTGCCGCCGGCGCTCCGATGAGTTTTCGGCGCGCTCTCGTTACAGGGACCAGAGCCCCGATCAAGGAGATCCGATGAGAAAGCTCGTGGTCAACACGTTCATGTCGACCGACGGAGTCATGCAGGCGCCCGGCGGGCCGGAGGAGGACCCGACGGGCGGCTTCACGCACGGCGGCTGGGCGGTGGGCTACTTCGACGACGAGATGCTCGAGCAGATGGCCGACTCCGGCCCCTACGAGCTGCTGCTCGGGCGCGGCACCTACGAGATCTTCGCCGCCCACTGGCCCTACGACGAGGGCCAGATCGCCGACCACCTCAACAGCACGCGCAAGCACGTCGCCTCGACGACGCTCGAGCGCCTGGAATGGAGCAACTCGACGCTGATCGAGGGCGACGTCGCCGCGTACGTCACCGACCTCAAGCGGCAGGACGGCCCCGAGATCCAGGTCCACGGAAGCCCCGGCCTCATCCAGACGCTGCTCCGGCACGACCTCATCGACGAGTTCCGCCTCTGGGTCTTCCCGGTGGTGCTCGGGCACGGCAAGCGGCTGTTCGGCGACGGCGCGGTCCCGGCCGGGCTCCGGCTCGCCGGCAGCAAGGCCACGAAGACCGGCGTCACCATCAACACCTACGAGCCGGCCGGCGACATCCGCTACGGGTCGATGGACTTCGAGGAGCCGACCGAGGCCGAGATCGAGCGCCGCCGGCGCCTCACGGACTAGCCTGCCCGCCGTGGGCGGGCCGGTCGTGCGCACCTATCTCGAGCTGGACGAGCCGGCGCGGCTGCGGCCGGCCGGGCCTCCGCGCCTCACCGAGGTCGAGATCGCGCGCGTCGTGCCCGCCGACGGCGAGCTGAGCCGTTGGTTCTACGTCGAGGTCGGGACGCCGCATCGCTGGACCGACAACCTCGCCCGCTCGCGACGCCGAATGGCAGGCGTGGGCGGAGCGCGTCGAGACCTGGGTCGCGACCGTCGCGGGCGAGCGCGCCGGCTACTACGAGCTGCTCCCGGGGAGCGACGGCGTCGAGGTCGCGTACTTCGGCCTCCTGCCGGCGTTCCAGGGCCAGGGCCTCGGCGGGCACCTGCTCACCCACGCGCTCCGCCGTGCGCTCGAGCTCGCGCCGCGCGTATGGCTGCACACGAACACCCAGGACGGCGCGGCGGCGCTGCCGAACTATCTCGCGCGCGGGCTGCGCCCGTTCCGGCGCGAGGAGCTCACCCCTCGATGAAGCGGTCTCACTCGGCCCGGCGCAGGAACGGCACCACGGTGCGCACGAAGGCGTTCCGGGGCGGCGCGGCGGAGAGCGGGTCGACGTGGTCGTAGGCCTTGTGGCGGTCGACGAGCACGAGGCGGCGGCGCGGGATGCCTGAGCGGCGGGCGAGCGCCCGGGCGCCGGCGAGCACGCGGCCGGCGCCGAGCGAGGTCTCGATCGCGTAGATCGGCAGGTCGAGGGCGCGGCCGTGGGTGGCGCGCACGCCGAGCAGGCGCTGCGCGCGGTTGGCGCGCCCGCCGGCCACCGCCGCGCCGTCGAGGCTGAGCCGGCGCGGGTGGTACCACGCGGTGCCGTCGACGCCCTCGAGGCCGGAGAACATCACGGCCGCGCGACGCACGGTGCCGAGCTCGCCGTCGACCCACGGGCGCGGGTCGCCCACCGGCGCGAGCCCGCCGATGTGCGTTCGCACGAGCCGGAGGCTGTCCGGCGACGTGTCGTCGTCGAACGCGTACCTGTAGGGCAAGGTGGTGGCAACACCAGCGAACTGCGGCTGGGTGGGAAGTGGCGGAGCGTCCCGCGGTCTGCCGCCGTGGTTGTAGGAATCTCCAATGGGTGCTGTGCTGTTCTACTGTCGAAGATCGACACCAGGGCAGGACAGCTCACCTCGAACCCCGCCAAACGGCTGGATCAGAGGTCCGGGCGGGCTTTTTGAGCGGTGTCGGCGGTGTTTGTCGGCCCGATTTGCCGGCTCCGTTGTAGAAATCCACAACGGGCCGGTCCCGCCGCTTCGGACCGGCCGCGCCGGCGGCGTCACCACTTCCCCACCCAGCCGCAGTTCGCCGGACCCGCCGCGCCCAGCCGTAACCCGCCTCAGAGCGCCGCGGACAGCACCTCGCGCGCGACCGGCGCCGCGGCGGTGCCGCCGAAGCCGGCTCCGACGAGCATCACGGCGACGGCGACGCGCGGCCGCTCGGCGGGGGCGAACGCGACGAACCAGGCGTTGGCGTCCTTGGGATCGCTCGAGTTGGGGACCAGCTCGGCGGTCCCGGTCTTGCCCGCCACGGTCACCCCCGGGAGCGCCGCGGACGTGCCGGTGCCGTAGCGGACGACGTCGATCATCATCGCCCGCACCTCGCGCGCGGCGCGCCTCGACACCGCGCGGCGGCGGACGATCTTCTGCAGGGTCGTGACGCGCGGCTCGGCGCGCCGGCCGCCGGTGGCGATCGTCGCGCCGACGCCGGCCATCGCCAGGGGCGTGGCGAGGTCGCGGTCCTGGCCGATCGCTGCGGCGCCGACCGCGAGGTCGTCGCGCAGCTGACGCGCGATCGTGCTCGGCTTGGCGTTCGGGATCCGCGGCTGCTTGCCGAACCCGAACGCCTCGGCGGCGGCCACCAGCCGGCGCGCGCCCAGCTTCGCGCCCAGCGGCGCGAACACGGAGTTGCACGAGTGCGCGAACGAGTTGACGAGCGAGCCGCCGCAGGCCTCGCCGCCCGCGTTGCGGAGCGTGACGCCCTCGAGCGTCGCCGCGGTCTGGACCGGATACATCGTCGACGGCCGCACGATCCGCTTGTCCAGTGCCGCCGCCGCGGTGATGATCTTGAACACCGAGCCCGGCGGCTGCGGCGCCGACACCGCCAGCCCGGCGACCGCGCGCACGGCGCCGTCGCGGGGCCGGATCACGGCGATGCCGCCGAGCCGGTCGCCCAGAGCCGCCGACGCCGCGCGGCTGAGCCCCGGCTCGATCGTCGTCTTGACCGACCGGCCGCGGACGGCGCGGGTGCGCGCCACCACGCGGTCGCCGAACAGCAGCCGCGCCGGGGCATGGCCGGTGAGCCGCTCGGCGTACATCTTCTCGAGCCCGTCCTTGAGCGCGCTGGGCTGCAAGGGCGCGCCGCCGACGGCGAGCACCGACGCCTCCCGCGGCGGCGGGCCCGAGCGGCGGACGACGGCCTCATCGCGCCTGAGGCCGGGCAGCCGCAGGGAGTAGTCCCAGTCGACGCCCGCCTCGTCGCCGGTGCCGGACACCGGCACCGCGATCGTGCCGCGCAGGGCGCCGAACACGTCGGTGCGGATCGAGACCGGGACGACCACCCGGCCGTCGCGCTCATCCCCGATCCGGCCGATCTCGACCGCCCGCACGCCCGCTTCGCGCTCGGCGTTCGCGTACGCGGCGGCGAACCGGCGCTCGGGGTTGGCGGCGCGCGCCCGCGGCGTCAGCGCGCGCCACATCTCCGCGTGGTCGCGCTCCGCCCACGCCGTCGCGAACCGCTCCGCAGCCTCCTGCCGGGCGTCGGCGGCCTCGACCTGCGAGCGCCAGAAGTAGACGCCGCTGCCGATCATCGCGAGGATCGCCAGGGCGGCGAGCCAGCGGCCGACCCGCGGCCGCCGCCGGCGGCGCCGCGCCGGGCTGTCGAGCAGCACCGATCCCGCCCTGCGCCGGGGCGAGGCATACCGAGACCGGCGGCGAGCCACGCTCTTGTTCTAGCGGGTCCGCCAGTTGGTGCTTCCAGTATCTGACATCTCAAGGACGCTTAGCCTCCACGGGGTGGTCGACACCGAACGCGCCGTGCGCGGCCTGCGCGAGCTGGCCGCCCTCACCTCCGACGAGCGCGGGGCCCAGCGTGTGGCGTGGACCGACACGTGGCTGGCTGCGCCGCGACTGGCTCCGCGCCGAGCTCGCCGGCATCGGCGGGGTGACCGTCGAGACCGACCCGGCGGGCAACACGTGGGCGACGCTGCCCGGCGATGACGAGCGGTTCGTGATCGTCGGCAGCCACCTCGACTCGGTGCCGGACGGCGGTTGGCTCGACGGCGCGCTCGGCGTGATCGCCGCGCTCGAGGTGCTGCGCGCACTCGCCGCCGCGCCGCGCCCGCTCACGCTCAAGCTCGTCGACTGGGCCGACGAGGAGGGGGCGCGCTTCGGCCGCAGCCTGCTCGGCTCGAGCGCCTGCGCCGGGACCCTCGACCCCGACGCCGTGCGCGGGCTGACCGACCGCGACGGGGTCACTCTGCCCGACGCGCTCGCCGCCTACGGCGTCGACCTCGACCGCGCGGAACAGGCGCGCGAGCGGCTGCGCGGCGCCGTCGCCTACCTCGAGCTGCACATCGAGCAGGGCCCGGTGCTCGAGCGCCTCGGGCTGCCGCTGGGCGTGGTGGTCGGCACCTTCGGCGTCGAGCGCCACCACGTCCGCTTCACCGGCGCGCACGCGCACTCCGGCGCCACGCCGATGGATGTCCGGCGCGACGCGTTGCTGGCCGCGGCGCGCAGCGCTCTCGCCTTCCGCGCCGACGCCGCGGCGCGCGACGACGTGCGCGCCACGACCGGCACGATCCGCGTCTCGCCCGGCATCGCCACCGCCTTCAACGGCGTCTGCGAGATCACGCTCGACCAGCGCGCCTTCGACGGCGACGTGCTCGCCGACATGCTCGCGGCGGCGCGGACGGCCGCGGCCGGGCTGGCCGCCGAGGAGGGCTGCGAGGTCGAGTGGGAGCACGTGTGGGCGATCGACCCGATCCGGTTCGACCCGGAGCTGATCGCGCTCGCCGAGGAGGTGGTGACCGAGGTCGCGGGCTCCTGCCACCGGCTGCCGAGCGGCCCGCTGCACGACGCCGCCGAGATGGCGCGCGTGATGCCGGCCGCGATGCTGTTCGTCCGCAGCCTCGGCGGCGTCAGCCACACGAAGGCGGAAGACAGCAGGATCGAGGACGTGGAGCTCGGGGTGCGCGCCCTGTACGAGCTGACGCGGCGCGCTGTAGCGTCCGCGCGCGGATGACGCGCTCGTCCGCCGACCAGGCCCCCACCGCGTTCACCCACGTCCAGCCGGCCGTGCGGATCGTGTTCGGGGCCGGAACGTTCGAGCGGCTCGCCGACGAGCTCGACGACCGGCGGTGGCTGATCGTGCACGGCGGATCGCAGGCGACAGCCGCCGAGCGGCTCGGAGAGCGCCTCGGCGAGCGCTGCGCCGGCCGGTTCGGCGAGGTGCGCCGGCACGTCCCGGCCGAGCTCGCCGACCGTGCCCGGGCGCGGTTCGCCGAGCTCGGCGGCGACGGCCTGGTGGCGGTCGGCGGCGGCTCGGTGATCGGGCTGGCGAAAGCGATCGCGCTGACCGCGCAGGCGCCGATCGTCGCGGTGCCGACCACCTACTCGGGCTCGGAGATGACCGCGATCTACGGGCTCACCGCCGGCGGCCGCAAGCACACCGGCCGCGACGAGGCGGTGCGGCCCGGCCATGTGGTCTACGACCCCGACCTGAGCCGCGACCTGCCGAGCGCGGTCGCCGCGCCGAGCGCCATGAACGCGCTCGCCCACTGCGTCGACGCGCTGTGGGCGCCGGGCGCGACGCCGGTCACCACGCTGCTCGCCGAAGCGGGAGCGCGGGCGCTGCGCGAGGGCCTGGAGGCGATGGATCGCGAGCGGCTGCTGTACGGGGCCGCGCTCGCCGGCTGGGCGCTCGGCGTGGCCGGCACCGCGCTTCACCACCGGATCTGCCACATCCTCGGCGGCGCCTACGACCTCCCGCACGCCGAGACCAACTCGGCGGTGCTCCCGCAGGTCACGGCGCTCAACGCGCCCGCCGTGCCCGAGGCCGCGCGCCTGGGCCTCGGACGCAACCCGGGCGCGGCGATCTTCGACCTCGCGCGCCATGCCGGCGCGCCGACCGCGCTGCGCGAGCTCGGCCTGCGCGAGGCGGCCCTCGAGGCGGTCGTGCCGGCGGTGGTCGAGGAGGCCGCCGGCAACCCCGTGCCGGTCGACGAGCACGCCGCCCGCGAGCTCCTGCGCCGAGCCTGGGCGGGCGCTCGACCGGGTGGCGAGTCGTGAACGCGCGGATTCCGACCGCCGGGCGATGGGAGCGCCCGTGAGCGGCTGACAACCTGTCGGCAGCGAGTGGGAACGGCGGCGCGCATATCGCATCTCTCCTCCTGCGAACCCTGCGCCGTCACCCGCTCGCGGACTCGCGAGCATGCGCGCCGGTGCCGGCCAGGGCGAGGGACCTCCCACCGGCACCGGCCCGCTGCCGCTCGCGCGGTGCAAGCGGGTCGTCAAGCGCGCGAAGGACTGACCGCGCCGCGTGGGCGCTAGGCTCGCCGATTCGACAACAAGCAAGGAGGGGGGCCACCTTGATCCGATCCGTCCTCGCCGCCGTCGTGGCGGCGCTCGTCCTCGCCGCACCCGCCGGGGCGAGCCAGTTCCAACCCGGCGCGCCCGGGCTCGGCGACCCGTTCTTCCCACTGGCCGGCAACGGCGGCTACGACGTCAGGCACTACGCGCTCGACCTCGAGTACGACCGCGCGACCAACGCGCTCGACGGCCGCGCCATCATCTTCGCGAGGGCCGAGCAGAACCTGTCGAGCTTCAACCTCGACTTCCGCGGCTACGAGATCTCCGACCTCGAGGTCAACGGCCGCGACGCGCAGTTCACGCGCGACGGCCAGGAGCTGACCGTGATCCCGCGCCGCGGCCTGAAGCGCGGCCGCGGCTTCATCGTGCGGGTCGAGTACTCCGGCAACCCGGAACCGGTCGTCGATCCCGACGAGTCACTCGAGGGCTGGGTCCCCACCGACGACGGCGCCTTCGTCGTCAACGAGCCGCAGGGCTCGCCCGGCTGGTATCCCGCGAACGACAACCCGCAGGACAAGGCGACCTTCAGCTTCGCGATCACCGTCCCGGAGGGGATCACCGCGATCGCCAACGGCCGGCTGCTGTCGAGCCGCACGCGCGACGGCAAGACCACCTGGCGCTGGTTCGAGGACTCGCCGATGGCGCCCTACCTCGCGACCGCCACCAACGGCGTGTTCGAGCTGCGCATCGACCGGGCCGGCAGGATCCCGCTCTACCAGGCCGTCGATCCCGACGGTCGGCAACCCGAGCTGGCGTGGGAGCGCCTCTCCGCCGAGGCGGAGATCATCGGCTTCTTCTCCGACCTCTACGGCCGGTACCCGTTCTCGACCGGCGGCGGCGTGGTCGACAACGGCGGCGTCGGCTACGCGCTCGAGTCGCAGACGAAGTCGATGTACGACGTGCAGGGCAGTGCGAGCGGGGCGCCCAGCGCCTCGACCGTCGTGCACGAGGTCGCGCACCAGTGGTTCGGCAACGCGGTGACGCTCGCGGTGTGGCCGGACATCTGGCTCAACGAGGGGTTCGCGCGCTTCTCAGAGTGGATCTACGCCGAGAACCACGGCGGGATCTCCGCGCACCAGGCGTTCCTGAACGCCTACAACGCGCGGCCGGCGACCAGCTCGTTCTGGCGCACCGCCGCCGGCCGCCATCCGGGGCCGGAGGTCATGTTCTCCAGCCCACCGTACGACCGCGGCGGCATGACGCTGCAGGCGCTGCGCGAGAAGATCGGCGACGAGGACTTCTTCGCCGCTCCTGCGCACCTGGTACGCGAAGTACAAGTACGGCAACGCGACGACCGCCGACTTCATCGCGCTCGCCGAGCGCGTGAGCGGCGAGCAGCTCGACGCGTTCTTCGACGTCTGGCTCTACCAGCCGGTCAAGCCGACCACCTGGTAGCCCGAGGGGATCGGGGAGCGGCGCCCGCCGCTCCCCGATCGCCACGCTCACCGCAGCGATCGCTTACAGCATCCTGCTCAGTTTCGGGCCGCTTGCAGCATCGTGCTCAGTTTCGGCCGCACTGGTGCGTTCGCGCGTAAGGCTCCCGCGAGAGGGATGTCCCACGACAGGAGGAGAGGGATGAGACTTCGCTACGCGGTGCTCGCGGCGTGCGTCCTCGTGCTGGCGGTGCCGGTCGCGGCGTCGGCGCACCCGATGCCGGTCAGCACACTCGCGCAGACGCTCGGCAACGCTACGGCGTCTCTGACGCAGGCGCCGGACGATGGAGGCGCCGACTTCACGACCAGCGACAACATGCGACTGCTCGGGTTCTCCGAGCGCCGCGTCGCCCCCAACGACTTCCCGCGGTTCAACACGGACCTCGCGTTCTGGGGCGACAGGGCCTTCCAGGGCCAGTTCAACGGGTTCCGCATCCTCGACATCGACAACCCCCGGCGGCCGAGGGAGATCCTCAACTACGAGCAGTGCGGCACCGTCGGCCAGGGCGACGTCGTCGTGTGGGGCAGCATCCTCGTGCGCTCGTGGGACGTGAACTCGCCGGCCGGCCAGACCTGCGACGGCGAGCCGGTTCCCGCCGGATTCGAGGGCCTGCACGTGTTCGACATCAGCGACGTGATGAACCCCGAGCTCGTGGCCAGTGTCGACCTGACGTGTGGCTCGCACACCGCCACCGGCGTGCCCGATCTCGGCAACCGCAGGCTGCTCGTCTACAGCACGCCTTCGAGCGGTGCGTGCGACGGCCTCGACATCGTCGAGGTGCCGCTCAGCCGGCCGGAGGAGTCTGAGTTCCTGCGCTTCGAGTTCGCGGGCGCCGGCGCCGCCGGCGCCGACGGCTTCGCCTGTCACGACACCGGCGTAATCCTCGGCCGCGCCAACAAGGCTGCCTGCGCCGGCGGGCTCGGCTTTGCGGTCTGGAGCCTCGGCGGCGCCGACGGCGGCTCGCGCGACAACCCGCGCTTCCTCTACAACCACGCCGTCCCGGAGATCCGCTCGACCAACCCGCCCAACGTCGACAACGCCACGGGCCATTCGGCGTCGTTCTCATGGGACGGCGAGACGATCATCTTCGGCCACGAGCCGGGCGGCGGTCTACAGGCCCGCTGCAAGGCGAACGGCGAGCCCGTGACCGGCGGCGTCCTCGGGGCGGGCACTCAGACGAGCGACATGAAGTCGTTCTTCTTCTTCGAGACCGACTCGGGCGCGCAGCAGGGCAAGTGGACGCTCACGCGCAACCAGACGCAGATCGAGAACTGCACCCTGCACAACTACAACATCGTTCCCACCAAGCACGACGACATCCTGGTGCACGGCTCGTACCAGTCGGGCATCGGCGTGCTGGACTTCAGCAACCGCGCGAACGCGCGCGAGATCGCCTTCGCCGACCCGGCGCCGCTGCCGCTCACGTCGACCGGCGGGACCCAGGACGGCGGCGACTGGTCGTCGTACTTCTACAACGGGATCATCTATGAGGCCGACATCACGCGCGGCCTGTTCACGTGGCGCCTGGACGAGCGCGACACCGAGCGCTCCGTGCGGCTGCGGCACCTGAACCCGCAGACCCAGGAGTTCACGATCGGGGCCAGGAAGGACCACGATCGCTGGAACGACGGCGATCGCGACTGAGGAAGGAGCCGGGCGCCCGCACGCCGGGCGCCCGTCCTCCCCGCTCGAGGAAAGGAGGAACGCGAACCGCTAACGCAGCTCGGCCATGAGCTCGCGCATCCGCGCGATCTCGATGCCCTGGTCGGCTTCGACGTGCCGTGTGAACGCGCTGATCTCCGGCTCCTGGCCGCCACCCCTCGCGCCCAGCTGCTGGACCATCGCGAGTGCGCCGCGATGGTGGTAGGTCATGTAGCGCAGGAACAGGCGGTCGAAGGCACGGCCGTGGGTGTTGTAGAGCCGGCCGAGCTGCATCGACGTCAGCATCCCGGGCGGCAGCCCCTTCCCGGACCCGTGGTCGTGCCCCTGGTGGTCGGAGGCGCCCTTGGGCTCGACGCCGCGCTCCCGGAGCCACTCCTGCATCTGCTCGAGCTCGGACTCCTGGGAGAGCCGCATCCGCTTGGCCAGGAGCGGGATGTCCGGGCCGGGGCTCCGCCTGGGCACCCACTTGGCCATCAGGATCGCCTGGCCGTGGTGGTGGATCATCGCCTGCATGAACTCGACGTCCGCCTTGGTGTGCTCGACGGCGTTGACCGCCTTCGCCTCTTCGGGCGACAGCTTCCGTGACGCCTCGCCGGGCGCGCCCGGCTGGACGACGTTGGTTCGCTCCACCTCCTCCGGCGGCTTGTCGGAGCCGCCGCAGCCTGCCAGAACGACTGCGAGCGGGGCCACCGCGGCCCACCGGAATCCAGGCTTACTCATTCCCATTGACGGTCCGATAGGATCGCAGAAGCGCAGAAGCTTCATTTCCGGAGGGGGACGAGATGCAGTTAGCCCGTGCACTGAGGGTCGCAGTGATCGGTTTGGGGATCCTCGTGGCGTTGCCGGCGACGGCGTCGGCGCAGCTGCCGACCACGAACGACCCGCGCGTGGGTCTGGCACCGGGCTTCGAGAACCCGGGCGTCGCCGCCAACGGCATCCGGCATCTGGCGAACCGGCCAAAGCCGCCGGGTTTCTCTGATCCGACGAACCCGGGCAACTTCGGGTTCCTGACGTCCGATATGGCGTTCCAGGGGGACTACGCCTTCGTCGGCAACTTCAACGGCTACAACATCTACAACATCGCGAACCCGTCCTCGCCGAGCCTGACCACCTCGGTGATCTGCCCAGGCGGGCAGGGCGATGTCTCGGTCTACAAGAACCTGCTGTTCATGTCGGTCGAGGAGACGCGGGCGCGGATCGACTGCGGGACGCAGGGCGTACCGGCCGGCCAGGAGGCCCAGCGCTTCCGCGGCGTTCGCATCTTCGACATCAGCAACATCTCCGCGCCCGTGCAGGTGGCGGCCGTGCAGACCTGCCGCGGCTCGCACACCCACACGCTGGTGACCGACAAGAGCGATCGCCGGAACGTCTACATCTACGTCCAGGGCACCGCCGCCCCCCGGCCGGCGACCGAGCTCGCGGGCTGCGACGGCAACAACACCAACACGCCGACGGGCGCCAACCCGTCGAAGTGGCGGATCGAGGTCATCAAGGTCCCGGTGTCCGCGCCCCAGAGCGCCGCCATCGTCAGCGGGCCGCGGCTGTTCGCCAACGCGGCGGGCGCCGTCAACGGCCTCCAGAACGAGGTGCCGACCCCGCTGCACCCGTGCGCCAGCGCCCCGCAGCCGTGCGGGCCGGGGACCGGCGCCACCGGTGGCGCCACCTGGTCGCCGACGCCGATCACCGACGCCTGCCACGACATCACGGTGTACCCCGAGATCGAGCTGGCGGCCGGCGCGTGTGAGGGCAACGGCCTGCTGATCGACATCAGCGACCCGGCGAACCCGACGCGCATCGATGCCGTCGCCGACCCGAACTACGCCTACTGGCACGGGGCGACGTTCAGCAACGACGGCAAGACCGTGGTCTTCACCGACGAGTGGGGCGGCGGCGTCCAGCCTCGCTGCCGGGCGACCGACGACCTCAAGTGGGGCGGCGACTCGATCTACGACATCGTCAACGGCAGGCTGGTCTTCCGCAGCTACTACAAGCTGCCGGTGGCGCAGACCCTGCAGGAGAACTGCGTCAGCCATATCCCGTCGCTGATCCCGGTTCCCGGCCGCGACATCATGGTCCAGGCCTTCTATCAGGGCGGCGCGACGCTGGTCGACTTCAGCGACTCGTCGAACCCGAGGGAGATCGGCTACTGGGACCGCGGACCGGTCAGCGGCACCAGCCTCGTGTTCGGCGGCTTCTGGTCGACGTACTGGTACAACGGCGAGACGTACGGCAGCGAGCTGGCGCGCAACTTCGACGTGCTGGGGTTGACGCCGACCGCGAACGTGTCGGCGAACGAGATCGCCGCCGCGCGCGAGGTGCAGGTCAAGCGCCTCAACGTGCAGCGTCAGGACCGGTTCAGGTGGGAGCCGAGCTTCGCGGTCGTGCGTTCGTTCCTCGACCAGCTCGTGCGGGCCGACGACATCGACGACAAGACCCTCGCGAAGGTCGAGGGCGCGATCGACAAGGCCGAGGACTTCGCCGACCGCGGCAACTTCCGCGCTGCGGCGGGGCTGCTCAAGAGCGCCGAGGCCAAGCTCAGGGGCCGGCAGTACGGGGACCTCCGCGACGCGCTCGACGACCTGGCGGATTCGTTCAAGCGCAACCGCGGCCACGGCCGCTGGGGCCGCTGATCCGCTGACGTAGGTAGCGGGCGCCCGCACGCGCGGGCGCCCGCCCTCGTCGTCACCCGGGCAGGAGCGGCGGCAGCGTAGTCAGGGCTTCGAGCAGCGCACCTGGTAGACCGACGTGAAGCCGGTCTCGAAGCCCTGGCGGGCGGCGCGGAGGTAGAGGCGCCAGATGCGCATCCGCTGCGGGCCGGCCAGGCGCTCGGCCTCGGCGGCGTGCTCGTCGAGCCGGCGCGCCCAGTGGCGCAGCGTCTCGGCGTAGTCCTCGCGGAAGCCCTCGACGTGGTGGGTCTCGAGGCCGGCGCGCTCGACCGCGATCTGGATCCGCGACAGGTGCAGCGGCGCCGCGTCCGGGAACACGTAGCGCTCCGAGAACGGGCCCGCCTCGGGCTCGCCGACGCGCAGGCGCGCGATGCCGTGGTTGAGCAGCCGTCCGCCCGGCCGCAGCAGGCGCGCGAGCGTGTGCATGTACTCGTCGATCCGGTTGGCGCCGACGTGCTCGACCATGCCGATGCTGGCGATCGCGTCGTACGGCTCGCCGGCCAGCTCGCGGTAGTCCATCAGCCGGATCTCGACCCTGTCGGCCACCCCCGCCTCGTCGACCCGCTTGCGGGCGAGCTCGGCCTGGCGCTCGGAGAGCGTGATGCCGGTGACGGACACGCCGTGCTCGCGCGCGGCGTGGATCGCGAAGCTGCCCCAGCCGCAGCCGACGTCGAGCACCCGCTCGCCGGCGCGCAGCGCCGAGCTTCGTGCACACCAGCTCGAGCTTGGCGCTCTGCGCGGCCTCGAGGCTCGAGCCGTCGCGTGAGAAGAACGCGCAGCTGTAGGTCATCGACTCGTCGAGGAACAGCGCGAAGAAGTCGTTCGAGACGTCGTAGTGGTGCTGGACCGAGCGGCGGTCGCGCTCCGGGCTGTGGCGGCGCCCGCGCGGGCGCAGCTCGATCTCCGGCACCGCCGGCGGGAGCATCGGCCCGGCCGCGCGCGCGGCCGCGAACGCCAGCTTCAGCTGCGTGCCGCGGTCGATCGGCGGCGGGTTGTAGTGGCGAAGGGCGAGCAGCAGCGCGTCGAGGTCGTCCGGCTCGAGCTCGCCGCTCGCGTACGCGCGGCCGAGCCCGAGCTGTCCGGGCGCGCGCAGCGCATGGCCGAGCGCCCTCGGCGAGCGCACGTGCAGCGTCGGCGCGCCGTTGCCATCCGTCGCCGGCAGCTCGCTGCCGTCCCAGAACGTGACCCGGAACGGGCGCTCCGGGAGGTTGGCCTCGAGCTCCCGCCGGAGCGGTTCGGTCGTGCGCAGGGCTGCCATGCGGCTTACGTTACGGCCTTGCGGGCCTGTCGCTCGCGCGGGATGCGGACGACATCCCACGCCAGTCCCAGCTTCTCCAGGACCCAGATCACGCCGGCGGAGATGTCGAGCTGCCAGGCGCGCATGCCGTGTCGGTAGGAGGTCGGGAACGCATGGTGGTTGTTGTGCCACGACTCGCCGAACGTGAACGGCGACAGCCACAGCAGGTTGCGCGACTCGTCGCCGGTGTCGAACGCCTGGCGGCCGAAGAAGTGGCACAGCGAGTTGATGCTGTACGTGACGTGGTGGACCACCATCATCCGCACGATGCCGCCCCACAGCAGCCCGGTCAGCCCGGCGTACAGCGAGCCGCCGATCAGGAAGCCGAGCGCGAACGGCACGAGCATCCCGACCGTGACCCACAGGACGAACGTGCGATCGACGAAGCGGATCAGCGGGTCCTCGAGCAGATCACGCGCGTAGCGCTCCTTGTTGCCGCGCTGGGTGTGGATGAACAGCCAGCCCACGTGCGCGTGCCAGAGCCCGCGCAGCGCGCCGCGCCAGCCGTGCCCGTGGTCGACGTGCGGGCTGTGCGGATCGCCCTCGACGTCGGCGTACGTGTGGTGCTTGCGGTGGTCGGCCACCCACGAGATGACCGGGCCCTCGATCGCGGCCGAACCGAGGATCGCGAGCGTTCCGCGGACCCCCCTGCGCGCCTTGAACGCACGGTGCGTGAGATGGCGGTGGAAGCCGACGGTGACGCCGAGCGCGGTCGCGACGTAGCAGATCAGGAACACGATCACGTCGCTCCAGCGCAGCGCGTCGTTCCACAGCTGCCACCCGACGACCACGAGCGCCAGGAACGGCAGCGCCGTGATGGTGCCGGTGATGATGCGGTCGCGCGTCTCGTTGGCGACGGGCTGAACCTCGCCGATGCCTTCGCGCGTTTCGTTGGTGACGGGCTGAGCCTCGTCGATCGCTGCCCCCATGCCGCGGCAACTTTAGCCGGTCCTGGCGTTTGCTACCTTGTCGCGCGTTCGATCGGGTCCGCAGGATCCGGATAAGCAGTGCACGCGCCCGCAGTTGTCATGTCCGTGGCACGGCGTTCGCAGCACACGTACGCCGTGGAGGTAAGAGACATGGCGACTGGCACCGTGAAGTGGTTCAGCGATGACAAGGGCTTCGGGTTCATCACGCCCGACGATCCCGGCAAGGACCTCTTCGTACATTTCTCGGGCATCGCCGGCGACGGGTTCCGCACCCTCGCCGAGGGGGCCCGGGTGTCCTATGACGCCGAGCAGGGCCCGAAGGGCCCGGCGGCCGTCAACGTCACGACGATCTAGGACATCGCATGGGGCGCGGCCCGCTCGCCGATGACGGTGGAGCGGGCCGCGTACTGATCCCCCGTCGCTTCAACGGCCCGCCGGCCAGCGCGAACGGGGGCTACGCGAGCGGGCTCGTCGCCCGCTACATCCGCGGGCCTTCCGCGGAGGTCTCGCTGCGCTCGCCGCCCCCGCTGGACACGGCGCTGGCGATCAAGCGCACGGAGGAGGGCCGCGTGCAGCTGTGCCACCGCGAGCTGCTGGTGGCCGAGGGCGGGCCGGCCGATCCGCCGGACGTCGAGCCGCCGCTGCGACCGACCGTGGCCGAGGCGCGCGAGGCGGTCCGCCGCCATCCGTGGCGCGCCGCCCGGCATCCGTTCAGCGACTGCTACGTGTGCGGCATCGGCCGCAACGACGGGCTCGGCATGCACTTCGGAGACCTGGCGCGCGACCCGACGATGACCGCCGCGCTGCTGATCGCCGACGCCACGATCCCCCACGACGACCACGGGATCCTGCGCGAGATCGCATGGGGCGCGCTGGACTGCCCGAGCTACGTACCCGCCCTGTGGAGCAACGACCGCCCGAGCCTGCTCGCGTGGATGCACGCCGAGCTGCTCGAGCCGATCCCGCTCGGCGAGCCGATCGTGGCCTGCGGCTGGCCGCTCGAGTTCGAGGGGCGCAAGCAGCACACCGCCTCCGCGCTGCTGACCGCCGACGGGCGGATGCTCGCCCGTGCCCGCCACCTGTGGGTGCGCCCGCGCGCGGTCGCCGGCTAGTTCCGAATGCCGGTACTCAGAGGAGGCGGAGCGCGGCCATCCCGCTCTCGGGATCGCTGTGGATCGCCATCCACTCCGCCGCCCCGACCACCTCGAGCAGCCGCGCGACGTCCCCGTCGAGCGGGCACACGATCGCGAACCGGCCGCCGTGCGCCCGCACCTCGGAGGCGGCGCCGAGCAGCGCGCGCAGCCCGGTCGAGTCGCAGAACTCGACGTTGGTGAGGTCGACCAGCAGTCGGGGCTGCCGGGCGGCGCGCGAGGCGTCGAGCCGGGCGCACAGCCGCGGCGCCGTCGCGAGGTCGAGCTCACCGGTCACCGCGAGCACGTGGACGCCGCCCTCCTCGTGCTCGTCGACCGAGAAGGGGTCCACGAAGTGCGAGCTCACCCTCCAACACTCTCGGGTTGCTGCTTCGGCGTCAACCGCTCCCGCCCACCCAAAGGCTCAGGGTCGGGCGCCGGCCGCTCGCGCCCGCGCGCCTGCTGTGGCTTCGGCTTCGGCTTCGGTTTCGGTTTCGGCTTGGGCAGGACGACGCGGAAGCTGCGGGCCGCGACGCCGATCGGGCCGCTGGGGCCCTGTGCCTCGATCCGCAGCTCGAAGCGCCCCCGCGAGGGCGGCGTCCAGTCGAGCTCGTGCGCGCCGTGCGGGAGGGTGAGGTCGCGGCTGAGCGTCAGTCGCTTCTCGCGCCACAGCCGAACCTTGACGTCCGAGACCTTGGAGATCGAGAAGCGCACGGAGGCGGCGCGGCGTGCGTGCAGCCGGCGCAGCGGGGCGACGCCGATCCGGGTCGGCTCCTGCTCGTAGCGGGCGAACCGCGCATGCGCGTCGCAATAGACGCGCCGGTCGGTGCGGGCGCACATGTTGCCGAGGAACTCCGCGATCAGCCGGTGGTAGTCGAGGGTGGCTTCCCGCCCGGCGAGCGAGTACAGCGACCAGGCTCCGGTGTCGGCGGCCGCGACGGCTTCGCGCGCGCCGCGCTCGCCGCGCCGGAAGAGCGCGAACGCGCGGCGGTCGGACCACAGCGAAGCCATCTCGCCGATCCCGCTGACCGCCTGCAGCTCGCCGTTGAAGATCCGCAGGTCCGGCGCGAACGAGTACATCAGGAAGTGGTCGCCGCCGTCGACGCCCAGTGGCGGCGGCGCGTCGAAGGCGCCGAGCGCGCGACGGGCGGCGCGGCGCCAGCGCGGCTCGCCGAGCGCGGCGGCGGAGCGGGCGAGCGCCGACACCGCCGTCGCCTGGGTCATGCCGCTGATCCACGGCGGCGTCCCGCCGCCCCAGCTGAAGTAGTGCTCCCAGGCCGGGAAGTCGCCGCGTCGGGCGGCGAGGTCGAGCAGGCCGTCGACCGAGCGGCGCAGCTCTCCGGCCGGGCAGGCGCGGCGGTTCTGGAGGCACTTGCGCGCGAGCCAGTTGACCCTGCCCCAGCTCGCCAGCGGCTGGAGCTGCATCCCGCGGCCCGGGTAGTACTGGAACACCGCCGGGCCGAAGTTCGCACGCTCGCCGGCGGCCGGTATCGCCGCGCGCGACCAGAAGCCGGTGTTACGGCGGAGGACCAGGAACGCGGGCTCGAGCCGGCTCGGGGTGAGCAGATGCTGGGCGGCGAGCGAGTCGACCGAGCCGAGGACGGTGGCGAGCTCGGTCGCCCGCAGGCCTTCGAGGCGCTCGACGGTGCGATGGGCGTCTTCGTAGTCGCGCAGGTGGCGGGCGTGGGCGGCGGGGTCGATGCGCTCGGTCAGGAGCGCGTAGCGGAGCGCGCCTGCGACCGTGGTCGATTTGCGGGCGCGGCGGATCGCGGCCCGCAGGCGCGCCTCGGCGGCGGCCTGCCCGCGCCACGCCGCGGCCTTGAGCTCCCCGGTCCGCTCGGGCTGGAAGACCTCCGGCTCCGGCGTCGGCCGCGGGCCCGGCTCGCCGACCGCGCCGCAGCCGCACAGCCCGGCCACGAGCAGCAGCATCGCGATCCGTCGCCGGGCCATGGGACAGGATCGTCGATCCGCGGGCGCAGTTGACGAGATCGGTCCGGATTCCGACCGATCGCTCAGCCGCGGCGACGATGCGCGGGTGCACGAAGTGATCGTAGGGACGGGGTCCATGCGCTAGGTTTGGCCGCAGATGGCCGTCCCTCGCGTGCGCCTCCCAACCCCACTTCCGGGCGGGTCGCTGCGGCAGGCGGCGGGCCTCGTCTCGGACGAGGTCGAGCTCTACCACCGCACGTACACGACGCTGCTGCGCTCGTCCGGCGAGACGCTGCTGCGGGTGCTCGAGCCGTCGCACCGCTCGATGAACTCGAGCCTGCACACGCTGGCGTCGACGAGCGAGGTCGACCTCGGCGCCTTCCTGTACGCGATGCGCCGGCTGCCGGCGGGCGTCTGGCAGGCCGCCGTGATCGTGATGGGCCAGGAGGCCCAGGTGTTCACGCGGGCCGGCGTGGGGCGGATCGAGGACTGGGACCCCGTCGAGGCGCCGGCGCGCCGGCGACGCTGGTTCGACAGCCACCAGGGCACGATGGCGGTGCTGCTGGCGTCGGTCTCCGATCTCGACGACCTCATCCCGACCCTGGTCGCGTACCAGGTCGAGTGGAACAAGCTGCATGCGGTGCTGCGCGCGTCGGCCCGTCCGAACGGCGAGGAGCCCGATCCGGCCGCATGCGCCGACGCCTACGGCGGCGCGGCCGACGACTGGCTTCGGATCCACGAGGCGTGGGGCGACCTGTCGGCCTTCCTGCGCGAGGTGACCGACCGCCGGCTGAACCTGCGCATCCGGATGCTCGGCGGCTCACACGCGGGATATGCGCGCATGACCCGCCGCTGGTGGCGGCCCGTGCGCAGCGCGATGGAGGAGCAGGGCCTCGGCGACCGGCCGGTCTACTTCGTGTCGAGCAACCCGCACTCGCTCGTCAACCTCGTGACGCCGACCGCGCGCGCCGGCGAGGCGGAGATCGTGCGCTTCATCGAGACGCATGGCCCCGAGTACCTGCGCGACGAGCTCGAGCGCTTCCGCGGCGGCCGCGGCGAGGGCTCGTGGGAGAACTTCCTCTACTTCGGGGCGCGGCTGCTGTGGGAGTCGCTCCCGGAGGACGGCGAGGATTGGCGGCGGCGCCAGCAGGCCGAGCGCGCGCTCGGCGTCACCCACATCTCGAGCCGCGCGGCGCTGCGCATATCGGCACAGATCATGGCGCTCGAGAAGCTCGACCCGGCCGGGCTCGATCCGCGGCTCGGCGCCATCGACGCCGAGCGGCTGGCCGCCTGCGAGGCGGTGATCGTCAACATCGAGTATCCGCTCGGCCTCGCCTCGTACAACATCCTGCGCGAGCTGACGACGTCGGTCGACGATGTCCGCGGCGTCTACGTGCTCGGCAAGGCCGCGACGCTGAACGCCGACGTCGGCGACGTGCTGATCTCCGGCGTCATCCACGACGAGCACTCGGCTTCGACGTACTGGCTCGACAACGCGTTCTCGTTCGACGACATCGCGCCGTTCCTGCGCTTCGGCTCCGGGCTCGACAACCAGCGCGCGGTCACGGTCAAGAGCACGTTCCTGCAGAACCGCCAGTACCTCGACTTCTATTACCGCGAGGCCTACACGGTGGTCGAGATGGAGGCCGGCCCGTTCTGCAACGCGGTCTACGAGATCGCCGACGCCGACCGCTACCCGGTCGGCGAGGCCGTCAACTTCGCCAAGCTCCCGCTCGACTTCGGGATCATCCACTACGCCTCCGACACGCCGTACACGCAGGCGCGCACGCTCGGCGCCCGCGGCCTCTCGTACTACGGGATGGACTCGACCTACGCGAGCTCGCTGGCGATCCTGCGGCGCGTGTTCAGGCTCGAGGGCATCCTCGCCGACTGAGCCCGAATCCACCGATCCGGGCTGACGCCGGTCAGTTGCCCAGGAGCTCCCTGGCCTCGTCGGCCCGCTCGGCCGGGACCGTGACCGCAAACGCGGTGCCGGCGCCCGCCAGGGCGGCCATGCCGCTGGGGACCATGCGGCAGGGGATGCCGGCCTCGTCGAGCCGCTGCCCGATCAGCTCGGCCATCGCCTGGTTGTCGGCTCTCTCGATCGTCACGTAGTCGCTCACGGCCGGGACGCTACCGGCCGGGAGCTCAGGCCGCGACGACCGCCCGGATCGTGAGCACGCCGAGGGCCTTCGCGACCGAGACGCGGTGGTGGCCGAGGGCGGGTACCCGTCTCGAGGTTCGGCCGGCCGCAGGTTCCGCCGGGCTGCGTGCGAACATGTGTTCGATGAGACGAGAGGCCTCGATCCTGCACGCCGATCTCGACGCCTTCTACGCGTCGGTCGAGCAGCGCGACGATCCGCGGCTGCGCGGGCGGCCGGTGATCGTCGGCCGCGGCGTCGTGCTCGCGGCCAGCTACGAGGCGAAGGCGCGCGGCGTGCGGACGGCGATGGGAGGCAGGCTGGCGCGCCGGCTGTGCCCGGAGGCGGTGGTGGTGGGCGCGCGGATGGCCGCGTACTCGGAGGCGAGCAAGGCGGTGTTCGAGGTGTTCCGGGACACCACGCCGCTGGTCGAGGGACTGTCGATCGACGAGGCGTTCCTGGACGTGCGCGGCATGCGGCGGATCGCCGGCACGCCGGAGGAGATCGCGGTGCGGCTGCGGCGCCGGGTGCGGGAGGAGGTGGGCCTGCCGATCACGGTCGGCGTGGCGGTGACGAAGTTCCTGGCCAAGGTGGCGAGCGCGGTCGCCAAGCCCGACGGGCTGCTGGTGGTCCCGGCCGGCGCCGAGCTCGAGTTCCTGCACCCGCTGCCGGTCGAGCGGCTGTGGGGCGTCGGCCCGGTCACCGCCGGCAAGCTGCACGCGCACGGGCTCACCACCGTCGGCGAGGTCGCCCGGCTCGGCGAGGACGAGCTGGTGTCGCTGCTCGGGCGGGCCTCGGGCCGCCACCTGCACGCGCTCGCCCACAACCGCGACCCGCGGCGCGTGCGCACCGGGCAGCGGCGGCGCTCGGTCGGCGGGCAGTGCGCGCTCGGCCGTCAGCGAAGATCGCCCGAGGCGATAGACGCGATCCTGGTCGGGCTGGTCGATCGCATCACGCGCCGGCTCCGAGCGGGGCGGCGCGTGTGCCGCACCGTCGTCCTGCGGCTGCGGTTCGACGACTTCTCGCGCGCGACCCGCTCGCACACGCTCGCCGAGCCGACGGACGAGACCGGCATCCTGCTCACGACGGCGCGCGAGCTGCTGGCGGTCGCGAAGCCGATGATCGACCGTCAGGGGCTCACGCTGGTCGGGATCACGCTGAGCAACCTCGAGGAGGCGGAGGAGAGCCAGCTCGCCCTGCCCGGCGACCGCCTGCGCGCCGGGGCGCTCGACACCGCGCTCGACACCGTCCGCGACCGGTTCGGCTCCGCGGCGATCACCCGCGCCGTGCTGCTCGGCCGCGACCAGGGCTTCACCGTCCCGCTCCTGCCGGATCTCGAATGACGGTAGGGTCGCGCAGTCTCAACCAGAGGAGGCGCTGTGGACTACAAGCTCGAACTGGTCGCCGTCCCGGTCTCGGACCCGGACCGCGCGAAGGCCTTCTACACCGAGCAGCTCGGCTTCAACGCCGACCACGACCACCGGGTGAGCGACACCATGCGCTTCATCCAGCTGACGCCGCCGGGCTCGGCGTGCTCGATCGCGATCGGCACCGGCATCATGGAGACCGAGCCCGGCTCGGTCCAGGGCCTGCAGCTCGTGGTGGGCGACATCGAGGCGGCGCACTCGGAGCTCTCGGGCCGCGGGGTCGAGGTGAGCCCGGTCCAGGACTTCCCGTGGGGCCGGTTCGTCTTCTTCAAGGACCCCGACGGGAACGGCTGGGCGGTCCAGCAGCTGCCGCCGCGCCCGTAGATCGCAGCTCGAGCACGACCACCTCGGGCGGGGCGAGGAAGCGAAGCGGTAGGCCGCTGGTTCCGAGTCCCGAGCTGACGTAGAGGTGACGGCCGTGCTCGACGATGTGCCCGCGCGCGTACCGCTCGCCGTAGCGCGACGGGATCGCGGGCCGCCGCAGGTGCGGGATCGCCACCTGGCCGCCGTGCAGGTGGCCGGACAGCGTGAGCGTGACGCGCTCGGGCACGAACGGGAAGACGTCGGGATCGTGCGAGAGCAGGATCACCGGCGCGTCCGGCGCCACGCCGGCGAGCGCGCCCGGCAGGTCGGGGCGGCGCAGGCGGAGGTCGGCCAGGCCGGCGAGATAGAAGCTCCCGGCCGCGGTCGCGCGGTTCTCGAGCACCTCGATGCCGGCGTCCTCCAGCGCCCGCCACATCTCATGGCCCGCCTGCTTCCAGTCGTGGTTGCCGAGCACCGCGAAGGTGCCGAGCGGCGCCCGCAGCGCCGCGAGCTCGCGCGCGATCCGCTCGGGCGTGACCCGGCCGCCCCACAGGAAGTGGGAGTCGATGCAATCGCCGAGCACGAGCATCACGTCGGGCGCCTCGGCGTTGAGGCGCTCGACGGCACGCGCGATCGCCTTCGGGCCCACGTGCGGAGCGCCCGCGTGGATGTCGGACACGACGCCGAGGCGCACGCCGTCGAGCGCGGCCGGCCAGCCCGGCAGCTCGAGCGTGCGGCGGACCGTCACCAGCCGCCGCGGCTCGATCCAGCCCGCCCAGGCGAGCGCGGCGCCGGCGGCCAGCGCTGCAACGGGCTTCATAGCGCCGCGAGCACCTCGTCGCGCCGCGGCATCCCGGCCCGCGCCCCTCCCGCACGCGTGGACAGCGCGGCGGCGGTCAGCGCGAACCGCACGGCCTCGCGCAGCGGCCGGCCGGCGGCGAGCTCGGCGGCGAGGGCACCGTTGACCGTGTCGCCCGCTCCGGTGGTGTCGACCACGTCGACCCGCGGCGCCGGCAGCCGGTCGACGCGGTCGCCGTCGAGCAGCAGCGCCCCGTCCGCGCCGAGCGTGACCAGGACCGGCGCCCCCGTCCGCTCGGCGAGCGCCCGCGCCGCCGCCTCGACGTCGGCCTCGCCGGCCAGAACGCGAGCCTCGTCCGCGTTCGGGGTGAGGACGACCCCGCCGACATCGTCGGGCAGCTCCCGCGCCGGCGCCGGGTTCAGCACTGCGGTCCAGCCTGCGCGCCGCGCCGCTTCGATGCCGGCGACGACCGCGGCCACCGGCACCTCGTGGCCGAGGACGACGACGCCGCGTGGGGCCGACGACTCCTGGCCGGCGGTGCCGGACGAGTCGTGGCCGGCCGTGCCGGACGAGTCGCCAGTGAGCCGCGCGAGCGCCGCCACCACCTCGTCGCCCTCCAGCTCCGCGTTGGCGCCCGAGGCGACCGCGATCTGGTTCTCGCCGCGCTCGTCCACCACGATCACCGCGACGCCGGTGGCGACGTCGTCGAGCCGGGCCACCGTCGCCACGTCGACGCCCTCCTCAGCCAGCTTGCGCAGCGCCTCCTCGCCGAGATCGTCGGCGCCGACCGCGCCCACCATCGCGACACGCGCGCCCACGCGGGCGGCGGCGACCGCCTGATTCGCCCCCTTGCCACCGCCGTGCCGGGCGAACGTGCCGCCGGTCACGGTCTCACCGGCCCCGGGCAGCCGCCGGACCGACACCACGAGGTCGGCATTCACCGATCCGACGACGACGACCTCCGCGTGCGACATCGGCGCCGAGGGTACGCGGGTATGACTCGGCAATGCCGCGCTCTCCCCTTCCCGACGAGCTCAAGGCCTTCCTGGCCGAGCCCAATCCGTCCGTCATCGCCACGCTGACCGCCGACGGCAAGCCGCACTCGGCGGCCACCTGGTACCTGTGGGACGACGGCCGCGTGCTCGTGAACATGGCCGCGACCCGCAAGCGGCTCGCCAACATGCGCCGCGACCCGAACGTGTCGCTCACCGTCCTCGGCAGGGACGAGTGGTATCGCCAGGTGACGCTGCGCGGGCGCGTGACCGAGATCGCCGACGACGACGCTCTGGAGGGCATCGACCGGCTCGCCCGCCACTACACGGGCGATCCCTACGCGCGCCGCCAGGACCCGCGCGTCAACGCGTGGATCGAGGTCGACTCCTGGTACGGGTGGTACGGCGGCGCGCCCTGGACCGGGTCCTGATGCGGTCGGGGACTCGAGGTCCCCGACGACCGCGTCAGTTGTTCGGCGGCTCGGACGAGATGTCCGCCAGCGCCGAGTCGGTGTCGCGCTCGATGGCGAGGTCGCCGATGCTGACGATCCCGCCGGGCGGCCGTCCTCGACGACCGGGATCCGGCGCACGTTCTGCTCGCGCACGATCTTGATCGCATCGTCGACGCTCGAGTCCGGCGTCAGTGTCTTGACGTCGCGCGTCGCGACGTCGGCGACCTTGGTCGAAGACGGGTCGCGGCCCTCGGCGACCGCGCGTACGATGTGTCGACGGGGGCGCGCGCCCCCGCCTCTCCTCTCCCCTCGAGGCTTCCCGAGACTCCGCGCCCGTGAACGTCGTCAGGCCTCGACGATCATGCCGTCTGACCTCCCCGAACGCGACCGCGTGGTCTCCGCACCAGCCGCGCAGGACCACCGTGTCGCCGTCCTCGAGGAAGGTCCGCTCGCTGCCGTCGGCGAGCTCGAGCGGGTCGCGCCCGCCCCACGTGAGCTCGATCAGGCTGCCCATCGTGCCGGGGTCGGCGCCCGAGATGGTGCCCGAGGCGAACAGGTCGCCGGGGCGCGCCGGCGCGCCGTTCACCGTCGCGTGGGCGAGCTGCTGCGGGAACGTCCAGTACAGCCCGCGCGCGTTGGTGCGCGAGACGACCGTGCCGTTGAGCTCGACCTCGAGCGCGATGTCGAGCGCCCAGTCGCCCTCGGTGCGCAGGTACTCGTGCGGCTCCGGCTCCTGCCGCGGGGCGGGCACGCGGTAGGGCTCGAGCGCGGCCAGCGGCACGACCCAGGCGGAGATCGAGGTCGCGAACGACTTGCCCAGGAACGGCCCGAGCGGCTGGTACTCCCAGCGCTGGATGTCGCGCGCGCTCCAGTCGTTGACGAGCACGAAGCCGAAGACGTGGTCGGCGGCCCGCGCGGTGCTGATGCGGGTGCCGGGCGGCCCGGTGAGGAACCCGAGCTCGAGCTCGATGTCGAGCCGCTGCGTGGGGCCGAAGGCCGGCCGTGGGTCGGCCGGGAGCTGCCCCTTGGGGCGCGTGACCGGCGTACCGGTCACGACGACCGATCCCGCCCGGCCGTGGTAGCCGACCGGCAGCTCGCGCCAGTTCGGCAGCAGCGGGTCGGAGTCCGGCCGGAACATGCGACCGAGGTTGCTGGCGTGCTCGAGCGACGAGTAGAAGTCGACGTAGTCGCCGACCGCGACCGGCAGCCGTGGCTCGAGCGCGGCGAGCGGGATCGGGTCGGGCGGGTCCGCGAGCCGCTCCTGCAGGACGCCGCGCAGCGCCGCCCAGGCGTCGGGGCCGAGCGCGAGCAGCGGGTTCAGCACCGGACCGGAGAGCGTGCCCTCCGGCAGCCCCGCCTCGCGCTCGAACGGCGCGAGCGGCACGGCGCCGTCACCGAGCCGGACCGCGAGCTGCGGCGGCTCGCCCGGTCTGGCGACCGCGCCGTAGGGCAGGTTGTCGAGCCCGAAGCCGTTCACGGGCCGGATCCTATGAGTGCGACGCAGCGGGTATGCCCCCGGCCATGGAAGAGATCCAACCGGGCGTGCTGCACTGGACCGCGTTCCGCGACACGATCGGCGAGGACGTGCACTCCTATCTGCACACGCCGTCGGGCACCCTGATCGATCCGATGGAGCCGCTGCAGGGGCTGGAGGCGGTCCCGCCCG
The DNA here is from genome assembly GCA_963849695.1 of uncultured Solirubrobacteraceae bacterium. GTDB lineage: Bacteria > Actinomycetota > Thermoleophilia > Solirubrobacterales > Solirubrobacteraceae > DASSUW01. Next base: position 111,614 of record CAWKIT010000034.1, read on the forward strand.
TGGAGCGGATCGTGCTCACCAACCGCCACCACTACCGCCACAGCGACCGCTTCCGCGAGGCCTTCGGCTGCCCCGTGCTGTGCCATGCGGCCGGGCTGCACGAGTTCCCCGACGGCGGCGTCGAGGGCTTCCGGTGGGGCGACGAGCTCGCGCCGGGCGTGACGGCGCTCGAGGTCGGGGTGCTGTGCCCGGAGGAGACGGCGCTCCACCTCGCCGACACCGCGCTCGCGTTCGCCGACGCGCTGATCCGGGGTCGCCACGGCGAGCTCGGCTTCGTCTCCGACTGGCTCCTCGGCGACGACCCGGCCGCCATCCGCCACGGACTCCGCGAGCGCTTCCACGCCCTCGCCGACGAGCTCGAGTTCGACGCGCTCCTGCTCGCGCACGGAGAGCCGGTGAGAAGAGGGGGCCGGTCGGCCCTGCGCACGTTCGCCGACGCGCCGACCGCGGGAGCGCCACCGGGCTGACGGCTGGGTGGGGGCGGGTCCGGCGAACTGCGGCTGGGTGGGGAAGCGGCGACGCCGGTCGCGCGGCCGGTCCCGAGCGGGCCGCTACCGGGTTCGTTGTGGATTTCTACAACGGATCCGCTAGATCGGGCCGACGATCGCGCAGCAATCGCCGCCGGCCTGCACACACGGGCGCGCTCGGAGCTCAGGACCACCCGGTGAGCGCGGTTCGAGGGACGCTGTGCTGCCTAAGTGTCGTTATTCGACACCCAGTTGACACAGCGGCACATTGGAGAAACCCACAGTGGCGGAGCTGTCGGCCCGCGGGCGGACTGCTCGCCGCTTCCCCACCCAGCCGCAGTTGGCCGGCGCTGCCGCCACCATCCGCTGCGTCGCCTCACCGCACGCGTTTCCGCGGAAACGCCCCCGTCAGAATCGACTGGGACTCGTGAGCACTGTGATCTCGACCGACGAGGCGATCGAGCGGGCGCGTGCGCTCGCCTCGCGTGGCCGCCGGATGCTGCTCGGGATCGCCGGGCCGCCCGGGGGCGGCAAGTCGACGCTCGCCCAGGCGGTCGCCGACGAGCTCGGCGACCGCGCTCGGCTCGTCGGGATGGACGGGTTCCATCTCGCGCAGGCGGAGCTGGTCCGGCTCGGGCGGCGGGACCGCATGGGCGCGCTCGACACGTTCGACGTTGGCGGCTACCTGGCGCTGCTGAAGCGCATGCGGGACGCCGACGGTACGTGGTCCAGGACGAGGACACCCGGCTGCGGCTGCTGATCGCGCGCCACATCGAGTTCGGCAAGGACCCGGACCACGCGCGCGAGTGGGTGATGCGAAGCGATCAGCGCAACGCCGAGCTCGTAGCGGCCACGCGATCGCGGGCGGATGTGCTCGTGCGGATCGCGAGCGCGGTCGCAGATCGCGGCGGTGGCTGACGTACCACGCCCGGCCCGGGCCCGGGAGCCCTGCGCGGCATGAGGTCACGTCAGCGAGATGTCCGTGAAACGTCAGCGGGCCATGTTCTGCTGCGCGGCACAACATGCGAGACCCGATGAACTCCGGATCGTCCGCCGCAGGCAGCGCGCGGCCCGTGCTCGTGGCGATGATCTTCGCGGTGGCGATGATGTTCACCGTCGCACGAAGTTTCTACTCGCACGTGGTCGCGTCGAAGAGACTGAGCCTGTCGCTACCGCAACGTCCGCTGCCTGAGCCGATCCAAGGAGAACGCATGACACTCTTCCCCCGCACGAGCTTGCGAGTCCTCGCCGCCGGCCTGGTCGCCGCGGCTGCCCTCGCCGTCGCGCCCGCAGCCGCCTCGGCCGCGCCGGCCACCTGCCCGGCCACCTTCACGGTGCTGCACGACGACCGGATCGGGACGATGCACGTCCCGGCCGGGCACTACTACCTGACGATCACCGATCCGGCGCGGCTGACCTGCGCCCACGCCTCGGACCTGTTCCGCCAGTTCCTCGAGGACTTCGACGGACGGCTCCCGGCCCCGTGGAGGCTCAACGCGGCGACGTCGACGTTCTCGGGCGCGAACGGCGCCGCCTTCTCGATCGCGCGCACGGCCACGCCCAGCGGCGGCGGGGGCGGGCAGCATCCGGCCACCGGCCTGATCTGCCCCGGGACGTTCCAGGTCCTGCACGACGATCGGATCGGCACCTTCCAGGTGCCGGCCGGCTACTACACGATGACACTGCTGTCGGCCGGCACGCTGACCTGCGCCCAGGCGACGAACCGCTTCGCCGCGTTCCTGCAGGACTACGACGGCCGGCTGCCGGCGCCGTGGCTGCTCAACCCGCAGACGGCGACGTTCACGCGCGGCGGAGCGCTCGTCGGCTTCCGGATCCAGCCGGCGGTGACGCCGCCTCCGAACCCGCCGACGCCGCCCATCGGAGGCCTGCGCTGCCCGGCGACCTTCCGGGTCCTCCACAATGACCGCATCGGTGCGCTGCGGATCCCGCGGGGCCGCTACTGGGTCACGCGCACGGCGGCCGGCGCGCCGACCTGCGCGGCCAGCACGCGGCTGCTCGCGAGCTTCCTCCAGCGGCCGGGCGGGCTGCCGACGCCGTGGCGGCTGAAGGCGTCCACCGGCACGTTCCTCCGTCCCTCCGGCGCGGGCTTCTCGATCAAGCGCGCGCAGTGATCGCAGCGCTGGTCGATCCGTTCGGGGCCCGGCTGCAGCCGGGCCCCGGCGCCGCGTCCGCCGCGAACCGGCCGCCGGCACGCACCGGCCGCCGTGCTGCCGGCCTGATCGCGGGTGCTCCCATCAGGGACGGGCCATGAGAGTCCTGTACGGCGTCAACGGCGAGGGCCTCGGTCACGCCACGCGCTCCGGGGTGGTGATCGACATGCTGCTCGGGCGCGGGCACGAGGTGCGTGTCGTCGCGTCGGGCCGCGCGTTCCGCTACCTGAGCGAGCGGTTGACCGACGTCGAGGAGATCTTCGGCCCTCGTTCGCGATGGACGAGGGCGAGATCCGGCGGTGGGCGACGCTGCGCGGGAATCTCGCCGCCGCGCCGCGTGAGCTGCAGGACACCGTGCGCCACTGGCTCTCGGTCGTGCACGACTGGCGGCCCGACGCCGTGGTGACGGACTTCGAGCCGCTGTCCGCGCTCTACGCCCGCAGCCATCACGTCCCGCTGGTGTCGGTCGACAACATCCACATGCTCGTCCGCTGCCACCACGACGAAGCCATCGTCGGCGCGCAACCGGCGGACTTCATCCTCGCGCGGGCGATCACGCGCGGGATGATCCCGACGGCCGGCGACTACGTCGTCACCACGTTCTTCCGCCCGCGCATCCTGTGGGGACGGACGACGCTCGTCCCGCCGATCGTGCGGCCCGAGGTGGTCGCCGCGATCCCGTCGCGCGGCGAGCACGTGCTCGTGTACTCCAGCGGCGAGCACGGCCTGATCGACGCGCTCCGCGCCGCCGACGTGCCGGCGCGCGTGTACGGCATGCGCGGCACTCGCTCGAACGACACGTTCCTCGACGACCTGCGGACCGCGCGCGCGGTGATCACCGGCGGCGGCTTCTCGCTCCTCAGCGAGGCGATCTACCTGGGCAAGCCGGTGCTCTCCGTGCCGCTGCACGGCCAGTTCGAGCAGCTCATGAACGCCCGCTACCTCGAGCGCGAGGGCTACGGAGTGTGCGCGCAGGCGGCGGGGCCGGCCGAGGTGGCCGAGTTCCTCGCGCGGCTGCCGGAGTTCGAGGCCTCGCTGGCGGGCTACGAGCAGGACGGAAACCGCGTCGCGCTCGACGTCATCGAGGCGCTCGTGACCGGCGCGGCCGCCGACTCGCGGCGCCGCCGTCGCGAGGCCCG
>CAWKIT010000035.1:0-82490 GCA_963849695.1 uncultured Solirubrobacteraceae bacterium
CCCTGGTCGGCGAGCAAGCGTTCCTTCACGGCGGCCGCAGCGATCGTCGTCGCCGCGGGCCGCGGCGCGCCGACGATCCAGCCATGAATCGTCTGTTCCAGGCGCTCGCTCTCGCCGGCGCGGTCCTCTCGGGCTGCGGCGGCGGGGGCGACGGCCCGGCGGCAGGCGAGCAGACCGGCCCCGGCGGGGCGCCGGTCGAGAAGCAGGCGGAAAGCTAACGGTGCTCTGGACCGACGACGTCGACGACATCGATCCCGGCATTACCTACTACTCGAGGAGCTACAGAAGCTGGTTCGACACTGCCGCGGTGCCACTGTGACGCCGTAGTCGCCGTAGTCGCCGTAGTCGCCGTCGACCGTCGGGGCGCCCTCGCCCGAGGCGAGGGAGTCGCCGAGGGCGACGACCTGGAACTTCTTGGCGGTCGCGGCCGGGGCGGTCCCCACGAGCACCGCGAGCATCGCCGCCACTGTCCAGTGCAGGCGTCGCCTCATCAGGGGCCAACCTTCCAGATCACGGTCTTCGAGCCGGACACGTGGCCCGCGAGGTCGGTCGCCACGACCGTGAACCTGTGCGTACCGAGCGTCAACCCGGTGGCGGCGTACGGGCTCACGCAATCCTCGAGCACAAAGCTGTCCAGAGCGCACTCGAACGTCGCATGGTTGGTCGTCGTGCCGTCGGGATCGACCGCACGGAACGTGATCTCCGCGTCCGGTGGGTTGCTGTCACCTGAGGGGGCTCGGTCGAAGACGACCGCGGGCGGCTTCGTATCGACCGTCCACCGCTCCTCCTTCGCGAAGCTCGGTGCGCCGAACGCGGGTACGTGGCGTACCGCGAAGACGTGGTTGTCGTCCGCGAGACCCGTCAGCTCGACGGGCGACGTGCACTCGGCGAACGGAGCGCGGTCGAGCGAGCACTCCAGCCGGCCCGGGAGGCTTCCTTCGAGCACCGCGAACGCGAACCGCGCGGTCGTCTGGGTCTCAATCTCAGCGGGGCGCTCCGTGAACTGGGGCATGTCGGGGGGGCCTCCGACCTCTAGGTGGACTCGCCACTCGACGCTGCAGGTGCTGGCCCTGCACTCGTTCATGGTCACCAGCTCGTAGGTTCCCGGGGCCAGCGTCCCCGCTTTCCGGCCGTCCTCCTTCCACGTGGTGTTCACGGGGGGCCGGGTGATGACGATGTTCCCTGCGGCATTGTTGAGTCGAAGGGCGAATCGCCGAACGTCGGGAGGGCCCGTCCGTCGTCCGAGCGCGCGCCAGGACAGCGTGTAGGGCACGCGCTCGGCGACGGTGAACGAGCGGCTCAGCGACGTCCGTGCGAAGCCGCCCGTCGTCAAGCCCCTGCCGTGGACTGAAGCGGCTCCGGTGCAGGGGTCGATTCCCCCACCGGAGTGGATGGTCGCCGATGCGCGGTGCCCCTCGGGGTCGGGGCCGTCATCGACCGTCGCGTCGAAGACGAGACTGGAGCCTTCGCGTTCCAGGCCCGCATCCCCCACCCGGGCCACCGCCGAGGAGGTTCCCCCGCCGATCGTCACAGGCCGGGTGGGCGCACAGCCCCCGACTCGCATCGCCTCGACGGTCGTCCGGGCAAGCTCGCGGCCGCCCGGCTCGGTACGGGCGACGATCACGAGGGTCAGTCTGTCGCCCGACAGGCGCACCGTGGTGGTGAAGACCCCTGAGGCATTGGTCACTCCCGTCGCCGCCGCAACGCTCCCCCCGGTCGCGGTGAGTTCGAGGTGGACACCCGCCTGGCCAAGCGGCTCGCCGTCCCGGGAGATCTGCTCGAGATCGGCGGTGCGGACTTCCAGCGCGGTGTCGATCTCGGGCTCGAGGGTCGCGGGGAGATCGGTGTCGAGCCCGAGCCGCAGGCAGCGTTCCACGGGCAGCGCCGCCCGTCGCTCCTCCGGAGTGCCGGCGAACAGCGGCGAGTAGGCGTAGTAGCAGAGCGCCTTGCGGTCGGTGATCGCCTCCTCGTCGAAGCGGAGCGGAACGTCGCCGACCCGCTGCTCCACGGTCGTGTAGAAGTGCTCGTCGACCTTGTAGAGGTCCGAGCCGACACGGTCGAGGTCCAGCCGTGCTGTGCCGGGGCCGCCCGTGAAGCCGTCGCCGTTGAGGTCGTAGCCGGCTGTAGTCGCGCACGGTCGGCTCGGCCGTGGTCAGCCTCCCGTCGTAGAGCGTCAGGTCGGCGGCATCGAAGCGGCCGTCGTCGTTGACGTCGAGGATCGCCTCGCGCACGGGCAGACCGCCCGGCGCGGTCGGGGCGACGACGGGATCCAGCGAGAGCAGGGCGCTGTAAGCGTCGATCACCGGCGCGGGCACCACGCCCGTGGCCTTTTCGCAGTCTGGGCGCGACCCGACGAACACGGCCTCCGGGTCGGCGGTCTCGCGCAGCAGGCGCGCGAGTTGCTGCGGGGTCAGCGCGGGCTTGAGCGACCAGACGTAGGCGGCGAGGCCGGCGGCCTGGGGGGCCGCCAGCGATGTTCCGGTCGCCGGCCCGGCACCCGTCTGAGCGCCGTCGAGAGACCATACGTCGGTGCCGATCGCCGCGAGGTCGCCTGGGCGCTTCGAGGTCGCATTGAGGCAGAGCACGCCCTCCTCGCCCGTGCCAATCGCGTTTTCGACCACCACTGTGTTGGTCAGGTTGGGAACGGGCGACCCCGCGGCGGTCGTGATATCGCCCTTCAAGCGGGCCGCCGTAAAGTTGCTGTCGGCGGTCGCGCTGGTGGACTCGGTCGGGCTGTCGATGTTGCCCGCGGCCACGAAATGCAGGACGCGCCGCTCGAGGTCGGAGCCGGGCATCGTGGCCGCTTCTCCCGTGCCCCTGATGCGCTCGATCCAGGCCAGTGCCTCGCGCTTCAGGACCTGATCCGTGTCGCACAGGCCAGAATCCGTGCTGCAGCCGCCGACGCTCGTGTTGAGAACGACGTGGCCAGCCGTCGCGCGGAGCAACTTGACGATCGCGTTTTCAAGCCGCGGCATGTCGACATCCAGCGGTTTGAGGATGTCGACGGCCCGCATTCTCGATTCCGTGGGGAAGATCCCCGTCACCAGGCCGCGTCCACTGTCCGGGCCGTCGGAGGTCGCCGCGATCACGCCCGCCACCGTGTACCCGTGTGTGTGGGGTCTGGAAGAGCCGAAGTCGCTGGGCTCGGACGTGGTATCGAAATCTTCGTTGGGCGGCCCGTTCCCGAAGTAGTCCGCGACGACGACGAGCGGGCGGTTCGAGGGGTCGATCGCCTCGCGAGCGTTCCACGCCGCCGGGGCTCGCACCGCCAGCAGCGAGTCGAGCTTGCCGATGTTGGCCAGGTCCTCGTGGTTTTCGGGCAGGACTTCGGGTGCGGGCATCGGCGCCTGATTGACGTAGCGCACATCCGGGTTCGCGCGCAGGCGATCGGCGACCTGGTCGAGGCCCGCGATGGAACCGGGATCCGGGATCTCCACGACGAGGATCGCGACCTCGTCGAGCGTGCTGACGATCCTCCCGTCGATCGAACTCAGCATCCGGTTGACATCCTCGACCGGCGCGTCGACGCGGAACGCGATCTCGAGGATGGTGCGCGCGATCCGGCGTCCGCCGGACTCCTCGATGTGCTCGGGGGCGACGCCCTCGCCCGTGCTGAAATCCTCGACGGCCGCCAGCGCGGAGGCGGTCGCCTCGCCGGAGAGCCGGCCGGGTGCATGGCGGACGAGCCGCTCTACGGAGCGTGCGTTACCCGCCCCGTCGACGGCGCGCACGACGATCGTGTTCGCGCCCGCCTGGAGCGCCACCTCGCACTGGAACGCGGGCCCCGCCAGTGACGCGTGCTCGCCGTTGCAGGTCACGGCGGCCATGCCGGACCGCTCGTCGGTCGCCGTGCCGTGCACGGCGGCGCGCGGCGCGGCGAAGAACGCACCGTCGCCCGGTGCGTCGATCGATACGTCAGGCGCGGTGGAGTCGGGCGGCGGAGTCGGTCCCGGCTCGGTCTGCGGGCGCTCGATCGGTGGCCTCTTGGTCGCCCGACAGCGAGCCACTCGCCGCTGCAACGTCCGCAGCTGCGCACGCTGGCGCCGCGCGGACGCCCGCCGGTGCTGAGCCGAGCGTTGTGTCCGGGCATAGGCGCGGCGCCGCTTGGCCATCGTGCGCTCAAACGCCCTGGCCCTGGCGGTCGCATGCTTACAGGGGGTGGCGCTGCTCACCATCGAGGCACGAGCCGACTCATTCGCCGTCGATTTGTCCGGCACCACCGTGACCAGTGCGACGGTGGCGACGATCGCCGCGGCGACGCGGCTCCAGCTTCTGTGACGAGTCGGCATGACGGCGACCGTACGGCCGGGCGCTCACGATCCGCTCACACCGGCGCGCCGAACGATCCTTATCGGTCGACGGAATAGCGCGGGCGTGGCGGCGTCTACAGCGTGGAAGGAGCCCCACCGCTTAGGAGATGTGCTCCAATGCGTAACCTGCTCGCCGAACCGTCCACGGTGAGTCCGCACACCGGCTCGACCGGCGCACCGAGCGGGGTGATCGCCCGCCCCGCGCTGACGCAGCGGCTGTCCGCGGCGCTCGATCGCGGCTCGGTGTTCCTGATCGCGCCCGCCGGCGCCGGCAAGACGATGGTGCTCGAGGAGATGCTCGCCGGCCGGGACGGCGACGTTGCCCGAGTGCGCTGCACGGTCGCCGACCGCCACGCGGGCCGACTGCTGGACCAGGTCGTGGGGGCGGTGCGGATGGCCGTCCCCGGCGCCGCCGATGTGCTCGGCGACAGGCTTGCCGGAGCGCTCGGCCACGTCAGCCCGGGCGCGACGCTGCGCGAGCTCGTCGACCGAACTCGAGCGCCTGCTGACCGACCCGCTCACGCTCGTCTTCGACGATGCCGAGCACGTCGCCGACGATGCCGAGGCTGCCGCCATCGTGGGCGCGCTGATCGCGAGCGAGAGCGCGGTGCTGCGCGTGGCGGTCGCCTCGCGCCGGCCGCTGCCGCTGCGAACGGCGAAGTTGCGAGCGAGCGGGCGGCTGACGGTGATCGTCGCCGCCGACCTCGCGTTCAGCGCGGACGAGTGCGACGCGTTGCTGCGGCTCAGCTTGCGGCAACGACTTGTCCGACGCCGAGGTGCATGCGGTGCTGGAGTTCACCGAGGGATGGCCGCTCGGGGTCGCGCTCACGCTCGGCGCCCAGCGGGCGGGCAGCCGGCTCACCGCCGCGCCTCGGTCGGCGGCCGAACTGTCGGCGTTCCTGTTGGAGGAGGTGCTCGACGGCCTGGACGGCACGTTCCGGGCGGAACTGCTCAGGTCGAGTCTGCCGGCCGAGCTCACGCCTCGGATCGCGACGGCGATCGGCCTGGACGAGCAGTTCCTGGCGCTTGCGCTCCAGCGCAACCTCTTCCTGCGCCCGGTTCGCGGTGGAGCCGAGGTCGGGGAGCGCCGGCTTGCCTATCACCCGCTGTTCCGCGATTTCCTCCTCGAGCGCCTGCGGAGCGAACTCGGGGGGCACGAGCTGCGGCAGCTGCATGCCGACCTGGCGGCAGCGCTCAGCGACGAACGCCCGCTGGAGGCGGTCGAGTACTGGCTGGTCGCAGGCCGCGAGGCGGAAGCGGTGCGGCTCGCCGGGCGCCACGGCCAGCCGCTGGTGCGCAGCTCTCCCGCCGTCGTGCGCGACTGGCTCGGCCGGCTGTCGCCCGCTTCGCGCTCGGAGCCGACCGTGCAGTTGCTGGAGGGGCAGCTGGCGATGGGCGAGGGGCGGCCCACGGACGCGGTCGCGCTCCTGTGCTCCGCCGCGCAGACGTGGGAGCGCCGCCGCAGCGGCGCGGTCTGGACCGCCCGCTTCGCGCTCGCGCAGACCCTGATCGTGCTCGGGCGCTTCGACGAGGTGCCTCCGCTCGCGGACGGCTTCGACGAGCCCGCGACGGCGACTCGCGTGGCCGCCCCGATGGTCGCGGTATGGGCCGCGATCGCCATCGGCGGAACCGGCCGGCGAACCGAAGGCGAGGCGCTCCTGCGGCGCGCCCTCGCCCACCCCCTCGGCGGTCTGCTGGAACCCGTGGCGATCGCCTTCCAGGCGTTCTATGTCGACTGGCACGCCGGGCGCCTGGACGCGGCCATGGAAGGCGCGGAGCGCGCGATCGCCGTGATGGAGGAATTCGATCCGGTCCGCTGGCTGCCGTACACGCTCTGGTACGCCGCCTATGTCCAGGAGGCGCGCGGCGAGCACGAGGCGGCGGCGGCGCTGCTCGAGCGCTCGCGCGAGACCACGCTCCGATACGGGCTCGGCGCCTACCCGGCCGCTGTGGCCGGCGCGATCAAGGCCGGTTGCGACGCCCGCGCCGGCCGGATCGCCGAGGCGGAGCTCGAGCTGGCGGGCGCGGCGGCGCACCTGACGACGACCTGGCACGGCTACGACGTCGAACTCGCGCGCGCGGAACTTGCGGCGCGCAAGCGCGACGCCGGCGCCGTGCTGATCGCCGCCGAACGGGCCTATGCGCTGGTCCGGTCCGGCTCGCTCGGGGAGCGGCTGCGCGCCGCAGCGCTGCTGGCGCCACTGCTGGCCGGCGTCGGCGCTTCGGGGCGCGCTCGCGCCGTCGTCGATGACGCCCTGGCGGCATGCCCGGCGGGAGCCGGCGCGGCGCGGCTGCTCGCGCTGCGCGCGTGGCTGCGCGGCGACGAGGGCGCGCTCGACGACATCTGCGCGGCCTGGGACGCGGCGGGGGACCAGGTGCGCTACCTCGTGCGCGCGGAGTGGAGGCGAATCGAGCGGCTGGTGTGGGAGGCCGTGCGCGCAGGGGCAGCTCGACGCCGCCGCCGTCGTCGGTGCGGTCCTGGAAGCGTTCCAATCCAGCGACCGGACGCTCCGCTTCCTCGACCACCCGATCGCGGCGGTGCGCCGCACGGCGACGATCGCCGCGGCGTCCTCCGGGCACCCGGACGCCGCAGCACGTCTTGCCGTGCTCGAAACCGACCCCGTTCCGGCGGTGGCCGCCGCGGCGCGGGCCGGAGCGGGACGGCTGCGAACCGATCCACCGCCGCTGCGGTTCACGCTGCTCGGCGGCTTCGCGCTGTCGCGCGGCAGCCACGAGGTCGCCGGCGAGGCGTGGGAGCGCCGGGTGGCGGCCCGGCTCACGCGGTTCCTGCTCATCCACCGCGACTCCGCGGTCCCCGAGGACGCGCTCTTCGAGGCGTTCTGGCCCGAGGCGTCGACGGTGACGGCCCGCCGCGGCCTTCAGGTCGCGGTCTCGTCCGCCCGTGCCGTCCTCGACGCGTCGTGCCTCTCAGAGAGCCGGGTGGATACCCGCGAACGCACGTACCGGCTGGCGCTCCATCCCGAGGACGTGGTCGACAGCGACATCTTCGAGCAGGCGGCGCGCGCCGCACTCGCCGAGCGCGGCACGAGTCGTGGAGCGGTGCTTCGCAGCGCCGCGGCCCTCTGGCGCGGCGATCCGCTGCCCGAGGAGCGCTACGAGAGGTGGTCGGCACCCTGGCGCGACCGCCTCCTCGATCGTCAAGCCGAACTGCTCGCGGCGCTCGCGGACGGCTGCCTCGCCGCCGGCGACCCGTTCGGCGCGGCCGGCGCCGCGCGCCGGCACGTCGAGCTCGACGCACTGTGTGAGGCAGCGCACCGGACGCTGATGGTCGCCTTCGCCCGCGGCGGCCGCCGTGGCCATGCGCTGCGCCAATTCCTCGAGTGCCGCCGGGCACTCGGCGACCACCTCGGCGTCGAGCCCGCCGCCCAGACGACGGAACTGCAGCGCGCGATCCTCGCCGGCGAAGCCGTGTGAGGATCACTTGAGCCGTGGCTCAACGTGTCTATGAACACCACGGTCGCGCCGTTCGACGACGGCGCTCCTCTCCGATCCTGCGGAGCGCGCCCGGGCGTGGGCCCGGATCGACCGCATGATCACCGAGCAGGCGCCGGTCGTGTCGTGGCTGTGGGACAGGCAGCCGCTGCTGCGCTCGGCCGACGTCAACGGCGTCGCCGGCGATTTCAGCGCGCAGTGGGATCTGGCGTGGACCTCGCTGCGGTAGCGGCGTCGAGCGCGGTCGGGAGCGGCGGCAGCCGCAGATGCAGCTCGGCGCCGCGGCCGTCGCGCGGCGGGGCCGCCCACGCCGCGCCGCCGTGCATCTCGGCGACCTGGCGGACGATCGCCAGGCCGAGGCCGGAGCCGGGAAGCCGCCGCGCGTCCGCCGAGCGGTAGAAGCGGTCGAACACGTACGGGCGGTCGGCGGTCTCGATGCCCGGGCCCTCGTCGCGCACCACGACCTCGCCGTCGGCCGTCTTCACCTGGACGGTGGCGCCGGCGGGGCTCCACTTGCGCGCGTTGTCGAGCAGGTTGGTGACCGCGCGCTCGATCCGAGCACGGTCCCCGCGCACCGTCGACGGTCGCAGCGAGCCGTTGAACCTCACGCCGCCGCCACGGCTGCGCGCGCGCTCGACGCAGGCCTCGACCAGCGCCTCCAGCTCGATCTCCTCCAGCTCGCTGTCGGGCGGGCGCTCGCGCGCGAGCTCGACGAGGTCGCCGACCAGCGCGGTCAGCTCGCGCAGCTGTGACAGCAGGTCCTCGCGCAGCTGCTCGCGCTCGGACGGCGGCAATTCGCCGGCGCGCGACAGCAGCTCGACATTCGCCTGCACGGTGGCCAGCGGCGTGCGCAGCTCGTGCGAGGCGTCGGCGATCAGCCGGCGCTGCGCCCGGCGCGACTCGGCCAGCGCCGCGAGCATCGCGTTGAAGCTGCGTGCGAGGCCGGCGAGCTCGTCGCCGCCGACCGCGTCGACCCGGCGCGAGAGGTCCTGGGTGGCGGCTACGTAGCGTGTGCCGCGCATGAGCCGGCGCACGGGCGCGAGCGCGCTGCGGCCGACGATGCCGCCGAGCAGTGCCGCCACTCCGACCCCGGCCAGGCTGACCAGGGCGAGCACCGCGGCCAGGCGACGAAGCGTGGCGTTCGCGGGCTCGAGTGAGCGCGCCGCCTGCAGCGCCTGGCCGTCGCCGAACCGGCCCACGTACACGCGCACCTCGGTGCCGGACAGCTCGGAGTCGTAGAAGAACGGGTCGGCATCGCCCTGGGCGACCGCGATCACGCGCGGGCCCGCCGCCAGCAGCGGCGCCTGGCCCGGGGGCGGCTGGATCCGGCCCGCGCTGGAGACGACCTGTGCGTAGCCGGCCTGCTCCCCGAGCGGCGACGACGGGAGCAGCAGCAGGAAGTTGCGGCGCTGCTGGTCGGTGTCGAGCCGCCCCAGCGTGGGGCGATCGCGCGGTCCCGGGGCAGTCGCCACCCGCTCGCTCAGCGAGCGCAGGCCGTCGTCCACCGAGTCGCGCAGCTGCGCTCGCACCGATACGTAGGTGGCGACCGACGCGAGGGCGACCGCGAACGTGACCGCGAGGGCGGCCAGCAGCATCAGCCGGCGGCGGTAGCTCATGCGCTCAGCATGAAGCCGACGCCGCGGACGGTGTGGATCAGCCGCGGCTCGCCGCCGTCCTCGGTCTTGCGCCGCAGATAGCCGACATAGACGTCGAGCGAGTTCGACGTCGCGCTGATGTCGTGGCCCCAGACGCGCTCGTAGATCATGTCGCGCGGCAGCACCTGAACCGGGTTGCGGAGCAGCAGCTCGAGCAGACGCTGCTCGGTGCGCGTGAGATCGAGCGGCCGCTCGCCGCGGTGCGCGCGATGCGTGGCGAGGTCGAGCGTGAGGTCCAGGTAGGCGAGGCGCTCGCCGCGCTCGTCGTCGCCGGCCGAACGCCGCAGCAGCGCGCGCACCCGCGCGTTGAGCTCGTCGAGCGCGAACGGCTTCACCAGATAGTCGTCGGCGCCGGCGTCGAGGCCCGAGACGCGGTCGCTGACGGCGTCGCGCGCTGTCAGCATCAGAACCGGCGTGCGGTCGCGCCGCTCGCGCATGCGCCGGCAGACCGCCAGGCCGTCGAGCCGCGGCATGCTGACGTCGAGCACGACGGCGTCGAACCGGCAGCCGGACAGGCGCTGGAGCGCCTCTGCGCCGTCGCCCGCGCATTCGACGTCGTAGCCCTCGACGCCGAGGGCGCGGCGCAGCGTGCGGGCCAGGGCGGGGTCGTCGTCGACGACCAGCAGCCTGTGGGGGCAGCGAAGCACGCACCCGGGATTATCCCCGGCGCGGCTTTCTTAGGGAGTTCTCACGGGCGCGTTCGATGTTGCAGGCGGGGAAGGATGAATCTCACGCGCCTGCAGACGTTCGTCGAGGTCGCGCGGCGGGGCACGTTCGCAGCGGCCGCCGACGCGCTCTCCTTCACGCCGTCCGCCGTCTCGCAGCAGATGGCCAAGCTCGAGGGCGAGATGGGCGCGACGCTCCTGCTCCGTGAGCCGACGGGCGTGCGGCTGACCGAGGCCGGCCGGGTGCTGCACGAGCACGCGGTCGGCATCGTCGAGGCGGTCCGCGAGGCGCGCGCGGGGCTCGACGCGCTCCAGGCCGAGCAGGTCAAGCGCCTGCGGATCGGGGCGTGCCCGATCGCCGCCTGCACGGTGCTGCCGCGCGCGCTGCGGCTGCTGCGGCGGCGGCTGCCGACGGCCGAGCTGCAGCTCGAGGAGGCTCCCGCCGCCGCCATCCGCGAGGCGGTGCTCGAGGGCCGGCTCGAGGTCGGCGTCTGGGTCACGACCGCGAGCAGCGACGAGGACCCGCGGCTCGCCGAGACCGTGCTGCGGCGCGAGCCGCTGTGCGTTGCGCTGGCTTCCGACCATCCGCTCGCGCGGCTCGACCTGCTCGACGACGAGGCCCTGGCCGCTACCCCGCGGATCGGCGATGGGGCGCGCTGGCGCGTCGAGAGCCCGCGCACGATCCTCGCCCTCGCGGCGGCCGCCGAGGGCTACGCGCTGGTGCCGGCCCCGGCGGCCGACCCGCTGCCGCCCGGGCTCACCCTGCGACCGCTGGCGGGCGCGCCCGAGTGGGAGCTGCGCGCGGCGCGGCCCGCGAACGAGGTGCTGTCGGTTGGGACGCTGGCGGCGCTGGATGCGCTCCGCCGTGTGGGCGCCGCGCCCGCCGGGCCACGCTGGGCGGCCACTGGCTAGAGCGCGCGCACGCGCTCGGTGTGGCGCTGCTCACGGCGCTGCTGCTGGTCTGCGCGCGGCGCTGGCGACACGCGCGTTCCGCAGCTATCAGGCGAGCGTGTAGACGCCCAGGGCGTCGGATACGCACTGTTTCGTCATAGGCGGCGGTGACGGTGGACGATGGTGATCTCGACGCGCCGGCTGCGCGCGCGGCCGGCGGCGGTGCGGTTGGCGGCGATCGGTCTGGCGTCGCCGTGGCCGAAGGCCGTGCGAGCCACGTGGCCGCGGTTGCGGGCGAGCACCGCGCACGTCCGCGCGGCACGCCGGCGGCTCAGCGTGAGCCCGCCGCCGCCGCCGGCATGGAGCTTGGCGGCGTAGCCATGACAGCGCAGGGCGGACACGGCGATCAGCCGGCCTCGGATGCGGCGCAGGAAGCGCCGTCCACGGGCGGTGAGCGCCGCCCGGTCGGGTTGCCAGGCGCCGGGCGGGGTCGTCGCGTGCTCGACCGCCAGCGGTGCGCGGGAGCGCGCTCCGGCGTGCCGGAGGCCGGCGCTGGTCGCCCCGGTGGCGCGTGCGCGGACGCGCACACCGCCCAGTCGGCGTGTGAGCAGCGCGCGTCCGTAGCGGGTCAGCCGCAGCTCGACCGTGCGCCGGGTCGCCGGCGCGCCGGCGGCGCGGCCGCGGGCCACGAGACGCCGGTCGCGCAGCAGCCGCACGTTGCAGGACCGGACTCGCCCGGTGCGCATCACGCAGCGCGCTCGTGCACCGGTGCGCCCGAGAACCGAGACGCCCAGCACCCGCAACCGCATGACCGCGGACGCTGGGCGGGACGGGGTCGCCGAAGGTGGCGGCGCGGGCGGTCGGCGGCGGCGGCCCCAGCACGTCGCGGACGAACACGTCCCAGCTGAAGTCGGTGTCGGCGGGATCGAGGTTCGAGGCGCCCGAGACGAACCCGACGAAGCGCCCATCGCGCGACATCGCCGGCCCCAGCGAGAAGAAGTTCCCCTTCGCGCCGGCGGGGCCGGAGGCGCGGCTGACCAGCGTCGTCGTGTTCGCCTGGACGTCGCGCATGTAGACGTCCGCGGTCGTGTCGGTGTCAGCGGGGTCGAGGTTCGACGCGGTCGAGTCGAAGGCGACGAAACGCCCGTCGGCCGAGATCACCGGTCGCAACGAGTCGTCGTTCCCCTTGGCGCCGTCGGCCCCCGAGGCGCGGCTGACCAGCGTCGTCGTGCCCGCCTGCAGGTCGCGAACGAACGCGTCCCCCGTCGCGTCGGTGTCATCGGGGTGCAGGTTCGAGGCGTTCGAGTCGAAGGCGACAAAGCGCCCGCCGGGCGAGATCACGGGTACGCGCGATGCGCCGTTGCCCTTGGCGCCGGCGGCGCCCGAGGCCCGGCTCACCAGCGTCGTGGTGCTCGCCTGCAGATCGCGCACGAACACGTCCGTCGAGGTGTCGGTGTCGTCTGGGTCGAGGTTCGACGCGAAGGAGTAGAAGGCGACGTACCGCCCATCGGCGGAGATCGCGGGGACCAAGGAAGAGTTGCTTCCCTTGGCGCCGGCGGCCCCCGATCCGCGGCTGACCAGCGTCGTCGTGTTCGTCTGGAGGTCGCGCACGAACACGTCCGGAATCGTGTCGTTGTCGCCCGGGTCGAGGTTCGACGCCGAGGAGCGGAAGGCGACGAAGCGACCGTCCGCCGACATACTGGCCCCCACCGAGGCGCCGTTGCCCTTGGCGCCCGCGGCGCCCGACGCGCGACTGACCAGCGTCGTGGTGTTCGTCTGCAGGTCGCGGACGTACACGTCGTCCGGCCTGTCGGTGTCGTCTGGGTCGAGGTTCGACGCCCATGAGCTGAAGGCGACAAAGCGGCCGTCGGCCGAGAGTGCCGGACCCCCCAGCGAGAGGTCGTTGCCCTTGACGCCGGTCGCGCCCGAAGCCCGGCTGACCAGCGTCAGGGCCCCCGTCTGCAGGTCGCGGACGAACATGTCCCAGATCGTGTCGGTGTCGGCGGGATCGAGATTCGACGCCTGCGAGCGAAAGGCGGCGAAGCGTCCGTCGGCGGAAAGCGCCGTCGCGGTGGTGAGCTCGTTTGCCTTGGCGCCGTCGGCGCCCGAGGCGCGACTGACCAGCACCAGATCGTCCTTCGCCGCCCCGGCCGGACCGGCCAGGACGCCCGACCCGGCCATCACCAAGCCCACGCACACCCCGCTCACGCGCCGCCGGCCGCAACCACTTGCCATTCCCACCATCTCCTGGCCCCCCTCGGATGCCGGAACCGCTCAACCGTACACTCGTCCACGACAGTTCACCAGTGGGTCGCTTCCCCTGGGGGCGAAGACCTCCGGTGCGCGTCCTACCGTCAGGGGTGGTGGACCGAGCCCTTCACCTGCTGCGCGACCTCGCTGGTCACGACGCGGAGTTCCGCGAGCACCAGCTCGAGGCGATCCACGACCTGGTCGACGATCAGGCGCGCGTGCTGTGCGTCCAGCGCACGGGGTGGGGCAAGTCGGCGGTGTACTTCATCGCCGCCGCGCTCCTGCGCGAGCGCGGCGCCGGGCCGGCGCTGATCGTCTCGCCGCTGCTGGCGCTGATGCGCAACCAGATCGCGGCGGCGGAGCGGCTCGGCATCCGCGCGCACACGATCAACTCGACCAACCGCGAGGCGTGGGACGAGGTGCGGGCGCTGCTGGCCGAGGACGCCGTCGACCTGCTGCTGATCAGCCCCGAGCGGCTCGACAACCCGCAGTTCCGCTCGCAGATGCTTCCGCTGTTCTCGCAGCGCGTCGGCCTGCTGGTGATCGACGAGGCGCACTGCATCAGCGACTGGGGGCACGATTTCCGGCCCGACTACCGGCGCCTGGAGGAGATGCTCGCCCGGCTGCCCGACGGCGTCGCGGTGCTGTGCACGACGGCGACCGCGAACGATCGCGTGGTGGCCGACGTGGAGGAGCAGCTGCGCACCGCCGGCGTCCGCACCTATCGCGGGCCGCTCGGTCGCGCCAGCCTGCGGCTCGAGGTGGTCGAGCTGCCCGGCCAGGCGGACCGGCTCGCGTGGCTGGCGACGTACCTGCCGCAGATGCCGGGCTCGGGCATCGTCTACACGCTGACCAAGCGTGACGCCGAGCTGGTGGCGGACTGGCTGTCGGGGCGCGGGATCGCCGCCGAGGCGTACAGCGGCGAGATCGAGAGCGAGCGGCGGATCGAGGTCGAGGAGCGGCTGCTGCGCAACGACCTCAAGGCGGTCGTCGCCACCAGCGCGCTCGGCATGGGCTACGACAAGCCGGACCTCGGGTTCGTCGTCCACTACCAGGCGCCGGGCAGCGTGATCTCCTACTACCAGCAGGTCGGCCGCGCCGGCCGCGCGGTCGACCGCGCCGAGGTCGTTCTCCTGCGCGGTGCCGAGGACCGCCGGATCCAGGACTTCTTCATCCAGCAGGCGTTCCCGCCGCGCGAGCTGGTCGACCGCGTGCTGGCGCGGATCTCCGACGGCGGCGCGACGGCGCGCGAGCTGATGGCCGAGGTCAACCTCGGCCGCGGGCGGATCGACGCGCTGCTGAAGGTGCTCGACGTCGAGGGCGCGATCGAGCGCGACGGCAGCCGGTGGCTGGCGCGGCCCGGCTCGGACTGGAGCTACGACGCCGAGCGCTATGCGCGCGTGACGGCGCTGCGGCGGCGCGAGCAGGAGGCGATGGCGGCGTTCGGCGCCGACGGCCGCTGCCTGATGCGCGCCCTGCAGGAGGAGCTCGACGACCCCGATCCGCAGGACTGCGGCCGCTGCGCGGTGTGCGCCGGCGCCCGTTACGACGGCCCGCTCGACCCGGCGCTGGTGCGCGAGGCGGCGCTGCTGCTGCGCTCGCGGCCGATCGTGCTCGAGACCAAGAAGATGGCGCCCGACGAGAGCGGCTCGATGCGCAAGATTCCCGAGGACGTGCGGGCTGAGCAAGGCCGCGCGCTGGCGCGGCTCGGCGACGGCGGCTGGGACCCGGTCGTGCAGGCCGGCCGGCGTGCGGGCCGGTTCGACGGCGAGCTGGTCGACGCCGCCGCCGAGGTCGTGCGCGCCTGGCGCACCGGCGCCGAGTGGGTGACGGCGGTCCCCTCGCAGCGGTCGGGCGACCTCGTGCCCGACTTCGCCCGCCGGCTGGCCGCCGCGCTGGGCCTGCCGTATGCGGCCGCCGTCGAGCGCCATCGCGACGGCCCGCCGCAGCGCGAGATGGCCAACTCCGCCCAGCAGGTCGCCAATGTCCGCGGCGCCTTCGCGGTCACCGCCGACGTGCCCGCCGGACCGTGCCTGCTGGTCGACGACGTCCGCTTCAGCGGCTGGACGCTCGCGATGATCGCCGGCCAGCTCCGCCGCCGCGGGTCCGGGCCGGTCCACCCGCTGGCGCTGTCGAGCGCGTACTAGTACGCATCTGAGGCCTGCTGCCGCTCCGGCCGGGCCGAGGCGGCGGCGAGCCGCTCGTAGCCCGGGCCGCGGTCGAAGAAGGCCGGCTCGCCGCGCCGCCCGCGCAGTTCGTCGCGCAACTGCCGGGTCGCGCCGGCGTCGCCGAGCACGACGCCGTACTCGCGCTCGGCCGCCGCCCGCGACACCTTGCCCTGCCGCACGTCGAGCGCGACCCGGCCGGGGTCGCGGTCGAGCGGGTCGCCCCAGCCGCCGCCGCCCGTCGTCTCGATCCGGACGACCTCGCCGGCGGCGACCGGCTCGGCGTCGCACAGGCCTCCGAGCACGCGCTCGCGCGGGCCGCCCGGGTCGATCGTGACCCGGAACGGCAGCCCCGCCTTGCCGCCCTTGACGCCCCAGCAGGCGAGGATCGAGCGGTCGGCGACCGACATGAAGCTCGCGTCCTCGAGCACCCGGATGTCCTTGCGGTAGCCGAGGCCGCCGCGGAACTCGCCCGGGCCGCCGGAGTCGATCCGCAGCCCGAGCTGCTCGACCCGCACGGGATAGCGCGACTCGACGAACTCGGCCGGGAGGTTCTTCGAGTCGGGGACGATGTGGATCGTGTCCGACCCGTCGGCGTAGTAGCGGCCGCCCGAGCCGCCGCCGAGGATCTCGCGGTACAGGTACCACTCGCCGTCGGCGGTCGCGGCCGGTGATGCCCGTGTAGCGGATCGTCTCCTGGTCGGCCGGCATCCTCCCGCCGACCGCCTGCGCGAGCGCGCCCGCGAACACGCCGAGCATGCGCAGGATCACGAACGTGCGGGCGTTGGTCGGCGCCGGGAACACCGGCGTCAGCAACGTGCCGGGCTCCGGGAAGCGCATGTCGATCAGCTCCACGACGCCCTCGTTGACGTCGAGCTCCGCCATCCGCTCCGGCGAATCCGCGAGGTTCCGCAGGATCGGGGCGAGCCACTTCTTGAGGAAGTTGCCGTCGGCGTAGTCGCCCGCGTGGTTGATCGGGCCCCGCGCCTGCGGGCCGGTGCCGGCGAAGTCGATCTCGAGCTTCGAGTCGCGCTTGGTGAGCGTGATGCGCTGGCGGTGCAGCCGCGGCGGGTCGACCCCGTCGTGCTCGGCGTAGTCCTCCCACTCGTACGCCCCGTCCGGGATCTTCGCCAGCACCTCGCGGCGGAAGGTCTCCGTGCTGCTGGCCAGGATCGCGTCGAAGCACGCCTCGACCGCCTCGCGCCCGTAGCGCCCGAACAGCTCCTCGAGCCGGCGCGCGCCCATCCGGCTGGCGGCGACCTCGGCGTCGATGTCGCCGGCCAGGCTCTCGGGCATGCGCGAGTTGCGGGCGACGATCCGCAGCACCCCGTCGTTCGGCACCCCGGCGTCGTACAGCTTCACCGGCGGCACCATCAGGCCCTCCTGGTAGGCCGAGGTGGCGTCGCTCGGCATCGAGCCCGGCACCATCCCGCCGATGTCGTCGTGATGGCCGAAGGCCTGGACGAACGCGACCACGGCGCCGCCGTCGAACACCGGCACCGTCACGCACAGGTCGGGCAGGTGCCCGATCCCGCCCTCGGACAGGTAGACGTCGTTGTGGAAGTAGACGTCGCCGGGGCGCATGGTCGCGAGCGGGAAGTCGCGCACGACCGGATGGACGAGCGCCGAGTACGAGCGCCCGGTCAGCTTGCGCAGCCGGCGGTCGTGGATCCCGGCGCGGAAGTCGTGCTGGTCGCGGATCATCGGCGACCGCGCGGTGCGCCCGATCGCCTCCTCGACCTCGGCCTCGATCGAGGCCAGCGTCCCCTGCACGATCTCGACCAGCACCGGGTCGATCACTTGCGCACCACCACGTTCCCGAGCTCGTCGACGGTCGCCGTGAACCCGGGGTGGATCGGCAGGGTGGAGCCGAACTCCTGGATCACCGCCGGCCCGGTCAGCGTGTCGCCCGCGCGCAGCAGCTCACGCCGGTACAGCGGCGCCTCGTGCCGGCCGTCGCCCATGAACACCGGCCGGGTGCCGTCGAGCGCCCGGCCCGGGTCGCCGTCGCCGGCCTCCCGGCGCCGCAGCTCCGGCCGCCGGATCGCGCCCACGCCGGTGACGCGCAGGTTGACCCACTCGACGGTCTGGCGCGGATCGTCGCGGTAGCAGTAGCCGTACGAGCGCTCGTGGGCGTCGTGGAACGCCGTCTCGACCTCCTCGATCGAGCCGCCGGCCGGCACGCGGATCTCGAACGCCTGCCCGAAGTAGCGCAGGTCGGCCGTCCGGACCAGTGCGTCGACCTCATGGCCCTGCCGTGCGAGCACCTCGCGCGCCTCGGCCTCGAGCCGCGCGAGCTCGGCGGCCAGCTCGTCCGCGTCGAGCTGGTCGTGCCGGCGCACCCACGTCTGCACGTGGTCGGACCGCAGATCGGTGGCGAGCAGCCCGAAGGCGCTGAGGTTCCCGGGATCGGGCGGGACGAACGCCGTCCGCAGCGAGAGGACGTCGATCAGCCGGCACGCCGCCAGCGGCCCCGAGCCGCCGAACGCGCACAGGTCGAAGTCGCGCACGTCGAGCCCGCGCTTGACCGTCACCTGGCGGATCGCGTTGGCCTGGTTCCAGGCCGAGATCTCGAGCACGCCGGCCGCGCAGGCGTCCACCTCCAGCCCGAGCGCGGCGGCGAGCGGCTCGTAGGCGGCGCGGGCGGCGGCGCGGTCGAGCGGGATCTCGCCGCCGAGCAGGTGGTCGGGGATGTGCCCGAGCAGCAGGAACGCGTCGGTCGCCGTCGGCTCGCTGCCGCCGCGCCCGTAGCACGCCGGTCCCGGGCTCGCGCCCGCCGAGCGCGGCCCGACCTTCAGCGTGCCCTCGGGCGAGACCCAGGCGATCGAGCCGCCGCCCGTCCCGACCGTCACGATGTCGACCATCGGGACCTTGACCGCGAAGCGGCCGACCGCGCTCTCGGTGGTGAGGTTCGGTCTGCCGTCGCTGACGACCGCCACGTCGGTCGACGTGCCGCCCGCGTCGAGCGTGATCACGTCCTCGAAGCCGGCCGCCTGCGCGACGAGCGCGGCGCCGAGCGTGCCGGCGGCGGGGCCGGAGAGGATCGTCGCGATCGGCTTGCGGTGCACCTCGCCGCCCGCGATCACGCCGCCGTTGCTGGTCATGATGTAGAACGGCCGGCCGAGCCGGTCCTGGATCGAGCGCGCGTACGCGGCCACGCGCGGCTTGACGAAGGCGTCGACGAGCGTGGTCACCGACCGCTCGTACTCGCGGTACTCGTTCAGCACGTCGGAGCTGAGCGACACCGCGCAGCCCGGGTGCTCCTCGGCGAGCACTTCTCGCATCCGCCGCTCGTGGACGGGGTTCATGTACGCGTGCAGGAAGCAGACGCCGATGCTGTCGATGCCCGCGTCCCGGAACCAGCGCGCGACCTCGCGCGCGCCGGTCTCGTCGAAGTCGGTGAGCGGGGTGCCGGAGGCGTCGATCCGCTCCTCCACCTCCCCGACCAGGTGCAGCGGCACGATCCGCTCCGGCTTGACCCAGAAGTACGAGTTGCCGTAGCTGTCGGGCACGCTCTGGCGGCCGATCTCGAGCAGCGCCCGGAACCCCTTGGTGGTGATGAAGCCGAGGCCGCCGAAGTCGTCCTCGAGCAGCGCGTTGGTGGCGACCGTGGTGCCGTGGGTGACGTCGGCGCCCGCGTCCGCGCCCGCCTTCTCGATCGCCCGCATGAACGCCGCCGACGGGTCGCTCGGCGAGGACGGCACCTTGGTCGTGAAGACGTGCCCGCCGGCGTCGATCGACACCACGTCGGTGAACGTCCCGCCGGTGTCGATGCCGATCCGGGTCACGTGTGCAGCAGCGCGTGGAGCTCGGACGGCGAGATCGGCATGCGATCGATCTGCATCCCGAGCGCGTCGGAGATCGCGTTGGCGATCGCGGCCGCGACCGGGATCGTTCCCGCCTCCCCGACGCCCTTGACGCCGAGCTCGTTGTTGGGCGAAGGCGTCTCGGTGTGGTGCAGCCGCGGCTCGGGGACCTCGGTCGCGTACGGCATCAGGAAGTCCATGAAGCTGGCGTTCTGGAGCTGGCCGTCCTCGTCGTAGGCGATCCGCTCGTACAGCGCGCCGCCGAGGCCTTGCGCGAAGCCGCCGTAGAGCTGGCCCTCGACGATGGTCGGGTTGATGATCCGGCCGCAGTCGTGCATCACGACGTAGTCGAGGATCCGGATCTCGCAGGTGTCCGGGTCGATCTCCACCACGGCGGCGTGGATGCCGTAGCCGAACACGCCGGACTTGGGGCTGTAGTACTCGACGGCGTTGAGCCCGGGGGTGGTGCCCTCCGGCAGCGGGACGTCCTGGTGCGCGTAGGCGAGCCGGGTGAGGCGGGCGGCCTCCGCCGACTCGGTCCCGTACGCGTAGCGCAGCGGGTTGGCGATCGCGGACAGCTGGCCGAGCGCGACGCCGCTGCCGGGCGAGCCGACCACGTGCACGTTGCCGTCGGCGAACTCGAGGTCCTCGGGGTCGGCCTCGAGCATCCGCGCCGCGAGCGCTTCGGCCTGGCGGCGCACCGTGTGCGAGGCCTTCGCCACCGCGTTGCCGGCGACGACCGCGGTGCGGCTCGCGAACGTGCCGACGCCCCAGCCGAACCGGCGCGTGTCGCCGGTCGTCACGCGGATGCGCTCCATCGGCACGCCGAGGTCGTCCGACACGATCTGGGCGAAGATCGTCTCGTGGCCCTGGCCTTGGCTGGCCATGCCGCTCGACACCGTCACCGAGCCGTCGATCTGGACGTCGACCGCGGCGCCCTCGTAGGGGCCGATGCCGGTGCCCTCGACGTAGCAGGCGAAGCCGAGGCCGATCGACCGGCCCTCCTCCTTGGCCGCCTGCTGCCGCGCTTCGAACCCGTCGTAGCCGGCCTCGCGCAGGAGCAGCTCGAGGCCGCCCGGGTAGTCGCCCGAGTCGTAGACGGTCGGCCCGCCGTCCTGGTAGGTGACGCCGACGTCGTACGGGAACTCGTCGGGCTGGATCAGGTTGCGGCGGCGGATCTCGGCGCGGTCGAGGCCGAGCTCGGCGGCGGCGCGATCCATCACGCGCTCCATCACGAACGCGGCGTGCGGCCGGCCGGCGCCGCGGTAGGGCGAGGTCGGCACGGTGTTGGTGAACAGCGCCGTGAAGTCGTACCGGTAGTTCTCGAGCTTGTACGGGCCGGGCAGCTGGGCGGCGGTGATGATGGGGATGATCAGCCCGTACGGGCAGTAGGCGCCGCTGTCGTGCAGGAAGCTCGTCTCGAGGCCGAGGATGCGGCCGTCGTCGCTGAGCCCGACCGTCACGTCGTGGATCTGGCGGCGCTCCTGGGTGGAGCCGATGAAGTGCTCGCGCCGGTCCTCGGTCCACTTGACCGCCATGCCCAGCCGGTGGGCGGCGAAGGGGACGAGGACCTCCTCGGGATAGAACTGGATCACCTTGACGCCGAAGCCGCCGCCGACGTCGGGCGCGACGACCTGCACCTTCTCGAGGCTGAGGTCGAACAGCAGGCCGAGGCCGGCGCGGACACCGGTCGGGGCCTGCGTCGAGTCGTGCATCAGCAGCCCGCCCTCGTCGTCGAAGCGGGCGACGATCGCGCGGGCCTCGAGCGGCATCGAAGCGCTGCGCTGGATGTCGAAGTGCCAGCGGAACACGTGCTCCGCCGCGGCCAGTCCGGCGTCGACGTCGCCGTGCTCCTCGGAGACGCGGCCCATGACGTTGTCGGGCCGGTCGCCGTGCACCAGCGGCGCGTCCGGCTCGGCGGCGCGCGCGAGGTCGGCGACGACCGGAAGCGGCTCGTACTCGACCCGGATGGCGCCGGCGGCGTCCTCGGCGACGTAGCGGTCCTCGGCCACGACCATGGCGACGATCTCGCCGATGTGGCGGATCTCGTCCTTGGCGAGCGCGTACTGCGTGCGGGGGGCGACGATCGCCTCGTGCGGGATGATCAGCGGCAGCGGGTCCGCGAACCGGCCCTCGAGGTCCTCGTGGGTGTAGACGGCGTGGACGCCTTCGACGGCGAGCGCGCCGGAGACGTCGATATCGACGATGCGGGCGTGCGCGTAGTCCGAGCGCACGAAGGCGGCGTGGGCGGCATGGGGCGCGAAGTCGTCGGTGTAGCGGCCGTTGCCGGTGAGCAGGCGCCGGTCCTCGCGGCGCTCGACGCGCTCGCCGAAGCTCACCGCTCATCCTCCAGCGCCGCCGCCGCG
This sequence comes from uncultured Solirubrobacteraceae bacterium, assembly GCA_963849695.1. Classification (GTDB taxonomy): domain Bacteria; phylum Actinomycetota; class Thermoleophilia; order Solirubrobacterales; family Solirubrobacteraceae; genus DASSUW01. The sequence goes on from CAWKIT010000035.1 coordinate 21,562, forward strand.
CGGACGGCCCGCACGATCCCGACGTAGCCCGTGCAGCGGCACAGCTGCCCGCCGAGCGCGGTCCGGATCTGCTCGTCGGTCATCGCGGGCGCGTCGCGGTAGACGGTCGAGGCGAGCATCAGGAAGCCGGGCGTGCAGAACCCGCACTGGAGGCCGTGGTGCTTCTGGAAGGCCTCCTGCAGCGGGTGCAGCGTGCCGTCGGCTTGGGCGAGGCCCTCGACGGTGTCGATGCGTGCGCCTTCGGCGGTCGCCGCCAGCATCAGGCACGAGCGGGCGGGCTCGCCGTCGATCAGCACCGTGCAGCAGCCGCACACGCCGTGCTCGCAGCCGACGTGCGTCCCGGTCAGGCCGAGGTCGTGGCGGAGCACGTCGGAGAGCAGCTTGCGCGGCTCGACCTCGACGTCGTAGCGGTCGCCGTTGACGGTGAGCACGACGTGCATCAGCGGGCCGCCTCTGCCGCGCGCGCCGCGGCGCGCGCCCCGAGCACCTCCGCGAGCCGGCGACGGTACGCGGCGGTGGCGTGGAGGTCGTCGGTCATCTCGGCGTCGGCGAGCGCCTCGCGGATCGTCTCGGCGCGCCCGTCGGGCAGCTTGGTGCGCATCGCGAGCGGCGAGACGCCGAAGTGGACGAGCGTGGTCTCGCCGGAGCGCCGTGCGACGGCGACGACCCCGCAGATCGCGTAGTCACCGTGGCGGTAGGCGAACTCCTCGACGGCGTAGCCGGTGCCTTCCTGCGCGGTGGGCACGGCGATTTCCTCGACCCACTCCGCCGGCTCGAGCGCGGTCTCGAGCGCGCCGAGGAAGAAGTCGCGCGCCGGGATGCTGCGCGTGCCGCCGGCGCTGCGTGCCTTCACCTCGCCGTCGAGCGCGAGCACGGCGGCGGGCAGCTCGGCGGCGGGATCGGCGTGGGCGATGCTGCCGACGACGGTCCCGCGGCTGCGGATCGCGGGGTGCGCGGTGTAGGCGATCGCCTCCTTGAGCGCGGGGGCATTGGTCTCCAGGTCGGCCCAGCGCTCGAGCGCGGCCTGGCGGACGAGCGGCCCGAAGCGGACGACGCCGCCGTCGAGCTGCGGCTCCGACGGCTCGTCCTCGAGCGCGTTGATGTCGATCACGTGCTCGGGCGCGCTCAGGCGCATGTTCATGATCGGGAGCAGGCTCTGGCCGCCGGCGAGGATCTTGGCCTCGTCGCCGTGCTCGGCGAGCAGGTGGTCGACCTCCGCTCTCGTCCTGGGGCGGTGGTACGCGAACGGCGGCGGCTTCATGCAGAGAGACTCGTATCACGGTCGGCGCGGTCGCGGGCGCGCTAAGGGCCTGTCCAAGAACTCCGGCGCGCCCATGGCGCAGTAGACTTCGCCGGAGCACCACCCGAACCCTCGGAACTACTGTCGTTTTCCCTTCGGGGATTTCGTGCGGCGCCCGGCTCGGTCCACGTCCACCACGGTCGGGCCGGGTCGTCTTGGAGCCGTAGCGTCCGGTCAGGACGGTGAGGTCATCACCAGCGTCGCCGCGACCGGCTCACCGTCGAGCGCCTCGTAGAGGTGGGCGACCGAGCCGTCGAACGCGACGAAATCGCCCGCGCCGAGCTCGACCGGGTCCTGCTCGGGGCCGGCGCGCAGCCGGCCCGTGTGGACCAGCAGCTGCTCGACGACGCCGGCGGGGTGGGGGTCTGCCCGGCGGGGGCGGCCGGGGAGGACCTGCAGCTCGTACACCTCGATCCGGGCGCGCTCGATGGCGGCCTGCCGCAGCAGCCGCGCGTGCAGCACCGGGCCGGTCACCTGCGGACCCTCGCCGGCGCGGACGACCTGGACCGACGGCGCTTCGGCCTCCACCAGCAGGTCGGCGAGCGTCACGCCGAGCACCGAGGCGAGCGCGTACAGCGTCTCGACGGTGGGGTTCCCACGCCCCGCCTCGAGCTCCGCAAGCGTCGCCCGAGCCACGCCGGACGCCCGCGCGAGCCCCGCCGCCGACAGCGCCCGCGCCGCGCGCAGCCTCCGCACGTTCGCCGCGATCGCCTTCACCGAGTCCTCCACGAACCCTCCATAAAGGGGGTCTGACCCCGCGCGGGGTCTGACCCCTCCGTTGGCCTCGCGGCGCCGCCCTTTGGCTGTCGGCCGCGGTTCGACTGCAGAAACCTAAAGGGGGTCTGACCCCTTGAGGTTGACGGGCTGTCTAGTATAACGGCAGGTCAGACGGTAAAGCGGACGAAGGGTGGACGGTGTTCAAGCGGGCGGAGCGGCTGAAGGACGTGCAGGGCTTCGGGATCGACCGCACGGCGGTTGCCGCGGACGCTCGCACGGCGCGGGACGACTGGCCCGTGCTGCGGATGGAGAACCTCGACACCGACCTGCCGCTGCCGCCCGAGGCGATCCCGGAGACGGTGCGGGGGCTGGAGACCGCGAAAGCCAACAGCTGGCTGCCGTTCACCGGCGACATGGACCTGCGCGCCGCGATCGCCGACTTCCTCGCCGACCGCACCGGCCGGCGCTTCGACCCCGAGCGCGAGATCGTGATCACGAGCGGCGGCATGGAGGCGCTGCTCGACGTCATGCTCGCCACCGTCGACCCCGGCGACGACGTGCTGCTCACCGACCCGACCTACGCCGGGATCGTCAACCGCGCGCGGCTCGCCGGCGGCGTGCCGCGGTTCGCGCCCTACCGCGCGCAGGACGGTGAGTGGCGGCTCGATCTCGACGCGTTCGCCGCCGCCGCGGCTGCGCACCCCGCCCTCGCCGTGCTGATGAGCCCGTCGATGCCGTCGGGCGCCGTGCTGACGCGCGACGAGTGGGCGGCCGCGTGCGACATCCTCGGCGAGCACGAGGTGCCGCTGCTCTACGACGCGGCGATGGAGCGGCTGCTGTTCGACGACCGCCCGCTCGTGCACCCGCTGCACTTCGAGGGGATGGCCGACCGCACCGTGATCGCCGGCTCGCTGAGCAAGGAGCACCGGATGATCGGCTGGCGCGTCGGCTGGGCGGCCGGTCCGGCCGACCTGCTCGAGTCGGTCGGCTGGGTGCACGTCTACAACACCACGACGCCGACCGGCATCGCGCGCGCCGCCGCCACGGCGGTGCTGCGCGGCGACCAGGGCCATGTCGCCGACGCCACCGGGGAGCTCGAGCGCCGGCGCGACACGATCATGGCCGCGCTCGACGGCTGGCCGCTGGTGCGCCCGGCCGGCGGCTGGTCGCTGCTGGTCGACGCGGTCGCGCTCGGCACCACCCCCGCGGAGCTGTCGAAGGCGCTGCTGGAGCACGCCGCGATCGCGGCCACCCCGATGACCGGCTGGGGCGGCGACGTCGCCGGCCGGCACCTGCGGCTGGTGTTCAGCGCCGAGCCGGTCGAGCGGCTGGAGACGATCCCCGAGCGGATGGCAGGGACGCCGCTCGAGGCCTACGGGAACTCGCGCGCGGCCGTGGCGTAGCGGCGCCCGGACCTACGGCAGCTCGCCGCGCAGCGCCCGCGCGTAGCGCTCGGCCGACCGCTGCACGATCGCCGCCCCGTCGCCGCGCACGATCCGGTCCCACCAGGCGCCGTAGATCGCGTCGAACTCGTACGGCTCCAGCTTCTCGGCGATCGCGCGCACCGCCGCCTCGGGGAGGGGGATCAGGTTCGGGTAGCTGTACATGAAGCCGACCCAGCCGCGGTCCGGGATCACCTGGACGATGTCGCCCGCGAGCAGCGCGTCGCCGGCGTGCAGCACGGTCCCGCCGGCGAAGTGGCCCCCGCAGCGGATCAGGGTCAGCCCGCCGCCCAGATCGAGCGTCTCGCCCTCCCACAGCTCGAGCCGCCGATCGGAGCGCGTGATCCACTCGCGATCGTCCGCGTGCAGATACACCGGGCAGTCGTATCGCTGCGCCCAGTCCACCATGCCCGTGTAGTAGTGGGGATGCGAGATCGCGATCCCGGTCAGCTCGCCGAGCTCGACGTCGCCGACCGACGGCACGCAGTCCCACATCAGGCGTCCCGCGCCGTGCGGCACGAGCAGGGCGCGCTGGCCGATCGCGAACGCGGGCTCGACGCCGACACCCTCGAAGGCGCCGTCCTGCCGCACGACCTGATCACGGTCCTCGGCGAGCGCCTCGCGCGTGGTCCAGCGCTGGCCGTCCTCCGGCACCCACTGGCGGGGGTCGTCGCAGATCGGGCACACCTCGGGCCGCTGCTCGAACTGTGCGCCGCAGGTCTCGCACACATGGACCATCACGCCATCATGTCGCGTCATGGCCGACGACGTCCTTCGCTACGCCGCGTTCACCGACCGCCCGGACGGCGGCAACCCGGCCGGGGTCGTGCTCGAAGCCGCCGGCATGTCCGACGAGCGGATGCGCGCGATCGCCGCCGAGCTCGGCTACAGCGAGAGCGCGTTCCTCGACGGCGACGACCTCCGCTACTTCAGCCCGCTCGCCGAGGTGCCGTTCTGCGGCCACGCCACGGTGGCGACCGCGGTCGCGCTGGCGGAGCGCGACGGGCCGGGCGAGCGGGTGTTCAACACCCGCAACGGCCCGGTGCCGGTCAGCACGCGCCGCGACGACCAGGGCCGTGTGACCGCGACGCTCACCAGCGTCCCGCCCCGCATACAGCCGCTCGACGAGGCCGACCTCGACGAGATCCTCGCCGCCCTGCGCTGGGCCCGCGAGGACCTCGAGCCCGAGCTCCCGCCGCGCGTCGGCTTCGCCGGCGTCCACCACCCGATCCTCGCCGTGCGCACGCGGGAACGGCTCGCCGACCTCGACTACGACTTCGACCGCCTGGCGAAGCTGATGGCGGCGCGCGACTGGACCACCGTGCAGCTCGTCCACCGCGAGGACGACCTCCGCTTCCACGCGCGCGACCCGTTCCCGCCCGGCGGCGCCGTCGAGGACCCGGCCACCGGCGCCGCCGCCGCGGCGCTCGGCGCCTACCTGCGCGAGCTGAGCATCGTCGAGCCGCCGGCCACGATCACGATCCTCCAAGGCGAGGACATGGGGCGCCCCAGCCGGCTGCTGGTCGACCTGCACCCCGGCCGCGATGAGATCGACGTCACCGGCACCGCGGTGGCGATCAGCTGAGCACGGCTGCGACGTCGGCCGCGAACGCGTCGACGTCCTCCGGCGCGGTGTCCCACGCCGTCATCCACCGCACCTCGCCGGTGTTGTCGTCCCAGACATAGAACGGCCATTCCTGCTGGAGCCGCTCGGTCGCCTCGGGCGGGAGCACGGCGAACACCGCGTTGGCCTCCACCGGCTGGGTGATCCGCAGGCCCGGCAGCCCGCCGACCGCGCCGGCGAGCCGCCGCGCCATCGCGTTGGCGTGCGCCGCCGACCGCTGCCATAGATCGCCTGCCAGCAGCGCCTCGAGCTGCGCCGACACGAACCGCATCTTGGAGGCCAGCTGCATCGCCTGCTTGCGGCGGTAGAGGAACCCGTCGCCCAGCTCCTCGCGCAACAGCACGACCGCCTCCGCGCTCATGACGCCGTTCTTCGTGCCGCCGAACGAGACGGCGTCGACGCCGGCGTCGGTGGTGAGCGCGCGCAGCGGCATGCCGACAGCGGCGGCCGCGTTGCACAGCCGGGCGCCGTCGATGTGCAGCAGCATCTCGTTCGCGTGCGCCCACTCGGCCAGCGCGGCGACCGCGTCCGGCGGATACACGGTCCCGAGCTCGGTGCTCTGGGTGATCGAGATCACGCGCGGCTGGACGACGTGCTCGTCTCCGATCCGCACGCGCAACGGCGCGACCAGCTCCGGCGTCAGCCGCCCGTCGGGCGTGTCGACCACGATCAGCTTGCGGCCGGCGCGCTCGGGCGCGCCGCACTCGTCGACGTTCAGGTGCGCGGTGCGGGCGCACACCACGCCCTCCCACGGACGCGTCAGGGCCGAGACGCAGAGCACGTTGGCGCCGGTGCCGTTGAACACCGGGAACGCCTGCGCGGTCGGGCCGAAGTGCTCGCGGAAGCGATCCTGCATGCGGGCGGTCCACGGGTCGGCGCCGTACGCGGCCGCGTGGCCCTCGTTGGCGGCCGCGATCGCGGCGATGACCTCGGGATGGACACCGGCGTGGTTGTCGCTGGCGAAGCCGCGCCGCTCGCTCATGGCGATCGTCAGGGGATCTCGCGGACCATGATCAGGTTGGTGCCGCCGGGCGTGCCGGTCTGGCGGCCGGCGGTCACGACCACGCGCGCGCCGCTCGGCAGGCCGGCGTACTCGCGGGCCGCGAGCAGCGCCGCGTCGATCATGTCGTCGACCGTGTCGGCGACCGCGACGGCGACCGGCTGGACGCCCCACTCGAGCGTCAGCTGGTTCGCCGCCTTCGGCTCGTAGGCGAGCGCGACGATCGGGCGGCGGCGGCGGTACTTGGCGCACGCGCGCGCGGCGCCGCCGGTGGAGGTCGGGCACGACCAGGGCGGCGGCGTCGACCTCGTCGGCCAGCTCGACCGCCGCGTGCATGACCGCGCCGGCAGGGGTCTCGTGGGCGGTCCCGCGGGCGCGCCCGTGGATCTCCGGCGCCTGCTCGGCGCGCCCGGGCGATGTCGGCCATCGCGCGCACGGCCTCGACCGGGTAGGTGCCGACGCTGGTCTCGGCCGACAGCATCACCGCCGAGGTGCCGTCGATCACCGCGTTGGCGACGTCGGCGGCCTCGGCGCGGGTCGGCTCCGGCGACTGGATCATCGACTCGAGCATCTGCGTGGCCGTGATCACGAGCTTGCCGGCCTGGGTGGTGCGATGGATGGTGTCCTTCTGCATCAGCGGCACGTGGGCGACCCCGGCCTCCACGCCGTAGTCGCCGCGCGCGACCATCACCGCGTCGGTCGCCTCGATGATGCTGTCGAGCTGCTGGTAGGCCTCGACCTTCTCGATCTTGGCCACGATGCGGGCCTGCGAGCCGTGTGCCTCGAGCCGTGCGCGGAGCTGCTCGAGGTCGGCCGCCGAGCGCACGAACGACAGCGCGACGAAGTCGGCCCCGAGGTCGGCGGCGAGCGCGAGGTCGTCGATGTCCTTGTCCGTGATCGCGGGCAGCTCCGGGCGGGCCCAGGTGACATTGATGCCCTTGCGCGGCAAGAGCGGACCGGCCGCCCGCACGCGCGCGACGACGTCGCTGCCGCGCACCTCGTCGACCGACAGCCGCGGCACCCCGTCCCCGATCACGATCTCCGAGCGCTCGGTCACGAGCCCGGCGAAGCCGTCGAAGTCGACGAGCACGCGGTTCCCGCCCGCCGCATGGTCCCCGCAGAACACGACGGTCTCGTCCAGGGCCAGGCCGCGTGGCTCGACCTCCGCGCCCAGCCGCAGCTTGGGGCCCTGGAGGTCGAACAGCAGGCCGATCGGCCGCCCCGCCCGCTCGGCGGCCGCGCGGACGTCGGCCGCGCGCCGGCGCAGGTCGTCGTTCGTGCCGTGGGAGCAGTTGAGCCGGGCGCAGTCGAGCCCGGCCGCGATCATCGCGTCGAGCATCCCCTCGGGGTCGGTGGCGGGCCCGAGCGTGGCGACGATCTTGGTGTGCCGGCCGTGCATGGACGCAGTCTGGCAGCGCGCGTATGCTCGCCGCGATGAGGCGGCCGGGGATCGTACTGGGGCTGGCGCTGGTAGTGGCCGGAGCGCTCGCCGCGCCGGTCGTCCGTGGCGCCTTCGCCTCGCTATTCGGGGTGAAAGCGCCACGGATCGTCCGCCAGGGCCGACCTCGATCGCCTGTGGCGCCTTTGCCCCGCTATTCGGGGTGAAAGCGCCACGGACATCGCGCCGCGGTCGATCCCTCTCCCTTAATGTCGCAGTTGACATTCGCCGGGCCCGCCGCGCGTATTAGGCTCCGCGCGTGCTGTTCCCCGCGCTGACGGACCCGAGCGACAAGGTCGCCCTGCGGTTCGGGGAGCGCGCGCTGACGTACCGGCAACTGCGGGACGCCGCGACCGCCGTGGCCGAGCAGGTCGGCGGCAAGGAGCGGGTGGCGGCGTGGGCGGTGAGTGAGCCCGAGGTGGCGGTCGGGGTGATCGGTGCGCTGCTGGCCGGCGTGCCGGTGACGCCGATCAACCCCAAGGCCGGGACCAGCGAGCTCGCTCACATCCTCGACGACTCGGACCCCGAGCTCGTGCTGTGCCCGCCGGGCACCGACGTGCCCGACGCCGTCGAGGAGCGCGGCCGCGTGGACGTCGATCTCGAGGCGAAGGGCGGCGCGATTCCCGACGAGCCCGGCGACGACGCGCCGGCGATCGTGGTCTACACGTCCGGCACGACCGGGCCGCCGAAGGGCGCGGTGCTGCCGCGGCGGGCGATCGCCTCGAACCTCGACGCGCTCGCCGAGGCGTGGGAGTGGACCGGGGAGGACGTGGTCGCGCACGGCCTCCCGCTGTTCCACGTCCACGGGCTGATCCTCGGCACGCTCGGGCCGGTCCGGCGCGGCGGCGGCGTGCACCACCTCGGCCGGTTCTCGGCCGAGGGCGCGGCGGCGGCGCTGAGCGAGGACGCGACGATGCTGTTCGCGGTCCCGACCATGTACCACCGGGTCGCCGCCGAGGCCGAGCAGGACCGCGACATGTGCCGCGCGCTCGGCAACGCGCGCCTGCTCGTGTCCGGCTCGGCGGCGCTGCCGGCGATCGAGCACGAGCGGATCGAGCGCCTCACCGGCCAGCAGATCGCCGAGCGCTACGGCATGACCGAGACGCTGATGAACACCGGCGTGCGCGCCTCCGGCGAGCGGCGGCCCGGGTACGTCGGCCTGCCGCTGAAGGACGTCGAGCTGCGGCTCGTCGCCGACGACGGCAGCACCATCGACGACGCCGACGACGAGACGATCGGCGAGATCCACGTGCGCGGCCCGAACCTGTTCCTCGAGTACCTCAACCGCCCGGACGCCACCGCCGAGGCGATGACCGAGGGCTGGTTCAAGACCGGCGACCTCGCGACCCGCGCGCCGGACGGCTACATCCGCATCGTCGGCCGCCGCGCCACCGACCTGATCAAGAGCGGCGGCTTCAAGATCGGGGCCGGGGAGATCGAGGGGGCGCTGCTCGAGCACCCGGCGGTCAAGGAGGTCGCGGTGACCGGCGAGCCGGATCCCGACCTCGGCGAGCGGATCGTGGCCTGGATCGTCACGCGCGAGGGCGAGGCGCCGTCCGAGGACGAGCTGGCCGGCCACGTCGCCGACATGCTCACGCCGCACAAGCGCCCGCGCGTGGTGCACTTCCTCGACGAGCTGCCGCGCAACGAGATGGGCAAGGTCCAGAAGAAGAGGCTGACGGCATGAAGATCACGGGCGAGCACGAGTTCCGCGCGACCCGCGAGCAGGTGTGGGATGCGCTGCAGGATCCGGACGTGCTGGCGGGCACGCTCCCCGGCGCGCGCCGGCTCGAGCCGACCGGGACGGACGAGTACGCGATCACGGTCGACGTCGGCGTGGGCTCGGTGAAGGGCACCTACGAGGGCACGTTCGCGCTCACCGACAAGGTCGAGCGCGAGGCGTGCACGGTCCGCGCCACGGCCAGCGGCCGGCCGGGATCGGTGACGACCGAGGCGCGCATGCGCCTGTCGGCCGACGGCCAGGGCTCGCGCATGACCTACGAGGCGGACGCGACGGTGACCGGCCCGCTCGCGGGCGTCGGCCAGCGCCTCACGGCCGCCGCCGCCCGCCGCACGACCGAGCAGTTCCTGAGCGCGCTCGACGAGCGCATCGCCGGCGGGGCACCCGAGCCGGCCGCCGCCGAGCCGGGAGCCGCGGTCGTGCCCGCCGCTCCGCGCGGCGGGACCGACGCCAAGGTCGTCGTCGCCAGCGCGCTCGGCGGCTTCGCGCTCGCGCTGGTCGGCGTCGCGGTCGGCCGCTGGACCGCGCGGCGCTGAAGGTTCGCGGCGCGCGACGCCGAAATCCGAACCCGGCGAAGCGACCAGGAGACCACCATGGGTGCCGCGATCGACAGGGTGTGGAAGCTCCACGGCGACGGGCGCACGGTCGAGCCCGGCGCGGTGGTGCGTCCCGACGAGCGGCTGAACACGCCCCGCATGCTCGGCCTCGGCGGGCAGCATGTCCTCGCGATGTTCGGGGCGACCGCGCTGATGCCGGTCCTGACCGGGTTCCCGGTGACGGCGACGATCTTCTTCTCCGGGATCGGGACGATCCTCTTCAACCTGATGACCCGCAACAAGGTGCCGTCCTACACCGGCTCCAGCGCCGCCTTCGTCGCGCCGGTGGTGGCCGCGAAGTCGGAGGGGCTGGCGGCGGCGCTGTGCGGGATCGCGGCCGCCGGCATCGCGCTGTTCCTGGTCGGCCTGCTGGTCGAGCGTGCGGGCTACCGCATCATCGAGTTCCTGCTGCCGCCGGTGGTGACCGGCGCGATCGTGGCGCTGATCGGCCTCAACCTCGCGCCCATCGCCGAGGAGCAGTTCACGCAGCAGGCCGGGATCGCGCTCGTCACGCTCGCGTCGATCCTGCTCATCGGCGTCGCGGTGAAGAACTACCTGTCGCGCTTGTCGGTCTTCCTCGGCGTGGTGATCGGGTACGTGTTCGCCGCCCTCCTGGGAGATGTCAACTGGGACGCCGTCCACGCCGCCGCCTGGTTCGGCCTCCCGGACTTCACGACGCCCGAGTTCAACGTCCGCGCGATCTTGCTCATCGTGCCCTCCGTGCTGCTCGTCCTGGTGGCCGAGAACGCCGGCCACGTGAAGGCGGTGGCGACCATGACCGAGCGGGACCTCAACCCCTACCTCGGCCGCTCCTTCATGGGCGACGGCGCGGCGACCACCCTGGCAGGCCTGTTCGGCGGCTCCGGCACCACCACGTACGCGGAGAACATCGGCGTCATGGGCTATACGCGGATCTACTCGACGCTGGCGTACCTGATCGCGGGCGTGGTGGCGATCGCCCTCGGCCTGATGCCGAAGTTCGGCGCGATCATCCAAGCCATCCCGATCGGCGTGCTGGGTGGAGCGGTGACCTTCCTCTTCGGCACGATCGCCGTCCTCGGCGCCCGGATCTGGATCGAGGCGAACGTCGACTTCCGCGACCCGGTCAACCTCGTCACGGCGGCGGTGGCGCTGATCGTCGGCACCGCGAACTACACGCTCAACTGGGGCGACTACTCGTTCGCCGGGATCGCGCTCGGGACGATCGCGGCGGTGGGCATCTACCAGGCGCTGCGGTTCTTCGAGCCCGAGGTCCCGCCCCACACCGGCATCGGCGACCCGCTGGTCGAGCCGCTCGCGCAGACGCCGGACCGGCGGAGGCCGGAAACCGCGTGACCGTGCGCCTGATCGCCACCGGCGGCACGATCGCGTCGCTCGCCGATCCCGAGACCGGCGCCGTGCGTCCGGCAGTCAGCGCGCAGGACCTGGTCGCCACCGTGCCGGGCCTCGGGCCGGTCGAGGTCGAGGAGGTCGCGCACGTCAACGGCTGGAACGTGACGCCGGCGACGATGCTCGAGGTCGCGCGGCGGGCGTCCACCGGCGGCCCCGTGGTGGTCACGCACGGGACCGACACGATCGAGGAGACCGCGTTCTTCTGCGACCTCACCGTCGAGACCGACGTGGTGTTCGCGGGCGCGATGCGCAACGGCTCCGAGGTGTCGGCCGACGGCCCGCGCAACCTGCTGTGCGCGTCGCAGGTGGCGGAGGCGGCACCCGGGCTCGGCACCGTGCTGGTGCTCAACGACGAGATCCACGCCGCGCGCTGGGCGCGCAAGCAGGACTCCTCGCGCGTCCATGCGTTCACCTCGCCCGGCCACGGCCCGGTCGGGATCGTCGTCCCCGGTTCGGTGCGGATCACGGTGCCGCCGCCGCGCCGCTTCCTGCTCCCGCTGCCACAAGCGCTGCCGCCGGTGCCGGTGATCCAGACCTACACCGGCATCGAGGAGCACCTGATCGAGACCGTGCTCGACGCCACCGGCGCGGCCGGCCTCGTGCTCGAGGGGACCGGGCTCGGCAACGTGCCCGGCAGCGCCGAGCGCGGGATCGCGGCGGCGGTCGAGCGCGGGCTTCCGGTGGTGACCGCCACGCGCGTGCCGAGCGGCGGCACGCACGCGGTCTACGGCGGCCCGGGGGGCGTGGTGACGCTGCGCGAGCTGGGCGTGCTCGGGGCCGGCGGGCTGAGCGCCGCCAAGGCGCGGCTGCTGCTGATGCTGCTGATCGCCGCGGACGCCGTCGATCGCTTCGAGGAGGCGGTCGACACGCTCGGCGGCTGGTGAGCTACGGCCTCGTCATCCCAGCGCCCGAGACCGGCGGCGACGCGCTGCGCGAGCAGGCGCCGCGGCCGTGGGTCGTGCGCGGCGGATCCGGGGGGTGACCCAGATTTGTTGCCTATATGGCAAGGAATCCGGGCCACCCCCTGCATGTCCGCCATTGGCGTCAGCGCTGCGTGCGGGTCATGAGGCGGCGGCGACCGCGGCGCCGAACAAGGCGGCGTGCTCGCGCGCGAAGCTCGCGAACGTGCGGGGCTCGCGGCCGGTCAGCGTGCGCACGGCGTCGGTGGTGCGAGTCATGCTCCCGGCCTGCTGCGTCACGAACACGTCGACGATCGAGTCGGCGATCATCGGCGGCAGCCCGGCCTCGCGCATCGCCTCGCGGGCGGCCTCGTAGGGGATGTCGACGAACTCGATCGTGCGACCGGTCGCCGCCGACAGCTCCTGTGCGATCTGGTCGTACGTGATCGCCTCGGGTCCGGTGATCGTGTACGTCGAGCCCTCGTGCCCCGCGACCGCGAGCGTGGCGGCGGCGGCCGCGGCGACGTCCCGCGGGTCCACGTAGCGTGATCCGGGCCGCTCCGGCCGGCGCGAACAGCTTGCCGGTGTGCCTGACGGCGTCGGCGCTTCCGAGCAGGTTGGTCATGTATGCGCTCGGGCGGAGCACGACCGACGGCACGCCGGAGGCGAACAGGTGGCGCTCGATCTCGCCGTGCCAGCGCTCGAACAGCAGCCACGAGTCGACCGCGGCGCGCGGGCCCGACAGCTTCACGATGCGGCGGACACCGGCCGCCCGCGCGGCGTCGATCGCCTCGCACTCGTGCTCGACCTGGTCGCGGACGTTGGCGCACGCCAGGAAGAGCCCCTCGACGCCGTCGAGCGCCCGCTCGAGCGAGTCGCGGTCGGAGAAGCTCCCGACCGCCAGCTCGACGTCGGCGCCGAGCATGCGCGCGGCCTTCTCGCGGTCGCGGACGAACGCGCGCGGCTCGACGCCGTGCTCGCGCAGCTCATGTACGACGTGGGCGCCGACGTTGCCGGTCGCTCCTGTCACCAGTGCTCTCATCGGGTGGCTCCGTTGCTCGGTGGGATGTTGGCGTTGAGGCGAAACACGTTCGCCGGGTCGTAGCGGTCCTTGAGGGCGGTCAGGCGGCCGAGGTGATCGCCGTAGGCGGCCCGCACACCGGCGATGCCCTCGTCGGAGAGGAAGCCGGGGAACACGCCGGCGGCGAACGGACGCAGCGTCTCCCAGCCGTCGCGCGCCCAGGCCCGGTGGCGCTCGCCGTCCGGGTCGCCGGGCGGCCATACCGCGATCAGGCGCAGCTCGAAGCCCGGATCGCGCGCGCCGAGGGCGGTGGCGCCGGGCGCGACGCGGCTGACGGCGCCGCCGATCGCCCAGCCGTTGAGCAGGGAGAGCGGCGAGGTGATCGACTCGACGAGGCTCACGATCGTGTCGATCGCCGCGTCGGAGAGCGCCGGCAGGCGGTGGGAGCGCCAGTAGGCGTGCGTGCCGCGCGGAGCGCTCCCGTCGAGCAGGGACTGGACCGCGCGGTAGGGGACGGGGCGGACCAGCTCGCCCAGCGGCGCGCCGACCGCTCGCAGCGGCGCGAGCGCGCGGGCGCCCTCCGCGAGATCTCCGCACCACACCGGCAGCAGGCCGAGCACCGGGGCGCCGTAGCGCTCGGGCGGGAGGAAGGGCAGCGGCGGCGCGCGATGCGCCACGAGCATGATCCCGAGCTCGTCGGGAGCGTCCGGCGCGAACTCCCGCAGCGTCCGCAGCACGTCGTGAGCCTGCTCGAGCGGCCAGTAGATCGGCCCGCCGAGCACGAGCGGCCCGACGGGATGCAGGTCGTACTCGAACGCGGTGGCGATGCCGAAGTTGCCGCCGCCGCCGCGCAGGCCCCAGAACAGCTCGGGCTCGCTCTCGGCGTCGACCCGCAGCTGCTCGCCCTCGGCGGTGACGAGCTCGACCGCGCGCAGGTTGTCGATCGTCAGCCCGTGGCGGCGCATCAGGTGCCCGAAGCCGCCGCCGAGCGTCAGCCCGCCGATCCCGACGGAGCTGATCGTCCCGCCGGTCGTGGCCAGCCCGTGGCGCTGGGTGGCGAGGTCGAGCTCCGACCACGTGAGCCCGGCGGCGGCACGGGCGACGCGCGCGGCGGGATCCACGGACACCGCCTTCATGTGCGAGAGGTCGATCATCACTCCGCCGTCGCACACCGAGTGGCCGAGCACGGAATGGCCGCCGCCGCGCACCGCGATCGGCAGCGCGCGCTCGCGCGCGTACCGCAGAGCCTGCAGCACGTCGTCGGCGCCGGCGCAGCGCGCGATCAGCGCCGGCCGGCGGTCGATGGCGCCGTTCCAGAGGCGGCGGGCCTCTTCGTAGCCCTCCTCGCCCGGTCGCAGCAGCGCGCCGCGGAAGCGGCCGCGGAGCTCGGTCTCATCAGTCGTGGGCAGGGCGGTGGTGGTCATCGGGCGGCATACTCGACGACCAGCCGTTTCTCAACCGTTCCTCGAACGCCACCGCTCCCGCGCGCTCGGCCGCCTCCGCGGCGCGCCGCAGCTCGGCCTCGATCTCCGCGGCCGGAGCGCCGAGGGCCTCCAGGAACGCGCCACGCTGCCGGCGGACCTCGGCGGTCCACGGCTGCGCAGCGGTGGCCGTCGCCAACGCGCGGTCGGCGGCGGCCAGGCCCGCACGCGCGTCCCCGCCCACCGCGCATGCCTCGACCAGGACGCGCAGGAGCAGACCGTCCTGACCGGGCGCCGCCGACTCGCCCGCGTCGACCGCACGACGGACACGCTCGACACCCGCGCCGACGCGCCCGTCGAGCACGTCGACCAAGCCCGCCAGCGCCTCGGCGGGGCGAGTGGCCGGCCCCACCCCGGTGGCGAGGAGGTCCTCGACGTGCGCGCGCAGGCGCTCGTAGTCGCGCTGGTCGAGCGCCAACATCGCCGCGAACACCCTCACGAGCGACCGGCTCAGCGCGTGCTCGCTGGCCGCGGCCAGCGCCAACGCCTCCTCCCGCGTTCGCGCCGCAACCTCGTCGTGGCCGAGCAGCCACAAGGTATGCGCCAGGCGGATCGTGCAGGTGAGCTCCGGGTCCATCCCGTAGCGCAGCAGGTGCTCTGGGCGATGCGCGGGCCGCCAGCGCGCGAGCGCTGCCTCGAGGTGCTCTCGCGCTGCGTGGAGCTGCCCGTGCCAGTAGGCGGCGACGCCCAGGACCCAGGCGCTCTCGACCCACAGGACGTCGTCGCCGGCGCGCTCGCCGGCCGCGCGCAGCCGCTCGCCGAAGGCCTGGGCGGCGTCGACGTCGCCGCGCGTCAGGGCGGCGAGCGCAAGCGAGCGCACGAGCGGGGCGTCGGGCTCGATCCCGAGCGCGGTGGCGAGGGCGAGGGCGCGCTCGTGCACGCTCACGAGGCGCTCCGAGCGGTAGCCGTCGAGGGCGACGAGCGGGCCGGGGAGCGCGGTGAGGATCGCCAGCTCGCGCTCGTCGCGGGCGCTGCTCGGCGGCAGGTCGCGGCACAGCGCGAGCGCCCGCTCGAGCGCCCGCGCGGCGCCGTCGTGGTCGTGCAGGCGCTGGGCGGCGTCGGCGGCGTACGAGTACCACCGGACCGCCTCGTCGGCGGCGCCCGCGGCCTCGTGGTGCGCGGCGATGAGAGCGCTCGCGGCGTCGAGGTCCGCGTCCTGCGCGCGCTCCAGGGCGTGCGCCGCCCGCAGGTGGTGATGGCGGCGCTGGGCCGGGCTCAGCGCCTCGTATGCGGCCTCGCGGATGCGGCCATGGCTGAAGTCGTAGGCGTCGAGCCCCTGGGCGCGCACGATGCCGCGCCGCCAGAGCTCGTCGAGGCCGCGGACGAAGGCCTGCTCGTCGGCGTCGCTCGCTTCGGCCAGCACGGGAGCCGAGAAGTCGCGGCCGATCGTCGCCGCGACCCCGGCGAGCTCGCGTGCCGGAACGGACAGGCGGGCGAGCCGGGCCGCGATCACCGCCTGAACCTTGCCGCCGGCCGGCTCGCCGCCGGCCTGGACGGACTCCACGAGGAACAAGGGGTTGCCCTCCGAGCCCGCGAACAGCCGCTCCGTCTCGGCCTCGTCGAGGGGCGTCCCGGTCATCCGCTCGGCCAGCAGGCCGGTCTCGGCGCGGCTCAGCCGCCGCAACTCGATCTCCGACGACCGCCCGAGCGCCGCGAGCCCCGCGACCAGCTCGGCGACGGGATGCTGGGAGTCGATCTCCTCCCGTCGCGCGGTGGCCGCGACCAGGAGCGGCGCCGCGCCCTGAGCCCGGAGCAGATAGTGAAGGAATTGCAGGGTTGCGCGGTCGAACCACTGAAGGTCGTCGGCGATCAGCAGCAGCGGCGTGCTGGGGGCGAGTACCTGTGCGAGCGCGGCGAACAGGCGCTGTCGCTGCTCGGCCTCGGGCAGCGGCTCAGGGCGTCCCAGCTCGGGGAGCAGCCGCGCTAGCTCGCTCACGTGCACGCGGTCGAGCCGGCGCAGCCGCGGGGCGAGCGCCTCCGAGCGCAGCCAGGCCACGACCGGCCCGTACGCGACCGCGCCCTCGGCGGGATAGGCGCGGGCCTCGGCGGCGAGCGCGCCGTCGTGGGCGCAGTACGACCGCAGCTCCTCGACCAGCCGGCTCTTGCCGATGCCCGGCTCGCCGGTCACGAGCACGAGCTGCGCGACCCCGCCGGCGGCCGAGCGCCAGGCCGCCGCCAGCTCGGAGCGCTCGGCCGCCCTCCCCACGAGCGGCGGCAGGGAGGCGCCGCGGCCCGGCGACCACGCGTCGGCGTCGAACAGCAGCAGCGCCTCGTAGGCGGCCCGGGTCGCCGCCGACGGCTCGACGCCGAGCTCCCGCTGGGCGGTGGCGGCGAACGCGTGGTAGGCGCGCACCGCCCGCGCGCGGTCGCCCCGCGCGTCGTGCAGGCGCATCAGGGCGCGGTGGGCGTCCTCGCGCAGCGGGTCGGCGCGCACGAGCCGCTCGGCGCAGCGGAGCGCCGCCGCCCAGTCCTCGCGCTCCTCCAGCTCGTGCCGGAGCCGCTCGAGGGCGTCCAGGTAGAGGCTGCGCAGCCGCTCGCGCTCCTCGAGCACCCACTCGTCGTAGCTGCCCTCGATCAGGTCGCCGGTATAGGCCTCGACCGCCGCCTCGAGGCGGGCGTCGGCGATCGCCTGCTCGAAGTCGGCGAGGTCGAGCCGGAAGGGAGCGTCGGTACGCCAGCGCAGCGTGCGCGCGGTGACCTCGAGGAAGCGCTCGGCGTCCGGCAGCTCGCGGCGCAGGGTGTGGAGGACCTTGCGCAGGTTCGTGCGCGCCTGCGCCTCCGTCGAGTCCGGCCACAGCATGAACGCGAGCCGTTGCCTGGGCTGCGCCACGCCGCGATGCACGAGCAGGTAGCCGAGCAGCGACTCGGCCCGTCCCGACTCGAGCGACACCGGGGATCCGCCGAGGCGCAGGTCCACGTTGCCGAGCAGGCGGATGTGAAGCGGCGCCATCCGCCGATAGTGTCCGGCCGCGC
Organism: uncultured Solirubrobacteraceae bacterium; assembly: GCA_963849695.1. Lineage (GTDB taxonomy): Bacteria > Actinomycetota > Thermoleophilia > Solirubrobacterales > Solirubrobacteraceae > DASSUW01. The sequence goes on from CAWKIT010000035.1 coordinate 39,186, forward strand.
CGCGGCCCGCGTCAACGGGGCGGGTCGAAGAAGGCGGTGAGCCGCCCTCCCGGCGCGAGCCAGCGCTCCGCGAGCGCCCGGGCGCGCTCCGGCTCGCGGTGGAAGAGGCCGACGCGGACCGCGAAGATCGTGTCGAAGCGGCGGTCGCCGAGGTTCATCTCCTCGAGCTCCGCCACGAGGAACTCGGCCGTGCCGGCTTCGACGAACGCGGCGTTGCGGCGCGCGGCGGCCTCGATCATCTTCGGTGAGCGGTCGATCGCGGTCAGCCGGCCGCCGTCGAGCCGCTCGCACACGAACGTCGCGGCGACGCCGTGGCCGCAGCCGATCTCGAGCACGCGCTCGTCGGGCCGGATGCCGAGCCCGTCGACGATCCGGCGCAGGCGGTCGCTCATGCTCGCTCGATCGTCCGCACGCCGCGGTCCGGCGTCCAGACCGTGATCACGAGCGCGTTGCGCTTCTCGTTTAGGGCGACCGTCGAGACCTCGCGCAGGTCGAGCCGGAACCGGTGCGAAGGCTCGTCGCCCGCTTTCGCGCGCCCCGGCTCGGAGATCTCCTCGGCGACTCCGGCGAGCTTCGCGTCTCCCTTCCAGTCCGACGGCTCGTCGGAGCCGCTGTGCAGGGCGAAGCGCGGATCGCGCTGCAGGTCGTGCGCCTTGCGCGCCCGCCGCATCGAGCCGATCCAGAGCTCGCCGTCGCGGAACGCGGTCTCGATGCCGGAGATGCGCGGCGAGCCGTCGCGGCGGACCGTGGCGAGCGTCTTGTGGGTGTGTGCGTCGAGCCGTCGGCGCACCTGCTCGGCGAGCTCCGGCGCGGCGGCCTCGAATTCCTTCCAGCTGGGCATGCGCCGAAGGTGGCGGACGGCGCCCGCGGCGTCCAGCAGGATGTCGAATCCGATCAAGATGTCGGCATGGCCGACCGCCTGCGCGACCTCATCGACCTCGTGCTCGCCTCCCTCGACGAGCAGGACGCGAACGGCTCGGCGCTCGCCCGCCGCGCCCACTTCTCGCGCGACCACCTCGACCGCATCCTGGCGGGCGCCACCGGCGAGACGCCGGCCGCGCTGCGGCGGCGGCTGCTGCTCGAGCGGGCCGCATGGCAGCTCCGGACCGGCGCCGCCCTGCCGTCGGAGGCCGCGGCGGCGGCCGGCTACGGCTCGCTCGCCGCCTTCTCGCGCGCGTTCGCGCGCGCCTACGGCGAGCCGCCGAGCTCGTTCTCCGGGCCGATCCAGCTCGAGGCGCCCAACGGCATCCACTTCCACCCGCCGGCGGGCCTGCTGATCCCGGGCGCGCGCGAGCCGGTGCGGCGCGGCGCGACCTCACCGAGCGGCTCGTGTCGCACCATCTCGACCGCGTGCGCGAGCTGCTCGAGGCGGCGGCCACGCTGCCCTCCGCCGAGCTCGAGCGCCCGCTGCGGCCGGGCTTCGTCGCCGTCTGATTCGAGGGCGAGGAGCCGAGCGCGGCGATGATGGCCGAGCGGCTGGTGTTCACGCTCGAGGTCTGGGTCGCCGCGATGGCCGGCAGGCCGCTGCCCCGGACGCGCGCCGACGACCTGCTGAGCCGCTTCGACCGCGCCTCACGCTCGTTCGCGCGCCTGGCCCGTGCGGTCCGCGACGCCGGAGCTTGGGACGACGCGTTCGTCGACGCCCTGTGCGAGCCGCCGCAGTCGTTCACCTACGGCGGCGTGCTCGCGCACATCCTCAGCTACGGCGCCGTGCGGCGCGAGATGCTCGCGAGCGTGCTGGCCGAGCTCGGCGCGCGCCCGCCGTCCTCCGGCGACCCGATCGAGTGGGAGGCGGGACGGTGACGCGTGTACTAGCGTTTTCGGCATGCTCACCTGGGAGGACATCGTCTCGATCGGCAGCCGCTTCCCGGAGGTGGAGGAGGGCACGTGCTTCGGCACGCCGGCGCTGCGCGTGCGCGGCAAGTTCATGTGCCGGCTGCGCACCGACCCGGACGCGCTGGTGGTGCGGGTGATCGACCTCCCCGACGCCCAGGCGCTGCTGCTCGGGCGGCCGGACGTCTACTTCTCGGCGCCCCACTACGACGGCCATCCGTACGTGCTGGTCCGGCTCGACGTGGTCGAGCGCGAGGAGCTGGCGGAGCTGCTCGAGGACGCCTGGCGCCTGCGGGTGCCGAAGCGGGTGCTCGCCGCCTACGACGGCTCGATGAGTTAGGTCCGCGCCGCGCGCGTGTGGCGAGGGCGCGCGGCGGTGGCTGATGGTGAGGGCACGCTCGGGCTGCCGCTCGGGGCTGGGTGGCTCCGCCGCGGTTGGGCGCGGCGGGCCCAGCGAACTGCGGCTGGGTGGGGAAGCGGCGACGCCGCCGGCGCGGCCGGTCCGGAGCGGCCGCGACAGTCTCGTTGTGGATTTCTACAACGGAGCCGGCAAATCGGGCCGACGATCGCGCGCGAATCACCGCCGACACCGCTCGGAAGGAGCGCTCGGACGTCTGCACCAGCCGGTTCGGCGCGGTTCGCGGTAAGCTGTCCTGCCCTAGTGTCGGCGGTGTCAGGCGATCAACGCAACAGCTCGACCATCTTCTCAGCTGGTGTGAGCCAGCCGAGTGTCTGCCGGGGCCGGCCGTTGAGTTCGGCAGCCACGTGATCGAGGTCGGCCTGGTGGTGGATGGCGAGATCGGTGCCCTTGGGGAAGTATTGGCGCAGCAGGCCGTTGGTGTTCTCGTTGCTGCCGCGCTGCCACGGCGAGTGCGGATCGCAGAAGTAGACTGGGACGCCGGTGGAGATCGTGAACTGGCGGTGGCGCGCCATTTCGCGGCCCTGGTCCCAAGTCAGCGAGCGGCGCAGCTGCTCGGGCAATCGCGTGATCAGCTCGGCCAGCTTGGCGGTGACCGTTTCGGTCTTGGCATCGCGGCCGAGGTAGCCCAACAAAACAAAGCGCGTGTGGCGCTCGACGAGCGTGGCGATAAACGAGCGGTTGGCTTTGCCGACCAGCAGATCACCCTCCCAATGGCCCGGCACCGCCCGGTCGGCGACCTCGGGCGGGCGCTGGGAGATCGACACCATGTCGGGGATCCGCCCCCGGCCGGTCGGCCCACGCCGCGGCTTGCGGCGCGTGCGGCCGGTTCTTAGATAGCGCGCCAGGTCCTTGCGCAGGCGGCCCCGGGACTGCACATACAGCGACTGATAGATCGTTTCGGGAGCGATCCGCATCTCCACGTCGTCGGGGTACTGCAGCCGCAGTCTGGCCGAGATCTGCCGCGGCGAAAAGCGCAGCTCGAGCATCCCCACCACCGCCTGCCGCAGCCGCGGATTGCGGTCCAGCTTGGTCGGCTTTGGTCGCAATGCCCGCACGCACGCCAAGTCGTCGGCTCGCGTCGCCCGATACCGGCCGCGGCCCGCCACGCCGCCAACCTCGCGGCTGACCGTCGACGGCGCCCGCCCGAGCCGCCGCGCGATCGCCCGAAACGTATCGCCGGCAGCGATACCCGCCCGAATCTCCTCGCGCTCTAGCAGCGACAACCGCAACGGTGAGCGCGGCCTACGGCGCGAACGCCGCGACGGCGACCCCCCTACCGCCGCCAGCACCCTCCTGACCGTCCTCTCAGTCGTCCCGACCGCGCGCGCCACGCGCGGCTGAGTCTCACCACGCGAGATCCGCACCAGGATTTCGAGCCGGTCCTCACGATCCAACCGCCTGCCCGACGCACCCACGCCTTCCCTCACTGGCCACCCTCCTTCGATCAAACAACAACCCGATGTTGCGTTGACCGGTGGACAGCACCGTCGATAAACGACACCAGGGCAGGACAGCGCCGCATTGGAGATTCCCACAACGCGCAATCCCGGTGACACCCGGCCACGGCGCCGGCGGACCGCCCGCGCGGGCCGCTCTGCCGCCTCCTTACCCAGCCGCAACGTTGGCCGGCGTCGCCACCACCACGCGCAACGTCGATCTCCGACAATCTCGCCCGATTCAGCGCTGGAGCCGGTTGCGAACCGTCATCGCGAGCCGCTGGGCCGACGCGCCGGCCTTCTCGATGGCTGACCCCTGCTTCGGCAGCAGGCCGGCCTGGCGGCTGATGTCGGCCATGTCGAAGACGATCTGCAGCCGGCTCACGAGCCCGTCCCGGTATTCGTGGAGGTCGAATCCGTCGAACGCGAGCCGCGCGTTCGTGGGTGCGAAGCCGGGCGGCTCGAGCGGGCCGGAGAAGGTCCCGGTGGCCTTCCAGTAGAGAACGGCCTTCGGCGCGCCGGGCAGGAGGAACGGCTCCTCGGGCAGGTCGAACGCGAGGTCGGGCATCGCGCGCCATACGGATGCCAGGAACTCCCGGACGTCGGAGTGCCCGTGCATGGTCCGCGGCCAGGCGGAGTCGTCATAGGCGATGTCCTCCGCCATCAGCTCGAGCAGGCGGTCCGGGTCGTGCGAGTTCCACGCCGCGCCCCAGCGCTCGGCGAACTCCTTCGCGAACCCCGGCTCCAGCCCCGTGTCCACCGTCGTCTCGGCCATGCTCGGTCCTTTCACTCGTTCCTCGAGCGACGCTACGACGCCCCGCCCGGCGCGTCAATCATCCGGCCGGATGAACGTGAGCGTGAGCCGCCTGGGACTTCCGCTTCCGGCTCCACGAGGCCGCGGCGCACGCGACGGCGGGCGGCGATGTCGACTGGGCGCGGCTCGCCGTGACGTTCGGCTACTACGACCAGGCGCACATGGTGCGCGAGTTCAGCGCCGCGGTAGGGACCGCGCCGGCGCGCTATGCCGCGGGGGCGGAACGTCACCCCTGAGGGTCGTAATTGCGGAGCTGATGGCCATGAGCTGGGCGATGGCGGGGTGAAGGATCATGTCCTGAGGACGCCTGGGTGCGCGCCGCCATTCCCCGGACCCTGGATTCAGGGGTCAAGTCGAATAGCCTGCGACGATGAGCGAGCGCGTGGTCGTGGCCCTCGGCGGCAACGCGATCGCCGGCGAGCGCGGAGCGGACCCGGAGTCGCAGCAGGTCGCCGTCGAGGGCGCATGCGAGCAGATCGCCGAGCTCGTGGTGAGCGGTCACGAGGTCGCGATCACGCACGGGAACGGCCCGCAGGTCGGCAACCTGCTGCTCAAGAACGACCTCGCGCGCGAGGTCGTCCCGCCCGTCCCGCTCGACTGGTGCGTCGCGCAGACCCAGGCGACGCTCGGCTTCCTGATCGTGACCGCGCTCGAGGCCGCGCTCGCCCGCCGCGGGACGGCCCGGATGGTGGCGACGGTCGTCACGCGCGTGCTGGTGGATCGCGACGATCCGGCGTGGGAGCGGCCGACGAAGCCGATCGGGCGGTACGTCGACGCGGGCGAGGCGGCCGAGCGGATCGCGGCCGGCGAGGCGTGGGAGGACCGCGGGGAGCGCGGCTGGCGGCGGATGGTCCCCTCGCCGCGGCCGCTCGAGATCCTCGACCGGGCGGCGGTCGAGACGCTGATCTCAGGCGGCGCGATCGTGGTCGCCGCGGGCGGCGGCGGGATCCCGATGGTGCGCGACGACGGGCGGCTGCGCGGCGTCGAGGCCGTGCTCGACAAGGACCTCACGGCGGCGCTGCTGGCGCGCACGATCGGGGGCGGCTGCCTGCTGATCGCCACCGACGTCGAGGCCGCGGCGACCGGCTACGGCACCGACGGGCAGCGGTGGCTGGGCGCGGTCGAGCGCGAGCGCCTGCGCGAGCTGCTCGAGGCGGGCGAGTTCGCCGGGGGCAGCATGGGCCCGAAGGTCGAGGCCGCGCTGGCGTTCGGCGGGCGTTCGGTCATCACGTCGCTCGAGCGGCTGCGCGAGGGCGTCGAGGGCACGGCCGGGACGCAGGTCGCGCCGTGACCGAGCGGGTGATCGTGCGCCGCGGCGCGTACTACGACTCGGTCACGCTGATGCTGGTCTCGCAGGCGGCCGGCGCGTCGGTCGGCATGGCGACGCCGCTCAACCTCGAGCTGCTGGCCGACCAGGGCTTCACCATCGACGAGGACGTCGGCCCCAACGACCTCGTGATCGCCGTGCGCGCCGACGACGTCGACGCGGTCGTGGCGGCGGTCGACCGTGAGCTGTCGGCCAAGGGCGGTGCGCCGTCGACCGCCGTCGAGCGGCCCGCGGCGCGCTCGCTGGCGTCCGCCGCCCGACGCGAGGGCGAGCTCAGCCTCGCGTTCCTCTCGATCCCGGGCGAGCACGTGGCGCACGAGGCGGCGGCCGCGCTGGCGGCCGGCCTGCACGTGTTCTGCTTCTCGGACGGCGTGAGCCTCGAGGTCGAGGCCCAGCTCAAGCGGCAGGCGCTCGAGCGCGGGCTGCTGTTCATGGGCGCCGACTGCGGGACCGCGATCATCGACGGCGTCGCGCTCGGGTTCGCCAACGCGGTGGAGCGGGGGCCGGTGGGCATCGTCGGCGCCTCCGGCACCGGCACCCAGGAGGTGTGCTGCCTGCTCGACGCCGCCGGCGTCGGCGTATCGCATGCCATCGGCGTCGGTGGGCGCGACCTGTCGGCCGAGGTCGGAGGCCCGATGATGCGGCGCGGCATCGAGCTGCTCGGGGCGGACGAGGAGACGCGCGTGATCGTGGCGGTCTCGAAGCCGCCGGACCCGGCGGTGGCGGCGGCGGTCGAGGAGGCGGCGGAGGCGACCGGCAAGCCGGTGGTGCTCGCCTGGAAGACCACGCTGCACGACGCGGCGGCGGAGGCGTGCGCGCTGGTGGGCGGCGCGCTGCCCGAGCTCGGCGCCGAGTTGCGGCGCCCGCCGGCCGCCGGGTCGGTGCGCGGCCTGTACAGCGGCGGCACGCTGTGCGGCGAGGCGGCGGCGATCGTCGGGAGCGGCACGTTCACCGACTTCGGCGCCGACGAGTACACGCAGGGGCGCGCGCATCCCATGATCGACCCGACCCTGCGGCTCGAGCACCTCGCCGGCGCGGCGAGCGACCCGGGCGTGGGCGTGCTGCTGCTCGACGTCGTGCTCGGCTACGGCGCCCACCCCGACCCCGCGGGCGCGCTCGCCACGGCTATCTCGGGCGTCGACAAGCACGTGATCGTGGCGCTGTGCGGCGCGGCCGGCGATCCCCAGGGACTCGACGCGCAGCGCGAGCGGCTGGAGGCCGCCGGCGCGGTCGTCACCCGCAGCAACGCGATCGCGGCGCGGCTGGCGAAGGAGGCCTCCGATGGCTGAGCTGCTGGGACGGCCGCTGGCGGTCGCGAACGCGGGCGTCGACCTGTTCGCGGACGAGCTCGAGCGCCAGCAGGTGCGCGTCGAGCGCGTCGAGTGGCGCCCGCCCGAGCCCGGGACCGCGGAGGCGCTCGCGCGGCTGGCCTCGGAGGCGGACGCGATCGCGCGCGCCAACGACGAGGCGGTGACGCGGATCGAGGACGCGCAGCCGGTGCTGGCGGGCGTCGGGATCGCGCGCGACCTGCTGCCGGAGATGTCCGGGCGTACGATCCTGCACGCCGGGCCGCCGATCGAGTGGGCCGACATGTCGGGCCCGCTGCGCGGCGCGGTGATCGGGGCCGCGGTGTACGAGGGGCTCGCCGATGACCGCGAGGACGCGGCCGCGAAGGCCGCGGCGGGCGCGTTCGAGTTCGGGCCGTGCCACGAGCGCGGCGCGGTCGGGCCGATGGCGGGCGTGGTCAGCGCCTCGATGCCGATGGTCGTGGTCGAGAACCCGGCGGGAGGCAATCGCGCGTTCTGCACGTTCAACGAGGGGCTCGGGAAGGTGCTGCGCTACGGCGCCAACGACGACGTGGTGCTCGAGCGGCTGGCCTGGATCCGCGACGTGCTCGCGCGCGTGTTCGGCCGTGCGGTGCGGCAGCTCGGCGAGCCGGTCGACCTGCGCGCGATGACGGCCCAGGCGCTGCAGATGGGCGACGAGGGCCACAACCGCAACCGCGCCGGCACCTCGCTGCTGCTGCGCACGCTGCTGCCGGCGCTGATCGAGCTCGACGAGCCGGAGGCCGACAAGGCGGCGGTGGCGCGCTTCATCGCCGGCAACGACCATTTCTTCCTGAACCTCACCATGCCGGCCTCGAAGGCGGCCGCCGACGCCGCGGCGGACATCGAGCGCTCCTCGATCGTGGTGGCGATGGCACGCAACGGCACCGAGTTCGGCGTGCGCCTGAGCGGCACCGGCGATCGCTGGTTCACCGGGCCGAGCGGCGTCATCGAGGGTCTCTATCTGCCGGGGTTCGGGCCCGAGGACGCCAACCGCGACATCGGCGACAGCACGATCACCGAGACCGTCGGGCTGGGCGGCTTCGCGATGGCCGCGGCGCCGGCGATCGTGCGGGTGGTGGGCGGCGGCGCCGAGGACGCCCTGGAGGCGACGCGCTCGATGTACGACATCGCGTGGTCGGAGAGCCGCAGCTACCAGATCCCTTCGCTGGACTTCCGCGGCGTTCCCGTGGGGATCGACTGCCGGGAGGTCGTGCACACCCGCCTCCTGCCGTTCGTCAACACCGGCATCGCGCACCGCGAGCCCGGGGTCGGCCAGATCGGGGCGGGGCTGGTGAAGCCGCCGATGGAGGCGTTCGTGAAGGCGGTGCGGGCGCTCGCCGGGCTGTGATCGCCGCGGCGCCGGCCGTCGGACGCCGCGTCCGCGTCGCGGGCGCCGGGCGGTCGGCCGCCTACGGCGAGGACGACGGCTTCGTGGTCGTGTTCACGCGCGAGCGCCCGGTGTTGCCGAACGGCGTGCAGGTCGCTTTTCTACCGGCCGTCGGCACCGAGTTGGTGATCCGCGCGGATGAGGTGTGGGACCCGGCACTGCGGCTGGCCGGCCCCGTCCCCGACCCGGAGATCGTCGCTCCCGAGCCGGACCTCGTCCGCGCCGTGGAGTCGCGCGATCCGACGCTCGCGGCCCGGGTCGGCGCCCGGCTCGTCGGCCGCGGCGGCGGGCTCACGCCGGAGGGCGACGACCTCCTGGCCGGCGTCGCCGCCGTGATCGCCGTGGGGGACTGGCCGGGCGCCTTGCGGCAGGCGTGGGTGGAGGCTCTGATCGGTGGCGATCTCCGCCGGCGGACGACCGCGCTGTCGGCGACGCTCCTGGAGCTCGCTGCGTCGGGGATGGGACCGGAGCCGTTGCAGGCGTGGCTGGCGGGGGATGCGGCCGCGCGTGCGCGGCTCGAGGCGATCGGGCACTCGACCGGGCGGGCGATCGCGCGGGGCGCGGCGATCGCTTTGTCGTGTAACCGCAAGGTTGCATCTCGATGAGCGATGTGTAACCCTGGAGTGACACATCGACCGGAGGTTCCCTTCATGCAGATCGAACGCGAGACCCTGATTGCCGCTCCCGTCGAGCGGGTGTGGGCGGTGCTGACCGAGGGCGAGCACGTCGGCCGCTGGTTCAGCGACGCCGGCGCCGAGATCGACCTGCAGCCGGGCGGCGAGATGGTGCTGCGGTGGGCCGAGCACGGGGTCGGCCGCGCTCGGGTCGTCGACGTCGAGCCGCCGCGCCGCTTCTCGTACCGGTGGGCGGCGATCCGCGAGCACTGGGGCGAGGAGCCGGACGATCGCAACTCGACGCTGGTCGAGTTCACGCTCGCCCCGGAGGGTGACGGTACGCGGCTCCGCGTCGTCGAGAGCGGCTTCGAGGCGCTCGAGGGCACCGACGAGCAGCGCCGGCGCAGCTTCGAGGGCAACACCGAGGGCTGGGAGGCGCAGCTGGAGAACGTGCGCGAGTACGTCCAGCGCGTCGCCGCCTGACCGCCGTGGCCGCGCACGCCGGGGAGCTGTTCGCGGCGCTCGCGGATCCCACCCGCTGGCGCGTGCTCAGCCTGCTCGCCGAGCGCGGAGAGGCGACCGCCACGACGCTGGCCGGCGACCTGCCGGTCAGCCGCGTGGCGGTCGTCAAGCACCTCGGGGTGCTCGACCGGGCCGGCCTCGTCGAGGGCCGCCGCCGCGGCCGCGAGGTCCGCTACACCGTGCGCCCGGAGCGGCTCGACGCCACCGCCCGGCAGCTCAGCGCGATCGCGTCGGAGTGGGACGCGCGCCTGGCGGCGATCAAGCGGCTGGCCGAGAGCGAATAGGCTGGCGGGCGCCATGAACGTGCTCGACCTCTCACAGGACTTCTCCGTCCACACCCCGGCGTTCGCCAGCTACGACGGCCCGTCGGTGAAGTGGATCAAGCGGCTCGCGTTCGACAAGGCGGGCGGGCAGGAGCTGACTTCGACCCTGCACGTCGGCACGCACCTCGACGCTCCCGCCCACTTCTACTCGGGCGGCAAGTTCATCGGCGACCTGCCGCTCGACTGGCTCATCGGGCCGGCGTGCGTGGTCGACCTCGAGCGCATGGGGGTCGGGGACTTCGACCTCTACGGGCCGGAGCACTTCGAGCAGTGGGAGCTCGACACCGGCATCGCGATCGTGCCCGGCGACATCCTGATCATCCACACCGGCTACCACCGCCACTACCCCGAGAACTGGGCCGACCTCAGCGCGGTCGACGAGACCAAGTACTTCATCCGCCACCCCGGCCCCACGCGCGCGCTCGCCGAATGGCTGCTCGACCGCCGGGTGCGCTGGCTGGCGGTCGACGCCGGCAGCGCCGACCACCCCATGAACACGGTGATCCGCCGCATGCGCCCCGACGAGGCCGAGGACGCGGAGGCGAAGCTCGGGCGGTCGCTCGACGAGATCTTCCCGAAGGCCGACTACCAGATCATGCACACGCTGCTGTTCCCACACGACGTCGTGCACATCGAGAACCTCGGCGGCGACATCGACAAGGTCCTCGACCGGAGGATCACGTTCGGCTGCTTCCCGTGGCGGTTCCAGGGCGGCGAGGCGGCGTTCTGCCGCGCGGTCGCCTTCCTGGACACCTGAAATCCATCCGCTCAGGAGTAATGAGCGGTCGGGCGGGTAGGACACGCGTACGCCGCTCACGCTGTCGGGATCTCCAGGGACGGAAGAATCGCAGGGAAGGGGACAGCATCACCGGCGAGACGCGAGACCGGCCGGTGCCAGGGAACGGGGCGCCGGCCGCCCGCGTTTCAGGGGCGCCCGGTCCCGTAGGCGAAGGACCGGAACGCCTCGCTCGCACTGTCTGCGAACTCCTTCTCGCGCTCGTTGAGCTTCAGCCCGCCTTCGACCGTCCGCCGCGTGCTGAGGAGCACCGCCCCGCGCGACTGCGCCTCGTCGGGGAGCAGCAGCGTGTCGGTGCCGAGCGTCGGTCGCGCCGCCGGGCCGCTGATGAACCTGACCTCGTAGCCCGGCGCGTCGTTGATCCGCGTGCGGTGCTGGTCGGTCAGCCGGAAGCGGTCGAGCTCGCCGGCGAGCGTCCGGATGTGGCCGGAGGCATAGACCGGGAGCAGGCCGTGGGCGACGTCGCCCTCGTGGGCCGGCAGCTCCAGCGGCCGGGCGGTGATCGTGACCGACTGCCGCCCCTGCCGCCCCTCGAGCCGTGCGAGCTCGCCCGCCCCGGGCGCCACCGAGCGCAGGGCGCCGGTGTCGTACTCGAGGTTGAACACGGGCTCCGACCGGTGCACGAGCGTTCCGAGGCTGTCCACGCGCGGGCGCACGAGCAGCGCCGCGACCGCCACGACCACGAGCGCCAGCACCAGCAGCGCCACCGTCAGGCGCTCCGGCACCCCGGCGCGCCGCCGCAGCAGAGCCGGCAGGGTCGGCTCGAACTCGCGCCGGACGACCGTCACGAGCGCACCGCGCTACGGCGCGATCCGAGTCGTGCCGCCGGTGCGACGTCGGCCGGCGCCGGCGCGTCTTCCTCCAGGTCCTCGTCGCCGCCCAGCGGCCGCGCGCGCAGCCCGGCCGCGACCGCCAGCAGCGCCCACGACAGCGGGTCCTCGAGGTACGCGGCGTACACGAGCGTGTGCACCACCAGCGCCGTGTACGCGGCCGCCAGCCCCGCGCGGGTGACCGGGCCGACGCCCGGCCACGGGGCGCTCACGAGCCGCGAGCGCAGCCGGTCGAACAGCAGCGCGAACGACAGCGCGACCAACACCAGGTAGGCGGCGAGCCCGATCACCCCCTGCTCGGCCGTGACGGTCAAGGGGATCGTGTGCGACGCGGCGGCGACCTTCTCGGAGCTGACCCGCTCGCGCTCGCGATAGCGCTCGGCATACGACCCCGAGCCGTAGCCGGCCAGCGGGCGGTCGCGCACCATCCGCAGGCCGCCGCCGATCAGGTCCACGCGCCCGCTGGTGGCGCGGTCGAGCGCCGCCTCGCTGCCGGTCTCGAGGTTGAGCGTGCTCGGCGCGAACAGGACCAGCCCGATCGCGATCGCCGCCGCCAGCCCCGCGCCGGCGAGCACCGGCCACGGCCGCCAGCGCAGCGCGGCGAGCACCGCCAGGCCCACCAGCAGAGCCGCGAAGCTCGACTGCGAGAGCGAGAACACCATGCCCACCCACAGCAGCGCGAGGCAGCACGCGATCACGATCGCGTCGCGCCGACGGCGCGTCCACAGCAGCACCGCCGCCAGCAGGATCATCGTCAGCGCCAGGTAGCGGCCGTAGATGTTGGGGTCGAAGAACAGCGAGTTGACGCGGAAGTAGGGGAGCAGGTCGTTCGCCTCGACCACCTTCGCGTTGGTGATCAGGAGATGGCCGGTCGCGAACTCGACACAGCCGATCGCGGCGAACACCAGCGCGAGCGCCACCGTGACCATGAGCGACCAGCGCAGCAGCCGCCGGCTCCAGTTCGCGTCGAGCAGCAGCAGGAACAGCAGCGCGAACGGGACATAGAAGAGGCAGACGTTCTTGACCGCCACCTCGACGTCGGTCGAGTAGATCGACTGCGCGCCGTAGAGGACCAGCACGGCCGCGAACGCCCACGTGAGCCTGCGCACCAGCTGCTCGCGCGCGGGCCCGGGCTCATCCTCGCCCGCGCGCAGCACGCGCCAGGCGTAGGACAGCGCGCCGGCCGCGATCACCGCGTACAGCGGCAGGAGCAGGTTCGCCGCCGAGTCGCCGATCGAGACCGGGACGCGGAACGGCAGCGCCGCGATCGCCGCCAGCGCGAGCACCGTCGGCCGGCGGTGCACGATCCACGCGAGCGCGACGACGCCGATCGCGGCGGCCACGCAGGCGGCCGCCACGACCGGTCCGACGTCCGGGACGTCGAGCGTGGTCGCCATCGACGCCAGCGCCAGCACCCCGAGTGCGGGCCCGGCGAGCATCGCGAGCGCACGCCGCCGCGGGTCGGTGGTCACCAGCGCGACCGCGACCGCGGCCGTCGTCGCCAGCACTGCCACTCCCTGGATGGGGTCGGCGACTGCGAACGATGGCGGCGAGACGGGCAAGTTGCGCGCCAACCCTAGCGGCGCCGACGGCGCCCTCAGCCCGGCTCTGGCGAACGGCCACGGTGGCGAGGCGCCGCGGTGATCGGTGGATCCGGCTCAGTGTTGCGCGGCCACCGGTCGGCGGTAGCTGACCTGCAGCCACAACTCACGCGTGCGCCGCCGCGCGGACTCGACGCGCATCTCGTTGCGCCGCCGCCGGTGTCGCCTGCGCAGATTCGGCGGCACGCTCACGCTCTTCGCGACCGGCTCGTACCCGTAGCGGCGCATCCAGTCGCCCAGCACGCTCTCCACGAACGCGATCTCCCGCGGCCTCAGCGCCTGCTCCCACGCCCGCATCCGCTCGGTCGTCACGGGCTGCGACACGAGCGCGTGCATGGTCCGGTTGTGGATGTCCGCGGTCTCGTGGTGCCGCAGCATCGCGTCGAGTCCCCCCGCGTCGAGGTCGAGGAACTCGGCGATCCGCCCGAGCGCCGCCGCCGGCTCGGTCACGAGGTCCTCGTACCGCACCTCGAGGAACCGGCCGGGCCCCAGGCGCCGCCGCCACCGGTCGGCCGCGCGCATCGAGCGCTCCCATGTGTCGGTCGCCCCGGGGAGCCCGTGCGCTCCCCAGCCGTACCGCCGGCCGACCCTGCGGATCGACGCCACCACGGCGCGCGGATCGCGGACGAGGTTGACGAACTGCGCGTCCGGGAACATCGCGTGGACGGCGTCGAGGTTGAGGACGACGCTCGGCCGCTTGTCGCCCCAGCGCGGCTTTCCGTGGTGGTCGGCGTAGAGGCGGAAGCCGGCGCCGAGCACCGACCCGAGCGTGGGCGCGGCAGCGACCATGGCGGCCACCAGCTCGTCCGGGTCCTGCGTCAGCTGCCGGTATCTCGAGCGCCCGCGCTCGACCACCCAGCGCGCGAGCCGGCGGCGGTTCTCGACGTCCCGCAGGTCTCCCCATTCCGCGCGTCTGCGGTAGCCGTCGACGAGGATGCGCGTCTCGCCCGGGATCGCGAGCTCCGGGTGCGAATTGAGCATCGTCCGCAGCAGCGTGGTCCCCGAGCGCGGCGCGGCGCCGATGAAGACCGGCGGCCCAGGGCGCGTCGGCGGCATGAGGGCGAGCGTAGCGCCGCCGATACGGCCAGGCGACTCGCTATCGTCACGCGGCGCATGGCCACCGCAACGCCCTCGAGGCCAGGGCCGGCCACGCCGCCCGCCCGCGCGCCGACCGAGCGGCCGCGCCGGGCCCTCCGCGGCTGGGCCGCCGCCATCGGCACGACCGTCGGCGTCGCAGTCCTCCTGTGGCTCGTGTACGCGCCCGCGTACGTCAACTACGACGCCCAGTGGGCGCTGGCGTGGGCGCACGACGCGTGGCACGGTTTCCTGCCCGAGTACACCGCCGACTTCGCGCCGACCCCGCATCCGCTCGCCACCGCCGTCAGCTCGCTGGCGCTGCCGTTCGGGGCGCACGCCGACACGGCGATGCTGTGGCTGACGCTGCTGTCGTTCGGCGCGCTCGTCTACCTGACCTACCGGCTGGGCGAGGTGCTGTTCAACCGCTGGGTCGGCCTCGTGGCGGCGCTGGTGGTCGTCTCCCGGCCGGTGATCATGCGCGACGCGCTGATCGGCTACCAGGACCTGCCGTTCGCGGCGCTCGTGATCGGGGCGGTGCTGCTCGAGGCGCAGCGGTCGCGCCGCGGACTGCCGGTCCTGGCACTGCTGGCGCTCGCCGGGCTGCTGCGGCCCGAGGCGTGGGTGCTCGCCGGTCTCTACTGGCTGTACCTGTGGCCGGCGACCACCCCGCGCGAGCGAGTGCGGTCGGCGGCCCTGGTCGCGGCCGCGCCGCTGATCTGGGCCGGCACGGACTGGATCGTGACCGGCGACCCGCTGCACTCGCTGCACGGCACAGCGGCGCTGGCGGAGGAGGTCGACCGCCGTCGCGACCCGGAGGACGTCCCGTACTGGAGCGTGCAGTACCTCGGCTTCGTGCTGCGCCTGCCGCTGCTGCTCGGCATCCCGGTCGGGCTCGTGTTCGCCTGGTTCTACACACGCCGGCGGGCGCTGCTCCTGCTCGCCGTCATCGCGGCGATGCTCGCGGTGTTCGCGGTCGGCCCCGTGTTCGGCCTGCCGCTGATCCGGCGCTACGTCGAGACCCCGGCCGTGCTGCTGACGCTGTTCTACGGGCTCGCGGTGTGCGGCTTCACGCTGCTCCCGGCCGGCCGCGCGCGCACGCGCTGGATGGTGATCGGCGGGCTCGCCGCCGCCCTGTCGGTCGCCTACCTGCCGTCGCATGTCTCACGGCTCGACCAGCTCGACAACCGGCTCCGGCTCGACGGGGCGATCTACCGCCAGCTCGAGCGCGTAGGCCACTCGAAGCGCGTGAACGCCGCGTTCGAGCGCTGCGCGCCCCTGGTGACCGGCGATCACCGCCAGATCCCGTTCATCCGCTTCTGGCTCGGCGGCGAGCCCGGCTCGGTCCGCACGGTCGAGGGCGGTGCCGCTCCGATGGGCCGCATGTTGCTGCTGCCACGCCGCACCCGGATGACCAGGCGCATGTTCAGCAACCAGCCGTACCCGAACGTGCGGGTGCCGGCCGACTACCGCCAGATCTTCCGCAACCAGGCGTGGCGCGTCTACGCCGCGCCCGGCTGCTGAGCCTGGATCACCGATCCCCGCGGCGCCTCGCCACCGTGGCCGTTCGCCAGAGCCGCTCGGCCGCGATCCCATGTGGCCCACCACAGCGGATGCGCGGCCGATCGTCTCTGACTCGGCCCACGGCGCCGAGGCATCCACGGGTCATCGGTGATCCAGGCTCAGCGCGCCAGGACCCTGACGATCCGCTGGCGCCAGTGGAGGGGGATGCGGCGGCGGTAGCGCCGCGGCACGGTCCGCACGAGGCGCGCACGCACGGGCAGGTTGGCCGAGGCGGCGCCACGCCGGCGGGCGGTCTCGATCGAGGACTGCGCGATCGCCTCGGCCTCGTCGTAGAGGACGATGTAGGCGGCGCGGGCGGCGTCGAGCCGGTCGGTCACGTCCTCGCCCTCGGCGAGCGCGGACATCAGCGCCCACGCCTCGTCGGCCTGCGTCCGCAGCGGCGCCGGGAGCGCGAGGTCGCCCCAGTCGGAGCGCGAGCGGCTCAGCGAGCGGTCGACGAACTCGTGCACCGTGCGCAGCGACGCCGCCGGGGCGTCGCGCACGACCGCCAGGTCGAGCGCCTCGCCGATGCGGCCGACCGTCTTCGTCCAGTCCTCGAGCACGTCGTCGTAGCGGACGAGGATGCGCGGCGCGTCGCGCGTCGCGCGCTCGGTGAAGAGCGTGAGGTTGACCCAGCCGGCGGTGCGCGAGACGTCGCCCTGCCAGGCGCCGTACGAGCGCTGCTTGCTGTCGACCACCGCCGCCGGGTGGCGCAGCATCGTCACGAACCGGGGGGAAACGCCGATCGCCTCTGCGCAGCGCTGCCACAGCGGAAGGAACCACGACAGCCGCGGGTCCTTGATGAGCACGTGGTCGGTCTCGCCGTACTGCTGCTCGAGCCAGTTGCGCAGCTGCGTCTGGACCTCGTCTTCGAGGCAGATGTTCGCGGTCATGGCCCAGGCGCCCGGCCGTGCGTCCGACACCTGGACGCGGGCTCGCTTGAGCAGCGCGGTGTGGAAGTCGACGACCCACTGCGACTCCGCGAAGCCGCGCGGGTTGGTGTCGTCGGCAGGCACCTCGGGGGCCGGTACGTGATACCCCAGCCGCTGCAGGATCCCCGAGACGAGGCTCGTCCCGCTACGGCCCGAGCCCGCGACCAGGACGAGCGAGCGATCTCTCTGCATCGGTCCGGCAGTAAAGCAAAGAGTCGCTAGCGTTCAGGCCCCTTGTTCAGCAACCATGTCCTCCAGCGCACGGTCGTGCTTCGCGAGCTGCGCGTGATGTTCCTGCCCATCCCCAAGGCGGGCTGCACGAGCATGTTGTGGCTGCTGGCCGAGCTGGCCGGCATCCCGGCCGAGCGGTTCGGGCGCTCGAGTCTGGCCGAGGTGACGCCCGCACTGACCGTGCACGACATGGGCGTGTGGGCGCCGCACCGGCTCGCCGACTTCGAGGGCGACGAGCGCGAGCGCGTGCTCACCGAGGACGGCTGGCTGCGGTTCACGATCGTGCGCGACCCTGTGCGCCGGGTCTGGTCGGCGTGGCAGAGCAAGCTGCTGCTGCGCGAGCCGCGCTTCGTCGACGCATTCGGCGACCAGCCGTGGTTCCCGCGTCTCCCCGAGCGGCCGGCCGAGATCCGGGAGGACTTCCGGCGCTTCCTCGCCGCGATTCCCACGGGCACGGCCGAGGATGTCCACTGGGCCGTCCAGCGCGACCTCGCCGCGCAGTTGCCGCTGACCCACGTCGGTCGCCTCGAGCGGTTCGACGAGACGCTGGCCCTTCTGCGGGGACACATCGGCGACCGCTGGCCGGGCGGCCCGGCGCGCGAGAACCCGAGCCGAGTGCCGATGCCCACCGACGCGTATGACGCGGCCGGCGCCGAGGTGCTGCGCGAGCGGTACGCAGCGGACCTGGAGGCGTACGGCTACGAGGTCCCGGAACCCGCGGCAGACCCCCGATGGGAAGACCAGGTCGCGGCGCTGCTGCCGCTGCTGCGGGGCACGACGCAGCAGCACGCACGGATCGGGCAGTTGCAGAGGCGCCTGCGGCGCGCCGAGCGATGGTCACCGAGCCGCCCGGTCGAGGGCGTCCTGACCAACCTCGAGGGGCACGCCGACTACGACGTGCGCCGCCCGGAGGGCGAGATCGAGCCCGGCTTCACCGCGGTCCTGCGCGTCCGCGACGAGGCGCGCTCGCTGCCGTTCGTGCTGCCGCCGCTGCTGCGCGCGGTCGAGCGCGTCGTCGTCATCGACAACCGCTCGACCGACGGTACGGCGGACGTCGCGCGGCGCGTCGCCGCCGAGCAAGGCGCGACCGACCGGCTCGAGGTTCGCCCGTACCCGTTCGCGGTCGCCCGCTGCGGTGCCGAGCACCTCGCGACCCACGCCGACTCGGTGCACAGCCTGGCGTACTTCTACAACTGGTCGTTCTCGCATGTGCGCACCGCATACGCGCTCAAGTGGGACGGCGACATGGTGCTCACCGACCCTGCAGTCGCAGCGGTGCGCGCCCTTGCGTGGCAGCTCGAGGCCATCGAAGCGGTGGTTCGGATCCCGCGCCACCCGCTCTACGTGGCCGACGAGCGCTTGGG
Source organism: uncultured Solirubrobacteraceae bacterium (assembly GCA_963849695.1). Classification (GTDB taxonomy): domain Bacteria; phylum Actinomycetota; class Thermoleophilia; order Solirubrobacterales; family Solirubrobacteraceae; genus DASSUW01. Next base: position 57,582 of record CAWKIT010000035.1, read on the forward strand.
GTTCCTCGACTTCGAGTCGCGCAACTACGAGCCGTGGGGCTGGCCCAACCGGCCCGAGCAGCGGTTCGTGAAGGCGATGGAGTGGGAGCTGCCGCTGTGGTTTCCCGATGTCGGCGTCACACTGCCCGAGCACTCATGCTTCGAGCTCAAGTTCCTCGAGGCCGACGAGTTCGACCACTGGTCCGACACCGACTTCGACGCGTCCCGGCGGACGCTGCGCAAGCGGCGCGAGTACGACGTGTTCAACGCTGTCGCGGGCGGCGGGGACCCGCCCGAGGGCGTGATGCGGATCGAGGCGCCCGCCGGCGAGCACATCATCGACTACGTGCGCACGAGCTGGCTGACGACCGGGTCGCCCGCGCTGGCCCCGGTGGGTTAGACGTCCTCCATCGTCACGGGATCCTCCTCGTCCTCGCGGACTCCGAGGAACTCCGTGTAGGCCTCGACCACGGCGTGCGGCTCGTCCCACATCCGCATCTGGCCCTTGTGCATCCAGATCGCATCGTCACAGAGCTTCTCGATGCTCCCGAGCGCGTGGCTCACCAGCAGGATCGTGCGGTCCTCGCCGCACAGCTCGCGCATCTTCTCGAAGGACTTGCGGCGGAAACGCGCGTCGCCGACCGACAGCGCCTCGTCGATGATCAGGATGTCGGGATGCATGGTGACCGCGACCGCGAACGCCAGGCGCCCGTACATGCCGGATGAGTAGGTTCGCATCGGCATGTCCATGAAGTCGTCGAGCTCGGCGAAGTCGACGATCTCGTCGTACTTCTCTCGCAGTTCGGCGCGCGTGAGCCCGGCCGCCAGGCCGCCCAGCACCACGTTCTCGCGGCCCGTGAGCTTCCTGTTGAAGCCGACGCCGAGCGACAGCAGCGTGCTCACGCGGCCCTGGACCTCGACGCGGCCGTGGGTGGGTGGCAGGATTCCGGCCACGGTGCGCATGAGCGTCGACTTGCCGGCCCCGTTGGCGCCGACCACGCCCATCACCTTGCCGTGCGGCACCTCGAACGAGACGCTCTTGAGCGCTGCGATCTCGCGGATGATCCGCTCGCGGCGGCCGAGCCGCAGCAGCGTGCTCTTGAGGGTCGGCGAGCGCTCGAGCGGCGTCCGGTAGGTCACCGAGACGTCCTCGACGCGGATCCGCACGCGTTCAGAGACGGACAGCAAACTCGCGCTCCCGTGAGACGAAGAACAGCGCGCCGCCGACGAAGAAGACCAGGCCCCAGGCGGCGCCCATAGCGAGGTCGGACGGGTCGGGCGCCACCCCGAGGTCGATCACGTCGCTCCAGGCCGTCAGCAGCGGCGCGAGCGGGTTCAGCAGCAGCAGGAACTGGTAGCGGTCCGGCACCTCGGCGGCGAAGTAGAGGATCGGCGAGCCGTACAGCCACATCCGCAGCGCGTACTGGAGGAAGTTCTTGAGGTCGCGGAAGTAGACCTGGAGCGATGCCACCAGCGCCGCCATGCCAATGGCGAGCAGCGCGAACAGCGCGAACACCGGAAACAGCCACAGCAGATGCGGGCCGACCGGAAGGTCGGCGATGATGAACACCGGCACGAAGATCAAGATCGTCGGCAGGAACCGCTTGAAGGCGGTGATCACCGACGCGCCCGGCAGCAGCAGGCGGGGGAACGCGGTGTTGAGGATCAGCCGGCCGCCGCCTGTGACCGACCGCACCGCCTGGCGGATCGCGTCGGTCACGAAGTAGTACGCGAACAGCGCCGCCATCAGGTGCGCGAAGAACGCCACGCCGCCGGTGCGTGCGCGCAGGATGTCGACGAGCACGAAGTAGACGCACGCCAGCAGCAGCGGGTTGAGCAGGAGCCACAGCTGCCCGAACAGCGTGTTGTAGTGCTGCGCGCGCAGGTCGGTCCGCGACAACTCGAACGCGAACTCGCGCCGCCGCCACAGCTCGCGCAGGTAGGAGCCGAGCGGCGGCAGGCCGACGCGGTGCGGCTCGTACACGTGCCGCACGGACGTGAACTCGTCCGTCGCGCTCGTGATGTACGGGTTCGGTAACCGGGGCGGTCAAAGCACGAAGAGGCTAGCCGCTCAGGGGGCGGCCAACGGGACATCGCTCCACACGGAATGGCCCGTGGGGTGGGGCCCCCGGTTGTTTCGGCGGGCGGTCAGATGATCGGGGGTCGCCCGGCGCGTGTCATGCGCCACAGGGTTCCCGCCCGGAGGCGACGGCGTGCACCGCACGGCCGGCGCATGCCGTCGCGATAGCCGCGCAGGGCCGCTTGGGCGCGGCCGTGGGCGCGCAGGAGCGGGAGCGTGCGCAGGACGAAGCCCGCGACGTAGAGGACGCCGAGCGGCAGCGGGAGGTGGCGGCGCGCGAGGAAGACGCGGTTGCGGGCGCCGTAGTAGGCGGAGTAGCCGTGTGGCGCGGTGCGGTAGGACGGATGCAGGATCTCGATGTCCCCGGCGTAGACGACCCGGCGTCCGGTGTCCATCACCCGCCAGGCGAGGTCGACGCCCTCGTGCGCGAAGCGGAACTCCTCCGGCCACCCGCCGGCCTGCTCGAACACCGTCCGCCGGATCGCCACCGCGCCCTCCCAGACCGCGGTCACCTCGCTCGAGCGTGCCGGGTCGCCGACCCGCAGCCGCGGGACCCAGTCGCGCGGCGCCGGCCCGCCGTCGGACGAGCGCACGCGGAGCTGCAGCATCCCGAGCCCGGGGTCCGCGGCGAATCGCGCGGCCACGCGAGCGAGCGTGTCCGGAGCGGCCAGCCGGGCGTCGTCGTCGAGGAAGAACAGCAGCTCCCCGTCGACCGCGCCCACGCCCGCATTGCGCCCGGCGGGGATCCCCCGGTCGACCTCGAGCCCGACCGAGTGCACGCCCGCGGGCAGCCCCGACGGCTCCCAGCCGTTGCCGACCACCACGATGTCGAGCTCGACCTCCCGCTGGAGCGCGAGCGACTCGAGGGCGGCGGCGAGCTCGGCGGGCCGTCGCCCCTGGGTGAGAACGACGGCGCCGACCCTCACCGCAGCCGGTCCGAGGCGAGGATCGCGACGAGATGGCCGACCACGGTCAACGCCGCCACCCCGATCAGCGCGATCACGAGGAGTCGCGAGCCGTCGAGGCTGTCGGTGGCGGTGTCGACGATGGCGGCGGCGAGCGCCAGCAGCGTGAACTCCATCGCCACGAACGCGCGGTAGAAGGGCAGCCGCCCGACCGCCCGCCGCGCGCTCCGCAGCAGTCCGCCGCGCGGCGCCGCCACCGACTTCGTGTCGGCGGCCGGCGGCAGCCCGGCGTCGGCGCGCGCGACCGTGACCAAGGCAGACTCGCCCTTGATCAGCAGCACCAGGACGGCCACCACCAGCCCCAGCAGGGGCTCCTCGGCGCGGACCCCGAGAGCGATCGGCAGCGCCGACTCGGTCACCCAGTGGGCGATCCGGTCGAGGTAGATGCCGGCCGTCGAGCGGACGTTCCGCCACCGCGCCAGCTCGCCGTCGGAGCAGTCGAGCAGGATCTGGAGCTGGATCAGCAGGAACGCCGCCACCGCCGGCAGCAATCCGGGCAGGCACAGCACGCCCGCGGCCGCCACGCCGCTCGCCATCATCAGCCACGTGACGCCGTTCGGCGTGATCCGGGTCCGCAGGAACACCCGCGTCAGATACACGGATGCGCGCCGGATGTAGAGCCGGCCCGCCCAGTGCTCGCCGCTGTCGCGGGCGAAGATCGAGGGCGGCTGGGTGGCGGCCCGCAGCTCGGCGATCGACGGCCCGCTCATCGCCCGTAGGCGGCGGCGAACGCGCCGACGCGCTCGCGCACGGCCGCCTCGTCGAGCGAGAGGTGCTCGAGGATGGTGAAGCGGTCCGGCCGCGTGTCCGGCGCGCGCACGACCGCCTGGGCGAACTGCTCGTCGGTGAGCCCCAGGTCGGCCGGCGTGCGCGGCAGGCCGTGGCGGCGCAGGCAGTCGTCGATCCCGCCCGTCAGCCCGTCATCGCGGCGCAGGAACGACGTGAACAGGCTCGCCGCTCCCGCCAGCTCGCCGTGGTGCGCGGTGTCCGGGAAGAGCGCGTCGATCGCGTGCAGGATCTCGTGGTCGGCGCCGCTGCACGGGCGGCTCGAGCCGGCGGTCGCCATCGCCAGGCCCGAGAGCACGAGCGCCTCCGCGAGAGCGATCAGGAATCCCTCGTCGTCGATGCCGTCCTCGCGGTGCACCACCGACGTGGCGGCCACGCGCGCGAACGTCACCGCGACGCCGTCGACCGCCTCGCCGCGCTCGCGCTCGGCCAGCCGCCAGTCGGCGATCGCCGACAGGTTGCTGATCGCGTCGCCGATCCCCGACCGCCGCATCGCCGGCTCGCTGCGGCGCACGTAGTCGAGGTCGACCACGACCGCGATCGGCATCTGGACGCCGTAGGAGGCCTTGCGGCCCGCATCGTCGTCGAGCGAAGCCACCGGCGAGGCGATGCCGTCGTGCGCGAGGCTGGTCGCGACCGCCACCACCGGCAGGCCGGACAGGCTGGCCGCGTACTTGGCGACATCCAGCGTGCGGCCGCCGCCGACCCCGACGACCGCGTCGTAGAAGCCCTGGCGCAGCCGCGCCGCGAGGTCGGCGCCCGCCTGCACGGAGCCGCCCACCACGTCCCAGATCTCCCCGTTGCGCAGCTGCGGCCTCAGCGTGGCGGCTATCTCCTCACCCAGCCCCGGCCCCACGATCACCGCCACGTGGCCGCCGCGCGAGATGCGCCGGTCGGCGAGCAGCGGCGCCAGCCCCGCCACCGCTCCCGGCCCGATGTCGATCGTGAGCGGCGTGCCGACCATGCGGGTCAGCAGCGGCACGCGACCTCCCGCGCCCGCTCGAGGTCGCGCCCGTCGTCGACCTCGACCCACTCGACGCTGCCGATCGGCGCGATCCCCACGCGGCCGCCGCGGTTCGCGAACTCCTGGAAGCCGTCCTCGTAGTAGAGCGACGGGTCGCGCCGCCAAGTGGCCTCCAGGGCGTCCGCGAGCGGCGCCGCCGCCGCCGGCTCGATCAGCGACACGCCGATGTACTCGCCGTGCGCGGTCGCCGGGTCGAGCCCCTTGTGGATGCGGTCCAACGAGCCCTCGGCGGTGACGTGGACCTTCATCTCCTCCTCGCCCAGCGGCTTGGAGTCGTCGACCGCGATCAGCAGCTCGGGCCCGCGCGCCTCGAGCAGCGTCTCCTCGACCGAGGCGGGATGGACGGTGTCGCCGTTGGCCAGCAGCACGCCCTCCGCGAGCGCGTCGCGCGCGCACCACAGCGAGTAGGCGTTGTTCCACTCGAGCGCGCGCGGGTTGTAGACGAGCTCGATGCGCAGGCCGTGGCGGCGCTCGAGGGCGGGAACGCGCTCGGCCAGCCGCTCGTGCGCGTAGCCGCTGACCACCACCGCCTGCTCGAGGCCGACGCGGCGGAAGTTGCCCAGCGCGACGTCGAGGATCGTGCGATCGCCGTCGACGCCGAGCAGCGTCTTCGGCAGCTCCGCGGTCTCGGCGCCCAGCCGCGTGCCGGCGCCGGCCGCGAGCACGAGGCCGATCACCGACCCTCGTCCCCCTCCGGCTCGTGCGTGAGCGGCGGTGCCGTCACTGGCCCTCGTCCTCCTCGTCCTCGTACTCGAGCGGGCGCTGCACGCGGCCGACCGCGAGCCAGCCGTAGACCGCCTCGCCGACGAACGCGGCGCCCAGCACGGCGGCGGCGACGTAGTACCCGGCCGGAAGCGTCCCGAGCGCGAGCAGGAGCACGGCCACGACCAGCCGTCCGTCCCACCCGCCGCCGAGCAGGCTCACCCAGCGCGCGGGCACCACGCCGCGATGCCGCAGCCGGTACACGAGGTCGTAGTGGCGGAACGTCAGCGCGGCCAGCAGCGCGAACGCGGCCGGGTAGGCGTCCGCCCCCTCGAGGCCCGCGATCCAGATCAGCGCCGAGTACTCGGTCGCGCGCAGCAGCGGCGGCTCGGCCCAGCTGACGCGGGCGCGCGGGCGCGAGCCGCTCGAGGCACCCGCCGCCAGCACCACCCACGCGACCAGTCCGGCCGCGGCCGCATCCGAGACGTCGGTGCCCGCGAACGCGGCGACGGCGAGCAGCGGGAGCAGGGCGGCGGCGATCAGCAGCGGCGCGGGCACGCGCGCGATCGGCCGCGCCAGCGCACCCAGGGCCAGCGCCAGCGGCCCGTCGTCCCGGTAGACCGGGATCGGCTCGGGCCGCGCCGCCGGCGCGGCGGCGCGCACGTCTGCCGCGGCCGCGCTCATCGCACCGACCGGAGCACCCGGCCCGTCTGGGTGTACACGCCCGCGATCGCCGCGCACACGAGCAGGACGACGAAGGTCGTGCGCGGCGTGAACAGCGCGGCCGTGATCGAGATCACGGCGAACCGCTCGCCGATCGGGAACGCCACGATCCGCTTGATCCAGCGCACGCCGGGCGCGCGGTCGAGCCTTCGCCACGCGGACAGCGCCCGGTCGGCGGCCGACCGCCGGCGCTCCGGCTCGGGCGCGGCTTCCCTGCCGCGGCGCGAGGCGGCCGCGGCGCCCGGCAGGTCGAGCGGCTGCTCGATCGGGGGATGGACGGTGGTGCGGAGCGCCTGCTGCTGGCTGGTGCCGAACGAGAAGTCGGACATGTGGCGGACCGTCTGGGCCGTGAGCGCCGCGCACGCGAGCAGCCACACCGGGTCGCCCATCCGGCCGGCGCCGATCGCGAGCCCCGCGAACGCGAGGTACTCCTTCCCGCGGTCGAACACCGAGTCCAGCCAGGCGCCGAGCTTCGAGAACGTGCGCGTGTAGCGGGCGAGCTGGCCGTCGACGCAGTCGGTGGTGAACGCGATCTGCAGCAGCACCGCGCCCGCGATCAGGCCCCAGCGCTCGCCGGTCGCAAACGCTGCCGCCGCCAGCACGCCGATCAGCATCGAGGCCGTGGTCACCTGGTTCGGCGTGAGGCCGCGACGCGCCGCCCAGCGCGCGATGTAGCGTGAGTACGGGCTGACGAAGAACGTCGTGAAGAAGCCGTCGGTGCCCTTGACGGCGGAGTCGAGCAGTACGCGGTCCTCGTCGATCTCCTCGATCTCGTCCGCGGCGCGGGCGGCGCCGTCAGCGGTCAGCGGCCGGCTCCAGTAGAGCCGCCGGACGTGGGTGGCGCCGAGCTGCGCTCCGCTGCGCACGAGCCCGACCAGCAGCAGCGCCACCGCGTCGTCGGAGGCGGCCGTCACCCGCTCCCGGACGCGCGCCTCGTCCTCGGGCGAGAGCACGACGCGGGCGCCGTCCTCCTCGTCCTCCACCCGGGCGGCCTCCTCGAGCTCGCCACCGGCCGCCAGCCGCGCCACCGCAGACCGCCAGGATGCCTCCTTGCGCTCGAGCTCCTCGAACCACGAGGCGGGCGGCGCGCCGGCCAGCGGGGCGAGGCGGCGCGCGGCCTCCACGAGCGCCGGGATGTCGGCCGGCGCGACCTTGAGAACACCGAGGAACGTCCCGGTCGGGCGGTACACCGCGTGGTAGGCCGAGGCGGCGCTGATCAAGCGCCCGCGGCGGTTGCGGATGCGGAACACCATCGTGCGGTAGCGGCCGCCGGCGAGCACGCCGGTCGCCACGCGCGGGTCGGCGAGCACGCCGGCCAGCGCCGCGTCGTGCGTGACGATGTCGCCGTATGCCGCGACGAGGCCGCCGTCGCCGTTGCCGTCGGCGAGCTCGGCGAGCACGCCGAGGTCGCTCGGGACATCCGGCGAGGTGAGCACCTCGGCCGCTGCTCCGAGCGCGGCTCGCACATCCGGGACCCAGGCCGGGCGGGTCACCACCACCGTGCGCTGGACGCCGAGCGCCGCCAGCTGGCCGACGAGCCGGCCGAGCACCGTGCCGCCGTGCCAGGGCAGCAGCGCGGCGGGCCCGCCGTCGCCCGCGGGGGCGGTTGCGAACAGCACGGCGGCGGCGATCGAGGTGCCGCCGCGGGCCGCGGGCGGCGTGGTCGAGCCCGCCCGCGACACTACCGCGCTCCTGTCACTCAACCCGCTGGTCAAAGCCGTCGGAGCCTAGCGTTCCGCCGGTCGGAGGTAGGCTGGCTGCGGGATGAAGCGCGAGCAGCTGCCGCCGCACAAGACTGCCACGTTCGTGATGAGGCGCTGGCAGGCCATGTACGTGTCAGTGAACAAGGCCGCGTGCACGAGCCTCAAGTGGCTGGTCGCGGAATTGCAGGACGAGGACCCCGCGCGGTTCCACCGCTCGCTCAGCCGCGAGGTCACGCCGACGATGACGATCCATCGCCGGCACCTGTGGCGGAAGACCCCGATGGCCAAGCGGCTGCCGGAGGGAGAGCTGGCCGCGATCTCGCCCGACGACGGATGGTTCGTGTTCGCCGTCGTGCGGCATCCGACGGCGCGCCTGTTCTCGGCCTGGCAGTCGAAGCTGCTCCTGCGCGAGCCGTGGTTCGTCGAGCAGTTCTCGGACGAGGAGTGGTTCCCGCGCCCGCCCGCCGGGGGCGACGACATCGTGAGCGAGTTCCAGCGCTTCGTTCGCATCGTGGCTGAGGATCCCGAGCAGCGGATCATGCGAAACCGCCACTTCGCGCGGCAGGACTGGCTGCTGGCCGTCGACCGCATGCCGTACTCGCGGGTCTACAAGACGAGCGAGATCGGCGAGCTGCTCACGGACTTCGAGGCGCACGTGCGCGAGCGCGGCTACACGGGCGGCCCTCTGAAGCTGGCGCGCGCGAACGAGACGCCGCTGAAGCCGATCGCCGCCCTGTTCACGCCTGAGGTCCTCGACGCGTCCCGCGCCCTCTACGCCGACGACTTCGAGCGCTTCGGATACGACGACGCGCTTCCCGGCGGGCTCGACCCCGCCGGCCGCTATGACGACGACGTGCTGTCCGAGATCGGTCGCCTCATCGAGCGTCAGGAGCGGATCAACGACCTCGCGCTGCGCGCGCAGCAGATCCAGGTGCGCGCGCGCGCGGCGGCCGCCGCGGCGAAGGCGCCGCCGAAGCCCCAGCCCTCGCGGGTGCGGCGGCTCGCGTGGCGCGCCAAGCGCAGGCTCGTCGCCGCTCGCCCGCGCGCGTAGTACCGTGCCGCCGCCATGCGGTCGATCGTGATCCCGTCCAGGTACCGTGCCGCGGCCATGCGGTCGGTGGTGATGCCGGCCAAGCGGCGCGCGTACCGCGCCCTGCGCGGCGCGCTGATCCGCTACGTGCACGCCGAGCCGCGCGAGGACGCGGGCGCCGGTCGCCGCGTGACGATCCTGATCGCGAGCGCGTGGGGGATGGGGGGCACGATCCGCGCTGCGCACAACCAGGCCAAGTACCTCGCCGCCCACGGCTACGACGTCGAGCTGCTGAGCGTCATGCGCTCGGTCGAGGAGCCGTTCTTCGGCGCGTTCCCACCCGGCGTGCGCGCGAGCGCGCTCGACGACCGGCGCCCGGGCGCCGTGCCGCGCCCGCTGCGACCGCTGCGCAAGACGCTGCGCAGGGTCCCGAGCGTGCTCATGCACCGCGCCGACCGCCGCGAGCGGATGTGGAACCTGTGGACCGACATCAAGGTCGTCCACGCCCTGCGCGGGCGGACCGGCTTCCTGGTCGCCACGCGGCCGGGTCTTAACATCCTCGCCGCCGATCTGTCGCCGCCGGGGATGACGGTCGTCGGCCTCGAGCAGATGAACCTCGGCCATCACGCCAAGGCGCTCAAGAAGGGCATGGCGCGCAGCTATGGCGGCCTCGACGCGCTGGTGGCGCTCACCGAGCAGGACCGGCAGGCGTACGAGAAGATGCTCGACGGCCGGGTGCGGCTCGAGGTGATCCCCAACACCGTGCACGACGTCTCGGGTCCGGCCGCCGACCTCGACAGCCGCACGATCCTGGCCGCCGGCCGGCTCGTACGCCAGAAGGGGTTCGACATGCTGATCGACGCCTTCGCGTCCGTGCACGCCGCGCATCCGGACTGGCGGTTGAAGATCTGCGGTGGCGGCGAGCTCAGGGACGTGCTGGCGGCGCAGGTGGCCGAGCGCGGGCTCGAGGGGGCGGTCGAGCTCGCGGGGCCGTGCGCGGACCTGCCCGGCGAGATCGAGCGCGCCTCGATCTACGCCCTCAGCTCGCGCTTCGAGGGCTTCCCGCTGGTGCTGCTGGAGGCGATGGGGAAGGGCATGGCGGTGGTCGCCTTCGACTGCCCGACCGGCCCGCGCGACATCATCGAGGACCGCGGCAACGGCGTGCTGGTGCCGCCGAAGGATGTCGATGCCTTCGCCGCCGGGCTGCGGGCGATGATCGAGGACGAGGAGCTGCGGCGCCGGTGCGGGCCGGCCGCCGCCGAGACCGCGAAGCAGTACACGATCGAGGCCATCGGACCGCGGTGGGAGGCGTTGTTCCGGGACCTCGCCTGACGATCCGCCTGCTGATCATGAACGCGTTCGCGGTCGGCGGGACCATCCGGGCCACGTTCACGCTGGCGGGCGCGCTCGCCGAGCGCGGCCACGACGTCGAGATCGTCAGCGTCAACCGGGCGCGCGAGGGTCCCGCGCTGCCGCCGCCCGCCGGCGTCAGGTTCCGGGCGCTGACCGACCTGCGCGACTCGAGCCTCGAGCGCCGGCCGGTCCAGCGGTGGCTGCACGGGCAGCCCAGCCGGCTGATCTCGTCGAACGATCTCCGCTATCGCAACTTCAGCCTGCTCACCGACATCGCGCTGCTGCGCTTCCTCGCCTCGGTGCGCGACGGCGTGCTGATCGGGACGCGGCCCGGGCTGAACCTGGCCATCGCGCACCTCGCGGCCGATTCGGTCGTGCGCGTGGGGCAGGACCACATGAACCTCAGCGGCTACACCGACGCCCTGCTCGCCCGCTTCGTCCAGGCCTACCCGCGACTGGACCTGGTGTCGGCGCTGACCGAGCGCGATGCCGTCGGCTACCGCGAGCTGCTCGGAGGCCGGCCGCCGGTCGAGGTCTTCCCGAACGCGGCACCGAACGTCGGCGGGCGGCGCGCGAGCCTGGATGACAAGGTGGTGATCGCCGCCGGCCGGCTGACGCGCCAGAAGGCGTTCGGCCGGCTGATCGACGCCTGGGCCGACCTCGCTCCGCGGCATCCCGACTGGCAGCTGCGGATCTTCGGCGAAGGCCCGAAGCGCCGGCCCCTGCGACGGCGGATCAGGCGGCGCAAGGTCCGCGACAGCGCGCGGATCGAGCACTTCACCGACCGCGTGCTGGACGAGTTCGAGCGCGCCTCGATCTACGCCATGACCTCGCGCCGCGAGGGCTTCCCGATGGTGCTGCTGGAGGCGATGGGGGTCGGGCTGCCGGTGGTGAGCGTCGACTGCTACACAGGCCCGCGCGACATCGTCACCGACGGAGTCGACGGCCGCATCGTCCCCGAGGAGGACCGGCCGGCGCTGGTGGAGGCACTGAGCGAGCTGATGAGCGACGACGCCAAGCGGAAGGAGTTCGGCGCTGCCGCGCTGCAGGCGGCGGAGCGCTACGAGCCGGCGCAGATCGCGGCGCGCTGGGAGGCACGGCTGCAGGAGCTGAGCGTGGTCAAGCGGCCCGGGCGCCGCTCGATCGCCCGGCCGGTCCTGCAGGCGCTGCGGCTGCGGGCGGGGGAGGCGGTGCGCAAGTGAACTCCGAGGCTCTGCGCGCGCTGGGCGAGGCGGCGGCCAACCGGCTGGAGCTGTGGACGCGCTTCGCGCGTGAGGCCGAGGCGCGGCGGGTGGCCGAGATCGGCGTGTACCGCGGCCGCTTCGCCGCCCGCCTGCTCGCCGACTGCCCCGCGATCGAGACCTACTACATGGTCGACCCATGGCGGAACCTGGAGGACTGGAACAAGCCCGCGAACACCTCCGACGACGAGTTCGAGCGGATCTTCCGCGAGGCGCTCGAGCGCACGAGCGGGCACGAGGGCAAGCGCGTCGTGCTCCGGGGCACGACGACCGAGGTGATCGACCAGCTGCCCGACTCCTCGGTCGACTTCGCGTACATCGACGGCGACCACACGCTGCGCGGCATCACGATCGACCTGATCAGGGTCTTCCCGAAGGTCCGCCCGGGCGGCTGGATCGGCGGCGACGACTTCACGCCTTCGATCTGGCAGCACGCCGACGAGTACGAGCCGACGCTCGTGTTCCCGCTCGCGGTCCACTTCGCGGAGGCGGTCGGCGCGCGCATCTACGGGCTTCCGCACAAGCAGTTCCTGATCGAGAAGACCGCTGACGGTGATCATGCGTTCACGGACCTCACCGGCCGCTACGGTGACACCGGCCTCAGGCGGCAGTTGGCGCAGCGCGAAGCGCCGTCGCTCCTGGAGCGGCTCCGGCACCGGCGCTGACGCCGCAACGTAGCTGCTCCGGCCGTGTTGTGGAGCATCGTGCGATACCTCGTCGTCACCATCCTCGTCCTGCTCGGCGCCGGCGCCGCGGCGCAGGCCGCGGAGGCCCGGACCGGTCTGTGCCTGCCGCCTGCGCAGGCGCAGATCTGCAACGTCTGGTCGGGCAAGGTCACGTTCATCGGCGACGGGGACACGGTGTACGTGGACATCGCGGGTGACGGCCAGAGGTCGTCCGTGCCGGTGCGCCTCACCGGCATCAACACGACCGAGCAGACCGTCTACGCCAGCATCGCCAGCCAGCGGCGGGGCGAGTGCCACTCGCTCGAGGCGACCGCGCGGCTCGAGCAGCTGCTCCGGGCCAACCGCCTCCGGGTGCGGCTGTACGCGCTCGACGCCGCGAGCGCCTCGGGGCGGCGCCTGAAGCGAGTGATGGCGACGCGCGTGCGCGGCAGGTGGCGCGACGTCGGGCGGATCCTGATCACCGAGGGTCACGCGGTATGGCTGCCCGGCGCGCGCGAGCACGCCTGGAACGCGGACTACGCGCGGCGGGCCGAGCGCGCGGCCGCCAAGGGGCTCGGGATCTGGAACCCGACGTACTGCGGCCTCGGCCCCAGCGACGCCTCGCCGCTGAAGGTCACCGTCAACGGCAGCGTGCGCTTCCTGTGGGACGAGTGGGTCCGCATCCGCAACCTCGACCCGGTGAACCCCGTCCACCTGGGCGGCTGGTCGGTGCGCGACTCCGCGCTCAACCGCTACGTGTTCCCGGACTGGGCGACGCTCCCGCCGGGCGAGTGGCTCACCGTGTACGTGGGCGAGGGCACGGACACGTGGACCGAGTTCTTCTGGAACCGCCGCCAGCAGCTGTTCGACAACATGGGCCCGAACGCGAACGGCGACGGCGCGTTCCTGGTCGATCCGCAGGGCGATCTGCGCGCGTGGATGACCTATCCGTGCGCGAGCGCGTGCATCGACCCGTATCAGGGCGTGCTGAAGGTGACCGCCAAGCCGCGCGGCCGCGAGTATGTGACGATCAGCAACGTCGGCTCGGTGGCCGTCGACCTCGACGGCTACCAGCTCCAGAGCCCGCCGTACAGCTATCCGTTCGGGCGCGACGCAGTGATCGGGCCGGGCGAGCGGATGCGCGTCTGGACCACCGGCGACCCGGCCGAGGACACGCGGCTCGAGAAGCACTGGGGCGAGACCGGCGCGTTCCTCAACGACCCCGGCGACCGCGTGCGGCTCTCGAGCCTGCGCGGCGTCCTGGTCGACTGCTACGCGTACGGCACCGGCGCCTGCTGAGACTCAGTCGGCGATCAGCTCGTCGAGGTTCGGCTCCTCCTCGATGAGGCCGTACTCGAGGCTGAGCTGCGAGAGCCGCTCGATCGTCGGCAGCGTCAGGTCCTTGCGCCACTGCGGCAGCTTGATGTTCTGCGCCACCTCGGGCGGGATCTCGGTGTACTCGGCGAGGATGTCGCGCACCGCGTCCGGGTTGTCCTGGGCGTACTCGAGCGACTGCTCCATCGCCGTCACGAAGCGCTTGATGACGTCGGGGTTCTCCTGTGCGTACTGCTCCGACGTGAAGTAGGTCGCGACCGTGAGGTCGGGCGCCGTGTTGACGTAGAAGGGGTCGATCCCCTTCGCCTTGCCGGCCGTGCCCTGGCTCACGAAGGGCTCGACGACGCAGGCGCCGTCGACCCTGCCGGCCTCGAGCGCGGCGTTCATGTCCGGGAACGGCACCTCGGCGAACTCCAGCGTGCTGTCGTCGACGCCCATGTCGGCCAGCGAGGCGCGGATCGTGACCTCGCACACGTTCTTGAGCGTGTTGACCGCGATCGTCTTGCCCTCGAGGTCCTTCGGCTGCTTGATCGGGCCGTCCTTGAGCACGAGCAGGTCGGCCCACGCCTCGTCCTCGGTCTTGCCGCCGAGCACGCCCTGGCTGATGATCGTGACCGGCAGGTCCTTCGAGGCGGCGATCAGCAGCGAGACGGTGTTCGAGAAGCCGATCTGGAAGTCGCCGCTCAGCACGGCCGGCGTGATGGCGGCGCCGCCCTCGGCCAGCTGCGGCTCGATCTTGAGCTGCTGGTCCTCGAAGAAGCCCTGCTCGATGCCGAGGTAGAGCGGCGCCACGTCGGCGATCGGGATGACGCCGACGCGCAGCGTGGTCTGCTCCTGCGCGCCCTCGCCTCCGCCGGCCTCGTCGTCGTCGCCGCACCCGCCGGCCACGAGCGCAGCCGCGATCCCCAGCGCTACCAACCAGCCACGTACCAGCATCTCTCCTCCTCGAGCGACCGCGTACCCGCGCGCGGCGCACAATACACCAGACTATTTGGCTTCTTCGTCGATGACGCGCTGGGCGATCGCGAAGGCGGCGTTCGCGGCCGGGACGCCGCAGTAGATCGCCGTCTGGAGCAGGATCTCCTTGATCTCGTCCTCTGTCAGGCCGTTGCGGAGGGCGGCGCGCACGTGCATGGCGAGCTCGTTCTCGTGCCCGCCGGCGACCAGCGCGGTCAGCGTGATCGCGCTGCGGGTCTTGCGGTCGAGGCCCGGCCGTGCCCAGATCTCGCCCCACGCGTAGCGGGTGATGAGGTCCTGGAAGTCGGCGGTGAAGTCGGTCGTGCGCTCGATCGCGGAGTCGACGTGGGCGTCGCCCAGCACCGCGCGGCGTGTGCGCATCCCGGGAGTCTCGCGCAGCAGGCGGCTGAACTCCTCGGGCCGTTCGACGTTGGCGATGTGCCGCGCGCGCTCGATCACATGCAGCCGTCCGTGCGGCACCTCGTCGACGATGGCTTGGAGCGCGGCGGGAGGCGTGGTGGGATCGTCGGCGCCGGCGATCGCCAGCACCGGCATGGCGAGGGCGCCCAGCCGGCCGCGCAGGTCGTAGCCGGCGAGCGCCTCGGCGCAGGCGGCGTAGCCCTCGCGCGGGGTGCCGAGCAGCATGGTCTCGAGGCGCTCGCGCGTGTCGGGCGGCGCCTCGGGCGTGAGCCAGCGCTCGAGCGCCGCCGGCGCGACCGCCTCCACGCCCTCGGCACGAACGGTGCCGGCACGTTCGATCCACTGCTCCGGCGGGCCGAAGTAGGTCGCGGTCGAGCCGAGCACCAGCCGCTCGATCCGCTCGGGAGCCCGCAGCGCCGCGGTCATCGCCACCGCCCCACCGAGCGACAGCCCGACGAACGCGACCCGCTCGATCTCGAGCCGATCGAGCAGCGCGAGCGCATCGTCGGCGAGGTCGTCGATCGAATACGGGCCCGGCGGAACCGGCGAGCCGCCGTGCCCACGGTGGTCGTAGCGCACCACCCGGAGCTCGCCTCTGAGAGCCGCCGCCTGGTCGTCCCACATCGCATGGGTGGTGCCGAGCGAGCTCGCGAAGAGAACCGCCGGCGCGCCCTCCGGTCCCTCGACCACGTGATGGACCGCGACCGTCACGTCCGCTCCAACGCCCGGTCTATGAGCGCGTCCACCGTCGCCTGGTCGAGATCTCCGGGCAGGCCTTCGAGATTCGCGGCCATGCGGTCGGAATCGACGGCGAGGCCTTCGAGCGCCTCGCGCAGCGACCATGCGGCGCCGCCGGCGCCTGCCAGCGCCGACGACAGCGCTCCCCACTCGCTCTGCCACGCGCCGGCGGCGCGCTCGTGCTCGCCGGCCATCGCCTCCAGCAGCACGCCGGCGGCGCCGCGGGCCGAGCGCGCGGCGGCGCGGGCGCGGATGGCGCCGACCGGGTTGCGCTTGTGCGCCATGGCCGACGAGCCGCCGCGGCCGCCCTCAGTCGACTCCGCGACCTCGCCGACCTCGTTCTGCGCGAGCAGGACGATGTCCAGCGCGACCTTCTCGCAGGCGCCGGCGGCGATCGCGAGCGCCGCGCCGAGCGCAGCGACGCGCGTGCGGTCGCCGTGCCAGGGGAGCGGCGGCTCCTCGAGCTCGAGCTCGGCCGCGAACCGCGCGAGCACGGCAGGGCCGAGGCCGGCCAGCGTGCCCGCCGCGCCGCCGAGCTGGGCGGCCAGCGGCACTGCGGCCAGGCCGTCGCGCGCGTTCGCGACGCCGGCCAGCCAGCCGGCGGCCTTGAGGCCGAACGTGGTCGGCAGCGCACGCTGCATCAGCGTCCGGGCCGCCATCGGCGTGCCTCGGTGCTCATCGGCCAGCCGCGCGCAGGCGCCGGCCACCCCGTCGAGCTCGGCGAGGATCAGTACCCGCGCACGCCGCGCGACGAGCATCGCCGCGGTGTCGAGGATGTCCTGGCTCGTCGCCTCCAAGTGAGCGTCCGGCGCCCGCTCGCGCAGTGCCCGCGCCAGCGGCACGACCGGGTTCGCGGCCTCACGCGCGCCCGACAGGTCGAGCTCTCCCTCGCACGCCCGCGCCACCGCCGCGGCCGCCTCGGCCGAGATCACGCCCTCGGCGGCCTGCGCAGCCGCGAGCGCCGCTTCGGCGTCGAGCATCGCCTGCACCCAGGCGCCGTCCGACACGGTCTCCTGCACGGCCTCCGGGACGAAGATCGAGTCGAAGATGGCCGCGACGATAGTCATTCGGTGGCTCACCTGCCGCGCGGACCCACGGGTGATCGGGCCGAGGCCACGTCATGGCGATCCGTAGCTGGAGCCCGAGCTGCCGGAGCCCGCGCCGGACGTCGATGAGCCGACTGCCGGGGCGCTCGGGTCGACTGCGCCACACGCGACTGGGATCGTCTCGTCGTACTTGCCCGCGACGTCCATACCGTGCACGACGACCACCGCGCGGTCCAGTGCGAACCCGGCCGGGACGTGGAGGCTGTGTGAGTACTCGAAGCTGACGTCGGTGGGCGCGGGGAACGGCTCGAGCGAGACCGCCGGTGCCCCGTAGGCGGGGACTCCCTCCTCGAGGCTGATCAGGCCGTCGTGGTCGCTGTCCAACTCAGGCGTCGGGCAGCTGCCGCGGGAGTTGCCCTCCGGGACGTGGATGTGCTGCATGTGCTGCCGGCCCTCGATGTATCCCCCGAGCGATACCCAGGCGTACAGCCTGGATCCGGAGAGCGCCAGCCGAGCGGTACCGGCGATGACGGAGTCGTTGACCGGTTCCAGTGCCAACTCTCGCGTCACCGCGTCCTCGTCGATGACCCCGCACGCGATCGGCATCAGCTCGTCATATCTCCCACGCACCGGCATGCCGTGCAGGACGACGACGCCGCGTTCGAGCGCATCGCCCTTGGGCACCGTGACGATCTGCTCGTACTCCCAGTCGGGTCCCTCGGGCACCGGGAACGGCTCGAGCGACACCGCGGGGGCGCCGTAGGCGCTGACGCTTTCCTCCAGGCTTACAAAGCCGTCGCCGTCGGCGTCAAGCTTGCGCGTCGGGCACCTGCCCTCGGCGTTTCCGTCCGGCAGGTGGATGTGCTGCATGTGCGCCTGCCCGGGCGTGGCGCCGCTCGCGACCGAGTCCACGGCGAGCCGCCGGCCGTCGAGCAGCAGCCGCGCCACCGCTCGCACGCCGGAGTCGTTGACCGGCTCCAGCTCCACCACCCGCAGCTCCGACGGCTTGCCTGCCGGCCGTTCCGAGCCGGCCGGGCGCTCGGCCTGCTCGTCGCGATCACCGACCTCGTCGCGCTCGCTCCCGTCCAAGCAGCCACCAAACGCCGAGGCCGCGAGAAGTACCCCCACGAATGTCAACCTGAGCCGCCGACTCATCGACCGTGACTGCGCCGTACTCATAGCCACCTCCTGCGGCTTGCGTTCTCCGCGACGACGGCCTCTGACCCCGTGCGGAACCGTCCTGCGGCCAGCGTAGACCCTGTCCCCGCGACGTCAATCCCGCGAAGGGCCTCGGCGTTCGCGCCACCGACATCTTGCGCTTCGTGGGCGTCGATCCCGCGAGCCGTGGTCAGTGACGCTCAGACGTCGAGGAAGGCGGTCTGGCGCTCGCCCTGCAGGCGGATGTCGAAGGCGAGGACACCGTCGAGCGGGCGCGCCACGAGGCTCGAGCGCGACCGCGGGTCGTCGATCGAGCTCAGCAGCGGGTCGGCCGCGTTCGCCGCGGCTTCGTCCGGGAAGTAGATCCGCGTATAGAGATGCCGCAGCAGCCCGCGCGCGAACACGCAGACCGCGATGTGCGGGGCCTGGCCGTCGGTCGCTCCCGGCTTGACGGTGACGAACTCGAAGCGGCCCTCGGCGTCGGTCGGGCAGCGGCCGAAGCCGGTGAAGCCGTCCTCGAGCGGGAGCTCCTCGCGCGTGTCCTCGGGGTGGCGGTAGCGGCCGTGGCGGTTGGCCTGCCAGATCTCGATCAGCGCGTCGTCGACCGGTTGGCCGTCGCCGTCGAGGACCGCGCCGACGATCCGGATCGCGTCCGGGTCGCCGGGCGAGACCAGCCGCTCGCCGCCCTCGTACGGCAGCGCGTACTCGAAGAACGGCCCGACGGTCTGCGAAGGCGTCGTCTCAGGCATCACTCCGTGGGCGTGGCCTCGCGGCCGCGCAGCACGATGTCCCACTGGTAGCCGAGCGCCCACTCCGGCTCGGTCGTATCCAGGTCGAAGCGCGCGATCAGCCGCTCGCGAACGGCCGGATCGCGGACCGACTGGAAGATCGGGTCCTGCCCGAACAGCGGATCGCCCGGGAAGTACATCTGCGTCACCAGCCGCGTCGCGAACGCGGTCCCGAACAGCGAGAAGTGGATGTGCGCCGGCCGCCAGGCGTTGTCGTGATTGCCCCACGGATAGGCGCCCGGCTTGATCGTCACGAACCGGTAGCGGCCCTGATCGTCGGTCATGCAGCGGCCGGCGCCCGTGAAGTTGGGGTCGAGCGGCGCCGGGTGGCGGTCGGCGCGGTGGATGTAGCGGCCGGCGGCGTTGCACTGCCAGATCTCCACCAGCGAGTTGCGCACCGGCCGGCCGTCGCCGTCGAGCACGCGGCCGGTGACGATGATGCGCTCGCCCAGCGGCTCGCCGGCGTGCCGGCGCGTGAGGTCGTGGTCGAGCGGCCCCACGCGCTCGTGGCCGTACACCGGCCCCGTGATCTCGGTCAGCGTGTGCGGCAGGAGGATCAGCGGGCGATCGGGCGCGCGCCGCACCGTCGAGCGGTACTCGGGCGACAGGTACGCCGGATGCGTCCCCTCGGGATCGCGCCGGTAGCCGTTCATACCTCGACCACCGTCGCCACTCCCTGGCCGACGCCGATGCACATCGTCGCCAGCCCCCAGCCGCCGCCGCGCCGCCGCAGCTCCCACGCGAGCGTCGTCAGCAGCCGCGTGCCGGAGTTGCCCAGCGCGTGTCCGAGCGCGATCGCCCCGCCGTTGACGTTGACGATGCCGGGGTCCAGCTCCTTCCACTCGGCCAGGCACGCCAGCGACTGCGCCGCGAACGCCTCGTTGAGCTCGACCGCCTTCAGGTCGTCCCAGCCGATCCCGGCCCGCCGCAGCGCCTTCTCGGCCGCCTCCACCGGCCCGATCCCGTACAGCTGCGGCTCGACCGCGCTCGAGGCACGGCTTGCGATCCGTGCCAGCGCCCCGTCCTCCTCGCCGGAGAGCAGCAGCGCCGAGGCGGCGTCGTTCATCGGCGACGAGTTGCCGGCGGTCACCGTCCCGTCCTTGCGGAACACCGGCTTCAGCTGAGCGAGCTTCTCGAGCGTGGAGTCGGCGCGGATGCTCTCGTCGCGCTCGAGCTCCTCCATCGAGACCACCTCGTCGGCGAACGCGCCGCGCTCCCAGGCGGCCGCCGCCTTCTGATGGCTCTCGAGCGCGAACTCGTCCTGCCGCTCGCGCGAGATCTCGTACCTGTCGGCCAGGATCTCGGCGCCCTCGCCGAGCGTGACCGTCCACTCATCGGGCATCTCGGGGTTGACCATCCGCCAGCCGAGCGTGGTCGAGTGCATGGTCTCGTGCGTGCGGGGGAACGGCTTGTCGGGCTTGAGCACCACCCACGGCGCGCGGCTCATCGACTCCACGCCGCCGGCGATGCAGACCTCCTCGTCGCCGGCCGCGATCGCGCGGCTCGCGCTGAAGGCCGCCTCCATGCCCGAGCCACACAACCGGTTCACCGTGGCGCCCGGGATCGAGGTGGGGAGGCCTGCCAGCAGCACCGCCATCCGCGCGACGTTGCGATTGTCCTCGCCGGCCTGGTTGGCGTCGCCGAAATAGACCTCGTCGACCGTCTCGAGCCCGTTGCGCTCGGCCAGCGCCCGGACCACGGTGGCCGCGAGGTCGTCGGGTCGCGTGGCGGCCAGCGCGCCGCCGAGCCTGCCGACCGGAGTGCGGACGGCGTCGCGGATGAAGACTTCAGGCATCGAGCTCCCTCAGCCGCGCGAGCTCCTCCCGCGTCGGCGGCTCGGTGGTCCGCAGGTCGTCGGCCACGGCCAGATCCCAGCCGGTCGCCTCGCGCGCCTGCTCCAGCGTCACGCCCGGGTGCAGCGCCTCCAAGACCAGCTCGCCGTTGCGCCGCAGCACGCCGAGGTCGGTTATCACCACCTGGTCCTGCGCGCCGAGCGAGCTCTTGAAGTCGAGCTCGCCGACGAAGCTGCGCGGCGACTGGCGGATGATCGTGATCACGCGCTTCGCCTGGGCGGCGATCTCCGGCGCCCCGCCGGCGCCGGGCAGCCGCACCTTCGGCTCGTCGTAGGAGCCGATCACCGTCGAGTTGAGGTTGCCCTCGCGGTCGATCTGCGCGGCGCCGAGGAAGCCGACGTCGATCCGCCCGCCCTGCAGCCAGTAGTTGAAGATCTCCGGCACCGACACCACGGAGTCGGCGGTCTCGGCCAGGTCGCCGTCGCCGATCGACAGCGGCAGCCTCGTAGGCTTGGAGCCGATCGTGCCCGACTCGTAGATCAGCACCACCTCCGGCGCGTGCATCCCGCGCGCGAGGTTGGCGGCCGTGCTCGGCAGCCCGATGCCGACGAAGCACACCTCGCCGTCGCGCAGCTCGCGGGCCGCGGCCACGGTCATCATCTCGTCGGCGCTGTGCTCCACAGGACGTGCTCCTCCATCCAGGCCCGGAACCTGTCGCGGTCGCGCGCGATCGGGTCCCAGGCCCGGTAGAAGTCGTTGTCGCGGTCGTAGTAGTCGTGCGCGTAGGAGGGATGCGCGCCGCGCGGCGCCTCGGCCACCGCGGTCACCGCCCAGCGCGGGATGACGATCGCGCCCGGCCGCGGCTCGAGCTCGTCGACGATCTCCTCGACCGTCACCAGCGAGCGCTCGGACCCCAGCACGATCTCCTTCTGGATCCCGACGATTCCCCACAGCTGGACGTTGCCGGCGCGGTCGGCCCGCTGGGCGTGGACGATGCCGACGTCCGGCCGCATCGCCGGCACCGCGGTCAGCTCCTCGCCGGTGAACGGGCACGTCACCTTGGCGACGTTGGTGCGGGGCTCGAGGTCGGTCCCGATGTAGCCGCGCAGGATCGCGAACGGCAGGTTCGAGGCGCCGGCCGCGTAGCGGTTGGCCATGCCGGCGTGGGAGTGCTCCTCGAGCTCGAGCGGCGTGGGCCAGCCGTTCTCGACCGCGTCGCGCAGCCGGTGCAGCGAGCCGACGCCGGGATTGCCGCCCCACGAGAACACCAGCCGGCGCGCGCAGCCCATCCCGATCATCTGGTCGTAGATGAGGTCGGGCGTCATCCGCACGAGCTCGAGGTCGCGCCGCTCCTGGCGCACGATCTCGTGGCCGGCCGCGAACGGGATCAGGTGCGTGAAGCCCTCGAGCGCGACCGTGTCGCCGTCGCGCACGAGCTCTCGCACCGCCTCCTGCAGGCTCGTGACCTCCGCCATCGCCGCGATTGTGTCAAATCAATTGGTCTGAGCGGCTCGACGACCTCACACCGGTCGGGCGATTTCCAGTACGGTTCGGACCTCTGGTAGGCGTGGGCCAGGAAGGGAGTGGCGATGTCGGGTCGTCAGCAGCTGGCAGGTCGTGCGGGTGCCGTGGTCCTCACTGCCGTGATCGGCCTCGGAGTGGCCGGATCAGCGCAGGCGGCGGGTCTCTCGCCGGCCCGGGCGGAAGCCGTTGCGGACGGGCTCGGTGCAAGGGCCGCCGGCACGTACTTCGACCGCTCCCGCGACGCGATGGTGGTCGCCGTAACCGACCAGGCCGCCGCCGAACGGGTGCGCGCCATCGGCGGTGCCGCGCGCGTCGTCGAGCACAGCGCCGCCGAGCTCGATCGCCTCAGCGCCGAGCTCACGACGGCCACCGAGATCCCGGGCACCGCCTGGGGCGTCGATCCGGTCGAGAACAAGGTCGTCGTCTCGATCGACGAGACGGTCGATGCCGCCGAGGCCGCCCGCCTCTACGCGGTCCTCGCCGACGACGGCAGCGCAGCCCGGGTCGAGCGCGTGGCCGGCACCTTCACGCCGCTGATCGCCGGCGGGGATCCGATCTACGGCGGGGGGTACCGCTGCTCGCTCGGGTTCAACGTCCGCATCGGTGCCGCCGACTACTTCCTGACCGCCGGCCACTGCACGCAGGTGGTCAGGCGCTGGACCACGCCGGGCGCGAACACCCTCTCCTCGAGCTTCCCGGGCGACGACTTCGGGCTCGTGCAATACACGTCGAACACCACCCGGACCGGAGACGTCAACCTCTACAACGGCACGCGCCAGGACATCACGACGGCGCGCGACGCCGTCGTCGGCCAGCGCGTCCAGCGCAGCGGATCGACCACCCGCCTGCGCAGCGGAACTGTGACGGCGCTCAACCAGACCGTGCGCTACGCCCAGGGAACCGTCCGGGGTCTCGTGCGCACGACCGCCTGCGCGGAGCCGGGCGACAGCGGCGGCCCGTTCTTCGCCGGCTCCACCGCGCTCGGGCTGACCTCCGGCGGCTCCGGCAACTGCACCTTCGGGGGGACGACGTTCTTCCAGCCGGTGACCGAGGCGCTGAGCGTCTACGGAGCGGCCGTTTACTGACGCTCGCGAGTCATCGCCAGCACGTCGCGCAGGTACAGCAGGTGCTCGCGCATCGCCCGCTCGGCGCGCGGGCGGTCGCTCTTCTCGATCGCCTTCAGGAGCGCCGTGTGCTGGTCGAGCACCGCCGACGGCAGCACAGCGTCGCGCAGCTCCTCCAGCAGTCGCGGCTGCAGAATCTCATAGACCCAGCCGGTGAGCGCCTGCGCCATCCGGTTGCCGGCGGCGGCCGCGATCTCGCGGTGGAACTCGGTGTCGGCGGCGTGCAGGGCATCGATGTCGCCGTCGGCCGCGGCGGCGGCGCCGAGCGCCGCCCGCAGGCGCTCGACCGTGGCTTCGTCGGCCTGCAGGGCGGCGAGCCGGCTAGCGGGACCTCGAGCAGCGTGCGCGCGTCGAGCAGCTCCTCCAGTGACACGGCGCCGGTCTCGAGCATCATGTGGACCGAGTCGCTGAGGCTGCGGCGCACGCCCTGGTCGGCGGTGTGGGCGACGAAGATGCCGCCGCCCGGCCCCTTGTTGGCGCGGATCAGGTTGCCGCTGGCCAGCAGCTTGAGGGCCTCGCGCAGCGTCGGGCGGCTGACGCCGAACTCGGCGGCCAGGTCTTCCTCGCGGCCGAGGAAGTCGCCGGGCCCGAGGCCGGCGGACTGGATCCGGTGCTGGAGGGCCGCCGCCACCTGCTCGCTGGCGCCGCGGATCCTCACGACCAGCCCCGCTCGCGCAGGTCGACCACGCGGCGCGACTTGTTCTCACTCCGAGGCAGCACGCCGGCGGCCACTGGCACGATCCGGATCCGCAGCCCGAGCTGGTGGCGCATCACCTCCTGCAGCCGCCGCGCCCGCGAGCCGTCGGCGAGCTCGACCTCGAGCTTGATCTCGTCCATGCCGCCCGGCTCGGTGTAGAAGGTGATCCGGAACTCGCCCGAGCCGGTCACCGACCGCACCGCCTCCTCGACCGCCGACGGAAACACGTTCATGCCGCGGATCACGACCATGTCGTCGGTGCGGCCCACGATCCCGCCCGGCAGCCAGCGGTCCTCGTGGCCGCCGGGGCAGCGCTCGTCGGTGTTGAGCACGACGTCGCCGGTGCGATAGCGCAGGACCGGGAAACCGGTGCGCCCCAGCGGCGTGACGAGCAGCTCGCCGCGATCGCCGGGGGAGACCGGCTCGAGGTCGGCGCCGACGATCTCGCACGCGAACTGCGACCCGTCGATGTGCAGCCCGCTGCCCTCGGCGCACGGGGAGCCGAACGGCCCCGCCTCGGTCGAGCCGGCGTGCTCGTATACGCGCGCGCCGAACGCCTCCTCGATCGCCGAGCGCACCGCGGGCAGCGAGGCGCCCGGCTCGCCGGTGCACACGACCGCCTCGATCGTCTCCAGCGCGCCCTCCATCTGCTGCTCGACCGCGACCTCGTGCAGGCGCAGCGCGTACGTCGGCGTGCACGCGAGCGCGGTCGCGCGCGTGTCGGCGATCGTCTGCAGCCGCTGCGCCGAGGTCATGCCGCCGGTCACCACCGCCATCGCCCCGACCTCCTGGAGTCCCTCCTTGGTGGCCCAGAAGTGGATGTGGGGGCCGAACGAGAAGGCCAGCGCCACGCGGTCGTCGGCGCCGATCCCGACCTGCTCGAAGCTGCGCGCCAGGCACGCGCGCCACCACGCCCATCGCCGGCGGTGTCGAGTACCCGCAGCGGCGGGCCGGTGGTGCCGCTCGTCTGGTGCATGGCGACGTAGCGGTCGAGCTCGTAGGTCAGGTTGGTGCCGAACGGCGGATGGGCGGCCTGGTCGGCGACCAGCTCGGACTTGGTCAGCGGCGGGAGCTCGGA
>CAWKIT010000036.1:0-57562 GCA_963849695.1 uncultured Solirubrobacteraceae bacterium
GTTAGCCCAGGGTTAGTGCAGATCGAGAACCTTCGCGCCGGAGATCCAGTGCACGTGGGTGTCGCCGTGGCGCTTGACCGTGTGTCCGGGCAGCGGGTGGGTGTGGCCGTGCAGGAGATGTCGCGGGTGGTGCTCGTCGACCCAGCCCCGCAGACCCTCGAAGCCGACGTGCGCCGGGTCCTCGGGGTCGTCGTTGATGCCGAGCGGCGGGCAGTGGCACAGCAGGATGTCGGCGGCCGGCAGCTTGCGCGCGAGCTTGGTCGCCTGCTTCTGCGTGTACTGGTGCAGTGCGCCCTTGTGGTACGCGACGCAGCCCTCGAAGCCGGCGACCGTGAGCCCGCCGGCCACTTGCGTGCGCCGCAGGTGCAGGTCGTCGATCTCGAGGTCGAGCAGCGCGTCCTCGGGATCGTGGTTGCCATGGACGCCGTAGCGCGGGATCGACAGCGTCATCAGCGACTCGATCCACGCGCGGTCGAGGTCGCCGAGGCAGAACACCGCGTCGACCCGCATCTGCCGCGCCATCTCGGCCGGGTCGACCGGCGGCCGCTTGTCGGCGAGCGCGAGGACGCGCATCAGGCCCCGACCTGTCGTAGCCCGCGCTCGCGCAGTCCGGTCTTCATCGGCGCGAGATCGTAGCCCGCCGTCCGCGTCAGTCCTTGTACGGATCGAACGCGTCGGCGCCGGCCATGGCGACCCCGATCGGCTCGAGCCGGTGCAGCACGCGGATCGTGTCGCCGTGGACGGCGAGCACCTCGTCGAGCCGCTTGTAGGCGTCGGGCGCCTCGTCGGCGGCGCCGCCGCGCAGCTCGATCCCGCTCGCGCGCAGGTCGGCCCGCACGGCGGCGTAGTCGATCAGCCCCGGCTTGATCCGGCGCCGGCGCTTGAGCATGCGGGCGTCCGGATGCCGCGGGCAGCGCTCGTGCTTGCGGGCGCGCGGGACCCAGAAGCCGCAGTCGCGCACCGAGCACTCGAACGCGACGCCCATCTTGCCCGCCGCCTGGGTGCGCGACAGCCGGCGGCCGGCGCCGTGGACGGTCGAGAAGAACGCCGCGCGCGCCTGTGGCGTGTCGGCGCCCTCGAGGATCACGCTCGTCTCGCCCATCGTCGAGCCGACGAAGCCCTCCTGCCCCGGGAACGCGGGCGTGCAGCCCTTGCGGACGACCCACCAGTCCTCGCCCCCGTGGGTCTCCCGAGACGCGAAGTTGTGGTTGTTGTGGACGGAGTGGGTGGGGGAGGCTCCGAGGATCTCGAGCACGCGGTCGACCACCACGTCACGGCCGGCATACGCGTAGTCGCACGCCAGGCTCATCGCCGCGACGTACTCCTGCCCGGCCTCGGAGTCGAGGCGCAGGAGCGCCGGCGGCGCGTCCATGCCGCCGACGCGCTCGCCGGCCACCGCGAGGTAGGTGGTCGCGGTCTTGTGGCCGAAGCCGCGCGAGCCGAAGTGCACGCCGACCCACACCCAGCCCTCCTCGTCGGCGAACAGGTCGACGTAGTGGTTGCCGGCCCCGACGGTCCCCAGCTGCTTCGCGGCCAGGTCGTACAGCTCGCGCTGCGGCGGCGCGGCGGCGGTGCGGATGGCGTCGAGCACAGGGTGGTCGACCGGCTCGTCGTTGCGGCGGCCGACGCCGAACGAGATCCGGTCCACGATCGCGTCCATGATGCGCGGCAGGTCGGCCGCGACTTCCGCGTGGCGGAGGTCGGTCCGGACCGCCTTGTTGCCGCAGCCGATGTCGTAGCCCACCCCGGAGACCGAGATGTGCTCCCGGTACGCGACCGCGCCGCCCACGGGCTGGCTGTAGCCGACGTGGCCGTCCGCGCACAGCACGCCGGCCGCCCCCTCCTCCGCCTCCACGCAGCGCTCGAGCTGCCGGATCGTGCGCTCCTCGTGGTCCCCGATGACCGTTAGTGACACGGCTCCCACCGTAGTCCGCCCCGGCGGTTCGAACCCACCGATAATGCCCGCCATGCGCCGCTTCAACGTCTTCACGCCCGACTTCACGTATGCCGACACGCGCCCGCCCGGCTACCGCGCCGGCTCGGCGCGCTTCGGCCCGCTCATCGGCGCCGCCCGGATGGCGGGCACGGTGTACGAGCTGCCGCCCGGCGAGAGCACGTGGCCCTACCACTACGAGTACGGCTCCGAGGAGTGGCTGCTGATCCTGGAAGGCTCGCCTACGCTGCGGCACGCGGACGGCGAGGACGCGCTCGAGCCCGGCGACCTCGTGTGCTTCCCGAACGGTCCCGAAGGCGCACACAAGGTCACCAACAAGAGCGATGCCGTCGCACGCCTGGTGATCGTCTCGACCTACGAGCGCCCGGCCGTCGCCGTCTTCCCGGACAGCGACAAGCTCGGCGTCTGGCCCGACGGCGAGCGCGACATGCACATGTCGCCGCGCGACAGCAACGTCGACTACTGGACCGGTGAGGCCTAGCGGACGTTCACTCCAGGCCGCGCTCCCTGATCTCCGCGAGCGCCGCGGCCTTCTTCTCGAGCGCGTCGATCCCGAGCTTGCGCTTGACGCCGGGGGCGCGCTCGAACTGGATGTCGCGGTAGTCGACGATCTCGAACCGATTGCCCCACGGGTCGAGGAAGTCGAGCCCGCGACCGGGCAGGATCGGCAGGCCCTCGCGCTCGATCGCCGCGCGCACGGCGGGCTTGTCGTCGACCACGAGGCCGAAGTGGCGGCCGTCGTCGGGCGGCTGTCGGCGGCCCTCGGAGAGCGCGAGGAACTGGTCGCCCATGTCGATGAACGCCATCCGGCCCGCCCGGCCGCGCAGCTCGAAGGAGAACAGGCGGCCGTAGAGCTCGAGCGCCGCATCGACGTCGCCGACCTCGAGCGCGATGTGGTTGATGCCTACGAGCCGGGCCACGCGATCACGGTACCGTTCCGGAATGGTCCTCGACGGGCTCGCGCACCCGATCGTGCAGGCGCCGATGGGCGGCGGGGCGTCGACGCCGGCGCTCGCCGCCGCGGTCGCGGAGGCGGGCGGGCTCGGGTTCCTGGCGGCCGGCTACAAGCCGGTCGAGGTGGTGCGGGCCGACGTCGAGGCGCTGCGCGCGCGCACCGACCGGCCGTTCGGCATCAACCTGTTCGCGCCGCCCGTGCCGGCCGCCGACGACGTGGCGCCGTTCGCGGCCGAGCTCGAGGGCGAAGCCGCGCGCTACGGCGTGCCGGTCGGCGAGCCGCGGCACGACGACGACGGCTGGGACGCCAAGCTGGCGCTGGTGCGCGAGCTCGAGGTGCCGGTGGTGTCGTTCGCGTTCGGCTGCCCGCCCGCCGACGTCCTCGCTGACGTGCCGGAGGCGTGGGTGACCGTGACCACGCCCGGCGAGGCGCGCACCGCCGCGGCCGCCGGCGCGCATGCCCTCGTGGTCCAGGGCGTCGAGGCGGGCGGCCACCGCGGGACCTTCGACGACGCCGCGCCCGGCGACGTCGGCCTGCTCGCCCTGCTCCAGCTCGTCCGCGCGACGGTCGATCTCCCGCTGATCGCGACCGGCGGGATCGCGACCGGCCGCGCGGTCGCCGCCGTGCTGGCGGCGGGTGCCGCCGCCGCTCAGCTCGGGACCGCGTTCATGCTCTGCCCGGAGTCCGCCACCGCCCCGGCGCACCGCGACGCGATCGCCGGCGCGGGCGACACCGCCCTCACGCGCGCGTTCACCGGCCGCACCGCGCGCGGCGTGGTCAACCGCTGGATGCGCGAGCACGGCGCGCAAGCGCCCAGCGCCTACCCCGACGTCCACTATCTGACCTCGAAGATCCGCGCCGCCGCGCGCGACCGGGGCGACCCCGACGGCTTCCACCTGTGGGCCGGCCAGGCGCACACACTGGCGCGGCCGGTCCCGGCCGGCGAGCTCGTCCGGCAGCTCGCCGCCGAGGCGCAGGCGGCGTTGCGCGAGGCGGCCGGATTGCAGGAGCCCGGCGGCGGGGATCGAAGCCCGCTCGCATGAGCGAGTCGCACACCGAACCCCACCTCTCGGCACAGGACCTGCGCGAGGCGCTTGCGCACAACGGCAGCTCGCGGCCGAACCCCGTCGTCTCGACTCCCGCTTGGGAGTGGACCACCGACGAGCAGATCGAGATCGAGGCGCTGCGCAAGTCGGCGGCCGAGCTGGAGAGCCAGGTCGAGCGCTGGCGCGATCTCGCGCACGAGGCCCGCAGGCGCGAGCGGGAGGTCCGCGACGGGCTGGCCGAGCTCGCCGCGGCGAAGCTGCGGCACCGCCGCGCCGTGGTTGCCGACCTCGTGAGGCGCGGGCTGCTCTGAGTCGCAGGCCGGTGAGGCTGGGCCTCCTCTTCCGGCCGGAGTGGCCGCCGGAGGAGCTTGTCGCGTTCGCGCGGGCTGCCGAGCGCGACGGCTTCGACGAGCTGTGGGTCGTCGAGGACTGCTTCTTGACCGGCGGTCTGACGATGGCCGCGACGGCGCTCGCGGTGACCGAGCGGATCGCGGTCGGGATCGGGCTGTTGCCGGTCGTGATGCGCAATCCCGCGATCGCGGCGATGGAGCTCGCGGGGTTGGCGCGGGTTCACCCGGGGCGGTTGATCGCCGCCTTCGGGCACGGGGTGGAGGAGTGGATGCGCCAGATCGGCGCGCGACCGCCGAATCGGCTGGTGGCGCTGGAGGAGACGGTCGACGCGGTGCGGCGGCTGCTGGCCGGCGAGACGCTGAGGGTCGACGGCGGCTTCGTACACCTGGACGAGGTGCGGCTCGAGCACGTGCCGCGCGAGCCCCCGCCGGTTCTGATCGGCACCACCGGCCCGCGCGCGCTCGAGATCGCGGGCCGGGGCTCCGACGGGTTCCTGCTGCCGGAGGCGTGCGGTCCGGCAGCGGTGCGGTGGGCATCCGGGGTGGCGGGCGTCCGGGCCTATGTCTACGCCTGGCTGAGCATCGACGACGACCGCGACATCGCCGCCGAGGCGCTGCTGCCCGAGCTGGAGGCTCGCCGGCGGTCGGGACGCTACGAGCGGCTGTTCGAGCTCGCAGGGATGGACTCGGTGGGGCCGGACGCGGTGCGGGCGATGGCGGTGGCCGGCGACGCCGCCGACTGCGAGGCCGGGGTGCGCGCGCTGGGGGAGGCGGGTGCCGAGAGCGTCGTGCTGGTTCCGCGCGAGCCTGATCCGGCCGCGCAGGTCACGCGGTTCGTCGGTGACGTGATGCCGCGCTTGACCGGCTAGGTACTAACCCATCCGCTCGAGCATCTCGTGCAGCGACGCGCCGTCGAGGTGCGCCGCGAAGTGCCGCTCGATGCCGCGCCTGTAGACCGGCCACATCCGCCGCAGCAGCTCGACGCCCTCGTCGGTGAGGGTGACCTGAAGCGCCCGCCTGTCCTCCGGGTCGGCCTCGCGGCGGACGCAGCCGGCCGCTTCGACGCGGTCGACGAAGCGGCTCATCGCCGTCGGGCTCAGCACGACCTCGCCGGCCAGCTCCTTCACGCGCAGGCTGCGCCCCGGCCGGCGGTAGAGCGTCCACAGGAGGTCGTACCAGGCGAGGTCGGGCAGGCCGGCCTCGGCCAGCTCGCGCCCGATCGCGCGCGTCACACGCGCGTGGGCGTTCAGGAAGGCACGCCAGATGGCGAGCTGCTCGTCGTCGAGATCGGACACGTTCGCGCCGGATTGTAACTGCACTTGCATTAGATGCAGGTGCAGCTATTATTTGTGCATGCTCTCAGACAAGGTCGTTCTCATCACCGGCGGTGGCGGCGGCATCGGCCGCGCCGCCGCACGCCGCTTCCTCGACCAGGGCGCATCGGTGGTCCTCAGCGGCACCCGGGAGTCGGTCCTGCAAGAGGCGCGGCAGGAACTCGACCCGGCCGGCGAGCGCACGCTCACGATCGCCGGGCACATCACCGGCCGCGCCCAGGCGCATGACCTGGTGAGCCGCGCCATCGAGCGGTTCGGCGGCGTCGACGTGCTCGTCAACAGCACGGGGATCTTCCGCCCGTCGCCGTTCGAGGAGCAGACCGAGGAGCACTTCGAGGAGGCGCTCGGCTCGATCCTGCGGCCCACCTACTGGGTCTCCCAGGCCGTCGTCCCCTCGATGCGCGAGCGCGGCGGCGGCGCGATCGTCAACGTCGGCTCGATGTGGGCGATCGACGCGATCGCCACCACGCCGACGACCGCCTACTCGGCGGCGCAGGCCGGCCGTCACGTGCTGACCAAGAACCTCGCGATCGAGCTCGCCGCGGACCGCATCCGCGTCAACACCGTCGCGCTCGCGTTCGTCGAGACGCCGGCGTACGAGCGCTTCATGTCGCACGAGGAGGCGCAGGCGGTGCTCGACTCGGTCGATGGCTTCCATCCGCTCGGCCGCCGCGGCCGGCCCGAGGACGTCGCCGAGGCAGTCGTGTTCCTCGCCGGCGACGGAGCGCGCTGGATCACCGGCACCACGCTCCCGATCGACGGCGGCGTGCTGGCGGGCCGGAGCCCGGCGCTGCAGGCCGTAGCCGCCTAGAGCTCGTCGCGCCAGGGCGGCGAGGCCCCGGGCTTCGAGCACGTGCGGGCGGCGACGAGGCACGCGAAGCGCGTCGCCTCGACCACGAGGTCGATCTGGCCGAGATCGTCGCGGCCGAGGCCGCGCTCGCTCCACCAGGCCACGAAGCCGCCTCCGAAGGCGTCACCGGCGCCGATCGTGTCGACCACCTCGGCACGCGGCGCCGGGACCCCGACCTCGGCGGTGCGGGTGATCACGAGCGCGCCGTTCGGGCCGCGCGTGAGCAGGCCGACGGCCGGGCCGCGCTCGAGCAGCGCGCGCACGGCCTCGACCGGCGGCCGGCCCGGCTCGAGGTACTCGACGTCCTCCTCGCTGACCTTCAGCAGATGGGCATGCGCGAGCACGCGGTCGAGGCGCGAGCGGTAGGCGGCCGGGTCCTCGATCACCCATGGCCGGCAGTTGGGGTCGACCGCGATCAGCGCGCTGTCGGCGACCCGCTCGACGACCGCCTCCAGCGCCGTCGCCACCGGCTCGAGCGCGAGCCCGAGCGTGCCGACGTGCAGGACGTCCACGGTGTCCGGCAAGGCGTCGAGCGCCGACTCCGGCGTCAGGCCCGTGGCGGCGGTGCCGCGCTCGTAGAAGCGGTAGCGGGCGACGCCCTCGTGGTCGACCTCGGCGATCGCGAGCGTGGTCGGCTCGTCGGTCCGCACGACGGATTCGAGCGCGACGCCGTCGTCAGCGAGCAGCGCCTCGAGCCGCCGGCCGAAGCGATCGGAGGAGACCCGCCCGAGGTACGCGACCGGCTGCCCGAGCCGGCCGACCGTGCGCGCGGTGTTGAACGGGCCGCCGCCGGGATGGGCGCGAAGGTCATCGTCGTCGCCCTGGACCACGAGGTCGTACAGCGCTTCCCCGGCCACGAGGATCACGGGCGCAGCTCGCCGCCGGCGACCGCGATTGCGAAACGTTCCATCCGGATCGGGAACGTTTCCAGACGAGCACGTTTCGTGCCGCGCGAATGTGCCAATGTGCGCGACCGTGACCGACGAGCGCATGCTGAGATGAGCGTCGACCCCCGCGCGGGCACGCTCCCCGAGCAGTCGGACCTGGTCGACGTCGATCAGTTGCTCGCGGCCTATCAAGAGCAGCCGGATCCGGGGAACCGCGTGGCGTTCGGGACCTCGGGGCACCGCGGCTCCTCGCTGGCCGGCACCTTCACCGAGGCGCACGTGCTCGCGATCAGCGAGGCGGTCTGCCGCTATCGCGAGGCCCAGGGGATCGACGGCCCGCTGTTCCTCGGCCGGGACACCCACGCCCTCTCCGAGCCGGCATCCGAGACCATCGTGGAGGTGCTCGCGGCGCACGGCGTCGACGTGGTCGTCGACGCCGGCGACGGCGCGACCCCGACCCCGGTGATCTCGCACGCGATCCTCGGCCACAACCGCGGCGACGGCCGCGGCACGGCCGACGGGATCGTCGTCACCCCGTCGCACAACCCGCCCGCCGACGGCGGCTTCAAGTACAACCCGCCGTCCGGCGGCCCGGCCGACACCGACGTCACCGGCTGGATCGAGCAAGAGGCCAACCGGCTGCTCGACGCCGGGCTCGACGGCGTGGAGCGCACGTCGGCGCGGGACACCGTCCACCGGCGGGACTACGTGAGCGCGTACGTCGCCGGCCTCGGGGAGGTGATCGACCTCGAGGCGATCCGCTCCTCCGGGCTGCGCCTGGGCGTCGATCCGCTCGGCGGCGCCAGTGCCGCGTACTGGGCGGCGATCGCCGACAGGCACGGGCTCGACCTCGAGATCGTCAACGACGCGGTCGACCCAACGTTCCGGTTCGTGCCGCTCGACTGGGACGGCAAGATCCGCATGGACTGCTCGTCGCCCTATGCGATGGCGCGGCTGACCGAGATGCGCGATCGCTTCGACGTCGCGTTCGCCAACGACCCGGACGCCGACCGCCACGGCATCGTCACGCCGTCGGCCGGGCTCCTGAACCCGAACCACCACCTGGCGGCGTGCGTGGCGTACCTGTTCGGCGGCAACCGCGAGTGGGGCGACGGCGTCGGCGTCGGCAAGACGCTGGTCAGCTCGAGCATCATCGACCGCGTGGCCGGCGACCTCGGCCGCCGGCTGGTCGAGGTGCCGGTCGGCTTCAAGTGGTTCGTCGCGGGGCTGATCGAGGGCACGCTCGGGTTCGGTGGCGAGGAGAGCGCCGGCGCGTCGTTCCTGCGCCGCGACGGTGCGCCCTGGAGCACCGACAAGGACGGGCTGATCCCGTGTCTGCTGGCCGCCGAGATGCGTGCGGTCACGGGTCGCGACCCGGGAGAGATCTATGCGGGCCTCGCCGACCGGTTCGGCCACGCGGTCTACCGGCGCGTGGACGTCGCGGCGTCGCCCGCGGACAAGGACGCCTTGAAGCGGCTGTCGCCGGAGCAGGTGGAGAGCTCCGAGCTGGCCGGCGAGCCGATCCTCGACAAGCTGACCGCGGCGCCGGGCAACGGCGCGCCGATCGGCGGCCTGAAGGTGGTCGCCGAGCACGGCTGGTTCGCGGCGCGGCCGTCGGGGACCGAGGACGTCTACAAGGTGTACGCCGAGAGCCTGGACGGCGAGGAGCGCCTCGAGCGGATCCTCGCGGAGGCGAAGCAGATCGTGGACCAAGCGCTGGAGGCCTGATGGATGTCTTCGGGATCGTGCTGGCGGGCGGGGAGGGCAAGCGGCTCGCTCCGCTGACCGCGGACCGCGCCAAGCCCGCCGTACCGTTCGGCGGCAACTACCGGCTGATCGACTTCGCCCTGTCCAACCTCGTCAACGCCGGCTTCCGGCGGATCGTCGTGCTCACGCAGTACAAGAGCCACTCGCTCGACCGGCACATCACGATCACGTGGCGGCTGTCGCCGCTGCTCGGCAACTACGTCACGCCGGTGCCGGCGCAGATGCGGCGCGGGCCGCACTGGTTCTCGGGGTCGGCCGACGCGATCTACCAGAACCTCAACCTGCTCAACGACGAGAAGCCGGACCACGTGGCGGTGTTCGGCGCCGACCACATCTACCGCATGGATCCGCAGCAGATGCTCGACCAGCACATCGAGACCGGCGCGGCCGTGACCGTCGCCGCGCTGCGCGCGCCGCTGTCGCAGGCCGACCAGTTCGGCGTCGTCGAGGCGGGACCGGACGGCCACACCATCACCGCGTTCCGCGAGAAGCCGAAGGACGCGGTCGGCCTGCCCGACGACCCGGACCAGGTGTTCGCGTCGATGGGCAACTACATCTTCACGACCGAGGCGCTGATCGAGTCCGTGTGCCGGGATGCCGAGGCCTCGGCCTCGAGCCATGACATGGGCGGGAACATCGTGCCGATGCTGGTCGAGAACGGCGCCGCCCACGTGTACGACTTCTCGCGCAACGTCGTCCCGGGGGAGAGCGAGCGCGACCACGGCTACTGGCGCGACGTCGGGACGCTCGATGCGTTCTTCGACGCCCACATGGACCTGGTCTCGGTCGACCCCATCTTCAACCTCTACAACCGGGAGTGGCCGATCCTGAGCTACCACGCGCCGCTGCCGCCGGCCAAGTTCGTGTTCGACGAGGACGGACGGCGCGGGGAGGCGCTCGACTCGATGGTGTGCGCGGGGGTGGTGATCTCGGGAGCGACCGCGCGCCGCTCGGTGCTGTCCCCCGGCGTCCACGTGCACTCGTACGCGACGGTCGAGGACTCGGTGCTGATGGACGGCGTCGACGTCGGCCGCGACGCGGTCGTGCGGCGCGCGATCCTGGACAAGAACGTGCGCGTCGAGCCGGGAGCTCAGATCGGCATCGACCTGGAGGCCGACCGCAAGCGCTTCGCCGTGTCGGCGGGCGGCGTCGTCGTGGTCGGCAAGGGCGCCGTGGTGGGAGAGGGACGCATGAAGGTCGCGCTGCTCACGCGCGAGTTCCCGCCCGAGGTGTACGGCGGCGCGGGCGTGCACGTCGAGTACCTCGCGCGCGAGCTCGCGCGGCTCGAGGACGTCACCGTCCACGCCTGGGGCGACGACCGCGAGGGCGCGACCGGTCACAAGGCGTGGGACGCGCTGGCGGGCGAAGCGCCCCATCTGGCGGCGCTGCGCGCGATGTCGATCGACCTCTCGATGGCGGCCGCCGTCGAGGGGGCCGAGGCCGTGCACAGCCACACCTGGTACGCCCAGCTCGCCGGGCACCTGGCGAAGCTCATGTACGGCGTGCCGCACGTGGCGACCGTGCATTCGCTGGAGCCGCTGCGGCCGTGGAAGGCCGAACAGCTCGGCGGCGGCTACGCGCTGTCGAGCTGGTGCGAGCAGGTGTCGTTGGAGGGCGCCGATCGCGTGATCGCGGTGTCCGAGGGCTCGCGCCGCGACATCCTCGAGTGCTATCCGGCGATCGACCCCGACCGCGTGCCGGTGATCTACAACGGGATCGACGCGGAGGAGTACACGCCCGACCCGGGCACCGACGTGCTCGAGAAGCACGGCGTCGACCCATCGCGGCCTTCCGTGGTGTTCGTCGGCCGGATCACCCGCCAGAAGGGCGTGCCGTATCTGGTCGACGCGGCGTTGGACTTCGATCCCGCCGCCCAGCTCGTGCTGTGCGCGGGGGCGCCGGACACGCCGGAGATCGCCGCCGACGTGGCGCAGCGGGTGGAGCGGCTGCGGGCCGAGCGCGGAAACGTGATCTGGCTCGAGCAGATGCTCCCCAAGCACGAGGTGATCCAGCTGCTCAGCCACGCGACCGTGTTCGCGTGCCCCTCGGTCTACGAGCCGCTCGGGATCGTGAATCTGGAGGCGATGGCGTGCGAGGCGGCCGTGGTCGCCACCGCCACGGGCGGGATCGTCGAGGTCGTCGTCGACGGGGAGACCGGCCTGCTGGTGCCGTTCGAGACCGCCGACGGCTCGATCGAGCCGCGCGACCCCGAGGGGTTCGTCGCCGGCATCGCGGAACGTGTCAACGCTCTGGTGGCGGATCCGCCGCGGGCCGAGGCGATGGGCAAGGCCGGCCGCGAGCGCGCGGTGCGCGAGTTCGACTGGTCCGCGATCGCCCGCCAGACCGCCGAGGTCTACCGAGAGCTCGCCTAGCCGGTCCCGCGCACGCGGTCAGCGGACCTTGAAGCTCAGGGTCTGCGGGGCGCGGGTGCCGATCGTGAGCTTGAGCCTGTAGCGCCCGGCGGTCAGCCGCTTGCCGGTGGCGTTCTTCGTGAACTTCAGGATGCGCATCCCGGCGGCGACGGTGCCGAAGCTCACGCGGCCGAAGCGCTTCGCCCTGACGTTTCCGCGCGGCGGGCGGCGTGAGAGCGTGCCGGTCACCCGGGCGGGCTGCGAGAGGTCGATCCTCATCTTCACGCCGGGCCGGCGGCACTTCGGTCCGCGCCTCGTGCAGAACGTCGATGCGGTCATGCGCAAGGTCCGGACCTCGAGCTGCGCGCCGCCTTGGGTGGGCGGGCCGGGGCCGGGCGTCGCGGTTGCCGTCGGTGTGGGCGTGGGCGTCGGGGTCGCCGCCGAGACGGTGACCGTGCCGGTCATGTTCGGGTGCTCGTCGCAGACGAACGCGTAGGCGCCCGCCTGTGTGAACGTCCGCGCGAGGTTGTTCCATGCGGGGCCCGGCTCGCTCGGCGCCGAGGGATACGACGCGCCGTCCGCGAACGCGAAGTTGTGGGTCCCTCCGGAGTTCGCGAACCGGACGGTGTCGCCGACGGAGATCGGCGGCGGCTGGGCGGGCGTGAACCGGAAGTCGGACGCCGTGATCGTCGTCTCGTCCGCGGCGAGCGCGGGCATCACCGCCGCCGCGAGCGCCGTGAGGACGATGACCGTGACGACACCTCTCCTCATCGCCTCGTGCTACGTATCAGGGGCGCGAAACGTTCGATCTCGCGCCGGTGTCTCGAACCGTCGTGGATCGGGTAGGTGCCGCGGTATGCGGCAGAGGGCGGGGGCGGAGATGTCGCGACGGCCGTGTTGACGCGGCGGCACTTCTTGAACCTGGCGGCCGGCGCCGCGCTCAGTGCCGGGGGAGTCGACCGGCTGGCCGACGGCGCGGCACGAGCCGTGGACTGGCGCAGCCTGCTCCGCGAGCCGCGCCGGCTGTACAGCCGCCGCGGCCGTCTCGCGCTCACGCTGGAGGCGGACGAGCAAGAGGTGTTCGTGGCCGGGCAGCTCCGGAAGGCGATCGTCTACAACGGCAGCTTCCCCGCGCCGACGCTCGTGGTCGACCCCGGCGACCAGATCGCGGTCAGGCTGGTCAACCGGCTCGCCGACGCGACGAACCTCCATACCCACGGCTTCCACGTCTCGCCCGAGGGCAACTCCGACAACGTCCTGCTGCACATCGAGCCGGGGGAGACGTTCGACTACCGGTTCGACATCCCCCGCAACCACGCTCCGGGGCTGAACTGGTACCACCCGCACGCCCACGGGCACGGCACGCACCAGATGTTCGGCGGCATGGCGGGCGCCGTCATCTTCCGGTCGCGCGCCGAGCGCCGGGGAGCGCTGCCGCCGATGCGCGACCGCGTGCTGGTCCTGCAGGCCCCGGAGTGGGACGAGGCGGGGGAGCTCAAGACGTGGTCGGCGGGCCTGCTCGCCACCCAGCTGCGGCTGATCAACGGGCAGCTGAATCCGCGCATCCCGATCCGGGAGGGGGAGACGCAGCGCTGGCGCATCCTCAACGCCACCGTGAGCGACTTCTTCGACCTGCGGCTGGACGGGCACCGGCTCGTGCAGATCGCCGCCGACGGCAACCCGTTCGAGCGCGCGCTCGACCTCGACACCGTCCACATCCCACCCGGCGGCCGAGCGGAGGTCCTCGTGGAGGGCGGCGCGCCCGGCAGCCATACGCTGCGCGCGCTGCCGTTCGACCACGGCGCCGGCTTCGTCGCGCCCGAGCTCGTCCTCGCGACCGTCGATGCCTCACCCCGCCGCTGGTGGCGCAGACCGGTGCGGCCACGCCGCCTGCTCGAGCCGTTCTGCGACCTGCGGGAGCGCCCGGTGGCGAACCGCCGGACGCTCACGTTCACGATGCGCGGCGGCTTCCTGATCGACGGCAAGCGCTTCGATCCGAATCGGGTCGACCAGTTCGTGGAGCTCGACACCGTCGAGGAGTGGACGGTCGTCAACGACAGCCCGCTCGTGCATCCCTTCCACATCCACGTCAATCCGTTCCAGCTCACCCACGTCAACGGCTCGCCCGTCGACGAGCCCGGCTACCGGGACACCGTCTCCATCGCGCCGCTCGGCGGCAGCGTCACGTTCCGCACGCTGTTCGCGGACTTCCCGGGCAGGTCCGTGTTCCACTGCCACATCGTCCCGCACTCCGATCTCGGGATGATGGGCGTCTTCGAGGTGCTGGCCGAGGGTCAGGAGCCCACGAGCCCCGCCGCCTTCGCCTGCCGCCTCTGAGCGCCGCTGTTCACCACCACTTGCGCTCGCGCGCGCGGTCGGTGCCGCCGGTGGTGTCGAGCGCGTCGAGCGCTGCCATGTCGTCGTCGGTCAGCGTGAAGTCGAAGACCTGGGCGTTCTCCTCGATCCGCTCGCGGTGCGTCGACTTCGGGAGCACGACGAGGTCGCGTTGCAGGCACCAGCGGATGAGGACCTGAGCCGGCGTGCGCCCGAGGCGGCCGGCGATCCGCCCGACGCGGTCGTCACCGAGATGGCGGCCGGTGCCGAGCGGGCTGTAGGCCTCGATGACCACGTCGCGCTGCTCGCAGCCGTCCAGCAGGGCGCGGCGGTCCTCGAACGGGCTGAACTGGACCTGGTCGACGACGGGTCGTGTGTCGGCGACCGCCAGCAGCTCGTCCAGCTCTCCGAGGCTGAAGTTCGACACGCCGATCGACCGGGCGTAGCCGCGCTCGCGGGCGCGCTGCATCCCGTCCCACGCCCAGGTCGGCCCGCCCTGGGGCCAGTGGATGATGTACAGGTCGACGTAGTCGACGCCGAGCCGCTCCAGGCTGCGCTGCGCCTCGGCCTCGGCGTCCTTGCCGCGGGGGTAGAACTTCGTCGTGATGAAGACCTGCTCGCGCGGCACGCCGCTCTCGCGCAGCGCGCGGCCGACGCTGCGCTCGTTGCCGTAGGCCTGCGCCGTGTCGACGTGGCGATAGCCCGCCTCCAGCGCCGACCGCACCGCCTCCTCGCACTCGCGCCCCTCGGGCACCTGCCAGACCCCCAGCCCGAGCACCGGGATCTCATTGCCGTCGGCGAGGACGCGGGCGCGTCCGTCTGCCGTCACTTCCCTGCCGCCATCGCTCGCTCCTCGGCTCGTAGGCCCCTCGCCTTCGATGGTATTCGTGGACTGGCGGCGCGAGGCGCGGACTCGATCATCTGCGCGCGCCCGCGGGCACAGGCTCCGTCCGCCAGTCCCTCTCGATCTGCCGCATCAGCGGCGGGTAGACGATCAGGTGCCGGAACGGCCGGATGGCCGCCATGTACCCGTGCCCGAGCAGCCCGTCGGGCTTCACGTAGACGGCCATCTCGCCCCTGTAGCCGCCCGACCGGTCGGCGACCCAGCCGATGTGCATCACCCCGTGCACGGTGCGGTTGACGATCTCCGCTGCCCACTCGTCG
Organism: uncultured Solirubrobacteraceae bacterium; assembly: GCA_963849695.1. Lineage (GTDB taxonomy): Bacteria > Actinomycetota > Thermoleophilia > Solirubrobacterales > Solirubrobacteraceae > DASSUW01. Next base: position 14,993 of record CAWKIT010000036.1, read on the forward strand.
TCGAGCATGTACAGCGACGTGAAGGGCGCCATGTCGAACTCCGGGCCGGATGGCCCGTCGCGCAGATCGCTCGGCAACCGGTCGCGGAGCGTCGGCCGTGCTGAGCCGTCAGGTCGATCCCAACCGAGGAGCTCGCCGACCTTCCACCTGACCGCCCACAGCATCCGAGCGGTGCGCGAGGAGCTCTCCGCAGGGTCGCCCGAGCTCATCTGCCGTACGAGGCGGGGGAAGTCGTCCGGGCCGCCGGGCGTCGGCAGCGCCCAGACGTCCTCGAGCCGGAAGTCGGGGACGAGCTCGTGGATCCGCCAGGGCCGGGAGGCGTGCACGGTGTCGGGGAGCCGCATCAGTGGACCTCCATCTATCGCACGTGGTACTCGCGCAGCGCCACACCGCCGACGCGCCGGCCGAGGGCGAGGCCGGCCTCGTTGTCGCTCCGGTAGTGGATGCCGCCGTGCAGCCGCGAGACAGCGGCCTCCTCGGCCATCGCCCGAAGCCGCGTCGCGTCGGCGGGGAAGAAGGCCGCGAGCACGGTCGACGCCGCACCCGACGTGCTCGAGTGTCCGGAGACGTAGGACGGGAACGGCGGGGTCGCGATGTACGACGTCCAGGTCGGGTCGACCAGCTCGCGGATCGCGGTGATGGGGCGCATGGACCAGTAGGCGTACTTGGCGTCCCAGCAGGCGATGAACGCGTCGGCCTGGGCGGTGTTGAGCGTCGCGAACAGCCATGCGGAGCGAAGCGTCGTCCAGCCGGCGGCTCGCACGAGGTCGGCGGCGATCACGTTCCAGTGGCCCGGGGGCGTCACCGTGCCGGCGCCGTCCGCCCAGTGGTCGGCGATCCGCATCTGCTCGGCGGTCAGGCTCCGCGACACGTCGTAGACCTCCTTCACCTCGGCGAGGAACTGCGGGCCGCCGTAAGCGGGCGGCGGACCCGGGCGGAACTGCGAGCCGGTCTCGAGATTCCACGTACGCCAGGTACCGGCGAGCGGCTCGAGCGGCGGATAGACATATGCGGGCGGAGTCGGAACCCAGACACCGGGCCCCTCGGGCGGTGTTCCCGTCCAGACCGTGTCAGCGCCGTCGCTCTCCGCGCGCGCCACCAGGAGCCGCCCGATCAGCCTCCCGCGGAGGAACGCCTCACTTCGGGTGTCGGCGAGCTCGTCGGCGAGCGCGTCGATGCGGGCTGCCTCGCCGGGATGCAGGTGCGCGAGCACTCTCGAGGCCGCACCGGCCACGGCATCGTCCGGCGCGCTGCCGCCCGCGAGCGCCGCCAGGTACATGGCGCTGCTGACATGCGCGAGGGCGCGGGATGCCCGCGGCGGGTTGACGCGTTGCGCGGCGATCGTCCCCAGCTCGAAGTCGATCCAGCGCGTGACGGCTGTGGCCCCGGCCGCGTCGGCTCGCTCCGGCGCGTGCAACGCTGGCCCCGTTGCCAGCAAGACGGCGACGACCAGCGCTGCGCTCTTCATGAAGCTCCCCTGTCACGAGACCTGGCTGCGACGACGTTCGCCCGCAGCGTAACGGCCTACGTGGAGAAAGCGGAGCCCTCCCGCCGGGGCGGGAGGGCTCGCGGATCACCGGGGGAGGAGAACGCGGTTGATCACGTGGATGACGCCGTTGGACGCGCCGATGTCGGCGGTCGTCACGCGCGCGCGGTTCACGTAGACCTTCGAGTCGCGGACGCGGAAGCGGACCCTCTTGCCGTTCAGGGTCTTCGCGCCCTTGCGGTTGACGACCTGGGCGGCCGTCAGCCGCTTGCCGACGACGTGGTAGAGCAGGACCGAGCGGAGCTTCTTCTTGCTCTCCAGGAGCGCATCGAGCTTCTTCTGCGGGACCTTGGCGAACGCGGCATCGGTCGGAGCGAACACGGTGTAGGGGCCGGGTTCCTTCAGCGCGCTCACGAGACCCGCCCGCTTGAGGAGCTTGGTGAGAGTCGTGAAGTTGCCGGCGGCGGTGGCGGTGTCGACGATGTCCTGATCCTGGCGGGCCGCGGACGCCGGGGAGGCGGCGATCGGCGAGGACCATGACGGCGAGGAGGGTGGCGGCGGCTCTCATGGCTAGTGGGAGGTCGCCGGGTGGTGGGCCGGGCTGCTGCGGCGGCTGAGCACCGCGGCGATGCCGTATACCGCGGCCAGCCCGACGAGGCCGTAGACGATCCGGCTGGCGGCGTTGGTGGCGCCGAACTCCTCACCGAAGATCCAGGCCACGAGGTCGAACTGGGCGATCGCGACGAGGCCCCAGTTCAGGCCGCCGACGATCAGCAGCACGCCCGCAACAAGGTCGAGTGTTTTCATGTTGGTCTACCTCCTGTATAGATATTGTACAACTAGACGGACCGCACCGTAGCGGCAGAAGAGAATTCTGTCAAGGGTTTGTATAGGTCGTGTATCGTACGGACATGGCCGATGACGCCCATCTGCGGATCGGCGAGCTCAGTCGCCGCTCCGGCGTCAGCCCGGAGCTCCTACGTGCGTGGGAACGCCGCTATGGCCTCCTGCGGCCCGAGCGGTCGGCAGGCGGGCTGCGGCTGTACTCGTCCGGGGACCTCGAACGGGTGCGCGCGATGCAGCGGCACATGACCCAGGGTCTGGCAGCCCGAGAAGCGGCCGCTCTCGCCGGACGGGGGGCGGCCGAAGCGGCGCCGCGGCAGGCCGGCGTGCCGGTCTTCGCGCCCGAGCGGGCGCGCGCGGAGCTGGGCGACGCGCTCGAGGCATTCGACGAGCCGCGGGGGCAGGGCGTGTTCGACGAGCTGCTGTCGACGATGAGCGTCGACGCGCTGGTGGCCGAGGTCGTGATGCCGTACCTGCACGACGTGGGTGAGCGCTGGCAGCGGGGTGAGCTGTCCGTCGCTCAGGAGCACTTCGCGTCGAACGTCCTGCGAGGACGCCTGCTCGGGTTGGCGCGCGGGTGGGGCCGGGGTGCCGGTCCTCGCGCGCTTCTAGCGTGTCCGGAAGACGAGCGACACGACCTGGGCCTGATCGCGTTCGGTCTGGCGCTCCGGGAGCGGGGCTGGAGGATCGACTACCTGGGGCCGGACACGCCGGTCGAGAGCATCGAGGAGGCGGCTCGGCGGACGGCTCCTGCGGTGGTCGTCCTCTGCGCGGTCCGGCCCGAGCCGCTGGAGCAGGGCGCGGCGCTCGCAGCGCGATACCGCGTGGCAATCGCCGGCGCGGGGGCGAAGCTGGCGAGCGTCCGCGGCGTCGAGCGGCTGACCGACGACCCTGTGACCGAGGCGGAGCGGCTCGTCAGCTGAGCTGCGGCTGCGTCCGCAGCCGCACGGCCGGCGGCGGGGTCTGATCGGGGAGTCCCAGCGCCGAGGTCGTCAGCCGCGCGATCCGCGCGCAGCACCGGAAGTAGAACCGCACCTGCTCGCGCCGGCCGAAGAGCAGGAACCCGATCCGCGCCCACCACGCGCCCTCGCCGGACGCCTGCGAGCGCGCGTGCAACCGGAACTGGACGGCGCCGTCGTCGCGGAACTTCAGGACCTCGTAGTCCATCCGGCCGATCTCGAGATGGCCGGGCAGCGTCTCGTACTCGAACCCGAACACCCGCGCGCGGCGGCCGTCGACGACCCGCTCCTCGTCCCACACGCGTGTCACGCGGACGCGCGCGTGCACGTGCAAGATCCGCCACAGCCGTAGCTGCAGCACCATGACCCGGCCGACGAAGGCAGCGTCCGGATCCCAGCGGGCCCGGACGATCGCCGGGTCGGCCATGCGGTACTCCTCGACCAGGCGCCGGGCGACCGCCCACGGCCCGTCGGGGACCGGCTCGCCCGGCGGCTCGCCGGGCAGCGGCTGGCACAGCGCGTCGAACCGCTCAACCCGCATCCACGCGCCGGGTCCGGATCTCGATTCCGCCGGTCGCTCGCCCGCCGGCGAGCTTCGCCACGCGCTCCAGCACCGACGTCCACATGTGCAGCTGGACCTCCTTGCTCATGCGCAGGCGGTCGTACAGGAGATTCGAGAGCCGGTCGCCCGCCCGCGCCCAGGACTCGATCCGGAACTCCAGCAGCGGCCCGTCGTCCCGCGCCGAGAACTCGATCTGGCCGGCCTCGAGGTGGCCGTCCAGCGTCGCGAGGCGGAACGACGTGGGCGTCCGGTCGACCACCCGGACGGGGCCGTCCCACGGCCCCGGCATGCGGACGACGTACTCGTCGCCGACCGCCATCGCGCCCTCGCGGCCCAGCACCTTGTTGAAGCTCGCGAACTCCGTCGGCGCGACGCGGTCGAGGTCGGATGTCATCTCGGCGATCACGCGCTCCGGCGACAGCGCGGTATCGCGGATCCGGATTCGGTAGACCCGGTGGAACAGCGGTCCGGCGCCCGCTTCCGGCGGCTGGAGCTCCTCTCCCGGCCTCAGAGGCGGGGGCGCATCGTCCGGCCGCGAGCCCTCTACCTCGCTGCGGTGCAACGGCGTCGTGCGCCACATGTACCGCCACGAGGTCAGCGCCACGCCCCACGGCCACCGCGTCGCGGTGCGAAGTCGGCGCGGGAGCGAGGGGCGGCGGGGCATGCGCGCGTGCTACCCGCGGGTAGCCGTCGGCCATGCTCACAAAGGCACTTCATGACATCGGGCTGCGAGGCTCGTACGCCCACACCGCATCGCTCGCGAGCATCGGCTTGTGCATCACGCTGTGGATCCGCGCCAAGACCGTCGACCAGGACGAGCGGGGGAACGCCGAGCGCCGTGCGCTGTTCGTGGGCCTGTGGCCGCCGATGTTCTGGCTCATCGGGGACTCGCTGCAGCAGCACGAGTGACGCCACTTGCGACAGGACTCGCCGCGCCCGCGATCGGGTACTGCTGGATCATGAGTCTCGGAGCGGGGGAGTGGCCCACGTTAGTCCGGGTGATGGCTGACCTGGAGCGGGGCAAGGCCGACGCCGCACGGTTCGCCGCGCGCGAGAGGGTCGAGGAAGCGAGGGCGCTGAGAGCGCAGGCGCAACAGGGTGTCCTGCATGCGCGCTGCCTGCAGGCCAGGCGTCACGACCACCGGTCAACCGGCCGACTGCCTTCGACGTGAGCCAGCTCCGCGCCGTGGCCGCCGGCGTGGTGCTCTATACCGCCGGGCACGTGGCGTTCAAGCGTCTGTTCGAGCCCGAGGCGGTCGAGGAGAACGAGCCCGAGGCGGCCCCGCCGCGGCCGAAGCGACAGCGGGGACCGGGTGAGAAGGGCGCGCGGCCGAGTCTCGAGCTGCCGCAGCAGCGCTGGCCGCGATTGTCGGCGAGTAGGAGGTGAGCCGCCGATCTCCTCACGACGACGCCGCCATCGAAGCCGCCCGCGTGCCTTAGGATCACTCGATGTACGTCTCCGTGTCGCGCCTGCGCGTCCCGAGCGACCGCGCGCCGCAGCTCGTCGCGGCGTTCCGCCGCCGCGCCCACCTCGTCGATGCCGCCCCGGGCTTCGTCGATCTGCAGGTCTGGCAATCAGACCGCGACCCGACCGAGCTCATGATGGTCTCGCGCTGGCACGACCGCGCGGCCTTCACCGCCTATATGCGCTCCCCCGCGCACCGCGCCTCACACGCCCGCATCGACCCTGACCTCGACGCCGCCATCAAGCTCGAGCGCCTCGAGCACCTGCACACGTTCCAGGTCGTGGCCGAGTGAGCCGCCGCACCGCGCCGCCGACCGGCTGGCCGCCGCCGGAGACCGCCGCGTTGGGCGGCGTCGCCGTCGATCTCGGCCCGCTGTGCGAGGAGATCGCCACCCGCTACTTCGCCCGCTACCCCGATGACCTGCACCGGTACGGGAGCGAGGTCGCCCGAGCCTGGGAGATCCACGACACGCGCCACGTCCTCAGCTGGGCCATCGGCGACGTCGAGGGCCGCACCGACCTCAATGCCCAGATCACCTGGCTTGCCAGCGTGTTGCAGGCGCGCGACTTCCCGCTCGAGCACCTGGCCACCAACCTCGACCTCGCGGCCGTCGTCACCGCCGAGCGCCTCGACCGCGGCGCCCAGGTCGCCGGGCGGCTGCACGCAGCGGCCGACCTCATTAGGCGCACCCGAGCCGTCCTCTGACTCAGCGACCACGGCGGACGTCCTCGATGAGGTCGCGGTACCAGAGGGCGCTGCGCTTCGGCGTGCGGCGCTGCGACTCGTAGTCCACGTGCACGAGCCCGAACCGCACCGCGTAACCGAGCTCCCATTCGAAGTTGTCGAGTAGCGACCAGACGAAGTAGCGGCGAACGTCGGCGCCGTCGGCGATCGCCGCCAGGAGCGCTTCGAGATGCGCGCGCAGGTATTCCACGCGCGCCTGGTCGTCGATCGAGCCGTCCGGAACCCCGTTCTCCGTTATCCACACCGGCGGCACCTCGTACTCGCGCGCGAGCCGTGCGAGCAGCTCGCGCAGCGCGGCGGGATCGGTCTCCCAGCCGTCGAGCTTGGCCACCCCGAGCGGCCGGTCGGCGGGATCGGAGCGAACCCGCTCCGGGTGGTAGTAGTTGATTCCGAGGAAGTCGATGGGCTCGCGGATGACGGCGAGGTCGCCGGCCCCGATGTCGAACGGCTCATAGAGCGCGAGGATGTCCTCCGGATACGCGCCGCGGAAGAGCGCGTCGAGAAACCACCGGTTGAGGTGGCCGTCGCGGCGGTGCGCCGCCTCTACGTCGGCGGCCGACGCCGGGCGGACGGGTGCGAGGTTCAACGCGATGCCGATCGTGGTGCCGCCGTTCGCTCGCAGTGCTCGCACCCCGAGACCGTGCGCGAGCATCAGATGGTGAGCGACGCGGACGGCGAGCGGCCAGTCGCGCAGGCCGGGCGCCTTGGAGCCGTCCGCATGGCCATGGAACGCGACGCCCCATGGCTCGTTGATCGTGATCCAGCCTGCCATCACGTCGCCGAGCCGCGGTCGCCACGGCGCCGGCGTACTCGGCGAAGCGGTCCGGCGTGTCGCGCGAAGCCCATCCGCCGCGGTCCTGCATCGCGGCAGGCAGGTCGGCGTGGTAGAGCGTGGCGATCGGCTCGATGCCGTGCGCGAGCAGCGCCTCCGCGAGCCGCCGGTAGAACTCGACTCCCCGCGCGTCGAGGGGGCCGCGCCCGTCCGGTTGCACGCGCGCCCACGCGAGTGAGAAGCGATACGCCTCGATGCCGAGCGAGGCCATCAGGTCGACATCGTCGCGCCAGCGGTTGTAGTGGTCGCACGCGACGTCGCCGGTCTCGCCGCGGGCGATCGCCCCGGGAACGCGGCAGAAGCGATCCCAGATCGACTCGCCACGCAGATCCACGGCGCCCTCTATCTGGTAGGCCGACGTCGAAGCGCCGAACCTCAGCTCGGCCGGAAACCGCGGCAACACAGCAACACCATCTGATCGTGTTATGCCTTCGCCATCGATGTCAGTCGACGCGGACGCTGTTGAGCCGGTCCACCCATTCGGGGTCGGCGTGGTCGAAGAACAGCGTCGTGCCGGTCTCCATCGCGGCGATGCGGTCCATCTCGTCGTCGGTGAGCTCGAAGTCGAAGACGTCGATGTTCTCGCGCATCCGCTCGGGGCGGACGGACTTCGGGATGACGATGACATCTCGCTGGATGAGCCAGCGCAGGACGACCTGGGCGATGGACTTGCCGTGTGCGGCGCCGATCGTGCCGAGGACGGGGTCGGCGAAGATGTTGTTCTGGCCCTCGGCGAACGGGCCCCAGGACTCGAGCTGGACGCCGTGCTCGCGCATGAGCTCCTGGTCGGCGGTGCGCTGGTGGAACGGGTGCGTCTCGATCTGGTTGACCGCGGGCGTGATCTCGTTGTTGCGGAGGAGGTCCAGGAGCCGGTCGGGGTAGAAGTTGGAGACGCCGATGGCCTTGGCCAGGCCCTCGCGGTTGAGCTCCTGCATCGCCCGCCAGGAGCTGTAGTAGTCGCCGAGCGGCTGGTGGATGAGGTACAGATCCACGTAGTCGAGCCCGAGGCGCTCGAGCGAGGCCTCGAACGCACGCGTTGCGTTTCCCTCACCGGCGTCCTGGATCCAGAGCTTGGTGGTGACGAACAGCTCGCTGCGCGGGATGCCGCCGGCGGCGATGGCGCGCCCGACGGCTTGCTCGTTCCGGTAGGCGGCGGCGGTATCCAGCGAGCGGTAGCCGGCCGCCAGAGCGTCGCTCACGGCCTGCTCGGTCTGCTCGGCGGGAATCTGATAGACGCCGAAGCCGAGGACCGGCATCTTCACGCCGTTGTTGAGAGTGAGCTCGGGGATCTCATTGGTCATGAGACCCACTATGCCCCGCCGCGGGCGTCTCAGACGGCGTGCTCGAGCGCTCGGCCGAGCTAGTCCAGGACGCGCACGGCGCGCGGGACTAACGGCCGCGTGAGCCGACGAGCCGCCACGTCTCGATCTCGCCCTTTCCCTTCACGTCGACAAGCCCGATGGGCTCCGTCACGAAGTGGTCGTCCAGGAGCTCCCACGTCGAGCGGGTGATCTGTATCTCGTCCGGTTTCCCGTGCGACTCCATGCGACTGGCCATGTTCACGGTGTCTCCCCACAGGTCGTAGAGGAAGCGACGACGGCCGATCACACCCGCCACCACCGGACCCGAGCTGATCCCGATGCGCAGTCGCAGGTCGTGGCCGTGGCTGTCGGGGAGGCACCGCTTTGCGCACTCGCGCATCTCGATCGCGAGCCTTGCAAGCGCGTGCGCGTGGTCCGGCCGCTGCCTGGGGACGCCCGCCGCAACCATGTAGCAGTCGCCGATCGTCTTGATCTTCTCGACCCCGTAGCGGTCGACGAGCTCGTCGAAGCTCGTGAACAGGCGATCGAGGAGGCCGACCACCTCGCGTGCGTCGAGCAGGCTGGCGAGCGGCGTGAACTCGACGACGTCCGCGAAGAGGATGCTCGCCTCGTCGAAGTGATCGGCGATCGAGTTCGGATCCGACTGCAGCCGCTGTGCGATGTCGGCCGGAAGGACGTTGACCAGCAGCGCCTCGACGCGCGCCTGCGCAGCGTCCCGTCCTCGCCTGAACGTCACGAGCAACAGCATCGCGACGAACGAGACCACGACGATGTTGAGGACGTCGAAGGTCCGGACGAAGCCCTCCGGCAGGTCGGCCCCGTTCGGCCGAACCACTTCGGAGAGGACGAGCGCGAGCAGGACGGTTGCAACGAAGGCCGCAAACCAGGCCCAGGCGCGGCCGGGCCGGTCGAACACGAGCGCCCCGAGCGGCGCGAACAGCGACCACAGGATCACCGAGCTGGACTCGCGAAGGCCACCGAGCATGACGGTCCCGAGCGCGGGTGTAACGAGGATCAGAAGCAGCTGCGCCGTCCGCAGGAACGTGAAGTCCCTGGTCCGCGAGAACACGACGAGGCTGATCGCCGATCCGGTGACGTAGGCCCACGGCGTGAGCGCAACCGCGTGCTCGCCCACGGCCCAGTACAGGCAGCCCCACAGGAATCCGAATGGCAGGATGACGAGCGCCACGCTCACGAGCAGGCGCTTGCGAAAGCGCTCGTCGGCCGTGTCGCGCGGATCCGCCCCGATGGAGAGGGCCCGATCGCCAAACGCCGCGGTCACGACCGGCGAGCGTAGACCACATGTGCATGGCCATGACCGCGACGACGCGCCCGCGCGGCGTGTGCCGCGCGGGCGTGTATGGAGGAGGGTTCGTCGTCTGGGGGGCTCGACCGGCCGCTTTAGGGCGGTTGGGTCACCAGGTCGAGTCGAAGGTGCCCGGGCGCTGCACCGGGGGGATCTCACGCACGGTGGGGGAGGAGAAGGCGTGAGCGGTGGCGGCGGGGCGGCGAGGTGTGACGGTGACGGTCACGGCGAAGTCCTTAGGCGCTGCGACGTCCGGGGCGGCTGATGCGCACGCTGTGGGCGGCGGCCGCGTGGATGATGTGGATGTCGGTCGGGCTCATGGGATGCATACTCCCCGCCGCGTCTCGTCCTGGGATATCGCGCTGCCCAGCGTCTTGAGGTTCGGCCGCCCGCGGCCTTCGTGCGGGCACCCGCACCTCCCGCGACGTTCGCGGGGTGAGCATCCGGCTGTTTCGCTCGCCTGCCAGAGCACGAGTTAGGATCCGCGACGACGTGATCCATCGGATCGTGCCGAACCTCAAAGTACGCGACGCCGGCGCCGGTCACGACTTCTACGTCGACTTCCTCGGTCTCAAGAAGGAGTTCGACCTCGGTTGGGTCGCGAGCTTCCGCTCTCCCGAGAGCCGCTCGATCCAGGTCAGCCTCGTCTCCGGGGATGCTTCCGCGCCGGAGGACTCGGCGATCAGCGTGCTCGTTGACGACGTCGATGCGGCCTACGCGGAGGCTCGCCGGCGTGGCTACGAGATCGTCCACCCGCTTACCGACGAGCCGTCGGGCCCTCGGCGCTTCTTCGTCCGTGACCCGAACGGGATCGTCGTCAACGTGGTCGGTCACCCCGACTGACCACACGCGGCCCGACAGCTTCGAGAAGCCGCTCACGCGAGCGGCTTCTCGAGCACGGAGGCACGGCTTACGACGCGCCGGGAAAGCGCAGCCCGAAGCGCTCGATGAGCCCCGGGACGGTGTCGGGCTGCATGTCGAGGCCGTAGCGCTCGCACAGCGGCCCGAACCGGGTCTCGTCGGGGGAGCCGTCCACCACGATGTCGGCGAGCTCGTCGAAGAACATCTCGAAGCCGGACGGGGAGATGATCTCGAGGATCCGGCACGGCTCGTCGCCCGCGTTCCAGAACGTGTGCCACTGGCCGCGCGGCTTGTACACGAGGTCGCCGACCTCGGCATAGACGACGTCGTCACCCAGCAGCGCGCCCATCCGGCCCTCGAGGACGAAGCTGTACTCGTCCTCGCGCGTGTGGCGGTGCAGCGGCGCCGCGAGCGAGAGCGGCGGGATCGGGTGCTCGACGAGCGAGAAGCGGTCGTCCGTGTCCTCGCCGGGGATCATGAAGCGCACCCCGATCGTCTGCAGGGTCACGAGCTTGCCGTCGGCCGGGCCGATCACGGTCGGATGGGTTGCAGCCTCCACAAGGTCTCCTTGAGATTTGATTGAACATCACTGTACGCTGATTACCGTAGACGAAGTCCCATGGGCGTGTCAAGATTCATTGGACACAGATGGCTAGCGATTATCAGACGAAGACGACGCGCCGCTACCAGCAGCGCAAGCGCGCCGAGTCCCAGGCGCAGACCCGGCACCGGATCACCGAGGCCGCCATGGACCTCCACGGCACGGTCGGACCGGCGCGGACGACGATCTCGGCGATCGCCGACCGAGCCGGCGTGCGCCGCGCGACCGTCTACCGGCACTTCCCCGACGAGCGCGCGCTGTTCCAGGCCTGCTCGGGCATGTTCAACGAGGCCAACCCGCCGCCCGACCCCGCGCGGTGGTCGTCGATCGACGACCCGGAACGGCGGCTGGCGACGGCGCTCGACGCCCTCTACGGCTGGTACGAGCGCGTCGGGCACATGCTCGCCAACGTCGTGCGCGACGCGCCGGCGATGCCGATCCTGCGCGAGATCGGAGCGCCCCGCGCCACCTACCTAGCGCGACTGGAGGACGAGCTCGCGCGTGGCTGGGGCGCCCGCGGACGCCGCGCCCGCTCACTGCGCGCCGCGATCTCGCTTGCGCTCGACTTCTCCACCTGGCGCGCGCTGCACGACCGCGACGTCGAGCGCGGCGAGGCGGTGCGGCTGATGATCGGCCTCGTGCGGATGAGCGGGTCTAGGCAGTGAAGCTGAGCTCGAGCCGGCCGCCGAGGAAGTCGGCGAGCGCGGCGGCCTCGGCCTCGGCGCCCGCCCGCGCGGCACGCGGCAGCCGCCCGAACGGCTCGATCTCCACGACCAGCCGGTCGCCCTTGCGCTCGTGCGACCACACGCCCGCCATCCGGCCGTCGACCAGCAGCACCGGCGACAGCCAGCCCTGCGGGCGGTACACGCGGGCGCGTTGATCGCCGGGGAGGACGGCGTCGCGGTCGCGCGGCGCGGCGACCACGTAGTGGTCGAACGCCGGCAGCAGCCGGACCGACCCGGCCGGCTCGGCGGCGGCCGCCTCCTCGACGTCGGCAGCCAGCATGACGAGCTCCTCGCCGTCGACCTCCACGGCCGCCGCCTCGTCGCCCAGCCCCTTCAGCCAGCGTCCGGCGAGGGCGGGGGAGGGCATCCCGAACCAGCGCGCCAGCGCCTCGCGGTTCGCGGGCCCGTAAGCGGCCAGGTAGCGGCGCGTCACCTCCCGGGCGGCCTCGTCGACAGCGACCGGCTCCCACTCCCCGAGCCACTGGTCCGGCCGAGCGAACCGCACGTTGCGCCCGTCGCTGGGGGCGAAGCAGAGGTCGCCGCGGAACGCCGCGGGCTTCAGCAGATCGCCGAACCCGCCGCGGAGCTTGCCGTCGAGCCCCGCGATCCCGGTGATCCGCGCCACCTCGGCGGCCAGCTCCTCGCGCGTGAGCTGCCGCCCGTCCAGCGCGGCCGGGATCGCGGCCAGCATCGCCTCGGCCTGCTCGCGCTCGAGGCCGTGGTGGCGCAGCCACGAGCCCACCTCGTAGCGCGGCTTCAAGCCGCCCTGCGCCGCCACCCACAAGCCCCAGCTCCGCGGCCGGCAACAGATGCAGCGTGCCGCGCATCGCCCACGTCTTCACCAGCGACCGCTCCTCCCACAGGGCACGCGAGACGTCGTCGCGCCCCAGGCGCGCGACCCGCGCCCACAGGGTCAGCTCGGCCGAGGCGGTCAGCTGTGCGTGCAGCCCCGCGATCCGCCCGACCACGGACAGCGCCTTCCCGCGCGGCGCGCGCTCCGCCAGCTGCTGGCGCCGGAGGCGCCAGGCCAGCACGCTGGACCACCTCAACCTCGACGCCACGAGCTCGCTCGATGGTACGGGCCGCACGCATTGGTGCGGTTTTCCCACCTTAGGTTGGCATGGTGACCTCCCTGACGAATCGGGTAGGTGTCAGCAGACTCTTCCTATGGCTGCAACTGTTCTCATCGTCGACGACCACCCGGGCTTCCGGGCGGCCGCCCGTCGGCTACTCGAGCTCGAGGGGTATGTCGTCGTCGGCGAGGCGGAGGACGGTCAGAGCGGGATCCTCGCGGCGCGCACGCTGCATCCTGACTTCGTCCTGCTCGACGTGCAGCTCCCGGACATCGACGGCTTCGAGGTGGCCGAGCGGATGTCCATCGAGCAGGTGGCCCCGGCCGTCGTGCTGACCTCCAGCCGCGAGGCCAGCGACTACGGGCCCTGCCTCGCCCGCACCCCGGCGTGCGGGTTCCTCCCCAAGGCCGAGCTATCGGCCGCGGGGATCGCGGATATTCTCCCCGCGTGAAGCTCGCGATCATCGGGGGCGGAGGGTTCCGCGTCCCGCTCGTCTACGGCGCCCTGCTCGAGCGCCGCCCGTTCGACGAAATCGTCCTGCACGACGTCGATCCCGAGCGCCTCGACCGGATCGCGGGCGTGCTCGACGGCCAGGCCGCCGAGCACGGCGACCGTGTGCCGTTCCGCACGACCACCGACCTCGACGACGCCATCGACGGCGCCGATTTCGTGTTCGTGGCGATCCGCGTCGGCGGCCTCGAGGGCCGCACGGTCGACGAGGGCGTCCCGCTCGGGCACGGCGTGCTCGGCCAGGAGACGACCGGTCCCGGCGGCATCTGCTTCGCGCTGCGCACGATCCCGGCGATGCTCGATCTCGCCGAGCGCGTCGCCCGCCGCGCACCTGCAGCCTGGCTCGTGAACTTCACCAACCCCGCGGGAATGGTGACCGAGGCGCTGCAGCAGGTGCTCGCCGACCGCGCGATCGGCATCTGCGACACGCCGTCGGCGCTCTGCCGCCGCGTCGCCGCCGCGCTGGGCTCTCCGCCCGATCCCCTGTGGTTCGACTACTTCGGCCTCAACCACCTCGGATGGCTGAAGGGCGTGCGCGACGGCTCGGGCGAGCGGCTCCCTGAGCTGCTCGCCGACGACGCCGCTCTCGACTCGCTCGAGGAGGGCCGGCTGTTCGGCGCCGAGTGGCTGCGCTCGCTCGGCATGGTCCCGAACGAGTACCTCTACTACTTCTACTTCGCGGCGGAGACCGTCGAGGCGCTGGGCAGCCGCCCGCGCGGCGCCTTCCTGCTCGAGCAGCAGGCCGGCTTCTACGCGGCCCGGCCGGAGACGCCCGAGCAGGCGCTCGCCCTGTGGCGCGCCACGAAGGACGAGCGCGATCGCACGTACATGGCCGAGGCCCGCAACGGCGACGAGGGCCACGCGCACGCGGAGGGCGACCCCGGCGGCTACGAGGCCGAGGCGCTGGCCGTGGTCGAGGCGATCTCCGCCGACCAGGGCGCGGTCCGGATCCTCAACGTCGCCAACCGCTCGGCGCTCGGCTTCCTCGACGAGCGCGCGGTGGTCGAGGTGCCGTGCCTGGTCGGCGCCGCCGGCGCCCGCCCGCTCGCGGTCGGACCGGTGGCGGACCACGCGCGCGCGCTGGTCGAGAGCGTGAAGGCCGTCGAGCGCGTCACGATCGAGGCGGCGCTCACCGGCTCGACCGCGCTCGCGGTCAAGGCGCTCGCGCTTCATCCGCTCGTTCCGTCCGTCGAGGCAGCGCGCGCGATCTTCGCCGGGTACCGTGAGCGGCTACCCGCGCTGGAGGAGCGGTTCGCTTGAAAGTCGACCTCGCCGTAGTGACGCCGGCCTATCTCGATTACACCTTCGTCGGCCTCGAGGCGCTGCCCGGGCCGGGGGAGGAGCGCTTCGCCGGCGACATGCTGCGCTCGCCCGGGGGCGGCGCCATCACGGCGGTCGGCGCCCGCCGGCTCGGGCTCAAGACCGCCCTCGTGGCGCCGCTCGGCGACGACCTCGCCGGGCGGTTCGTGCGCCGCGAGCTCGACGCCGAGGGCGTGATCCTCGGCGAGCCGCGCGGCAACCGCACGCCCACCACGATGGTGATGCCGGTCGCGGGCGAGCGATCGATGGTGACCGTCGATCCCGGCATCCGCGCCCGTGCGGCCGACCTCGAGCCGCTGTCGCCGCGCGCCGTCGCGGCCACGCTCGAGCAGATCGACGTCGTGCCCGGCGACGTGTGCACGTTCCTGACCTGCGGCGACGACGACGCGCGGGCGTTCGCCGGGCGGCTGCCGCAGGTGGCGTCCGGACGGCAGCCGCGGGCGCTGATCGTCAACCGCCGCGAGGCCGGCATCCTGACCGGGGCCGCGACGCCCGCCGAGGCGGCCGCCAAGCTGGCCGAGGTCGCCGACATCGCCGCCGTCACGCTCGGCGGCGAGGGCGCCGTCGCCTATGTCGACGGGCGGGAGCTGAGCGTCGACGGCTCCAGCTCGGCGCCGGTGCTCGACACCACCGGCGCGGGCGACCTGTTCGCGGCCGCGCTGGCATGGTGCGACCTGATGGGCGCCGACCCGGAGGTCTCGCTCGCGTGGGCGAACCTGTACGCCGGGCTGTCGGTCGGCGCGCACACCGGCACCGGCGGGGCGGTCACGCGCGAGCGCCTGCTCGCGGAGGGTCGCGAGCGCGGGCTGCCGGAGCTGCCCGCATGAGCGCGCGTCTCTGGGTGGCAGTGCTGGTGGCGGTGCTGGTCGCGGGCTGCGGCGCGCCCGGCGAGGATGCGCCCGAGCCGGACCGAGGGGAGCGCACGGAGGCGAAGGTCGACGTCTCCAAGGCCGGGCCGGTGACGCTCACCGTCTGGGACCAGGAGGTCCGCGGCGGCCAGCGGCGCCAGATCGAGACGCTCAACGCGCAGTTCCAGGCCAAGTACCCCAACGTGACGATCAAGCGGGTCGCCAAGTCGTTCACCGACCTCAACACGACGCTGAAGCTGGCGGTGTCGGGCGACCGGGCCCCCGACGTGGTGCAGGCGAACCAGGGCCGCCAGGTGATGGGCACGCTGGTCAAGGGCGGTCTGCTGCGCCCGCTCGACGAGTATGCCGACGCCTACGGCTGGGGCGACCGCTACGCGCCCGTGCTGCTCGACCTCAACCGCTTCTCGTCCGACGCCGCCACGTTCGGCGACGGCGAGCTCTACGGCGTCTCGCAGATGGGCGAGATCGTCGGTCTGTTCTACGACCGCGACAAGGTCTCCCAGCCGCCGCGCACGTTCGCCGAGCTCGAGCAGCAGCTGGCGGCCGCCAAGGATCGCGGCGAGGTGCCGATCTCGTTCGGCAACCTCGACAAGTGGCCCGGCATCCACGAGTTCCAGGCGGTCCAGAACGAGTTCGCGCCGGCCGACCAGGTGCGCGACTTCGTGTTCGCGCGCGACGGCGCCTCGTTCGCCACGCCCGAGAACGAGGACGCGGCCGCGAAGCTGCAGGAGTGGGCCGAGGCGGACTACTTCACGAACAACTTCAACGGCGTCGGCTACGACCCCGCCTACAAGCAGTTCGCCGACGGCGCCGGCCCGTTCCTGATCGCCGGCACGTGGCTGCTGCGCGACCTCACCGACCTGATGGGCGACCGGCTCGGCTTCATGCTCGTCCCGCCCGCGGAGACGGGCGGCGACACGCAGGCGCTGGGCGGCGAGAGCCTGCCGTTCGCGATCACCGCGAAGTCCGAGCACCCCGAGGTCGCCGCCGCCTACATCGACTTCCTCACCGACGCGAACGCCGCCGACGTGCTGGTCCGCACCGGCAACCTGCCGGCGATGCCGGCCGAGGCGCAGCCGCGCGGCGCCGCCGGGCAGGATGTCTTCGAGGCGTGGCGGACGCTCATCGACGCCGACGGCCTCGTGCCCTATCTCGACTACGCGACGCCGACGTTCTACGACACGATCACCGCCGGCGTCCAGCAGCTGATGGCGGGCCGCGAGTCGCCGAGCGAGTTCACCGAGGCTCTCCAGGGGGACTTCGAGAAGTTCACCGGATGACCCGACCGCCGGGGGAGCCGCGCCGCGTGGCGTACCTGTACCTGCTGCCCGGGCTGACGCTGTTCGGCGCGTTCGTGCTGTACCCGCTCGCCCGTGCCGGCTGGATCTCGCTGTTCGAGTGGGACGGGGTCACGCGCGGGACCTGGGTGGGGGCCGACAAC
The DNA here is from genome assembly GCA_963849695.1 of uncultured Solirubrobacteraceae bacterium. Classification (GTDB taxonomy): domain Bacteria; phylum Actinomycetota; class Thermoleophilia; order Solirubrobacterales; family Solirubrobacteraceae; genus DASSUW01. The sequence continues at coordinate 31,913 of CAWKIT010000036.1, forward strand.
TACGCGGCGCTGGCCGAGGACGCCGACCTGCGCCGCGCCTTCCTGCACTCGGCGGTGCTGCTGGTGTTCTACGCGGCGCTGCCGGTCGCGATCGGGCTGGTGCTGGCGGGCGCGGCGTCACGGACGCGCGTGCGCGGGCTGGCCGCGGTGCGGACGATCCTGTTCCTGCCGCAGGTCGTCGCGCTCGTCGTCGTGGCGGTCACCTGGCGGCTGATCTACCAGCCCACCGGCTGGCTGGGGGACTTCGACCTCGCGCTGCCGGCCGTCGGGCTGATCGGGACGTGGGTCGCCTACGGGCTGTGCTTCGTGCTGTTCATGGCCGGCGTGCAGAAGGTGCCGCGCTCGCTCTACGACGCGGCGCGGGTCGACGGCGCCGGAGCGCTGCGCGAGTTCTTCGCGGTCACCCTGCCGGCGCTCAAGGGCGAGATCGCGGTCGCGCTCACGCTGTGCACGATCGCGGCCCTGCGGAACTTCGACATCGTGTACCTCACGACCTCGGGCGGGCCCGGGGACGCCACCTCGGTTCCCGCGCTCGAGGTATACGAGCGGGCGTTCGAGACCGGCGAGGTCGGGCTCGCGGCGGCGATCGGCGTCTGCCTGGCGGCGATCATCTTCGCGCTCTCGTTCGCGATCAACCGGACGGCCGACCGGGCGGCGCGCACGTGATCGACCGCCGCGAGCAGGTCCTGGCCCACGTGGTGCTCGGCGTCTTCGCTCTGATCGCGCTGGCGCCGGTGGTCAAGATCGTGCTCGGCGCGGGCAGCTTCGCGACCGCCTGGGACGAGGGGAACTTCAGCACCTACCTGCGCTCGAGCGCGATCGTGACCGCGTCGGTGGTCCTCGTCTCGAGCGTGCTCTCGATCCTGGCCGGCTACGCGTTCGGGTTGATGCGGTTCCGCGGCGAGCAGGTGCTCTTCTACGTGATCCTGCTCGGCCTCACGATCCCGATGGAGGCGATCGTCGTGCCGCTCTACTACGACCTGCGCGACGTCGGCCTTACCGACACCTACTGGGCGCTGATCCTGCCGCAGGCGGCGCTCTCGACGGCGTTCGGGACGTTCTGGATGCGGGCCTTCTTCCGCTCGGTGCCGCGGTCGCTGATCGAGGCCGCGCGGCTCGACGGCTCGTCGAGCTGGATGACGCTGTGGCGCGTCGTGCTGCCGCTCGCGCGACCCGCCGTGCTCACCATGGTCGTGCTCGTGTTCATGTGGACGTGGAACGAGTTCCTGCTCGCGCTGGTCATGGTCTCGGACGAGTCGCTGCGCACCGCCCCGCTCGGTCTCGCCTTCTTCCAGGGCCGCAACACGAGCGACGAAGGGCTGCTGATGGCGGGCTCGCTGATCGTCGCCGCGCCGGTCGTGCTCGTCTACCTGTTCCTGCAGCGGCACTTCATCCGCGGCATGCTCAGCGGGGCGGTGAAGGGGTGAGCTCGGTCGCCTTCCGCGGGGTGTCGAAGCGGTTCGGGCGCGTCGAGGCGGTGCGCGAGCTCACGCTCGAGGTCGCCGACGGCGAGCTGATGGTGCTGGTCGGGCCGTCGGGCTCCGGCAAGACGACCGCGCTGCGGATGCTGGCGGGCCTCGAGGCGGTCGACGACGGGCGGATCGAGATCGACGGCCGGGTCGTGAACGGCGTCGCGCCGCGCGCGCGGGACGTCGCGATGGTGTTCCAGGACTACGCGCTGTATCCGCAGATGACGGTGCGCGACAACATGGCGTTCGGCCTGCGGCGACGGCGGCTGCCGCGCGGCGAGATCGACCGGCGCGTGACCGAGACGTCCGAGACGCTCGGGCTCGGCGAGCTGCTCGACCGCCGGCCGCGCGAGCTGTCGGGCGGCCAGCAGCAACGCGTCGCGCTCGGCCGCGCGCTGGTGCGCGAGCCGAGCGTTCTGCTGATGGACGAGCCCCTGTCGAATCTCGACGCCGCGCTGCGCGTGCAGGCGCGGGGCGAGATCCGCCGGCTCCAGCGCGAGGTCGGGACGACGACGGTGTACGTCACGCACGACCAGGTGGAGGCGCTCACGCTCGGCGACCGGATCGCGGTCATGAACGAGGGGCGGCTGGAGCAGGCCGGCACGCCCGAGCAGCTCTACGACGAGCCCGCGAACGTGTTCGTCGGCGGCTTCATCGGCAGCCCGCCGATGAGCTTCCTGCGCTGGGACGGGGCGCTGCTCGGGGTGCGGCCGGAGCACGTGCGCCCGTGGAGCGACGGCCTGCTGGGCCCGATCGAGGGCCGCGTGGCGTACGTCGAGGCGCTCGGCCGGGAGACGCTGGTCGGGGTGGAGACGGACGCCGGCGCCACGCTGGTGACCGTGCTCGAGGGCCGCGCCCGGGTCGAGGTCGGCGAGCGGCTGCGGCTGGGGCTCGTCGAGGCCGGCGTGCGCCGCTTCTAGCCCCGGTGCGGGTGAGGCAACGCGCTACGGATCGCTCTCGTGCCGCGCGCACCGCTGACGTTGCGTGGAAAGCGGGTGACCCGGTCGCCTTGCACGATCGTGCTCGGGTTCTGCAACCGCAGCGGCTCGGCGAGGCCGCGGTGGCGAAGAAGGGCGGCCGGAGCCGAAGACCACCGGGACCAGGTTGACCACGACCTGATCGATCAGCCCGAGCTTGAGCGCCTGGCCGCCGATTGACCGGCGGCCACGTCGACGTCCGGTGCGCGAACTCCTTGGCGGCCGCAATCGCCTTCTCGACGCCGTCGACGAACGTAAACGGCGCGGTGCGGCGCTGATACATCAGCGTCGGGGGCTGTGGGTGACGACGAAGACGTGCTCGCCGGCGGCCGGCTTGCCGTCAGCCGTTGGTCATGTCGAACACCCGCCGTCCGATGACCACCGCCGCATGTCGGCGTACTGGCTCAGCATGAAGTCGGCCGAGGCCTGGGTTGCGGGCTCGTAGTCGGCGCCCGGGAAGCGCCAGGCGACGTCGCCGTTGCCGAGCCAGTCGAACAGCGGCCCGACGCCGTCATTGTCGTCGGCCATGAATCCGTCCAGGGAAACCACAGCGCCCATGATCGTTTGCATGAACCGCTTGTTGGATGTAGCACAACGATGAGATTAATAGCATGTTCTCGGCCAGGTAGGAACCGTAGGATTGCGACCGTGCCGTTCACGCTCAGGAACCTCAAGGCGGACCTGGCGGACCTCGGGTCCAGGTTCGACGGGGCGCCGGACCTGGAGTTCCGCTTGGCGACCGAGGCGCTCGAGCTCGAGCACTCCGGCCTGGGCTACCAGCGCGTGCCACCGGGCTATCGCTTTCCGTACGGCCATACGCACAAGAAGCAGGAGGAGGTGTACGTGGTCGTGCGCGGGAGCGGGCGCATGAAGCTCGACGACGAGATCGTCGAGCTCGAGGAGTGGGACGTGGTGCGCGTCCCGCCCGGAACGTGGCGAGGCTACGAGGCCGGGCCGGAAGGCCTCGAGATCATCGTCATCGGCGCGCCCAATCTCGGCGAGGCTCCGCGCGAAGACGTCGAGGGCCAGCGCGACTGGTGGGCTGACTAAGTGGCCCCCCCGCTAAGCGCCCTCCGACCGCCGCTCAGGACGACGACGAGCAGCCGGGGCGCAGGACCCGGCGCTGTCGCGATCCGCAATTGCGCTAGCTCGCCCGGGAGTCGGAAGCGGTAGCGACCGCAGATCGCTCGCGGCTCACTTCGTGCCGTCGATGACCTCGTTGATCGTCTCCTGCACGAGCTCGGGGTCGGCCGAGAAGATGTCGTGCCCTGCGCCCTTGGCGCGTACGAACCGGCCGCCGTCGCCGACCGCGGCCAGTGACATCGTGGTCCGGATCAGGGGCGCCAGGATCCGGCTGCAGAAGTCGCTGTCGCCGCCACAGTCCTCGTCGAACATGACCGCGTACGGCATGCTGGCCGGGAGCCGGTCGCCGAGCATCGGCTCGTGGAAGCTGGTGTTCTCGTCGTTCTCGCCGCGGTTGAACGACAGCTCCTGCGCGAACTCGGCCTTGGTCTCGACCGTTTTGGCCGCGGGTAGGAACGTCTCTTCGGGCGGCACCGGGTTCATCGCGACGAATCCCGCCACCTTCTCGGGATGCGCCTGCGCGTACATGAACGCGACGTTGGCGCCCATGGAGTGACCCACGACCAGATACGGCGGGCGGGCGTCCGCCGCGGTGGCGAACGAGTCAAGGTCGGCGACGAGCTCGCTCACGGGGCGCGGGGTCTTGGCGGGCGGGTCGCTTGCACCGACCCCGGCCCGATCGTACGCGCAGACGAGCGCGCGCTCGGCGAACCGCTCCTCGATGTCTGACAGCTGATGCTGGCCGCCGCCCATGCCGCTGTCGAGCAGGATCGCGGGCGAGCCCTCCTGCTGGGTGCCGCTGCAATGACCGCTCAGCTCCCGGCCGTCGACATCGGCGGCCACTTCGCGGCCGGCTGACTCGACGGTCGCGGTCGGCGTCGCCTCCGCTGCTTTCTCGCTGGGAGTGTCCTCCTGCCCGCCGCCACATCCGCCGACGAGGAGCAACGCGGCCGTGACGGCGAGAATGGTCGGACGTCGGTCGGTCACGGACGGCCCTCCTTAGCGGCGCCGATTCCTTGGGACAGCGGCTGGGCTGCTGCGGGAACGTCAGCAGGTCAGAAATACGACCCTACAGACCGCAGGGTGGCCACGCAACGGCCGCGCTTGGGGTGCGTGACGGTCCCACGCAGCCACCAGACGTAGTCCGTGGGGGTCTTCGGGCGGTCGCTAGCGAGCTTGGCTAGCTTGCGAGATGCGGCGGGCGGCGTCGTCGCCAGGGCTCAGCGGTTGTGGTTGACGACCTCGACGTTGTGCCCGTCGGGGTCCAGGACGAACGCGCCGTAGTAGCCCGGGTGGTAGACGGCGCGCTCGCCGGGACCGCCGTGGTCCTGGTAGCCCGCGGCGAGCGCGGCGGCGTGGAACGCCCGCACGGTCGCGTCGTCCTGCGACGGGAACGCGAGGTGGACGTGCTCGGTGAGCGGCCGCTCGTCGTCGATCAGCGAGAAGCTGAAGTCCTCGCCGACCACCTGGACGTGGGCCGGCTCGTCGACGCCGATCCGCAGCCCGGCGTGCGGGGCGATCGTCGTGTAGAAGCGCTTGGACGCGGCGGGGTCGCGGACGCGGATCCAGAGGTGGTCGATGCTGCCGTCGGGCACCGGGTCCTCGCGCTCGGTGTGCACCGCCTCCGCGCTGTTGCCGTCCGGGTCGAGCAGGAACCCGCCGTAGTAGTCAGGCCCGTAGACCGTGCGCGGGCCGGGCGCGCCGTCGTCGCGGTAGCCGGCGTCGATCCCCGCCTGCCAGAACGCGTCCACGGCCTCGCGGGACGGCGCGCGGAAGCCGACGTGCAGGCCGCGGGTCACGGGGTGCTCGCGGTCCGTCGGCATGATGTCCCAGTCCTCCCACTCGACGAGCTCGGCGTCCGCGTGGCTGGGCTCGGCGCCCAGCACGGAGAGGACGGTGCGGTAGAAGCGCTCGGACGCGGCGAGGTCCGAGACGGCGATGCCGACGTGATCGAACACCCCGCCGAGGCTACCGTGGCGGACATGCTCGATCGAGCAGCCGCAGGTACGCGTCCGGCGCTCCATTGCGTGGGCGCCGCATCGGCTGATGTCCGTCGAATGAGGTCGACGACGACGCCCGCCGCCGACTCCAGTGCCACCGCGCGGCCGTCCAGTGTCAGCCACCGGCCCCGTGCGCTGGGAATACAACGGGGCGCCGTCGACGTCTGATTACACATGGGCGCGCACACGTCGCGCTCGACGACAGACGGAGGACCCGAGTGAGCACGCTTATGGATATGAGTTCCGACGTCGGTAGGGCTGGAGCGCCCGAACGCCGCGAGGCGGTGCCGTTTGCGATATCGACCCGAGGAGTTTCCCAATGGATCGTCCGGTGAACGTCGGCCAGGGTCCGCAACGCGCGTGGCGCCTGGTCTGCACCACTGACGCCGCGGGCCAGGTCCGCGTGCGCTCCCGGCGCCGGGTGGAGATGATCGTGCCGTCGACCGGCCCGCTCGCCGATGCCTCCCCGGCGACCGGGTTCTGGGTCGAGCTGAGAGACGCGGAGGAGCGCACGCGCTACCGGCGCGCGATGCCCGACCCGCTCGAGGCGGAGATCGAGGTGCCGGCCGAGCCCGGCGGCGAGGGGTTTGCCCATGTGCGCGCACCGGGCCGGCGCACGTTCTCCGTGCTGGTCCCCGACATCGAGGGCGCGGACCACGTAGCGCTCGTGCGCGGCGGTCGTACACGGCGGGCCGGAGCCCTGCGCCTGGAGGAGATCGCCCGCCTGCCGCTCACCGAGGAGCCACGATGAGCGCCTCGGACGGCCGTGTGATCGGCACGGCGAAGATCGTCGACCACGGTCCCGCCGCCGCGCGCTGGAACGCCGTGGTCCTGTCGGAGGGCTATCGCGAGTCCGAGCTCGGGCAGTTCGCCGGCGATGCGCAGCGGTTCGCCGACGCGCTGCTGGCCACGACGCCGTTCGACGAGAACGAACGCGCGATCAACGTCTTCCGCGTCGACGTGGCGTCCACCGATAGCGGCGCCGACGACCCGGAGGCCTGCGGCGGCACCGGGGCCACGCCCGCGACCTTCTTTGACGCCACGTACTGCGGTGCGGGCATCGATCGCTTGCTCCTCGTCGACACCGAGACGGTGATGGAGACGGCGAGCGAAGCGGTGCCAGAGTGGCACGTCGCTGTGGTGATCGTCAACGCGACGAAGTACGGCGGGTCGGGCGCGGCGGGGGTGCCCGTGTACTCGCTGGCCGCCGATGCCGAGAAGATCGCGATCCACGAGCTCGGCCACTCCGGCTTCGGGCTGGCCGACGAGTACTGCGAGGCCGGCGGCGACCGCGACCGCTACGAGGGCGACGAGCCGGTCGAGCCGAACATCACGGCAGACCCCGACCGCGCCACCCTCAAGTGGGGCGCCCACGTGCTCCCCGGCACCCCGCTGCCCACCACCACCAACCCGGACTGCACCAGGTGCGATCCCCAGCCGAGCCCGATACCGGCCTCCCTGGTCGGCGCCTTCGAGGGCGCCGGGCGGTTCCGCTGCGGCCTCTGGCGTCCCCGATTCACGTGCGCCATGAACGACCTGAGGGACCCGTTCTGCCCCGTGTGCCGGCAGCGCATCCGCGAGACGTTGCAGCCCTTCCTCCCCGATCGGAGCCCCATGAACTATTCCGTGATCGTCAACCAGCGCAACCACTTCGGCGACGAGCAGGACTTCCTGCCCGGCGTGTTCGCGGGCCGCCGGAAGGACTTCCGGTTCGACTGCCCCGGCGTGGACCCGGGCCAGCAATCCGTGCTCATGTTCCAGGCGCTGCACGTCAACAGCGAGAAGAACGTCTTCACGGTGAACGGCCAGACCCTGTTCGGCCTGCCCACGACGACCGAGGACAAGAAGGCGTGGGCGGCGCAGGTGCTGCTCGTGGCGCCGAACACGCTGCGCGGCAGCGGCAACATCCTCCACGTCGAGGCGCGCACGAATTCCGGCTCACCCTCCGGCGACGTCGACGACTTCGTGATCGACAACGTCGTGCTCATGTACAAGACAGGCTGAGCTCACCCTGGATCCGCGAGGTGAGCCCGGGCGATCGGTCTCCCGTCACCTGGCGCGCCGCCGAGCGTCCGCCATCGTCGCCCGCACGCTGTGGTCCGGCTGCTGCTCAGCTTCGCCTTCGACCCCACACGGCCGGCGTACCCGCGGCTGAGCGCGCCGAAGTGGCTTACGGCCGAGCCTCGCCAGGCGCGGGCAGCATGCTCTCGGCGGCGGCCGTCGCGGCCAGGCTGCCGAGCAGGCCCAGCGCCTCGGCAGATCGTGTGCCCGGGTCCGCGGTATCGACCAGCCTCGCCCACGACGACGCCCGTGCCGCCGCCTGACCGGCGGGGTAGACGACCGATGGAGATGACCAGCGAAAGGAGACTGTCGTGCGTGGAGCGGTGATGTATGGCCCCGGCGACGTGCGGGTCGAGGAGCGCGAGGAGCCGCGGATCGTCGAGCCGACGGACGCGGTCATCCGCGTGTCGGCCGCATGCGTGTGCGGCTCGGACCTGTGGCCGTACCGAGGGATCGGGACCGAGGATTCCGCGTGGCCGATGCCGATGGGTCACGAATACGCGGGGATGGTGGAGGAGGTCGGCGAAGAGGTCGAGACCATCGAGCCGGGCCAATTCGTGGTCGGCTCGTTCTGGGCCTCTGACAACACCTGCGAGATCTGCCGGGCCGGCTACCAGAGCGCCTGCGTCGACCGCGTGCCCATGGGCGCCTTGGGCGCACAGGCCGATTTGCTGCGCGTCCCGCTTGCCGACGGCACCCTCGTCGCCACCCCCGACATCCCCGCCGACGAGCTGATCCCGAGCCTGGTGTCGGCGTCCGATGTCCTCGGCACGGGCTGGTTCGGCGCCGTGGCGGCCGAGGCCGGCCCGGGCAAGACCGTCGCCGTCGTCGGGGACGGCGCCGTCGGGCTGCTCGCCGTCCTGGCTGCCAGGCAACTGGGCGCCGAGCGGATCATCGCCATGAGCCGCCACGACTCACGCCAGCGCCTGGCGCGCGAGTACGGCGCGACCGACATCGTCCAAGAGCGCGGCGACGCCGGGGTGGCCGCGATCAAGGAACTCACGAACGGACTCGGCGCCCACTCCGTGGTCGAGGCGGTCGGCACGCAGCAGTCGATGATGCAGGCCATCGGCGCCACGCGGCCCGGCGGGCACGTCGGGTTCGTCGGCGTCGCTCACGACGTCGCGGTGCCCGGGATGGACCTGTTCTGGAGCCTGGTGCACCTCCACGGCGGGCCGGCCCCCGTGCGCCGCTTCCTACCCGAGCTGATCGACCTCATCTGGAACCGCCGGATCAACCCCGGCAAGGTCTTCGACTTGGAGCTGCCGCTCGAGGAGGCCGCCGCCGCCTACCGTGCGATGGACCAGCGCGAAGCGATCAAGGTCCTCCTGCGGCCCTGATCGAACCGCCTATCTCAGGAGAACCTGCATGCAGATCACCCGCAGCAGCGGCGAGACCCAGAAAGGCCCGGCGGACTGGTTCACCGGCGACGTCTACATCGACGCCGTCGCCGCACCGCAGGCCACCTCGACGTTCGCGGCCGCCGCCGTGCACTTCGCCCCTGGCGCCCGGACGGCCTGGCACACCCATCCGCACGGCCAGACGATCTTCGTGACCGAAGGCGTCGGCCTGTGCCAGCGCGAGGACGGCCCGGTCGAGATGATCCGCCCCGGCGACCGCGTGTTCTTCGAGCCCGGCGAGAACCACTGGCACGGCGCGGCCCCCGATCGCTTCATGGCCCACCTCGCCATGCACCAGTACGACGAGTCCGGCAGCCCCGTCACATGGGGACGGCACGTCACCGACGACGAGTACGGCTCGCACCCGCGAACCGGTGGCCACGACTGACTCCGCCGCGTACGTTGGTGTTGATGCTGCTCGGCGACCCTGCTCCGCAGGCCCCCAACGGCACGCCGGCCGCCGCACCGGCGACGCCCGCCACGGTGAGCCGAAGAAAAGCGCGTCGTTCGATCGGGCTCGACATCTTCGTGTCCTCAGTGTGACTCAGGGTCGATGGGAGGCGAGGGGTATCGCCTCGATGCCGGGCCGCCGGTCAGCTGCGTCCTCGTTCGGGGACGCGGACGCTCAGGAGTGGCAGGAAGAGCTGCGTGAGCGGGCCGATGGCCAGCGCGTAGAGCACGGTGATCGCGCCCAGCGTCCCGCCCAGCAGGAAGCCCGTGACCACGACCGAGACCTCGATCGCCGTGCGCACCAGCCGCACCGACGCGCCCGTGACCCTGACGAGCCCGGTCATCAGCCCGTCACGCGGACCGGGGCCGAAGTGCACGCCGATGTAGGCCGCGGTCGCAGCCCCGTTGAGCACGACGCCGGTGACCGCCAACGCCACTCGCGCGGCCAGATTCCCGGTCTCGGGAATGATCGCGAGCGCCGGGTCGATCACCACGCTGATCACCGCGACGTTGGAGATCGTCCCCAGCCCGGGCCGCTCGTGCAGCGGCCACCAGGCCAGCAGCACCAGCGCGCTGACGATCACGATGACCACGCCGAACGGGAGCCCGAGCCGCTCCGCGAGCCCCTGGTGGAGCACGTCCCAGGGCATGTTCCCCAGCCCGGAGCGGATCATCATCGCCATCGAGACGCCGTAGACCACCAGCGAGACGTAGAGCTGGACCAAGCGGCGGGTCACCGCCGTCCAGCATGGCAAGCGCCGCGTTCAGGGACCGCCTCGGCAAGCGGCCCTGCGTGAAGGCATCGCGAGGGCTAGGAGACCCGCCGGAACTCCTGGACGATCCGCGCGTCGCCGGCGCCGGCGTTCCACAGCCGGTGCGGCACGCCGGGGGCGATCCGCGCCTCGCTCTCGAGCACCAGCGTCCGCTCGGACCCCTCGAGCTCGAGCCCGACGATGCCGGCGATCACCCGCAGCAGCGTCTCGTGATGCTCGCGCATCCGCGCCGGCGCCTGGTCGGCGGCGCGCGCCTCGACGGTCTCGAAGCTCAGCATGGCGCCGTGGATCACGGTCACGGACGTGGCGGTCTCGATCATGCACGGATCGTCCCGCGGCGCGCGCCGCCGCGCAGAGGGGTCACCCCTAGAGCACGGGTGCGGCTATCTCACCTCATGCGTTGACCGACCGCATCCCCGCCTCGTCGTAGCGGTCCCCTGCGGGCGCACCCACCGCGGCGCCGACCCGCTCGAGCTCGTCCGCGGTCAGCTCGACGTCGACCGCCGCGGCGTTCTGCTCGACGTACGACCGCCGCTTGGTGCCCGGGATCGGCACGACGTCGTCGCCCTGGGCGAGCACCCAGGCGAGCGCGAGCTGCGCCGGAGTGACGCCCTTCTCCTCAGCCAGCTCGGACACCTTCGTCGCCAGCTCGAGGTTGCGCTCCGCGTTGTCGGCGCGGAAGCGCGGCTGGGTGCGGCGCCAGTCGTCGGCGTCGAGGTCCTCCGCCGAGCTGAAGCGGCCCGAGAGGAAGCCGCGCCCGAGCGGGGAGTAGGCGACCAGCCCGATGCCGAGCTCGCGCAGGGTCGGCAGCACCTCGCGCTCGACGTCGCGCGTGAACAGCGAGTACTCCCACTGGACCGCCGCGATCGGGTGCACGGCGTGAGCGGCGCGGATCGTCTCCGGCGAGGCCTCGCTGAGCCCGAGGTACCGCACCTTGCCCTCTTGGACGAGCTCGGCGAGCGCGCCGACCGTGTCCTCGATCGGTGTCTGCGGGTCGATCCGGTGCTGGTAGTAGAGGTCGACGTGATCGGTGCCGAGGCGCTTCAGCGAGCCCTCGATCGACTGGCGGACGTTGCCCGGCGTGCCGTCGAGGCGGCGGCCGGCCGGCCCGTCGGCGTTCGGCCGCACGCCGAACTTGGTCGCGATCACGGCCTCGTCGCGGCGGCCGGCCAGCGCGCGGCCGAGCAGCTCCTCATTGTCGTGCGGGCCGTACAGCTCGGCGGTGTCGAAGAACGTGATCCCGAGCTCGATGGCGCGGTGGATGGTGGCGATCGACTCGTCCGCATCGGTGGTGCCGTAGAAGGCCGACATCCCCATGCAGCCGAGGCCGAGGGCGGACACCTTGAGTCCGCCGGCTCCTAGTTCGCGTTGCTCCATACCGACCAAGGTAGGCCGTATCGAAGTCAGGGCCGTTTACATGGTGGCGGTCTCGGCGAACGTCAACTGCGGCTGGGTAAGGAAGCGAGGGAGCCGCCCGCGTGGCTGGCGAGGGGGGTGACCCAGGAAACTTGCCTCCTGGGCAAGGAATCCGTGACACCCCCCCGGATTTCACCGCGCGGCTGGCTTCCTAGCTCACCTACCCAGCCGCAGTTGACGTTCTCCGGCGCAACCATTCACACCGGGATCTTCGCCCGCAACCGTGTCCCGCGCCCGGCCGGGCTGTCCAGCCACAGCGTGCCCTGGACCGCGGCGACGCGGTCGGCCAGCCCTCGGAGGCCGGAGCCGGTCGCCGCGTCGGCTCCGCCGACGCCGTCGTCGGCGACCTCGACCATCACGCTTCCGTCGACCCGCTCGACCGAGACGGTGGCGTGCGTGGCCCGGGCGTACTTGGCCACGTTCGTCAACCCCTCGGACACGACGAAGTAGGCGGTGCTCTCGACCGGGCCGGGGAGCCGCTCGTCCGTGCGCGCCTCGAGCGTCACCGGCAGCGGAGCGCGTGAGACCAGCGCCTCCAGCGCCGGCTCGAGCCCGCGCTCGGACAGCACCGCCGGGTGGATGCCGCGGGCCAGCTCGCGCAGCTCCTCGAGGCTGGTCGTCAGCTCCTCCTGCGCCCGGTCGAGCAGCTCGGCGAGCTTCGCGTCGTCGCCGGCCCGCGTGCGCGCCGAGCGCAGCAGCAGCGCGAGCGCGACGAGCCGCGACTGCGCTCCGTCGTGCAGGTCGCGCTCGAGCTTGCGCCGCGCCGCGTCGCCGGCCTCGACGATCCGCGCGCGGGAGGCGTGCAGCTCCTCGACGAGGACCGAGATGCGGCGGCGCAGCAGCCCGCCGAGGAAGGCGAAGGGGGTCAGCCAGGCCGAGATGAACGCCGCCCACCACGCCGCCTCGCCCGCGCCGGAGCGGGCGATGGTCACGAGCAGGAACGTGAACAGCGCGCTCACGTACACCGGCGTGAGCTGGAGCCGCTCGAACGGGCCGGCGGCGCGCCAATACCGCACCGTGCGGACCACGACGACGACGAACAGCGAGCCGTACAGGAACCCGCCGAGCGCCATCCCGAGCCGCGCCAGGTCGTCGTCGGGCCGGATCAGCAGGAGGCTCTCCGGGCAGCTCGGGCAGTCGAACTGCTCCGGGCCGGTGAACAGGAGCCCGGGGGCGAACGCGAGCGGGAAGATCACGTAGCCGGCGCGGACGATCCACCGGTCCAGCGTGGACTTGATCCGCCCGTCCGGGAAGCTGATGCCGAGGTGCAGGAAGAGGCTGCCCCACAGGCCCCCGACCGTGATCGCCAGCGTGTACAGGAGGCGCGAGTCCGAGGCCTCGAGCGTGGACAGGAACCACGCGAAGCCGAGCAGCACCATCAGCATCCCGGTGCGGTTGCGCGGCTCGCGGCGCCACGCGTACAGCCCGGTGCCGACGAACCCCCAGCCGACCGCCGGACCGAAGATCGCGAACGCCGCCTTCGCCTCCTGATGGTCGCTGGCGAGCACGATCACGCACACCGCCACCCCCGCAGCGACAGCCGCGGCCGCCACCGCGCACATCCGCGCGGTGGTCATTCCCGCACCGCGACCGACGCGATCGCGTCCACGGCTCGATCGTAGTGCCCTGCCTCGATCCTGATGTGCGACTGCTGGCTCATCGAGCGGGCGGCGACGCCGATCGCCTCGACCGGCGGCGCGGCGTCGAGCACCGGCACGACCAGCAGCGCCTCGATCTCCACGATCCACGGCCACCGTGGGTGGTCGCGCTCGACCGGCTCGCCGACCGCTTCGCAGATCGCGAACACGCGCCGCCACACCGACGCGTACAGGACCAGCCGGTCGCCCGGCTCGATCCGCGGCCGGCGAGGGAAGCCGGTGCGGCGCAGCAGCTCAGGCCGCTCGTCGAGCCAGCGCTCGCCGAGCGGCCCGCGTGCGTGGCCGACCGCCTTCAGCCAGAACGCTACGCCCGCGCCCCCACGTGAGCGGGGTAGATCCGCTCGGCGTAGTCGCGCACCATCCGCCCGGCGCCGAAGCCCGGGCCGATCGTGCGCAGCGACGACCGCACCATGGCGAGCCAGTCCTCCGGGGGGCCGCCCGCGACGGGGCCGTAGAACGTCGGCACCACCTCGTCGATCAGCAGCCGGTACAGCTCGTCGGCATGGCGCCAGTCCTGCGCACCGTGGTCGTGGTCGACCTCGCCGGAGATCGCCCAGCCGTTGGAGCCGTCGCACGCCTCCGGCCACCACCCGTCGAGCACGCTCAGCTGCAGCCCGCCGTTGATCGCCGACTTGATGCCGCTGGTGCCGCTCGCCTCGAGCGGCGGGCGCGGGACGTTCACCCACACGTCGCAGCCGCGCACCATCGCGGCGCCGAGGGCCAGGTCGTAGTCGTCGAGGTACACGACCCGGCGGCCGACGTTGAGATGGCCCTTCATCTCGAACAGGCGCTGCACGAGCCGCTTGCCGGGGTCGTCCTTCGGGTGCGCCTTGCCGGCCAGGATCAGCTGCACGGGACGCTCCTCGTCGGACAGCAGCGCCAGCGCGCGGTCGACGTCGCGCAGCAGCAGGTCGAGCCGCTTGTAGGTGGCGACGCGCCGCGCGAAGCCGACGGTGAGCACATCCGGGTCGAGCGCCTCCGCCGCCGCGCGCACGTACTCGGCGGTGTCGCCGCGGCCCAGGCGGTCGCCGACGCTGCGCTCACGCACGACGTCGATCAGGTCGCTGCGCTGGGCGGCGCGAGCCGCCCACAGCTCCGAGGACGGGATCTCGTCGACCGGCTCCCACGTCGCCGGGTCGACGGCGCGCTCGGGCCAGCCCTCGCCGAGGTGGCGGTCGAGCAGCTCGCGCATCGGGCCGCCGATCCAGGTCGGGATGTGGGCGCCGTTCGTGACGTGCGTGATCGGCACGTCATCGACCACCCGGTCCGGCCACAGCTCGTGCCACATCTCGCGCGCGACCTCGCCGTGGCGGGCGCTGACGCCGTTGGCGATCCGGCTCGAGCGCAGCGCGAACTGGGTGACGCCGAACGGCTCCGCGCCCTCGTCGGGGTGCGTGCGGCCGCGCCGCACCAGCGACTCGGCGTCGACTCCCATCTCGTCCGCGATGCCGGCCAGCGTCTCGGACATCTGGGTGGCCGGATAGGTGTCGTTGCCTGCCGGTACCGGCGTGTGGGTGGTGAACACGGTCCGCTGGCGCACGGCCTCGAACGCGTCCTCGACCGAGGCGCCGGTGCGCTCGCGCTCGGCGCGGGCCAGCTCCAGGCAGGCCATGGCGGCGTGGCCCTCGTTGAGATGCAGGACGCCGGGGTCGATGCCGAGGGCGTGGAGCGCGCGCACGCCGCCGACGCCGAGCAGCGTGTACTGGCTGAGCCGCACGCCGGGGTCGCCGACGTACAGGCGCGAGGTGATCCAGCGGTCGGTGAGGTCGTTCTCCGGCCGGTCGGCGTCGAGCAGGAGCAGCGGCACGCGGCCGACGTTCACCCGCCACACCTGGGCGACCACCGTCCGCTCGCCGATCGGGACCTGGATGCACAGCGGCCGCTCGTCGTCGCCGCAGATCAGGGCGGCGGGCACGCGGTCGGGGTCGGTCTCGACCCAGTACTCGTGCTGCCAGCCCGACCCGTCGATCCGCTGGCGGAAGTAGCCGTGGCGGTACATGAGGCCGACCGCGACCAGCGGCAGCCCCATGTCGGACGCCTCCTTGAGGATGTCGCCGGCGAGCACGCCGAGGCCGCCCGAGTACACCGGCAGCGACTTGTGGATCGCGTACTCGGCGCAGAAGAAGGCGGCGGGCCGGTCTTCGCTCACGGGCTCGTCGAGCAGCGGCTCGGCCAACTCGGCGCTGACGGCGTCATGAAGGGCGGTGAGCCGCGTCAGGAAAGCGTCGTCGCGCGCGAGCTCGGCGAGCCGCGCCGGCGCGGTCTCCTCGAGCAGGCGGACCGGGTTTCCGAGGCACAGCTCCCACCGCCGGGGATCGACGGAGGCGAGCAGCTCGGGGCCGCCGGGCGTCCAGGACCAGCGGTAGTTGTAGGCGAGATCCGCGAGCGGGGCGAGCGGCTCGGGCAGCCGCGAGCGCAGCGCGTCGACGGCCGCATCTATGTCGGAAGACCCTGCGTTCACCCCTACTGTGTAGCGAACAGGACGCGAAGCGTGCCCGTTCGTGGCCATTCGTCCTACAAGCGCGCGCCAAGGCGGCGCAGAGGGCCGAAACTCTGACCGTAGAGTTGGCGCCATGACGGCGACTTCCGTGCTCAGGCCGGCGGCGTGACCGCGGCGCCCGCGCGGACCTGCTCGCCGAGCTCGACGAGTCGCGGCATGCCGAGCCGCTGACCCTCGGCGAGCCCGGCTTCGAGCAGCTCGCCGGCGCGGTCGCGGCCGTTCGCCTCCTCTGACAGCAGCCGCGCGAACTCGATCTGCGTGCGCGCCACCCACGGCCGCGCGCGCATCCGCTCGTTGATCGCCAGCGCGGTCTCGAAATAGGCGATCGCGGGCGTGCGGCGCCCGAGCAGGCCCGCCAGCAGGCCGAGGTGGCGGGCGGCCGAGCCCGTGCACGTCGCCGACAACCCGACCGCCACGTTGCGGTCCGCGTACGGCTGGAGCATGTCGTGCAGCGCGGCCGCGTGCGTCGGATCGCCGATCGCGGCCGCGGTCTCGGCGAGGTAGGCGACGGCACCGAGCCAGATGCCGTCGAGCGGGATGCCCTCGAAGCCCGAGGCCGCGAAGTCGTCGAGGATCGCCCGCGCCTCGTCGGCGCGGCCGGTCTCGGCGAGCAGGTGCGCGAGCACGCAGCGCCAGCCGGGGATCGACGCGAACCGCTCGCTGTACGCCCGCACCGGCCCCTCGAGCCGCTCGAGGCCGCCGAGCTCGCGCCGCATCGTGCACGCCTGCAGCAGCGTGGCGTTGCCGGTGTTGGGGTCCTGTATGCGGTTGCCGAGTGCCACGGCCGCCCAGCCCTCCGCCTCGACCTGCTCGAAATCGCCCGCCAGCAGCAGCCGCATCGCGCGGTAGATGTGCACGTACAGCTGGTCCGCCAGCCGCCGCTTGCGGGCGGCGATCTGCGCGTACGCGTCGATCTCGATGTCGACGGCGTCGATGTCGCCGAGCTCGAGCAGGTCGATCATCCGCCAGCGGTGGCCGGCGAGCGCGAGCCGCTCGTCGCCCGAGCTCTCGGCCAGGCCCAGCAGGTCGTTCGCAGCCTGCAGCCGGTCCTGCACGTTGCCCGGCCCCCACAGCGACCAGTGGCGGGCGACGAGCGCGAAGCCGAGCCCGCGCGTGTCGCCGACCTGGCGCGCGAGCTCGACCGCCTCGCCGCTGAGCTCCTCGCGGCGCTCGCGCGCCCCGGAGAAGCTCAGCTCGATTGCCAGCCGCGCCAGCAGGCGGGCGCGCAGCGCCGGGTCGTCGGTCCCGACGGCGGCGAGCGCCTCCGCGAGCAGCGCGACCAGGTCCTCGTCGATGATCCCGCCCGTCATCTGGCCCGGCGCGCCGAACCCGAGCGCGGCCTGGGCGAGCAGGCGCGCGGAACCGAGCGCGCGCGCGACGTCGGCCGCCTCGCGGAACGTGGCCCGCGCGTCGCGCGTGTCGCCGGCCTTGTTCTGGGCGTCGCCGCAGCCGAGCAGCAGCCGGCAGCGGCGCTCGGCGTCGCCCGGCGCCTGCTCGAGCGCCCGCAGCGCCACCTCGTACAGCCGCGCCGCCTCCTCGTACGCGAGCGCGGCGGCGGCGCTGCGGGCGGCGCGCTCGGCGTACTCGACCGCCTTCGGGGCGCCGCGGGCGGGCGGAGCGAGCGAGAAGTGGTGGGCGAGCTCGGCCAGCGGCGCGTCGGCCTCGCCCGTGTCGAGCCGCTCGAGCGCCTCGCCGACGCGCAGGTGCAGCCGGGCGCGCCGCGTCGCCGTGAGGCCGTCGTACAGGGTCTGGCGGATCAGCGCGTGCGTGAACGAGCAGCGCCCGTACGTGCCGGGCACCTCGGCGATCACGTGCGCGTCCACGCTCTCCTCGATCACCTCGTCGAGCTCGTCCTCGTCGAGCGTGCCGACCGCCTCGAGCACCTCGACGCGGAACTCCCGGCCCATCACCGCGGCGGTGGTCAGCACCGTGCTCGCGCGCTCGGACAGCGTCGCCAGCCGCCGACCGATCACCTCGCGGATGCCTTCGGGCAGCTCCAGCGGCCAGCCGTTGCTGTCGGGCGTGAAGGTCGCGCTGCCGAGGTGGCGGATCATCTCCTCGAGGAAGAACGGGTTGCCCCGGGTCTCCTCCCACAGCGCGCGGTTGACGTGCGCGGGGATGCCCTGTGGGCCGAACTCGCCGATCAGCGCGCTGGAGTCCGACTCGTCGAGCCCCGACAGCTCGATCCGCTCGAAGAAGTGCTCGCGGCGGAGCTGCACGAGCATGTCGACGAGCGGGGCGGGGCGCTCGGTGTCGCGGATCGTGGCCACGATCAGCAGCGGCGACTCGCCGGCCGCGCGGACGAGCTGGCGGAGCATCAGCAGCGTCGGCTTGTCGGCCCAATGCAGGTCGTCGAGCACGAGCACCACCGGCCGGCTGCGGGCGATGTCGTTCAGGACTTCGGAGACCGCTTCGAACAGCCGGTAGCGCTCCTCGTCCTCGCCGCCGGCCGGCTCGCCGGTGGCGGCCACCTCCGGGATCACGCGGCCGAGCTCGGCGCCGTACTGCGTGCTCCAGTGCGCGACCTGCTCCGGCGCCCGCGCGAGGTAGCCCCGCAGCGCCTCGACGAACGGCTGGTAGGGCACGAGCGTCTCGGCGTCGCAGCGGCCGTAGAGCGCCAGCGCGTCGCCGGCCTCGCAGGCCTCCATGAACTGCAGCGCGAGGCGGGTCTTGCCGATGCCCGGCTCGCCCTCGAGCAGCACGAGCTGGCGGCTGCCCTCGATCGCGCGCTCGAGGTATCCGCGCAGCCGCTCGAGCTCCGAGCGGCGGCCGACGAACGCGGCGCCGCTGCGGGTGGCGAAGAAGGCGGGGGCGGCGTCGAGCTGTGGAGCGGGGGGCGGGGCGGCGGGAGGCGGCGCGGGCTCAGCCCGCTCGGCGTTCAGCAGCCGCTCGAACTCGGCCTGGACCTGCGGCCCGGGCGCGACGCCGAGCTCGTCGCGCAGCAGCGTGCGCAACCGCTCGTGTACGCGCAGCGCCTCGACGAGGTTGCCCTGCGCCTCGCGCACGCGCATCAGCAGCAGGTAGCCGCTCTCGCGGAAGGGCGCCAGCTCGACCAGCTCCTGGGCCGCCCGCTCGGCGTGCGCGAGCTCGGCGCCGCCCACCGCAAGACCGGCGTCGGCGCGCAGCTCGCGCGCCTGCAGGCCGAGCTCCTCCAGCCGCCGCCGCGGCTCCTCGAGCCACGGCGCCTCGTAGCCGGGCAGCAGCCCGGCGTCGGCGAGGGCGGCGACCTGTCCGGCGCCCTCGACCACGGCCGGCCAGTCGCCGCGGTCGCGGGCCGCGAAGGCGGTGTCGAGCGCGGGTTGGGCGGCGTCCAGGTCGACGGTGGCGGCGGGGGTGAGCTGGACGGCGCGCTCGCCGGCGTTCTCGAGCACCTCGGGCCCGAGCGCGCGCCGCAGCTTGGAGAGCACGACGTTGAGCGCCTGGCCGTGCCCGGCCGAGGCGTCCTCGCCCCACAGGGCGGCGATCAGGCGCTCGCGCGTGACCGCGCGGCTGCGGTTGAGCGCAAGATGGGCAAGGGCGAGCCGGCCCTGCCGACCGGGAAGGTCTCCCTCACGTCCGCGTCCATCGACGCTGACCGAGAGATGGCCACACAGTTCGATGGTCACATCGGGGGATGCCAAGCGTCCCGCCTCCTTGGGCTAGAGGCGAGACTAGCCGAGCCTCCGGATCGATGGCAAACCCTTGGCTTTCGGCGGCCGCGCGGGTCAGGCGAAGATCGCCGCCCAGGTCTTCTTGTCGACCTTGCCGCTGTCGCGCAGCTTCCACGGCGGCCCGTGGCGACGGCGCTGGAAGGTGCGGACGATCCGCTCGGTCTGCTCGCCGTAGATCCCGTCGGCGACGCAGGTCCGGGTGGTCCCAGCGGTCGCGCAGCTCCTCCTGCACCTTCTTGACCGCGGGCCGGCGGCGCGCGCCCGGGCCGAGCACGCCCGGGAACCGCGGCATGCTCTCGAACAGCTTCTTGCGCCAGCCGTTGAGCGCGCCGTTCATGCGCGTCGCCTGGCCGGTGGTGAACATGAACATCGCGCGGTCGTCGACGTAGTCCATGTAGTCCATGAACAGGTCGCCGTTCGGGCCGTTGTTGCACGAGACGTGCGGGAACGTCGGCTCGCCGTAGTTCTCGCTCGCCTGGTTCGGCGTGTCCGGCACGTGGTCGGTGCCGCGGCACCCGGTCCCGTCGTCGCCCCAGATGTGGAACAGGTTGAGCCAGTGGCCGACCTCGTGGGTGGTCGTGCGGCCCCTGTCGAACGGCGGCCGCGCGGTGCCGGTGTCGCCGAACGCGGTGTGCAGGATCACGACGCCGTCGGTCGCCCACGGGCCGCCCGGGAACTGCGCGTAGCCGAGCAGGCCCTCGCCGAGGTTGCAGACCCAGATGTTGAGGTAGCGGCGCGCCGGCCACGGGTCGGCGCCGCCGGTGCGGCTCGACTTCACGCCGTCGTCGAAGCTGAACGACGGCACGCTCGTGCGCGTGCGCGTGATGCCCGAGGCGGCGTTGCCGAAGACGTCCTTGTTGGCGAGCCGGAACTGGATGCGGCAGTCGGAGTGCAGCGGCTTGAAGACGTCCGGGACCTTCGTGCGGTCGGCGTTCTTCTTGCGGAAGTCCTCGTTGAGGATGCGGATCTGGCTGTTGATCTGGGCGTTGGAGATGTTCTGGCGCTCGGTCCGGTAGACGACGTGGACGACGGTCGGGATCGTGCGCGTGCGCGGCGCCGCGGCGGCGAACCCGCGCGCCTGGTCGGCGTCGGTCTGGTCCTCGATCTGCTGCCGCGCCTGCCGGTAGTCCGGGTCGACGGACAGCAGCTGACGGTGAACCTCGCTCGCTGCGCAGTACCGGCGGGTCGGTGCCTCGTCGTCCGCCATCGGGGCCTCCTTGGTCGCTGGCGCCGACCCTAGTTCGGCCCCCGGACGGGGCGCAAGTAGGCTTGCGGCGATGAGCGAGTGGCCGGACGAGCTGCTCCGGCGCTGGGTGCACGTGCGCGAGGAGGACGAGGGCGACGTGCGGGTCTACCGCCCGTCGGACGCCGACATCCCGCCGGCGCGCGGCCGGCGCGGGATCGAGTTCCGGCCCGGTGGCGAGCTGCTCGTCTACGGCCCCGGCCCGGCCGACAGGCCGACCGCCGCGCCGGGCCGCCGGGAGGACGTCGAGATCGTGTCGGTCGAGCCCGACCGGCTGAGGCTGCGCTGGCGCGAGGGGACGGGGGGCTGACCGTACCCCCACACGCTGGATCGCCACCTCGAGGACGCGGGTCTGCCCGCATTGGAGCCGGCCCCTCGCGATGTGACTCTGTCGCCCATGACCGCCACCCTCGACGCACTCGCGAAGCTCCGCCGCCTAGAGGCCGAGCGCCTCGACGCGGTCGAGGCCGGCCTGGGTGGCAACGAGCTCTACATGACCGACCTCCAGAACGACATCGAGGCCTCGCGCAACATCTACGTCGGCCTCGCCGTCACCGAGATCGCCACGCTGCGCGCGCAGCTCGGCGGCCCGCAGGTCGGCTGATCCTCACCACTCGGGGTTGACCCTGAGTCCCGGCTGCTGGAGGATCGCCTCCATGCCCGGACCGCTCGAAGTGAAGGTGGAGCCGTGGGGCCCCGATCCCGATCGGGTCGCCGAGGCGGCGCAGGCGGCCGTGCGCGAAGGCGCGCGGCTCGTCGGACTGAGGCCGCTCGACGCCGGCGCCGAGCCCGTGCCGCCCGAGGCCGTGCGGGCGGCTCTGTACGACTACGAACAGGAGCGGGCGGTGCTCGTCGACGTCCCGCTCGACGGCGGCGCCCCGACCCGGGTCGTCGAGACCTCGCGCCAGCCGCTGCCCGGCGCCGACGAGCTGGAGGCCGCGCTCGACGTCGTGCGCGAGCACGCGGAGCTCGGGCCGGCGGTGCGCGACGGCCGCCTGGTCGCGTACCGCTCGATGCCGCCGCTGGCCGGCGAGGAGCTGCCGGACGGCCGCGTCGAGCGCGTCGTCACCGTCGGCCTCGCACCCGCGAACGGCGACGAGGGGCATGAGATCGTCGGCGTCCGGGTCGGCCGCCGCGAGGTCGTGCGCTACGACTCCAAGGCGCCGCCCACCTCGCGGGCCGAGGCGCGGCGCTGCGGCATCCCGAACGCCGGCCAGGGGACCGTGACATCACGCGCCGGCGCCGCCCGCATCACCGTCACCCAGGACGGCGAGCGGCTGTGGCGGCTGATCGCCGTCCGGCCCGCCGCCTCGTCCGGCGACATGGGCTCAGGCGTCGAGCTGCGGGGCGTCGCCTATCGCGGCCGGCGCGTTCTGCGCCGCGCCCACGTACCGATCCTCAACGTCCGCTATGACCAGAACGCCTGCGGCCCGTACCGCGACTGGCAGAACGAGGAGAGCCGCTTCAAGGCGCAGGGCGCCGCGGTCGCGCCCGGCTTCCGGCTCTGCCCACAGCCCGCCGAGACGATCCTCGAGTCGCGCAGCGACCAGGGCAACTTCGCCGGCGTGGCGATCTACGTCGACGGCCAGGAGGTGGTGCTCGTGAGCGAGCTCGCGGCGGGCTGGTACCGCTACGTCAGCCGCTGGCGCCTGCACGCCGACGGGACCATCAAGGCGCGTTTCGGGTTCGACGCGGTCAACGACTCCTGTGTCTGCAACACGCACCACCATCACGCCTACTGGCGGCTCGACTTCGACATCGGCGGCGCCGGCGACGACGTCGTGCTCGAGCACAACGACCCGCCGCTCGCGGGTCACGACGGCAAGTGGCACACGCTGAGCCACGAGGTCCGCCGTAGCCGCAACCCGGGCCGCAAGCGGCGCTGGCGGGTGCGCAGCCAGGGCGACGACGCGGGCTACGTGTTGACGCCGGGCGCCAACGACGGCGAGGCCGACAACTACGGCGTCGGCGACCTGTGGGCGCTGCGCTACCGCTCCAACCAGATCGACGACGGCGCGGTGGCGACCTCGACCCGCGCCCACCTCGACGCGTTCGTGAACGGCGAGTCGCTCGTGGGCACCAACGTCGTCCTGTGGTACGTCGGGCACTTCACGCACGAGACCGGGCACGACCATCACGCCGCGGGCGGCGGCCACATCGTCGGCCCGACCCTCAAGCCGGACCGCTGGTAGCCGCCGCACGAAGAGGTGATTAGGGTCCCCCGCATGGCGCCGATCCCGGACTGGCCGGCGGGGGACGCCGTCGGGGCGGCCGTCGCGGGCCGCGACCTCGTGGTGCTGGCCGGCGGGCGGTACCGCGTCGGCCGCGCGCTCGGAGCCGACGGCTGGGGGCCGTGGCACGACATCCCGGGCTGGCGGGGCGCGGCGACCGCCGGCCTGGCGGTCGCGGAGCTGGACGGCCGGCGGGCGGCGATCGCGCTCAGCGGCGGCCACTATCGGGTCGGGCGCGATCTGGGCGAGGACGGCGCCGTGAGCGGCGGCTGGAGCCGCTGGCGCGCGATCCCGGAGCCGCCGGGCGCGGGCGGCGACGTGGCGGTCGCCGATCTCGACGGCGACGGGCGCCCGGAGCTGATCGCGGTCGTGGCCGGGCACTACCGCGTCGGCTTCGGCCTCGGCGCCGACGGCGGCGTCGAGCGGTGGACCGGCTGGACGGCGATCCCGGACTGGCGGCCGGCCGCCGACCTCGGCGCGGCGGTGGCGGACCTCGACGGCGACGGCCGCCCCGAGCTGCTCGTGCTGAGCGGCGGCGCGCACACGGTCGGCTGGGGACTCGACGAGACCGGCCGGGCGGCCGGCGGCTGGGGGCCGTGGACCGAGCTGCCGGACCTGCCGGAAGCGCCCGGCGTGTCGGCCGCCTTCGCGCCCGGTGCCGAGCTGGTCGCGGTCGCCGCCGGGCGCGTCCACGCCGCGCCGGTCGAGCTCGACATCGCGCAGGCGCCGGACATCGGCGCCTGGCGCGTGCTCGACTTCGACTCCCAGATCCTCGCCGTCCATGCGGCGCTGCTGCACACCGGCGACGTGCTGTTCTTCGCCGGCTCGGGTGCCGACCCCAACGATCACGAGGCGCAGCGCTACCGGACGCGCGTCTGGCACTACCCGCGCGCCCGCTTCACGGCGCCGCGCACGCCGATCGACCTGTTCTGCGCCGGCCAGTCGTTCCTCGCCGGCGGGCGGCTGCTGGCGGCCGGCGGCACCAGCCGCTACAGCCCGTTCCGCGGCCTGCGCGACGCGCTCACCTTCAACCCGGAGACGCGCAAGTGGAGCCGCGTGCGGCGAATGCTTCGGCCGCGCTGGTACCCGACGCTGATCACGCTCGGCGACGGGCGCGTGATCTCGGTGTCCGGCCGCGGAGCCGACGGCACGCTCGACCGCGTGCCGGAGGTCTACGAGACGGGCGGCGGCTGGCGCAACCTGCGCTCGCCCGGGCTGCTGCCGTGGTACGCGCACCTGTTCCTGATGGCGGACGGGCGCGTCTTCTACTCGGGTGGCCAGATGAGCAGCAACCGCGGCGCTCGGCCGCAGCTCTGGAGGCTCTCCAACGGCCGCACCACGGTCGTGCCGGGGCTGCCCGCCGCCGACCTGCGCAACCAGTCGGCCAGCGTCATGCTCGGGCCGGCTCAGGACCAGCGCGTGATGATCATCGGGGGCGGCGGCGCCGACATCCACGAGCACGGCGACGGCGAGGATCTGAGGGCGCCGCATGTGGCCACGGACAGCGCCGCGATCGTCGACCTGTCGGCGGACGCGCCACGCTACGCGCGGGCGGCGTCACTGCACCATGCCCGCATGCACCTCAACGCGACGCTGCTGCCCGACCGCACGGTGCTCGCCAACGGCGGCGCGCGGGTCGAGGAGCACCGGGTCGAGGCGGCGCTGCACGCCGAGATCTACGACCCGCGCACGCGGCGCTGGACCGAGGCGGCGAAGTCGCGCGTCCCGCGCCTGTACCACTCGATCGCGCTGCTCACTCCCGACGGCCGCGTCATCACCGCCGGCTCGAACCCGCGCCCGCGCGCCGACGAGCTGCGGATCGAGGTGTTCTCCCCGCCGTACCTGTTCCGCGGCCCCCGGCCGGGGCTCTCACTCGCGCGCGACCGCGCCGGCTACGGCGCCACGCTCACCGCGTCCACGCCCGAGGCGGCGGCGCTGCGCGAGGTCAACCTGATCCGCGCCGGCGCCACCACGCACGCGTTCAACAGCGACCAGCGGCTGCTGGACGTGCCGTTCGAGGTCACGGGGCCCGAACAGATCCGCCTCCGCCTGCCGCGCCGCCGCACCCTCGCTCCGCCCGGCTGGTACATGGCCTTCGCGGTTGACGCCGACGGCGTGCCCTCGACCGGTCAGTGGCTCCGGCTGGGCTGACGCCCAGGTCGGTCCGGAGCCTGACCGTCGTGGTTTGTCTCGCGAAGTACGGGTACAACCACCGGCGCCCGGCCACCTCGGGTGAGTACTTGAGACCGGCACGCGTGGAGAGTGAGTAAGAAGCTCCCCCTCCGGGACTGACAACGGGTTCCCGCATCCACGCGCCGGTTGCTCCGCTCGCTCACGGGGTGATGCGGCTCAGCGCGGCACGGATCTCGGCGTCGTGCCGCTCGGCTTCCGCGTCGGTCCAGTGCCAGCGCACCCCGTCGTCGATGTCGAAGGTGTCCTGGCCGTGCTCCTGGATCGCGTCGACGTCGACGCGTACCGCGGCCACGCGGTCGGACACCGCCATCGGTTCCTCCACGATCGTCGCACGGCCGTGGGCCGTGAAGGCGATGTCACCGCCGGCCATCACCGTCAGCGCACAGCGAGGCTCCTCGCGCAGCCGGGCGAGCGACTCGCGCCGCCGCGCCAGGGCGAGCACGATGGTCCGCGAACCGGCGCGCACGGCGGTCGAGACAGGGATCGCGTGCGGACGGCCGCCACCGGTCGAGAGCACGGCGACCGTGCCCGGAGGCCATTCAGGGA
>CAWKIT010000037.1:0-39075 GCA_963849695.1 uncultured Solirubrobacteraceae bacterium
GTTAGTCAGCATGGACGCTTGAGGGGCTGGTCCTCAACGTTCGCTGGGGCGCGGGTTAGCCTCGCCGGTCGTTGAGAGGCCGTCTCGGCCAGAGCCGCAAGCGAAGGAGGACCAGCCATGCCGGACGTTAGCTCGTGCGCGCCAGTGGAGGTGCGTCTGTGGGTCGCGTTGGATGCGCACAAGCTCTCGATCGTGGTGGCAACGTTGCCGCCGTCGGGTGGCCGGCCCGAGGTCTCGCGGATCGAGAACACGCCGAAGGCGATCCGCCGGCTGATCGATCGGCTGGGTGGCGCGGCGGGGTTGGCGGTCGCCTATGAGGCGGGGCCGACGGGCTGGGCGCTCAAGCGGCTGCTCGACGAGCTCGGTGTGGCGTGTGACGTGATCGCGCCCTCGCTGGTGCCGGTCCGGCCCGGCGATCGGGTCAAGACCGACCGGCGCGACGCCAAGAAGCTGGTCCGCTTGTTCCGGGCCGCTGAGCTGACGTTCGTGATGCCGCCGAGCCCGGAGCAGGAAGGCCTTAGGGATCTGATCCGCTGCCGCGAGGACCTGCGCGACGCGCGCACCCGGGCACGACACCGCGTGATCAAGGCGTTGCTGCGCTACGGGCATGTGTTCACCGATGGCAAGCACTGGACGATCAAGCACCGCACCTGGGTGGCCCAACAGCAGCTCGGCGATCCGGTCGCGCAGCTCGCGTTGGAGACGATGCGCGCGCACCTGGAGATGATCGAGACCCAGATGCGCACCGTCGACGCGCAGCTCGCGCGGCTCGCCCATGCGGACCGCTGGAAGCCCGGAGTGCGCGTGTTGACGAGCTTTCGGGGGATCGCGACGCTGACCGCGTTGAGTCTGCTGGCCGAGATCGGCGATTTCAGGCGCTTCGGATCGGCCAGGGAGCTGATGAGCTATCTCGGGCTGACGCCATCGGAGTACTCCAGCGGCGAATCCCAGCACCGCGGGCACATCACCAAGGCCGGGCCGGTGCACACGCGCCGGCTGCTGATCGAGGCCGCCTGGCACTACCGGCACCCGCCCCGCCTGACCGAGCGCCAACGCGAAGCCGAGACCGCAGCGCACGCCGCCGGCGAGGAACTCGCGCCGCTCGTCGCGGCGCGCGCCTGGCAGGCCCAAGTGCGCCTGAACCACCGCCACCGCGTCCTGACCCGCGACCGCAATAAGCGCGCGACCGTCACCAACGTCGCCGTCGCCCGCGAACTCGCCGGCTTCTTGTGGGCCGCCATGACCGACCAGCCACTGCGCGAGGAGCGCGCCGCCGCCTGACCCAACTTCATCGCAGCACGCCTCCCCCGACAACCGTGGCGGGCGCTGGGCGGCCGGTGAGGCTGTCCGAGAGCCCTCGACGCAGGCTATGCGACCACCCGGACTCGCGCTCTTAGTGTGAGGCAGCTCACGACACCGGACACTGCCATGCGGCCCGACCCGCGAATATCAGCGTGACCAGCCGTCGACAAACAGCCGCACCGGCCGCCCAGCCCCCGCCACCACATAGCTACGCCCCGCCGCGCGGTCAAGCGACACCGCTGCGCGGCTCGCTGCGCTCGGCCCTGACGGGCTGCCCCGGACCCGCCCGACGAGGCTCCGCTGAGGACCGCGATCAAGCCGCGCTGACGCGCACCGGCGACCACCACACAACGACCACAACCGGCTCTACACCACCAAGTCCCGCGTGACCACGAACACCAACACCCCGGAGTCCGAACGTCGCCTTGACATGGGCGTCCATATCAGCCTGGATTCAGGGTTAGCCCAGGGCTAGTGCAGATCGAGAACCTTCGCGCCGGAGATCCAGTGCACGTGGGTGTCGCCGTGGCGCTTGACCGTGTGTCCGGGCAGCGGGTGGGTGTGGCCGTGCAGGAGATGCCGCGGGTGGTGCTCGTCGACCCAGCCCCGCAGACCCTCGAAGCCGACGTGCGCCGGGTCCTCGGGGTCGTCGTTGATGCCGAGCGGCGGGCAGTGGCACAGCAGGATGTCGGCGGCCGGCAGCTTGCGCGCGAGCTTGGTCGCCTGCTTCTGCGTGTACTGGTGCAGTGCGCCCTTGTGGTACGCGACGCAGCCCTCGAAGCCGGCGACGGTGAGCCCGCCGGCCACTTGCGTGCGCCGCAGGTGCAGGTCGTCGATCTCGAGGTCGAGCAGCGCGTCCTCGGGATCGTGGTTGCCATGGACGCCGTAGCGCGGGATCGACAGCGTCATCAGCGACTCGATCCACGCGCGGTCGAGGTCGCCGAGGCAGAACACCGCGTCGACCCGCATCTGCCGCGCCATCTCGGCCGGGTCGACCGGCGGCCGCTTGTCTGCGAGCGCGAGGACGCGCATCAGGCCCCGACCTGTCGTAGCCCGCGCTCGCGCAGTCCGGTCTTCATCGGCGCGAGATCGTAGCCCGCCGTCCGCGTCAGTCCTTGTACGGATCGAACGCGTCGGCGCCGGCCATGGCGACCCCGATCGGCTCGAGCCGGTGCAGCACGCGGATCGTGTCGCCGTGGACGGCGAGCACCTCGTCGAGCCGCTTGTAGGCGTCGGGCGCCTCGTCGGCGGCGCCGCCGCGCAGCTCGATCCCGCTCGCGCGCAGGTCGGCCCGCACGGCGGCGTAGTCGATCAGCCCCGGCTTGATCCGGCGCCGGCGCTTGAGCATGCGGGCGTCCGGATGCCGCGGGCAGCGCTCGTGCTTGCGGGCGCGCGGGACCCAGAAGCCGCAGTCGCGCACCGAGCACTCGAACGCGATGCCCATCTTGCCCGCCGCCTGGGTGCGCGACAGCCGGCGGCCGGCGCCGTGGACGGTCGAGAAGAACGCCGCGCGTGCCTGTGGCGTGTCGGCGCCCTCGAGGATCACGCTCGCCTCGCCCATCGTCGAGCCGACGAAGCCCTCCTGCCCCGGGAACGCGGGCGTGCAGCCCTTGCGGACGACCCACCAGTCCTCGCCCCCGTGGGTCTCCCGAGACGCGAAGTTGTGGTTGTTGTGGACGGAGTGGGTGGGGGAGGCTCCGAGGATCTCGAGTACGCGGTCGACCACCACGTCACGGCCGGCATACGCGTAGTCGCACGCCAGGCTCATCGCCGCGACGTACTCCTGCCCGGCCTCGGAGTCGAGGCGCAGGAGCGCCGGCGGCGCGTCCATGCCGCCGCCGCGCTCGCCGGCCACCGCGAGGTAGGTGGTCGCGGTCTTGTGGCCGAAGCCGCGCGAGCCGAAGTGGACTCCGACCCACACCCAGCCCTCCTCGTCGGCGAACAGGTCGACGTAGTGGTTGCCGGCCCCGACGGTCCCCAGCTGCTTCGCGGCCAGGTCGTACAGCTCGCGCTGCGGCGGCGCGGCGGCGGTGCGGATGGCGTCGAGCACAGAGTGGTCGACCGGCTCGTCATTGCGGCGGCCGACGCCGAACGAGATCCGGTCCACGATCGCGTCCATGATGCGCGGCAGGTCGGCCGCGACGTCCGCGTGGCGGAGGTCGGTCCGGACCGCCTTGTTGCCGCAGCCGATGTCGTAGCCCACCCCGGAGACCGAGATGTGCTCTCGGTACGCGACCGCGCCGCCCACGGGCTGGCTGTAGCCGACGTGGCCGTCCGCGCACAGCACGCCGGCGGCGCCCTCCTCCGCCTCCACGCAGCGCTCGAGCTGCCGGATCGTGCGCTCCTCGTGGTCCCCGATGACCGTGAGTGACACGGCTCCCACCGTAGTCCGCCCCGGCGGTTCGAGCCCACCGATAACGCCCGCCATGCGCCGCTTCAACGTCTTCACGCCCGACTTCACGTACGTCGACACGCGCCCGCCCGGCTACCGCGCCGGCTCGGTGCGCTTCGGCCCGCTCATCGGCGCAGCCCGGATGGCGGGCACGGTGTACGAGCCGCCGCCCGGCGAGAGCACGTGGCCGTACCACTACGGCCGCGCATTTGCACTATTTGCGGCGGCGGGTCAGACGTGGCGCTCCGCCTCATCCGACCCGCGCCTCTTCGCCGCGGTCTGGGCGCGCTGTCGCTCGCGGGCTACCTGTGGGCGCGCGCGGCGTACGAGCGGCGCTAGTAGGGCGTCTCGCCTGCCGCGAGCATCCCGACGTACTTCGCGATCCTGCGCTCGCGTGTCTCGGCCTTCTTGGCCGTCTGCACGCGGTGCAGGATCGCGTAGCGGTTCTGGCGGCTGAGTTCCGCGAACGCGTCGGTGAGGCCGGCCGCCTCGAGCGCCGCGGCGAGGTCCTCGGGCACTACGGAGCTGGCCATGCCGTCGTACGCGGCCTCCCAGCGGCCGTCGGCCTTGGCCCGTTCGATCTCGGCCAGGCCGGCCGGCCGCATCCGGCCCGCGGCGATCAGCGCCTCGACCTTCTGGCGGTTGACCTTCGACCACGTGCTCTGCGGGCGCCGCGGCGTGAAGCGCTGCATGAACCAGTCGTCGTCGATGCGCTTCGAGCGCCCGTCGATCCAGCCGAAGCACAGCGCCACGTCGACGGCGCCGGCCCAGTCGAGCGACGCGACACCGGTGTGCTTCTTGGCCATCCGGACGAGCACCTCGTCGGCGTCGGCGCCGTTGGCCTCCAGCCAGGCCTCGAACTCGTCGGCGGTCGCGAAGAACTCCACGTCCATCCCACCGCGTTCAACGGCTAGGCGCTCGGTCCTGCCGTCAGCCGCCTTCCGCCCCCTGCTACCGACCGGCGACAACCTCGATCAACGGCAGCGCCAAGGCGCCCTCCACGAAATCCGCGTGAAGGTGGGAGCCGTGGCACTACGGGACACGCTAACCCGGTTTGCTCTATGCCCGCCAAGTAGCGCTGTCGGCGGCTGGGACTATCAAGCCCCTTCCGCGACCGTGCCGCCTTCGTCTGCGGCGCGTGTCAGGCGCAGACTCCGACGCGGGCACCGGGTCGACAAGCGGTTCGGCGATCCGCAACCGGGCACCGGCGACAAGCGGCCAACCTTCGCACCGGGCCCGGGGTCTCTCCCTTCGACAAGCACCCGATTCCCGCGAAGGGGAGGTCCCATGTCCCATCAGATCCACCCGTACCGTCTCCGCCGCAAGGCGATCCTCGGCGGCGCCACCGTGCTGGCGACGCTCACCGCCACGGCGGCGCTCGCCGTCGCGCAGGTCGGCGGCGGCCCCGACGGCAGCCCGCCCGGCGATCCGCCCCCGTCGAACCTGATCACCACGGCATGCGGTCCGAACCAGACCAGCATCGTGAAGACCGAGAGCTCGCCGTCGACGACCAATTCGGTCAACTTCGTCCCGCTCCCCGGCGCCAACACCCAGATCGTCGTCCCCGACGGTCAGAGCCGCTGCGTCAAGGTCCTGCTGACCGCGGAGACCGCGTGCCGGGAGACCGACGCCGCGGACTTCTGCTACGTCCGCGCGCTCGCCGACGGCGTCCCGATGGACCCGAATGGCGCCGGCTTCCAGGCCATGGACAGCGAAGACGGCACCGCCTCGGCCCACGCCTTCGAGTGGGTCAAGCGCCTCGGCGAAGGCGCGCACATCATCCGCATCGAGCAGCGCGTCGGCAACGCCGCCACGACGTTCTACAAGGACGACTGGACGTTCGACGTCTCGGTCTACCTCTAGCCCATCCACGACCCGCGGTGGCCGACGCGCCCCGGCCACCGCGAGATTGGTGACCCCTGCATGGTGCGGACGTGCTCGCCGACCATGGGATCGACAACGATCAGAGGCAGCGCCAGCGCGTCCTGTCGTAATTCCGCCGAAGGTGGGAGGCGTGGCACTACGAGTACGGCTCCGAGAAGTGGTTGCTAGTCCTCGACGGCACCCCGACGCGGCGGCACCCCGACGGCGAGGAAGCGCTCGAGCCCGGCGACCTCGTGTGCTTCCCGAACGGCCCCGAGGGCGCACACAAGGTCACCAACAAGAGCGATGCCGTCGCACGCCTGGTGATCGTCTCGACCTACGAGCGCCCGGCCGTCGCCGTCTTCCCGGACAGCGACAAGCTCGGCGTCTGGCGCGACGGCGAGCGCGACATGCACATGCCGCCGCGCGACAGCAACGTCGACTACTGGACCGGTGAGACCTAGCGGACGGTCACTCCAGGCCGCGCTCCCTGATCTCCGCGAGCGCCGCGTCCTTCTTCTCGAGCGGCTCGATCCCGAGCTTGCGCTTGACGCCGGGGGCGCGCTCGAACTGGATGTCGCGGTAGTCGACGATCTCGAACCGATTGCCCCACGGGTCGAGGAAGTCGAGCCCGCGACCGGGCAGGATCGGCAGGCCCTCGCGCTCGATCGCCGCGCGCACGGCGGGCTTGTCGTCGACCACGAGGCCGAAGTGGCGGCCGTCGTCGGGCGGCTGTCGGCGGCCCTCGGAGAGCGCGAGGAACTGGTCGCCCATGTCGATGAACGCCATCCGGCCCGCCCGGCCGCGCAGCTCGAAGGAGAACAGGCGGCCGTAGAGCTCGAGCGCCGCATCGACGTCGCCGACCTCGAGCGCGATGTGGTTGATGCCTACGAGCCGGGCCACGCGATCACGGTACCGTTCCGGAATGGTCCTCGACGGGCTCGCGCACCCGATCGTGCAGGCGCCGATGGGCGGCGGGGCGTCGACGCCGGCGCTCGCTGCCGCGGTCGCGGAGGCGGGCGGGCTCGGGTTCCTGGCGGCCGGCTACAAGCCGGTCGAGGTGGTGCGGGCCGACGTCGAGGCGCTGCGCGCGCGCACCGACCGGCCGTTCGGCATCAACCTGTTCGCGCCGCCCGTGCCGGCCGCCGACGACGTGGCGCCGTTCGCGGCCGAGCTCGAGGGCGAGGCCGCGCGCTACGGCGTGCCGGTCGGCGAGCCGCGGCACGACGACGACGGCTGGGACGCCAAGCTGGCGCTGGTGCGCGAGCTCGAGGTGCCGGTGGTGTCGTTCGCGTTCGGCTGCCCGCCCGCCGACGTCCTCGCGGACCTGCCGGAGGCGTGGGTGACCGTGACCACGCCCGGCGAGGCGCGCACCGCCGCGGCCGCCGGCGCGCATGCCCTCGTGGTCCAGGGCGTCGAGGCGGGCGGCCACCGCGGGACCTTCGACGACGCCGCGCCCGGCGACGTCGGCCTGCTCGCCCTGCTCCAGCTCGTGCGCGCGACGGTCGATCTCCCGCTGATCGCGACCGGCGGGATCGCGACCGGCCGCGCGGTCGCCGCCGTGCTGGCGGCGGGTGCCGCCGCCGCTCAGCTCGGGACCGCGTTCATGCTCTGCCCGGAGTCCGCCACCGCCCCGGCGCACCGCGACGCGATCGCCGGCGCGGGCGACACCGCCCTCACGCGCGCATTCACCGGCCGCACCGCGCGCGGCGTGGTCAACCGCTGGATGCGCGAGCACGGCGCGCAAGCGCCCAGCGCATACCCCGACGTCCACTATCTGACCTCGAAGATCCGCGCCGCCGCGCGCGACCGGGGCGACCCCGACGGCTTCCACCTGTGGGCCGGCCAGGCGCACACACTGGCGCGGCCGGTCCCGGCCGGCGAGCTCGTCCGGCAGCTCGCCGCCGAGGCGCAGGCGGCGTTGCGCGAGGCGGCCGGATTGCAGGAGCCCGGCGGCGGGGATCGAAGCCCGCTCGCATGAGCGAGTCGCACACCGAACCCCACCTCTCGGCACAGGACCTGCGCGAGGCGCTTGCGCACAACGGCAGCTCGCGGCCGAACCCCGTCGTCGCCTCGACTCCCGCTTGGGAGTGGACCACCGACGAGCAGATCGAGATCGAGGCGCTGCGCAAGTCGGCGGCCGAGCTGGAGAGCCAGGTCGAGCGCTGGCGCGATCTCGCGCACGAGGCCCGCAGGCGCGAGCGGGAGGTACGCGACGGGCTGGCCGAGCTCGCCGCGGCGAAGCTGCGGCACCGCCGCGCCGTGGTGGCCGACCTCGTGAGGCGCGGGCTGCTCTGAGTCGCAGGCCGGTGAGGCTGGGCCTCCTGTTCCGGCCGGAGTGGCCGCCGGAGGAGCTGGTCGCGTTCGCGCGGGCTGCCGAGCGCGACGGCTTCGACGAGCTGTGGGTCGTCGAGGACTGCTTCTTGACCGGCGGTCTGACGATGGCCGCGACGGCGCTCGCGGTGACCGAGCGGATCGCGGTCGGGATCGGGCTGTTGCCGGTCGTGATGCGCAATCCCGCGATCGCGGCGATGGAGCTCGCGGGGTTGGCGCGGGTTCACCCGGGGCGGTTGATCGCCGCCTTCGGGCACGGGGTGGAGGAGTGGATGCGCCAGATCGGCGCGCGACCGCCGAATCGGCTGGTGGCGCTGGAGGAGACCGTCGACGCGGTGCGGCGGCTGCTGGCCGGCGAGACGCTGAGGGTCGACGGCGGCTTCGTACACCTGGACGAGGTGCGGCTGGAGCACGTGCCGCGCGAGCCCCCGCCGGTTCTGATCGGCACCACCGGCCCGCGCGCGCTCGAGATCGCGGGCCGGGGCTCCGACGGGTTCCTGCTGCCGGAGGCGTGCGGACCGGCTGCCGTGCGGTGGGCGTCGGGGGTGGCGGGTGTCCGGGGCTACGTCTACGCCTGGCTCAGCATCGACGACGACCGCAACGCCGCCGCCGAGGCGCTGCTCCCCGAGCTCGAGGCCCGCCGGCGGTCGGGACGCTACGAGCGGCTGTTCGAGCTCGCCGGGGTGGACTCGGTGGGGCCGGAAGCAGTGCGGGCGATGGCGGTGGCCGGCGACGCCGCCGACTGCGAGGCCGGGGTGCGCGCGCTGGGGGAGGCGGGTGCAGAAAGCGTCGTGCTGGTTCCGCGCGAGCGTGATCCGGCCGAGCAGGTCGCGCGGTTCGTCGGTGACGTGATGCCGCGCTTGACCGGCTAGTACCGGTACTAACCCATCCGCTCGAGCATCTCGTGCAGCGACGCGCCGTCGAGGTGCGCCGCGAAGTGCCGCTCGATGCCGCGCCTGTAGACCGGCCACATCCGCCGCAGCAGCTCGACGCCCTCGTCGGTGAGGGTGACCTGAAGCGCCCGCCTGTCCTCCGGGTCGGCCTCGCGGCGGACGCAGCCGGCCGCTTCGACGCGGTCGACGAAGCGGCTCATCGCCGTCGGGCTCAGCACGACCTCGCCGGCCAGCTCCTTCACGCGCAGGCTGCGCCCCGGCCGGCGGTAGAGCGTCCACAGGAGGTCGTACCAGGCGAGGTCGGGCAGGCCGGCCTCGGCCAGCTCGCGCCCGATCGCGCGCGTCACACGCGCGTGGGCGTTCAGGAAGGCACGCCAGATGGCGAGCCGCTCGTCGTCGAGCTCGGACACGGTCGCGCAGAATTGTAACTGCACTTGCATTAGATGCAGCTGCAGCTATTATTTGTGCATGCTCTCAGACAAGGTCGTTCTCATCACCGGCGGTGGCGGCGGCATCGGCCGCGCCGCCGCACGCCGCTTCCTCGACCAGGGCGCATCGGTGGTCCTCAGCGGCACCCGGGAGTCGGTCCTGCAAGAGGCGCGGCAGGAGCTCGACCCGGCCGGCGAGCGCACGCTCACGGTCGCCGAGCACATCACCGGCCGCGCCCAGGCGCATGACCTGGTGAGCCGCGCCATCGAGCGGTTCGGCGGCGTCGACGTGCTCGTCAACAGCACGGGGATCTTCCGCCCGTCGCCGTTCGAGGAGCAGACCGAGGAGCACTTCGAGGAGGCGCTCGGCTCGATCCTGCGGCCCACCTACTGGGTCTCCCAGGCCGTCGTCCCCTCCATGCGCGAGCGCGGCGGCGGCGCGATCGTCAACGTGGGCTCGATGTGGGCGATCGACGCGATCGCCACCACGCCGACGACCGCCTACTCGGCGGCGCAGGCCGGCCGTCACGTGCTGACCAAGAACCTCGCGATCGAGCTCGCCGCGGACCGCATCCGCGTCAACACCGTCGCGCTCGCGTTCGTCGAGACGCCGGCGTACGAGCGCTTCATGTCGCACGAGGAGGCGCAGGCGGTGCTCGACTCGGTCGATGGCTTCCATCCGCTCGGCCGCCGCGGCCGGCCCGAGGACGTCGCCGAGGCGGTCGTGTTCCTCGCCGGCGACGGAGCGCGCTGGATCACCGGCACCACGCTCCCGATCGACGGCGGCGTGCTGGCGGGCCGGAGCCCGGCGCTGCAGGCGGTAGCCGCCTAGCCTGGCTAGAGCTCGTCGCGCCAGGGCGGCGAGGCCCCGGGCTTCGAGCACGTGCGGGCGGCGACGAGGCACGCGAAGCGCGTCGCCTCGACCACGAGGTCGATCTGGCCGAGATCGTCGCGGCCGAGGCCGCGCTCGCTCCACCAGGCCACGAAGCCGCCTCCGAAGGCGTCACCGGCGCCGATCGTGTCGACCACCTTGGCACGCGGCGCCGGGACCCCGACCTCGGCGGTGCGGGTGATCACGAGCGCGCCGTTCGGGCCGCGCGTGAGCAGGCCGACGGCCGGGCCGCGCTCGAGCAGCGCGCGCACGGCCTCGACCGGCGGCCGGCCCGGCTCGAGGTACTCGACGTCCTCCTCGCTGACCTTCAGCAGATGGGCATGCGCGAGCACGCGGTCGAGGCGCGAGCGGTAGGCGGCCGGGTCCTCGATCACCCATGGCCGGCAGTTGGGGTCGACCGCGATCAGCGCGCTGTCGGCGACCCGCTCGACGACCGCCTCCAGCGCCGTCGCCACCGGCTCGAGCGCGAGCCCGAGCGTGCCGACGTGCAGGACGTCCACGGTGTCCGGCAAGGCGTCGAGCGCCGCCTCCGGCGTCAGGCCCGTGGCGGCGGTGCCGCGCTCGTAGAAGCGGTAGCGGGCGACGCCCTCGTGGTCGACCTCGGCGATCGCGAGCGTGGTCGGCTCGTCGGTCCGCACGACGGATTCGAGCGCGACGCCGTCGTCAGCGAGCAGCGCCTCGAGCCGCCGGCCGAAGCGATCGGAGGAGACCCGCCCGAGGTACGCGACCGGCTGCCCGAGCCGGCCGACCGTGCGCGCGGTGTTGAACGGGCCGCCGCCGGGATGGGCGCGAAGGTCATCGTCGTCGCCCTGGACCACGAGGTCGTACAGCGCTTCCCCGGCCACGAGGATCACGGGCGCAGCTCGCCGCTGGCGACCGCGATTGCGAAACGTTCCATCCGGATCGGGAACGTTTCCAGACGAGCACGTTTCGTGCCGCGCGAATGTGCCAATGTGCGCGACCGTGACCGACGAGCGCATGCTGAGATGAGCGTCGACCCCCGCGCGGGCACGCTCCCCGAGCAGTCCGACCTGGTCGACGTCGATCGGTTGCTCGCGGCCTATCACGAGCAGCCGGATCCGGCGAACCGCGTGGCGTTCGGGACCTCGGGGCACCGCGGCTCCTCGCTGGCCGGCACCTTCACCGAGGCGCACGTGCTCGCGATCAGCGAGGCGGTCTGCCGCTATCGCGAGGCCCAGGGGATCGACGGCCCGCTGTTCCTCGGCCGCGACACCCACGCCCTCTCCGAGCCGGCCTCCGAGACCATCGTGGAGGTGCTCGCGGCGCACGGCGTCGACGTGGTCGTCGACGCCGGCGACGGCGCGACCCCGACCCCGGTGATCTCGCACGCGATCCTCGGGCACAACCGCGGCGACGGCCGCGGCACGGCCGACGGGATCGTCGTCACCCCGTCGCACAACCCGCCCGCCGACGGCGGCTTCAAGTACAACCCGCCGTCCGGCGGCCCGGCCGACACCGACGTCACCGGCTGGATCGAGCAGGAGGCCAACCGGCTGCTCGACGCCGGGCTCGACGGCGTGGAGCGCACGTCGGCGCGGGACACCGTCCACCGGCGGGACTACGTGAGCGCGTACGTCGCCGGCCTCGGGGACGTGATCGACCTCGAGGCGATCCGCTCCTCCGGGCTGCGCCTGGGCGTCGATCCGCTCGGCGGCGCCAGTGCCGCGTACTGGGCGGCGATCGCCGACAGGCACGGGCTCGACCTCGAGATCGTCAACGACGCGGTCGACCCCACGTTCCGGTTCGTGCCGCTCGACTGGGACGGCAAGATCCGCATGGACTGCTCGTCGCCCTATGCGATGGCGCGGCTGACCGAGATGCGCGACCGCTTCGACGTCGCGTTCGCCAACGACCCGGACGCCGACCGCCACGGCATCGTCACGCCGTCGGCCGGGCTCCTGAACCCGAACCACCACCTGGCGGCGTGCGTGGCGTACCTGTTCGGCGGCAATCGCGAGTGGGGCGACGGCGTCGGCGTCGGCAAGACGCTGGTCAGCTCGAGCATCATCGACCGCGTCGCCGGCGACCTCGGCCGTCGGCTGGTCGAGGTGCCGGTCGGCTTCAAGTGGTTCGTCGCGGGGATGATCGAGGGCACGCTCGGGTTCGGCGGCGAGGAGAGCGCCGGCGCGTCGTTCCTGCGCCGCGACGGTGCGCCGTGGAGCACCGACAAGGACGGGCTGATCCCGTGTCTGCTGGCCGCCGAGATGCGTGCGGTCACGGGTCGCGACCCGGGCGAGATCTATGCGGGCCTCGCCGACCGGTTCGGCCACGCGGTCTACCGGCGCGTGGACGTCGCGGCGTCGCCCGCGGACAAGGACGCCTTGAAGCGGCTGTCGCCGGAGCAGGTGGAGAGCTCCGAGCTGGCCGGCGAGCCGATCCTCGACAAGCTGACCGCTGCGCCGGGCAACGGCGCGCCGATCGGCGGCCTGAAGGTGGTGGCCGAGCACGGCTGGTTCGCGGCGCGGCCGTCGGGGACCGAGGACGTCTACAAGGTGTACGCCGAGAGCCTGGACGGCGAGGAGCGCCTCGAGCGGATCCTCGCGGAGGCGAAGCAGATCGTCGACCAAGCGCTGGAGGCCTGATGGATGTCTTCGGGATCGTGCTGGCGGGCGGGGAGGGCAAGCGGCTCGCCCCGCTGACCGCGGACCGCGCCAAGCCCGCCGTGCCGTTCGGCGGCAACTACCGGCTGATCGACTTCGCCCTGTCCAACCTCGTCAACGCCGGCTTCCGGCGGATCGTCGTGCTCACGCAGTACAAGAGCCACTCGCTCGACCGGCACATCACGATCACGTGGCGGCTGTCGCCGCTGCTCGGCAACTACGTCACGCCCGTGCCGGCGCAGATGCGGCGCGGGCCGCACTGGTTCTCGGGGTCGGCCGACGCGATCTACCAGAACCTCAACCTGCTCAACGACGAGAAGCCGGACCACGTGGCGGTGTTCGGCGCCGACCACATCTACCGCATGGATCCGCAGCAGATGCTCGACCAGCACATCGAGACCGGCGCGGCCGTGACCGTCGCCGCGCTGCGCGCGCCGCTGTCGCAGGCCGACCAGTTCGGCGTCGTCGAGGCGGGACCGGACGGCCACACCATCACCGCGTTCCGCGAGAAGCCGAAGGACGCGGTCGGCCTGCCCGACGACCCGGACCAGGTGTTCGCGTCGATGGGCAACTACATCTTCACGACCGAGGCGCTGATCGAGTCCGTGTGCCGGGATGCCGAGGCCTCGGCCTCGAGCCATGACATGGGCGGGAACATCGTGCCGATGCTGGTCGAGAACGGCGCCGCCCACGTGTACGACTTCTCGCGCAACGTCGTCCCGGGGGAGAGCGAGCGCGACCACGGCTACTGGCGCGACGTCGGGACGCTCGATGCGTTCTTCGACGCCCACATGGACCTGGTCTCGGTCGACCCCATCTTCAACCTCTACAACCGGGAATGGCCGATCCTGAGCTATCACGCGCCGCTGCCGCCGGCCAAGTTCGTGTTCGACGAGGACGGACGGCGCGGGGAGGCGCTCGACTCGATGGTGTGCGCGGGGGTGGTGATCTCGGGAGCGACCGCGCGCCGCTCGGTGCTGTCCCCCGGCGTCCACGTGCACTCGTACGCGACGGTCGAGGACTCGGTGCTGATGGACGGCGTCGACGTCGGCCGCGACGCGGTCGTGCGGCGCGCGATCCTGGACAAGAACGTGCGCGTCGAGCCGGGAGCGCAGATCGGCATCGACCTGGACGCCGACCGAGAGCGCTTCGCCGTGTCGGCGGGCGGCGTCGTCGTGGTCGGCAAGGGCGCCGTGGTTGCGGCATGAATGCCGGGGGCATGAAGGTCGCGCTGCTCACGCGCGAGTTCCCGCCCGAGGTGTACGGCGGCGCGGGCGTGCACGTCGAGTACCTCGCGCGCGAGCTCGCGCGGCTCGAGGACATCACCGTCCACGCCTGGGGCGACGACCGCGAGGGCGCGACCGGTCACAAGGCGTGGGACGCGCTGGCGGGCGACGCGCCCCATCTGGCGGCGCTGCGCGCGATGTCGATCGACCTCTCGATGGCGGCCGCCGTCGAGGGGGCCGAGGCCGTGCACAGCCACACCTGGTACGCCCAGCTCGCCGGGCACCTGGCGAAGCTCATGTACGGCGTGCCGCACGTGGCGACCGTGCATTCGCTGGAGCCGCTGCGGCCGTGGAAGGCCGAACAGCTCGGCGGCGGCTACGCGCTGTCGAGCTGGTGCGAGCAGGTGTCGTTGGAGGGCGCCGATCGCGTGATCGCGGTGTCCGAGGGCTCGCGCCGCGACATCCTCGAGTGCTATCCGGCGATCGACCCCGACCGCGTGCCGGTGATCTACAACGGGATCGACGCGGAGGAGTACACGCCCGACCCGGGCACCGACGTGCTCGAGAAGCACGGCGTCGACCCATCGCGGCCTTCCGTGGTGTTCGTCGGCCGGATCACCCGCCAGAAGGGCGTGCCGTATCTGGTGGACGCGGCGTTGGACTTCGATCCCGCCGCCCAGCTCGTGCTGTGCGCGGGGGCGCCGGACACGCCGGAGATCGCCGCCGACGTGGCGCAGCGGGTGGAGCGGCTGCGGGCCGAGCGCGGAAACGTGATCTGGCTCGAGCAGATGCTCCCCAAGCACGAGGTGATCCAGCTGCTCAGCCACGCGACCGTGTTCGCGTGCCCCTCGGTCTACGAGCCGCTCGGGATCGTGAATCTGGAGGCGATGGCGTGCGAGGCGGCCGTGGTCGCCACCGCCACGGGCGGGATCGTCGAGGTCGTCGTCGACGGGGAGACCGGCCTGCTGGTGCCGTTCGAGACCGCCGACGGCTCGATCGAGCCGCGCGACCCCGAGGGGTTCGTCGCCGGCATCGCGGAACGTGTCAACGCTCTGGTGGCGGATCCGCCGCGGGCCGAGGCCATGGGCAAGGCCGGCCGCGAGCGCGCGGTGCGCGAGTTCGACTGGTCCGCGATCGCCCGCCAGACCGCCGAGGTCTATCGAGAGCTCGCCTAGCCGGTCCCGCGCACGCGGTCAGCGGACCTTGAAGCTCAGGGTCTGCGGGGCGCGGGTGCCGATCGTGAGCTTGAGCCTGTAGCGCCCGGCGGTCAGCCGCTTGCCGGCGGCGTTCTTCGTGAACTTCAGGGTGCGCATCGCCGGCGGCGACGGTGCCGAAGCTAACGCGGCCGAAGCGCCTCGCCCTGACGTTTCCGCGCGGCGGGCGGCGTGAGAGCGTGCCGGTCACGGCGGCCGGCTGCGAGAGGTCGATCCTCATCTTCACGCCGGGCCGGCGGCACTTCGGTCCGCGCCTCGTGCAGAACGTCGATGCGGTCATGCGCAAGGTCCGGACCTCGAGCTGCGCGCCGCCTTGGGTGGGCGGGCCGGGGCCGGGCGTCGCGGTGGGCGTCGGTGTGGGCGGGGGCGTCGGGGTCGCCGCCGAGACGGTGACCGTGCCGGTCATGTTCGGGTGCTCGTCGCAGACGAACGCGTAGGCGCCCGCCTGTGTGAAGGTCCGCGAGAGGTTGATCCAAGCGGCGCCCGGCTCGCTCGGCGCCGAGGGATACGACGCCCCGTCCGCGAACGCGAAGTTGTGAGTCCCTCCGGAGTTCGCGAAGCGGACTGTGTCGCCGGGGCGGATCGTCACCTGCGAGGGCGTGAACCGGAAGTCGGACGCCGTGATCGTCGTCTCGTCCGCGGCGAGCGCGGGCATCACCGCCGCCGCGAGCGCCGTGAGGACGATGACCGTGACGACACCTCTCCTCATCGCCTCGTGCTACGTATCAGGGGCGCGAAACGTTCGATCTCGCGCCGGTGTCTCGAACCGTCCTGGATCGGGTAGGTGCCGCGGTATGCGGCAGAGGGCGGGGGCGGAGATGTCGCGACGGCCGTGTTGACGCGGCGGCACTTCTTGAACCTGGCGGCCGGCGCCGCGCTCAGTGCCGGGGGAGTCGACCGGCTGGCCGACGGCGCGGCACGAGCCGTGGACTGGCGCAGCCTGCTCCGCGAGCCGCGCCGGCTGTACAGCCGCCGCGGCCGTCTCGCGCTCACGCTGGAGGCGGACGAGCAAGAGGTGTTCGTGGCCGGGCAGCTCCGGAAGGCGATCGTCTACAACGGCAGCTTCCCCGCGCCGACGCTCGTGGTCGACCCCGGCGACCAGATCGCGGTCAGGCTGGTCAACCGGCTCGCCGACGCGACGAACCTCCATACCCACGGCTTCCACGTCTCGCCCGAGGGCAACTCCGACAACGTCCTGCTGCACATCGAGCCGGGGGAGACGTTCGACTACCGGTTCGACATCCCCCGCAACCACGCTCCGGGGCTGAACTGGTACCACCCGCACGCCCACGGGCACGGCACGCACCAGATGTTCGGCGGCATGGCGGGCGCCGTCGTCTTCCGGTCGCGCGCCGAGCGCCGGGGAGCGCTGCCGCCGATGCGCGACCGCGTGCTGGTCCTGCAGGCCCCGGAGTGGGACGAGGCGGGGGAGCTCAAGACGTGGTCGGCGGGCCTGCTCGCCACCCAGCTGCGGCTGATCAACGGGCAGCTGAATCCGCGCATCCCGATCCGGGAGGGGGAGACGCAGCGCTGGCGCATCCTCAACGCCACCGTGAGCGACTTCTTCGACCTGCGGCTGGACGGGCACCGGCTCGTGCAGATCGCCGCCGACGGCAACCCGTTCGAGCGCGCGCTCGACCTCGACACCGTCCACATCCCACCCGGCGGCCGAGCGGAGGTTCTCGTGGAGGGCGGCGCGCCCGGCAGCCATACGCTGCGCGCGCTGCCGTTCGACCACGGCGCCGGCTTCGTCGCGCCCGAGCTCGTCCTCGCGACCGTCGATGCCTCACCCCGCCGCTGGTGGCGCAGACCGGTGCGGCCACGCCGCCTGCTCGAGCCGTTCTGCGACCTGCGGGAGCGCCCGGTGGCGAACCGCCGGACGCTCACGTTCACGATGCGCGGCGGCTTCCTGATCGACGGCAAGCGCTTCGATCCGAATCGGGTCGACCAGTTCGTGGAGCTCGACACCGTCGAGGAGTGGACGGTCGTCAACGACAGCCCGCTCGTGCATCCCTTCCACATCCACGTCAATCCGTTCCAGCTCACCCACGTCAACGGCTTGCCCGTCGACGAGCCCGGCTACCGGGACACCGTCTCCATCGCGCCGCTCGGCGGCAGCGTCACGTTCCGCACGCTGTTCGCGGACT
Organism: uncultured Solirubrobacteraceae bacterium; assembly: GCA_963849695.1. Lineage (GTDB taxonomy): Bacteria > Actinomycetota > Thermoleophilia > Solirubrobacterales > Solirubrobacteraceae > DASSUW01. Next base: position 17,313 of record CAWKIT010000037.1, read on the forward strand.
TCCCGGGCAGGTCCGTGTTCCACTGCCACATCGTCCCGCACTCCGATCTCGGGATGATGGGCGTCTTCGAGGTGCTGGCCGAGGGTCAGGAGCCCACGAGCCCCGCCGCCTTCGCCTGCCGCCTCTGAGCGCCGCTGTCACCACCACTTGCGCTCGCGCGCGCGGTCGGTGCCGCCGGTGGTGTCGAGCGCGTCGAGCGCTGCCATGTCGTCGTCGGTCAGCGTGAAGTCGAAGACCTGGGCGTTCTCCTCGATCCGCTCGCGGTGCGTCGACTTCGGGAGCACGACGAGGTCGCGTTGCAGGCACCAGCGGATGAGGACCTGAGCCGGCGTGCGCCCGAGGCGGCCGGCGATCCGCCCGACGCGGTCGTCACCGAGATGGCGGCCGGTGCCGAGCGGGCTGTAGGCCTCGATGACCACGTCGCGCTGCTCGCAGCCGTCCAGCAGGGCGCGGCGGTCCTCGAACGGGCTGAACTGGACCTGGTCGACGACGGGTCGTGTGTCGGCGACCGCCAGCAGCTCGTCCAGCTCTCCGAGGCTGAAGTTCGACACGCCGATCGACCGGGCGTAGCCGCGCTCGCGGGCGCGCTGCATCCCGTCCCACGCCCAGGTCGGCCCGCCCTGGGGCCAGTGGATGATGTACAGGTCGACGTAGTCGACGCCCAGCCGCTCCAGGCTGCGCTGCGCCTCGGCCTCGGCGTCCTTGCCGCGGGGGTAGAACTTCGTCGTGATGAAGACCTGCTCGCGCGGCACGCCGCTCTCGCGCAGCGCGCGGCCGACGCTGCGCTCGTTGCCGTAGGCCTGCGCCGTGTCGACGTGGCGATAGCCCGCCTCCAGCGCCGACCGCACCGCCTCCTCGCACTCGCGCCCCTCGGGCACCTGCCAGACCCCCAGCCCGAGCACCGGGATCTCATTGCCGTCGGCGAGGACGCGGGCGCGCCCGTCTGCCGTCACTTCCCTGCCGCCATCGCTCGCTCCTCGGCTCGTTGGTCCTTCGGCTTCGATGGTATTCGTGGAGTGGCGACGCCGGACCCGCCGCGCGCAACTGCGTCACCGCCGAGCCGGCGCGCCCGCGGGCACGGGCCCCACCCGCCAGTCCTTCTCGATCTGCCGCATCAGCGGCGGGTAGACGATCAGGTGCCGGAACGGCCGGATGGCCGCCATGTACCCGTGCCCGAGCAGCCCGTCGGGCTTCACGTAGACGGCCATCTCGCCCCGATAGCCGCCCGAGCCGTCGGCGACCCAGCCGATGTGCATCACCCCGTGCACGGTGCGGTTGACGATCTCCGCGGCCCACTCGTCGTCGAGCAGGTACAGCGACGTGAAGGGCGCCATGTCGAACTCCGGGCCGGATGGCCCGTCGCGCAGATCGCTCGGCAACCGGTCGCGGAGCGTCGGCCGCGACGACCCGTCGGATCGATCCCAACCGAGCAGCTCGCCGACCTTCCATCTCACCGCCCACAGCATCCGGGCGGCACGGGAGGAGCTGTCCCCAGGGTCGCCCGAGCTCATCTGGCTCACGAGGCGGGGGAAGTCGTCCGGGCCGCCGGGCGTCGGCAGCGCCCAGACGTCCTCGAGCCGGAAGTCGGGGACGAGCTCGTGGATCCGCCACGGCCGGGAGGCGTGCACGGTGTCGGGGAGCCGCATCAGTGGACCTCCATCTATCGCACGTGGTACTCGCGCAGCGCCACACCGCCGACGCGTCGGCCGAGGGCGAGGCCGGCCTCGTTGTCGCTCCGGTAGTGGATGCCGCCGTACAGCCGCGAGACCGCGGCCTCCTCGGCCATCGCCCGAAGCCGCGTCGCGTCGGCGGGGAAGAAGGCCGCGAGCACGGTCGACGCCGTACCCGACGTGCTCGAGTGTCCGGAGACGTAGGACGGGAACGGCGGGGTCACGATGTACGACGTCCAGGTCGGGTCGACCAGCTCGCGGATCGCGGTGATGGGGCGCATGGACCAGTAGGCGTACTTGGCGTCCCAGCAGGCGATGAACGCGTCGGCCTGGGCGGTGTTGAGCGTCGCGAACAGCCATGCGGAGCGAAGCGTCGTCCAGCCGGCGGCTCGCACGAGGTCGGCGGCGATCACGTTCCAGTGGCCCGGGGGCGTCACCGTGCCGGCGCCGTCCGCCCAGTGGTCGGCGATCCGCATCTGCTCGGCGGTCAGGCTCCGCGACACGTCGTAGACCTCCTTCACCTCGGCGAGGAACTGCGGGCCGCCGTAAGCGGGCGGCGGACCCGGGCGGAACTGCGAGCCGGTCTCGAGATTCCACGTACGCCAGGTACCGGCGAGCGGCTCGAGCGGCGGATGGACATATGCGGGCGGAGTCGGAACCCAGACACCGGGCCCCTCGGGCGGTGTTCCCGTCCAGACCGCGTCGGCGCCGTCGCTCTCCGCGCGCGCCACCAGGAGCCGCCCGATCAGCCTCCCGCGGAGGAACGCCTCACTTCGGGTGTCGGCGAGCTCGTCGGCGAGCGCGTCGATGCGGGCTGCCTCGCCGGGATGCAGGTGCGCGAGCACTCTCGAGGCCGCACCGGCCACGGCATCGTCCGGCGCGCTGCCGCCCGCGAGCGCCGCCAGGTACATGGCGCTGCTGACATGCGCGAGGGCGCGGGATGCCCGCGGCGGGTTGACGCGTTGCGTGGCGATCGTCCCCAGCTCGAAGTCGATCCAGCGCGAGACGGCTGTGGCCCCGGCCGCGTCGGCTCGCTCCGGCGCGTGCAACGCTGGCCCCGTTGCCAGCAAGACGGCGACGACCAGCGCTGCGCTCTTCATGAAGCTCCCCTGTCACGAGACCTGGCTGCGACGACGTTCGCCCGCAGCGTAACGGCCTACGTAGAGAAAGCGGAGCCCTCCCGCCGGGGCGGGAGGGCTCGCGGATCACCGGGGGAGGAGAACGCGGTTGATCACGTGGATGACGCCGTTGGACGCGCCGATGTCGGCGGTCGTCACGCGCGCGCGGTTCACGTAGACCTTCGAGTCGCGGACGCGGAAGCGGACCCTCTTGCCGTTCAGGGTCTTCGCGCCCTTGCGGTTCACGACCTGGGCGGCCGTCAGCCGCTTGCCGACGACGTGGTAGAGCAGGACCGAGCGGAGCTTCTTCTTGCTCTCCAGGAGCGCATCGAGCTTCTTCTGCGGGACCTTGGCGAACGCGGCATCGGTCGGAGCGAACACGGTGTAGGGGCCGGGTTCCTTCAGCGCGCTCACGAGACCCGCCCGCTTGAGCAGCTTGGTGAGCGTCGTGAAGTTGCCGGCGGCGGTGGCGGTGTCGACGATGTCCTGATCCTGGCGGGCTGCGGACGCCGGAGACGCGGCGACGGCGAGGACCATGACGGCGAGGAGGGTGGCGGCGGCTCTCATGGCTAGTGGGAGGTCGCCGGGTGGTGGGCAGCGCTGCTGCGGCGGCTGAGCACCGCGGCGATGCCGTAGACCGCGGCCAGCCCGACGAGGCCGTAGACGATCCGGCTGGCGGCGTTGGTGGCGCCGAACTCCTCACCGAAGATCCAGGCCACGAGGTCGAACTGGGCGATCGCGACGAGGCCCCAGTTCAGGCCGCCGACGATCAGCAGCACGCCCGCAACAAGGTCGAGTGTTTTCATGTTGGTCTACCTCCTGTATAGATACTGTACAACTAGGCGGGCCGCACCGTAGCGGCAGAAGAGGATTCTGTCAAGGGTTTGTATAGGTCGTGTATCGTACGGACATGGCCGATGACGCCCATCTGCGGATCGGCGAGCTCAGTCGCCGCTCCGGCGTCAGCCCGGAGCTCCTACGTGCGTGGGAACGCCGCTATGGCCTCCTGCGGCCCGCGCGGTCGGCAGGCGGGCTGCGGCTGTACTCGTCCGGAGACCTCGAACGGGTGCGCGCGATGCAGCGGCACATGACCCAGGGTCTGGCAGCCCGAGAAGCGGCCGCTCTCGCCGGACGGGGGGCGGCCGAAGCGGCGCCGCGGCAGGCCGGCGTGCCGGTCTTCGCGCCCGAGCAGGCGCGCGCGGAGCTGGGCGACGCGCTCGAGGCATTCGACGAGCCGCGGGGGCAGGGCGTGTTCGACGAGCTGCTGTCGACGATGAGCGTCGACGCGCTGGTGGCCGAGGTCGTGATGCCGTACCTGCACGACGTGGGTGAGCGCTGGCAGCGGGGTGAGCTGTCCGTCGCTCAGGAGCACTTCGCGTCGAACGTCCTGCGAGGACGCCTCCTGGGGTTGGCGCGCGGGTGGGGCCGGGGTGCCGGCCCTCGCGCGCTGCTGGCGTGTCCCGAAGACGAGCGACACGACCTGGGCCTGATCGCGTTCGGCCTGGCGCTCCGGGAGCGGGGCTGGAGGATCGACTACCTGGGGCCGGACACGCCGGTCGAGAGCATCGAGGAGGCGGCTCGGCGGACGGCTCCTGCGGTGGTCGTGCTCTGCGCGGTCCGGCCCGAGCCGCTGGAGCAGGGCGCGGCGCTCGCAGCGCGGTATCGCGTGGCAATCGCCGGCGCGGGGGCGAAGCTGGCGAGCGTCCGCGGCGTCGAGCGGCTGACCGACGACCCGGTGACCGAGGCCGAGCGGCTCGTCAGCTGAGCTGCGGTTGCGTCCGCAGCCGCACGGCCGGCGGCGGGGTCTGATCGGGGAGTCCCAGCGCCGAGGTCGTCAGCCGCGCGATCCGCGCACAGCACCGGAGGTAGAACCGCACCTGCTCGCGCCGGCCGAAGAGCAGGAACCCGATCCGCGCCCACCACGCGCCGTCGCCGGACGCCCGCGAGCGCGCGTGCAACCGGAACTGGACGGCGCCGTCGTCGCGGAACTTCAGGACCTCGTAGTCCATCCGGCCGATCTCGAGATGGCCGGGCAGCGTCTCGTACTCGAACCCGAACACCCGCGCGCGGCGGCCGTCGACGACCCGCTCCTCGTCCCACACGCGTGTCACGCGGACGCGCGCGTGCACGTGCAGGATCCGCCAAAGCCGTAGCTGCAGCACCATGACCCGGCCGACGAAGGCAGCGTCCGGATCCCACCGGGCCCGGACGATCGCCGGGTCGGCCATGCGGTACTCCTCGACCAGGCGCCGGGCGACCGCCCACGGCCCGTCGGGGACCGGCTCGCCCGGCGGCTCGCCGGGCAGCGGCTGGCACAGCGCGTCGAACCGCTCAACCCGCATCCACGCGCCGGGTCCGGATCTCGATTCCGCCGGTCGCGCGCCCGCCGGCGAGCTTCGCCACGCGCTCCAGCACCGACGTCCACATGTGCAGCTGGACCTCCTTGCTCATGCGCAGGCGGTCGTACAGGAGATTCGAGAGCCGGTCGCCCGCCCGCGCCCAGGACTCGATCCGGAACTCCAGCAGCGGCCCGTCGTCCCGCGCCGAGAACTCGATCTGGCCGGCCTCGAGGTGGCCGTCCAGCGTCGCGAGGCGGAATGACGTAGGCGTCCGGTCGACCACCCGGACGGGGCCGTCCCACGGCCCCGGCATGCGGACGACGTACTCGTCGCCGACCGCCATCGCGCCCTCGCGGCCCAGCACCTTGTTGAAGCTCGCGAACTCCGTCGGCGCGACGCGGTCGAGGTCGGATGTCATCTCGGCGATCACGCGCTCCGGCGACAGCGCGGTATCGCGGATCCGGATTCGGTAGACCCGGTGGAACAGCGGTCCGGCGCCCGCCTCCGGCGGCTGGAGCTCCTCTCCCGGCCTCAGAGGCGGGGGCGCATCGTCCGGCCGCGAGCCCTCTACCTCGCTGCGGTGCAACGGCGTCGTGCGCCACATGTACCGCCACGACGTCAGCGCCACGCCCCACGGCCACCGCGTCGCGGTGCGAAGTCGGCGCGGGAGCGAGGGGCGGCGGGGCATGCGCGCGTGCTACCCGCGGGTAGCCGTCGGCCATGCTCACAAAGGCACTTCATGACATCGGGCTGCGAGGCTCGTACGCCCACACCGCATCGCTCGCGAGCATCGGCTTGTGCATCGCGCTGTGGATCCGCGCCAAGACCGTCGACCAGGACGAGCGGGGGAACGCCGAGCGCCGTGCGCTGTTCGTGGGCCTGTGGCCGCCGATGTTCTGGCTCATCGGGGACTCGCTGCAGCAGCACGAGTGACGCCACTTGCGACAGGACTCGCCGCGCCCGCGATCGGGTACTGCTGGATCATGAGTCTCGGAGCGGGGGAGTGGCCCACGTTAGTCCGGGTGATGGCTGACCTGGAGCGGGGCAAGGCCGACGCCGCACGGTTCGCCGCGCGCGAGAGGGTCGAGGAAGCGAGGGCGCTGAGAGCGCAGGCGCAACAGGGCGTCCTGCATGCGCGCTGCCTGCAGGCCGGGCGTCACGACCACCGGTCAACCGGCCGACCGCCTTCAGCGTGAGCCCGGCGACCTCGCCTCGCTCGCCGCGAGTCAGGCGCCGCGGGCGCCTGACCAGTCGCCGAGCCGCGCGCGCTCGTCGGGCTCGAGCCGGCCGCGCGCGTCGCGGAACCCCATGACGACCCAGCGAGCGATGCGCAGCGCGAGCACCCACCTGAAGCGGACAAGTCGTGCAATGAACCAGAGCAGCGATTCCGTCCTCGTCGAACGGACCTGCACTCCCGGCCTACCCGTCACCCTGCCCGCCGATTCGATGTGAGCGGGTTCCGTGCCGTGGCCGCCGGAGTGGTGCTCTACACCGCCGGCCGCGCGGCGTTCAAGCGCCTGTTCGCGCCCGAGGCGGTCGAGGAGCAAGAGCCCGAGGCGCCCCCGCTGCGGCCGAAGCGCAAGGCGCAGCGGGGAGCCGGTGAGAAGGGCGCGCCGCCGAGTCTCGAGCTGCCGCAGCACCGCTGGCCGCGATTGCCGGCGAGTAGGAGGTGAGCCGCCGATCTCCTCACGACGACGCCGCCATCGAAGCCGCCCGCGTGCCTTAGGATCACTCGATGTACGTCTCCGTGTCGCGCCTGCGCGTCCCGAGCGACCGCGCGCCGCAGCTCGTCGCGGCGTTCCGCCGCCGCGCCCACCTCGTCGATGCCGCCCCGGGCTTCGTCGATCTGCAGGTCTGGCAATCAGACCGCGACCCGACCGAGCTCATGATGGTCTCGCACTGGCACGACCGCGCGGCCTTCACCGCCTATATGCGCTCCCCCGCGCACCGCGCCTCACACGCCCGCATCGACCCTGACCTCGACGCCGCCATCAAGCTCGAGAGCCTCGAGCACCTGCACACGTTCCAGGTCGTGGCCGAGTGAGCCGCCGCACCGCGCCGCCGACCGGCTGGCCGCCGCCGGAGACCGCCGCGTTGGGCGGCGTCGCCGTCGATCTCGGCCCGCTGTGCGAGGAGATCGCCACCCGCTACTTCGCCCGCTACCCCGATGACCTGCACCGGTACGGGAGCGAGGTCGCCCGAGCCTGGGAGATCCACGACACGCGCCACGTCCTCAGCTGGGCCATCGGCGACGTCGAGGGCCGCACCGACCTCAATGCCCAGATCACCTGGCTTGCCAGCGTGTTGCAGGCGCGCGACTTCCCGCTCGAGCACCTGGCCACCAACCTCGACCTCGCGGCCGTCGTCACCGCCGAGCGCGTCGACCGCGGCGCCCAGGTCGCCGGGCGGCTGCACGCAGCGGCCGACCTCATTAGGCGCACCCGAGCCGTCCTCTGACTCAGCGACCACGGCGGACGTCCTCGATGAGGTCGCGGTACCAGAGGGCGCTGAGCTTCGGCGTGCGGCGCTGCGACTCGTAGTCCACGTGCACGAGCCCGAACCGCACCGAGTAACCGAGCTCCCATTCGAAGTTGTCGAGTAGCGACCAGACGAAGTAGCGGCGAACGTCGGCGCCGTCGGCGATCGCCGCCACGAGCGCTTCGAGATGCGCGCTCAGGTATTCCACGCGCGCCTGGTCGTCGATCGAGCCATCCGGAACCCCGTTCTCCGTTATCCACACCGGCGGGACCTCGTACTCGCGCGCGAGCCGTGCGAGCAGCTCGCGCAGCGCGGCGGGATCGGTCTCCCAGCCGTCGAGCTTGGCCACCCCGAGCGGCCGGTCGGCGGGATCGGAGCGAACCCGCTCCGGGTGGTAGTAGTTGATCCCGAGGAAGTCGATGGGCTCGCGGATGACGGCGAGGTCGCCGGCCTCGATGTCGAACGGCTCATAGAGCGCGAGAACGTCCTCCGGATACGCGCCGCGGAAGAGCGCGTCGAGAAACCACCGGTTGAGGTGGCCGTCGCGGCGGTGCGCCGCCTCTACGTCGGCGGCCGACGCCGGGCGGACGGGTGCGAGGTTCAACGCGATGCCGATCGTGGTGCCGCCGTTCGCTCGCAGTGCTCGCACCCCGAGACCGTGCGCGAGCATCAGATGGTGAGCGACGCGGACGGCGAGCGGCCAGTCGCGCAGGCCGGGCGCCTTGGAGCCGTCCGCATGGCCATGGAACGCGACGCCCCATGGCTCGTTGATCGTGATCCAGCCTGCGATCACGTCGCCGAGCCGGGTCGCCACGGCGCCGGCGTACTCGGCGAAGCGGTCCGGCGTGTCGCGCGAAGCCCATCCGCCGCGGTCCTGCACCGCGGCAGGCAGGTCGGCGTGGTAGAGCGTGGCGATCGGCTCGATGCCGTGCGCGAGCAGCGCCTCCGCGAGCCGCCGGTAGAACTCGACTCCCCGCGCGTCGAGGGGGCCGCGCCCGTCCGGTTGCACGCGCGCCCACGCGAGTGAGAAGCGATACGCCTCGATGCCGAGCGAGGCCATCAGGTCGACATCGTCGCGCCACCGGTGGTAGTGGTCGCACGCGACGTCGCCGGTCTCGCCGCGGGCGATCGCCCCGGGAACGCGGCAGAAGCGATCCCAGATCGACTCGCCACGCAGATCCACGGCGCCCTCTATCTGGTAGGCCGACGTCGAAGCGCCGAACCTCAGCTCGGCCGGAAACCGCGGCATCACAGCAACACCATCTCATCGCGTTATGCCTTCGCTATCGATGTCAGTCGACGCGGACGCTGTTGAGCCGGTCCACCCATTCGGGGTCGTCGTGGTCGAAGAACAGCGTCGCCTTGGTGTCGAGCGCGGCGATGCGGGCCATCTCGTCGCCGGTGAGCTCGAAGTCGAAGACGTCGATGTTCTCGCGCATCCGCTCGGGGCGGACGGACTTGGGGATGACGATGACGTCTCGCTGGATGAGCCAGCGCAGGACGACCTGGGCGATGGACTTGCCGTGTGCGGCGCCGATCTCGCCGAGGACGGGGTCGGAGAAGAGGTTGTTCTGGCCCTCGGCGAACGGCCCCCAGGACTCGATCTGGACGCCGTGCTCGCGCATGAGCTCCTGGTCGGCGGTGCGCTGGTGGAACGGGTGCGTCTCGATCTGGTTGACGGCCGGCGTGATCTCGTTGTTGCGGATGAGGTCCAGGAGCCGGTCGGGGTAGAAGTTGGACACGCCGATGGCCTTGGCCAGGCCCTCGCGGTTGAGCTCCTGCATCGCCCGCCAGGAGCTGTAGTAGTCGCCGAGCGGCTGGTGGATGAGGTACAGGTCCACGTGGTCGAGCCCGAGGCGCTCGAGCGAGGCCTCGAACGCACGCCTTGCGTTTCCCTCACCCGCGTCCTGGATCCAGAGCTTGGTGGTGACGAACAGCTCGCTGCGCGGGATGCCGCCGGCGGCGATGGCGCGCCCGACCGCTTGCTCGTTCCGGTAGGCGGCGGCGGTATCCAGCGAGCGGTAGCCGGCCGCCAGAGCGTCGCTCACGGCCTGCTCGGTCTGCTCGGCGGGAATCTGATAGACGCCGAAGCCGAGGACCGGCATCTTCACGCCGTTGTTGAGAGTGAGCTCGGGGATCTCGTTGTTCATGAGACCCACTATGCCCCGGACGGGGGCGTTCGAGCGGCCCTGGCGTGCTCGACGCGCTCCAGCTCGACGCCGCCGAGCGCGTTCACCCGTTTCGGCGAGCGCCTCGATCTCCTCCCAAGCTGGACCGCGACACCTGAGCACATTCAGGCCCCGGGCACCTGGCGCGACGCTTGACAGTGCCGCGCGCTGATGGGAGCGTGGTCCGATGGTCGTGGGGGGTCGGACGTCGGCATGCGCCGGGCGGGGGCGGTGCGAGTGCCGCGTCATCCGTTGCGCGCGCGTGCTCGCGCTCGTCGTGCCGCTTGCTTTCGGGCTAGCGCTGGCGGCGCCGGCCGCGGCGCTCGAGCAGCGGCTGATCGCCTCCGACGGGGCCGCGGGCGACGGCCTCGGCCGCTCGGTCGCCCTGGCCGGCGACACGGCCGTCGTCGGTGCCGCCCCGTTGGTCGGGGACGCCAGCAGGGGCGCCGTATACGTGTTCACGCGCGTCGGCGACGGCTGGACCGAGACCGCCAAGCTGACCGCGTCGGACGGCGCCGCGGGCGACCGCCTCGGCGCCTCGGTGGCGATCGCGGGCGAGACGATCGTCGCCGGCGCGCCCGGCGCCGGCTCGGGCCAGGGTTCGGTCTACACGTTCGCGCGGACGGGCGCCGCGGCGCGCACGGAGACCGGCAAGCTGACGGCCTCCGACGGCGCAGCGGACGACAGCCTCGGCTGGTCGGTGGCGGTCGCGGGCGAGACGATCGTCGCCGGCGCCCAGTCCGCCGCGGTCGGCGGCAACCCCGCTCAGGGTTCGGTTTACACGTTCGCGCGGACGGGCGCGGCCGCCCGCACCGAGACCGCGAAGCTGACCGCTTCCGACGGCTCTGCGCAGGACTTCCTCGGGTGGTCGGTGGCGGTCGCCGGCGAGACGATCGTCGCCGGCGCGATCAACGGCGGCGGCGCCGCCGATGAAAACCAGGGTTCGGTCTACACGTTCGCGCGGACTGGCGCCGCCGAGCGCACGGAGACCGGCGAGCTGACGGCGTCGGAGGGCGGCGCTGAGCAGGACTTCCTTGGGTGGTCGGTGGCGGTCGCGGGCGAGACGATCGTCGCCGGTGCCACCGGCGACGACGTCGAGACGGACCAGAACCGGGGTTCGGCGACCGTCTTCTTCTCCCCGGCGCCGCCGCCCGCCGGGGCGCCCGTTCCGGCACCGCGCGCGGCGCCGGCGGCGGTGATGCGGCTGCGCGTGCCCGGCCTGTCGCTGTTCAAGCGGGCCGCCGGCAAGGCCCGCTGCGTGATGCGCGCCGGCCGGATCGGCTCGTGCACGGTGCGGCTGCTGCGTGGCCGTCGGCTCGTAGCCACCGGCACCGCCACCAGCCCGCCGACGGGCGCCCGCAGGCTGATGGTGAAGCTGAAGCTGACGGCGTACGGGCGCGCGCTGCTCGCGCGCCGGCTGGGCGGGGTTCGCGTGCGGGTGCGCGCCAGCGGCGAGACCAGCGGCGGTGCCCGGCGCGCGAGCGCGCGCACGCGCGCGGTGCTTCGCGTCGAGCACGTCACCACCCCGCCCGGCGCGTGGGTGCTCAACCACGCCGACCTGACTGCCCGTGGCCGCCGCTTCGTGCGCAGCCTGCGCGGCCGGCTGCCGGCCGTCGCGGCGCTGCGCTGCGACGGCCACACCGCCCGGGTGCGCGCCCGGCCGGTCGGCGCCGTCGCGCTCAGCCGCGCCCGCGCCGCGCTGGTCTGCGACGCGCTCGCGGATCGCGGGGTCACGATCCGGGTCGAGGGCCACGGCGACTCTCGGCCGATCGCCTCCAACGCCACCGCGACCGGCCGCGACCGCAACCGCCGCGTCGAAGTGACGATCATCCACCGCACCCGGCGTGCCGGACTAGGGGCCGCGTGAGCCGACGAGCCGCCACGTTTCGATCTCGCCTTTTCCCTTCACGTCTACAAGGCCGATCGGCTCCGTCACGAAGTGGTCGTCCAGGAGCGCCCACGTCGAGCGGGTGATCTGAATCTCGTCCGGTGTCCCGTGCGACTCCATGCGACTGGCCATGTTCACGGTGTCCCCCCACAGGTCGTAGAGGAAGCGACGACGGCCGATCACGCCCGCCACCACCGGACCCGAGCTGATCCCGATGCGCAGTCGCAGGTCGTGGCTGTCGGGGAGGCATTGCTTTGCGCACTCGCGCATCTCGATCGCGAGCCCTGCAAGCGCGTTCGCGTGGTCCGGCCGCTGCCTGGGGACGCCCGCCGCAACCATGTAGCAGTCGCCGATCGTCTTGATCTTTTCGACGCCGTGGCGGTCGACGAGCTCGTCGAAGCTCGTGAAGAGGCGATCGAGGAGGCCGACCACCTCGCGTGCGTCAAGCAGGCTGGAGAGCGGCGTGAAGTCGACGACGTCGGCGAAGAGGATGCTCGCCTCGTCGAAGTGGTCGGCGATCGAGTTCGGATCTGACTGCAGCCGCTGCGCGATGTCGGCCGGGAGGACATTGACCAGCAGCGCCTCGACGCGCGCCTGCGCAGCGTCCCGTCCTCGCCTGAAGGTCACGAGCAACAGCATCGCGACGAACGAGACCACGACGATGTTGAGGACGTCGAAGGTCCGGACGAAGCCCTCCGGCAGATCGGCCCCATTCGGCCGAACCACTTCGGAGAGGACGAGCGCGAGCAGGATGGTTGCAACGAAGGCCGCAAACCAGGCCCAGGCGCGGCCGGGCCGGTCGAACACGAGCGCCCCGAGAGGCGCGAACAGTGACCACAGGATCACGGAGCTGGACTCGCGGAGGCCGCCGAGCATGACAGTCCCGAGCGCGGGCGCAACGAGGATCAGAAGCAGCTGCGCCGTCCGCAGGAATGTGAAGTCCCTGGTCCGCGCGAACACGACGAGGCTGATCGCCGATCCGGTGACGTAGGCCCACGGCGTAAGGGCAACCGCGTGCTCACCCACGGCCCAGTACAGGCAGCCCCACACGAATCCGAATGGCAGGATGACGAGCGCCACGCCCACGAGCAGGCGCTTCCGAAAGCGCTCGTCAGCCGTGTCGCGCGGATCCGCTCCGATGGAGAGGGCCCGATCGCCAAGCGCCGCGGTCACCACCGGCGAGCGTAGTCGAGAAGCCGCTCACGCGAGCGGCTTCTCGAGCACCGAGACGCGGCTTACGACGCGCCGGGAAAGCGCAGCCCGAAGCGCTCGATGAGCCCCGGGACGGTGTCGGGCTGCATGTCGAGGCCGTAGCGCTCGCACAGCGGCCCGAACCGGGTCTCGTCGGGGGAGCCGTCCACCACGATGTCGGCGAGCTCGTCGAAGAACATCTCGAAGCCGGACGGGGAGATGATCTCGAGGATCCGGCACGGCTCGTCGCCCGCGTTCCAGAACGTGTGCCACTGGCCGCGAGGCTTGTACACGAGGTCGCCGACCTCGGCATAGACGACATCGTCACCCAGCAGCGCGCCCATCCGGCCCTCGAGGACGAAGCTGTACTCGTCCTCGCGCGTGTGGCGGTGCAGCGGCGCCGCGAGCGAGAGCGGCGGGATCGGGTGCTCGACGACCGAGAAGCGGTCGTCCGTGTCCTCGCCGGGGATCATGAAGCGCACCCCGATCGTCTGCAGGGTCACGAGCTTGCCGTCGGCCGGGCCGATCACGGTCGGATGGGTTGCAGCCTCCACTAGGTCTCCTTTGAGATTTGATTGAACACCACTGTACGCCGATTACCGTAGACGAAGTCCCATGCGCGTGTCAAGATTCATTGGACACCGATGGCTAGCGATTATCAGACGAAGACGACGCGCCGCTACCAGCAGCGCAAGCGCGCCGAGTCCCAGGCGCAGACCCGGCACCGGATCACCGAGGCCGCCATGGACCTCCACGGCACGGTCGGACCGGCGCGGACGACGATCTCGGCGATCGCCGACCGAGCCGGCGTGCGCCGCGCGACCGTCTACCGGCACTTCCCCGACGAGCGCGCGCTGTTCCAGGCCTGCTCGGGCATGTTCAACGAGGCCAACCCGCCGCCCGACCCCGCGCGGTGGTCGTCGATCGACGACCCGGAACGGCGGCTGGCGACGGCGCTCGACGCCCTCTACGGCTGGTACGAGCGCGTCGGGCACATGCTCGCCAACGTCGTGCGCGACGCGCCGGCGATGCCGATCCTGCGCGAGATCGGAGCGCCCCGCGCCACCTACCTAGCGCGACTGGAGGACGAGCTCGCGCGTGGCTGGGGCGCCCGCGGACGCCGCGCCCGCTCACTGCGCGCCGCGATCTCGCTTGCGCTCGACTTCTCCACCTGGCGCGCGCTGCACGACCGCGACGTCGAGCGCGGCGAGGCGGTGCGGCTGATGATCGGCCTCGTGCGGATGAGCGGGTCTAGGCAGTGAAGCTGAGCTCGAGCCGGCCGCCGAGGAAGTCGGCGAGCGCGGCGGCCTCGGCCTCGGCGCCCGCCCGCGCGGCACGCGGCAGCCGCCCGAACGGCTCGATCTCCACTACCAGCCGGTCGCCCTTGCGCTCGTGCGACCACACGCCCGCCATCCGGCCGTCGACCAGCAGCACCGGCGACAGCCAGCCCTGCGGGCGGTACACGCGGGCGCGTTGATCGCCGGGGAGGACGGCGTCGCGGTCGCGCGGCGCGGCGACCACGTAATGGTCGAACGCCGGCAGCAGCCGGACCGACCCGGCCGGCTCGGCGGCGGCCGCCTCCTCGACGTCGGCAGCCAGCATGACGAGCTCCTCGCCGTCGACCTCCACGGCCGCCGCCTCGTCGCCCAGCCCCTTCAGCCAGCGTCCGGCGAGGGCGGGGGAGGGCATCCCGAACCAGCGCGCCAGCGCCTCACGGTTCGCGGGCCCGTAAGCGGCCAGGTAGCGGCGCGTCACCTCCCGGGCGGCCTCGTCGACAGCGACCGGCTCCCACTCCCCGAGCCACTGGTCGGGCCGAGCGAACCGCACGTTGCGCCCGGCGCTGGGGGCGAAGCAGAGGTCGCCGCGGAACGCCGCGGGCTTCAGCAGATCGCCGAACCCGCCGCGGAGCTTGCCGTCGAGCCCCGCGATACCCGTGATCCGGGCCACCTCGGCGGCCAGCTCCTCGCGCGTGAGCCGGCGCCCGTCCAGCGCGGCCGGGATCGCGGCCAGCATCGCCTCGGCCTGCTCGCGCTCGAGGCCGTGGTGGCGCAGCCACGAGCCGACCTCGTAGCGCGGCTTCAAGCCGCCCTGCGCCGCCACCCACAAGCCCCAGCTCCGCGGACGGCAACAGATGCAGCGTGCCGCGCATCGCCCACGTCTTCACCAGCGACCGCTCCTCCCACAGGGCACGCGAGACGTCGTCGCGCCCCAGGCGCGCGACCCGCGCCCACAGGGTCAGCTCGGCCGAGGCGGTCAGCTGTGCGTGCAGCCCCGCGATCCGCCCGACCACGGACAGCGCCTTCCCGCGCGGCGCGCGCTCCGCCAGCTGCTGGCGCCGGAGGCGCCAGGCCAGCACGCTGGACCACCTCAACCTCGACGCCACCACTCGCTCGATGGTACGGGCCGCACGCATTGGTGCGGTTTTCCCACCTTAGGTTGGCATGGTGACCTCCCTGACGAATCGGGTAGGTGTCAGCAGACTCTCCCTATGGCTGCAACTGTTCTCATCGTCGACGACCACCCGGGCTTCCGGGCGGCCGCCCGTCGGCTACTCGAGCTCGAGGGGTATGTCGTCGTCGGCGAGGCGGAGGACGGTCAGAGCGGGATCCTCGCGGCGCGCACGCTGCATCCTGACTTCGTCCTGCTCGACGTGCAGCTCCCGGACATCGACGGCTTCGAGGTGGCCGAGCGGATGTCCATCGAGCAGGTGGCCCCGGCCGTCGTGCTGACCTCCAGCCGCGAGGCCAGCGACTACGGGCCCTGCCTCGCCCGCACCCCGGCGTGCGGGTTCCTCCCCAAGGCCGAGCTATCGGCCGCGGGGATCGCGGATATTCTCCCCGCGTGAAGCTCGCGATCATCGGGGGCGGAGGGTTCCGCGTCCCGCTCGTCTACGGCGCCCTGCTCGAGCGCCGCCCGTTCGACGAAATCGTCCTGCACGACGTCGATCCCGAGCGCCTCGACCGGATCGCGGGCGTGCTCGAGGGCCAGGCCGCCGAGCACGGCGACCGTGTGCCGTTCCGCACGACCACCGACCTCGACGACGCCATCGACGGCGCCGATTTCGTGTTCGTGGCGATCCGCGTCGGCGGCCTCGAGGGCCGCACGGTCGACGAGGGCGTCCCGCTCGGGCACGGCGTGCTCGGCCAGGAGACGACCGGTCCCGGCGGCATCTGCTTCGCGCTGCGCACGATCCCGGCGATGCTCGATCTCGCCGAGCGCGTCGCCCGCCGCGCACCTGGAGCCTGGCTCGTGAACTTCACCAACCCCGCGGGAATGGTGACCGAGGCGCTGCAGCAGGTGCTCGCCGACCGCGCGATCGGCATCTGCGACACGCCGTCGGCGCTCTGCCGCCGCGTCGCCGCCGCGCTGGGCTCTGCGCCCGATCCCCTGTGGTTCGACTACTTCGGCCTCAATCACCTCGGATGGCTGAAGGGCGTGCGCGACGGCTCGGGCGAGCGGCTCCCTGAGCTGCTCGCCGACGACGCCGCTCTCGAATCGCTCGAGGAGGGCCGGCTGTTCGGCGCCGAGTGGCTGCGCTCGCTCGGCATGGTCCCGAACGAGTACCTCTACTACTTCTACTTCGCGGCGGAGACCGTCGAGGCGCTGGGCAGCCGCCCGCGCGGCGCCTTCCTGCTCGAGCAGCAGGCCGGCTTCTACGCGGCCCGGCCGGAGACGCCCGAGCAGGCGCTCGCCCTGTGGCGCGCCACGAAGGACGAGCGCGATCGCACGTACATGGCCGAGGCCCGCAACGGCGACGAGGGCCACGCGCACGCGGAGGGCGACCCCGGCGGCTACGAGGCCGAGGCGCTGGCCGTGGTCGAGGCGATCTCCGCCGACCAGGGCGCGGTCCGGATCCTCAACGTCGCCAACCGCTCGGCGCTCGGCTTCCTCGACGAGCGCGCGGTGGTCGAGGTGCCGTGCCTGGTCGGCGCCGCCGGCGCCCGCCCGCTCGCGGTCGGACCGGTGGCGGACCACGCGCGCGCGCTGGTCGAGAGCGTGAAGGCCGTCGAGCGCGTCACGATCGAGGCGGCGATCACCGGCTCGACCGCGCTCGCGGTCAAGGCGCTCGCGCTTCATCCGCTCGTTCCGTCCGTCGAGGCAGCGCGCGCGATCTTCGCCGGGTACCGTGAGCGGCTACCCGCGCTGGAGGAGCGGTTCGCTTGAAAGTCGACCTCGCCGTAGTGACGCCGGCCTATCTCGATTACACCTTCGTCGGCCTCGAGGCGCTGCCCGGGCCGGGGGAGGAGCGCTTCGCCGGCGACATGTTGCGCTCGCCCGGGGGCGGCGCCATCACGGCGGTCGGCGCCCGCCGGCTCGGGCTCAAGACCGCCCTCGTGGCGCCGCTCGGCGACGACCTCGCCGGGCGGTTCGTGCGCCGCGAGCTCGACGCCGAGGGCGTGATCCTCGGCGAGCCGCGCGGCAACCGCACGCCCACCACGATGGTGATGCCGGTCGCGGGCGAGCGATCGATGGTGACCGTCGATCCCGGCATCCGCGCCCGTGCGGCCGACCTCGAGCCGCTGTCGCCGCGCGCCGTCGCGGCCACGCTCGAGCAGATCGACGTCGTGCCCGGCGACGTGTGCACGTTCCTGACCTGCGGCGACGACGACGCGCGGGCGTTCGCCGGGCGGCTGCCGCAGGTGGCGTCCGGACGGCAGCCGCGGGCGCTGATCGTCAACCGCCGCGAGGCCGGCATCCTGACCGGGGCGGCGACGCCCGCCGAGGCGGCCGCCAAGCTGGCCGAGGTGGCCGACATCGCCGCCGTCACGCTCGGCGGCGAGGGCGCCGTCGCCTATGTCGACGGGCGGGAGCTCAGCGTCGACGGCTCCAGCTCGGCGCCGGTGCTCGACACCACCGGCGCGGGCGACCTGTTCGCGGCCGCGCTGGCATGGTGCGACCTGATGGGCGCCGACCCGGAGGTCTCGCTCGCGTGGGCGAACCTGTACGCCGGGCTGTCGGTCGGCGCGCACACCGGCACCGGCGGGGCGGTCACGCGCGAGCGCCTGCTCGCGGAGGGTCGCGAGCGCGGGCTGCCGGAGCTGCCCGTATGAGCGCGCGTCTCTGGGTGGCAGTGCTGGTGGCAGTGCTGCTCGCGGGCTGCGGCGCGCCCGGCGAGGATGCGCCCGAGCCGGACCGAGGGGAGCGCACGGAGGCGAAGGTCGACGTCTCCAAGGCCGGGCCGGTGACGCTCACCGTCTGGGACCAGGAGGTCCGCGGCGGTCAGCGGCGCCAGATCGAGACGCTCAACGCGCAGTTCCAGGCCAAGTACCCCAACGTGACGATCAAGCGGGTCGCCAAGTCGTTCACCGACCTCAACACGACGCTGAAGCTGGCGGTGTCGGGCGACCGGGCCCCCGACGTGGTGCAGGCGAACCAGGGCCGCCAGGTGATGGGCACGCTGGTCAAGGGCGGTCTGCTGCGCCCGCTCGACGAGTATGCCGAGGCCTACGGCTGGGGCGACCGCTACGCGCCCGTGCTGCTCGATCTCAACCGCTTCTCATCCGACGCCGCCACGTTTGGCGACGGCGAGCTCTACGGCGTCTCGCAGATGGGCGAGATCGTCGGTCTGTTCTACGACCGCGACAAGGTCTCCGAGCCGCCGCGCACGTTCGCCGAGCTCGGGCAGCAGCTGGCGGCCGCCAAGGATCGCGGCGAGGTGCCGATCTCGTTCGGCAACCTCGACAAGTGGCCCGGCATCCACGAGTTCCAGGCGGTCCAGAACGAGTTCGCGCCGGCCGACCAGGTGCGCGACTTCGTGTTCGCGCGCGACGGCGCCTCGTTCGCCACGCCCGAGAACGAGGACGCGGCCGCGAAGCTGCAGGAGTGGGCCGAGGCGGACTACTTCACGAACAACTTCAACGGCGTCGGCTACGACCCCGCCTACAAGCAGTTCGCCGACGGCGCCGGCCCGTTCCTGATCGCCGGCACATGGCTGCTGCGCGACCTCACCGACCTGATGGGCGACCGGCTCGGCTTCATGCTCGTCCCGCCCGCGGAGACGGGCGGCGACACGCAGGCGCTGGGCGGCGAAAGCCTGCCGTTCGCGATCACCGCGAAGTCCGAGCACCCCGAGATCGCCGCCGCCTACATCGACTTCCTGACCGACGCGAACGCCGCCGACGTGCTGGTCCGCACCGGCAACCTGCCGGCGATGCCGGCCGAGGCGCAGCCGCGCGGCGCTGCCGGGCAGGATGTCTTCGAGGCGTGGCGGACACTCATCGACGCCGACGGCCTCGTGCCCTATCTCGACTACGCGACGCCGACGTTCTACGACACGATCACCGCCGGCGTCCAGCAGCTGATGGCGGGCCGCGAGCCGCCGAGCGAGTTCACCGAGGCTCTTCAGGGGGACTTCGAGAAGTTCACCGGATGACCCGACCGCCGGGGGAGCCGCGGCGCGTGGCGTACCTGTACCTGCTGCCCGGGCTGACGCTGTTCGGCGCGTTCGTGCTGTACCCGCTCGTCCGTGCCGGCTGGATCTCGCTGTTCGAGTGGGACGGGGTCACGCGCGGGACATGGGTGGGGGCCGACAACTACGCGGCGCTGGCCGAGGACGCCGACCTGCGCCGCGCATTCCTGCACTCGGCGGTGCTGCTGGTGTTCTACGCGGCGCTGCCGGTCGCGATCGGGCTGGTGCTGGCGGGCGCGGCTTCACGGACGCGCGTGCGCGGGTTGGCCGCGGTGCGGACGATCCTGTTCCTGCCGCAGGTCGTCGCGCTCGTCGTCGTGGCCGTCACCTGGCGGCTGATCTACCAGCCCACCGGCTGGCTGGGGGACTTCGACCTCGCGCTGCCGGCCGTCGGGCTGATCGGGACGTGGGTCGCCTACGGGCTGTGCTTCGTGCTGTTCATGGCCGGCGTGCAGAAGGTGCCGCGCTCGCTCTACGACGCGGCGCGGGTCGACGGCGCCGGAGCGCTGCGCGAGTTCTTCGCGGTCACCCTGCCGGCGCTCAAGGGCGAGATCGCGGTCGCGCTCACGCTGTGCACGATCGCGGCCCTGCGGAACTTCGACATCGTGTACCTCACGACCTCAGGCGGGCCCGGGGACGCCACCTCGGTTCCCGCGCTCGAGGTATACGAGCGGGCGTTCGAGACCGGCGAGGTCGGGCTCGCGGCGGCGATCGGCGTCTGCCTGGCGGCGATCATCTTCGCGCTCTCGTTCGCGATCAACCGGACGGCCGACCGGGCGGCGCGCACGTGATCGACCGCCGCGAGCAGGTCCTGGCCCACGTGGTGCTCGGCGTCTTCGCTCTGATCGCGCTCGCGCCGGTGGTCAAGATCGTGCTCGGCGCGGGCAGCTTCGCGACCGCCTGGGACGAGGGGAACTTCAGCACCTACCTGCGCTCGAGCGCGATCGTGACCGCGTCGGTGGTCCTCGTCTCGAGCGTGCTCTCGATCCTGGCCGGCTACGCGTTCGGGTTGATGCGGTTCCGCGGCGAGCAGGTGCTCTTCTACGTGATCCTGCTCGGCCTCACGATCCCGATGGAGGCGATCGTCGTGCCGCTCTACTACGACCTGCGCGACGTCGGCCTTACCGACACCTACTGGGCGCTGATCCTGCCGCAGGCGGCGCTCTCGACGGCGTTCGGGACGTTCTGGATGCGGGCCTTCTTCCGCTCGGTGCCGCGGTCGCTGATCGAGGCCGCGCGGCTCGACGGCTCGTCGAGCTGGATGACGCTGTGGCGCGTCGTGCTGCCGCTCGCGCGACCCGCCGTGCTCACCATGGTCGTGCTCGTGTTCATGTGGACGTGGAACGAGTTCCTGCTCGCGCTGGTCATGGTCTCGGACGAGTCGCTGCGCACCGCCCCGCTCGGTCTCGCCTTCTTCCAGGGCCGCAACACGAGCGACGAAGGGCTGCTGATGGCGGGCTCGCTGATCGTCGCCGCGCCGGTCGTGCTCGTCTACCTGTTCCTGCAGCGGCACTTCATCCGCGGCATGCTCAGCGGGGCGGTGAAGGGGTGAGCTCGGTCGCCTTCCGCGGGGTGTCGAAGCGGTTCGGGCGCGTCGAGGCGGTGCGCGGGCTCACGCTCGAGGTCGCCGACGGCGAGCTGATGGTGCTGGTCGGGCCGTCGGGCTCCGGCAAGACGACCGCGCTGCGGATGCTGGCGGGCCTCGAGGCGGTCGACGACGGGCGGATCGAGATCGACGGCCGGGTCGTGAACGGCGTCGCGCCGCGCGCGCGGGACGTCGCGATGGTGTTCCAGGACTACGCGCTGTATCCGCAGATGACGGTGCGCGACAACATGGCGTTCGGCCTGCGGCGACGGCGGCTGCCGCGCGGCGAGATCGACCGGCGCGTGACCGAGACGTCCGAGACGCTCGGGCTCGGCGAGCTGCTCGACCGCCGCCCGCGCGAGCTGTCGGGCGGCCAGCAGCAGCGCGTCGCGCTCGGCCGTGCGCTGGTGCGCGAGCCGAGCGTTCTGCTGATGGACGAGCCCCTGTCGAATCTCGACGCCGCGCTGCGCGTGCAGGCGCGGGGCGAGATCCGCCGGCTCCAGCGCGAGGTCGGGACGACGACGGTCTACGTCACGCACGACCAGGTGGAGGCGCTCACGCTCGGCGACCGGATCGCGGTCATGAACGAGGGGCGGCTGGAGCAGGCCGGCACGCCAGAGCAGCTATACGACGAGCCCGCGAACGTGTTCGTCGGCGGCTTCATCGGCAGCCCGCCGATGAGCTTCCTGCGCTGGGACGGGGCGCTGCTCGGGGTGCGGCCGGAGCACGTGCGCCCGTGGAGCAACGGCCTGCTGGGCCCGATCGAGGGCCGCGTGGCGTACGTCGAGGCGCTCGGCCGGGAGACGCTGGTCGGGGTGGAGACGGACGCCGGCGCCACGCTGGTGACCGTGCTCGAGGGCCGCGCACGAGTCGAGGTCGGCGAGCGGCTGCGGCTGGGGCTCGTCGAGGCCGGCGTG
>CAWKIT010000038.1:0-89081 GCA_963849695.1 uncultured Solirubrobacteraceae bacterium
GGATCTGAACGAGGGAACCGCCGATGAGCATCGATGAGCGCTACGTCGATCGGCGGGAGCTGGGTGAGCTGCTCGGCGTCTCGCAGTCGACCATCAAGCGCTGGCACAGCGAGAACCCGCCGGTGCCTTCGGACTCGTGGGGGATGCGCCGATGCTTCTACCAGCCGTCGCGCGTAGTGGAGTGGGCGCGTGCCCGCGCCGATAGAGTGAACACGACCCCACTGGTGCTCGACCACCGGGGCACGAACAGGAGGTAACACCCCATGCCGACCAGGCAACCGAACGGCCGGTGGCGCGCACTCACGCGCCACCCGGAGACGCGCAAGCAGATCGACGCTCACAAGGTGATCGACTGCCCCAAGAGCTTTCCGCCCGACGCATGGGAGGAGGCGAGAGCCGCCGAAGATCGCGCCGCCGACGAGCTGCACGAGCGTGTCGTGAAGGGCGTCACTGTCGCCGAGTGGCGCGAGCGCTGGCTGACCGACCCGAGCCTGATCGTCAAGCGGGACGGGACCGCGAAGGCGGACTCGACGCTGATCAACTTCCGCGAGCGCACCAAGAAGTTCTGCGAGGCGCATGGCGACAAACCCCTGCGGGCGATCGGCGACGAGATCGTTGACGACTGGATCGAGGACCCGAAGAACTGGAGTCAGGTGCCGAAGCTGCGGGCGATGTTCGCCGTGGCGATGAGCCGCCGCGCCGGGCGGCTGATCGACCGTAACCCGTGGGAGAACCTCGGCCTGCCGACGTCGCGCGGGAGGGCCGACAAGGATCCGCCGTCGCCGGACAAGATCGCCGAGCTGCTGCGCAAGGCCGACGAGCTGTGTCCGCCCTCGTTCTCGATGCTCGTGTTCACGGCCGCCCACACCGGCCTGCGGAGCGGCGAGCTGGACACCCTGAAGTGGGAGGACTGCGACTTCACGCCGGGCGCTGCAGTGATCCACGTTCGCCGCAAGTTCTGTCCGAAGACGCAGACGGTCAACGCGCCCAAGAACGACTCGCGCGGGACGATCGTGATGTTCGACGCGCTGCGCGACCGGCTGCTGGCCTGGCAGCGCGTCTGCCCGAGCGCGGAGTGGGTGTTCCCGACCGCTCCGTACTCGCGCAGCACGCGCGGGCACTTCGTTCCCTCGACGCGAAGCCGCTACTGGGATCGCCTGCGGATCGCGTGCGACCTCGGCCCGGACGTGACGCTTTACGACGTCGGTCGTCACTACCACGGATGGTTCCTGACGAACATCGCTGAGCTGCCGCCGGAGGTCGCCGCGACGCAGTTCCGCCACAAGGATCGCGGCAAGACGTTCAGCGCCACCTACTCGCACCCCGAGCGCGCGCGCCACCTGAAGCGGATCCGCGAGGCGGTCGATGGCCTCGCGCCCGTCGTCGCGCTGCGATCAAGTCAGAACCTGAGTCAGAACCACGCGCAAATGACGCCGTAGAGCGACGCCGTCACTATCCGGCCCATCTTCCAGAGCCAAATCGGTAGAGAGCGTGCACCGAAGGCCCCATAACTCGCGCGCGCTAGAGCCGATCAGGCTAGCCACGACGGAGGCCGCAAAGATCGACGCTGCCGTGAAGCTCTGCGCCGAGGAGGTTCGCGCCCTTCACGAGCGCGCCAGCGTCGACGACCCAACGTTCGGACCCTCCCGCGGCACGCCTTGCTCGTCGGGGGAGTACAGGTAGCCCGCGGTCAAGTCCTCGCCCTGCATCACGGGCCTGTTGCACTCGGGCCAGATCAACGGCAGATCGGGCGGCTGCCGGTCATGAGCGAGGGCTGGCCGGCGGCACCGCCCACCACCTCGGCGTGTGGAGGGAGGAGCCTGAGCGCCTCGTCGGCCGGTTGAACGGCATGGGCGTCTGGGTCATTAAACGTCCGCCACCCCCGGCGGCACATCCGCCGCTACCGCCACGATGAGACGCGTGCCGCGGATCAGCGAGTTCTACGGGATCGTAATTGCGATGTACTACCGCGAGCACGGGGTGGCGCACTTCCACGCGACGTACGCCGGCGAGACCGTCGTCATCTCCATCCAGACCGGCGATGTCATCGCCGGAGGAATCTCGCCCCGAGCGTTGCGCCTGGTTCAGGAGTGGTTTGAGCTGCACCGAGACGAGCTGCGGCTGAACTGGGCCAGGGCGCGGGAGAACGCTCCGCTGGTCCGAATCGATCCGCTGCCCTAGCATCTCGGACGTGGACTTGGCCGCTCATCTGCACCGTATCGTCGACGTCGAAGTCGTCGGCGAGCACCGCCTTCGCCTTGCGTTCGACGACGGTGTGAGTGGCGAGCTGGACGCGTCGAACTGGGACTGGCGTGGCGTGTTCGAGCCGTTGAGCGACCCGGCGTACTTCGCTCGAGTCGAACTCGACGATGAGCTCGGGTCGATCCGCTGGCCCAGCGGCGCCGACATCGCGCCGGAAACGCTGCATCTTTGGCTCGCGCGTGAGCGCGACGACGCTTCCGCGTAGGTCACCCCGGCCCATAGACTCGCGGCACGCATGGTTCCCGGCAGGAGGCCGACGCGCTGCTCGCGACGATCTATGAGCAGGCCCGCGTGCAGCTCCCGGAGGACATCCGCCCGGCGCTGGACATCCAAGCCGACAGCATCGGCCTCTACGAGGTCGCGCACCGGGACTGAGCCGATGTGCCCCTGGTGCTTCCTCACCCCGGCATGCCCCTGCCGGCGGGGCGGCAGCCCGCCGAGCATCGGCCGTGCGGTCGTGGCGTTCGCGAGGGCTTGCCGGAGAGGTGTCCATCTCCTCCGCCTCCGTTCGTCTCATAGGCGACCATCCACCAGAGGAGGAAGCCATGAGGTACATGCTGCTGATCCACCAGGGCACCACCCCGACCCCGTACTCGCCCGACGCCTGGGCTCAGCTGTCGGAGGACGAGCGGAACGCGATCGCCAACGACTACCGCGCTTTGAACGAGACGCCCGGCGTCACCCCCGGTGAGCAGCTGCAGCCGCCGGAGGCCGCGACGACGGTGCGCGTCGACGACGGCAGGACGCTCGTCACCGACGGTCCGTTCGTCGCCGTCAAGGAGGCGCTCGGCGGCTGGCTCATCTACGAGGCCGACGACCTCGACGCCGCGATCGAGCTGGCGTCGCGGATCCCGGCGGCCCGGCTGGGCGGCGCCGTGGAGGTGCGGCCGATCGCGGAGTGGTAGCGATCCTCGAGCAGGTCTTCCGCGACGAGTGGGGGCGCGTCCTCGCGTCACTGATCGGCTTCCTCGGCGACTTCGAGCTCGCCGAGGAGGCCGCTCAGGAGGCGTTCGCGATCGCCGCCGAGCGCTGGCCGCGCGACGGCGCGCCGGAGAGCCCGCGTGCCTGGCTGGTGACGACCGCCCGCAACCGCGCCATCGACCACGTGCGGCGCGACCAGACGCTCGCCGCCAAGACGAAGCTGCTGGAGCGCCCCGAGGCGGTGGAGGACACCTTGGACGAGACGACGATCCCGGATGAGCGGCTCGAGCTGCTGTTCACGTGCTGCCACCCCGCGCTCGCGCTCGAGGCCCAGGTCGCGCTGACGCTCCGGACGCTGGGCGGCCTGAGCACGGAGCAGATCGCCCGCGCCTTCCTGGTCCCGGAGCCGACGATGGCCAAGCGGCTGGCCCGGGCCAAGCGCAAGATCAAGGCCGCTGCGGTGCCGTTCCGGGTGCCGCCCCCGCACCTGCTCCCCGACCGCCTCGCCGCCGTGCTCGCGGTCGTGTACCTGATCTTCAACGAGGGCTACGGGGGCCGCGGCGACCTGGCGGCCGAGGCGATCCGCCTCGGCCGCGCGCTCGCCGAGCTGATGCCCGACGAGCCGGAGGCGCACGGGCTGCTGGCGCTGATGCTGCTGAACGACGCCCGGCGGGACGCGCGCTTCGCCGACGGCACGGTCGTCCGGCTCGAAGACCAGGACCGCTCGCTGTGGGACCGCGACGAGATCGCCGACGGCCGCGCGGTGCTCGACCGCGCGGTCGAGCACGGCGCCGGGGGCATCTACGTGCTGCAGGCACAGCTCGCGGCCCTGCACCTCGACGAGCCACAGGACTGGCCGCGGATCGCCGCCCTCTACGGGCAGCTGGCCCGCCTCACGGGCTCGCCGGTCGTCGAGCTCAACCGGGCCGCCGCGATCGCGGAGGCCGGCGATGCCGACGCCGCGCTCGCTCTCACCGACCGGCTCGAGCTCGACAGCTACCACTACCTGCACGCGACGCGCGCGGAGCTGCTGCGGCGCCTCGACCGGATCGACGACGCCCGCGCCGCTTACGGCCGTGCGCTCGAGCTCGTCCACTCGGACGCCGAGCGCCGCTTCCTCGAGCGCCGTCTCTCCGAGCTCGAAGGCTGAGCGCCGAGCGCGCGCCTACGACCCCGCCTGCTGAGCGGCCCAGCCCGCGATCACGTCGACCCACTCGCGGCCCGCGCGGGCGAGCACGTCGTTGTGGGCGACGCCGCGGAAGACGTGCATCGTCTTCGGCTCCGGCGCGGCCTCGAACAGCGCCTCGCCGTACATCAGCGGGATGACCTCGTCGCGGTCGCCGTGCAGGAACAGCAGCGGCGCGCGCAGCCCGGCGATCAGGCGCAGGCTCGGGTACGCGTCCGGCACCGCGGGGCGCGGGATGTACGGGTAGTGGATCCGGGCCATGTCGCGGATGCTCGTGAACGTCGACTGCAGGATCAGCCCGGCGGGCGGCGACCACACCGCCAGCTCGAGCGCGATGGCGCCGCCGAGCGACTCGCCGAGGAAGATCACGCGCGCGGGGTCGACGCCGTCGCGATGCAGCAGCGCCGCCAGCGCCGCCCGCGCGTCGCGGTAGGTGCCCTGCTCGCCGGGCCGCCCGCTGCTGCGGCCGTAGCCGCGGTAGTCGAACGCGAGCACGTCGAAGCCGGCGCGGGCGAGAAGCTCGGCGTGCGGCGCGCGGTCGCCGACGTTGCCGGCGTTGCCGTGGAGCAGCAGCACGTGGCCGAGCCGCGGGCCGCCGGTCGCCGGCACCCACCAGCCGTGGAGCCGCTCGCCGTCCTCGGTCGTGAGCTCGAGGTCCTCGAACGGCACGCCCGGCTCCGCCACCGGCTCTCGCGACGGCAGGTACAGCAGCGCGTTCAGGAGCGGGCGGAGCACCCTCACGCGAGCGAAGGATGACTGCGATTCCCACCAACGGGAAACACCGGGACCGGAACCCCCTGCTAAGGAGAATTGCCCATGGCGGATGACCTGAATGCTCGCGACTCGAAGCTGATCCAGTACCTCAACGAGGCTTACGGCAAGGAGAAGGAGCTCGAGACCGCGCTGCAGGCGCACATCAAGATGGCCTCCGACCGCAAGAGCTACAAGAAGCGGCTGCAGGACCATCTCAAGGAGACCAAGGCGCAGGCCAGGGGGCTCGAGCGGAGGATCAAGAAGCTCGGCGGCAAGGCCGAGGCGGCGAGCCTTCCTGGACCCGACGTCGTCTCGGGGGCGGCGAGCAAAGCGACCGCGGCGGCCACCAAGGCGGCGGCCGCGGCGAAGGGCCCGGTGCACGCGCTGCGCGGCACCGGGGAGGCGGAGAAGCTGCTCAAGAACGCCAAGACCGAGCTCTGGAACGAGCACGAGGAGATCGGCAACTACCTCGCGATCGAGGCGCTCGCCGATGCGCTCAAGGACAAGGAGACGTCGAAGCTCGCGCGGGAGTTCCGCCGCCAGGAGGAGCGGATGGCGGCGTTCCTCACGAAGCTGATCCCGCAGCTGACCAAGGCCGTCGTGACCGAGGAGGTCCCGGCCTCCGAGCGTCGCGCCGACGGCCGCTCGGCGAAGTCGCGGCCGGCGAAGCGGGCCTCGGGCTCGCGCTCCGCCAAGCCCGCGAAGTCGCGCGCCAGGCCGGCCAAGTCGCGCGCCAAGCCGGCGAAGTCGCGCGCCAAGCCGGCGAAGTCGCGCGCCAAGCGGCCGGCGAAGTCACGCGCCGCGACGGGTTCCTCCTGACCTGGTCCGCCGGCCCGGCTCGCCCGGGCCGGCGACCGCGCCTCAAGGAGGAGGCAGCGCGACCACGGTGACGGTGCCGGGCGCGACCTCGGTGAGCCCCGCGTCGGCCACGCACGCGACCAACTCGGCGCGCGCGGCGGCCGCCCGGAAGGCGGCCGGCGACGGGGCGAGCACCTGCGCCGGGCAGCCGGCCGCGACCCAGTCCTCGAGCCGGCCGGTGTCGGCGGCCATGACCGCGGCGTGCGCGATCTGGGCGAGCGTCTTGCCCGAGCTCATCGGCGCCTCGGGGTTGAGCAGGTAGGAGACGGCGCCTGCCACGCGCGGCGCGTCGGCGGGCGGCGGCGCGAGCTCGGTGCTCATCGCCTGCAGGCGCTCGAGCAGCGGGCCGCGCTCGGACCGCCGGCGCGGCGGCAGCGCGGCGACCGCGTCGCCGGCCCCCGCATGCGGCTCCTCGAGCACCTGCTCCCACTGGCTCGCGTTGCGCGCCCGCAGGCACACCTTGCCGGGGCGCGGGCGCCAGGCGGCGACCGCCTCGGCGAACGCCGGCTCGCGCACGCAGGCCACCGCGGCGGCGCCGGCCAGCTCGCCCGC
This sequence comes from uncultured Solirubrobacteraceae bacterium, assembly GCA_963849695.1. GTDB lineage: Bacteria > Actinomycetota > Thermoleophilia > Solirubrobacterales > Solirubrobacteraceae > DASSUW01. Next base: position 6,533 of record CAWKIT010000038.1, read on the forward strand.
CCGCGCCAGGTCGCCGACCGCCCCGCGCCGGACCACGATGTACATCCGCAGCGGATCGTCCATCGGCGCCAAGCCTCTCACGGTGCGGCCTGCCGCACCCGCGCTCTCCGCCGCGCCGCAGGGACAAGCGGTCCCCGCGCTGTGACGGTAGAGCCATGCAGACGACCACGCCCATACATGACATACAGCTGTCCCACCTCGCCGCCGGAGGCGCCGCCGTTCAAGTCACCGACGCCGTCCGTGTGTTCGGGCGCGGCGAAGGTGCCGTGCGCGCACTCGACGGCGTCACGCTCTCCTTCGAGCGCGGCACGTTCACCGCCGTCATGGGCCCGTCGGGCTCCGGCAAGTCGACGCTCCTGCAGTCCGCCGCCGGACTCGACCGTCTGACGAGCGGAGCGGTCGTTCTGGCCGGCCACGACCTCGGCGAGCTCGGGGAGCGCGCCCTGGCGCGGCTGCGGCGCGAGCGGATGGGCTTCGTGTTCCAGTCCTTCAGCCTCCTCGGTGCGCTGACCGCGGCGCAGAACGTCGCGCTCCCGTCGCGGCTCGCCGGCCGGCGCCTGCCGCGCTCGGTCATCCACGACGCGCTCAGTAGCGTCGGCCTGAGCGACCGCGTCCGGCACCGGCCGGCGGAGCTGTCCGGCGGCCAGCAGCAGCGCGTGGCGATCGCCCGCGCGCTCGTCGGCGAACCCGAGATCCTGTTCGCCGACGAGCCCACCGGCGCGCTCGACACCCGCGCCGGGCGTGAGGTGCTCGCACTGCTGCGCTCCACCGTCGACGAGGGCGGCCGCACCCTGGTGATGGTCACTCACGATCCGTCGGCGGCAGCCTGGGCGGACCGCGTCGTGTTCATGGCCGACGGCCGCGCCGCCGGCGAGCTCCAGGGCCCGACCGCCGAGGCTGTCGCCGAGCGCCTGACCGGACTGGGGGGCTGACGCATGCTGCGCATCGCCTTGCAGACGCTGCGGGCGCGCCACGCGACGCTCGCCGGCGCCTTCGTCGCGATCTGGCTCGCGGTCACGCTCGCCTCCGCCACCGGGCTCCTGATGGCGGGGGCCCTCGAGGCGCCGGGGCCAGGGCGCTTCGCGGCTGCCGACGCCGTTGTCCGGGCCGATCCCGGCGTGCGGCTCCCCGGCGATCTCGGGTCGGTCGACGCCGTCCCGGGCCCACGCCTCGATGCGGCGCTCGTCGAGCGTGCCGCCGTCGTGCCCGGTGTCGCCCACGCGGTCGGCGACGTCTCCTTTCCGGCCGACGCCGGCGGCGAGCGCGTCGACGGCCACGACTGGGCTGCCGCGCAGCTGACGCCGTACGCGCTCCGCGAGGGCGGCGCCGTCTCGGCTCCGTCCGACGTCGTCGCGGACGCGCGGCTCGACGCCCGCGTCGGTGCGAAGCTCCGGATCACCTCGCCGGGCGGCGAGGAGACATTCCGCGTGAGCGGTGTCGCGGCCGCCGCGGAGGAATTCGGGCGCCCCGGAGTGTTCTTCACCACGGCGACGGCGCGCCGCTTGTCCGGCGCGCCCGGGCAGGTCAACTCGATCGGCGTGATCGCCGACGCCGACCCGCAGGCGGTGCGCGAACGGCTGCGCGACCGTCTCGGTCTCGAGGTGCTCGATCCGTCTCGTGCCGCCGACGCCGATCCGGGCGACGCGCGGGTCACGGAACGCGAGTCGCTGATCGCGATCTTCGGGGCGATGGGCGGCATCGCCGGCGCTGTCGCGCTGTTCGTCGTGGCCGGCACGTTCTCGCTCGCGATCGCCCAGCGCCGCCGTGAGACGGCGGTGCTGCGCGCGCTCGGGGCGACGCCGCGCCAGGTGCGGCGGCTGATCGCCGCCGAGGCTCTGCTCGTCTCGATCGTCGCCGGCGCGCTCGGCGTCGTCGCCGGCGGGCCGCTGGCCGACGCGATCCTCCACGCGCTGCAGGACCGCGGCGTCGTGCCGCCCAACTTCGCGGCGGGCACGTCCTGGATCCCGCTTGTGGCGGCCTTCGGCATGGGCGTCGGCATCGCGCAGCTGGCAGTCGTCGCGGCGGCGTACCGGGCCGGGCGCACGCGGCCCGCCGAGGCGCTCCGCGAGTCCGCTGTCGAGCATCCCCGCCCCGGCGTGGTCCGCGTGCTGGCCGGGCTTGCGGCGCTCGGCGGCGGCGTGGCGATGGCGCTCGTGTTCTCGGGCTTCTGGGCCAAGTCGTTCGCCGTCCTGACCGGGGTCATCCTGGCGCTGGGCATCGGGCTGCTCGGCCGCTGGGTCCTCGGCTCGCCGGCGGCGCTGCTGGCGAGGCCGCTGCGTGGGCTCGGCGCAGCGGGGCTGCTCGCGAGCACGAGCCTGTCGGCCAACCGCTGGCGGACCGCCGCGCTCGCGGCGCCGATCATGCTGGTCGCGATGCTGGCCGGCATCCAGGGCGTGGTCCAGTCGAGCGACGAGCGGAACACGGAGCGAGTGACCGCCGACCGTGTGGTCGCCGGGCACGTGGTGACCGGGTCGCCGCTCCCTGCGGCCACCGCCGCGGAGGTGGCCGGGCTCCCCGGCGTGGAAGGAGTCGCGGCCACGCTCGCGACCGAGCTCCATGCGCTGCACCCCGGGTTGGCGGACGAGGGCCCGTGGGCGGCGGCCGGCCTGCGAACCGAGGGCGCTCGGACGCTCGACCTCGATGTCGTGCGCGGTGACCTCGCCCAGGTCGGCGGCGACGGCATCGCCGTCAGCCGTCAGTTCGCCAATTGGGGTGACCTCCACGTCGGAGACGGGCTCGACGCCCGGATGGCCGACACCGCGCAGCGGCGGCTGCGCATCGTCGCCGTCTACGGCCGGGCGGCCGGCCTCGGCGACGTCGTCCTCGACCATGGCGTCGCCCTTCGCCACGCGGCCGTGAGGGCGGACGCCGCCGTCTTCGTCCGCGGCGCCGGACGGTCGCTGGCGCGGTATGCCGAGGCGCACCCGGGCGTGAGCGCGATGGGCCGCGAGCAGTACCTGGCCACGGTCCGCGCCGCCGATCAGCGGCAGGGCTGGGCGGTGTGGCTGATCGTCGGCCTGGCGGCGGCGTTCGCCGCGCTCGCGCTGGTCAACACCGCCGCGATGGCGACCGCCGAGCGACGCGACGAGCTGGCGACGATCCGGCTCCTGGGCGGTACGAGCGGGCACGTGACGCGGATGGTGGCGCTCGAGATGGCGCCCGCCGTGCTCGTCGCGCTGATCGCCGGAGGCGCGGTGGTGGCGCTCTCAGTCGCGGGCGTCCAGCGCGGCATCACGGGCGTCCCGCTCGCAGCCCCCGCGGGGGTCATCGCGGCGCTGCTCGTCGGCGCTGCGGCGCTCGGCATGCTGGCGTCGATCGTCACTGGGCGGCTCGCACTGCGCGCCTCGCCGGCCGCGGCCATGCGCGTGCGCGAATGAGGGAGGATGGACCGGTGCGCGTCGTGATCGCAGAGGACCAGGCGCTGCTGCGCCAGGGCATCGTCCGGCTGCTCGAGGACGCCGGCTTCGAGGTCGTCGCCGAGGCGAGCGATGCTCCCGACCTGCTGCGGAAGGTGAGCGCGCACCGGCCCGACGTCGCCGTCGTCGACGTCCAGATGCCGCCCGACAACACCGACGACGGGCTGCGGGCGGCGCTCGAGATCCGCGAGCGCCAGCCCGACGTCGGCGTGGTGGTCCTGACGTCGCACGCGGAGGAGCGGTACGCGCTCGACCTGATCGGCGACAGCGCCGAGGGGGTCGGCTATCTGCTCAAGGACCGCGTGGCGGACTTCGCCAACTTCGCCGACGCGGTCCGGAGGGTGGGTACCGGCGGCTCGGCGCTCGATCCGACGGTCGTGGCGCGGATGCTCGGCCGCCGCCGGCGCGACGATCCGCTCGACGAGCTGACGCCGCGCGAGCGGGAGGTGCTCGAGCTGATGGCCGAGGGGCGCTCGAACCGCGGTATCGCCGAGGCGCTGTTCGTCACGCCCAACGCGATCGAGAAGCACGTGACCGCCATCTTCGGCAAGCTCGGCGTGGGCGAGGAGCCCGCGGACCATCGCCGCGTGCTCGCCGTGCTCACGTTCCTGCGCTCTTAGAGTGGGATCCGGGCCCGGACGACCGTGCCCCGGCCCGGAGGGCTCTCGACCTCGAGCGTGCCGCCGACCGCCCCCACGCGGTCCTCCAGACCGCGGAGCCCGCTGCCCGACGACGCGTCGGCGCCTCCGACGCCGTCGTCGCTCACCTCGACGACGAGGCTGCCGTCCTCGCGGCGGGCGCCGACACGGGCGTGGGTCGCCTCGGCGTACTTGGCGACGTTGGTGAGCGCCTCGGACACCGTGAAGTACGCGGCCGTCTCGACCGCCACAGGAAGCCGCTCCGGCACATAGGCCTCGAGCTCGACAGGAACGGCGGCGCGTGTGGCAAGCGACTCGAGCCCGGCGTCGAGCCCGCGCTGGAGCGCGGCGGGATGGATGCCGGAGGCCAGCTCCCGCAGCTCCTCGACCGCGGCATGCGCCTCCGCGACCGCACCGTCGACGAGCGGCTGCGCTCCCTCCGGCCGCTCCTGCGCGAGCTTCAGGGCGATCAGGATCGAGACCAGCCGCTGCTGCGCGCCATCGTGCAGGTCGCGGCCGAGGCGCCGGCGCTCCTCGTCGGCGGCCTCGACGATCCGGGCACGCGAGGCACGGAGCGCCTCGAGCTGGGCCCGCAGCTCGGCCTCGAGGCGTGCGTTCTCGAGAGCCAGCGCGGCGGCCCGCACGACCGCCCGGACCAGCTCGGGCTCCTCGCGCAGGTCGGCGCCGTGCACGAGCGCCCCGACGCGGTGCCCGCGATGCGTGATCTCGGTAGCTCCCTCGGGCGGCGCCTCGATCGTGCGACCGTCGCGATCGACGTAGACGCGCGGCTCCGGCAGCCAGTAGGCGATCCGCAGCGTGGGATCGCCGAGCGCCTCGGCCAGCGCGTCGTCGAGACGGCCCGCGCCGGGCTCGTCGGCGAGCCGCTCGAGTAGCCGCCCGACCGCGGCAGTGCGGAAGAAGCGGACGCGGACCAGCCCGGCCATGAAGGCCGCGGGCAGCGCCGCGAAGCTCGAGAGGAAGACGAGCTGCGCCACCTTCTCGGTCGTGGCGCCGAGGCCGAGCGCCTGCATGGCGATCCATGCGACGGCGAGCCCGAGGATCGCGGCGCCGGCGGCGAGCGGCGGGCCGAGCGCGCGACGCCGGTAGGCGCCCGCCCGCCGCCAGCGGCGGACGATGAGGGCCGCCACGGCGACCGTCAGCACGAGCGCACACACGGCGAGGGTGGTGGCCAACGCATCGGCCACGCCGGTCTCGCTCGCGACGGCGACGGGGTTGGCCGGGCAGCCCGTGCAGCCGAACTCGCCGCTCTCGCCGCCGAGCAGGAGGCCCGCCACCGGGAGCGTGAAGGTCACGAGGTAGAGGGCGACGACGCAGCCCCGGGCCGTCCGGTCCTCGAGCCGGCCGTCGGGGAAGCTCAGTAGGAGGTGGACGAAGATCGCGAGGGCGAGCGAGTCGGTCGCCGCCGCGAGCAGGTAGAGCGCCGAGGCATCCGAGACGGCCAGCGTGGCGGTCAGCGCGGCCAGGCCGAACGCCGCGAGCAGGACGCCCGTGTACACGTCCGGACGTTGCACAGCCGCGAACGTGCCGACGGCGATGAAGCTCCACCCGATCGCGACGATGAGCACGACGGCGGCATCGCCGCCCTCCGGGAGCCGGTCCGCGGGCGCGTCCGGCGCGAGCGCCAGCACCAGCACGCCGAGCACGAGCCCGGCGAAGCCGACGGCGATGGCGAGCGCCCGGCGCAGCCGCATGCCGGAGCGAGGCTACGCCACGATCGGCGGCCTGACTACGATCCCGCCATGACGTGTCCCTCCTGCGGCGGAGAGCTCGTCGAGCTAGAACGCAGCGGCGTGCGGATCGACGCCTGCCGTCAGTGCCGCGGCGTGTGGCTCGACCGTGGCGAGCTCGATCGCATCCTCGAGCGTGAGCGCAAGGTGGTCGGCGCCGCCGACGAAGACGATGAGAACTTCGTCCGCGAGATGACCGGCGGCGGCAAGTCCCCCAAGCAGGGCTACGGGTTCGACGTGAAGACGGCGGAGAAGATCTACTCCGACTACCGCTCGCACAAGAAGCACAAGAAGCGCAAGAGCGTCCTCGACGACCTGTTCGGTTGATCAACGCGGTCCACTCGATCCTGTACGCGCGCGACGCGGAGGCCGCGCGGGCGTTCTTCGCCGACGTCCTCGGCCTGCACTCGGTCGACGCGGGGGGCGGCTGGCTGATCTTCGCGCTGCCGCCGGCCGAGCTGGCGGTGCACCCGGCCGAGGGCGAGCCGCGTCAGGAGCTGTATTTCATGACCGACGACCTCGAGGCCACGCTCGGCGAACTGCGCGAGCGCGGCGTGGCGATCACGTCGGAGCCGTCCGACCAGGGATGGGGGGTGCTGGCGAGTATCGAGGTACCGGGGTACGGTCCCGTCGGCCTCTACCAGCCGCGGCACCCAGTGCCGCGCTGAGCACCGCCGCGCCCACGACCAGCAGCACCACCAGCGCGGCCACGTAGCGCGGATCGGCTCCGGTTCGCAGCGCCGCCAGCAGGGCGCCCGACGGCAGCGCGATCAGCGCCAGCGCCGGCAGCCGGGCCTCGTCGGCGCGGCCGCGGACCGCGGGCCAGGCGGCCAGCACCGCCAGCATCGCCGCCCACGACCCGGCGAAGCGCCCGCCCAGCGGCGGGAGCGAGAACGCGGCGGGATCGACCCACAGCGCGGCGGCCGCCGCGCCGAGCGCCAGCCGCCGCCAGGCCGAGCGGGGTGCGCGACCAGAAGGGCAGGCGCGCTCCGGCCTCGCGGCGCCACGGCCCCGTGATCGCAAGCCCGGTCGTCGTGATCCCGAAGGCCGCGAACAGCGCCACCCAGGCCCACGCCTGCAGGCGGCTGAAGTCGAACACGTCGAGGTGCACGAAGGTCGCCGTGAGCACGGAGACCGACAGCACCACCGCGGCCACCACGAGCGGCTGCGCCTGCCGCCGGGACACGGACAGGCCCGCCGCGTACACGGCCGCCGAGCCGACGTAGACGCCGCCGGCGAACGCCGCGAGCGGCGCCGGCTTCAGGCCCCACGCGAAGAACGAGCCGGTCGCCTCCGGCACGATCAGCAGCGCTGCGCCGACCAGCCCGGCGGCGAGCACGAGCATCAGGAACGCGGCGCGCCGGACGAAGTCCGGGCCACCCACCAAGAGCATCAGGGCTGCCGCCCAGAACCAAGCGGCGTGCGCGGCGAACGCGAGATGCGCGAACGACTCGAACGCCGCGAGCGCGACGGGGGTCAGCGCCAGCGGCACCGCGAGACCGCGCCCGGCCAGCTTCAGCGGCCGCGGCATCGCACCGGCGGCGCCGAACAGCACGAGCGCCATGAACGGCCCGGCGAGGTACCGCAGCTGCAGCTGCAGGTCCGACAGCGCGGGATCGCCGCCCCCCACCAGCAGCGCGGCCGCGACCACGCCGCCCAGCGCCAGCCCGGCGCCGGCCGCAGCGGCCGGCAGCCACCGCGGCGCGGCGAGCGCCGCGAACACCAGGTAGCAGGCCAGCGACAGCGCACCCGCGACGGTCGTCACCACGCCCAGCGCCACATCGGCGTAGGCGGCCTCGATCTCGGCCGCCGAGGCGCCGAGCCGCGGCGCGCCGAGCAGGCCCATGTTCTCGATCGCGGCGAGCACGACATAGCCCAGCGCGGCGGCTCCGGTGATCCGTCTCATCGCTGCAAGGACGGCTGCAACTGACGGCTTATTCCAGGCGGTAGGCTCGCGTGGTGCCCTCGCCGAACATCATCCCGACCCAGCCGGGATTCGCGCGCAGCCCGTTCCCCGGGATCGCCGACTACGCCTTCCTGTCGGACTGCGAGACCACCGCTCTCGTCGCCCCGGGGGGCAGCATCGAGTGGATGTGCCTACCGCGGATGGACTCCGCGAGCGTGTTCGGATCGCTGCTCGACCGCGACGCCGGCCAGTTCCGGCTCGGCCCCGCGGGCGTGAACGTGCCGGCCGCCCGCCGGTACCTGCCCGGCACGATGGTCCTCGAGACCAGCTGGGGCACCAAGGGCGGCTGGATCATCGTCCGCGACGCGCTGCTGATCGGCCCCTGGCACCACTGCGACCACCGCTCGGACACGCATCGCCGCGCGCCGACCGACTACGACGCCGACCACGTCCTGCTCCGCACCGTCCGCTGCGTCAACGGCGAGGTGCAGCTCTCGCTCGTGTGCGAGCCCGCGTTCGACTACGGCAGGACCCGCGGCCACTGGGACTACGCGGGTAGCGACTACCACGACGTGGCCGTCAAGGGGCACGACGACCTCGAGCTGCACCTGGTGAGCGACCTCAACCTCGGCATCGAGGGCCCGCGCGTGACCGCGCGGCACCTGATGAAGGAGGGCGAGCAGGTGTTCTGCGCGCTGTCCTGGACCGACCACCCGGCGCCGCGCACGTCCGAGGACGCCTACGGCCGGCTCGTCTGGACCGCCCACCACTGGCAGCACTGGCTCGACCGCGGCGAGTTCCCCGACCACCCGTGGCGCAGCGATCTGCAGCGCAGCGCGCTGACGCTCAAGGGCCTCACGTACGCGCCGACCGGCGCCGTGATCGCCGCCGCCACCACCTCGCTGCCGGAGACGCCGGGCGGCGAGCGCAACTGGGACTACCGCTACACCTGGATCCGCGACGCCACGTTCGCGCTCTGGGGCCTGTACACGCTCGGGTTCGACTGGGAGGCGAACGACTTCTTCTACTTCGTGGCCGACGTCGCCGAGGCCGAGCAGGGCCAGCTCCAGATCATGTACGGCATCGACGGCCGCGCCGAGTTGCCCGAGCAGATCCTCGACCACCTCTCGGGCTACGAGAACGCCCGCCCGGTCCGGATCGGCAACGGCGCCCACTGCCAGGACCAGCACGACGTGTGGGGCGCCGTGCTCGACTCGGTCTACCTGCACACCAAGTCGCGCGACTACCTGCCCGAGCGCGTGTGGCCGCTCCTGCGCCAGCAGGTCGAGGCCGCGATCGCCAACTGGCGCGACCCCGATCGCGGCATCTGGGAGGTGCGCGGCGACCCCAAGCACTTCACCTCGTCGAAGCTCATGTGCTGGGTCGCGCTCGACCGCGGCGCGCGCCTCGCCGAGCTGCGCGAGGACTGGGACCTCGCCATGCAGTGGCGCAGCATCGCCGACGAGATCCACGCCGACATCTGCGAGCGCGCGCTCGACGAGCGGGGCGTGTTCACCCAGCACTACGACACCACCGCGCTCGACGCGTCGGTGCTGCTGATGCCGCTCGTGCGCTTCCTGCCCGCCGACGACGAGCGCATCCGCGCCACCGTGCTCGCGATCGCCGACGAGCTGACCCAGGACGGGCTCGTGCTGCGCTACCTCGTCGAGGACACCGACGACGGCCTGGCGGGCGAGGAGGGCACGTTCACGATCTGCTCGTTCTGGCTCGTCTCCGCGCTGTGCGAGATCGGCGAGCTGGAGCGCGGCCGCGGCCTGTGCGAGCGGCTGCTCTCACACCAGAGCCCGCTCGGCCTGTACGCGGAGGAGATCGACACCCGCACCGGCCGCCACCTCGGCAACTTCCCGCAGGCGTTCACGCACCTGGCGCTGATCAACGCCGTCATGCACGTGATCCGCGCCGAGCAGAAGCAAGAGCGGCTGCTCAGCCCTCACCCGCTCCGGCCGCCCGCTCCCGCCGAGTCGGCGGACTCGACAGAGTGACCTCGTAGGCTCGGTGCCTACGTGACGGCGGCGGTCGAGACGGAACAACTCGTACGTGAGTTCAAAGGCGGCATCCGTGCCGTCGACGAGCTCGACCTCGAGGTGCGCGACGGCGAGATCTACGGATTCCTCGGCCCGAACGGGGCGGGCAAGACGACCGTGGTGCGGATCCTCACCACGCTGCTGCGGCCGACTTCCGGCCGTGCGCTGGTGGCCGGCCACGACGTGGTGAGCGACGGCGACGCGGTGCGGAAGGCGATCGGCGTCGCGCTGCAGGAGGCGGCGATCGACCCGCTGATGACCGGCCGCGAGCTGCTGCGCATGCAGGGCGCGCTGCACGGCCTGAACGGCCGCGAGGCGCGCGAGCGCGCCGCGCAGCTGCTCGAGCGGGTGGGGCTGACCGAGGCCGGCGACCGCCGCGTCGGCGGCTACTCGGGCGGGATGCGGCGGCGGCTCGATCTTGCCTTGGCGCTGGTCCACCGGCCGCACGTGCTGTTCCTCGACGAGCCGACCACCGGCCTCGACCCGACCAGCCGGATGGCTCTGTGGCGCGAGGTGAGCGCCCTGCACGACGAGGGCACCACCGTGTTCCTCACCACGCAGTACCTCGAGGAGGCCGAGCAGCTGGCCGACCGCGTCGGGATCATCGCGCGCGGCAATCTGGTCGCCGAGGGCACGCCGGAGTCGCTGAAGGCGCGCGTGGGGCAGCCGACCGTGCACGTGGAGATCTCCGGCCGGGAGGGCGCGGTGAGGGCGCGGGAGGCGCTGGCCGCGCACGGGACGGTCGAGCCGCCGAGCGAGCGCGAGCCCACGCGCGTCGCCGTGCGCACCGGCCTCGGGCGGGCGGCGATCGCGCCGATCGTGCGCGCGCTCGACGAAGCGGGCGTGGCGGTCGAGTTCGTCGAGGTGGAGACGCCGACGCTCGACGACGTGTTCGTCGCGGTGACCGGATCGCACCTCGAAGGCGCCGCCCAGGATCCCGCTCCCGCGTCATGAGCGTCGCGGCACGGGAGGCCCGCGTGGTGCGGGCGCTCGGGCGCCGGGCGCTGAGCGTGCAGTTCCGCCGCGCGCAGCTGCTGATGCCGACGTTCGTGCTCCCGCTCGTGCTGCTGGCGGTGATCGCGAGCGGCACGAGCGCCGGACAGGGGTTGCGCGGGTTCCCCGACGTCGAGTCGTATCTCGGCTTCGTAGTGGCCGGCACGGTCGTCCAGGGGACGATCCTCGCGGGGCTGACAGCCGGGATCGCGATGGCGTCCGACATCGAGTTCGGGTTCTTCGACCGGCTGCTGGCGGCGCCCGTGCACCGCACGAGCCTGGTGCTCGGGCGTCTGTTCGGCACCTTCGCGCTGTCGCTGCTGCAGACCACGTTCTTCCTGCTCGTGGCGCTGCTGTTCGGCGCGCGCTATCCGGGAGGAGTGCCAGGCGCGGTCGGCACGATCGCGCTCGCGAGCATCACCGCGGTCGGCATGGGCGGGGTGTCGGCCGCGATCGCGCTGCGCACCGGCTCGCTGTCGCTCCTGCAGAGCCTGTTCCCGTTCATGTTCGTGATGCTGTTCACGGCGCCGGCGTTCTTCCCGCAGGACCTGCTCGTGCCTGCGCTGCGCGACCTGTCGGCCTACAACCCGCTCACCTACGTGGTCGAGGGGGTGCGCGGCATGCTCGGCGGTGACGCCGCCCTTGGGAGTCCCCTGGCCGGCTTCGCGGCCGCGTTCGGGCTCGCGCTGGCGACGACCCTGCTGGCGACGGCGGCGCTCAAGGAGCGCCTGCGGCGGCTGTGAGCGTCGCGTTCGTCCTGTGGCGGCGGTCGCTGAACGAGGTGCTGCGCGTGCGCGGCGCGCTGCTGCCCGCGACGATCGCGCCGCTCGTGTTCATGCTCGGGATCACGGGCCAGTTCGGCCGCCTCACCGGCCTCGAGGGTTTTCCGACCGACTCCTACCTGTCCTGGATCGTGCCGCTCTCGTGCCTGCAGGGAGCGGGCTTCGCGGGCGCGGCCACCGGCTCCAACCTCGCGCGCGACATCGAACAGGGGTGGTTCGACCGGCTGCTGGTGGCGCCGGTGCCGCGACCGCTGCTGGTCATCGGCCCCATCCTCGGGGCGGTCACGCGCTCGATGGTGCCGGCGACCGTCGTGCTGATCGTCGGCCTGGCCCTCGGCGCCGAGCTCACCGGCGGCCTTCCCGGGTTGATCGCGCTGTACGTCGCGTGCGCCGGATTCTGCGCGACGGCCGCCCTGTGGGGCGTGTTCATGGCGGTCACGTTCCGCACCCAGCAGGCCGGTCCGCTGATGCAGCAGGGCGTGTTCCTGGCCGTTTTCCTGTCGACGGCGTACACGCCGCTGGTGCTGCTGCGCGGCTGGCTCGAGGGCGTCGCGTACCTGAACCCGGTCACGTACCTGCTGCAGATGGCGCGGCAGGCGACGGTGGTGGGGATCGAGCCGAGCCTCGCGCACACGCTGCCCGGGCTTGCCGCGCTGGCCGGCCTCGCCGCCGTGCTCGGCGCCCTGGCCATGGCCGGGCTGCGGCGGATGGGCCGCTAGGCCTCGCGGGCCGCGCGGCGGCGGCGGACGCGCTCGCCGCGCGGGCCCGCCATCCGCTGCGTCAGCTCGCGCGTGGCGACCTCGTGGGCGCCGAGCGCGACCGCGCGCGAGCGCAGATGAGGCGGCAGGTCGTAGTGGTCGCCCTGGAAGCGATGGCGGGGGATCCCGAGCTTCGCCGCGAAGGCGTGCAGCTCCTCGAAGCTCTCGTCGCTGACGAGATGGCACCAGTGCCGGAACGGCAGCAGGGTGTGCGGATACTCGCGGAGCTCGTCGACCAGGATCAGCGCGGGCCTCTCACGCTTTCTCCCGCGCGGTCTTGACCATCTTGATCCCGGTGCTCACGACGTAGAAGGTGGCGAGCGCGAAGAACGTGGCGCCGATCGCGGCGCGCACCTGGTCCTCTGACAGCGGCGTCCGCTCGGCGGCGGGCGGGGCGACGCGGTTGGCGACGGCGCCGCGCCAGCTCGCCAGCGCGGCCTGACCCATGTCGGTTGCTGAAGGCATGTCGACGGCGTACCCGCTCGCGCTCAAAGCCAGCCCGAGCGGCGGAAGCGCCAGTACAGGCAGGACGCAGACGATGACGATCACGCTCATCACCGCCGGGTAGCCGTAGCGCCACTCCAGCTCGGGCATGAACTCGAAGTTCATGCCGTAGACCGCGGCGATGCCGGTCGGCACGGCGATGATCGCGACCCAGGCGGAGATCTTGCGCACGTCCTCGTTCTGTCGCACGGCCGCCTGGGTCAGGTTTGCCTGCAGCGCGCTCGAGAGCAGGTCGCGAAAGCCGTCGATGCGACCGCTGAGCCGGAGCAGGTGGTCGTGCACGTCGCGGAAGTACGTCTGCAGGTCGGGGTCGATCATCGAGTACTGGCCGCGCGCCAGCTTGTCGACCGCCGGCGCGAGCGGTGCGATCGCGCGGTGCAGGTCGAGCACCTCTCGCTCCAGGGCGTAGATCCGCTCGGCCGGGTTGCTGCGCTCAGGCGAGAAGACCTCGTGCTCGACCTCCTGGATGTCCGCCTCGACCGCGGCCACGACCGGCTCGTAGTCGTCGACGATGCGGTCGACGATCGCGTAGAGGACGGCGCCCGCGCCGCATGCCAGCAGGTCCGGCCGCTTCTCGACCTCGAGCCGGACGTCGTGGAGCTTCGCCTCCCCGTGCCGGACGCTGACCACGAAGTCGCGGTTGACGAACAGCAGGATCTCGCCGGTCACGAGATCGTCGCGGTCCTCGACCTGGCGGACGGTCTTGAGCACGACCAGCAGCGTGTCCCCGTACAGCTCCGCCTTCGGCCGCTGATGCGCCTTGACCGCGTCCTCGACCGCGAGCTCGTGGAGGTCGAACTCGCGCCGGACGGCGTCGAACTCCTCCGCCGACGGCTCGAAGACGCCGATCCACACGAACGAGCCGTCGCGCTGGGCGGCCTCGCCGGCCTCGGTGAGCGCCAGGTCGCCGGCACGGCGCTCGCCGTCCTCGTATACCGCGCAGTCGACGATCATCCAGAGCGGAGTATCGCCCCTGCGGGTCGGTCGAAACCCGGCATTTCGAGGGAAAGCGCTAGCCTGGCCGGGCGCGATGGCCACCATCACGGACACCACGGCCACCGAGCCGGCCTTCGTCGTCGAGCGTTTCAAGGTCTCCGACGGCCGGGTCGAGGTCGCCGGCCACTGGCGCCACGTGCGCGGCCGGCGCTTCGTGCGGCCGGTTCTCTGGCTACAGAAGGGCGAGAGCCGGCAGCGGCTGATGGCGGTGCTCGACCACAAGCCGTGGGCGGCCGACGACGGCGAGCCGTGGCTCGCCGCCTTCAAGTGGGAAGGCGGGAAGCTCGACGTCGACCGGGCGGAGCTCGAGGTCGGCCGGGAGCTGATCGTCGAGCTGCCGCTTCCGGGCGGGCGGACGCCCAAGCCGCGGCCCGCGAAGCCGCGCCCGCCGTCCGAGCTCGACCGGGTGCGCGAGCAGCTGCTGAGCGCGACCAAGGAGCGGAGAACCCTGCAGGCGGCGCTGGACGCGGCCACCACCGGGGCCGACGAGCTCGCCCGCCTGCGCGCCGAGCTGGACGGCACGCGCGAGGAGGTCGAGAGCTCGGCAAAGGCCCGCCGCGCGCTCGAGGCGGCGCTGGAGGAGGCGAGAGCCGAGGCCGCGGAGCTCACGCGGCTGCGCGCCGAGCTCGATGGCGCGCGCGAGGACGCCGAGCAGGCGCGGGCCGACGGCGAGCGGCTGGTCAACGACGAGTACCGCCAGCGCGAGCGCGCGCTCCAGACCGCCGAGGAGGCGACCGCCCGGGCGCGCAAGGCCGAGGCCGCGCACGGGCTCGCCAACCGCCAGCTCACCGCCGCCCGCGAAGCCAACGCGAAGCTCGAGCAACGCATCGCAGGCGCCAACCGCGAGCGCGACGAGCTCCGCACCGAGCTCGCGTCGCGCACCCCCGATTCCGACGTCGTCGCCGAGCGCGACGAAGCCCTCGCCGACCGCGACCGGCTCGCCGCCGAGCGCGACGAGCTCCGCGCCGCGCTCGAAGCGCGCACACCCGATCCCGACGTCGTCGGGGAACGCGACGAAGCGCGGGCCGAGCGGGGCCGGCTCGTGGGGGAGCGCGACGAAGCGCGGGCCGAACGTGATCGGCTCGTCGGCGAGCGCGACGAGGCTCGGGGCGAGCGCGAGCGGCTCGTGGGCGAGCGCGACGAGGCGCGGGCCGCGCGCGATCGGATCGTCGGCGAGCGCGACGGCTCATGGGCCGAGCGCGACCGTCTTGCAAGCGAGCTTGCAGGCGCGCTTCGCGAGCGCGATCAGCTCACCGCGGCCGCGGCGGCCGCCCGTGCGGGCCGCGAACGGGTCGAGGCCGAACTGGTCGAGGCGCGCGCCGACCGCAAGCACCTCGAGCGCGAGCTCGAGCTACATGCGGGAGGAGCGCGAGCGGCTCGACATCCGGCGTCCGCGGCGATTCACGGCGAACAGCCGGCTCGCGCCGCCGCGGTCGGGCCTCGGGCTCTGGGTCGCGCGCGCCGTCGCGCTCGCTCTCGTGGCGATCCTGCTCGCCGCGATCGTCCTGCTGGTCGCCGGCGTCCGCTAGTCCCCGCGCCGGGCGCGGCGCGCGATGTTCTCCTGGCGCTCGGCCGCCGCCTGGGCGGCCGCGAAGATGATCAGCCCGGTCACGAGCGCCGGGAACACCACGCCGAAGACGCCGATCAGCGCGAGCGTGGCCTTGGCGGCGTCGTCGAGGGCGAACAGCTCGAGCATGCCCGGGAGTCTACGCGCGCTGCAAGATCGACGTCTTCCAACCTCAGTGCTGCGACCGGGCGTGGATCGCCAGCACGGCGTCGAGCGTGTCGGCCTCCGCCGCCGGCTTGTCCGGCCGGTGGCGGAGCACCCGCGCGAACCGCAGCGCGACGCCGCCGGGGTAGCGCGTGCTCGCCTGCACGCCGTCGAACGCCACCTCGACCACGAGCTCGGGCCGGACGTGCACCACGTGGCCCTCGCGCGCGATCTCGAGCGCGAGCAGGTGCTCGGTCTGCCAAGCGAGCATCGCGTCGGTGAGGCCCTTGAACGTCTTGCCGAGCATCACGAAGCCCAGGCCGTCGGGCTCGCGGGCGCCGAGGTGCAGGTTGCTGAGCCGTCCGCGCCGTCGCCCGTGGCCCCACTCGACGGCGAGCACGACGAGGTCGAGCGTGTGGCGCGGCTTGACCTTCAGCCAGCCGGCGCCGCGGCGCCCGGCCGCGTACGGCGCTTCGAGCGACTTCACCATCACGCCCTCGTGGCCCATGGCGAGCGCCTGGTCGAGCATCGCGCTCGCCGCGTCGGAGTCGGGAGCGACCACGCGCGGGATCCGCTCCGGCTCGGGCACGAGGTCGGCGAGCGCGGCGAACCGCTCCGAGCCCGGCCGGTCGATCAGGTCCTCGCCGCCGGCGTGCAGGACGTCGAAGAACAGGGCGGTGAGCCGCCCGCTGCCGAGGCCGCTGGCGGTGACCTGGAACGGCTCGGGACGCCCGTCGGCACGCAAGGCGATCGCCTCGCCGTCGAGCACCGCCGACTCGACTTCGAGCGCGCGCGCCGCCGCGACCACCTCGGGCACGCGCCCGGTGATGTCGTCGAGCGTGCGGGTGAAGACGCGCACCTCGTCGCCGCTCCGGTGCACCTGGACGCGGATGCCGTCGAGCTTGAACTCGACCGCCGCCGGGCTGATCCGCGCGAGCGCGCCCTCGAGGTCCTCGCCGGGCGAGGCGAGCATCGGCTGCACCGGCCGCAGCAGCTCGAGCGTGATCGCCCGCAGCCCGGCGACGCCGTCGGCGAGCGCGGTCGCGGCCACCACGCCGAGGTCACCGCGCAGCATCAGCGCCCGCCGGACGTCGGCGCGCGGGACGTCGGCCGCCTTGGCCACCGCGTCGGTCATCACACCCGCCAGCGCGCCCTGGCCGATGTCGCCGAGCAGCAGGGCGATCAGGAACTGCTGCTCGTCCTCGGTGGCGCGGGCCAGCAGGTCGGCCACCGCCGCGCGCCGCGCCGCCTGCGAGCCCTGGCCGCTCAGCCCGCCGATGCCCGTGAACATCGCCTCGATCTCGTCGATCTCGAGCGACGGCTCGGCCGCCGGCAGCGGCCGGTCGCGCAGCGCCGCCCAGCCGACGCCGATCTGGCGCTGCGTGAGCTCGCCCGACAGCCACGCGACGGCGGCCGCCGTCTCCGACGGCTCCAGCCCGCGCAGCAGCGAGGCGAGCCGCTCGACCTTGCCGCCGCGGGCCGAGGTGGCGCGGACCGCCATCCACGTCTCGACGACGTCCCGCAGCTGCGTCACCGCAGCAGCCGCCCCTCCATCCCGCCGGCGACCGTGATCACCTGGCCGGTCACGTGGCCGGCCGCGGACGGCGAGCACAGGAAGACGATCGCACGCGCGACGTCCTCCGCGGTGGCGACCTTGCGCAGCGCCATCGTCGCCGTCACGCGCGCGATCGTCGCCTCGCTCAGCTCGCGCTCGGTCATCGGCGACACCGTCCAGCCCGGCGCCACGACGTTCACGCGCCCGAGCGGCGCCGAGCGCACGATCTCGTTCTTCAGCGACAGCAGCAGCCCGTGCGCGATGCCGGCCTTGGCGGCGGAGTAGTCGGCATGGCCGGCCTCGCCGAACAGGCCCGAGGTGGAGGCGACGAGGACGAGCGAGCCGGCGCCGGTGGCCTCGACGTGCCGCAGGTAGGCGCGGGCGGTCAGGAAGGTGGCGGTGAGGTTCGCGTCGAGCGTCGCGCGCCAGCGGTCGAGGCTCATCCGCGCGACCGGGACGTCCTCGGGCTCCCAGGTACCGGCGTTGGCGACGCAGGCGTCGAGCCGCCCGAGCGCCTCGACGGCGGCGGGGACGAGCGCGTCCGCGGCCTCCTCGTCGCGCAGGTCGGCCTGCAACGACCGCGCCGCCGATCCGGGTCGCCAGGCGCTCGGCGGCCGCCGCGCTCCGGTGGTAGTGCACGCCGACCCGGGCGCCCTCGGCTGCGAGCGCCTCCGCCGTCGCCGAGCCGATGCCGCCCGCGGCGCCCGTGACGAGCACGGCGCTGCCTTCGAGACCCAGGTCCATGGCGCGGCAGTCTGACGGGATGCGGTGGGAGGTCGTCGATAGCCCTTGACAGCGATCGTAGAATTGTGGAACAATCTTCCCACGATGGTCTCCCGCATCCAAGTTCTCCTCGCCGCCCTCTGCTTCGCCACCACCGGCACCGCCCAGGCACTGGGGCCCGACGGCACGAGCCCCGTCGGCGTCGGGGCGGCAAGGATCCTCGTCGGCGGGGCGCTGCTCGTGCTCGTCGCGACCGCGACCCGCGGCGTCACGGCGCAGCGGTGGGCGCCGAAACCGGTCTTCGCGGCGGTGGCCGGGGTCGCCGTCTACCAGCTCGCGTTCTTCGCCGCGGTGGCGGACACCGGCGTTGCCGTCGGGACGATCGTCGCCCTCGGCTCGGCGCCCACGCTCGCCGGCCTGTTCGAGTGGCTGCTCGACCGCAGGCCGCCCGACCCGCGCTGGGCGGCCGCCACCGCGCTCGCCTGCGCCGGCGTGGCGATGCTGGCGCTCTCCGGCGGCAACGCCAGCGTGTCGCCGCCCGGGATCGCGATGGCGGTCGTGGCCGGCGGCTCCTATGCCGTCTACACGCTGGCCGCGAAGCGACTGCTGAACGCCGGCCACCCGCCCGAGCAGGTGATGGCCGCCGCGTTCGGGCTCGGCGCCGTCGCGCTGCTGCCGGCGCTCGCGCTCAGCTCGCCGGAATGGCTGCTGCACACCGACGGGATCGCCCTCGCGCTGTTCCTCGGCACCATCCCGACCGCCCTCGCCTACGTGCTGTTCGCCCGCGGCCTCCGCCGCCTCTCGGCCTCCGAGACCGCCACGCTCACGCTCGCGGAGCCGCTGACCGCCGGCGCGCTCGGGGCGCTCGTGCTGGCGGAGCCGATGACCGCGATGTCGATCGCCGGGGCCGGGCTCGTGCTCGCGGGGCTGCTGGCGCTCGCGGTCCGGATCCCCGGGCCGGTGGTTGCAATGCCCCAGCGCGCCCGGGGATGATCCGTTCAGTGGCCGCCGCCCGCCAGCTCCAGCGCACCTCGACCGTCGACGCCCTCGCCGCCGCCCTGCGCCGCGAGATCCTCGACGGCGAGCTGCCGGCCGGCGCTTGGCTGCGCGAGCGGGAGCTGTGCGAGGCGTTCGGCGTCGCGCGCCACTCGCTGCGCGCGGCCCTGCGGACGCTGGCGGCCGAGGGGCTGGTCCGGATCGAGCCTCACCGCGGCGCGCACGTGGCTCAGCTCACTCCCGACGACGTCCGCTGGCTGTATGAGCTGCGCGCGGCGCTCGAGCTCGAGGCGGCGCATCTCGCGCTCGAGCGCAACGGCGGCCGGCTGCCGCCCGAGGTGCACGCGGCCCTCGAGCGGCTGCAGGCCGCCTGCAGCGGCGACGACCCGCCCTGGAGCGCGATCAACGAGGCCCACGCCGAGCTGCACGGCGCGATCGTCGCCGCCGCCGGCAGCCCGCGCATCGCCGCCGCCCATGCCGCGCTGAGCGGCGAGATGCGCCTGTTCCTGGTCGCGCTCAAGCCGCACCTCGACCCGTCGCGCATGGCCGTCGACCATGCGGCGCTCGTCCGCGACCTCGAGAGCCGCGGCCCGACCGTGATGCGCGATCACCTGCGCACCGCCGCCGAGACGCTCGCCGGCGTATGAGCCCGCTCGACCCGCGCCTCGAGAAGCACAAGCCCGCGCTGGTGTACGACCCGCAGGAGGCATACCGCGCGATGTCGGCGGCCTCGATCACCGACTACCGCGGCAACGCACTCAAGCGCAGCAGCGGCAGCGTCGTCGCACGCGCGGGAGCGGGCCTGTCGCTCGCCCTGCTGTCCGCCTACGACGTCCGCGAGGGCGACCGCCTCGACGAGGTCGGCGACCACGTGGCCGCCTCGCGCCGGTTCCAGGGCGATCCCGCCTACCGCGAGCGCGTGTACGCGCGCGCCAAGCCTGACGGCGACCGCCTGTGGCTGCAGTACTGGCTCTGGTGCTACTACAACCCCAAGCACCTGCTCGGCTTCGGCAAGCACGAGGGTGACTGGGAGGTGGTCCAGATCGGCCTCGGAGCCGACGACGCTCCCGAGGTCGCGACCTACTCCCAGCACGCGGCGGGCGAGGCGCGCGAGTGGGAGGACGTCAAGCGGCAGGGCGACCATCCCGTGGTCTACGTCGCCCCGCTCTCGCACGCGTGCTATTTCGAGGCCGGCGCGCATCCCTACCCGGTCGGAATCGACAACCCGGACGACTCGCTGCCGCCGATCCTCCCGCGGCTCGAGGAGTTCGGCGGCTGGGACGACTGGTCCGGCCGCTGGGGCAACTCCACGGGCATCCGCGGCGGCGCGTGGGGCGGCCGCAGCCCGGCCAGCCCCGGCCGGCAGAACCAGAAGTGGGAGCACCCGGCCGCCTGGCACCTGACTGCTCGCGCCACCACGCCGCTGCGCGCTGCGAGTCGCGCCGCGCGCGAGGTCGGCAAGGCGACGTATCCGAAGCTGCTCGACATCGACGCCCGTCGCGTCGACGACCGCGTGCTCGTCGACTACCGGCTCGATCCGGCGCCGCTGCGGCGCGCTTCGCGGCTTCTGGTCACGCTGCACCGGCCCGGCGACGAGGACGAGCTGCTGGTCAGCTCGCCCGAGAAGCTGGAGGGGGCGGCGGGCACGGTCGACGTCGCGGTGCCGCCCGGCGTGGAGGGCGACGTCCTGGTCCGGGCGTCCGCGTACAACGTCCTGCGACAGCGCAGCGATCCGCTTCAGACCACGACCTGAGGGGGACCCGGCCGGGCGGGCGGCATTGCGACCGCCCCGCCCGGCCGAGAGGAGGAGGGAGACGTTCCGGGGGAAGAACGCTCGAGAATTGACTCCCCGTCACCAAGGAGGGGAAACCGCCGGCGGTCAGTATGGGGACGTACCACCGGATTTCGGTCATCGTGGTGACCCGGAGCATCCGACTGGTGCGCTTGCGATCCTTAGAACCCCGACCTAGCACCGACAGGGGAAGTCGAATGACACGGAGATTCGAAGTCGGGCCCATCCTGGTCGCGCTCGGAGCCATCGGCCTGCTGGTGAGCCTGTTCATGGACTGGTACGGACCACTGACGGCGTGGGAAGCGTTCGAGGTGGTCGAAGTGCTGCTGGCGGCGCTCGCCGTCACGGCGCTCGTGATCGCCGTCGGAATGCTGGTGCCCGCGCTCGAGTACCTCGAGCGCCGCTGGCTGCCGCTGATCGTGCTCGGCGTCGCCGTGCTGGTGGCGGCCGAGCTCGTCAACCCGCCGCCCGCCGCCGGCGGGGAGTCGCTCGACGTCGGCGCGTGGCTGGCGTTCGGCGCCGCGATCGTGATGCTGGCAGGCGCGGTGCTGAGCTTCGGCCGGGTCTCGTTCGCGGTCGCGGTGGAGGGCCGCGAGGTTCGCGAGCGCGTGCCGGTCGTGGACCATCGCGACGACGCGACGGAGACGACAGTGGTGAACCCGCCCCGGCGTGATCCACCCGGGACAGTGGCGCCCAGGCCTGCCGAGGAAGGCTGATGCCGGACCTGCGCGAGGTCTCCTTCGAGCTCGAGCGGTTCGCCTGGAGCGAGCTGGGGCGGCTCGAGGTGGTCGGCCGCTGGAGCGGCCTCGAGGGCCGCCGGCTGGGCCGGCCCGTGCTGCGGCTGGAGGCCGAGGGTCGGCGAAGGCGGCTGGCGGCGCTGCCCGGCGGTCAGCTGGTTCCGTCCGGCGAGGGTGAGTGGCGGGCCTCGTTCGCCTACGACGGCGATCCCGAGCAGATCGGTCCGGTCGTGCTCGAGCTCGGCCGGCTGGCGGTCGACCTCCCGGCCCCGCGCCGGCGCCGCCGGCAGCCGGGAGACGATGCGCTCGCCGAGGAGCGCCGGCGGCGCGAGGAGGCGGAGGCGACGCTCGCCGAGCGCGACGCCGAGCTGATCAGCCTGCGCGAGGAGGCCGACGCCGCGCTCGCGGAGCGTGAGGCCGAAGTGGAGACGCAGCGCGAGCAGCTCGAGCGGCTCAACGCCGAGCTCGCCGGCGCAGTGGAGGAGCGCGACCGGCTGAAGGCCGACCTGGCGATCCGTGACGAGGAGCTCACTGCCGCGCGCGAGGAGGCGCAGACCGCGCGTGCCGAGGCGACCGAGGTGCGCGAGAAGCTGGCGACCGCGCGCGAGGAAGCGGAGGCGCGGGTGGCGGCCGAGCGGGCCGCGGCGACCGAGGTGCGCGAGAAGCTCGCGACCGCACGTGAGGAGGCGCAGAGCACGATCGCCGCTGAAGCGCAGGAGACCGAGCGGCTGCGTGCCGAGCTCGAGGCGGCGCGCGAGGAGACCGAGCGGACGGTCGAGGCCGAGCGCGCGGAGACGGCTCGGCTGCGCGCCGAGCTCGCCTCCCACTCGGCGCCGACCAACGGCGGCGAGGGCACCGAGGCGGAGGCCGCAGCCACGCGCATGTACGAGCGGATAGCGCGTGAGCTGGAGCGCGAGCGGTCCGCGGCACGGCATCTGCGGCGCGAGCTCGACGCGGTGCAGGCGCAGACCGCCGAGGACCGCAGGTCGGCGTCGGCGGCGGCCGCCGGCGGCGTGACCGAGGAGGTCCCCGCCGCCACGCCGGCCGCGCGCCGCCGGAGCGACCTCGGGCGCGTGGCCGCCCACCAGCGAGCCGAGGCGGCCCGGGCCGCCGCCGCCCTCCAGCGGGCCGACGCGGCCCGTGCCGGTGCCGCCCACCGGGTGCCGGATGCGCACCGGTCGCCGACGACGGTGTGGGGCCTGCGCGCCGCCGCGCTGTTGTTCGTGGCCGTGCTGCTCGTGATGCTGCTGCTGATCGTGAGCTGGGTGACCTGACGCGCGCGGCGCGATCGCCCGCCGCTGCCGGGCGCCTTACTGGGAGGCCTCGGGGCGCGTGTACTGTGCGCCGCTGATGGACGAGATCGCGATCGTGGTCCACGGCGGCGCCGGCGGGCTCCCGCGAGACGCCGCCCGCGTCGACCGCATGCGCGCCGGCGCGGCGGCGGCGGTCGAGGCGGGGCACGCGGTCCTGGCCGGCGGCGGGACGTCGCTGGAGGCGGTCGAGGCGGCGGTCGTGGTGCTCGAGGACGACCCCGATTTCAACGCCGGCCGCGGCGCCGCCTTGACCGAGTACGGGCGGGTCGAGCTCGACGCCTCGATCATGGAAGGCACGAGCCGCGCGGCCGGGGCGGTGGCCGCCGTGCGCGGCGTCCGCAACCCGATCCGGGCCGCGCGGGCGGTGCTCGAGGAGGGGCGGCACGTGCTGCTCGTCGGCGCGCCCGCCATCGAGTTCGCCGCCACCGCCGGTCTCGACTTCGAGTCCGAGACCTGGTTCGTGACCGAGCGCGAGCGGCTCGCGCTCGCCAACGCCGCCGAGCCGGCGCGCGGGACGGTCGGCGCCGTCGCGCGCGACGCGCAGGGCTGCCTGGCCGCGGCGACCTCGACCGGCGGCGTCTCGGGCCAGCGGCTCGGGCGCGTCGGCGACTCGCCGCTGATCGGCGCCGGCACCTGGGCCGACGACGCGACCGTCGCCGTCTCCTGCACCGGCCACGGCGAGTCGATCGTCCGCTCGGCGCTCGCGCACGAGGTCGACGCGCTGCTGCGCCACCGCGGCCTCGGCCTCGAGGGCGCGTGCGCGATCGCGATCGACGGTCTCGGGCGCTGGGGCCAGGACGGCGGCCTGATCGCGGTCAGCTCGCACGGGGAGGTGGCCGCGAAGTTCAACTCGGCCGCCATGACCCGCGGCTGGCGGGTGGGGGACGGGCCCGTTGTCACCGCCGTCGCGCCGGGCGAAGGTGGCTGACCGGGTCGAGGACGTCGCCGGCCGGCTCTACAGCCTGCCGCTGGAGGACTTCACGCGCGAGCGCGACGCCGCCGCCCGCGAGCTGCGCAAGGCGAAGGAGCGCGACGCCGCCGCGGTGGTGGCCAAGCTGCCGAAGCCGACCCAGGCCGCATGGGCGGCCAACGCCCTCGCCCGCGAGCACCGCGACCTCGTCGACGACCTCCTGGCCGCCGCCGACGAGCTGCGGGCGGCGCAGGAGGCGGCCGTCGCCGGCAAGGGCGCCGACGCGCTGCGCGAGGCGGCGGCGGCCGAGCGTGCGGCGGTCGACGCGCTGATGGCGGAGGCGAAGCAGCTGAAGCCGGGCGGTCGCAAGCCCAGCGGGGCGACGCTCGAGAAGCTGCGGACCACGCTCGAGGCGGTCGCCACCAACGACACCGTGCGCGCCGCGCTCGACTCCGGGCGCGTGGTCGAGGACGCCGAGGGCGGCGGCGCCTGGGGGCTGCTGGCCGGCGCCGACGCTCCCGCCACACCGCCGCGCAAGCCCGCCAAGCGGCGCCCGAAGCCGGCGCCGAAGGCGGACAAGGCCGAGCGGCAGGCGGCCGAGCAGCGGCTGCGCGAGGAGCAGGAGCGCCGCGGGCGGCTCGAGACCGAGCTCCGCGAGGCGCGGGCCGAGCGCCGCTCACGCGAGCGCGAGCTCGAGCGCGCCGAGAAGGCCGTCGACCGCGCCGCCGGCCGCCTCGAGGCCGCGCTCGCCGCCGCCGAGGAGGCACGCGAGCAGGCCGATGAGGCGAAATCCGAGCTCGAGGCCGCTCGCGAGGCCGCGAGCGAGGCCCGCGACACCGTGGCCCGCCTGGAAGAACAGCTCGACTGACCCCCGGCCGAAACCTAAACGGGGTCTGACCCCGGGCGGGGTCAGACCCCTATTTCGCTTGGCTAACTAACCGTCAGGGTTCGAGCTGCGCGGCGAGGCGCTTCGGGGCGACCGCGATGTAGCTGTCGGTGATGAAGTCGGCGACCTCGGTCCAGTCGACCGGCCCGGTGTCGAGCCTGAGCCCGGCCCAGCCGCGGTGGCCGATGTAGGAGGGCATGTAGAACCGGTCCGGGTCGGCGGCGATCAGGCCCTCGTTGGCGGGCGACTTGAACACGATGCCGACGATCCCGTCGCCGTGGTGGTCGTCGAGGTGGTACGCGAAGGTCCGGCCGCGGACCTTGAAGATCGCGTGGCGGCCGCTGCGCTCGCGCGTCGCCTCCGGCAGCTCGGCGCAGATCTCCGACACCCGGTCGAGGCTCACGGCAGCGCCTCGGCGAGCGGCGACCGGTCGCGCCCGCCCTCCGCGCCCTCCATCGCCATCAGCCGTGCAAGCTGCGCACGGCCGCGGACGTCGAGCTTGCGGTAGATCTGGCCCAGGTGGTACTCGATCGTCTTCGGCGACAGGAAGAGCGCCGCCGCCGCCTCGCGGTTCGTCATGCCCTGGGCCACGAGCACCGCGATCTGGAGCTCGTGCGGCGTGAGCTGCTCGGCCGCGGTCTCGGACCGCCGCGACTGCTGCTCGCCGGTCGCCCGCAGCTCGGTGCGAGCACGCTCGGACCACCCGCGCGCGCCCAGCCGCTCGAAGGTCTCGAGCGCCTCCTTCAACGGCTCGCGCGCGTCCGCCCGCGCCCGCGCCCGCCGCAGCCGCTCACCGAAGCACAGCAGCGTGCGTGCGCGCTCGAACGGCATCGGCAGGTCGTCGTGCAGCGCCAGCGCGGCCCCGAACTGCGCGCGCATCGCGGCGTCGGGCGCGAGCAGCCCGCGCAATCGGCTCGTGGCGGCATCCGCCCACCGCGAGCGCGCGCCGCGTCCGCGCGCCTCGAAAGCGTCGAGCAGCGCCGCGGCCTCCCCTCGGCGGCCGGCGCGGGTATACGCCTCGATCAGGTCGGGCGTGGACATCGCCACCGCGGGCTGCTGCCCGAGCCGCTCGGCCGTCCCCTGCGCCTCCTCGAGCACCGCGATCGCCTCGGAGACCCGTCCCAGCCCCAGCTCCAGCAGCCCGAGCGCGGCGTTCAGGTGCGTGCCCGTGGCGTCGCCCTGGAAGCGCGCGACGAGAGCCATCCCCTCCTTCACGTGGCGCCGGCACTCGTCCTCGTGGCCGAGCCCCGCCTCGGTGCAGGCGAGCGCGGCCAGGCTGTGCGAGAGCAGCGGCAGCTGCCCGGTGTCCTGCGCGAGCTCGACCGACTCGGCGGCCCCCGCGCGGGCCGCCGCCCAGCGGCCGAGCCGGAAGTCGAGATGTGCACGGGCCGCCAGCGGATAGATCATCGCGCTCACCGCGCTGGCGTCTCGCGCGGCGGCGATCAGGCGGTCGAGGATCCGCTCCGCGCGGTCGAACTTCTCGATCCAGATCGACGCGTGCGCCGCCATCCCGACCACCTCGACGATCGCCAGCGGATCGCCCTCGAGCAGATACGGCTCGCATGCGCTCAGCAGCGCGTCGCCCTGCTCGACGTCCCCCAGCGCCAGATACGCCTCGCCGATCACCGCGGTGGCGAGCAGCTCGACGGCCGGGTCGGACGACGTGGCGAGCGTCCGCGCACGCTCGGCGGTCGCCACCAGAGCGTGGTTGTCGCCGGTCATCATGTGCGTGACCGACGCCTCGAGGAACATCCCCGCCGCCCGCCGCGGATCGCGCGAGCGCACACGCTCGGCCTCGGCGACCAGCAGCTCGAAGGCGACCAGCGGCGAGCCGCGCCGCATCTCGACGTGGCCGGTCATCCGCTGCACGTCGGCCGCCAGCAGCGGGTCGGTGGCCAGCCGCGCCGCGTCGGCGAGCATCTCTCGCGCGCGGTCGGTCTCGCCGGAGCGCGTGGCGTCGGTCGCGGCCTCCAGCAGCCGCCGCGCGCGCGGCTCGTCGTCCGGTGTGAGCTCCGCCGCGCGGCCGAAGTCGCGCGCCGCCGTGGCGTGCGCGCCGCGCCCGCGGGCATCGAGCGCGGCCGCCTCGAGCGCCGCCGCCACTTCCTCGTCGGGCGCGGTCGCGCACGCGGCCAGGTGCCACGCCCGCTCGGGACTGCCCTCACGCGCCGCCGCGGCGTGGGCCACATGCGCGGCGCGACGCTCGACCGCGCCGGCGGCGTGATAGGCGGTCGAGCGCAGAAGCGGGTGACGGAAGTCGAGCTCGTCCTCGCCGGTCGAGATCAGCCGCGCCTCCTCGGCGGGGACGAGATCCTCCACCGTCAGCTCCGCTCGCACGAGCGCGGGCGCGAGCGCGTCGAGCCGGCCGGTGTGGGCGGCCGCCGCCACCAGCAGGGCACGCCGCGGGCGGTCGTCGAGCGCGTCCAGCGCCCGCCGGAACGCCCGCTCGACGCCCGTGCCGGGCCGCAGCGGCTCGTCCAGCGGCTCGCGACCGGCGCGCTGGCCGTCCGAGAGCAGGCGCGGGATCTCGAGCAGCGCCAGCGGGTTGCCGGCGGCCGTGCTCACGAGGCGGTCGGCGACCGCCGGCGCCAGCCGCTCGTCGCCGAGCAGCTCGCGCGCCTCGGCGTCGGGCAGCGGCGCCACCCTCAGCCGCTCCAGCCACGGCACCTCCATGCCCGCCACCGCGGTCCCGTCGCGCAGCGAGCCGAGCATCGCGATGCCCTCGGCGCCGACCCGCCGGCCCGCGAACAGGAACGCCTCCAGCGACGCCTCGTCGAGCCACTGGGCGTCGTCGATCGCCACGAGCAGCGGGCGCTCCTCGGCCGCCGCCGCGAGCAGGCTGAGCAGGCCGGCCGGCACCGTGAAACGGTCGTGCGGGGTGGCGGGGCCGAGCGCCAGAGCCCCGCGCAGGGCGCGCGCCTGCACCTCCGGGATCGCGTCGAGCAGCCCGACCAGCGGCGTGACCAGCTCGGCGAGGCCGGCGAACGCGATGTCGGAGTCGGTCTCGATCCCGCGTGCGCGCAGCACCCGCATGCCCGTCGCGCGGCCGATCGCCCACCGCATGAGCGCCGTCTTGCCGATGCCGGCCTCGCCGTGCAGCAGCAGCGCGCCGCTGCGCCCCGCCCGCGCGTCCTCCAGTAGCCGGTCGATCCGTGCCCGTTCGCGTTCGCGTCCTACGAACATCGCTCCTGAGTCTAAGCCGGGTCTGACCCCCCGCGCGCAACGTAAGGGGGGTCAGACCCCGTTGAGGTAGGTCGAGGGTTCGGTCGGGAGCGTCGCGGGATCGAACTCGACGGGCGTGAGGTCCTCGGGCAGGCCGAGCGAGCGCAGCATCCACGCACGCGCCGCGTCCGGATCGACCTCGCGCAACGTCACGTCGCCGTGGCGCTTCGCGAGCCGCCGGCCGTCGGGCCCGAGCACCAGCGGCACGTGCGCATAGGACGGCTCGGGGAGCCCGAGCGCCCGCGCCAGGAACAGCTGCCGCGGCGTCGAGTCGAGCAGGTCGTCGCCGCGCACGACCTCGCCGATGCCCTGGTCGGCGTCGTCGACCACGACCGCCAGGTTGTAGGCGTGCGCGCCGTCGTTGCGGCGCACCACGAGGTCGTCGACCACGCCCTCCGTCCAGCCATGCAGGCGATCCTCGAACCCCACCCGCGCGGCGTCGGCGCGCACGCGCAGCGCCGGCGGGCGGCCGCTCGCGCGCTTCTCCGCCAGCTCCGTCGCCGTCAGTCGCAGGCACGTGCCGGGATAGGCGCCCTCCGGCAGCGGCCCGTGCGGCGCCGAGGCGGCGGCCCGGATCTCCGCCCGCGTGCAGTAGCACTCGTACACGCGGTCGCCGAGCGCCTCGATCGCGTCCGCGTAGCGCTCCAGCCGCTGCGACTGGAACACGACCTCGCCGTCCCAGTCGAGCCCGACGGCGGCCAGGTCGGCGAGCTGCTGCTCGGCCGCGCCCGGCCGCACGCGGCCGGTGTCGAGGTCCTCCATCCGCACCAGGAACCGCGCGCCCGCGGAACGCGCGAACAGCCACGCCAGCAGCGCGGTGCGCAGGTTGCCGAGGTGCAGGGTGCCGGTCGGGCTCGGCGCGAAGCGCCCATCGGACGGGCTCACATCCGGAACGGGAGCGAGTCGGCGATCTCGGCCAAGCGCGGCGCGCTGCGGTCGCGCTCGGAGTAGAGCAGCTCGCCGTCGGGCCACTCGATGCCGACGTCGGGGTCGGCGAAGCTGAAGCCCGCCTCGGTCGCCGGGTCGTAGAAGCTCGTGCACTTGTAGACGAAGTCGGCGACGTCGGAGAGCACGCAGAAGCCGTGCCCGAAGCCGACGGGGATCCACAGCTGGAGCCCGCGCTCGTCGTCGAGCTCCGCCGCCTCCCACTCGCCGAAGGTCGGCGAGTCGCGGCGCAGGTCGACCACGACGTCCAGCACGCGGCCGCGCGCGACCCGCACGAGCTTGCCCTGGCCGGGCGAGAGCTGGAAGTGGATCCCGCGCACGGTCCCGCGCCGCGAGCGCGAGTGATTGTCCTGGACGAACTCGGTCGGGACGCCGTGCTCGGCCCACGTATCCGCGCGGAATGTCTCCATGAAGAAGCCGCGCTCGTCGCCGTGAACGGTGGGCGCCAGGAGCACCGGTCCACTGAGTCGAGTGGGAATGCGCTGCATCGAAGGGGGAGGAGGTTACGAGGCGACCGTCGAAAGACCCTCCGCCATGCCGAGGACCGCCACGATGCCCACCGCCGCGCGCGGCCACCAGACGCTCTCCGCCTACATCTCGTCGCGCTTCGACGAGTTCTCCCGCTCGCAGAAGGACGTCGCGCAGTACGTCGTCGACCATCTCGACGAGGTCGCCTTCCACACCGCCGAGGAGCTCGCCCGCCGCGCCAGCACGTCTTCCTCGACCGTCGTGCGGTTCTCGCAGGCGCTGGGGTTCGAGGGCTTCCCCGAGCTCCAGGAGGCCGCGCGGGAGGAGTACCGCCACCACCACCGGGCGGCGGCGCAGACCAACGGCTTCGAGGCCGCGCCGCTGTTCTCGCTCGACCAGACGCCGTTCGAGCAGGCGGTCGCCGCCGACCACGTGAACGTGGAGGAGACCGCGCGCCGGGTCTCGCGCTCGCAGGTCGAGGGGGCGATCGAGGCGATCGCAGCCGCGGACCGGATCCTGATCGCCGGCACCGACCAGATGGCGTTCTTCGCGTCCTACCTGCGCCACCTGCTGATGCTGCTCGACGTACGCGCCGAGATCGCGGCCTCGCCCTCTCAGGAGGCGCTGTCGCGGCTGGGGCGGATCGACGAGGCCACGCTCGTGATCGGCCTCTCGGCCGGCCGCCCGCACCCGCTCGTCGTGCGCGCGATGAAGATCGCGCGCCACCGCAAGGCGCCGACCCTGGCCATCGTCGACGCGACGCTCTCCGAGGTCTCCAAGCTCGCCGAGCGGACGCTCTACTACTCCTCGAACTCACCCGCGTTCGTGCGCTCGCACGCCGGGCTGCTCACGCTCCTGCAGGCACTCGCGTATGGGGTCTACTCGCGCGACACGGCCCAGTACGACGACCGCATCCGCGCCTTCAGGCTCAAGTAATCAAGGCGCTCGCACGAGCTTGCGAGTGCGAGTAAGCCGCACACGTCATCTGCGCAGCTCCGCGTTGAAGTCGATCGCCCGGATGCTGGCCTCGTCGGGCAGCTTGGCGAGGATCTCGCGGATGACCCGGTGAACGTCCGGCTGGTCGTGCCCGAAGTCGGCGAGCATGGACTTGAGGGCCGAGTGCGTGATCTTGAGCTGAGCCGGCGTCAGGACGAGCCGGAATGCGGTCTCGTCGGGCGCGATGAGGTCGTCTGACGCCACGTTGCGAACGATACACCGGCGTCCGGCGCAAACAGCGCGGTGAGCCCCGTGCGCGGGTCCCGCGGCGAGGGCCGGTGCTCGCGCAGGACCGCCCCCGACCAGGGGCGCCCGGCGTCGAGCTGGGGCGCCAGCTCGGCGGCCAGCTCGCGCGGCACCCAGCCGACCTGCGCGCCGCCGGCGAGCACGGCGATCGCGTTCGGGTCGTGCTCGTTGTCCGGGTCCCGCCGCAGCTCGAGCGGGCGGCCGGGCGCGGCGGCCTCGCTCTCCGCGTGGGCCTGGAAGCGCGCGCCCGCGACGCCCGCCACACGTAAGCCGCGCGCCGCGAGCTCGGGCGCGTCGCGCGCGAGGTAGCGGCCCGCCTCGTCGACCGGCGTCCAGCCCGCGATCCACACCTGGCCACCGTCGTCCGGGTACCAGTAGCGCTCCTCGAACACCGCCTGGACCTCCACGGATCGAGACTACTCGGAGGTCTGTAGCACTATCCTCCGTCGCGTATGCGCGACGAGGCGACGTTCCGTGTGAAGGCCGGTCTGGCCGAGATGCTCAAGGGCGGCGTGATCATGGATGTGGTCGACGCCGAGCAGGCGAAGATCGCCGAGGACGCCGGTGCGGCCGCGGTGATGGCGCTCGAACGCGTGCCGGCCGACATCCGGCGCGACGGCGGCGTCGCCCGCATGTCCGACCCGCTGCTCGTCAAGGGCATCCAGGAGGCCGTGACGATCCCGGTCATGGCCAAGGCGCGCATCGGCCACTTCGCCGAGGCGCAGGTGCTCGAGGCGCTCGAGATCGACTACGTCGACGAGTCCGAGGTGCTGACGCCCGCCGACGAGGCCAACCACATCGACAAGTGGCAGTTCAAGGTGCCGTTCGTGTGCGGGGCCACCAACCTCGGCGAGGCACTGCGCCGGATCGCCGAGGGCGCGGCGATGATCCGCTCCAAGGGCGAGGCCGGCACCGGCGACATCGTCGAGGCCGTCCGCCACATGCGCCGCATCACCGGCGAGCTCAAGCGCCTGACGGTGATGGACGACGCCGAGCTCGCGACGGCGGCCAAGGACCATCAGGCGCCGCTCGACCTCGTCCGCCGCGTGGCGCGAGACGGCAAGCTCCCGGTGGTGCTGTTCTGCGCCGGCGGGATCGCCACGCCGGCCGACGCCGCGCTGATGATGCAGCTCGGCGCCGAGGGCAACTTCGTCGGCTCCGGGATCTTCAAGTCCGAGGACCCCGCCACCCGGGCCGCGGCGATCGTCGAGGCGACCACGCACTATGCCGACCCGGTCCGCGTCGCCCGCGCCTCCGAGGGGCTCGGCACCGCGATGAGCTCGCTCGAGACGCGCAAGCTCGACGAGGCGCAGCTGCTCGCCAACCGAGGCTGGTAGTGCTCGTCGGTGTCCTGGCGCTCCAGGGCGACTTCGAGGCGCACAGCCGCATGCTGCGCGACCTCGGCGCCGACGTGCGCGAGGTGCGCGTGCCCGCCGACCTCGCGGGGCTCGACGGCCTCGTGATCCCCGGCGGCGAGTCGACGACGATGACGCTCGGGATCGAGCGCGAGGGGCTCGCCGAGCCGCTGCGGGAGTTCGCGAGCTCCGGAGCGCCCGTGTTCGGCACCTGCGCGGGCATGATCATGCTCGACCGCAGGCACCTCGGGGTGATGGACATCGAGTGCCGGCGCAACGCCTTCGGCCGCCAGATCCGCTCCTTCGAGGCCGACCTGCGGATCCCCGGCATCGCCGGCCCGCCGGTGCGCGCGGTCTTCATCCGCGCGCCGTGGGTCGAGGTGCGCGGGGACGACGTCGAGGTGCTCGCCGCCGTCGAGGGCCACCCCGTGGCGGTCCGCCAGGGGAACCTGCTGGTGATCTCCTTCCACCCGGAGCTCGCGGGGGAGACCCGCCTGCACGAGCTGTTCCTCGCGCAGGTCGAGGCTCGCCACCGCTCGCACGCCTGACGCCGACCGGGCCGGACCGTCCGGCGGTCCGCCGGTGACGCGGTCGCGGCCTCGCCACGACCGCGCGCCACCGGCGGCTGACCGCTACCAGCGAACGTTCTCGAGGTACTCGATCCCGACCCGCGCGGTCGTGAGCTCCGCCTCCGGGTCGCCCGGGTGGGAGAGCTGCGGATCGTCGTGCTCGATGAAGTAGTGCTTGTCGGTCCGATCGCCGGCGTCGAACAGGTCGGGGAAGTCGAGCATGCCGGGCCCGGCGTCCTCCCAATCCGGGAGGTCGGAGCCGTCGGCGGCGCGGCGATCGCCCCACACGTGGTCCTTGACGTGGTACGAGACGTACCAGTCCGGGTGCTCGCTCAGCAGTTCGACGCCGTTCCCGCCACCCTCGGTGACCCAGAACAGGTCGAGCTGGAACTTGACCCACCGGCGATCCGTCTCCTCGAGCAGGATGTCGTACGCCGTCCGGCCGCCGAAGCGGTTCGTGAACTCGAAGTCGTGGTTGTGGTAGAAGAACTGGAGGCCGAACTCGCGCCGCGCGATCTCACCCGCGGTGTTGAGATGGTCGGCCAGCTGGTGCCACAGCGCCTCCTGGTTGTACGGCCCCGGCCACCACGCGAGGCCGGTGTACCGCTGGCCGAGCTCGGCCGCGTACTCGAGTGCCTCCCGGTAGCCGTCCTCCCAGCCGGGGGTGGCAGGGAAGCCGGGCCCGTCGTGGCCCGAGATGCACCGCAGGCCGGCGCGGCGGAGCGCCGCGCGGAACTGCTCGACCGTCCAGCCGTAGGTCTGGAACTTCTCGATCTCGTAGTAGCCCATGCGGCCGAGGGCGTTGAGGACCCTCTGAGCGCCCGCCTGGTCCGGCGTCAGGCGCCGCAGCGTGTACACCTGAATTCCCCGCCGGTCGCGCGGGACCCTGCCCGACGAGCCGCGGCCGCGGCGGTCCCAGCCGTGGGCGAGCGCGACCGACGGTGAAACCGCCGCCGCCGCCCCTGTCCCGATCGCCGCCCCGATGAAGCCACGGCGGCTGACACTCTGCTCCATTATCCATTCCTCCCGAGAACGTTTGTCGCAGCGGCATCAGAATACCCGCTGCTGTTGCCCCTAACGGGTCAAGCCGCGAGACGGCCGACGATCGCGTCGGCGACGTCGGCCAGATCGCGCCCCACGTAGTCCGGCGGCGGGACGCTGTCGACCAGCGAGCGCTCGCGGCGGGCGACCCAGCCGGTTGGCAGCCCGGCCCGCTTGGCGCCCGCCACGTCCCACCAGAACGTCGAGATGAACGCGACCTCGTCGGCCGGAGCGCCGGTCTGCTCGAGCGCCACCCGATAGGGACGAGGGTCGGGCTTGTAGGCGCCGAAATCCTGCGCGCCGAGCACGAGCTCGAAGCGGTCGCGAAGGCCGGCGAAGCGCAGGACGGAGTCGGCCGCGGCGCCCGGGTTCTGGGCGAGCACGCCGAGCCGCAGCCCACGGGCGCGGAGCGACTCGAGCGCGCCCGGCGCCTCCAGGTACGCGGGCATGGTCGCCATCAGCGCGATCGCCGCGGCCGCCCGCTCCGGGTCGCCGCCGGCCAGCCGCAGCCGCCGCCGCATCGCCGCGTGCATCAGCTCCTCGAGCGGGGTGAGCGCGCCGGTCAGGGTGTCGGCCATCGCCATCGCGATCGCGTCGTCGATCGCGGCCAGGACGAGCTCCTCGTCCGCGCCCGAGTCGCCGAGCGGCTGGGCGAGGACGGTGGGGTCGACGAGCGTCCCCGTGAGATTGAACAGGACCCACTGCAGCGGCATGCCTGCGGACCGTATCCGGTCAGACGACCAGTCCGTGCCGCATTGTGTTCTCCGTCACCACGCGCGGCTCGACGAACTGCAGCAGATACCCCGGTCCGCCGGCCTTGGTTCCGGTGCCCGACAGGCGGTTGCCGCCGAACGGCTGGCGGGCCACCATCGCGCCGGTGATGGCGCGGTTGACGTACAGGTTCCCGACCGGTGAGCGCTCGATCACGCGATCGACGGTGTCGGGGTTGCGCGCGAACAGGCCGCCGGTGAGCGCGAACGGCGAGGCGTCGACGCGGTCGCACGCGTCCTCGACGTCCTTGACCCGCTCGACCGCCAGCAGCGGGCCGAAGACCTCGTCGGCGAGGACGGGGGAGTCCTGCGGGAGGTCGGCCGCGAGCGCGGGGCGGGCGAACCAACCGTTGTCGCCCGGCACTTCGCGAGCGCGGGCCGCGATCCGCCCGCCCTTCTCGGCCTCGGCCGTATAGCGGGCGACCCGCTCCTGCGCCTCCTGCTCGATCACCGGCGGGACGTCGATCTCGAGATCGTCGGCCTGGCCGACCTCGAGCACCTCGATCGCCCCCGCCAGGCGCTCGACGAGGGCGTCGTGGATCGCCTCGTGGCAGAGCACGCGGGCGGCCGCCGAGCACTTCTGGCCCGCGTACACGAACGCCGACTTGACCAGCGCGGGGACCACCTCGTCGAGGTCGGCGTCGGAGTCGACGATCACGCAGTTCTTGCCGCCCATCTCGGCGATCACGCGCTTGAGGTGCTTCTGCCCGGGCGGCGTTTCGGCGGCGGCGCGGACGATGTCGAGCCCGACCTGGTTGGAGCCGGTGAACGCGATCGTGTGGACGCGCGGGTCGCGCACGAGGGCGGCGCCGACGTCGCCCTCGCCGGGGAGCAGCGCGAATGCGCTCGGCGGGACGCCCGACTCCCTGAGCGCCTGCGTGAGCACGAGCGCGCAGCCGGGCGACTGCTCGGCGGGCTTGAGGACCACGGCGTTGCCGGTCGCGAGCCCGGCCGCGGTCATCCCGAGCGCGATCGCCACCGGGAAGTTCCAGGGCGAGATGACGGCGACGATCCCGCGCGGGTCCCAGCGCAGCTCGTTGCGCTCGCCGGGCGGCTGGAGGAGAGGGGCGCCCTGCGCGAGGTCGACCGCTCCGCGCGCGTAGTACTCGAGGAAGTCGATCGCCTCGCACACGTCGCCGTCGGCCTCGGGCCAGGGCTTGGCGCACTCGCGCACAGCCAGCGCGGCGACCTCGAGCCGCCGGTCGCGGAGCCACTGGGCGGCGCGCATGAGCGTGTCCGCCCGCTCCTGCGCCGGCGCGTCCCACTTCCTCGCCGTGGCGAGCGCGTGGTCGACGTCGGCGGGGGTTGCGGCCGCCGCCTCGGCCACCACGCGGTCGGGGTTGCCGGGGTCGGTCGAGACGATGTCCGCGCCCTCGCGGCGGTCGTCGCCGATCCATACCGGGACCTTGAGCGGGCCTCTGGCGTCGTGGCTCGCAACCGCGTCGGCCAGGCCGGCCCTGACCGATGCGCGGCGCAACTCGAGGATCGGCTCGTTGGCGAAGGGCTTCACGGCGGTTGGGACGATAGCCGCGGCGGGACGAACTTCGGCTGGGTGGGGAGGCGGCAGATCGACCGCGCGGCTGCCGAGTGTCGAGCTCGTCGGCTCTCGACCGACAAAGTCGACACTCGGCCGCCGACTGTCGACTCTGTTCCCGCACGGGGAACCAACTCGACAGTCGACCCGCGCGGCGGTCGATCCCGCCTCCCTACATGCCCGCAGTTTCAGGCCGTCGCGGACGCCTCGGGCTTGGAGAGCAGCTCGTCGAGCGCCACGCCCCGCGCCTGCTCGGCCAGGAAGCTCTCGTTCGACGTGTTCTCCAGCAGCCGCCGCACGAGGTAGGCCATGCCCGCCACGAGGTCGCCGACCGGGCAGTAGGTCCGGACCCGCAGGCCCTGGCGCGCGATCGCGGTCTGCAGAGGGTCGCCGAGCCCGCGCAGGACCTGCATCTCGAGGTCGAGTTCCTCGCCGCCGGAGAGCCGGTTGTAGGCGATCGCGTGGCTGACCGAGCGCAGGTTGTGGGAGGCGATCGCCACCCGCACGGCCGGCCGGGCGTCGAGCAGCCGGCGGGTCAGCGCCTCGAAGTTGAGGTCGCAGTCGGCCTTGACGTCGAACACCGGCGCGTCCCATCCGTGCTGGCGCGCCTGCACGATCTCGTGGTCCCAGTAGGCGCCCTTGACCAGCCGCACGGTCAGCGGCTGCGCGCGCTCGACCGTGCCGAGCCAGTCGAGGATCGTGTCCAGGGTGCCGGGCGAGTCGCGCAGGTAGGCCTGCAGTACCAGCCCCGCCGACGGCCCGCCGCGGAACTCCTCCTCGCCCAGCAGCTCGAGGATCAGCTCGAGCACCGCGTCGCGCGAGTCCATCGACTCCATGTCGATGTGCAGGTGCGCGTCCAGCTCGTGCGCGCGCCGCAGGAGCGGGCGCAGTCGGTCGGCGGCGTCGCGCTTCCCGCGCTCGGGCGCGTCCGGCCGCAGCAGCGGCGTCAGGGCCGACACCTTCACCGACAGGTTCGCCCGCGGCAGGACGCCCGCGCTGTCGCGCTCGAGCCGCGGCTGCTCGGGCCAGCGCCGCGCCGCGCCCACCAGCGTCTCCAGCGCGTCCGTGCAGCGGTCGGCGTAGCGCTGCGCCTCGGCCTGGGTGACGGTCGCCTCGCCGAGCAGGTCGACGGAGCTGGCCACGCCGTCCTTCCACAGGTCCCGCAGCACGCCGAGCGCGGCCCGCGGGTCCTCGCCGACGATGAACCGGTGCGCCATGTGCTTCACGCCCGCGGCGGACGCCGCCCCCAACGCCGCACGGCCGGCCTTCGAGCTCCCCATCTTCATGGCGGCGCCGATCGGCGTGGGCGGGGTCTCGACCTCGCCGAGGAAGCCGGTCAGGTGGCGGGCCAGGTCGTCGAGGTTCCGGCAGGCGGGCACGACGTCCACGAACCGGAACAGCGCGGCCTTCAGCTCGGCGTCCTGAGAGGCCAGGTCCATCGCCTTCTCGTCGAACGCCTTGAGGGGATTGCGCGTGACGGGCATGGCGGCCGCCAGCCGCTTGCCGATCTCGTACAGCTCCGCCTCCAGGGCGCGCTCGTCCACCATGTCCGAGAACATAACGGTCGTGAGCCGTGAGCCGGAACTGGTCTCGATCGCCGCGCCGATGCACGACGAGGAGGGGACCGCCAAGCCGTTCCACGCGCGCGTGGCGGCGGCGCTCGAAGGCGTCCCGTTCGAGCTCGTGATCGTCGACGACGGCAGCCGCGACGGCACCCCGGACGAGCTGGCGGAGCTCGCCGCCGCCGACCCGCGGGTCAAGGTCGTCACGCTGTCGCGCAGCTTCGGCCACCAGGCGGCGCTGACCGCCGCGCTCGAGCACGCGAGCGGCGATGTCGTGGTGACGCTCGACGGCGACCTCCAGGACCCGCCCGAGCTGATCCCGGAGATGCTCGACCGCTGGCGCGACGGGGTCGACGTCGTGTATGCGGTCCGCAGCCGGCGCCAGGGCGAGACGGCGTTCAAGCGCGCGACCGCGAGCGGGTTCTACCGGCTGTTCCGCCGCGTGGCCGACATCGACCTCACCCCCGAGTCGGGCGACTTCCGGCTGATGGACCGCCGCCCGCTCGACGCGCTGCTGGCGATGCCCGAGCGCAACCGCTTCCTGCGCGGGATGAGCGTGTGGGTGGGGTTCACGCAGACCGCGGTCACGTTCGAGCGCGAGCCGCGCGGCAGCGGGCAGACGAAGTACACGCTCGGCCGGATGCTCCGCTTCAGCTTCGACGCGATCACGAGCTTCTCGCACCGCCCGCTGCAGTTCGCAACCCTGCTGGGGTTCGCGTTCTCGGCGCTCGCCTTCCTGGCCATCCCGCTCACGATCGTCGCGCGCTACGCGGACATCTACGAGCGCGGCGTCCCCACCACGATCGTGATCGTCCTGCTGCTGGGCGGGATCCAGCTGATCTGCGTGGGGATCATCGGCGAGTACGTCGGCCGCATCTACGACGAGGTCAAGCACCGGCCGCTGTACGTCGTGCGCAAGAAGGCGAACCTCGAGAAGTGACCCCGGATCCACCGATGACCCGTGGATGCCTCGGCGCCGTGGGCCGAGTCAGAGACGATCGGCCGCGCATTCGGTGTGGTGGGGCCACATGGGATCGCGGCCGATCGGCTCTGGCGAACGGCCACGGTGGCGAGGTACCGCGGGGATCGGTGGATTCGGGGTGAAGACCGCGGTGATCGGCGCGGGCGTGGCCGGCCTGGTCGCCGCCCACCGGCTGGCCGGCGCCGGCCACGAGGTCGACGTGTACGAGCGCTGGCCGGGCCTCGGCGGGCAGGCGGCGACGCTCGACGTCGGCGGCGGTCACCGGCTCGAGCGCTACTACCACCACCTGTTCACCACCGACCGCCACATCGCCTCGCTGTACGAGGAGCTCGGCCTCGAGCTCGAGTGGCGGCCGTCGAGCGTGGCGATGTTCGCGCACGGGCGCCAGTGGCCGTTCACGACGCCGCAGGACCTGCTGCGGTTCGGGCCGCTGAGCCCGGTCGACCGGGTGCGGATGGGCGCCGCCGTGCTCGCTCTCCAGCGGCGCGGCGACCGGGCGCCGTTCGAGCGCGTCACCGCCCGCGAATGGATCGAGCGCTGGATGGGGCGGGGGCCGTGGCGCGAGGTGTGGGGCCCGATGCTGCGCGGGAAGTTCGGCGCGCGCGCCGACGAGATCGCGATGGTGTGGTTGTGGAACAAGCTCCGGCTGCGGCGCGGGGGGGACGCGCGCGAGGAGCGGCTCGGCTACCCGGCCGGCTCGTGGGAGCCGCTGTTCGAGGCGCTGCGAGACCGCATCGAAGGGCGTGGCGGGCGCGTGCTGATCGACCGCCCGGCGGTGCGGATCGAGCCGGGCCTCGAGGTCACCTACGGGGCGCCCGGCTCGTTCCGGGCCGGCCACGACCCGCGCGCCTTCGAGCCGGCCGGCGCCGAGCGGTACGACCGCGTGCTCGCCACCGTCCCGAACGACGTGTTCGCCGGGCTCACCGGCCTTCCGGAGCCGCCGATCGAGTACTTCGCCGCGCTCTGCCTGCTGCTCGAGCTCGACCGCCCGTTCACGCGCTACTACTGGACCAACGTCGCCGACCGCGAGCTGCCGTTCGTGGGGCTGATCGAGCACACCAACTTCGTCGAGCCGGAGCGCTACGGAGGCCGCCGCTTCCTGTACGTCGCCAACTACCTCGAGCACGGGCACGAGCTGCTGGCGCTCGACGCCGACGCCCTGCTCGACCGCTACCTGCCCGGCCTCGAGCGCGTGAACCCGGCCTTCGACCGCTCCTGGGTGCTCAACCGCTGGCTGCACCGCGAGCCCGCCGCGCAGCCGATCGTCACCGTCGGGTACCAGGAGCGCATACCGCCGCTGAAGACGTCCATCCCGGGCCTCGTGCTCGCCAACACGACCCAGGTCTATCCCGAGGATCGCGGCACCAACTACGCGGTCCGGCTCGGCGAAGAGGCGGCCGCGGCGATATGACCGCGCTCGGCGTCGACGTCGGCGGCACGTTCACCGACGCGGTGCTCGTCGGCCCGGACGGCATGGTCACCGCCAAGGTGCTGAGCACCGCGAGCCAGGAGGAGGGCGTGGTGGCGGCCGCGCGCGAGGTGCTGGCGCGCGCCGGCGTCGAGCCCGGCGACGTGACGCACTTCGTGCACGGCTCGACGGTCGCCACCAATGCCCTGCTGACGCGCAGCGTCGCCCGCACCGCGCTCGTCACCACCAAGGGCTTCCGCGACCTGCTGTTCCTCGGCCGCCAGGCGCGGCCCAGCCTGTACCGGCTGCACGAGGCGCCGACGCCGCCGGTGGTCGAGCGGCGCCACTGCGTGGAGGTCGACGAGCGGATGGGGCCCGACGGGGTGATCCGCGCTCTCGACGAGGCGAGCGTGAAGCGCGCCGCCCGGCGCCTCGCCCGCGCCCGCGTGGAGGCCGTCGCGGTGTGCCTGCTGTTCGCGTTCCGCGACCCGTCGCACGAGGCGCGCGTGGCCGAGATCCTGCGCGACGCTCTGCCCGACGCGTTCGTGGTCGCCTCGCACGAGGTCGCGGCCGAGGTGCGCGAGTTCGAGCGGGCCACGACCACCACGGTCGACGCCGCGCTCGGCCCGCCCACCGGCGAATACCTCGCTCGCCTGCGCGACGCGGCGCGCGGCGCGGGGTTGCCCGAGCCGATGGTGATGCTCTCGAGCGGCGGGCGTCGCCACGCTCGAGCAGGCCGCCGCCCACCCCGCGGCGATGCTGCTCTCCGGCCCCGCCGGCGGCGCCGTCGCGGCGCGGATCGTGGCCGACCCGCCGGCGCTCGGCTTCGACATGGGCGGCACGAGCTGCGACACGTTCTTCCTCGCCGAGGGCGGCACCGAGTCCGAGCTGACCGTCCAGCGCCGGGTCGCCGGCCTGCCCGTGCGGCTGCCGATGGTCGACATCCACACCGTGAGCGCCGGCGGCGGCTCGATCGCGTGGGTCGACAGCGGCGGCGCGCTGCGCGTCGGCCCGCACAGCGCGGGCGCCGACCCCGGCCCCGCCTGCTACGGCCGCGGCGGCGAGCGGCCCACCGTCACCGACGCCAACCTCGTGCTCGGCCGCCTGCCCGCCGACTCGCCGATCTCCGCCGACCTCGAGCTCGACATCGCTGCCGCCCGCCGCGCCCTGGAGTCGCTCGGCATCGGCTCCGCCGAGGAGGCGGCCGAGGGCGTCGTCGCCGTCGCCGTCAACGCGATGGTGCAGGCGCTGCGGGTGGTCTCGGTCGAGCGCGGGCACGATCCGGCGGGCGCCTCGCTGCTCGCCTTCGGCGGGGCCGGGCCGCTGCACGCGTGCGAGCTCGCCGCCCAGCTCGGCGCCACGCGGGTGCTGTGCCTGCCGGCCGGCGGCGTGCTCTCGGCGGTCGGCCTGGCGGCCGCCGAGCGCCGCCGCGACGCCTCCCGCAGCCTGCTCATGCCGCTCGCCGAGGCCGGCGGGCTCGAGCGCGCGGTGGGCGAGCTGGCCGCCGCGCGCGACGGCGAGGTCGTGCGCGCGGCCGCCGACCTGCGCTACGCCGGCCAGTCGTTCGAGCTGCTGGTGCCGTTCGAGGACCCGTCCGAGCTGGCCGAAGCCTTCCATGCCGAGCACGAGCGCCGCTACGGCCACGCCGACCGCGAGCGCGCGGTCGAGCTCGTCACCCTGCGCGCCGCCGCCGTGGCGCCCGGCGCCGAGGTCACGCTGACCGCGACCGGCGACGTCGAGCGCGGCCGCCGCACGATCCGCTGGGACGGCGAGGAGGTCGAGGCCGAGGTGCTGAGCGGCTCGGGCCTGCCGCCGGGCACCGAGGTGACCGGCCCGGCGATCGTCGAGTTCCCCGAGACCACCTGCCTCGTCCCGCCCGGCTGGGCCGGGCGCCGCCGACGACCACGGGATCCTGACCCTGGAGACCGGATGAACGCGGCGGAGCTCCAGGTCGCGGTCGGGTCGCTGCGCGGGATCGCGGAGGAGATGGGCACGGCGCTGATCCACAGCGCGCTGTCGCCCAACATCAAGGAGCGGCGCGACTGCTCGACCGCTTTGTTCGACCCCGACGGGCGGCTCGTGATCCAGGCCGAGCACATCCCGGTCCACCTCGGCGCGCTGCCCGCGTCGGTCGCCGCCGTGCGCGCCCACGATCCCGAGCCCGGCGAGGTGTGGGTGCTCAACGACCCGTTCCTGGGCGGCTCGCACCTGCCCGACATCACGCTCGTGTCGCCGATCCACGTCGACGGCGAGCTGCTCGGCTGGGCCGCCTCGCGCGCGCACCACGCCGACGTCGGCGGCATGGTGCCGGCCTCGATGCCGGCCGACTCGACCGAGCTGCACCAGGAGGGCCTGATCCTGCCGCCGTCGCGGCTCGACGACGACCTGATCGACCTCATCGCCGCCAACTCACGCTCCGGCGACGAGCGGCGCGGCGACCTGCGCGCCCAGCTCGCCGTCCACCATCTCGCCGAGCGGCGCACCGCCGAGCTCGTCGAGCGCCGCGGCGCGGACTGGTGGCACACCGCCTGCGCCGAGGTCTGGGACTACGCCGAGCGGCGCACGCGCGCGGCGATCGCCGCCATGCCGGACGGCCGCTACGAGGCGACCGAGACGGTCGAGGCGCTCGAGGGCGACCTGGAGGTGCGGGCGGCGGTCGAGATCGACGGGGAGGAGGTGCGCGTCGACTTCGACGGCACCGCGCCGCAGCACGGCGGCAACCTCAACTGCCCGCTCGCGGTCACCACGTCCGCCTGCTGCTTCGTGCTCCGCGTGATCGCCGACCCCGACGCGCCCGCCTCCGGCGGCGCCTACGCGCCGATCACGGTCACCGCGCCCGAGGGGTCGCTCGTGAACGCGCGGCCCCCCGCCGCGGTGGTGGCCGGCAACGTCGAGACCTCGAGCCGGATCACCGACTGCCTCATGCGCGCGTTCGGCAAGGCGGTCGATGCGCCCGCCCAGGGCCAGGGCACGATGAACAACCTCACCTTCGGCTCGTCCCGCTTCACCTACTACGAGACGATCGGCGGCGGCCAGGGCGGCACCCCCGAGGGACCGGGGCCGTCGGCCGTCCACGTGGCGATGTCCAACACGCTCAACACGCCGGTCGAGGCGCTCGAGGTCGCCTATCCGCTGCGGGTCGAGCGCTACTCGCTGCGGCCGGGCAGCGGCGGCGCCGGACGCCACCCCGGCGGCGACGGCGTGA
Source organism: uncultured Solirubrobacteraceae bacterium (assembly GCA_963849695.1). Taxonomy (GTDB): domain Bacteria; phylum Actinomycetota; class Thermoleophilia; order Solirubrobacterales; family Solirubrobacteraceae; genus DASSUW01. The sequence goes on from CAWKIT010000038.1 coordinate 49,242, forward strand.
TCCGGGAGATGACCGTGCTCGAGCCGTGCGAGATGTCGATCCTGTCCGACCGGCGCCGCCATCCGCCGCGGGGGGCGGCCGGCGGCAAGCCCGGCAGGCCCGGCAGCAACCGGCTCAACGGCCGCAAGCTCGGCCCGAAGGCGCGCGCGAGCCTCGAGCCGGGCGACACGATCAGGATCTCGACGCCGGGCGGCGGCGGCTACGGTAGGCCGCGATGAGGATCGCCATCGCAGCCGACGAGGACACGGGGGTGGCCCGCCCGCTCGTCGACCAGCTGCGCGCCCGCGGCCACGAGCCGCTGCTGCACGGCGCGCTCGACCCCGACGAGCGCGACGACTGGGCCTGGGCGTCCGAGGCCGCCGCCCGCGACGTCGCCGAGGGCCGCGCCGACCAGGCCGTGGTCGCCTGCTGGACCGGCACCGGCGCCTCGATCGCCGCCAACAAGGTCCCCGGCATCCGCGCCGCGCTCTGCGTCGACGCCCAGACGGCCGACGGCGCCCGCAAGTGGAACGACGCCAACGTCCTCGCCCTCTCGCTGCGCAGCACCTCCGAGGCCGAGCTGGCCGAGATCCTCGACGCCTGGTTCACCGCCCGGCCGTCGACCGAGGCCGACGACCGGGCGAACGTGGCTCACCTCGACGAGATCTCGAACACGTAGTTCTTGACGATCGGCCCGAAGAAGCTCTCCCCGCGGACCTGGACGATCGCCGTGCCGGGCACCCCATCGGCCTGCTGCAGGATGCGGTACCGCGCGCCGCGGGCGGTGCGCACGCTGGTGATCCGTGGCGATGCGCCGGCCGGGACGGGGATCGTGTACGAGGCGGCTGACGTGTCGAAGCCCCCGAACCGCTGCCCGGCGACGACGATCTCGGCCGCCAGCGGTCCGTCGACCGGGATCGGCCGGCCGCTGAACTCCTGCCAGTAGCCGACGCTCGTGTCCCGCCAGTCGGCCGCGTCGGCCTCATGGGCCGCCAGCTTGGCCCGCACCTCGGCGAAGCGGCGGGCGTCGATGTCCCCCTCCAGCGCGTCCCAGGTCTCGCGCATCCACGTCACGTACTGGACGCCCGTCTGGTAGCGCAGGACCAGCTCGTCCCAGAAGACCCGCCCGTTGTCCATGCGGTGGTCCCACGGCACGTGGTGGAACCACATCATCAGGTTCTCCGGGACCGTCTCGATGTCGCCGTAGCGCCGCTCGAGCGTCGGGAAGTACTGCGCCGTGAAGTTGCTACCGGTGGGGGAGCGGTCGTAGCCCAAGCCCTCGCTGTCGGCCTGGTTGTAATAGACGGGGCTCCAGTCGTCCTTGATGAAGAACTCGTCCGGCTTGGGCCCGTAGTGGTCGCTGGACCGGAACTGATGCCCGATGCCGAGCGGCGTCTGGTAGCTCACCAGCGCCTCCCACGAGCCCATCATCATCTCGACGATCGTGCGGACCGCGCGGTCGTCGTTGGTCCACGTCATCCGGACCCAGTCCTCGGCGATGTCGTCAGAGTCGAGCTTCCAGTCCCAGGCCTGGCGGCCGAAGGCGAACAGGTTCGACTGAGAGAAGTGGTGGCCGGTCAGGTTGTCGGCGTTGCCGAGGTTGGCCACGCCGACGATCGCCGTCTCCTCGTGGTTCTGCGCGGTTCCGTCGACGATTTCTCCCACGCGGCCGGGGGCGTGCGTCTCCGTCTTGAGCACCTCCTCCCACATCGGCCCGAGGTAGGCGAGCATCGTGCTCTGCCCGGTGTACTCCTGGGTGATCTGGAGCTCCAGCGCCTGGTTCGTGTTCTCCATCCGGCCGAACATCGGGTGGAAGGGCTCGCGCGCCTGGAAGTCGAGCGGGCCGTTCTTGGTCTGGAGGAACACGTTGTCGAGGAAGCGGTCCTCGTCGTCGATCGGCCCGAACTCGAGGTACGCGCGCTTGAGGCGGTCGGGGTCGACCTCGGCGTTGTAGACGAACGTGCGCCAGTAGACCTTCATGTCCAGCGGCGCCACCGCCGCGGCGATGCCGTTGGCGCCGTCCCCGTGGTCGTAGCCGAAGTCCTGCGGCCCCGGCTGGCCCTCGGAGTTCGCCTTCACGGTGAAGCCCATGAAGTCCGGGATCGAGGCCTGGAGCTCGCGGGCCTTGCGGTTCCACCAGCCCCGGAACGCGTCGCCGTAGGGATCGAGCTGCTCGTTCGTCAGCGTGTCGGGCGCGAAGCGGGGGTCGGTGGGCGCCGTGTAATTGATGGCCAGCGAGATCCTGATCCCGTACGGGCGCAGCGCGTCGGCCAGCGCCGCCTCCTGGGCGATGCGGGCCGACGTCAGGTAGGCGTTGTCGGCGTTGACGAGATTGATCTCGAAGCCGTTGATGCCGACCGACGCGAGCGCGCGCGCGACCACGATGTAGCGGTCGAGGATCACGGGCAGATTGCGCCCGGCGCTCGGACCGGTCGCCGCGAAGTTGAAGATCGACCCGTTCTCGCCGTTGAGGCCGCCCGTCCCCGACGCGTCGTTGCCGGCGTACAGGCGTGTCGTCTCCCAGTTGTTCAGGTGGCGGTTCTCGATCCGCGGCGACGTCGCGATGTCCAGGTTCGTGATGCGCCGCTCCGTCTGCATGTGGCGCAGGAAGGCGAAGGTGCCGTACAGGGCGGCGACCTCGGTGTTACCGGCGATGATGGTGAGGCCGCTCACGGAGCGAATCACGTAGCCCTCCTCACCGAGGGATGCGAGATCGCGGCGCTCGACATGCCGGCGCACGATCTCCGAGCTCTCGCGCGTGCCCACGACCACCGCGCCGTCGGAGGCGCCGTCCGCTACCGGCACCCGCCGGCCGAGCAGGCCGCTCAGGCCGCGGACCAGCTCGTCGCGCGCCGCCTCCAGCGAGCTCTCCACGAGCTTCTCGGACGAGCCCGGCTCCATGCGCAGGTCGGCCGTCTCGCGGTGGACCTTGTTGGCCTGCACGTTCTCCACGACGACGGTGGAGACCGCCCGCCGGTACTGCTCGAGTCGCTGGTGGTCTTCGACCCGCTCGTAGCGGAGCCACAGATCGGATCCGTCCTCGGCGGATGCGGGCGGCGCGCCGACCGCCAGGACGGCGAGAACCAACAGGGTCAGACGCAGCATGAGCTCTCCTCCCGTTCGAGCTTGCCCCGCATATTAGGCCGGGCGCGCAACTATTCAAGCCGGGGTGTCAGATCTCGAGCCGCTCCTCCTCGAGGTCGAGCTCGCGCTCGAGCCGGTGCATGACCTCGTTCGAGATCTCGCCGGCGTTGCGGAGCCGTACCAGCTCGGCGCGCTGGGCATCGATGACCACTCTCACCAGCTTCTGGTACTTGAGTGAGCGGTGCTCGATCCCGTCGCCGTCGTCGTCGCCCTCGCCGGCGCGCGCGGCGAACCGCCGGCTCCGGTAGCGGTACATCCCGCGCATGCGCTCGATGGTGTCGTCGTAGGTCCACTCCTCCTCGGCGAGCTCGTCCAGCCGCGCGAGGGCGACCGACGCCGCAGCGCGGCGACCGACCAGCTCCTCCTGCGCGTCCACGCCGTCGTCCGCGACGCCGAGCCGCCGGATCAGCGCCGGGAGCGTGAGGCCCTGGAGAACCAGGGTGGCGAAGATGACCGCGAACGTCAGCAGCTGGATCAGCTCGCGGTTCGGGAAGCCGGGCTGCAGCGCGAGCGCCGCCGCGAGCGACACCGACCCGCGCATCCCGGACCAGCCGATGATCATGCGGCTCTGCCACGTCGAGCGGCGCTCCTGCATCACGGCCCGGCGGTCGAGCGCCCGGACCAGGAACACCACCGTCTGCGACCACAGCAGCCGCGTCACGATCACGACGAGGCTGATCGCGACGCACCACCACAGCAACTCGCCGGGCGGCTGCCCCGACAGGCCGTCGAGGATCAGCGGGAGCTGGAGCCCGATCAGCACGAACAGCAGCGCATTCAGGAGGAAGGTGAGGATCTCCCACACCGCATAGCCCTGAAGGCGCATGGAGGCGGTCGATATCTCCGGCGCCTTCCAGCCCAGCACGATCCCCGTCGTGACCGCCGCCAGGACGCCCGATACGTGCAGCGCCTCCGCCGGCAGGTAGCCGGCGTAGCCGCTCAGGATCGAGATCGTGATCTCCACCGGGATGTCGTCGATCCGCCGCCGGATCTCGGTGATCACCAATCCCGCGGCGATTCCGATCGCGACACCACCCGCCACGTCGACCACGAAGTCGAGTCCGGCGCTCCAGATCGAGAACGTGCCGCCGACCGCCACGACCGCCGTCCGGTAGGCGACCAGCGCGGTGCCGTCGTTGATCAGGCTCTCGCCCTCGATGACCGAGACGAGCCGCCGCGGCACCGCCATCCGGCGCGCGATCGCGGTCGCCGCCAGCGGGTCGGTCGGGGCGACGATGGCTCCGAGCGTGAACGCGGCCGCCCACGGCATGCCGGGCACCAGCGCCTTGATCGCCAGCGCGACGGTGCACATGGTGATCAGCACCAGCCCGACCGCCTGCAGGGTGATCGGGCGCAGGCTCTGCCGCAGGTCGTGCAGGTTCGCGAAGAAGGCCGCCGAGTAGAGCAGCGGCGGCAGGAAGATCACGAGCACGAGGTCGGGCTCGAGCTCGGCATCCGGAATGCCGGGCACGAAGCCGAGCACGAGCCCGCCGACGACCAGCACGATCGGGTACGGGATGTTCACCGCGCGCGCCGCCGCGCCGAGCACGGCGACGGAGACCAGCAGGCTGATGAGGATCGCCTCGACCTCGCCCATCAGACGGCTTCGTAGCGGATCACGCCGCCCACTTCCACCTCTCGGACCTGCCCGCGGTCGACCAGCAGGTCGACGTGCCCGAGCACCTCCGACAGCGTCAGATAGGCCTGCGTGACCGCCACGTTGCCCCACAGCGCCTGCGCCAGCTCGTAGGCCGTCTGCGCGCGCTCGCCGATCAGCCCGGCGAGCTTGGCGGCGCGGCGCTCGTGCATGCGGAAGCGCTCGTCGATCAGCGCCGCGTGGTCGCGCACCGGCTCGCCGTGGCCGGCCAACACGACCTCGGCGGGCAGCTCGCGCGTCTCGCGCAGCGAGTCGAGGTACATCATCAGCGCCCGCGGCCGGCCGCCGCCGGGCTCGCCCGACCGGCCGCCGAGCGGGAGCGAGATCAGCGGGTTGGAGGAGATGTGCTTGATCAGGTGGTCGCCGCCGATCAGCAGCGAGCGGTCGGCGTCCCAGAACAGCGTGTCCGACGGCGAGTGCCCGGGCCGGTGCTGGACCTCGAAGGTGCGATCCGCGAACTCGAGCGTCGCGCCGTCCGCCAGCGGACGGTCGACGCGCGCGCTGCCGCCCCAGCCCCGATACGCGCGCGAGACCGATCGCAGCGCGCTGACGACGTCGCGCGGGATGCCGTGGCGCAGCATCAGCGCCTCGGCCAGCTCGTCGTCGCGCTCGGCGTGGGCGCCGAACTCCTCCATCACGGGGGCGAGCACGTCGAGCGCGCAGACCTCGGCGCCGGAGCGGTCGGCGAGGATGCCGACGAGCCCGAGGTGATCGAGGTGCTGGTGGGTCACGACGATCCGCTCGAGGTCCTCGATCCGGCGGCCGTGGTCGGCCAGCGCGCGCTCCAGCCCGTCCAGCGCCTTGCCGGAGTTGGGGCCGGTGTCGACGAGCGTGAGCGGCTCGTCCTCGATCAGGTAGCAGTTGACCCGCCCCACCGCGAACGGCGTCGGGATCGGGAGGCAGTGGATCACGAGCGGATCAGGTCGAGGACCTCGTCGCGCCGCCGCTCCATGTCCTGGAGCGAGACCACGCTCTCGAGGTTGAGCCGCAGCAGCGGCTCGGTGTTCGACGGGCGGACGTTGAAGTGCCAGTCGTCGTAGTCGATCGAGATGCCGTCGAGCTTCGAGATCCGGCCGTCGGCGTAGCGGCGCTCGAGCTCGTCCATCTTGCCCTGCTGGTCGGCGACCTCGGAGTTGATCTCGCCGGAGATGAAGTAGCGCGAGCGGAGCGGCTCGAGCAGCTCCGACAGCTTCGCCCCCCGCTGCGAGAGCAGCTCCAGGATCAGCAGCGCCGGGATCGTCCCCGAGTCGGCGTTGTAGAAGTCGCGGAAGTAGTAGTGGCCGGAGACCTCGCCGCCGAACGCGCCGCCCTCGTCGCGCATCCGCAGCTTGAAGAAGGCATGGCCGACGCGGTTCATGTGCGCGCGGCCGCCGAGCCGCTCGACGAGATCGGGCACCGCGCGCGAGGCGCGCACGTCGTAGAGGATGTCGGCGCCGGGCTGCTTGGCGAGGATCGACTCCGCCAGCAGCGCGGTGAGGAAGTCGCCGTCGACGAACCGCCCGGTGTCGTCGATGAAGAAGCAGCGGTCGGCGTCGCCGTCCCAGGCGATGCCGAGGTCGGCGCCCTCGGAGCGCACCTTGTCGACGATGAAGCGGCGGTTCTCCTCCAGCAGCGGGTTCGGCTCGTGGTCGGGGAACTCGCCGTCGGGCTCCCAGTAGGTGGTCACGAGGTCGAGCCCGAGCTGCTCGAGCAGCGGCCCGACCATCGGCCCCGCCATGCCGTTGCCGCCGTCCACGACGACCTTCAGCGGCTTGACGGCCGCCGGGTCGATGAACCTCAGCGCGGCGCGGCGGAAGTCCTCGTAGACGTCGACCTCCTCGGACGAGCCGCCGCCCGGGGCTTCTCCCAGGCCCCCGTCGATCAGCCGGTGGAGCGCGCCGATGCCGGAGTCGCCGGCCAGCGCCACCGCGCCGCGCTCCACCAGCTTGGCGCCCGTGTAGGCCTTCGGGTTGTGCGAGGCGGTGCACATGAGGCCGCCGTCGAGCTCGCGCGAGCCGACGAGCCAATAGAGCATCTCGGTGCCGACCATCCCGGCGTCGACCACATGGGCGCCCTCGGCCATCAGGCCGGCGCGGTACCGGGCCGCCAGCTCCGGCGCGGTCAGCCGCATGTCGCGCCCGAGGCCGACCCGCAGGTCGCGCGTTCCCGAGAGGTCGGCGAGCACGCGCGCGAACGCGCGCCCGACCGCCTCGGCGACGTCGCCGTCGATCTGCTCTCCGTAGAGGCCGCGGACGTCGTAGGCCTTGAAGATCTCCGCCGGGGCCGACATCGGGCGCGCAAGGATACGCGGCGGCTGGGCAGCTCCGGGTGCACGGGGAGCTCCGTGACGGTATCGCCTACCTTCACCGGTGTGGAGTTCCGCGTGCTCGGGCCGCTCGAGGTCATCCACAACGACACGGCCTCGGCGCCGTCCGGTGCGAAGGAGAGAGCGATCCTCGCACGGCTCCTGCTGGAGCCGGCCCGCGTGGTCGCCGCCGACGCCCTGCTCGAGGCCGCATGGCCCGGTGCCGACCCGCGGGCCGCGACACGCTCACTCGGCGTGCGGCTCGCGAACCTGCGCGCGTTCCTGGAGCCGGCGCGCCCGGCCGGCCGGCCGTCCACCCTGCTGGTCCGCGACGGCCACGGCTACCGGCTGGTCGCCGATCCGGAGCAGGTGGACGCCGTCCGCCTCGAGCGGCTGGTGCGCGACGCGACGAGGCTGGCGCCGTCCGACGCGCTGACCCGGTACGAGACCGCGCTCGCCCTGTGGCGCGGCACGCCGTTCGGCGACCTCGCGTACGCCGAGTTCGCGCAGGCCGAGATCCGGCGCCTCGAGGAGCTGCGGGTGCGCGCCGCCGAGGGCCGCGCGCGGGCGCTGGTCGAGCTGGGCCGCCACGAGGAGGCGCTGCCCGAGCTGCAGCGCCTGGCGGCGGCCGAGCCGCTGCGCGAGGAGCTCGCTCGGGCGCTGGCGCTCGCCCTGTACCGCTGCGGGCGCCAGGTCGACGCCCTGGCCGCGCTGCGGGCGCTCGGCGCCGACCTCTCGGCGCTCGGGCTCGAGCCCGGCACCGACACGCGCGAGCTCGAGCGCGCGATCCTCCTGCACGACCGCTCGCTCGCAGAGCCCGGCGCCGGTCGTCCGGCGGCTGCCGAAGCGCGCGAGCCGCTTCTTCGGGCGCGAGGAGGACCTCGCGCACGCCGAGCGGCTCGCCGCCGAGTCGCCGCTGGTGACGATCACCGGCACCGGCGGCGCGGGCAAGACGCGGCTGGCGCTCGAGCTGGCCGGCCGGCGCGCGGATGCGTGGTGGTGCGAGCTGGCGCCGGTGACGGACGACGCCGACGTCGCCGGCGCGATCGCCGACGTGCTGGGCGACGGCGACCGCGGCCTCCTCGTGCTCGACAACTGCGAGCACGTGATCGACGGCGCGGCCGGCGCCGTCGAGGAGCTGCTCTCCCGCTGCCCCGACCTGCACATCCTCGCCACCAGCCGCGCCCCGCTGGGCGTCGACGGCGAGCAGGTGCTGCGCCTCGGCGGCCTCGAGCCGGGCGGCGCCGTCGACCTGTTCGTCGACCGCGCGCGGGCGGCGGACGGAATCGTCGACCTCCCCGCAGTCGGCGAGTTGTGCCGGCGGCTGGACGGCCTGCCGCTGGCGATCGAGCTCGCGGCCGGCCGCACGCGCTCGATGGCGCCGGCCGAGATCGTCGCGCGGCTCGACGAGCGGTTCAGCCTGCTGACGGTGCCGGGCCGCCGCGCGACCGCCCGCCACTCGACCCTGCGCGCCGCGATCGACTGGTCGTACGAGCAGCTCGGCGAGCCGCAGCGACGGCTGTTCGAGCGGCTGTCGGTGTTCGCGCGCGACTGCGCGCTCGACGACGCGCAGGCGGTATGCGCGGGCGACGGCGTCGACCGCGCGCAGGTGGCGTCGCTGCTCGACGATCTGGTCTGCAACTCGCTGGTCGTCGCTCGCGTCGTCGGTGGGCGGACGCGCTACTCCCTGCTCGAGACGCTGCGCGAGTACGGCGCCGAGCGGCTGGCGGCGCGCGGCGAGCACGAACGCGCTCGCCGAGCGCCACGCCGATCACTACGTCACGCGCGCGCGACGGGTGATCGATCGCGGCTGGCGGGAGTCGAAGCTGCCGTTCGTCGACGAGTTCGACGAGCTGCGCGCCGCCGTCCGCCGGTGCGAGCGCGACGAGCGGCCGGACCGGGCGTTCACGCTCGTCGAGGTGCTGTGGTGGCCGGCGCTCTCCCGCCACGCGGAGGAGACGGCGCGCCTGGCCGAGGAGACGCTCGAGCGCTGGCCCGCCATCCACCCGCTGCGACCGCGGGCGCTCGGGGCGGCGTCGGTCGCCCGGCTGGTGATCGGCGACGTGGCGGCCGCGCAGCGGCACGCCGACGCGGCGCTCGCGCTCGAGGCCGGGCTCGGTGAGGCCGCGCTCCTGGCCCGCCGGACGCTCGCGCAGATCGCGTTCTTCGGCGGCGACCTGCTGCTTGCCGCGGTCCGCTGGCACGACCTCACGTACCTGGCGCGCGCCGCGGGCTACGACGGGCTCGTCTGCGAGGCGACCGGCTTCACGGTCCAGCTGCTGCACGCGGACGGCCGGTTCGACGCCGCGGCCGCGCTGGCGGCCGAGATGCGCGACGTGGCCGAGCGGCTCGCCTCGCCGATGATGGTCGCGTGGTCGCGCTACGTCAGCGGCGTCGCCCTGCTCGAACGCTCGCCTGAGGAGGCGCGGCGGTGGCTCGAGGGAGCGCTCGCTTTCGCGCGCGAGGCCGACCACCACCACATGATCCGCTTCAGCCTGCGCGCGCTCGGCGTCGGCGCCAGCCTGCGCGGCGATCATGCCGAGGCCAGCGCGCGCCTGCTGGCGGCGCTCGAGTACGACGAGGCGCGCAGCGACGCCGCCTCGCAGTGGACGACGCTGCTGGCGATCGCCGACGTGCTGCTCGAGCGCGGGCGGCTCGACGCCGCCGCCGAGCTGCTCGGCGCCACGGAGCCCTGGCCGGCGGCGCCGTTCCTGCGCGCGCTCGCCGCACGCGCGTGCGGCCGGCTGTCCGATCGCTTGGACGCGCTCGAGCGCGGCCGATGGCTCGACCTCGAGGCTGCCAAGGCCCTGGCCCGGGCCGAACTCTAGAATCGAAGCGCGATGGCCGGACACTCCAAGTGGGCGGGGATCAAGCACAAGAAGGCGATCGTCGACGCCCGGCGCGGCAAGCTGTTCACGAAGCTCGCGCGCGCGATCACGGTCGCCGCGAAGGACGGCGGCGGCGACGTCGAAGGCAACCCGGCGCTCGCGCTCGCCGTGCAGAAGGCCAGGGACGCGTCGATGCCGAAGGACAACATCGAGCGCGCGATCGCCAAGGGGACCGGGGAGGGCGCCGACGCCGAGGCGCTGGAGGCGGTCATGTACGAGGGCTACGGCCCCGGCGGCGTGGCGGTGCTGGTGGAGGCGCTGACCGACAACCGCAACCGCACCGGCGCCGATATGCGGCACATCTTCGGCAAGAACGGCGGCAACCTCGGCGAGCCGGGCTCGGTCGCCTACCTGTTCGACAAGAAGGGCGTCGTCGTGGTCGACGGCGAGCGCTACTCCGAGGACGACCTGATGGTGGCGATCGACGCGGGCGCCGAGGACATCCAGATGGACGCCGACGTGTTCGAGGTCCTGTGCGAGCCGGCCGACCTGGCCGCCGTGCGGGCCGCGCTCAGTGATGCGGGGGTCGAGGTCGACGAGGCGTCGGTGGCGCAGCGGCCGAAGACCCTGGTGCCGCTCGACGAGGACGGCGCGACCAAGGTGCTGCGGCTGATCGACGCTCTGGAGGAGCAGGACGACGTCGACGCCGTCCACGCGAACTTCGACGTCGACGCCGAGATCCTGGAGCGGGTCGCGGGCTGAGGCCGTCCAGGTCACCGGCCGCCGTCGGGCTCGTGGCGCTGATGGCGCTCGGCAGCGTCGTGATGTGGCTCGGCGTGCCGCTCGGGCTGGTGTACCTCGCCTCCAAGCTCGCCGACTCGCCCGAGCCCAGCATGGGGCCGTACCTGCTGATCATCATCGGGCTGCCGGTGGGGATGGCGGCGGTGGCGAAGGGGCTCGGCGCCTTGAATCGCGCCCACATCCGTGTGACCGGCACGGAGGTCGACGAGTACCGGCCGGGATGGACCCGCTCGATGCGCGGCGAGCGGCAGGTGGATCGGCGGGGCGGGGTGCTCGACCGGGTGATGATCGTGTCGGTCGGCGTCGCCGCGGTGGTATTCGCGGTGTGGTTCTTCGGGTTCGCCGGGTCCTCGATGCCTGGCGGTTGAGCGGGCGAACGTCAACTGCGGCTGGGTAGGGCAGCGGGGGAGCCGCCCGTGCGGCGTCCGTGGCGCGAAATCGACCGACTATGCGGTCATTAGGCGCCACGATCGCGGGCGTGGCGCCTTTGCCTCGCCATTCGGTGCGAAGGCGCCACGGTCGGTCGGCGGCCGATCCCGCCTCCCTCAATGCCGAAGTTCGTCCCGCGGCGCGATCGGCAGCCGAAGTTCGTCCCGCCACGCCAGGAAGGCGTCCGACGCCCGGCGCAGAATCCCCGCCGTGTACGTGATCGTCCTCGGCATCGATCCCGGCGTGGCCCACACCGGCTACGGCGTCGTAGCCCAGCATCGGGGGAGGATGCTGGCGCTGGACGGCGGCGTGGTCGAGACCGCGCCCGGGCTCGATGCCGGGCGGCGCCTGGTGGCGATCCACGAGCGGGTGGGCGCGCTGCTCGACGAGCACCGGCCCGACGCGCTCGCGCTCGAGGACCTCTACTTCGGCGCCAACGCCCACTCCGCCTTCGCGGTCGGCCAGGCGCGCGGGGTGGCGATGCTGGCGGCCGGCCAGCGCGGCGTGCCGACCGCCTCGTACACGCCGCAGCAGGTCAAGAGCGCCGTGTGCGGCAACGGCCGCGCGGCCAAGGACCAGGTGCAGCGGATGGTGCAGACGCTGCTCGCGCTGACCGAGCTACCGCGCCCGGACCACGCCGCCGACGCGCTCGCGGTCGCGATCTGCCACGCCAACGGGGCGCCGCTGAGCGCGGCGCTGGCCGGATGATCGCCCTGCTGGACGGAACCGTGGCCGTGCGCCGCGCCGACCACGTCGTCGTCTCGTGCGGCGGCGTCGGCTACCGGCTGGCCGTCTCCGCGGAGACGCTCCGGCACATCCCGCGCGTGGGGACCGAGACCGAGATCCACACCCATCTGATCGTCCGCGACGACGCGCTCCAGCTCTACGGCTTCGCCACCGAGGAGGAGCGCGACCTGTTCCTGCTGCTGATCGGCGTCCAGTCGGTCGGCCCGAAGATGGCGCTCGCCGTCCTCTCCGGCGGCCCGCCGCGCGACCTCCTGACCGCGATCACGGCCGGCGACACCGGCCGGCTCCAGGCCGCCCCCGGCATCGGCAAGCGGACCGCCGAGCGGATCGTGGTCGAGCTGCGCGAGAAGGTCGAGGAGCCGATCGTGATCCGGCGCGCCGGCGACGACCCGCGGATGCTCGCGCGCGACGGCCTGGTCGGCCTCGGGTTCTCCCCGCAGGAGGCCGACAAGCTCCTCGAAGGCGCACCCGGCGAAACGCCCGAGGACCTGATCGCGCACGCGCTCAAGGGGGCGCGGCGATGATCCGCAGCCCGGGCGCCGACCGCATCCAGAGCCCGCAGGAGCGCCCCGAGGAGGACGTCGACGCGACGCTGCGCCCGCGCCTGCTCGAGGAGTTCATCGGCCAGGAGGCGCTGAAGGAGCAGCTCGGCGTCTCGATCGCGGCAGCCGCCGCCCGCGACGAGGCGCTCGACCACGTGCTGCTGGCCGGCCCGCCCGGCCTCGGCAAGACCTCGCTCGCCCAGATCGTGGCCGCCGAGCTCGACGTCCCGTTCGTGCAGACCGCCGGCCCCGCGCTCGAGCGCAAGGCCGACATCGCGTCGTTCCTGACCGCGCTCGAGTCGCGCGCGGTGTTCTTCGTCGACGAGATCCACCGCCTCCCGCGCGCCGTGGAGGAGACCTTCTACCCGGCGATGGAGGACCGCCGGCTCCCGATCACGGTCGGCGCCGGCGCCGGGGCGCGTGTCGTCACGCTCGAGCTGCCGGCCTTCACGCTGATCGGCGCCACCACCCGGGCCGGACTCCTCACCACGCCGCTGCGCGACCGCTTCGGCATCCAGCACCGGCTCGACCACTACGACACCGCCGACCTGGCGCGGATCGTCACCCGCTCGGCACGCGTGCTCGACGTGCGGATCGACGCCGACGGCGCGCGCGCGATCGCCGAGCGCGCCCGCGGCACCCCGCGCGTGGCAAACCGGCTGCTGCGCCGCGTGCGCGACTTCGCGCAGGTGAACGGCGACACGCCGATCGACGCCGCCGTGGCCGGCGCCGCGCTCGACCTGCTCGAGGTCGACCACGCCGGGCTCGACCGGCTCGACCGCGAGATCCTGTCGACGATCTGCAACCGGTTCTCCGGCGGCCCCGTCGGCCTCTCCACGCTCGCCGTCGCGGTGCAGGAGGAATCCGACACGATCGAGGACGTCTACGAGCCCTACCTGCTCCAGCAGGGCTTCCTCATCCGCACCCCGCGCGGCCGGTGCGCGACCGTCCACGCCTTCCGCCACCTCGGCCTCGAGCCCGCGGCTGACAACTCGACGTTGTTCTGACGAGCTCCGACCGCGCGGCTCCAGCCGACCGCCTCGGACTCGACGTTGTCCTGATCGAGCCTTTAGTCCAGCCGGTCTAGGCTAGGGGGCTGTGGCGCACCTGTTCATCTGCCCCAACTGCGGCCATCGGACGTCCGAGACCGACCGCCAACAGGGGTTCCGCAACCAGCCGCGCGGCTGCAGCAAGTGCGGCTTCGGCTTCCTGTTCGAGCTGCTCGACGACTACTACCCGGCGCCGAACGCGGCGTTCTTCGTGTGCGACCAGAACGGTCGCATCATCGGCTGCGGCCGCGGGTCGCGCGAGCTGACCGGGCTTTCCGACGAGAAGGTGATGGGCCGCGAGGTGCGCGAGGTGCTCGGGCTCGACTTCGAGGGCGGCGCCGACCACGTCGGCACCGTGCTGGAGTGGGGTGTGCGCCAGCTCGGCAAGCCGGTCGTCGTCCATGCCGAGGGAGATCTGCCCGCGAGAGCGGTCGCCGATCTGTTTCCGGCGTACGATGACGACGGCGGTCTGCTGCTGGTTCTCACGCCGTCGAAGTAGCGGGCTCTAACCTTCACCAGCCAGGCAATGTCCGAACGCCGCCGCTCCCTCCTCGTCCTGCTCGTCGTCATCGGCCTGATCGCCGGGTCGGTCTACGCGATCAGCACGCGCGACACGAAGCTCGGCCTCGACCTTCAGGGCGGTGTCCAGCTCATCTACGAGGGCCAGCCGACGGCCCAGCAGCCGACCGTCACGCAGGAGGCGCTCGACAGGTCGCTGGACATCATGCGCGACCGCGTCGACGCCTTCGGCGTGTCCGAGCCCGAGCTGCTGCTGGCGGGCGAGAACCAGATCGAGGTCAACCTCCCAGGCGAGGAGGACGCCGAGCGCGCGGCACAGCAGGTCGGCTCCACCGCCCAGCTGTTCTTCTACGACTGGGAAGCCAGCATCCTCGACGAGAACTGCCAGACCGACCCCGACGAGAACGCCAGCGCCAAGCAGCCGGTCACCGGCTTCTACAACGCGGTCAAGCGCGCCTCGCGGTGCGATCCGCAGGCCGACGGCAACAACAACTCCGCCGACGCCCCGCGCTTCTACGCGTTCAACAAGGTCTCCAAGCAGCCGTACAACGACGGGCAGCCGTCCGAGTCGCGCGAGGCCGCGCTCGAGGACCTCACGCCGGAGCAGCGCGAGAACGCCGAGGTGCTGGAGGTGCCGGAGGGCATCCTCGTCGTGCGCGACGAGAAGCCGAGCCCCGACGCCGCGGATCCCGACCGCTTCTGGGTGATCGAGGACAACCCGGCGCTGTCGGGCACGGACATCAAGAACCCGGAGCAGAACTTCGACGACGCGCGCGAGCCGATCGTCACGTTCGACTTCACGGACAAGGGCCGTGACGCGTTCCAGCGGATCACGCAGAACATCGCCGAGCGCGGGCTCGACAACGCGCTCCCCGGCGACAACCCGATCAACGGCTCCCAGCACTTCGCGATCGTGCTCGACGACGAGCTGGTCTCGGCGCCGTACATCAACTACCAGGAGAACCCGCAGGGCATCGACGGCTCGACCGGCGCCCAGATCTCCGGCAGCTTCACGATCTCCTCCGCGCAGGACCTGGCGCGGATCCTCGAGATCGGCGCCCTGCCGATCCGGCTCGAGCTCGTCTCGCGCTCGCAGGTCTCGGCGACGCTCGGCCAGCAGGCGCTCGACCAGGGCCTGGTCGCCGGCCTCGCCGGCTTCGCGATCGTCGCGCTGTTCCTGATCACCTTCTACCGCGTCCTCGGCGTCATCGCCGTCCTCGCGATGGCGATCTACGGGCTCTACTTCTTCGCGCTCGTCAAGCTGATCCCGATCGTCCTCACGCTGCCGGGCATCGCGGGCCTGATCCTCACGCTGGGCGTGGCGGCGGACGCGAACATCGTCATCTTCGAGCGCGTCAAGGAGGAGATGCGAGGCGGCAGATCGGTCGCCCAGGCGATCTCCGCGGGCTACAAGAAGGGCCTGACGGCGATCATGGACGCCAACATCGTCACGGTCCTGGTCGCCTTCATCCTGTTCGTGCTGGCGACCGCGGGCGTCCGCGGCTTCGCGCTCACCCTCGCCGTCGGCGTCATCCTCTCGCTGTTCACCGCCGTGCTCGCCACCCAGGCGATGCTGTACGCGCTGCGCGGCACGGCGCTGCTGCGCTCGCGCGCCGCGCTCGGGGCGCGCGACCCGAAGCCGATCAAGTTCGACTTCATGGGCCGCTCGAAGGCGTTCTTCGCGGTCTCGGGCACGATCCTGCTCATCTGCGCGCTGGCGATCGCGATCAACGGGCTGAACTTCGGCATCGACTTCGAGGGCGGCACGCGGATCACGGCGGCGCTGGAGCGATCCGCGTCCGTCGACCAGGTGCGCGACGCGCTCGCGCCGGTCGGCCTCGCCGACGCCGAGATCCAGACCATCGACAACCCGGAGCTCGGCCAGAACGTCGTTCAGATCAGCGCCGAGGAGCTCGCGCCGGCACAGGTCGACCAGGTCGAGAACGCGCTCCAGCAGGAGTTCGGGTTCGCCGACGATCCCAGCACCGAGTCGATCGGCGCGAGCTTCGGCCAGTCGGTGGCCCAGAGCGCGATCTACGCGATCATCGCGTCGCTGATCGTGGTGTCGATCTACATCACGCTGCGCTTCCAGTGGAAGTTCGCGGTGCCGGTGCTGATCGCCCTCATGCACGACCTGCTGATCACCGGCGGCGTCTACGCACTGGTCGGCCGGGAGGTGACGGCGTCGACGGTCGCGGCGCTCCTGACCATCTTGGGCTTCTCGCTCTACGACACGATCGTCGTGTTCGACCGGATCCGGGAGAACATCCCGCGGATGCCGAACGCGGCCTTCTCGCAGATCTACAACCGCTCGATGTCCGAGGTGATCGTGCGCTCGCTGGCGACCAGCTTCTGCGCCGGGCTGCCGATCCTCGCACTGCTCCTGTTCGGCGGCGAGACGCTGCAGGACTTCGCGTTCGCGCTGCTGATCGGGACGCTGTCGGGCACCTACTCGTCGGTGTTCATCGCCGGCCCCGTGCTCACCTACTGGAAGTCGCGCGAGCCGGTGTACCACGCACGCGAGGAGCGGATCCGCCGCGAGTTCGGCGGCGTCGTGCCGGCGTATGCGGTGGCGACGGCGGGCGCGCCGGTCGACGTCGCGCCGAAGGAGCGCCGCAAGCGCAGCCTCACGGCGCCGCCCGATCCCGCGAAGCGGGGTCTCGAGCGACGAGTTCGAGGAGATGGTGCGCGACCTCGGCGTCGAGGAGGAGCCCCAGCCCGCCGCGGCGACGCGCTCCGCCGGACGGCCGGCCGGCGGTCGCCGCGCGCGCTCGCGTGCCGAGCGCGACGGCGAGCAGCCGCCGAGGGCGGCGCCGAGAAGCCGAAGAAGCCGCGCAACCGCCGGCACGGGAGGCCGCGCTGATGGCCGGTCTCGTCTGGGTCATGGTCGGCCTCGCGCTGTGGCACTTCACGATCTTCCTGCCCGACCACTTCTGGGCCGGCATCATCGGCGCCTTCCTGGGCGCGGTCATCGGCCCGCTCGTGTTCGGCTTCCTGATCCACGGGTTCACGATCCCCGGGGAGAGCGACACGAACCTGCTGAGCGCGCTCGAGGCGATCCCCGGCGCGCTGATCGGCATGGGGGTCGTGTACTGGATCGGGCTGCGCCAAGAGCGCACGCACCCGGCCTACTGAGCGTGAAGGTCCTGGCGGCGATCACGACGCCGTTCGGACCGGACGGCGGGCTCGACCTCGACGCCTTCGAGGCGCACGTGCGCTGGCTCGACGAGGCGGGGCTCGACGGGCTGTTCGTGGCGGGCACCACCGGCGAAGGCGTGCTCCTGGAGGACGACGAGATCGAGGCGCTGGCCTCGCGGGCGGTGGACGCCGCGGGCTCGCTGCGGGTGATCGTCCAGGTGGGGAGGCCGAGCACGCGGGCCACGGTGGCGCTGGCGCGGCGGGCGCTCGACGCCGGCGCGGACGGCGTGGCGGCCTACGTGCCGTGGTTCTATCCGGTCACGCCGGCTGCAGGTCCGCGCACACTTCCGCGCGCTGCTGGAGGCGGCGGCCGGCGCACCGGCGTTCATCTACAACATCCCGCCGCGAACGGTCAACGACCTTTCGCCCGAGCTGGCCGGCGAGCTGGCGCGCGAGGGGTTCGCGGGGATGAAGGACTCGACCGGCGACGCCGCCCGCCACCGGGCGTACCTCGACGCCGTGCGGGGGGTCGACTCGTTCGAGCTCTACACCGGCACCGAGCCGCAGATCGTCGAGGCAGTGCGCGCCGGCGGGACCGGGTCGATCAACGGGCTCTCCAACTGCCGCCCGGAGCTGTTCGCGGCGCTGCGGTCGGCGCTCGAGACGGGGGAGGGCGTGGAGCCGCTGCGCGACGAGATCGCGGCGCTCAAGGAGCAGGTCAGGTCCGAGCCGTCGGCGGTCCTGGCGGTCAAGCGCCGCGTCCGCGAGCGCCTGGCCGAGCGCGGCGTCGACTACCCCGCCGCGGCGCGCGCGCCGTTCGGCTGACCCGCGCCCGCGGTTCGCCGCGCGCCCGCGGTTCGTCACAACTCTGCGACAACACCGTGCCGGTTTCGCTGAGTCGGACCGAAAACGCCCCGGTTCCGTCATGGCCCGCCCATACGCTCCGGCGACCGTGCCACCGATCGAGACCCGCTTCACCGTCGCCCCGTACGACTACGCCGCCGCCGAGCGGCTGGCGGCCGCGCTCGGCGTCTCGCACGTGCTCGCCCAGGTTCTCGTCCGGCGCGGGCTCGGCGACGTGGAGGAGGCCCGCGCGTTCCTCGCCGCCGCCGAGGCGCATCCGCTCGACGCCTTCGGCGGCCTTCGGGACGCCGCCGCGGTGATCCTCGACCACGCCCGCCGCCGCTCCCGGATCACGGTCCACGGCGACTACGACGTCGACGGCGTCGCCGCCACCGCGGTGCTCGTGCGAGCTCTGCGCACGCTGGGCGCGGAGGTGGACTGGTATCTGCCGAGCCGGATCGACGACGGCTACGGCCTCGCCGCCGCCACCGTCGCCCGGCTCGCCGAGCGCGGAACGGACCTGCTGGTGACCGTCGACTGCGCGATCACGGCAGTCGAGGAGGTGGCGGCCGCGCGCGCGGCCGGGCTCGACGTCGTGGTGACCGACCACCACGCCCCGCGCGCCGACGGGCGGCTGCCGGCCGCGCCGATCGTGCACCCCGCGGCCGGCGGCTACCCGTGCGCCGACCTGTGCGCCACCGCGGTCGCGCACAAGCTCGCCCAGGCGCTGCTCGAGGCCGCGGGCGAGGACCCCGGCGTGGCGGACGAGGACCTCGATCTCGTCGCGCTCGCCACGGTGGCCGACGTCGTGCCGCTCCACGGCGAGAACCGCCGGCTCGTGCGCGCGGGGCTGCGGGCGCTGGCCGGCACGCGCAAGCCGGGCCTGCGAGCGCTGATGGAAGTCGCGCGCGTGGACCCGGGCATGGTCGACTCCGGGGCGATCGGCTTCCGGCTCGCCCCGCGGATCAACGCCGCCGGCCGCCTGCACCGGGCGGACGCCGGCCTCGAGCTGCTGCTGACCGGGGACGCCGACCGGGCGCGGGCCATCGCCGCGGAGCTCGACGCGGTGAACTCCGAGCGCCGCGACGTCGAGACCCGCATCCTGTTCGCCGCCGAGGCGCAGGTGGCCGAGCACGGGCCGGCTCCCGCGTACGTGCTCGCCGCCGAGGACTGGCACCCCGGCGTGATCGGCATCGTCGCGGCGAGGATCGCCGAGCGCCATCACCGCCCTGCGGTGCTGATCGCGCTCGACGGCGACGAGGGCACCGGCTCCGGCCGCTCGATCCCGGCGTTCGACCTGCTGGCCGGGCTCACCGCGGCGGCGCACCACCTGGAGCGCTACGGCGGCCACCGCGCCGCCGCGGGCGTCACGATCGCCCGCGCCGAGATCGAGGGCTTCCGCGAGCGCTTCGCCGCCCACGCCGCCGAGGTGCTGACGCCCGCCGACCTGGTGCCCGAGTGCCGGGTCGACGCCGTGGTCCCGGGCAACGCCCTGACCCTCCCGCTCGCCGAGGAGCTCGAGCGGCTCGCGCCGTTCGGCCAGGGCAACCCGCCGGTGTCGCTGATGGTTCCCGCCGCTCAGCTCGGCGACCCGAGGCCGATGGGGGAGGGGCGCCACGTCGCGTTCACCCTGCAGGCCGGCGGAGCCCGCTCGCGCTGCGTGCAGTTCGGCGCGGGGACACGGCTGCCGGCGACCGGCGACGAGCTCGTCGACGCCGCCGTCCGCCTCGAGGCCAACCGCTGGAACGGCGCGACCGAGCCCCGGCTCGTCCTCCGCCACGCCCGCCCCGCGGGCGCCGGCACGATCGACGTCCTCGGCGAGCCCACCTTCACCGAGGGCATCGAGGCGGAGCTGGCCCGCGACCTCGCCGCCCTCGCCCGCGACTCGGACGACGCCGTCGCCGGCGGCCGGCTCGGCTCGCCCGTCGCCGCCCACAACCACGTCGCGGGTTCCGGCGCCCGCGACGCGCGCGGCAGCGGGATCGCGGGTCTGCTCGCGGATCTCGTCGCCGCCGGCGAGCCCGTGCTCGCGATCGTCGCGCACGCGCCGCATCGCGCCCGCGCGCTGCGCGGCCGCGTCGGCGGCTTCGCGATCTGCTCGTGGGCGGCGCTCGAGGACGCCCCCGAGCTGGCCGCGCCGTTCGCCCACCTCGTCGCCGTCGACCCGCCGGGCGACCCCGGCGCGCTGACGCTGCTCGAGCAGGGCGCCGGGCGAGCCCATCTGGCCTGGGGTGAGCAAGAGCTACGCTTTGCCCGACGAGTTCATGAGTGGAACTTCGCCCTCCGCGACCCGCTGGCAGCCCTGTACCGCGCACTGCGCGGCCTCGCGCACGCCCGCGGCGAGACGTTCGAGGCGGTGCTTCGAGGCGAAGGGTCGCAGCCGAGGTCGGCCGCGCTCGCCGGGCGGCTGGTGCGGGTCCTCAGCGAGCTCGATCTCGTGGCCCTGGATCGCGAAGGGCCGGCCCTCCGGCTCGTCGGGCAGCCGGCGCGGACCGCACTGGAGCGCTCGGTGGCCTTCCGGGCTTACCATCGAAGGCTCGAGGACGGACGGCGATACCTGAGCAGCGACACCCACCGGCAAGCGGCCTGACGCCCGCTCAGGAGGACGAGGCGCGGCCGGACGCACCGATCGAGATCGAGATCGGGGCGCGGGCGGGCGCGCCGATCGAGGACGGGGTGCGGGCGAGCGCGCCGATCGCCGGCGGCTCGCCGGAGGCGGACCCGGCGGTGGCGGTCGCCGGCCACCGGCCCGTCGACCGCGCCGACCAGCCGCACGGCCCGGTCACCGACGTCCCGGCCGACCTCACGCCGCTCGAGCGCGAGCTGGTGGCCGACCTGTTCGCGATCGTCTCCGAGCACGCGGACGAGGTCGCCGAATCGGTCGACCGGGCACGCGTGGTCCAGGCCTTCGTGTTCGCCTGCGAGCACCACGCCGACCAGCGCCGCCGGTCCGGCGAGGAGTTCATCGTCCACCCGGTCGGCGTGGCCAAGATCTGCGCCGGCATGCGGCTCGATACCGAGACGCTGTGCGCCGCGCTGCTGCACGACACGGTCGAGGACACCTCGGCGTCGCTCGACGAGGTGCGCGAGGCGTTCGGGGAGGAGGTCTGCGGCCTCGTCGACGGCGTCACCAAGCTCACCGGCATCACGTTCCAGTCGCGCGACGAGGCGCAGGCCGAGAACTACCGCAAGATGATGGTCGCGATGGCCACGGATATCCGGGTCATCCTCATCAAGCTGGCCGACCGCCTCCACAACATGCGCACGCTGGAAGCGATGGCCAAGCAGAAGCAGATCGAGAAGGCCAAGGAGACGCTCGAGATCTACGCGCCCCTGGCCCACCGGCTCGGCATCCACGCGATCAAGTGGGAGCTCGAGGATCTCGCCTTCAGCACGCTGCACCCGCGCAAGTACCAGGAGATCAAGGGCCTGGTCAACCAGCAGCGCGAGGAGCGCGAGCGGTACGTCGCGCGCGCCGGCGGCTATCTGGCGAAGGAGCTCGAGGCGCTCGGCATCCACGCCGAGATCTCGGGCCGCGCCAAGCACTTCTACTCGATCTACTCGAAGATGACCCGCAAGGACCGCGAGTTCAACGAGATCTACGACCTCACGGCGATGCGGGTGATCGTCGACTCCGTGAAGGACTGCTACGGCGCCGTGGGCGTGATCCACTCGCTGTGGAAGCCGCTGCCCGGGCGGTTCAAGGACATGATCGCCATGCCCAAGTTCAACATGTACCAGGCGCTTCACACGACCGTGATCGGGCCCGAGGGCAGGCCGCTGGAGATCCAGATCCGCACCGGCGACATGCACGAGACCGCGGAGTACGGCGTCGCCGCGCACTGGCGCTACAAGGAGGGCGCGAAGAAGGGCAAGGGGCAGGCCGGCGACCCGACCGACGTCAAGCTCAAGTGGCTCAAGTCGCTGCTCGACTGGGAGACCGACGAGGACGACCCGCGCGAGTTCACCGAGCACCTGCGCGGGCAGCTGACCGAGGAGGAGGTCTACGTCTTCACGCCCAAGGGCGAGGTCAAATCGCTCGCCGCGGGCGCCACCCCGCTCGACTTCGCGTACGAGATCCACACCGACGTCGGCCATCGCTGTGTCGGCGCCAAGGTCAACGGCAAGATCGTCCCGCTCCACTACGAGCTCAACTCGGGCGACATCGTCGAGATCCTCACCGCCAAGCGCGAGCGCGGCCCCTCGCGCGACTGGCTGGCGCTCGTCAAGACGACCCGCGCGCGCAACAAGATCCGCCAGTGGTTCAAGGCCGAGTCGCGCGACGACTCCGAGCACACCGGCCGCGACCTGCTGCAGGAGCACCTCAACAAGGCCGGCCTGCCGGCCCAGAAGATCGTCGGCTCGCCGCTGCTGGCCGACGTCATCCGCGAGATGGGCTTCCGCAAGGCCGACGACTTCTACATCGCGCTCGGCGGGGCGAAGATCTCGCCGAAGGTCGTCGTCAACAAGGTTCTGCACCGGCTCAAGCAGGGCGAGAGCGCCGAAGCGGAGACCTCGGCCGCCGAGGACCTGATCAAGCCGACCGTCCGTCGCAAGCCGGAGGCGTCGTCGTCGAGCTTCGGCATCCGCGTCGAAGGCGTCGACGACGTGCCCCTGCGGCTCGCCAAGTGCTGCCGCCCGGTATCGGGCGACCAGATCC
The DNA here is from genome assembly GCA_963849695.1 of uncultured Solirubrobacteraceae bacterium. Lineage (GTDB taxonomy): Bacteria > Actinomycetota > Thermoleophilia > Solirubrobacterales > Solirubrobacteraceae > DASSUW01. Next base: position 71,862 of record CAWKIT010000038.1, read on the forward strand.
TGGGCTACGTGTCGCTCGGCCGCGGCATCACCATCCACCGCGAGGACTGCCCGAACGCCGATGCGCTCCGCAAGGACCCCGAGCGCTTCGTGCCGGTCTCCTGGGACGGCGACAACGAGACGTCGTTCAAGGTCGAGATCCAGGTCGACGCGTGGGACCGCCACCGCCTGCTCGAGGACCTATCGCGCACCTTCGCCGAGGGCGGCATCAACATCGTCGAGGCGTACTGCAGCGTTCAGCACCCCATGGTCAAGAACCGCTTCGTGATCGAGGTGGGGGACACGCAGGCGCTGAAGACCGCGATCAACCGCCTGCGCGCGATCGACTCGGTCTTCGACGCCTACCGCGTCACCCCCAGCGGCGGCTGACGGCCACGCGGGCCGGCCAGCCGCCGCGGGTCGAGCTACCGCCGCTCGGTCTTGCCGGTCTTGTCGCCCTTGTCGGTCTCGCCCCTGGTCGACTTGCCGGTGTCGAGGCCCGTGCGGTCGGTCTTGCCGGTCTGCGTCTCCTTGCCGGTCTTGCCGTCCGTCGACTCGCCGGTCTTCCCGAGCGTCGTCTTGCCGCCGCCGGTGTCGTCGTCCTTCTCGCCGGTCCGCGAGTTGGTCGCCGTCTTGCCGCTGTCGGAGCTGTCGCCGTCGCCGGTGGTCGTGTCGTCGTCATCGTCGTCGTCGTCGCCGGAGTGGCCGTCCTGTGACTTGACGAGCACGGCCTGCGGCCCCTCGTCGCCGCCGGCGGCTCCCGCCGAATTGGCCCAGGCGAGCGGGGCGGCGACCAGCAACAGCAGCGCCAGCACGGTCACGCCCACGCGCCGGGTGACCGACCGCTGGTCCTCAGCGGCGGACGAGCCGTCGGCGGCGAGGGTCTGGAACAGCCTTGCGGCCCTGGCGCTATTCGGATCGCTCATGTCGCGATGCCTCCCTGGACGATTTGACTCCCTATACCCGTGTAACGCACGAAGCGGCCCCAGGTTCGGCTCAAGTGCGCCGGGCGCGAGCGCCGAAGCGCCCGAACGTGAGCCTGCGCGGGAGCTCGGCCACCAGAGGCTCCAGCGCCAGCGCGACCTGGCTCGCGGCCGGACGGTCGCCGGGAGCGGGCGACAGCGTCGCGCCGATCAGCTCGCGCAGCGCCGGCGGCACGTCCCGCGCGAGCGGTCGCGGAGCGCCGGCGAGCTGCGGGAAGCGAACCAGCGAATCGTCGCTCGACCGCGCGTCGCGTTCCCGCGGGAACGGGACCGAGCCCGCCACGGCGTGGTACAGCGTCGCGCCCAGACCCCACACGTCCGACGCCGGGCCGATCCCGCCCATCGACGGATCGCACTGCTCGGGCGGCATGTACGCGTCGGTCCCCAGCGGGCCCCTGATCGCGCCCACGTCTTCGAGCCTCGTCGCGATGCTCAGGTCGATCAGCCGCGGCGGCACGCCCATGATGATGTTGTCGGGCTTGACGTCGAGGTGCACGATCGCGCTCGCAGCCATGTAGTGCAGCGCGGCGGCGACGTGTGCGCACAGCGGCAGGACCTGCTCCAGCGGCAGCGCTCCATGCCGGCGGATCAGCGACCGCAGCGACGGCCCTTCCAGGTGTTCGAGCAGGACGTGCGGGTAGCGGCCGTCGAGCACGGCGTCGAAGCCGCGGACGATCACCGGATGCCGGAGGCGCTCGAGCGCCTCGGCCTCCTCGGCGAGCTCGCGCAGCGCCCGCTCGGACTCCGCGTACCGCGGCCGGAGCACCTTCGCCACGGTGAGCGCGAACAGCCGCTCGTCCCACACGAGCATGACCTCGAACCGCCGGCCGCCCCCGAGGTCGCGCACGACGCTGCGGCCCGGCGCGATCTCGTCGCCCTCGTCCAGCCCCCAGGACGTCTCGTCGGTCAACGGCTCAGCTGACGACCCGCAGTGCGCCCGGCGCCACCGACAGCTCGGCGACCGTCTCGTCGCTCATGTGGTCGCCGTCGACCTGCACCGGCACGGGCCGGCCGTCGACCGACCGGATCGTCGCCGAGCGCACGCCGGTCAGCGCCGCGATCCCGCGGTGCTTGGCGATCCGCGCCGCGCCGGACAGCGCCCGGAACGTCACCGTCGGCACGTCGTAGGGCCGCGCCCGGGTGAGCATGACGCCCGCGAGGTCGCCGGAGTCGAGCCGCGCGCCCTCGACGAGCGTGATCTGCCGGCTCTTGAAGTAGGTGTACGTCTCGCCGTTCTGGAAGAACGCGCTCACCCCGCGCAGGGACCTGCCGTCGACCGACACCTCCAGCCGCGGCGGGTTGACCACGTAGCGGCGCAGGAACACGCCGACCGCGGCCGAGGCGTAGTACCAGTGGCCGTACTTCGACTTGAGGTGCGGGTGGGCGTCGACCCGCTCGACCACGCTGGCGTCGAGCCCGACGCCGGCCGCGAACGTGAACCAGCGGTCGTTGAGGCGTCCGAGGTCGACCGCCCGCGGCCCCCAGCGGTCGGCGAGCCGGAGCAGGTGCTCGGTGGCGTCGACGACGTCGTTGGGGATCCCGAGCATCTTGGCGAACACGTTGTTGTTGCCGCCGGGGAGCACGGTGAGCGGCGTCGAGGTGCCCGCGAGGCCGTTGGCGGCCTCGTTCACGGTGCCGTCGCCGCCGAACGCGACGACCACGTCGAAGGCTTCGCCGACGGCGGCGGTGACCAGCTCGATCGCGTGCCCGCGGCGCTCGGTCTCGATCGCCTCGACGTCGTAGCGGCCCTGCAGCGCGTACACGACCAGGTGCCTGAGGCGCGTGGTCATCATCGTCGCGTGCGGGTTGACGATCACCAGCATCCGCTTCGCGCGCGCCGGCTTCTCGAGGGCGGCGACCTCGACGAGCCGGCGCTCGGCGAGCGCCACGTCGGTCACAGCCAGCCCTGCCGGCGGAAGTACGCGATCAGCCCGACCAGCATCGCGAGCATCAGCCCGAGCACGAGCCAGAAGGCGGTCGAGTCGCTCTCGCCTGGCACGCGCACGTTCATGCCCCAGATGCTCGCCACCAGCGTCAGCGGCAGGACGATCACCGAGATCGCGGTCAGCACCCGGAAGGTCGCGTTGGTGCGATGGGCGATCTCGGCCTCATTCGTGTCCTCGAGCGCCTCGACGACCTCCTTGTAGTTCTCGAGCATGTCCCACACGCGCTCGGAGGCGTCGTTGATGTCCTCGAAGTAGATCTCGAGGTCGTCGGTGATGTAGCGCGCCTTGTTGCGCTCGAGGTCCGCGAAGGCCGATCGCTGCGGGCGCACGATCTTGCGGAAGTTGATGATCTCCTGCTTGACGTTGGAGATGTCGCGCACGACCTCGGCCGAGTTGCCCTCGAAGATCTCCTCCTCGATCCGCTCCAGCTTGTTGCCGATCTTGCGCAGCATCGGGAACGAGGAGTCGACGAGGTCGTCGACGATCTTGTAGAGCAGGTAGCCCGGCCCCTTGGAGAACAGCGACTCGCGCAGCTCCGCGTTGGTCCGCACCCGCTCGAACAGGTACTCGATCGGCTGCAGCGGCTCGTTCGGCAGCGTGATCAGGAAGTCGGGCCCGACGAACAGGTCGACCTCGGCCGCGTTGAGCCGCCCGACCGACTTGTCGTAGCGCGGGAAGTGCAGGACGATGAACAGGTAGTCGTCGTACTCGTCGACCTTCGGGCGCTGGTTGCGCGACGTGATGTCCTCGTAGTCGAGCGGATGGAACTCGAACCGCTCCTGCAGCCACGCGAGGTCGATCTGCCGCGGCCGCTCGACGTTGATCCAGCGCAGGCCGGGGGTCTCGATGACCTCTACGCGCGGCTCGTCGTGCTGAGCGGCGAGCTCAGCCGCCGCGGCCCGCGCGCGCGCCGAGCGCCGCCCGAACGGTGAGCGTGGCAGGCTCGGCATGACTGAACGGGTCCTCGGGGGGCGGCATCGCCGAGAGATTGTATGCTGTCGCGCACATAGCAGTAACGCATCCAGAGGGGTGGAGGGATTGGCCCTATGAAACCCCGCCAACCATCCCGCATCACGCGGGAAACGGTGGCAATTCCATCAGGCTCCAAGACGACGGCCTGGGAGATGCGGCGCAGGGGCATTCCCATGAGCCTTCGCCGCAACCCAAAGGCGGAGGTTCCACCAAATGCCGGCAGATGCCCTGAAGTGCAAGGAGTGCTCGACCACCTATCCACTCGAGGCGCGCTACGTCTGCGAGCGCTGCTTCGGCCCGCTCGAGGTCGCCTACGCGGAGCCGTCGAGCTCGCCGGATGAGCTGCGGCGCCGGATTCAGGCCGGCCCGCACACGATCTGGCGCTACGCCGACTTCCTGCCGCTGACCGGGCCCGCCCGGTCGGCGCTCCCGACGGGCTGGACGCCGCTCGTGCGAGCCGAGCGCCTCGCCGAGCGGCTCGGGCTCCGGGAGCTCTGGATCAAGAACGAGACCGCCAACCCGACGCACTCGTTCAAGGACCGCGTCGTGTCCGTCGCGCTCGCTCGCGCCGTCGAGCTCGGCTTCGAGACGGTCGCCTGCGCCTCCACCGGCAACCTCGCCAACGCCGTCAGCGCCCACGCCGCTGCCGCCGGCCTTCCCTCGTACGTCTTCATCCCGTCCGACCTCGAGCAGGAGAAGGTGCTCGCCACCGGCGCCTACGGGACCAACGTCGTCGCGATTCGTGGCAACTACGACGCCGTCAACCGGCTCTGTACGGAGCTCGCCGGCGAGCGGCCATCGTGGGCGTTCGTGAACGTCAACGTGCGCCCGTACTACGCCGAGGGATCCAAGACGCTCGCCTACGAGACCGCCGAGCAGCTCGGTTGGCAGCTGCCCGACCGGGTGGTCGCCCCGATCGCGTCCGGCTCGCTGTTCACCAAGGTCGCGCGCGGCTTCCAGGACTTCATCGACGCCGGGCTGGTCGAGGGCGACGTGCCGGTGATGTGCGGCGCCCAGGCCGACGGCTGCTCACCGGTTGCGCAGGCGTTCGCGGCCGGGACCGACGTCTGCCGCCCGGTCAAGCCCGACACGATCGCCAAGTCGCTGGCGATCGGCAACCCGGCCGACGGCCCGTACGCGGTCGAGCTCGCCAACCGGACCGGCGGCGTCATCGACAGCGTGAGCGACGACGAGATCCGCGCCGGCATCCGACTGCTGGCCGAGACGACCGGGATCTTCACCGAGACCGCCGGCGGCGTGACGACCGCGGTGCTCGCCAAGCTGGCGGCGGCGGGCGCAATCGACCCGGACGAGCGCGTGGTCGCCTACATCACCGGCGACGGGCTGAAGACGCTCGACACCGTGCGCGGCACGTTCGAGGTCACCGAGATCGCGCCGTCGGTCGACGAGTTCGACTCCGCGTTCGCGGCCGCGGGGGTGGCGTGATGGCGGTCACGGTCAAGCTCCCGACGCAGCTGCGAGACGCCGCCGGCGACCAGACCGAGGCGAGGGTGGACGGCGCGACGGTGGGGGAGGCGCTCAACAGCCTGTACGCCCAGCACGGCGAGCTGCGCGCTCGGATCGCCGACGACGGCGGCGGCCTGCGCCGCTTCGTCAACGTCTACCTCGGCGGCGAGGACATCCGGTTCCTGGAGGGGCTCGAGACGCCGGTCGCCGACGGCGACGAGCTCACGATCCTGCCGGCAGTCGCGGGCGGCGGCTAGTCCCCGCGAAGTCGTCGGCGCAGATCAGATCGAGATCGAGCGCCGGCACCAGGCAGGCGGCCAGCGCCTCCATGCTCTCGGTCACCGAGAGCTCGTAGGCGGCGACGATCTCTTCGCGCCACGCGCTCTGCCGACGGTCGAGCTCGGCCATCTCGGCGCGCGAGAACGCCGCGTGCAGGTGCGTCATGCAGTCGGGGCAGCGGAGCTCGACGAGCACCTCGTCATCGTCCTGCGGCTCGCAGCGCAGAGGCTGCAAGAACTCCGAGTCGCAGCTCGGACAGGCGGATAGCGCCATGCCCGCGACGCTAGAGCGCGTCTCGGACGGAAGGCGCTTGCGCGCCTGGCCGAATGTTGCGCGTAGATAGCGCGGTCCGGCCGATAACAGTTCGTACTGCATGGATGCACAAGGCCTCAAGGATGAGGCGGGTAGTCGTGCGCACCACGCTCCTCTGGTCCGCAGCGGGAACGGCACGGCGGTCCGCGAAACGATCGCACCGGCTCGCGCCCCGCGCGAGTTCCCGTCGCGCACCGTCCGCTCGCTGTCCGCGCTCTCGAGCGACCAGCGCGCGGTCTACTGGGCGCTGACGCTGCTGTGGCTCGTCGTGCTGGCGCGGTTCTGGACGTGGTGGCTGCGCCCGGAGCACCAGGGCGCGCTGGGGCTCTACCTCGCGGCCACGGTCCCGCTCGCGTACCTGACGACGGTGCTCCCGAGCTTCTACTGGTTCTTCGTCGCGCGGATGCGCCGGCCCGTGCACATCGTGCCGGCGCCCGGCCGCAGGGTGGCGATGATCACCCTGTGCGTGCCGTCGCACGAGTCGCTCGACGTGATCGCAGCGCAGCTCGAGGCGCTGACGCGCGTGCGCTACCCGCACGACAGCTGGGTCCTGGATGAGGGCGGAGACCCGGATGTCGAGGCGCTGGCGGCCGAGTACGGCGTCCGCTACTTCACGCGCAAGGGCCGGCCGGCGTGGAACCAGCCCGGTCCGCCGTTCCAGGCCAAGACCAAGGCCGGAAACGTCAACGCCTGGCTCGACCACGTCGGCATGCACGACATCGACTACGACGTCTTCGTCCAGCTCGACATCGACCATCGGCCGACCCCGGAATACCTCGACCGCACGCTCGGCTACTTCGACGATCCCGCGGTGGCGTGGGTGCAGGCGCCGAGCGTGGGTGGCAACCTCGAGCACTGGACCGCGCGCGGCCTCGCCGAGCAGGACCTCGTGCTGCAGGGGCCGCTGCAGATGGGCTTCTACGGTCACAGCCGGACGCCCTTCATCATCGGCTCGCACACGACGTACCGGACCGAGGCGGTGCGGGGCATCGGCGGCTTCCAGCCGACCCGCGCCGAGGACCACCTGGACACGGTCGTGCTCGCCGCCGCCGGGCACACCGGCGTGTACGTGCCCGAGATCATCGCCACCGGCGAGGGTCCCGCAGACTTGGGGACCTATCTCGGCCAGCAGTTCGCGTGGGCGTACTCGATGGTGCAGATCTTCCTGCAGCACACGCCGCGGCTGGTGCGCCGGTACACGCTCGGGCAGGCGTTCCAATTCCTCATGGCCCAGGGCTGGTACACGCTGTGGTCGCTGTCGCTCGCCGTGCTGTGGGTGCTGCCGGTCGTGGCGCTGCTCACCGGCCGGCCGATCGCGAACGTCTCGCTGTTCGAGTACCTGACGTACAACCTCGCCGTCGTCCTCGCCGCGACGCTGATGTGGCGCTGGAGCCGGCGCTGGTTCCAGCCGTCGGGGATCGGGCTGACGTGGCGCGGCATGCTGCTCGAGATCGCGCGCTGGCCGATCGTGCTGTGGGCGGTCGTCAACGCGGCGCTGCGCGTGAAGCGGCCGTACATGATCACGCCGAAGGGCGCGCGCGCCGGCCGGCCGCCGTCGGGGGCGCGGCTGTACGGCCCGCCGATAGTGCTGGCGGAGCTGGCCCTGGGTGCCGTCGCGTGGTTCCAGGCGGGCGGCGGCCATACGGCGACCCAGGGCTACCTGGCGCTCGTGATGTTCAACCTCGTGCTGGTGGTCATGCTGCTCGTGACGGCGCTCGCGCTCGAGGTCCGGGACCTGCGCCGGCGAAACGGCCGGCTGGGCACGGTGCTGCGGTGGAGGGCGGGGTCGATGCTCGCCGTCGCGGCGATCGCGACGTCCACCGTCGCAGCCATGTTCGCCTGCTGGGCGCCGCTGATGGAGGCCATGGGATGAGACGGCGTGCAGGCGCGCTGCTCTCGGCCGCCCTCCTTCTCGCCGTCGTGGGGCTGGTGGCGCTGCAGGTCGCCGGGCCGTGGGAGGATCCGAGCCCGGCAGGCGAGCCGCGGTCGCGGCCGTGGCCTGCGGGGCATGAGGAGCCGCGCGTGGCGCTCGGCGTCACCACGACGGCGCTCGCCCGCAACGCCTACCGCCCGTGGAAGCCGGCCGACCTCAGCGAGGTCAACGCCTTCGAGCAGCTCGCCCGCCGGCACGCCGACATCGTGATGTGGTTTGCCGACTGGGCGCACAACGAGCACTTCGACGCCGACCAGGCGCGCGCGGTCGCGGCGCGCGGGAGCACGCCCGAGGTCACATGGGAGCCATGGGACGCCCTTCGCGGCATCGAGCAGCCGCGCTACCGCCTCGCCCGCATCGCCGCGGGCGCCCACGACGCCCACATCTCGCGGTGGGCGCGCGAGATCGCGGCCTACGGCGATCCGGTGCGCCTGCGTTTCGCGCAGGAGATGAACGGCCGCTGGTACCCGTGGGCCGAGCTCATCAACGGCAACCGGCCCGGTGACTTCGTGCGCGCGTGGCGCCACGTGCGTGCGATCTTCGACGCCGCCGGCGCCACCAACGTCACCTGGGTGTGGGCTCCGGTCGCCGGCGCGGCGCGACCCGGGCTGTTCCCGGGCGCCGACCAGGTCGACGTGGTCGGCGTGTCGGGGTTCAACGGCGGCTCGATCCTGTTCCGGCGCGAGTGGCGCTCGTTCGCGGAGGCGTTCGGCCCGACGCTCGACTACGTCCACGCGCTCGCACCGGGCAAGCCGGTCGAGCTGGCGGAGGTCGCCAGCACCGAGACGGGAGGCAGCAAGGCGACGTGGATCGGCGGCATGTTCGACGAGATCGAGCGCCGCCCGTACATCCGCGCGCTCGTGTGGTTCAACCTGCGCAAGGAGACCGACTGGCGGATCGAGAGCTCACCGAGCGCCCGCCGCGCGTTCGCGGACGGGATCAGCCGAGCGTCGCGATGAGATCCCGATAGGCCGCGAAGGCCGGCTTCGGGCGGTAGTCGTCGCGCATCAGGCCGTAGCGGCTCTCGAAGCTCGCGCTCGCCGAGTCGGCGTCGCGGAGGTCGAACCACCGGTAGCCGGTGACGCGGTGGCTCCTGGCCACTTCGGCCACCGCCGACACGGCTGCTCGCAGCGCCTGCTCCTGCATCGCCTCCGTTCGCCCGGGCCCGGTCGGGTATCCGCCCTCGGTCACCTGAAGGTCGGCGGCCGCCAGGTGGGCGCGCGGCAGCAGGTCCTCGCGTAGCAGGCGGATCGCGGCGAGGGTGGTCGAGCGGACGCCGGAGCCCAGGTCGCCTGCGCCGAGCGCCGGCCCCCAGGTGCCGGGATAGGAGTTCAGCCCGACCCAGTCGACGGCGCTCGCGAACCGCGTGCCCCCGCGCCTCCACAGCGAGGCGAAGAACGCCCGCTCCGAGCGCCCGAGCTGGTAGGCCCAGTTGAAGCCGATGCGCAGGTGGGGCAGGCCGCGCCTCCGGGCCTCGTCACGAGCCGCGATCACCCCGCGCACGAGCGCCGCCCGGGCGCCGCGGTAGGCGCCGTCGGCGGCATCGGGAGCGCCGGTGACGTTCGCCTCGTTGGTGACCTGGAGGTACCCCAGGTTCGCCCCGGTCTGGCGCACGCGGGCACGCACGAAGCCGGCGAAGCCCGCCACGTCACCGCCCGGGCGCTTCGGGCGGTACGTCAGCACCAGCTCGACCTTGAAGCCGTCGGCCGCGTACGCCGCGATCTGCGACGCGAGCCACTCCGGAAGCGCGTCACGGTCGCCGCGCTCGGTGAACGAGTCGTACAGGTGGACCACGAACGGCCGGGCGCCGCCGCGCAGTGTCCGCAGCGCCGCGAGCCGGAGCTCGGCGACCTCCGGGCGGACCGCGCCGGCCGGGCCGACGGTGCCGACGGCGCCGCCGGGGTAGATGCCGAACTCCAGGGCGCGGCGCGACTGGCGTTCCCCGCCGGTCAGCGGGCTCGCGGACGCGGAAGGCTCAGAGGAGTCCGCCGAGGCGGCGATCCCGATCACGGCGGCAGCAAGCACGACGGCCGGCGCCACACGACCAGCGTAGCGCTGTCCACCGGTGGAGGATTCCTGCGGGCGGCGAGCCATGCCGAGGGCATGGTTCGCCGCCGTCGAGCGGAATCCTCAGCGGCGCACGCGGATCGTCATCCGCATCCCGTCATGCAGCGTGCAGGCGCTCGGGTAGCAGTTCTGCTACCGTTGCCAGGGTGACCGTCATCCCTCAGAAGGAGTTGCGCAACAACGTCGCCGACGTGCTCCGCCGCGCCGAAGCCGGCGAGCAGTTCACGATCACCGTCGCCGGCCGGCCTGTCGCGCAGCTCGGACCCGCCCGACGGCGCCAATGGGTCAGCGGACCCGAACTCGCCAAGATCTGGGAGACCCCCGCCCCGCAAACGCTCGCCGAGGACCTCGAGCGCTTCCCAGCCGAGCTCGCCGACCCGTTCGCGTAATGCGGGCGCTGCTCGACACATCGGTGCTGATCGGCACCGACGACCCCGGAACGCTCGAAGGCGCCATCAGCAGTGCCTGCCTCGCCGAGCTGCACTTCGGCGTCCTGGTCGCCAGCGACGACGACGAGCGCGCCCGCCGCGCCCTGCGCCTCGGCATCGTCGAGTCCACCTTCGAGCCGTTGCCGATCGACGCCCCCGTCGCGCGCGAATGGGGACGCCTCGCCGCCGCCGTACGCACACGCGGCGGACAACCCCGCCGGCGCGCACTCGATCTCGCGATCGCCGCCACCGCCAACACCCACAACGTGCCGCTGCTCACCCTCAACGCCAGCGACTTCAAGCTCATCGACGACCTCGTCGCCGTCCGCTCGCCCTAGCCCGACGCTCACACCCGCCCGAAACGCCACACAAGCCGCGACGCTCATCCGTCGAGCCCCCGGCGATCGCGACGCGGCTGGGCACCGAGGAGTTCGACCCCGCCGCGTGGGCCGAGGCGCTGGCCGACTGGCTGCTCGAGCAGGTGACCGGCGAGCGCGATGTGGCGATCGCGCTCTACCGGCTGCAGATCGAGCTGCTGGGGCGGCCGGAAGCGCGGCAGGTGCACGAGGAGTGGGACGCGAGCCTGCGGACGCTGCGCGAGCACGTACTCGCGAGCTCGCGGACGATCACGCCCGACCTCGAAATCCGGCTCGTCGTCGCCGCGCTCGACGGGCTTCGCCTCAACGTGCTCATCGCCGGCGATGGCGACACCGCATGGCTGCGGCCCGCGGTGCAGCGGCAGTTGCGCGCCCTCCTGGGCTGAACTACCGTGGGTCCATGGCGCGCTCGGCCGAGCGGCTCACCGCGGAGTGCCCGCGGTGCGGACAGGTCTTCGAGACCTGGGCGCTCGGCGCGCCCGACCTCGACTGCGACCCCGAGCTCGGCGACCCGGGCTGGGTCTCCGCCGCCTCCGCCGCCACCTGCCCGCACTGTGGCGACACGTCCTGCTGCTCAGGCCTCGCTGCCGAGCGCGAGGCCTGGCGCGACCTCTGAACGTCCGCGGATCAGATCCGCCGCTTGCTCGGCGATCGCGACAACCGGGTCGAAGGTGGCCTTGAGACCTGCGCGTAGTCTCCACGCTGACATTGGGCCGGTCCATGATCGGATGCAGGCGGAACTTCTTCAAGCGGCCCATGGGCGGACATGCGTCGGGGAGTTGTCCGGTGGGGTTGACTTGATCATTGCGCCGATTTAGGGTCGCTCCTAGGTCGATGGCTCGAGACACCATCACGCCGCACCACGCGGCGAGTGGTGCGTGGCTGCGTGCTCTCTATGGGTCTCGCTGCGCCGCTGCTCGTACCGTTGACGCCTGCGCGGGGCGGTCAGTCCGCGAAATTGCACAGAGCCAATGTGAACAATTGCCTACAGCTCGCACACGCGTTCGCCGACGACACCCTTATAGCGATTCACCGACTCACGAGGAAGCGTCGATGCACGGACGTACTGTGGCCTTGGCAGCGATGACCGTTGCGGACCGGCGAGAGCGGATGGGTGCTCGGCCGGCGACGTCAGCGAAACGTCAGCGGAATGTCAGCGGCCTGTGGTCTGGTGTACGCATGGCTCGCCTCCTCGTTTCCTGTGCCGTGCTGTTGGTCATGCTCGTCGTCGCGCCCGCGGCCTCGGCGATGCTCGTGGACCCCGTTGCCCATTCAGGCCCGAGTCGTGCTCGATCGTCGGGACCGAGGGTGCGGACCGGTTGTCGGGCACGGCGGGCGACGATCGCGTGTGCGGCCTCGGTGGCGCAGACCGTATTCGTGGGGAGCGCGGGCACGACTTGCTTGTCGGTGGCGCGGGCGGCGATCTGCTGCAGGGCAAGGCGGGGCGCGATCGGCTCGAGGGCGGCCCGGGCAACGACCGGGCGTTCGGCGGCGCCGGTGCCGACGACATTCGCGGCGGCTCGGGTAGCGACATCCTCGGCGGCGGCCTCGGGCCCGACGGACTGTCCGGTGGGTCGGGGCGCGACATCGTGGTTTACGGCCAGCGCGGTCTGCGGGTGACCGTGACGATCGGCGCCGGGGCGAACGACGGCCTGGCCGACGAGCGCGACAACGTCAAGGCCGACGTCGAGAGCGTCCAGACCGGGCGCGGCAACGACATAATCACCGGCAACGGCGCCTCCAACCGCCTGTTCGGCGGAGGAGGCAAGGATCGTATTGTCGGCAAGGGCGGGAGTGACGTGCTGATCGGCGCCGGCGGCGACGACAGCATCGACGCCCGCGAGGGCGCGGCGGCGGCGGGGCGCGCTGCGCAAGCCGGTTCCGTCGACCGCGTGGTCTGCGGCGCCGGGAACGACACGGCGCTCGTCGATCCCGTCGACCTCGTCGACCCGAGTTGCGAGAACGTCGTTGGGGGCGCCCCTGCAACCCCGCCTCCGGCGGGCAATCGGGCGCCGACCGGGATCGCGCTCTCTCCCACGAGCGTGGCCGAGAACCAGCCGGTCGGCACGACGGTCGGCGCTCTTTCCGCGGGGGACCCCGACCCGGGCGACACCCACTCCTTCGCGCTGGTGCCAGGCCAGGGCTCCGACGACAACGGCTCCTTCCAGATCGTCGGCAACACGCTCCGCACGAATGCCGTCTTCAACTACGAGGCCAAGAGCACATACACGGTCCGCATCCGCGCCACTGACTTCGGCACGCCGGCGGGCCAGATCGTGCGCGCGTTCACGATCACGGTGACCGACGTCAACGACCCGCCGACGGCGGTCGACGACAGCGCGACCGTAGGTGAGGATTCGGCCGCGGGCGAGATCACCGTGCTGCTCAACGATACGGACAGCGACGGCGGGGCGATGACGATCGTTTCGGCGTCGGATCCGGCGCATGGCACGGTGGCCGTGACCGGTGGGGGCACGGGGTTGACGTATGAGCCCGACGCGAACTACTGCGGGGCGGATTCGTTTACGTATGAGCTCAACGGTGGCTCGACCGCGACCGTTTCGGTCACGGTGACTTGCGTCGACGACTTGCCGGTGGCGGTCGATGACGTCGGCCACGGTGCCCGAGGACTCGGCCGCGACGCCGCTGGCGGTGCTGGCCAACGACAGCGACGGCGACGGCGATCCGATGACGATCGCGTCGGTCATCCGAGCCGGCGAACGGCACGGTCGTGTTGACCGGCGGCTTGGCGGGCGCGCACACGGGGCTGACCTACGAGCCGGATCCGAACTACTGCAGCGCGACGCCGGACACGTTCACGTACACGCTCAACGGCGGCGCGACGGCCACGGTCTCGGTCACGGTGACGTGCGGCGACGATGCGCCGACGGCGGTCGACGACACGGCGACGGTCGGTGAGGACTCGGCGGCGGGCGCGATCGATGTGCTGGCCAACGACACGGACAGCGACGGCGGGGCGATGGTGATCGCGTCGGCGTCGGATCCGGCGAACGGCACGGTCGTGTTGACGGGCGGCTCGGCGGGCGCGCACACGGGTCTGACCTACCAGCCCGACGCCAACTACTGCGGGCCGGACACGTTCACGTACACGCTCAACGGCGGCTCGACCGGCCACCGTGTCGGTCACCGTCACGTGCGTCGACGACGCGCCGACGGCGGTCGACGACAGCGCGCACCGTGGTCGAGGACTCGCCCGCGGGCGCGATCGCCGTGCTGGCCAACGACACGGACACGGACGGCGGGCCGATGTCGGTGGCGTCGGTCATGCAGCCGGCTAACGGCACGGTCGTGATCACCGGCGCCGGGAGCGGGCTGACGTATCAGCCGAACGCGAACTACTGCAACAGCCAGGCCGGCGGGGCGCCGGACAGTTTCACGTACACGCTCAACGGCGGCGACTCGGCCACCGTGTCGGTCACCGTCACGTGTGTCGACGACCCGCCGACGGCGGTCAACGACAGCAAGACGGTGGCCGAGGACGCGGCCGCGACCGATGTCGACGTGCTGGCGAACGACACCGACGTCGACGGCGGGCCCAAGTCGGTCGCGTCGGTGACGCAGCCGACGAACGGCACGGTCGTCGATCACCGGTGGCGGCACGGGCCTGACCTACGAGCCCGACGCCGGCTACTGCAACGACCCGCCCGGGACCTCGCCCGACGTGTTCACGTACACGCTCAACGGCGGCTCGACGGCGACCGTGTCGGTCACCGTCACCTGCGACGACAACCCGCCGACCGCAGTCGACGACAGCGCCACGGTGGCCGAGGACTCCGGTGCCAGCGCGATCGCCGTGCTGGCCAACGACACCGACACCGACGGCGGACCGAAGTCGGTCGCGTCGGTCACGCAGCCGCCGAACGGCACGGTCGTGATCACCGGCGGCGGGAGCGGGCTGACGTATCAGCCGAACGCGAACTACTGCAACAGCCAGGCCGGCGGGGCGCCGGACACGTTCACGTACACGCTCAACGGCGGCGACTCGGCGACCGTCTCGGTCACCGTCACCTGCGTCGACGACCCGCCGACCGCCGTCAATGACAGCGCGACGGTGCTCGAGGACTCGGGCGCGGCGGCGCGTGACGTGCTGGCGAACGACCTCAACGCCGACGGCGGTCCGATCACGATCTCCTCGGCGTCGGATCCGGCGAACGGCACCGTGGCCGTGACCGGCGGCGGCACGGGCCTGACCTATCAGCCGGACCCGAACTACTGCAACAGCCAGGCCGGCGGGGCGCCGGACACGTTCACGTACACGCTCAACGGCGGCTCGACCGCCACGGTATCGATGACGGTCACGTGCGCGCCGGATGATCCGGTGGTGGATGCGTCGGCGGGCAGCGCGAGCTACACCGAGAACGCGGCGGCCGTCGTGATCGATGCGGCGGTAACGGTCAGCGACCCGGACGCGGGGACGACGATCACGGGCGCGACGGTGAGGATCACCGGCGGCTATGCGGGCGCGCAGGACATCCTGGCGCTCGCGGGCACCCATCCGGGGATCACGGCGACGCCCGCCGGCGACACGCTGACGCTCACGGGCAACGCGTCCGTTGCCGCGTATCAGGCGGCGTTGCGTAGCGTGACCTATCGCAACGACTCCGAGGCGCCGTCGACGGCGGCGCGGACGGTGACGTTCACGGTCACCGACGAGACGTCCCGCAGCGGCTCGGACACCAAGGGCGTCACGGTCAGCGCCGTCGACGACCCGCCGGTGGCGGTCAACGACAGCGCGACGGTGCTCGAGGACGCGGCCGCGACCGCGATCACGGTGCTCACCAACGACACCGACGTCGACGCCGGACCCGCAGTCGGTCGCGTCGGTCACGCAACCGACCAACGGCACGGTGGTCATCACCGGCGGCGGGACCGGCCTGACGTATCAGCCGAATGCGAACTACTGCAACAACCCGCCAGGTACGACGCTGAGCACGTTCACGTACACGCTCAACGGCGGCTCCAGCGGCGACGGTGTCGGTCACGGTGACGTGCGTCAACGACGCCCCGGTGGCCGACGATGAGACCTTCAACGGCGCCAACAGCGCGGTCGGCAACACGAGCCTGGTGGTCAATGATCCTGACGATGGCGCGCCGGCGCTGAGCAGCCCGAAGAAGTCGATCGCCGGCGACATCCTGGCCGGCGACAGCGACATCGACGGGCCCGGTCCGCTGACGGTCATCGCGGGTACGTTCGCGACCAATGACGGCGGCTCGGTGACGCTCGAGGCCGACGGGGACTTCATCTACCGTCCGGCGGCGGGCACGAGCTGCACCGACAACAGCGACTTCTTCGACTACACGCTCTCAGACCAGAACACGGCGGGCCCGGGCCCGACGCCCGGCACCGACACCGGCCGGGTGACGATCGCGATCGCCGGCTGCGTGTGGTACGTCAACAACAACGACCCGGCCGGCAACAGCGGCACCTCCAGCGCCCCGTTTGACACGCTCACCCAGGCCGAGAACGTCTCGCTCGCCAACCACACGGTGTTCGTGTTCGACGGCGACAACACGTCGACGGGCTACGACGGCAACGGCTACACCATGAACGCCGGCGAGCGGCTGATCGGCGAACACGAAGGCCTGATCGTCGGCAGCGACACCCTGTACCCGGCCAACCCGGGCATGCACCCGACCGTGACCGTGACCACCCAGGCGCGGACGTGATCGACCTCGACGACGGCAACGAGGTCCGCGGCCTCAACATCGATCCGCAGGGCGCCGGCGGCGGGATCGCCGGCAGCACCGGTGACGTCAGCGGCACCATCGACGACGTCAACATCAACGACACCGGCACCTTCGGAACCCAGCCCGGACTCGAGCTCGACGGCACCACCGGGACCTTCGCCGTCTCCAACCTGACGGTCAACACCAACGGCGCGACCGGGGTGCGGCTCAACAACGCCGGGACCGTGACCTTCGCGGCTGCCGGGAATATCTCGATCACCTCCGCGAACGCCGCGGGCCTGGTCGCGACCGGTGGCGGTGCCACCGGCGTCAACATGGGCACGAGCGTGTTCGACGCCATCACCGTCACCGGCTCGACCGCGGGCGGCGTCAGCCTGACCAACACCACCGGCACCACCACGTTCGGCGACCTCGCGCTCACCACCACCAGCGGCGCCACGGCCGCGTTCGCCCTCTCGAACGCCGGCACCGTGTCCGTCCCGGCGGCCGGGACCGCCAACGTCAGCGCGACCGGCGGCCCGGCGGTCGACGTCACAGGCACGACAGTCTCGACGCTGGCGTTCGACGCCGTCAGCTCGACCAACAGCGCCAACGACGGCATCAATCTCGCCGGCCTCGGCGCCGGGACCTTCAGCGCGGCGAGCGGCACGATCAGCGGCGCCGCGGGCATCGCGTTCGACCTCGACGGCGGCAGCGGCGACGTGAGCTACCCCGGCGCGCTCAACAACGGCGCCGGCCAGACCGCCGAGATCACCGGCCGCAGCGGCGG
>CAWKIT010000039.1:0-69249 GCA_963849695.1 uncultured Solirubrobacteraceae bacterium
TACCGCCGCGGCTCACGTAGTCCCCGAGCTGCGGATCCTCCACAGCCCGGGGACTACGGGTCGAGGCGGCGTGCTACACGGCGACCTTCTCGCGCTCGGGCTCGGCCACCTCGTCGAGCCCCTGCACGAGGTGCCCCTCGAGCGAGACGTTCGGGAGCAGGCGGTCGAGCCAGCGCGGCAGCCACCAGGCGTGGTCGCCGAGCAGCGTCACCACCGCGGGAGCGATGATCAGCCGCACGAACAGGACGTCGATGAGGATCGCCAGGCCAAGGCCGACGCCGAACATCTTGCTGATGACGTCGTTGGTCGTCACGAAGGCGAGGAACACGGCGGACATGATCAGGGCGGCGAAGAGGATCACCTTGCCGATCCGGGCCATGCCGTGGATCACGCTCTCGCGCGGCCCGTCGCCCTCGTTGTACGCCTCGTGCACGCGCGAGAGCAGGAACACGTTGTAGTCCATGCTCAGGCCGAACAGGATCGCGAACATCATCACCGGGATGAACGAGACCACCGGGACGCCGCTGTCGGCCCCGATCAGCGAGGCGCCGACGCCCTCCTGGAACACCGCCGTAACCACGCCGTAGGCGGCGCCGATCGACAGCAGGTTGAACACGGCGGAGACGAGCGGGATCCACAGCGAGCGGAAGGCCGCGATCAGCAGCAGGACCGACAGCCCGATCACGACGCCGATGAACAGCGGCAGGCGGGAGGACACCTTGTCGGAGAAGTCCTCGAACCCGGCCGTGTTGCCGCCGACGTAGACGTTCAGCGGCGTGTCGGCCGTCGCCTGCGGGATCACGTCGTCACGCAGGCGCTCGAGCAGGTCGCTCGTGGCCTGGTCCTGCGGCGCCGTCTCGGGGATCGCGAAGATCGTCGCCATCTCGCCGTCCTCGCTGGGCTGCGGCGGCGACACGCTGGCGATGCCCGGCGTGTCCTCGACCGCGGACTGGAGGTCGGCGAGCTGCTGGTCGTTCTCCGCCGCGCCCTTCGGGATGTCGACCGCGAGCAGGAACGGGCCGTTGTAGCCGGGGCCGAACGCCTCGCTCTGGAGGTCGTACGCCACCCGCTGGGTCTTGCCCTCCGGCTGGTTGCCGTCGTCGGGCTGGCCCAGGCGCATGTCGATCACCGGGAAGGCGAAGATCAGCAGCACGATCACGCCGGCGGCGATCGACAGCCACGGCCGCGCCGTGACCGTCTCGCCCCAGCGCTCGAAGCGCCGCGACGGGAGCACGTGCTCGGGCTTCTTCGGCTTGATCCACTTCCCGAGCGCGCCGATCATGATCGGCAGGATCGTCAGCGCCGACACGACGACCGCGCCGACGCCGATCGCAGAGGCCAGGCCGAGCTTGCCGATGAACGGGATGCCGATCACGAGCAGGCCGGCGATCGCGACCATCACGATCAGGCCGGCGGCGACCACCGAGGCGCCGGCCGTCCCGGCCGCCTTGGCGGACGCGTCGCGCTTGGTGTTGCCGGCCGCCGCCTGCTCGCGGTAACGGCCGATTATCAAGAGTGAGTAGTCGATGCCCGCGCCGAGGCCGAGCATGACCGCGATCACGCTCGCGAACTCCGGCAGCCCGAGCGGCTTGGCGAGCGCCGCCAGCAGCATCTGGCCGACCATCACGCCGATCAGGGCGCCGATCAGCGTGGCCGCCATGGCGGCCAGCGACCGGAACAGCACCGTGAGCAGGATCAGCGCGATGCCGACGCCGACGAGCTCGCCGACCGGCGCCTCCTGCTCGGACGCGAGGTCGATCAGGATGCCGCGCGCGGACACCTCGACGCCGCCCTGCTCGGCCGTCTCGGCCGCGTCGATCAGCGCCTCGCCGTCGGACTTCTCGAGCTCGTCCGGCTCGAGGTCATAGCGCACGTCGGCGGCCGCGATCCGGCCGTCCTGCGAAATCGTGCCGTCCTCGGCGAACGGGTCCGCGACCTGCTCCACATGGGGGAGCGCCTGAACCTTCTCCAGAGCACCCTCGACGGCGGCGCGGTGCTCAGGATCGGTGAGCGTGCCGTCCTCGACGCTGAACACGATCGTCGAGTCCGCGCCCGCGAACGCCGGGCTGTGAGCACGGAAGAGGTCGAGCGCCTGCTGGGACTCGGTGCCCGGGATGTTCCAGTCGTCGGCCGTCTCGCCGCCGGCACCGGCGGCGGCGCCGATCAGGAACAGGACGACGATCGCAGCGACAAGGCTGCGCTTCCAATGCTGCGTGAGCGTGCGGGCTATCCGCGCGAGGAGTTCTGACATCAACGACTCTCCCGTGGTCGAAACGGCCGCCGCACCATAGCCACGCCGCATCGGGCCGCTGGTGTGGTTAGCCGCCCGGTTCGGGTGCGAGAACCCCCACAGATGGGGGGAACCTCGCGTGATCGCTTGAAGGCCGGCTCCAGGCCGGTCACACAAGGTTCGCGTGCCCTCTTTCTCGCGCCTGGCGATCGTCAATCGTGGCGAGGCGGCGATGCGCGCGATCAACGCCGTCCGCGAGCTCAACGACACGCGCGACGAGCCGATCCGCGTCATCGCGCTGTACAGCGAGCCCGAGCGGCACGCGCTGTTCGTGCGCCGGGCCGACGAGCGGTACTGCATCGGGCCGGCGAGCGCGTACCTCGACTACTCCGCCCTTGAGCGCGCGCTCATCGCAACGGGCGCCGACGCCGCCTGGGTCGGCTGGGGCTTCGTCGCCGAGCACCCCGCCTTCGCCGAGCTGTGCGATCGCCTGGGGATCGCGTTCGCAGGCCCGACCGCCGACGTCATGCGCGTGCTCGGCGACAAGATCGAGGCCAAGCGGCTGGCCGAGCGCGCCGGCGTGCCGGTCGCGCCGTGGAGCGGCGGACCGGTAGACGCGGTTGAGGACGCGCGGCGAATCGCCGCCACACTCGGCTTCCCGCTGATGATCAAGGCGGCGGCCGGCGGCGGGGGGCGCGGGATGCGCCGCGTCGAGCAGCCCGACCAACTCGCGAACGCGTACGAGCGCGCCCGCGCCGAGGCGGAGCAGGCGTTCGGCGACTCGTCGGTCCTGATGGAGCGGCTCGTCGAGGCGGCGCGCCACGTCGAGGTGCAGCTGATGGCCGACGGCCACGGCGGCGTGTGGGCGCTCGGCGTGCGCGACTGCAGCTATCAGCGCCGCCACCAGAAGGTGGTCGAGGAGTCGGCCAGCCCCGCGCTGACCGCCGAGCAGGAGCAAGCGCTGGCGTCCTCCGCGGCGCGGCTCGCCCGCGACGTCGGCTATCGCGGCGCCGGCACCGTCGAGTTCCTGTACGAGCCCGAATCACAGAGCTTCTCGTTCATGGAGGTCAACGCCCGGCTCCAGGTCGAGCACCCCGTGACTGAGATGGTCACCGGCGCCGACCTCGTCGCGCTCCAGCTGCACGTGGCGGCGGGCGGGCGGCTCGAGGGCGATCCGCCGCCGCCCTCCGGCCACGCGATCGAGGTGCGGCTCAACGCCGAGGACCCGGCGCGCGGCTTCTCCCCCGCGCCCGGCCGGATCAGCCTGCTGCGGCTCCCGACCGGGCCCGGCATCCGCGTCGACACCGGGTTCGCCGAGGGCGACACCGTGCCGCCCGACTTCGACTCGATGCTGGCCAAGATCATCGCCCACGGCAGCACGCGCGAGCAGGCGATCGCCCGCTTGCGCCGCGCGATCGCCGACACGATGGTGGTGATCGACGAGGGCACCACCAACCAGGGCTTCCTGCTCGAGCTGCTCGGGCGGCCCGAGCTGCGCGCCGGCGAGGTCGACACCGCGTGGCTGGACCGGCTGCACGCCGAGGGCGACGTCGAGCCCGTGCGCCACGCCGAGCCCGCGCTCGTGCAGGCGGCGATCGCGCTGTGCGACGAGGAGACCGCCGCCGACCGCGCCCACTTCTACGCGCTCGCCCGCCGCGGCCGGCCGCAGGCCGAGGCCGGCGTCGGCCACACGCTCGACCTGCTCTACCGCGGCGGCAGCTACCGCTTCGCCGTGTGGGAGACCGGCCCGCGGCGCTACCGCGTCGAGGTCGACGGCGCCGCGATCGAGGCCGACGTCGAGCAGCTGACCGAGCACGAGCGGCGGCTCACCTTCGGCGGGCGCGCGTACCGGACGCTGACCGCCGTGCAGGACGCCGACCTGCTGGTCGAGGTCAACGGCGTGCCGCACCGCGTCTCGCGCGACGAGGGCGGGCTGGTGCGCAGCCACGCGCCCGGCGTGGTCGTCGCGATCCCGGTGTCCGCCGGCGACGAGGTCCAGGCCGGCGACGTCGTCGCCGTCACCGAGAGCATGAAGATGGAGACTTCGCTCACCGCGCCGGTCCACGGGCGCGTGCGGGAGGTGCTGGTCGGGTCCAACATGCACGTCGCGGCCGGCCGTCCGCTGCTGCAGATCGAGCCGCTCGAGGATTCGCCGGCCGAGGCGACCGGCGGGCGCGTGACGTTCGGGTCGGCGGAGGCCGACGTCAGCCCGCTGGAACGGCTCAAGTGGCTCGTGCTGGGCTATGACGTCACCGGCGTGGACGTGCCCGGCGAGATCGACGCCGAGGGCGAGCACCGGCTGCTCGAGCTGTACGCCGACGTGCGCGCACTCGACCGCCCGACCACGGCCGCGGACGACGACGACGACGTGCTGCGCAGCCCGCAGGAGTACCTGCACGCGTTCCTGCGCTCCCTCGACGCCGCCGCCGAGGGGCTGCCGGAGCGCTTCGTCGCCCACCTCGAGCGCGCGCTCGGGCACTACGGCATCGAGGGGCTCGAGCGTACGGCGGCGCTCGAGCAGGCCTGCCACCGGCTGTTCCTGGCCCAGCAGCGCGCCAACACCGCTCGTGGCGCGATACGCGGCATCCTCGCGCGCCGGCTCGAGCTCCAGGCGCCGGGCGGCGACAGGCTGCGCGCCGTGCTCGACCGGCTCGAGAGCGCGCTCGGCTCGCGCGAGCCGGCGCTGGCCGAGCTCGTGCGCGAGCTGCGTTGGCGCTGCTGCGACGAGCCGATGGTGGAGGCCGCCCGGCAGGAGACGTACACGGCGATGGCGGACCACCTGGCGGCGCTGGCCGAAGATCCGCGCTGCCCCGACCGCGACGAGCGGATGGCCGAGCTCGTCGCCTGCCCGCAGCCGCTCGCGCCGCTGCTGGGGCGGCAGGTCGGCGAGGCCGGCGCGCTGGTCGAGGCGATGACGCGCCGCTTCTACCGGATCCGCCGGCTCGACGGCGTCGAGCAGCGCCTGATCGGCGGCGTGCCGTTCGTCTACGCCGCCTATGAGCACGCCGGTGTGCGCCACAACGTCGCCGCCACGCTCGGCGGCCGCGACGATCTCGCCGCCGCGCTGCGGGTGCTCGCCGATGCCGCGCGCGAGCTGCCGGGCGACCAGCGGCTGCTCGCCGACCTCTATCTGCGCGAGGGCGACGCGGTCGACCTCGACGCGCTGGTGCGGGAGGCCGACATGCCCGGCGTGGTGGCGCGGATCGCGTTCGTGCTGGCGCCGGCCGATGCCGCCGGCACGGTCGACGTCGCGACCTTCCACCGCGACCCGGACGGCTGGTACGAGGAGCGCGACCTGCGCGGCATCCACCCGATGATGGCCGCGCGGATGGACTTCTGGCGGCTCGCCAACTTCGAGCTCGGGCGCCTTCCCTCCGCCCCTGAGGTGCACCTGTTCCGCGCGGTCGCACGCGAGAACCGGCGCGACGAGCGGCTGGTGGCGCTCGGCGAGGTGCGCGACCTCAGCCCGGTGCGCGACGAGCGCGGCCGTATCACTGCCCTGCCCGAGCTCGAGCGCGTGGTGCGGCAGGCGTTCGAGTCGATGCGCTCGGTGCAGTCCGGCCGCCGCCCGCGCGAGCGGCTGCTGTGGAACCGGCTGGTGCTGTACGTGTGGCCGACGATGGACTTCGGCCCCGAGGACGCGGGCGCCGTGATCGAGCGCTTCACGCGCATGACCGCAGAGCTGGGGATCGAGATGGTGATGCTGCGCGGGCGGATCCTCGAGGGCGGAGTCGAGCGCGAGCGCGTGCTGCGGCTGTTCAACCCGGCCGGCCGCGGCGTCACCGTCGAGCTCACCGATCCGCCGACCGACGCGCTGCAGCCGCTCGACGAGGGCGCCCAGCGGATCGTCTCCGCCCGCCGGCGCGGCACCCTGCATCCGGCCGAGATCGTCAAGCTCCTCGCCCGCGACGGCGACTTCGTCGAGCACGACCTCGACGAGGACGGTGAGCTGGTGCCGGTCGACCGCCCGCCGGCCACCAACCGCGCGAGCATCGTCGCCGGGCTGATCCGCAACCGGACCGACCGCCATCCCGAGGGGATGCTGCGCGTGATCGTCCTGGGCGACCCGACGCGCTCGCTCGGCTCGCTCGCCGAGCCGGAGTGCCGGCGGATCATCGCCGCCCTCGACCTCGCCGAGCGGCTCGAGGTGCCGGTCGAATGGTTCGCGGTCTCGTCCGGCGCGAAGATCGCGATGGACTCCGGCACCGAGAACATGGACTGGGTGGCGGCCGCGCTGCGGCGGATCGTGCAGTTCACGCAGGCCGGCGGCGAGATCAACGTCGTGGTGAGCGGCATCAACGTCGGCGCGCAGCCGTACTTCAACGCCGAGGCGACGATGCTCATGCACACGCGCGGCATCCTCGTGATGACGCCTCAGAGCGCGATGGTGCTGACCGGCAAGCAGGCGCTCGACTACTCGGGCGGCGTGTCGGCCGACGACAACTTCGGGATCGGCGGCTACGAGCGGATCATGGGCCCGAACGGCCAGGCCCAGTACTGGGCGCCAGACCTCGCCGGCGGGTGCGAGCTGCTGCTGCGCTACTACGAGCACACCTACGTGGCGCCCGGCGAGCGCTTCCCGCGCCGGGCCGAGACGAGTGACCCGGTCGACCGCGACGTGCGCTCCTCGCCGCACGAGGCGCCGGACTCCGACCTGCGCACGGTCGGCGAGATCTTCGCCGAGGAGACCAACCCCGGCCGCAAGAAGGCGTTCGACATCCGCTCGGTGATGCGCGCGGTGGCCGACGCCGATCAACCGCCGCTCGAGCGCTGGGCCGCGATGCGCGAGGCGGAGGCCGCGGTGGTGTGGGACGTCCACCTCGGCGGCCGCCCGGTGGCGATGATCGGCATCGAGTCGCGCCCGCTGCCGCGCTTCGGGCCGGTGCCGGCCGACGGCCCGGACCAGTGGACCTCGGGCACGCTGTTCCCGCAGGCCTCGAAGAAGGTGGCGCGCGCGATCAACGCGGCGTCGGGACGCCGGCCGCTGGTGATCCTCGCCAACCTCGCGGGCTTCGACGGCTCGCCGGAGTCGATGCGGCGCCTGCAGCTCGAGTACGGCGCCGAGATCGGCCGCGCCATCGTGAACTTCGACGGGCCGATCGCGTTCTGCGTGATCTCGCGCTTCCACGGCGGCGCCTTCGTGGTGTTCTCGCGGCGCCTGAACCCGGGCCTCGAGACGATCGCGCTCGAGGGATCGCACGCCTCGGTGATCGGCGGCGCCCCCGCGGCCGCGGTCGTGTTCGCGCGCGAGGTCGACAGCCGCACGCGCGAGGATGCGCGGATCGATGGATCGGCGGACGAGGCGCTCTACGCCGAGGTGCGGGCCGAGAAGATGGGCGAGCTCGCGGCCGAGTTCGACGCCATCCACAGCGTCACCCGCGCGGTCGAGGTCGGCTCCGTCGACCGCATGATCGCCGCGGCCGAGCTGCGGCCGCATCTGATCGAGACCGTCGAGCGCGGGATCGAGCGGACGCTCGAGCGGGTCGAGCTCAGCGCCGCCCGTTAGTCATCTCGCCGACAGTCGCATCGAATCGCCGAACCATCTCGCCTGTCGCTGCGTTATGCCTGTTGCGGGGCGCGCATGGACGCGTACGGACCTCCAGTCCGCCCCGCTTTCTTCTTTCTCGTCCTAGCGACGCAGCTCGGCGCGCAGCGCGTAGAAGGCGGGCCGGCGCTTGCCGCCCTCGGAGAGGAACGCCGAGTCCCACCGGCTGCCGTCGTACCGCCACTGGTAGAAGTAGATCCGCTTGATCCGACGCGAGGAGCGGGCAAGCGCGAACACCCGCCTGACCGCCTTCGCCTGGCCCTTCAGGCCGCCGCGGGCGCGAATCCCGCCCGTCTCGGTCAGCCACACGGGACCGCGGACGGCACGCAGGAACTCGGCCGTCCCGCCGCGTCCGCGCGTCGCGTCCTTGTAGTTGTGCAGCGCCCACACCTTGGCCCCGCGGACGTAGCGCTTGTAGACGCTCAGCCACGGGAGCATGCTCGTGCCGTCCTTCACGTCGCCGGCCAGCACCGTGCACCGCCGGCACTCCTTGCGCATGGCATTGAAGTAGAGGGCGGCGCGCCCGGGCTTGCCGTAGAACGGCTGCTCCTTGGCGTTGGGCTCGTTCCACGGCGAGAACTCGCGCACGTGCGGGTAGCGCTCACGCAGGAGCCGGAAGCTGTGCACGTAGCGCGTCAGCGACGGGATGTAACGCCTCCCGGAGCGGCGCCAGTTGCGGGTGAACGTGATCAACGGCCGCATCCGCGCTTCCTTGACCGCCGCCACCCACGCGTCGGTCCCCGCGACGATGCCGGGGTCCTTGTACCAGTCCCAGACGAGCGTCAGCCGCGCGGTCTGGAGCTCGAGCTTGCGCATCGCCGGGTCCTGGAACGTGGCCGCATCGTGGTCCCCGATGCCGACCAGCGGGCGCGCGGACGCCGCCGCCGGAGCGAGCAGGGCGCAGGCCAACAGGAAAGTGAGGACTCGGGCAAGACGCATACGCAATTCGTCGACGCTGGAGCGGAAAACCTTGAGCTCGGGCGATTTCGTGTCTCGCGTCCCGAGCAACTCTACGAGGTCGCGGTCAAGCCGAGGATCAACTGCGCGGTTTCCAGCGGTACGTCGAGCTGCGGGCAGTGGCCGACGCCGTCGAGCTCGACCCAGTCGGCATGCGGAAGCCAGTCTCTGCGAAAGCGGGTGGCGGCGCGGGGCCATGGCAGTAGAACATCCTCGGTACCCCAGACGATTCGCACCGGGCAGGCGATCCCCTCCGCGTCGAGATCCCAGCTCGATCGGAGAGCGTGCTCGATCAGCGCCGGCGCCGCCTCGGCGGCCGCCACGCCGCGCAGCTGATGCGCGAGCAGCTCAGGCGGGATGTGCTCGTAGTTGACGGTCAGGTACCGGGTAGCCCGCCGCCGGCCCTCGCGGGAGGCGAGGATCGCCTCGGCGTGCGGCGCGCCCGCCTTCACCATGCCGAGCAGCCCGCGCTGGAAGCGCAGCAGCTCGCGGTACGAGTCGTCGTCCGGCGCCCAGCCGCCGGCCGGCGCGAGCGCCACGACCGTGCGCGCGCGCCCGCGCGCGGCGAGCTGGAGCGCGACGTAACCGCCGAGCGAGTTCCCGACCAGGTGGGCGGTCTCGAACCCGGCCGCGTCCATCGCGCGTTCGACTGCGTCGGGGAGCGACTCGCCGCTGAGCGGGCCCTCGAGCGGCGGGCCGCCGGCGTGGCCCGCCAGCGTGAGCGCCAGGACATCGTGGCGGCGCTCGAGAGCGGGCAACACCAGCTCCCAGATCCGCCAGGTGTCGAGGAAGCCGTGCAGGCACACCATCGGCGGCCCGGCGCCCGCGCGATGCGACGGCGTGAACACACGGCGGCACGATAGGCGCCCGCCCAGCGATCGAGGTGGTCGTCGAGCCCGAGGCTCAGGGCGCGAGGCACCGCTGGTAGTACGCCTGCCAGCGCTTCTCCCACCACTCCGTCGCGGCCTCGTAGCCGCGCTTCTCCGCGACCTCGTAGAACCTCGCCTCGAGTTGCTCGAGACGGGTCTCGCAGTCGACGGGGTTCGCCTGTGCCGGCGCGGCCGACCCGATCGCGGCCGTGGCGAGGAGGGCGGCGAGAGCGAATCGCCGACGCCGGTTGGCCTTGTTCATGGGTGTGCTCCTTGGGGAGGGGAGGATCGGACGCGCGGGACGGTAAGCACCGTCCGTGAGCCGGTCGTGATCCGTGCGTGAGCGTTACGGGAGGGGGCGGTAGGGTCGTTCCGTGGACGAGCAGTTCTACGCATTCGCGAACGTCCGCGATATGCAAAGCGAGCGCCTGAGGACGCTCGAGGCCCTACTCGATGCGGGAACGATCCAGCACCTCGAGCGGCGCGGTGTCCGGCGCGGCTGGCGGTGCCTGGAGGTCGGCGCCGGCGGTGGCTCGATAGCGGCCTGGCTGGCCGCGCGCGTCGCTCCCGAGGGCTCCGTCGTCGCGACCGACCTCGACACCACGGTGCTCGAAGCGCTGTCGCATCCGGGTGTCGAGGTGCGGGCGCATGACGTGCTGGTGGACGAGTTGCCAGAGGCGGAGTTCGATCTCGTCCACATGCGGCTGCTGCTGGCCTGGCTGGCGGACCGCGAGCTCGGTCTTGCGACGGCTCATCGCCGCCCTCAAGCCGGGCGGCTGGCTGGTCGCCGAAGAGATGGACTTCATCTCCGTCGCTCCGGACCCGCGCCTGGACGCCGGCGCCGCGCGGACCTTCACGCGGGTCGCGCAGGCGCACAACGCCGTGCTCGCGGAGCGCAACGGCTTCGACCATTCCTATGGCCGCCGTCTCGTCGGCGACCTCACGCACGCGGGCCTTGCGGAGATCGGCTGCGAGGGACGGTCATCGATGTGGCAGGGCGCCGGGCCGGGAGGCGCCATCTGGCGCCTCACGCTCGAGCAGCTGCGCGAGCCGTTGATCACTTCCGGGCGCGTGACCGCGACGGAGGTGGACGAGGTCATCGCACTGTCCGGTGATCCCCGCTTCCGCGTTCAGTCCCCGATCACGATGGCCGCGTGGGGTCGCCGCCCCGACGTCGCCGCGACAGCGACGTCGCCGGGAAGCTGAGTGGAGCTCGGCGTCCATCTGCCGCTGCTGCAGTTCGGCGACGAGCCGCTGTCCCTACAGCGGCTGGAGGCGACGGTCGACGCGGCGGTGGACTGCGGATTCGCAGCCGTGTCGGCCAACGATCACCTCGTCTTCCAGCGACCCTGGCTCGACGGCCTCTCGGCGCTCGCGACCGTGATAGGGCGCTCGGGGGAGCTGGCCTTGGCGACGACGATCGCGCTCCCCGTCATGCGCGGACCGGTGCCGTTGGCGAAGGCTCTGACCGCGCTCGACGTCCTATCCGAGGGGAGGCTGACCGCGGGCGTCGGCCCGGGCTCGTCCGAGCACGACTACCGCGTGCTCGGCATCCCCTTCGAAGAGCGCTGGAAGCGATTCGACGAGGCTGTCGCCGTGCTGCGGGCGCTGCTCAGAGGCGAACCGCTGCCCGGGCAGCCGCGCTACTACCCGGTCCCGCCCGAAATCGGCCTCGCGCCCGGTCCGCACCGGCCGGACGGGATTCCACTCTGGATCGGAAGCTGGGGCTCGAAGGCGGGCCTGGCGCGCGTGGCGAGCTCCGGCGACGGCTGGCTCGCCTCCGCGTACAACACCACGCCGGAGCGGTTCGCCGCCGCCCGTGCCGCGCTCGAGCAGGCACTTCGGGACCGCGGGCGGGAAGCCGACGGGTTCCCGAACGCGCTCGCGACGATGTGGACCTGGGTCTCCAAGGATCGGGCGGAGGGCGATCGGGTGCTGACCGACGTCCTGGCTCCGCTCCTCAGGCGGGATCCGGATCAGCTTCGCCCGCAGGTCTGCGTCGGTCCGGCGGAGCACTGCGCCGAGCTCCTGGCGCGCTATGCCGAGGCCGGCTGCCGGCGGGTCTACCTGTGGCCGCTGGGCGCCGAGCCGCGGCAGCTCGAGAGGGTGGCGGCCGCGTTGGCGTGATCGCGACGATCGCCTCGACCTCCACCGGCATCCCGAACGGCAGCTCGCCGGCGCCGATGGCCGAGCGGGCGTGGCGTCCGGCGTCGCCCCAGAGCTCGAGGATCAGATCGCTGAAGCCGTTGATGGCCGCCGGGGTGACGTTGAAGTCCTCCGCGCACTTGACGAAGCCGAGCGCCTTGATCCAGGCGGTCACCCGGTCGAGCTCGCCGAGCTCCTGCTTGAGCGATGCGAGCATCGACAAGGCGGTGGCACGGGCGGCGTCGTAGGCCTGCTCGACGGACACCTCGGCGCCGACGCTCCCGCTCATCAGGATCTGATCGCCGTCGGCCGGCCCGTGGCCGGAGACGTACGCCAGATCGCCGTGGACGCGGACGAGCTCGAACGGCAGCTTCACCCCCGGCGGCGCGGTGAGCGGCGCGGGCAGCTCGAGCCCGAGCTCGGTCAGCCGGTCCTCGATCGCGCCCATCGCGCCAGTCTGCCAGCCGGCGTCTTCAGCTGCTCTTGAGCCGGCCTTGATGGCCGGTTGGGCCGGCCGCGCGACACTGGGTCACATGGAAGACCTTCAACAGATCGCAGCGATCGCGATCGCCTGCGGTGCCGCGGCTCTCTTCGCGCTGATGGCCTGGGCCGGCCGGCACCAGAGCTGAGCCACACTCAGTCGCGGTGCTGCGCGGCGTCCGGCGACGCCTCCCAGAACTCGTCGATCTTCGTCGAATCACGGTGGTCGAGCTTGCGCGAGACGGCCCACAGCTCGACCGGCTCGTCGCCCTCGTTGCGGTGCGACCGCGGCGTCCGGCTCGCCACCCGGACGGCAGCCGGCGCGCTCACCGTGCGCACGTCGTCACCGAAGCGCATGGTCAGCGTGCCGCGCGTGACCAGATACAGCTCCTCGATCTCGTCGTGGAAGTGCCCGGTGCCCTGCTCGAAATCGGAATGTGCGGGCACGCGGAGCAGCGTGACCGCCAGCTGTTCGCAGCCGAGCGCGTCGGTCAGGCGGCGGAACTCTCCGGGAACATCGCTCCCCGCGTAGTAGTCCTCGACCTCGTCGGGATCGACGACGGCGTATTCCTGGTTGGTCATCACTGAGCTCCGTGTACGAGTTCGTCGACGGCGTACTGGTCGGCTTCGAAGATCGAGATCTCCACGATCCGGTCGCCCTGGACGCGATACACGTTCGCGCGCCGGATCTCGACGGAGGGCCCGCGGCCGTGAAAGCGCTCGCGCACGAGCAGCGCGACGCGATCCTCGCTCGCGAGCAGGTCGATCAGCTCGAGCTCGATCTCGCCTTCCCCGTAGTGGCTGCGGACGGTCTGGATGTAGTCGACTGCGGCGTCCTTGCCGAGCCGCTCCCCAGCGAACGACGAGCGCCCCGGGACGAGCATGACGATGTCGTCCGCGAAGAACCCGAACGCCGTGTCCCAGTCCCCGCGCCGCGCGGCGCCGAGATACTCGGTCATGACCTCGCGAGGCGTCACAGCGGAATGTTGCCGTGCTTGCGCTTCGGCCCCGGCTCGCGCTTGGTGGCGAGCGTCTCGAGCGCCGTGATCACCTTCGGGCGCGTCTCGTGCGGGACCAGAACATCGTCGACGTAGCCGCGCTCGGCCGCCGCGTACGGGTTGGCGAAGCGCGCCTTGTAGTCGTCGATCAGCTTCTGGCGGCGCTCGGCCGGCGTGGGTGACTGCGCGATGTCGCGCCGGTGGATGATGTTGACCGCCCCCTCGGGCCCCATCACCGCGATCTCGGCGGTCGGCCAGGCGAAGTTGAAGTCGGCGGCCAGGTGCTTGGAGGCCATGACGTCGTAGGCGCCGCCGTACGCCTTGCGCGTGATCACGGTGATCTTCGGCACCGTCGCCTCGGCGTAGGCGTACAGCAGCTTGGCCCCGTGGCGGATGATCCCGCCCCACTCCTGCGAGGTGCCGGGCAGGAACCCGGGCACGTCGACGAACGTCAGCAGCGGGAGGTTGAAGGCGTCGCACGTGCGCACGAACCGTGCGCCCTTGGCGCTCGCGTCGATGTCGAGCACGCCGGCCAGCGCTTGCGGCTGGTTGCCGACCACTCCGACCGTCAAACCGTTCAGGCGGCTGAACCCGCAGACGATGTTCTGCGCGTAGTGCTCGTGGACCTCGAAGAACTCGCCGTCGTCGACCACCGACCGCACCACGTCACGCATGTCGTACGGCTTGTTCGGGTTGTCGGGCACCACCGAGTCGAGCTCGGCGTCCATCCGGAACGGGTCGTCCGACGGCGCCACCCGCGGCGGCGTCTCGAGGTTGTTCTGCGGGAGGAAGCTCAGCAGGTAGCGGGTGTCCTCCAGGCACGCGTCCTCGTCGTCGGCCGCGAAGTGGGCGACCCCCGACTTCGAGTTGTGCGACATCGCCCCGCCCAGCTCCTCGAACTCGACCTCCTCGCCCGTGACCGTCTTGATCACGTCGGGGCCGGTGATGAACATGTGCGAGGTCTCCTTGACCATGAAGATGAAGTCCGTGATCGCCGGCGAGTAGACGGCGCCGCCGGCGCACGGGCCCATCACCAGCGAGATCTGCGGGATCACGCCCGAGCAGCGGACGTTGCGCAGGAAGACGTCGCCGTACGCGCCCAGGGAGACGACGCCCTCCTGGATGCGCGCGCCCCCCGAGTCGTTGATCCCGATCACCGGGCAGCCGATCCTGGCCGCCAGGTCCATGATCTTGCACATCTTCTCGGCCATCGCCTCGCCGAGCGAGCCGCCGAACACGGTGAAGTCCTGCGAGAAGACGCACACGCGGCGGCCGTCGATGGTGCCGTGCCCGGTCACCACCGCGTCGCCCAACGGCCGGTTCTTGTCCATCGCGAAGTCGGTCGTGCGGTGGCGTACGTAGGTGTCGAGCTCCTGGAACGAGCCCGGGTCGAGCAGCTTCTCGATCCGCTCGCGCGCCGTGTACTTCCCCTTGGCGTGCTGCTTCTCGACCGCCTTCTCGGAGGCGTGGTGGATCATCGCGTCGCGCAGCTCGTTCAGTTGCGCGAGCCGTTCCTCGTTGGTCTCGGGGCTCTTCTGGCGCATGGCACGGCGGACGCTATCGTGCCGCGCGTGGTCAATCGCCGCCCCCGGCTCGAGCTGCGCGGCTCGAGCGCGACGCCCGAGGAGGCGGCCGCCGTGATCGCCGCCGTCGAGCAGTTCCTGCGCGACACCGCGCCGCCGCCGGCACCCGAGGAGCGCGAGAGCGACTGGGTGCGCACCGCGCGGCTGGAGGCGGTCGACCGCGAGCCGGTGCGTTAGTCGCTCGCGGCGAATCGAGCAGCGCGTGGTGGTGGCGACGCCGGCGAACTGCGGCTGGGTGGGGAGGTGGCGGAGCGGCCCGCGCGGCGGGGCCGTCGGCGCCGTGGCCGGGTGGCGCGTTGTGGGAATCTCCAATGGGAGCTGTCCTGACTTATGGTCGCAGGACGACACCAGGGCAGGACGGCTTACCTCGAACCGCGCCCAACCGGCCCGAACGGCCCTCCCGAGCGCTGTCGGCGGCGGTTCGCGCGCGCTCGTCGGCCCGATTTCGCCGGCTCCCGTTGTAGAAATCCACAACGGAGCCGTGGCGGCCGCTCGAGACCGGCCGCACCGGCGGCGTCGCCGCTCCCCACCCAGCCGCAGTTCGCCGGACCCGCCTCGCCCAGCCGTAGCCGACTAGCGCGCGACGAACACCGCGGTCGTCCGGCCCGGCACCGTGAACGAGCCGTCGGACCGGTACGTCGACGTCCGCACCACCGGGTCGCCGCCCCGGGCCTGCACCGGGTGCAGCGCGTAACGGCCGCGCACGGGGATGGTCTGGGTGGTCGGGCCCGGCGTCGCGTTGAAGACCACCACGATGTCGTCGCGGCCCTCGATCGCCATCACGATCACGCCGGGCGTCTGGTCCGGCCCGCCGGTTGGGAAGCTCACGCGCCGCTGGATCTCGCGCGCGCTGCCGAGCCGGAACAGCGGCGACGAGAAGCGGATCCGCAGCAGCTCGGCGGCGCGGTCGCGGGCGGTGCGGATGTGGGCCGGCGACGGCTCGAGCGCCGGCTCGGCGAGCAGCGGCCGCATGAAGCCCCACTTGGACTCGTTGTCCTCGCGCGGCGGCAGGCCCGATCCCCACGTGGACTCGGTGGCGCTCCAGTCGATCCGGTTGAACCAGTCGCCCGAGTTGTAGCTGTTGCGGTCGAGCGACTTGGAGCGCAGGAGGTCGGTGCCGGCGTGCCAGAAGGCGGGCGACTGCGCGAGCGCGACGGTCGACAGCGCGACCGTGTTCATCCGCACCCGGTCGGCCATCGAGGTCGCGCGCGGGAGCTTGTACTGCAGGACGTCGAACAGCGTCTCGTTGTCGTGCGCGTCGACGTAGGTGATCGTCTCGTCCGGCTCGGCGGCGTAGCCGGCGGGCTGGCCGTTGTAGTCGACCTGCGCGCCGGTGACGGTCTGGCCGGTGCGGTCGACGAACCGGTAGTCGCGCAGGTTGCCGGTGAGGCCGACCTTGATCTGGTCGTGGTGCAGCAGCAGCCTCGCGCGCTGCTGCTCCGCCGTGCCGTTGACCGCGCGCGCCGTTCGGGTCGGTGAACAGGCCGCTGGCGAAGCCCTGGATCCGCGGGTCCTCGTCGAACGGGCCGCCGCCGCGGACGGCGTCGCGCAGGCGGTCGGAGAACGTGCCGATCCCGGTGCCGGCCATGTTGAGCTGGCTGGCCTGCACGAAGCGCGCGTTGTTCGCCACCTCGCCGAAGTTCCAGCCCTCGCCGTAGACGTAGATCCGCCTGCCGTCGACCCCGTCGCGCCTGAGCGTGAGCGAGTCGAGCGCCCGGCGCACGTTGAGCATGTTGGCCTTCGAGTGGTGGCCCATGAGGTCGAAGCGGAAGCCGTCGACCTTGTACTCGCGCGCCCAGGTCACGATCGACTCGACCATGAGCTTCTCCATCATGCGGTGCTCGGTCGCGGTGTTGGAGCAGCAGGTCGAGGTCTCGACCGCGCCGGTCGCCGGGTTCAGCCGGTGGTAGTAGCCGGGGACGATCCGGTCGAGGATCGACTTCGGGTCCTGCCCGGCCGCCGGCGTGTGGTTGTAGACGACGTCCATCACCACGCGCAGGCCGGCGCGGTTGACGCCCATGACCATCTCGCGGAACTCGCGCGTGCGGGCGGTGCCGTCCGGGCGGGTCGAGTACGAGCCCTCGGGCGTCGTGTAGTGGAGCGGGTCGTAGCCCCAGTTGAAGCCGTCCGCGTCCTTCACCAGGCCGATGCACGCCTGCTGCTGCTCGGAGTCGGGCGGGAAGGAGGCGAGGTCGCACGGCGGCTCCTGCTGCCTCGAGCGGTCCTCCTCGATCGTCGCGATGTCGTTGGTCGGCAGCAGGTGCAGTGAGTTCATGCCGCTGCCGGCGAGCCGGCGCAGGTGGCGCATGCCGTCGCTGTCGGCGTGCGTGAACGCGCGGTACGTGCCGCGATCGCGGGACGGGACGGTCTCGTCGGTGATCGAGAAGTCGCGCACGTGGAGCTCGTAGATCGTCGAGTCCTCGGGCTGGTCGAGCTCCGGCTTGCGCAGGCGGTCCCAGCCGCGCGGAGCCAGCTCGCGGTCGTCGAGGTCCACGAGCAGCGAGCGGCGCGAGTTGAGCGTGAGGCCGAGCGAATACGGGTCGGTCACCACGTTGGTGACGACCTCGTCCGGCACGTAGACCGTCACCGCATAGGCGTACTCCGCGTTCCGCCACGACGGCCGGCCCTCGATCCGCCACACGCCGTCGCGCCCGCGGTCCATCGCGAGCCTGCGCTCGCCGAGCACGAGCTGGACGTCCTTGGCCGTCGGCGCCCACACGGCGAGCCGCGGCGTGCGTCCGCGCCATGTCGGGCCGAGCCGGGCGCCCGCCGCCCCCGCGTACAGATCGTCGAGGACGCCGGGGATCTGCACGCCGGTCGCGCCGACGAACTCGCCCGCGGCGTCGTAGGCGGCGACGATCAGCTGGCCGGTGAGCAGCTCGCGCGCGGCGCGACGGCCCGCCTCGGAGAGCTCGAACGTGTCGAACGCCGCGAGGTGCGGGAAGTCGTCGGGCACCGGGGTGTCGACGGGGGTGAGCGGGTAGGAGTCGCCGCCGACGATCGCGCCGTCCTGCAACTCGAGCCCGCCCTCGGGCGCCGTGTGCAGCCTGTACGTGGCGGCCTCGGGCGCTTCCCAGGCGAGCAGCCCGCGGCGCAGCCAGTGGGCGGCCTTCTGCCTGCCGAGGACCACGGGCGCGTCGTCGCCGATCACGTGGGTGGCGTGGTCATAGGTGAAGGTCAGCTCTCCGCCGGGCGCGTCGAGCGCGATGTTGGCGCCGCCGGCCGCTCCGCCGGCCCCGTAGTTCTCGTCCCACGAGTTGTTGAGCGCCACCTTGTACTCGAACGCCCCGGCCGGCACGTCGAACGTCCCGCGGAACACGCCCGGCGAGCCGGCGACCGGCTGCAGGCGCGTCTGCACGCACTCCGGCTGCCAGTCGCCCGGGCAGCCGAGCTCGCTCTGCAGCGAGCCGACCAGCGCGACCACGCCCGGCACCGGAGTGTGGTGCGCCTGAGCCGGCGCCGCCAGCGCCAGCACCCCCACCAGGACGACGAGCACCGCCGATCTCATCGTGGCCGCGACCTTACTAACAACTTCAAATACTTGGAATCGGATACGGATTTGGTACTTTGACGCGATGCGCCAGGGCTCTCTCGAGAACCCGGAGGTCCGCGAGGACGTTCCGGGCCACGTCATCCCCATCCTCCAGCGCGAGTTCGACGACTTCGACAACGAGGCGGAGAAGTTCCTCGACGGCGGCACGCCCGAGAACGAGTTCATCGGCTTCCGGCTGAAGCAGGGCGTGTACGGCCAGCGCCAGGCCGACGTCCAGATGATCCGCGTAAAGCTGCCGTTCGGCGGGATCACGCCGTCGCAGCTGGAGACGTTCGCCGACGTGATCGAGAAGTACGCCCCGCTCAACAAGGGCCACATCACCACGCGGCAGAACATCCAGATACACCACGTGCCGCTGCGCGACGCCGCCGCCCTGATCCGCGAGATCTCCGACGCCGGGCTCTCGAGCCGCGAGGGCTGCGGCAACACGGTTCGAAATGTGACCGCCGACCCATGGGCGGGCGTCGCCCATGACGAGCGGTTCGACGTGACGCCCTACGCCGGCGCGTACGTGCGCTACTTCGTGCGCCACCCCACGACGCAACTGATGCCACGCAAGGTCAAGACCGCGTTCACCGGCTCCGACGACGACCGCGCGATCACCGGCATCCACGACGTCGCCTTCATCGCCCGCGAGCGCGACGGGGCCCGTGGGTTCGAGATGCGGATCGGCGGCGGCACCTCGATCATGCCGCGGGTCGCGCCCACGCTGATCGACTTCGTGAGCGCCGACGACGGCGAGTACCTCAAGTACACCGAGGCCGTCCTGCGCATCTTCGACCGCCAGGACTGGCTGCGCGTCAACCGCGCGCGCGCCCGCCTCAAGGTGATGGTCGACAAGATCGGCATCGAGGCGATGCGCACGCTGGTCGAGGAGGAGCTCGAGGGCGACTGGGTCGCCGAGCGCGACTTCGACCCCCAGCCGCGCCTGTTCCTGCACGACGAGGAGGCGAGCGCCCCGGCCAAGCCGCACTCGTACGGCTCGCCCAACGGCGACGGCGCCGAGTTCCTGCGCTTCCGCGCGGCGAACGTCGAGTCTCAGCGCCAGAAGGGCTTCAGCACCGTCCAGGTCAAGGTCCCGCGCGGCGATCTCAGCCCCGAGCAGCTGCGCGGGCTGGCCGATATCGCGCGCGATTTCTCGGGCGGCTACGCACGCACGACCGTCCACCAGAACCTGCTCCTGCGCTGGGTGCGCGACGAGGCGGTGTACGACGTGTGGCAGCGCCTGTCCGCGCTCGAGCTCGGCGACGCCGGCGCCGACCAGGTCAACGACGTCGTCTCGTGCCCGGGCACCGACTCCTGCAAGCTCGGCATCACGAGCTCGATGGGACTGAACCGCGCGGTGTCGGAGCGGGTCGAGGCCATGAACATCACCGATCCGCTCACGCGCGGGATCCACATCAAGATGTCCGGCTGCCCGAACGGCTGCAGCCAGCACCACATCGGCAACCTCGGGTTCTACGGGGCCTCGATCAAGGTCGGCGAGCACACGATCCCGGCTTACGTCGCGCACGTCGGCGGCCAGTACGAGGCCGGCGAGGTGGTGTACGGCGCGCGATTGAAGGTGCGGCTGCCGGCCAAGCGCGTGCCGGACGCGGTCGAGCGCTGGATCCGCAAGTACGAGGCCGAGCGCGAGGACGGCGAGGTGTTCAACGCCTACGCCGAGCGCGTCGGCACCAAGGCGTTCGAGGACGCCGTCCGCGACCTCGCGATGCCGCTCGAGTTCGGCCTGGCCACGATGAACGAGTTCATCGACTGGACCAAGAAGGTCCCGTTCCAGGTCCAGCGCGGCGAAGGCGAGTGCGCGGTCTGATGCACCACCTCGATCAGCTGGAGGCGGAGGCGGTCCATGTCATCCGCGAGGTGGCGGCGGAGCTCGAGCGGCCGGTGTTGTTGTTCAGTGGCGGCAAGGACTCGATCGTGCTGTTGCATCTGGCGCGCAAGGCGTTCCGGCCGGGGGCGCTGCCGTTCCCGGTCATGCACGTCGACACCGGCCACAACTTCCCCGAGGTGATCGCGTTCCGCGACCGCCACGTGCCCGACGTGCTCGTCGCATCGGTGCAGGAGTCGATCGACCGCGGCCGCGTTCGCGACGAGCCGTCGCGCAACCGGCTGCAGACGACCACCCTGCTCGACGCGATCGAGGACCGCCGCTTCGACGCCGCGTTCGGCGGCGCGCGCCGCGACGAGGAACGCGCCCGAGCCAAGGAGCGCGTGTTCTCGTTCCGCGACGACTTCGGGCAGTGGGATCCGCGGCGGCAGCGCCCGGAGCTGTGGGACCTCTACAACGGGCGCGTGCGGCCGGGCGAGCACGTGCGCGTGTTCCCGCTGTCGAACTGGACCGAGCTCGACGTGTGGGAGTACGTGCGCGCCGAGGGCCTCGAGCTGCCGCCGATCTATTTCGCGCACGAGCGCGAGGTGTTCGAACGCGACGGCATGATCTACGCGGTCTCGCCGTTCCTGCCGCTGAACGGCGACAGGCCCTTCACCGCCTCGGTCCGCTACCGCACCGTCGGCGACATGACCTGCACCGGCGCCGTGCGCTCGGATGCGCGCGAGCTCGACGACGTGATCGCCGAGATCGCCGCCACCAGGATCACCGAGCGCGGCGAGACGCGCGCCGATGACCGGGTGAGCGAGGCGGCGATGGAGGACCGCAAGCGGGTGGGGTACTTCTAGGATGCTGCAGAGTGGCCACGGCGGGGTCCGTCGACGACGGCAAGTCGACGCTGATCGGCCGCCTCCTGCACGACTCCAAGTCCCTGATGGCCGACGAGGTCGCCACGGCCGCCGACCTGGCGCGGCTGACCGACGGCCTGCGCGCCGAGCGCGAGCAGGGCATCACGATCGACGTCGCATACCGCCACTTCGCGACACCGAACCGTCGCTTCGTGCTGCACGACTGCCCCGGCCACGCGCAGTACACGCGCAACATGGCCACCGGCGCGTCGACCGCCGACCTCGCGCTGGTGCTGGTCGACGCCCGCCGCGGGATGACCGAGCAGTCGCGCCGCCACCTGGCGATCGCGGCGCTGCTCGGAGTCCCGAGCGTGACCGTGCTCGTGAACAAGATGGACCTCGTCGGCTACGCCGAGGAGCGCTTCGACGCGGTCGCGCGCGAGGTGCTCGACTGGTCCGCGCGGCTCGGCCTGCACGGCGCCGGCTTCATCCCGGTGAGCGCGCTGCACGGCGACAACGTCGTCGAGCGGTCGGCGGCGATGCCGTGGTACGGCGGCCAGTCGCTGCTCGAGCATCTGGAGTCCGTGCCCGCGGGCAACGGCCTCGCCGACGGCCCGGCGCGACTGCCGGTCCAGTACGTCATCCGCGCCGACGGCGTCCGCTGGTACGCCGGCCGGCTCGGCGCCGGGACGCTGCGGGTCGGCGACGAGGTGGTCGTGCTCCCCTCCGGCACCCGCTCGCGCGTGGCGGCGTTCGAGGACGGCGGCGAGGTGGCGGCGGCTCCGCGCTCGATCGCGCTCGCGCTCGAGGACGAGCTCGACGTCGGCCGCGGCGACCTGATCGCGCGCTCGGCCGAGGCGCCCGAGCCGGTGCGCGAGCTCTCCGCGACCGTGTGCTGGCTCGGCGACGAGCCCGCCCGGCCCGGCGCGCGGTACCTGGTCAAGCACACCACGCGCTCGGTCCCCGCCAAGCTCGACGCGATCGAGCACCGGCTCGACGTCACCACGCTCGCCCACGAGCCCGCCGACCAGCTCGCGCTCAACGAGATCGGCCGCATCCGGCTGCGGCTCGGCTCCCCGCTCGTCCCCGACCCGTACGAGCAGGTGCGAGCGACCGGGGCCTTCATCGTCGTCGACCCCGCGACGAACGACACGGTCGGCGCAGGCATGGTCGCGTAAGGGGGTCGACCCCCTTAGTAGAGCCCGGTCGGCAGCCCACCGTCCGGCAGCGAGCCGTACACCAGCAGCCGCGGCCGCGGGCCGAGCTCGAAGATGGTCGCGCTGGCGTTCGGCGGCGACCCCAGGTGCAGCGGGTCGGCGCCGGTGACGTGGGCGACCGCGACGCGGATGCAGCCGCCGTGGCAGACGACCATCCAGGGTCCGCCGGCCGCCACCAGCTCGTCGACCGCGCCCGCGACCCGCGCGGAGAAGTCGTCCCACGACTCGCCGTCAGCGGCCTTGCGCGGGCCTCCGCGCCAGTTGGTCAGCTCGCGCCCCAGGGCGTCGACCTCCGCCGCTACCCGGCCGCCCCAGGAGCCGACGTCGATCTCGCGCCAGCGCGGGTCGAAGCGCGCCGGGCGCAGCCCGAGCAGCTCCGCGGTCTCCCGCGCGCGGCCAAGGTCGCTGCACACGACGCGGTCGTCCGGGAGGCCGTCGAGCATCGCCGCCAGCGCCCGCGACTGCTCGCGGCCGCGCTCCGACAGCGGCGGGTCGAGCTGCCCCTGGAGGCGCTCCTCGGCGTTCCAGGTCGACTCGCCGTGCCGGACGAGGATCAGGCGGTCGCGAGATAGCATCACCCCGCTCATGTTCTCGAAAGTCCTCGTCGCCAATCGCGGTGAGATCGCCGTGCGGGTGATCCGCGCGCTCGACGAGCTGGGCATCCCGTCGGTCGCGGTCTACTCCGAGGCCGACCGCGAGGCGGTGCACGTCAAGCGCGCCGCCGAGGCCTATCTGCTCGGCCCCGGCCCGGCCGCCGAGTCGTACCTGAACGTCGACAAGCTGCTGGAGGTGATCGAGCAGTCCGGCGCCGAGGCCGTGCATCCCGGCTACGGCTTCCTGGCCGAGAACGCCGCCTTCGCGCAGCGGCTCGAAGAGGCGGGCGTCACCTTCATCGGCCCGCCCGCGTCGGCGATCGAGGCGATGGGCTCCAAGACCCGCGCGCGCGAGCTGATGAAGGGGGCCGGCGTCCCGATCGTGCCCGGCACCACGGAGGCGGTCGAATCGCACGAGGAGGCCCAGAGCATCGCCGAGGAGATCGGCTACCCGGTCGCCGTCAAGGCGGCGGGCGGAGGCGGCGGCAAGGGCTTCCGCGTCGCGCTCGAGCCCGACAAGCTCGAGGAGGCGTTCGAGGGCGCCGCCCGCGAGGGCGAGAAGTTCTTCAGCGACGCCACCGTCTACCTCGAGCGCTACCTGCCCGATCCGCGCCACGTCGAAGTCCAGGTGCTGGCGGACAAGCACGGCAACGTCGTCCACCTCGGCGAGCGCGACTGCAGCATCCAGCGCCGCCACCAGAAGCTGATCGAGGAGTCGCCGGCGCCGATGGTCGACGACGAGATGCGTGCCCGCATCGGGGAGATAGCGGTCGAGGCCGCCCGCGCGGTCGGCTACCACTCGGCCGGCACCATCGAGGGCCTGCTCCAGGACGGCGACTACTACTTCCTCGAGATGAACACGCGCGTGCAGGTCGAGCACTGCGTGACCGAGGAGACCACCGGTGTCGACATCGTGCGCGAGCAGATCCTCATAGCGGCGGGCGAGGAGCTGAGCTTCACCCAGGAGGACGTCCGCTGGCACGGCCACGCCATCGAGTGCCGCATCAACGCCGAGGACGCGGCCAAGAACTTCGCGCCCGCGCCCGGGACGGTCACGTCGTACTTCGAGCCGGCCGGACCGGGTGTGCGGATCGACAGCGGCGTGCTGGCCGGCAGCGAGATCACGCCGCTCTACGACCCGATGGTGGCCAAGCTGATCGTCTGGGACGCCGACCGCGAGAAGGCGACCCGGCGGATGCTGCGCGCGCTCGACGAGTTCCAGATCGAGGGCGTGCGCACGCTGATCCCGTTCCACAAGGCGATCATGGCCTCCGACCAGTGGGCCAACGCCGAGACCTGCCGCGACCTGATCGAGGACAAGGCCTGGCTCAAGCAGCTCGCCCAGCCGAAGCCGGAGAAGGCCGACGGCGACGACGCAGAGACCGTCGAGCGCGAGTACCTGGTCGAGGTGTCCGGCAAGCGCTTCGACGTGAAGGTCCGCGGCGACGCGTTCGCGCCCAACGGCGCCGCACCCGCGGGCGCTGCCGCGCGCCCCGCCCCCCGGCGCGAGCGCAAGGCCGGCGGCGGCGCCGGCACCGCGAGCGGCGACGCGCTGGTCTCGCCGCTGCAGGGCAACATCTTCAAGCTGCTGGTCGAGCAGGGCGCCGAGGTTGAGGAGGGCGCGCTGATCTGCATCATCGAGGCGATGAAGATGGAGAACGAGATCACGGCCCACAAGGCGGGCACGGTGGCCGAGCTCCCGATCTCCGAGGGCGCCGCCGTCGCCAGCGGCGACACGCTCGCCGTCATCAGATGAGCGCCGAGCTCGACGCGCTGATCCACGAGGCGGCCGAGTGGCTGCGGATCCCGTCGATCTCGGCCGGCGCGCGCAACGTGGCCGCGCTGCGCGAGGCGGCCGTATGGGCGCAGCGGCGGGTGCTGGCCGCCGGCGGGACGTGCGATCTGGTGGACACGCCCGGCGGCGCGCCGCTGGTGGTCGGCGAGCTGCGCGCGCGTGACGAGGGCGCGCCGACCGTATGGATCTACGGCCATTACGACGTCCAGGACCCCGGCGACGAGTCGGCGTGGACGACGCCGCCGTTCGAGCCCGACATCCGCGACGGCCGGCTGTACGCCCGCGGCGCCTGCGACGACAAGGGCAACTTCCTGCCGCTGCTGCACGTCGCGTGCGCCATGGCCGACGCCGGCGAGCTGCCGGTCAACGTGCGGGTGCTGGTCGAGGGCGCGGAGGAGACCGGCTCCGACGACGTCAACCGCTGGGTGGCGGCGGACGAGCGCGGCGCAGACTGCGTGATCGCCTTCGACGCCGAGATGCTCGACCCCGACACGCCCGCGCTGACGGTCGGGACGCGCGGGGCGGTGTTCGCGAGCCTGGAGGTCCGCACCGGCGAGCGGCCCGTGCACTCCGGCCTCTACGGCGGCGCGGCGCTGAACGCCTTCCACGCGCTGCACGAAGCGCTGGCGGCGGTCCTGCCCGGCGCCGACGGCCGCCTGCCGGAGGAGCTGCGGGCCGGCATCGAGCCGCCCACCCCTGATGAGCTGGCGACGTGGGACGCGCTGCCGGACGGCGCCCGCGTGCTCGCCGAGGCGGGCGCCCGGCCGGCCGACCCGACCGCCGGAGCCGAGTTCCACACCCGCACGATGGCCGACGCGGCACTCGACGTGCACCGGATCGCGGGCGGCGAGGCGCGCACGATCGTGCCGCCGGTGGCGAGCTGCGACCTGTCGGTGCGGATCGCGCCCGGACAGGACCCGCGGGAGATCGCCGGCGCGCTCGAGGCGCTGCTGCGCCCCGCGCTGCCCGAGGGCGCCGAGCTCGAGCTCTCGACCAGCCTGGCATCGCCTTCGCTGTTCGACCCCACGAGCGCGCCGCTGCGGATCGCCCACGGCGCGCTGGCCCGCGCCTGTGGCCGCGAGCCGGTGCTCCTGCGCTCCGGCGGGACGCTGCCGATCCTGGCGTCGTTCGCCGAGCGCGGCATCCCCGCGATCGTGTCGGGCTTCGGCCTGCCGGAGGACAACTTCCACGCGCCCGACGAGTCGTTCAGCCTCGCCGGCCTGGAGCTCGGCCGGCGCGCCGCGCGCGCGCTGTACGAGGACCTCGGTGCGGGTCTGGCGCGCAGCGCCTGACGAGGCGCCCGCCGTCGCGTCGCTGCTCGGCGGGTTCCGCGACCACTTCGGGGGCGACTGGCCGGACGACGCGTCGCTCCTCGCCTCGGTCGAGCGCATCATCGCCCGCGACGACGCCGAGTACTTCCTGGCGGCGAGCGGCGAGGAACCGCAGGGCGTCGCCCAAGTCCGCTACCGCTGGAGCGTCTGGTGGGAAGCCGAGGACTGCTGGGTCGAGGATCTCTACGTGCGCGAGCACGCCCGCGGCGCGGGGCTCGGGCGCGCGCTGATGGGCGCCGTCCTCGGCAGCGCCGGCGAGCGTGGCTGCCGGCGCGTGGAACTGGACGTGAACTCGGAGAACACCGCAGCCCTGGCGCTCTATCGCTCGCTCGGATTCCGGACCGGCAAGACGGGCGGCCAGGACCTTCTGATGCGCCGGAGGCTCTAACGAACCGAGCTGCGGGAGGGCTTGCCCGGACACAGCGTGAGGCTGGCCCGGACGAGCTCCCGCTGGCGCACGTGCAGGTCGCGCTGCGTCGCCAGCACCTGCTGGACATTCGACGCGCGGACCGGCTTGAGCGGCGGGGTGGTCATGCCAGCAGAATCGACCCGTGTGAGAAATTCTTGAATGGAGCAGACACCTGTCTGACAGTGCGGATAACCCCCCGCTTCAGATCATCGCGTCGAGCACGCTCCGGATGTCCGCGAGCGTGGTGCGCGGATTGACCAGCGCGAGCCGCGCCAGGGTCTCCCCGTCATGGGTCGTCGGGAGCACGAAGGCGGTGCCGGCCTCGCGCAGGCGGGCCGCCCACGCGTCGTAGTCGGCCGGCCCCCAGCCGCGCCGCCGGAACACGACCACCGACAGCTCCGGCTCCAGCGCGAGCTCGAGCTCGGCACGGGCGCCGATCTCGGCCGCGACCTCCCGCGTGAGCGCCAGCGTGCGCTCGACCGCGCGCGCATACGCGTCGGTCCCGTGCACGGCGAGCGAGAACCAGAACGGCACGCCGCGCGGGCGGCGGGTGAGATGGACGCCGTAGTCGGACGGGTTGAACGCCGCGTCGTCGACGTACAGCGACTCCAGGTACGAGGCGTGCTGGCGATGGGCGGCGCGGCCATAGGCGT
The DNA here is from genome assembly GCA_963849695.1 of uncultured Solirubrobacteraceae bacterium. Taxonomy (GTDB): domain Bacteria; phylum Actinomycetota; class Thermoleophilia; order Solirubrobacterales; family Solirubrobacteraceae; genus DASSUW01. Next base: position 27,038 of record CAWKIT010000039.1, read on the forward strand.
GGTCGCGGTAGACGAGCGCGCACGAGTCGAACGGCGCGAACAGCCACTTGTGGGGGTCGACGATGAAGGAGTCGGAGTGCTCGATCCCCGCGAAGCGCTCTCGCGCGGACGGCGCGCACAGCGCCCCGAGGCCGTAGGCGCCGTCGACGTGCAGCCACAGGCCGCGCTCGCGGCAGACCTCCGCGATCCCGCTCAGGTCGTCGACCACGCCGAGGTTGGTGGTGCCGGCCGTGGCGACGACCGCGAACACGCCGTCGTCGTCGCGCTCGAGCGCGGCCCGGAGCGCGGCGCCGGTCAAGCGGCGCCCCGGGACGTCGAGCGCGCCGGCGTCCATGACGCGCAGCATCGACCGCACCGAGGAGTGCACCTCCTCGCCGACCGCCACGCGCGTCGCCTCGGCGCCGCCGTGGCGCGCCCGCTCGCGCGCGGCGTGCAGGGCCGACAGGTTGCCGTTGGTGCCGCCCTGGACGAAGCAGCCGCCGGCCGTGTCGGGGAAGCCGGCCAGCGACGCCAGCCACGCGAGCGCCTCGTTCTCGGCGTGCACGGCGCCGGCCGCCTCCAGCCACGAGCCGCCGTAGAGCGCGTGGACGCTGACCAGCAGGTCGACGAGCGCGGCCGCCGGCGTCGAGACGCCGGGGATGAAGGCGAGATAGAGCGGGTGGTCGATCGCGGTGCTGGCGGGCAGCAGCACGTCGCGCAGCATGGCCATCGCACGCTCGGCCCCGAGCCCCTCGGGCGTGATCGACCCCCGCGGCAACTCGTTCGGCTCGCGCGCGAGCCCGAGCTCCGGGGGGTCCGCCTCGAGCCGGGCGACCGCCGCCTCGAAGATCGCGCCCGCGAGGTCCGGATCATGGTCGTGCATCGTCACGCCGCCACCCGCCGGACGTTTTCTCCGTGGAGTCCGGCGCTGCTCGGCGGTCCGCCGCGCGAGCGGCAGCCTCGCCGCCTCTCCCTCCTCGAGCAGCGCCTCGACGTACGCGCGGTCCTCGCGCAGGATCGCCGCGGCGCGTCCACCGTCGATCGGCTCGCCGTGACCGGGCACGACGCGCTCGGCCTGCTCGACCAGCGGCTCGAGCCGCGCCAGCGTGGCCAGGTACGCGCTCGCCGAACCCTTCAGCATCGGTATCTCGACCGGCGACAGGTAGTCCCCGCACACCAGCACGCGCGCCCACGGGATCCACACCGCCATCCCGTCGACGGTGTGGCCGTCGGCCGGGTGCAGCTCGAGCACACGGTCGCCGACCTCGACCGTCCCGGGGACCGGCAGCCGCTGCGCGCTCGGCAGCGACAGCGGCCGCGGGCGCTCGACGTAGAAGCTCTCGTCGAACGCCCGCAGCTCGCGCTGGGCGGCGCCGGGCTCGTTCCCGCGAGCCGCCCCGCGGTCGTCTCCGCGCACCCGAGCGGCGCCTCCGGGAACGCGTAGCGTCCGAGCAGGTGGTCCCAGTCGGCGTGCGTCGCGAGCAGCCCGACGACCGCGAAGCCGGCCTGCGTAGCCAACGCGGGCAGGATCTCCAGCTCGTCCGGCAGGATCGGCGAGTCGATGCAGAACGCCTCGTCGCCGCTGCGGACCAGTGTGCAGGTGGTCTGGTAGACCCGTGAGGTGGTGACGACGACGTCGGCGTGGAGCCCGACGGCCCTCACGCGGCCCCGAGCAGGCGCGCCGCCTCGAGGAGGCTCTTGACCTCGGCGGTCGGCTTCTTGGCGCCCGCGTCGAGTGTCTCCCCGGACCGGTTGACCCAGATCACGGGGATCTTGGCCTTCACGCACGGGTCGACGTCGTAGTAGTAGCTCGACGCGACGTGGACCCAGCCCTTCCTGCCACCGATCCTCCGCTCGGCCTCCTTGAAGTGCGCCGGATCGGGCTTGTAGGAGCGCACCTGCTGGGCCGTCACCACGAGGTCGAAGTCGACCTTGAAGTGGCGCCGCGTGAGCCCGAGCAGCTTGTCGTCGATGTTCGAGACCAGCCCGACCTCGAACTTCTTCGCGAACCGCTCGAGCTGGGTGTTGGTCTCCTTGAACGGCGGCCAGCGGGACACCGAGTCGGGCAGGAAGCCGGACCGCGAGGGCTCCAGCGGCCACCCCAGCTCGCGCGAGATGTTGACCGCCGTGCGGCGCAGCACCTCGGCGTACAGCTCGTACGAGCCCCCCTTGATCTCCTGCTGCGTCTGCATGAACAGCGGGATCAGCTCCTCGCGCGACAGCGTGTACCCGTCCCGCTCGGCTTCCTTGGAGAAGGCGTCGAACGCACCCGTCTCCCAATCGATCAGGGTGCCGTAGACGTCGAAGGTGACGAAGTTGACTTCCTTGGGCAGCGGCATGCGGGCGTGCATTCTAGGCATGTAGCATCGGCGGCCCTCATGGATCTCCTCGAGTATCAGGGCAAGCAGCTGTTTGCCCGCCACGGGGTCCCGGTTCCGTCGGGGGCTCCCGCCACCACGGTCGAGGAGGCGGTCGCGGCCGCCGACGAGATCGGCTACCCCTGCGTGATCAAGGCCCAGGTGCAGATCGGAGGCCGCGGCAAGGCGGGCGGGATCAAGGTCGCCAAGGACCGTCCGGAGGCCGAAGAGCACGCCAAGGCGATCCTCGGGATGGACATCCGCGGCCTCACCGTGCACGAGGTCTGGGTCGAGGCCGCGTCCGACATCGCGACCGAGTACTACGCCTCGATCGTGTTCGACCGCAGCGCCAAACGGCCGCTGGTGATGCTCTCCACCGAGGGCGGGATGGACATCGAGGAGGTCGCCGAGCGCGACCCGACCGCGATCGCGCGCCTGCACGTCGACCCGCTGCTCGGCTTCCAGGACTTCCACGCCCGCCGGCTCGCGTTCGAGGCCGGCGTCGACGCCGACGTCGTGCGCCCGGTCGGCGCGCTGCTCAACCGCCTCTACGAAGCGTTCACCGCCGAGGAGGCGATGCTCGTCGAGGTCAACCCGCTGATCGTCACCGCCGACCGCGACGTGATGGCGCTCGACGCCAAGGTCACGCTCGACGACAGCTCGCTGTTCCGGCACTCCGACAACGCGGCCCTGCGCAAGACCGAGGCCGAGGACCCGCAGGAGCGGATGGCGCGCGAGCGCGGGCTCACCTACGTCAAGCTCGACGGCAACGTCGGCATCCTCGGCAACGGCGCCGGGCTCGTGATGTCGACGCTCGACGTCGTCGCCCAGGCGGGCGGCAGGCCGGCCAACTTCCTCGACGCGGGCGGCGGCTCGAAGGCGGAGGCGATCACCCAGGCGGTCGAGGTGATCCTCTCCAACGAGAACGTCAGCGCCGTGCTGTTCAACATCTTCGGCGGCATCACGCGCTGCGACGAGGTGGCCAAGGGCCTGATCGAGGCGTTCCGCCAGATCGAGCCGACCGTGCCCTTCGTGGTGCGCCTGGACGGGACCAACGACAAGGAGGGCCGCGCCCTGCTGGCCGAGGCCGAGCTGCCCAACGTCCACAGCGAGGCGACGATGCTCGACGCCGCCCGCCGCGTCGTGGAGCTGGCCGGATGAGCATCCTCGTCGACACCGACACGCGCCTGTGCGTGAGCGGCATCACCGGCCGCGAGGGCACCTTCCACACCCTCAACAACAAGCACTACGGGACCAATGTGGTGTCCGGCGTCACGCCCGGCAAGGGCGGCCAGGACGTCGAGGGCATCCCGGTCTTCAACACGTTCCACGACGCGGTCGCGGAGACCGGCGCCAACACGGCGATGATCTTCGTGCCGCCGCGCTTCGCGGCCGACTCGATCCTCGAGGCCGAGGACGCCGGCATCGAGCTGATCGTGGCGATCACCGAGGGGATCCCGGCCCACGACGAGCTGCGGGTCTACAACCACCTCGCGCGCAACGACGGGGTGCGGCTGGTCGGCCCCAACTGCCCCGGCATCCTCTCGCCCGGCAAAGCCAACGTCGGCATCATCCCCGCCGCCTTCTTCAGCGAGGGCAACGTGGGAGTCGTCTCGCGCTCGGGCACGCTCACCTATCAGATCGGCAACGAGCTGGCCCAGCGCGGCTTCGGCAACTCGACCATCGTCGGCATCGGCGGCGACCCGGTGCCGGGCTCGAGCTTCATCGACATCGTCGCTCTCTTCCAGGACGACGACGAGACCGAGCTGATCGTGATGGCGGGCGAGATCGGCGGCTCGGCGGAGGAGGAGGCGGCCGACTTCATCGCCGGCAACGTGACCAAGCCGGTGGTCGCGTACATCGCCGGCTTCACCGCGCCGCCCGGCAAGACCATGGGCCACGCGGGGGCGATCGTCTCCGGCACGGCCGGTACCGCCGTCGCCAAGCAGGAGGCGCTCGAGGCCCGCGGCGTGCGCGTGGGCCGGACGCCGACCGAAGTCGCGGAGATCGCCGCCGAGATCGCCGGGTCGCTCGCCCGGTGAGCTTCACCACATCGCTCGCCGAGACGCTCGCCGAAGACCTGCTGGAGCGCTTCCAGCGCTACGTGCGGGTGGACACGCAGTCCTCGCCGGAGACGGGCGCCGAGCCGAGCACGCCCGGTCAGCTCGAGCTGGGGCGGATGCTCGTGGAGGAGCTCGGCGAGATCGGGCTCGCGGACGCCGCCATGGACGACGGCGGGTTCGTGTTCGCCACGCTCCCCGGCGAAGGTCCCGCGGTGGGCCTGCTCGCCCATGTCGACACGACCTCCGAGGTGAGCGGCGCGGCCGTCGAGCCGATCGTCCACCGGGGCTACGACGGGGGCGTGATCGAGCTCCCGCGCGACGGGACCGTGCTCGACCCCGCAGAGATGCCGGTGCTGGCCGGCAAGGCGGGCCACGACATCGTCACCGCGAGCGGCGACACCCTGCTGGGCGCCGACGACAAGGCCGGGGTCGCCGCGATCATGGCCGCGGTCGCGCATCTCGCCGCGCATCCCGAGCTGCCGCGGCCGACGCTGCGGATCGGCTTCACGCCCGACGAGGAGATCGGCGAGGGCGCCAAGCGGTTCGACATCGAGCGCTTCGGCGCGACCTGCGCGTACACGCTCGACGGCTCGCAGCCGGGCGAGCTGCAGGACGAGAGCTTCTCGGCGATCGGGATCACGGTCACGTTCACCGGCGTCGAAGTGCACCCGGGGTTGGCGACCGGCAAGCTGGTCAACGCCGCCCGCCTCGCGGGCCGCTTCCTGGCCGCGCTGCCTCCCGAGCTGAGCCCGGAAGCGACCGCGGAGCGCCAGGGCTTCGTCCACCCCTACGAAGGCGATGTCGCGACCGGGCGCGCGACGGTCGCGCTGATCGCACGCGACTTCGACGACGACCTGCTCGAGCAGCACGTCGCGCTCGTGCGACGGACCGCCGAGCAGGTGGTCGCGGGTGAGCCGCGCGCGCGGGTCGAGGTCGTGACCAAGCACCAGTACTCGAACATGCGCCGCCACCTCGAGGCGTTCCCGCAGGTGATCGAGCACGCGGCACGCGCGATCCGCGCCGAGGGGCTCGAGGTCGAGCGCGTGCCGATCCGCGGAGGCACCGACGGCTCGATCCTGAGCGCCCGCGGCCTGCCGACCCCGAACCTGTTCGCCGGCGGCCACGAGTTCCACTCGGTGCGCGAGTGGGCGTCGGTCCAGGACATGGCTTCGGCCGCCGCGGTGGTCGTGCGGCTGGCCGGCGAGTGGGCGAGCTAGCGCCGCCTGCGCGACGGCTTGCGCTCGACCACGACGCCGCCCATCAGCGAGAACGCGCGCACGCGCACGATCGGCGAGTTCGGCAGCGGCAGCACCTTGTCGTCCGGCCCGGAGTTGCCGCCCATCAGCGCGAAGCCGCTCATCTCGACCGAGACGCCCTCGGGCACGACCACGCTCACGGCGCCCATGAACGGGATCGCGAGGATCTCGGCGCCGTCGGCCAGCTCGGCCTCGCGCAGGTCGATGTCGATCCCGCCCATCACCGCGACCGCGTTCGTCCGCCGCGCCGGCCGCCAGCGGCCCTTGCGCTGCTCGCCGCCCATGATCGCCACGATCCAGCGGCGCTCCTTGCGCGGCGCGTCGGGCACGGTGGCGGCGCTGCCCGTCGAGGCCGGGAGGTCGGCGGTGAGCGCTTCGAGCTCGCCCCACGTGCGCGCCGCGTCGGCCTGCTCGACCCGGTCCGCGAGCTCCTCGAGCGTCAGCCGGCCCTCGCCGCCGGCCTCGCGCAGGCGCATCACCGTCGCCTCCCGGTCGGCGTCCGAGACCCGCAGCTCGGGGCGCTGGTCGCTCACGCCGCGCAAGCTAGCCGACGCCGCGCACGGCGGAGTACGGCCAGCCCCACTGTGCGTATCCTGCGGCCATGGCCGACACGATCTCCTTCGCCCGCGGGGCGCCGTCGCTGGACATCGTCGACGTGGAGGGGCTGCGCGAGGCGGCGCAGCTGGCGTTCGACGAGGATCCGGCCGGCACGACGGCGTACGGGACGTCGGTCGGCTACGTGCCGCTGCGCGAGTGGATCGCCGAGCAGCACGGGGTGGCGGTCGACCAGGTGCTGGTCACCAACGGGTCGATGCAGGCGGATGCGTTCCTGTTCCAGCTGCTCGTCAACCCGGGCGACTCGGTGGTGGTCGAGTCGCCGACGTACGACCGCACGCTGCTGAACCTGCGCAACCGCGAGGCCGACATCCGGATGGTCGAGCTGGAGACCGACGGGATCGACGTCGACGGGCTGGAGCGGCTGCTGCGCGAGGAGAACGTGCGGCCGACGCTCGCGCACGTGATCCCGAACTTCCAGAATCCCGCCGGCCACACGCTCAGCGCGCCGAAGCGGGCGAAGCTGCTCGACCTCGCGCGCGAGTTCGACTTCACGCTGTTCGAGGACGACCCGTACATCGCGATCCGCTTCGAGGGCGAGGGCCTGCCGACGATGCTCTCGCAGGACGACGCCGGCCAGGTCGTGTACGCCTCGTCGTTCTCCAAGACCGTCTGCCCCGGTATCCGCGTCGGCTACCTGGTCGGCCCGCAGGCGGTGATCAAGCAGATCCAGGCGATCGCCACCAACACCTACATCTCGCCGAACATGGTGGCGCAGTCGATCGTCAACCAGTTCGTCCGCTCGGGGCGGATGGACAGCGCGATCGCGACCGTCAAGACCGCGCTCCGCGACCGCCGCGACGCGCTGGTGGCCGCGCTGCGGCGCGACCTGCCGGAGGCGGAGTTCAGCCCGCCTCAGGGCGGCTACTTCATGTGGGTGGCGCTGCCGGAGGAGGTCAGCGTGGCCGAGGTCGAGACCGCCGCCGCCGAGCGCGGCGTGATCTTCGTGAAGGGCACCGACTTCCTGCTCGAGGGGGGCGAGAACACCCTCCGGCTCGCCTACTCGGGGGTGACGCCCGAGCAGATCGACGAGGGCGTCTCGCGCCTGGCCGAGGCCGTGCACTCGCTTGGCGTCTCCGCCTGAGCCTGGATTCTTCGATGACCCGTGGATGCCTCGGGGGTCGGTGAATTCAGGCTGAGCTCGTCCGGTACGGGGATCACCCGTCGCAGTTCTGCGAGCTGTTCGCCGCCGGCGAGGACGTGGCGGTCCTCATCCACGGTGGGTTCTGGCGCGCGCGCTACGGCCGCGAGCTCGAGCACCCGGTCGCGCGCGACCTCGTGGCGCGCGGGTGGACGGTGTGGAACGTCGAGTACCGGCGGCTGGGCGACGGCGGCGGGTGGCCGGCGACGTTCGAGGACGTCAAGGCCGCGTTCGAGGCGCTGCCGATGGAGGCGTCGCGGGTGGTGGCGATCGGGCACTCGGCGGGCGGCCACCTCGCCGCCTGGGCCGCGGGCGAGGTGCCGCTGTCCGGCGTCGTCTCGCAGGCGGGCGCGCTCGACCTGTACGAGCTGTGGCGGCGCGGCACGTCCGACCACGTCGTGCGGCAGCTGCTCGGGGGCTCGCCCGGCGAGGTGCCGGAGCGCTACGAGGCGGCCTCCCCGCGGCCGCCGGCGGGGACGCCGCTGCTGCTCGTCCACGGCGCGCTCGACGAGGATGTGCCGGTGTCGATGTCGCGCGAGTTCGCGGCGGGCCGCGACTGCGATCTTGTGGTGATCGATGACGAGGGCCACTACGAGCATCTCGACCCGGGCTCGAAGTGCTGGGCGGCGGTGACCGCGTGGCTCTGACGCGCGAGGATGCGGCGGCGCTCGACGCGGCCGACCCGCTGGCGAGCTTCCGCGAGCGCTTCGTGTTCACCGACGAGGAGCGGATCTACCTCGACGGCAACTCGCTCGGCCGGTTGCCGGTCGCCACGCGCGACCGGCTGCGAGACCTGGTCGAAGAGTGGGGCGACCGGCTCGTCTCCGGATGGCCGGACTGGATCGACGCGCCGGCGCGGGTCGGCGACATGCTCGCCGAGGGCGTGCTCGGTGCCGGCCCGGGCGAGGTGATCGTCGCCGACTCGACCACCGTCAACCTGTTCAAGCTCTGCTCGGCCGCGCTCGACCTCCAGCCGGGGCCGCTGGTCACCGATCGCGCCAACTTCCCCACCGACCGCTACGTGCTCGAGGGGCTGGCCCGGCAGCGCGGGCTCGAGCTGCGGATCGTGGACCGGGTGGACGACGCGCTCGAGGGGGCCGCGGTGGTGGTCCTCTCGCACGTCGACTACCGCACGGGCGAGCTCGCGGACATGGCGGGCGTCACGGCCGCGGCCCGTTCGCACGGGGCGCGCGTGGTGTGGGACCTCTCGCACTCGGCCGGCGCGCTCCCGATCGAGCTGCATGCCGCCGGTGTCGAGCTGGCGGTCGGCTGCACCTACAAGTACCTGAACGCCGGCCCGGGCGCGCCCGCCTTCCTGTACGTGGCGCGCGCGCTGCAGCCGCGCCTGCGATCCCCGATCCAGGGCTGGTTCGGGCAGCGCGACCAGTTCGAGATGGATCGCCCGTATGACCCGGTCGAGGGCATCGGGCGGTTCATGGCCGGGACGCCGCCGATCCTCGACCTCGCCGCGGTGGAGTCGGGCGTCCGGCTGACCGCCGAGGCCGGCATCGAGCCGCTGCGGGAGAAGTCGGTCGCGCTGTGCGAGCTCATCGTCGCCTTGAACGACGAGTGGCTGGCGCCGCTCGGGTTCGAGCTCGGCTCGCCGCGCGACCCGGCTCGGCGCGGCTCGCACGTCTCGCTGCGCCACCGGGACGCATGGCGGATCTGCCAGGCGATGATCGCCCGGGGCGTGATCCCGGACTTCCGGGGGCCGGACTCGATCCGGCTCGGCGTGGCGCCGCTCTACACGCGCCACGTCGACGTGTGGGACGCGCTCGACCGCGTGCGCGGGCTGGTCGAGCGCGGCGAGCACGCGACGTTCGACGCGGCGCCGGGCCGCGTGACTTAGCGGCCGTAGCGCTCCTTCGCCAGCACGAGCTGCTCGGGCAGGGCCGTGCGCGGCGGCGGCGACGGGTCGGCGATCACCGCGACGGTCTCCGACACCGAGCGGGTGAGCGTCGCGGTGGCGTCGTCGAACCGGACGACCACGTGGTCCTCGTCGGCCTCGGCGACCTCGCCCTCCTTGCCGGGTGCCAGGCCCTCGTTCTTGAACAGGTGCAGCAGATCCTCGGCCTCGTTCTCGAACCGCAGCACGGTGACCTTGGCGCCCTGCTCGACGTCGGCCAGCGGGACGCCCTCGACGCGGTCGCCGGGGCTGAGCGGATGGCCGTGCGGGCACGTCTTCGCGTCGCCGATCGCGGCCATCATCCGCTCCTCGAGCTTCGGCGACATCGCGTGCTCGAGCCGCTCGGCCTCCTCGTGCACGTCGTCCCACGGGATCCCCAGCACGTCGGTCAGGAAGCGCTCGATCAGCCGATGCCGCCGCACCACGCCCTCGGCGTGCTCGCGGCCATGGTCGGTGAACAGCAGCGCCTTGTCGGGACCGCGCGTGATGTAGCCGTCGCGCTCCAGCCGGCCGATCATCTCGTGGACGGTCGGAGCGGAGAGCTGCATGGCGCGGGCGACGTTGGCGCCGGTCATCGGCAGCCCTGCTTCCTGGAGCCAGAAGATCGTCTGGAGGTACTCCTCCTCGGCGACGGTCGCTTGGTCGTGGGACATGGCTCTGAGCATATCCTCCGCCCTGATGCGCATCGACGCGACCGACGTCACGCCTCGAGCCGCGGCTCGAGCGCCGCGACGCGCTTCTCGGCCAGCGCCATGAACTCGCGGCCGGCCGGCGAGAGCTGGGCGTTGCGGCGGGTGATGAAGGCGAACGTGTCGTACAGGGGCGGGTCGAACGGGACGCCGGCGAGCTGCGGTGCGTAGCCGCGTGAGCGGATCATCGTCTGGTTGCTCACGGTGTCGCCGAGGCCGCGGGCGCAGAGCTCGAGCGCGGCGGTCACGTACTCGACCTCGATCTGCGCCTCGACCTTGACGCCGGCGCGCTGGGCCCGGTCGCGGAGCTGGCGGCGGGTCGGGTCGTCGGCGCCCCAGCGCGCGTCGTAGAGGATCAGCGGCGCCTCGGCGAGGCGCTCGATCGTCATCGGCTCGCGCAGCCGCGCCGGCCTGGCGCTCACGTACAGCTGCTCCTCGCGCAGCGCGGGCCGGACGTCGAGCCCGCGGTCGTCGATCGGCAGCATCACGAGCCCGGCCTCGAGCCGAGCCTCCCGCACCGCGTCGGCCACCTCGGCCGAGTTCTGCCCGACGGCCCGCACGCGCACGTTCGGATGACGGGTGCGGAAGTCCTCGATCAGCCCGCCCAGCAGGTAGTGGTGGGCGCTCCCGAAGGTGCCGAAGGCGACCGTGCCGCCGGTGAGGTCGCGCACCTCCTGGACGGACTCCGCGGCCTCACGGGCGGCGGCCACCGTCCGCTCGGCGTGCGGGCGCAGCAGCCGGCCGGCCTCGGTCAGCTCGAGCCCCCGGCCGACGCGCGCGAACAGCGACACGCCGAGCTCGGCCTCGAGCCGGCGGATCTGCTCGGACAGGCTCGGCTGGGCCATGAACAGGCTCTCGGCGGCGGCCGAGAACGATCCGTGCTCGGCGGCGGTGAGGAAGTAGGTGAGCTGCTGAAGCGTTATAGGCTAAACCTTCTGATGCTCTAGTCAATCAAGTATACGCCAATGGCGCACAACGTCCGATACTGAGGGCATGTCGATCATCCTTGCCATCGCGCTCCCCCTCGCGGCCGTCATCGGTGTCCTGTTCGGACCCGAAGACCGGCCCGGGTTCGACGAGCGCAAGCCGCTCTCCTAGAGCGCCCTCCACACTCCCCCTCTCCGAAGCCCTTGTCGTTCCCCGCGGCACGGGCTTCGTGATTTCCTGGGGCACATGACCCTCCCCCTCGCGCCCCCGCTGCTTCCCCAGCTCGCCCGCTCCGCCAAGAAGCTGCCCACCGGCGACGGCTGGAGCTACGAGCCCAAGTGGGACGGCTTCCGCGCGATCGCGTTCGTCGATGGTGACGACGTCTACCTGCAGTCCCGCAACGGCCGCCCGCTCACCCGCTACTTCCCCGAGCTGAAGTTCCCCGACGGCCGGTACGTGCTCGACGGCGAGATCGTGCTGTTCGACGAGCACGGCCGGCAGGACTTCGACGCGCTCGGCCAGCGGATCCACCCCGCCGAGTCGCGCATCCGCATGCTGGCCGAGCAGACGCCGACGCGCTTCATCGCCTTCGACCTGCTCTCCGACGGCGACGAGGTCCTGCTCGAGCTGCCGCAGCACGAGCGCCGCGGGCGGCTCGAGAAGCGCGTCGACGCCCCGCTCGACCTCACGCCGACCGTCTTCGACCCCGACGGCGCCCAGGAGTGGCTCGAGGGCGCCGAGGGCGTCGTCGCCAAGGAGCGCAGCGCGCCCTACCGCCCCGGCGAGCGGACGGGGATGCTGAAGATCAAGCGCATCCGCACGATCGATGCCGTCGTCCAGGGCTGGCGGCCGGGCAAGGAGGAGGGGACGGTCGGCTCTCTGATCCTCGGGCTCTACGACGAGGCCGGCAACCTGCGCACGGTCGGCCACACGTCAGGCTTCTCGGCGAAGGAGAAGCGCGAGCTGCCCGCCCGGCTGAAGCCGTACGAGACCGGCGAGCGGGGCATGGGCGACCCGAGCCGCTGGGCGAGCGATCGCGAGCTCGAGTGGATCGAGCTGCGTCCCGAGCTGGTGGTCGAGATCACGTTCGACCACACGAGCAACGACCGCATCCGCCACGGAGCGAAGATCGCGCGCTGGCGGGAGGACAAGCCGCCCGCCGAGTGCCGGACCGACCAGCTGCTCAGCTGACGCCGCCCACCAAAGTGGCGCGCCGGAGTTCCTCCGGCCTTCGGTGTCCGGTAGGGAGCTGGCGCGGCGGGGTACCATGCCCTTGACCGAGCCGGAGCTCGGTCAGAGGAGACGGAATTTTGCACGGATGTGTCAAGGTCGTCGTCGGCGTCGTCATAGCGCTCTCGGTGGGATGGAGCGGCTTCTCGGGACTGGAGGTCCCAGCCACCGCCGACGCACAGACTCGACCTCAGCCCGAAGAGCTGTGGCAGGCGTACCCCCTTCACCCGCGGCACACGGGGACGTTGGAGCGGGTCTATCCGCCCGAGCGCCCCGGGCGTGCGCCGGCGGTGGCCGCGCCAATGCCGGCGGGGGACATGGGGTCCGCCGTGCCCGCTCTCCTCGCCATCTCGCTCATCCTGACCGCGTTCCTCCTTGGCGGCGCGCTCGGGCTCGGCGACCTGCCGGTCAAGCTGCGTGGCGGCCTGGCCGCCGCCCACGCCCCGGCGGCGCCGAGGAAATCCGCGGCACGCACGACCGCCGCCACGAGGCCGGCGGCCCGCAGGCGCGCCCACACGGGCTCGCGGCCAACCGCCGCCAGCGGAAGGTGGTCGCGGAAGACCGGCACGACTGCGCCCCGATGCCCAGCCCGGAGCTCGAAGCGCTCGAGGCGGCGGAGGCGCGCGTCTTCGTGCCGGTGCGATGCGAGATCGTGTGCCGAAGCGACTCGGTGTGCTCCCGATTCGCGGTGGCGGGGTTCGGCACCGACGGCACGTGCGTGTGGCTCGCGGAGTCTCCCCCGTTCTTGCCGGCGGGCGATCGTCAGGTCGGTCGCAGCCGCGCCGCGGTGGCCGCTCACCGGCGCCTCCTGGACCAGCTCACCGAGCAGGGCTGGGAGCCGGCCGGACATGGCGAAGCTTGGTACGAAGCCAGGTTCCAACCGAAAGGGCAGATTGGTGTCTGATCATGGACAGGAAGTCCGCAACTCTCTCTCCCGCGCCGACGTCCTCACGACCGCGATGCTCGCGGGCGCCGGCGTGGCCGCGGGCGGCGCGCTGCTAGGAGGCCTCGCCGACGGCGCGGCCTCGCAGCCGTCGAGGAAGCAGGACCGCGAGATCCTCAATTTCGCCCTGCTGCTGGAGGAGCTGCAGGCGGCGTTCTACGCCGACGCGCTCCAGCGGGGCTCGCTCACAGGCGAGCTGCGGCAGTTTGCCGAGCAGGTCGGCGCCCAGGAGGAGGAACACGCCGATCTTGTTCGCCAGGCGCTGGGCGATGACGTGCGCGAGCTTCCCGCCTTCGACTTCGGCGACGCGACCGGCGACGCGAAGACATTCGGGAGGACGGCGCGGGAGCTCGAGGACCTCGGCGTCGCCGCTTACAACACGCAGGCTCCGAACCTGACCAAGGACGCGCTCGGTGCGGCGGCGCGGATCGTGTCCGTCGAGGCTCGTCACGCGGCCTGGATTCGCGACCTGCTGGGCGAGAACCCCGCTCCATTCGCGTCAGAGCCTCGCGCTTCGGCCGAGGAGGTCACCAAGGCGCTCAACCGTACGGGCTTCCTCGGGTAGGCAAGATGTCCGATCTCACCCTCACCACGCTGGACCGCGACGGCGCGTTGCTCGAGCCTCTCGCCGAACTGCAGGGCTCGACGCGCGCCGAGTTCCTGTCAAAGGCGGCGCTCGGGGGCGCGACTCTGCTCGCCGCCTTCGCCGCGCCGCCGGACGCCGAGGCGCAGTCCGCCAAGCGCGACATCGCGATCCTGAACTACGCACTGGCGCTCGAGTATCTGCAGGACTCGTTCTACTCGGAGGTCGAGCAGCTCGGCGGCTTCAGCGGAGAGCTCGGCCGCCAGGCGCGCGTCGTGGGCGCTCATGAGCGGGCGCACGTCGAGGCGCTCCGCCAGGTGCTCGGCCGCCGTGCCATAAGCCGGGGCCGCTACGACTTCCGCGGCGCGACGGAGAAGCGGGACGCCTTCACGCGCACGGCCGTCGCCTTCGAGGACCTGGCGGTCGCGGCCTACAAGGGCCAGGCGCCGTACATCTCCGACAGCGGCCTTCTCGTCGCCGCCCTCGGGATCCACACCGTCGAGGCGCGGCACGCGGCCTGGATCCGCCGGCTGGCCGGCAGCTCGCCGGCACCGAACGCTTTCGACGAGCCGCGGACGGCCAAGAGCGTGCTCACCCTGGTCGAACGCACGAACTTCACGATGAAGACCCGGAGCAGGCGATCGCCGCGGTTCACCGGCTGATCGAGGGCCGCGGGCGGCGGGCGGCGATCGTCGCCGCCCTCACGGCGATCGCCGTTGCCGGCGTCACGCTCGTCGGCGGCAGCCGGCCCGCAGAGCCGGCGCCCGGCGCTCGAGTCGAGACTCCGACGCTCCCCCGGCCGCCGGAGCCGGCGTTTCCGATCGGCGACCCGGTCCCGCTCGCCTCCGACCGGCACGAGTCGCGCTGGGCGAAGGTCGAGACCGCGACCGTGGCGCGGGCCGAGCCGCGGCCTCGTGCACGGCCGGTGGGCCACCTGTCGCAGCGCACGCCGGAGGACACGACAAACCTCGTGCCGGCGCTCGACCGGGCCGTCGACCGGGGAGGCCGGCTGTGGGTGCGCGTGCGCCTTCCGGTGCTGCCGAACAACACGACCGGGTGGGTCCCGCGCCGCGCACTCGGCGGCTACGACACCGTGAACACCCGCTTCGTGGTCGACCTCGACGCGCTGCAGGCGACACTGCTGCGGGATGGGCGCCCGGTCATGCGCGTACCGGTCGGCGTCGGGATGCCGGCGGCGCCGACGCCGCGTGGCGAGTTCTACGTCCGCAACCGGCTTACCTCGTACCGCAGTCCGTTCTACGGTCCCCTCGCCTTCGGCACCAGCGCCCGCTCGCCGACGCTGACGGACTGGCCGGCGGGCGGCTTCGTCGGCATTCACGGCACCAACCGGCCGGACCTCGTTCCGGGCCGCGTGTCGCACGGGTGCATCCGGCTGCGCAACCGCGACATGCGGCGGCTCGGCAGCGCGATGCCGGTGGGCACGCCGATCACGGTCCGCTAGACGATGCGCGGGGCGGTCTGCGAGCGAGCCTTGATCTCCTCGCCCTCCGTGCGCCAGCGCTGCAGGCGGTCGTAGTGCTCGCGGGCGCTCGACATGTCGGCCTGGTGCTCGAGACCCCAGCCGGCGAGCGGGGCGAGCGCGACCAGAAGGTTCTCGCCGACCGGCGACAGCTCGTACTCCACGCGCGCGGGCACGCGCGCGTAGACGTGGCGCTCGACCAGCCCGTCGCGCTCGAGCTGGCGCAGGGTGGCGCTGAGCATGCGGCGCGAGACACCGTCGATCTGGCGCAGCAGCTCGTTGAAGCGATGCGTGCCCTGGGCGAGGCGCGCGAGCACGACGACGCTCCACTTGGCGGCCAGGACGCCGACGGCGGCCTGCAGTGCCTTCAGGGTCTCGTCGTCGGATGCCCGCAGCGTGAGGGGCCGGGGGGTGCTTGCCATGGCTTCGATGGTGACATGTCGGCAGGCGCGAGAATGTGTCGGTGACGCTTCCCGAGCGGCCCGTCCTCGTCGCCCCCGATTCGTTCAAGGGCACCTTCAGCGCCGCCGAGGTGGCGGGCGCGATCGGCCGCGGGCTCGAGCGCGCCGGCCTGATGCCGCCCGACCTGTGCCCGGTCGCCGACGGCGGCGAGGGCACGATGGCCGCCCTGCTGCCGCGGCTCGGCGGCGAGGTGGTGGCGGCGCCCGCCCACGACCCGCTCGGGCGCGAGCTCAACGGCTGCTTCGCGCGCGTCGAGGAGGGCGGCTCCGCGATCGTGGAGACCGCGACCGCGAGCGGGCTCGGCCTCGTGGCCGAGGACGAGCGCGACGCGTGGGCGGCCTCGACCTACGGCACCGGCGAGCTGATCGCCGCCGCCGCCGCGGCGGGCGCACAGGTGATCGTGGTCGCGGTCGGCGGCTCGGCGACCACCGACGGCGGCGCCGGCGCGCTCGAGGCGATCGAGGAGGCCGGCGGCGTCGGCGGGGCGCGCCTCGTCGTGCTGTGCGACGTGCGCACGCCGTTCGAGCACGCCCCGAAGGTGTTCGGCCCTCAGAAGGGCGCCGACCCGGCCATGGTCAGACGGCTCGAGCGACGGCTCGACGAGTTGGCGGGACGCTGGCCGCGCGACCCGCGCGGAGTGCCGATGACCGGCTGCGCGGGCGGACTGTCGGGCGGGCTGTGGGCGGCTCACGGCGCCGTGCTGGAGCCGGGCGCGCCCTGGGTGCTCGACGCGCTCGACTTCGACGCGCGCATGCGGGCCGCCCGCGCCGTCGTCACCGGCGAGGGCAAGCTCGACGCGCAGACCCTCCAGGGCAAGCTGGTGGGCGAGATCGGCACCCGCGCCCGTCAGGCCGGCGTGCCGCTGCACGCGATCGTCGGTACCGACGCGCTCGACGGGTTCGGCAAGCGCATCATCGACCTCATGCGCGTGATCGAGGCGACCGACCTGCGCGAGCTGGAGGCGGCCGGCGAGGCCCTCGGCACCGAACTGGCCGAGGGCCTCGCGTAGCGCGGAGGACTAGCTCTGCCCCTTGCGGTGGCCGGGCTTGCCCTGCGGTTCCTGCGTCTGCACGTTCAGCGTGCCCATCTTGTACGCGCTCGAGCCGGCGACGCTCGGGTCCGTGAACTTGAACACGTCGAAGCCGCGCTGGATCTCGCTGCCGTAGATGTAGCCGTTGTAGAAGTACGACGACCAGAAGCCGGCCAGCGGGTTCGGCGGCTCGGCGGTGGAGAACGGCCCACGGTCGAACCAGGCGAGCTCCTCCACGTCGTTGCCGTCGGTCCAGTCGATGATCGACACGCCGCCCTGGTACCAGGACTGCACGAGCAGGTCGCGGCCCTTGTTGTTCGGGATCAGGCTGCCGTTGTGAGCCACGCAATTCTCCGAGTTGTTCTGCGTCCTCGGGATCTTGAAGTAGCTCATGAACTTCGGGTTGGCCGGATCCGTGATGTCGTAGATGGCGTCGGCGCCCTTGTTGGGCCCGACCGTCGGGTTGCATGTCGGCGCCGTGCCGCCGCCGAGCTCGTCGGTGAACAGCACCTTGTTGCCGTCGTCGCTGATCGTGGCGCTGTGCCAGAACGCGAAGTTCTCGTTGTCGATGATGTTCGACAGCACCTCCGGACGCTCCGGGTCGGAGATGTCCATCATCACGCCCTCGCCCATGCAGGCGCCGGCGGCCAGGTCGATCGCCGGGTAGACGGTGATGTCGTGGCAGCCGTTCGTGGCGCGCGTGTCCGCGTCACCCGGGTTGCCGCCGTCGGGGAACAGCACCGGCTCGCTCAGCACGCGCGCAGCGGCGGGGTTGGCACGCGGGACCTCGACGATCGAGATCTTGTCGTGCGTGCCCTCGCAGTTGACGCGGCCGGCGGCGCTGTCGTAGGACGACACGTAGATCAGGAGCCGGGTCTTCTGGGGGATCACCGTGTGGGTATGGGAGCCGCAGTCGGTGCGCACGGCTGTCACGTACTCGAGGTTCGAGGGATCGGAGGCGTCCCAGATCCGCAGGCCCTCCCAGCTCGTGGCCTCGCTGACCGACTCCGCGGCGGTCGCGGCGCGGTTGCCCTCGCACTCGGGCTTGTTGCGGCGGGAATCCGTCGAGCTGACGAGGATCCCGTCGTTGACGGTGACGTCATTCTGCGAGCCCGGACAGTGCACGAATCCGGCGTAGCTCGGCCGGGCGCCGTTGCGGACGTCGAAGACCTGGAGGCCGTCGTAATTGCCCTGGAACGCGTAGCCGTCCTCGAACGCGAGGTCCGAGTTCAGGTCGGTGTTCGTCACCACGTCGTCGAACGGAGCGGACTTGGGCCGGTTGAAGAGGTGCTTGAGGTTCGAAGTGCCGGTGGCGTCGCCCGCCTCGAGTCGAGCGCCTGAGTCGTCGAAGTTCTTGACGGCCGCGGATCCGATGCAGACCTCGTATGCATCGCCCCACTCCTCGAACATCGCGCCGCTCGGCATCGACGCCAGCGTCGCGTCCGCGCACGCTTCCGGATGCGCTGCCGCGCTCGACGGCAGCACGGCTACGACCCCTACGGCGATCGCAGCAGCCAACAGATGACGCACGTTTCGTGCGCTCATGAATCTCCCTCCCCTGTCGAGGTAGCGCCCTCCCACGGGCTATTGAGGCGGAACCATACCCCGATGCCGCCCCGGCCCCACCTCTTCTTGCCGTCGCCCGGGTCACTCCGCGCGGTCGTGAGCGGGGCGGGGTCGTTCGGCACCGGTGCAGGCCTCGAAGCCTTTATCCGAAGCTGACCGGAGGGCGCTAAGCAATGCCGGCATGAGCCGGCTCCTGTTCTTCATCGCCGGCGCGGTGTCGGTCGGCGCCGTCGTCGGCGTCCTCGCGCTCGCGGGCGCGTTCGACGACGACTCCGAGCCGGCGACCCGCTCGGCGACGACCCCCCAGCCGACCACGCAGCCGTCCGGCGCAGCGCTCGACGTCGCCGCCCTCTATGAGCGCGTGGCCCAGGGTGTGGTGTTCGTGCAGGCCAACTCCGGCGCCGGCGAGCTGCCGTTTCCGGGCGGCGGCCAGGCCGCGAGCGGCTCAGGCTTCGTGATCGACGACGAGGGCCGCGTCGTCACGAATCAGCACGTGGTCGCCGGGGCGGATGAGTTCCGCGTGCGCTTCGGCGAGGACGGCGAGCCGATCGAGGCCGAGCTGCTGGGCGACGACCCGTCGGTCGACCTCGCGCTGCTGAAGGTCGACCCGGAGGACGTCGGCGAGGAGCTGCAGCCGCTCGAGCTCGGCGCCTCCGAGGACCTGCGGCCGGGCGACCCGGTGATCGCCATCGGCAGCCCGTTCGGGCTCGAGGGCACGGTCACCAGCGGCATCGTGTCCGCGCTGGGGCGCACGATCACCGCTCCCAATGACTTCTCGATCTCCGGCGCCATCCAGACCGACGCGGCGATCAACCCCGGCAACTCGGGCGGCCCGCTGCTCGACGAGCAGGGCCGCGTGATCGGCGTCAACTCGCAGATCCGCACCGGCGGCGGCAACGCCAACTCCGGCGTCGGGTTCGCAGTGCCCGTGGACGAGATCAAGCGCTCGCTCCCGGCGCTCGAACGCGGCGAGGAGCCCGAGCGCGCGTTCCTCGGCGTTCGCAGCGAGACCGCACCGGAGGGCGGAGCGCTGGTCGTCGCGGTGGCCCCGGGCGCTGCCGCCGCGCGCGCCGGCCTGCGCGCGGGCGACCGGATCGTCGAGGCGGCCGATCAGCCGGTACGCGATCCCGACGACGTCTCGGCGGTCGTGAACGCCCGCCGCCCGGGCGATGAGGTACGTGTAGTGGTGGAGCGAGACGGCGAACGGCGTACCCTCACGGTCACGCTCGGCGACCAGCCCGAGCAGGCGAACAACCCCTGATGGCTGATTCCACGACCCAGGAGATCGGATGACAGCGGACGAGCGGCGCCTGCGGGCACTGGAGCGCGAGGAGGACGACTCGCGTTCCGCGCGCACCGCCCACGACGCGCTCGAGACCGGGCTGTTCGAGATCAAGCGCGTGATCGTCGGCCAGGAGGCGATGCTCGAACGCGTGCTGGTGGCGCTGCTCGCCGGCGGCCACGTCCTGCTCGAGGGTGTCCCCGGCCTGGCCAAGACGCTGACCGTCAAGACGGTGGCGGACGTGCTCGGCGGCTCGTTCAAGCGGCTCCAGTTCACGCCCGACCTGGTACCTGCCGACCTCGTCGGCACCCGCATCTACCGGCCCGACACCGGCGGGTTCGACACCGAGCTCGGCCCCGTGTTCTGCAACTTCCTGCTCGCCGACGAGATCAACCGCGCCCCCGCCAAGGTCCAGTCGGCGCTGCTCGAGGTGATGCAGGAGCACCAGGTGACGATCGGTCACACGACGCACCCCGTGCCCGACCCCTTCCTCGTGCTCGCCACCCAGAACCCGATCGAGTCCGAGGGCACCTATCCGCTGCCCGAGGCGCAGGTCGACCGCTTCATGTTCAAGCTCGTGGTCGACTATCCGGAGACGCGCGACGAGGTCGCCGTGGTCGAGCGGTCGCTGGACGGCGGCGCGGTCGCGCGCCAGGTCCTGAGCCCCGAGATGCTCGCCGACTACCAGCGGGCCTCCGCCGGCGTGTTCGTCGACCGGCGCGTGATGGAGTACGCGGTCGCGCTCACCACCGCCACGCGCGAGGACCCCGGCGGCCAGGGCTGGGTCGAGTTCGGCGCCAGCCCGCGCGGCTCGATCAACCTCATCCACGCCGGCCGCGCGCTCGCGCTGCTGCGCGGCCGCGACTACCTGCTGCCGATCGACGTGCGCGACCTGGCACGCGACGTGCTCCGCCACCGGCTCGTGCTCACCTACGAGGCGCTGGCCGCCGGCGTCGATGCCGACCGGGTGCTCGACGACGTGCTCGACCAGGTGCCGATGCCGCGGATCGAGCTGGCGGAGGAGCACGCGAAGTAGTGACGTTCCAGGAGCCGCTCCTGCTGCTGGGGCTGGCGCTGGTTCCCCTCGCCCTGGCCGCCTATGTCGTCGCCCAGCGCCGTCGCCGGCGGTTCGCGGTCCGCTTCACGAACGTCGACGTGCTGGCCGCAGTCGCCGCTCGCACCAACTGGACGCGTCACATCCCGGCGCTGCTGGCGCTGCTCGCGCTCGCCGCGCTGCTGATCGCGCTCGCGCGGCCGGAGCGCACGGTGGCCGCCGAGCAACGGCAGGCGATGGTGGTGATGGTGACCGACGTCTCCGGCTCGATGCGGGCGACCGACGTCCAGCCGACCCGCCTGTTCGCGGCCAAGCAGGCGGGCCACGCGCTGGTCGACAAGCTGCCGCGCGACTTCCGCCTCGGGCTGGTCGGCTTCAACCACGTCGCCTCCCAACTGGTCGAGCCGACCACCGACAAGCAGCGCATCGGCGCCGGGGTCGACGGGCTGACCGCGAGCGGCGGAACTGCGATGGGCGACGGCCTCGCGCTCGGCATCGAGGCGGCGCGCACGCCGGTCACCAACGAGCTCGGCGTGCCCCAGCGGCTGCCGGCCGCCATCGTGCTGCTGTCGGACGGCGCCAGCACCGCCGGCACCGAGGACCCGGTGACGGTCGCCGAGCGCGCGCGCGAGCTGCGGATCCCGATCTACACGGTGGCGCTCGGCACGGCCGGCGGCACGATCGAGCACACGCGCCGCGACGGCACGACGTGGACCGAGACGGTGCCGCCCGACGTCGGCACGCTGCAGGAGATCGCGCGCGAGTCGCGCGGGCGTTTCTTCCAGGCGGCCGACGCCCAGCGGCTGTCCGACATCTACCGCAGCCTCGGCACTCGCCTCGCCACCCGGCGCGAGAAGCAGGAGGTCACCGCCGCGTTCGCGGGCGGCGGGCTGGCGCTGCTCGTGTTCGGCATGGTGGCCGCGGTCGCACGCGGAGGGCGGCTGCCGTGACCCGTCGCCCGCGCGAGCTGCCCGTCGTCGAGCGCACGCCGGACCGTCCCGGCCCCGGCCCGGTGCCGCCGACGGTGCTGCGCTCGCTCGACCTCGCGGTCCTGAAGCGCGTCGAGAGCCTGGTCCCGGGGGAGCACCTCACGCCGCAGGTCGGCGCCGGCACCGAGCTCGCGATGATCAGGCCCTACCTCCCGGGCGACGACGTCCGCTACATCGACTGGAACGTGACCGCGCGCATGCGCGAGCCGCACGTCCGCGTGCACGTCGGCGAGCGCGCGCTGACCGCGTGGCTCGTGCTCGACAGCTCGGCGTCGATGACGTTCGGCACCGCCGACCGCCGCAAGGCCGACGTCGCCGAGGGCGTCGCGATCGCGATCGGGCATGTCGGCAGCCGCCGCGGCAACCGGCTCGGCGTGGTCGCTTTCGGCGGTGGCGAGCCGAAGCTGCTGCGCCCGCGCCAGGGGCGGCTCGGGCTGCTCGGGCTGCTCGCCGAGCTGCGCCGCGAGCCGGAGG
The DNA here is from genome assembly GCA_963849695.1 of uncultured Solirubrobacteraceae bacterium. Lineage (GTDB taxonomy): Bacteria > Actinomycetota > Thermoleophilia > Solirubrobacterales > Solirubrobacteraceae > DASSUW01. The sequence goes on from CAWKIT010000039.1 coordinate 49,064, forward strand.
ACGAGGGCGCCGGCGCGACGTCGCTCGGCAACGCGCTCTCGAGGGTCGCCGCCGTCGCGCGCGCCCGCGGCCTGGTGGCGGTGGTCTCCGACTTCCGCGGGGAGCGTGACTGGGAGGGCCAGCTCCGCACCCTGCGCGCCCGTCACGGCGTGCTCGCGGTCGAGATCCGCGACCCGCGCGAGCAGGAGCTGACGCCGATGGGCGACCTGTGGCTGGTCGACCCCGAGACAGGCCGCCAGCTCCAGGTCAACACCAGCGGCCGCCGCCTGCGGCGCAGGTTCGCGGAGGCGGCGGCGGCCGAGCGCGAGGAGGTGGCGGGCGCGCTGCGCCGGGCCGGCGCCGAGCACCTCGTCCTGTCCACCCAGGGAGACTGGCTGCGCGCCCTCGCGGGCCATCTGCGGCGCAGCGAGGCCATGCTGCGGACACCGGGCCGGAGGGCGGCCCGATGACCTTCCGCGACCCGGTCATGCTCGCCGGGCTGCTCCTGATCCCGTTCGCGGCGCTGGCCTACCTCTCCGTGCAGCGCCGGCGCCGGCGCGAGGCGGCGACGTTCGCCAATCCGGCGCTGCTGCCCAACCTCGTCACCGAGCGCCCGGCGTGGCGGCGCCACCTGCCGCCACTCCTGATCCTGCTCGCGCTGGCGACGCTCGTGTTCGCGCTCGCGCGTCCGCAGCGGACCGTCGCCGCGCCGCAGCGGGCGGCGACGGTGATGATGGTCACCGACGTCTCGGGCTCGATGAACGCCAACGACGTCCAGCCCGACCGGCTGACCGCGGCCGTCGACGCCGCGCACCGGCTGACCGACGAGCTGCCGGAGGCGTTCCGCCTCGGGCTCGTCACGTTCGCCGACTTCGCGGAGGTGCAGACCCCGCCCACCACCGACCGCTCGCCGGTGCGCGCGGCACTCGACCGGCTACGCGCCGAGGGCGGCACCGCGATGGCGCTCGGGCTCGAGCGCGCGCTCGCCCTCGCGCGAACGCCGGTGCCGGACGAGCGCGGGACCGGCACGCGCCGGCTGCCCGCGGTGATGGTCCTGCTGTCCGACGGCAAGGACACGCAGAGCGCGATCTCCCCGCTCGAGGTCGCCCGCCAGGCGCAGCAGGCCCGCGTTCCCGTCTTCGCGATCGCGCTCGGCACGCCGAGCGGCGAGGTCGAGGTGCGCGACCAGTTCGGCGGCCTGCAGCGGATCCAGGTGCCGCCCGACACCGAGACGCTGCGCGAGATCGCGCGCATCACCGGCGGCCGCTATTTCGCGGCGCCCGACGCCGCTCGGCTCGAGTCGATCTACGCCAACCTGGGCACCCGCCTGTCCTCGCGCCCGGTCGAGCGCGAGGTCACGGCGGCCTTCGCGGGCGGCGCGGTGGTGCTGCTGCTGGCCGGCGGCGCGCTCTCACTTGCCTGGTTCGGGCGCCTTATCTGACGGGTAGGCCTTTTCTCGGTTACCAGACCTAAAGGGAGGCGAGGAACCGTGGAATCAGTGGAACGCCTCGGTGGGCAGACCGGGGGCGAGACGCAGTCGGTCAAGAAGGTCGCTGCGGCGAGCTTCATCGGCACCACCATCGAGTGGTACGACTTCTTCCTGTACGGCACGGCCGCCGCGCTTGTATTCGGCGACCTGTTCTTCCCGGAGGCGAAGCCGCTCGTCGGCACGCTGCTCGCGTTCAGCACCTATGCGGTCGGCTTCGCGGCGCGGCCGATCGGCGGCATCGTCTTCGGCCACTACGGCGACCGCATCGGCCGCAAGTCGATGCTCGTGCTGTCGCTGCTGATCATGGGCATCGCCACGTTCCTGATCGGCGTGCTGCCCACGTTCGCCTCGATCGGCGTGATCGCGCCGATGCTGCTCGTCGTGCTGCGCTTCGCGCAGGGCATCGGCGTCGGCGGCGAGTGGGGCGGCGCGGTGCTGATGTCGGTCGAGCACGCCCCGAAGGGCCGGCGCGGCTTCTTCGGCTCGTGGCCGCAGATGGGCGTGCCCGCGGGCCTGCTGCTCTCGACCGGCGTGTTCGCGCTCGTGCAGGCCGTGACCAGCGAGGCCGCGTTCATGGCCTGGGGCTGGCGCGTCCCGTTCCTGGTCAGCGCGCTGCTCGTCGCCGTCGGCCTGTTCATCCGCCTCAAGCTGATGGAGTCGCCGGCGTTCGAGCGCGTCAAGGAGACCAAGACCGAGGCCGACAAGCCGATCGTCGACGTCATCCGCAAGTACCCGCGCGAGGTGCTGGTCGCGATGGGCATGCGCGTCGCGGAGAACGGCTGCTTCTACATCCTGACCGTGTTCGTGCTCGCCTACGGCGAGGAGGAGCTGGGCCTGGCCAAGGGCACGATGCTGTGGGGCGTGATCATCGCCGCCGCCATCGGCCTGGTGACGGTGCCGCTGTGGGGCGCGCTGTCGGACCGCGTCGGCCGCAAGCCGCTGTACCTGGCGGGCGCGGTGATCACGACGCTGTGGGCGTTCCCGCTGTTCGGGCTCATCAACACCGAGTCGCCGGTGCTGATCTGGCTGTCGATCGCCGTCGGTGTCAACCTGGGGCACGACCTGATGTACGGACCGCAGGCCGCGTACTTCTCGGAGCTGTTCGGCACCCGCGTGCGCTACAGCGGGGCGTCGCTCGGCTACCAGCTCGCGTCGGTGTTCGCGGGCGGCTTCGCGCCGCTGATCGCGACCGCGCTGCTGGCGGCCAACGGCGGCAGCCCGACGCTGGTTGCGGTGTACATGATGGGCATGGGCCTGATCTCGGTCGTCGCGACGCTGTTCGCGCATGAGACCTACGACAAGGACGTCCACGCGGACGAGCAGGAGGAGCGCGAGCTGGTGCGCGAGAAGCGCTTCGACCGCGAGCGGTTCCGGGAGACCGCAGGGACGCGTTGACGCGCGAGCAGGTCTTCACGCTCGAGGCGACGCCGCTCAAGTACGGGCCCGGCGCCGCCGCCGAGGCGGGCTGGGAGCTCGAGCGCCTCGGCGTGAAGCGAGCGATGCTGGTGTCGGATCCCGGCGTGGCGGCCGCCGGGATCACCGGCCGCGTGCAGGAGTCGATCGAGGCCGCGGGGATCGAGACCGAGGTGTGGGACCGCGCGCGCGTCGAGCCGAGCGACTCCTCGTTCGCCGAGGCCGCCGCCTTCGCGGTCGACGGCGGCTTCGACGGCTTCGTCGGGATCGGCGGCGGGTCGAGCATCGACACCGCCAAGGTCTCCGACCTGATCGCCACCCACGGCGGCGAGCTCATGGAGTACGTGAACCCGCCGGTCGGCGGCGGGCGCAAGCCTCCGTCCCCGCTCAAGCCGCTGCTGGCGATCCCCACCACCTGCGGCTCCGGCGCCGAGGCGACGACGGTGGCGATCCTCGACGTCCCCGAGCAGCACGTGAAGACCGGCATCTCGCACCGCTACCTGCGGCCGGACCAGGCGATCGTCGACCCATCGCTGACCACCTCGCTGGCCTCCGAGGTGGTGGCCTCCTGCGGCCTCGACGTGATCTGCCACGCCGCCGAGTCGTTCGTCGCCCGGCCGTTCTCGGAGCGCGAGCGGCCGTCGTCGCCGGGCGACCGCCCGCCCTACCAGGGGTCGACGCCGATCTCCGACATCTGGTCGGCGAAGGCGCTCGAGTACGGCGGCCGCTTCCTGCGCGACGCCGTCGCCGGCGACCAGGAGGCCCGCGGCTGGATGATGCTGGCCGCGTCGCTGGCCGGGATCGGCTTCGGGGCGGCGGGCGTCCACATCCCCCACGCGTGCGCGTATCCGATCGCGGGTCTCAAGCACGAGTACCACCCGCCGGGCTATCCGGACGACCACGGCTTCGTCCCGCACGGGCAGTCGGTGATCGTGACGGCGCCGGCCGCGTTCCGCTTCACCTTCGAGGCGGCGCCCGACCGCCACCGCCGCGTGGCGGAGCTGCTGGCCGGCGAGCCGCTCCCGGAGGCCGATGAGAACACCCTGCCCGACCTGCTGCTGGACCTCATGCGCGACCTCGGCGTCCCCACCGGCATACGCGAGCTCGGCTACGACGTCGGCGACGTCGACGCGCTGATCGACGGCGCTCTCAAGCAGCAGCGGCTGCTGGTGGTGTCGCCGCGCGAGGCCGGGCCCGAGGAGCTCGGGACGATCCTGCGCGCGTCGCTCTGATCAGCGCCGCTCGGCCAGCTCGGTCATCACGGCCTCGTAGACGCCGGACCCGTTGCGCTCGACGCAGACGCGCGTGTTGGCGGTCAGCGCCTCGCGGATCGACGGGTCGCGCTCGATCCCGTTGGCGACCAGCCAGAACGTGGCGACCGCCTCGGCGGCGGTGAGGTCCTCGCGCGAGTCGCCGACCGCGATGCAGTCCTCGCGCGTGTAGCCGCGGGCGCGCATGTGCCAGGCGACGGCCCGGCCCTTGGAAGCGAGGCGAGGCACGAGGTGGAACGCGCGCATGTCCTCCATCCCCGGCCGCACCGGGTGGATGCCGCCGTTGTCGACCAGCCGCAGGTGATCCAACCCCTCGGCCTGGAGCAGCTCGTCGGCCTCGAAGGCGTCGACGTCGCCGCGGAACAGATGGGAGACCTCGCGGCCCTCGTGCCAGGGCGCGTGGTACTCGAGCCGGCCTTCGAAGCGCTCGAGCAGCAGCTTCGGGGCGCCGGACTCCTCGATCTGGTCGTGGATCGACTTCCCGTTGCGGGGCACGAGGTCGCCCGTCAGCCAGTGCAGCTCGCCGTCGAGCACGACGCCGGCCCCGGCCTCGAACGCGTACGACGTGATGCCCATCAGACGGGCGTCGTAGAACACCGTCAGCTGGCGGCGGCCCGAGTAGATCACGACCTCGACCCCGGCCCGGTGGCAGGCCTCGAGCGCTCGCACGCCGAGCAGCGAGAACGCGCCGTCGGCGTCGCGCAGCAGCGAGCCGCCGGCGCCGATCAGCGTGCCGTCGAGGTCTACGTAGACGCACCGCACGGAACCAGTATGCGGCTTGCTCGCACCTAGTATGCGAGCTGATCGAGGATCTGGTCCGCGGCAACCCGACAGAGGTAAAGGTGGTGCTGGCGAGCGTGGCGACGGCGCTGGCGATCTATCAGGTCGTGCTTGCCTCGATCTTCTACCGCAAGCTGCGGCCGCGCTTCCTCGACGCCGGCCCGGCGGCCTGGACGCACCGCGCCTCGGGCGACACGATCGCCGTCCTGCTCATCGTCGTCGCGATCATGTGCCTGTCCTACATCGGGCTCGAGGACGACGGCGCCTTCCACGCCGTCACCGGCTTCCTGCTCTTGCTCGTGCTGGGCGTCAAGGTCGTGGTCATCCGCTGGTGGCATGCGGCGGGCCGCTTCCTGCCCGTCCTCGGCCTCACGGTGTTCGTGCTGCTCGCCGCCACCTGGGCGAGCACGGCGGGGGCGTTCCTGGCATGAAGCGGCAGATGATCGGCTCGCTGCTGGTGGCGATCGCGATCGTCGCGGTCACGATCATCGCCGTCACCGCCCGGCTCGGGCCGACCAGCGCCGCCGAGCTCGAGTCTCAGGAGGAGCGGCAGGAGCAGCGGCTCGAGCAGCAGGAGGAGCGGCGCGAGGACCGGGGCGACTGATGGTCGTCGTCCGCGACATCGAGCCCTGGGACGCGCTGCTCGAGGCCGGCCGCGACGACGAGCGGCTCGTCATGCAGGCCTCGCAGCATCCGCGCCCGCCGCAGGAGGTCGCGATCCCCGAGGAGCTGCACCCCGAGGTGGCCGAGGCGCTCGGCAAGCGCGGGTTCGACCGCCTGTGGTCGCACCAGGCCGAGGCGCTGCACGCCGCCTGGGCCGGGCCCACGATCGTCACCACCGGCACCGCCTCCGGCAAGTCGCTGTGCTTCAACCTCCCCACGCTCGACGTCCTGTGCCGCGACGCGCGGGCGCGCGCGCTGTACCTGTATCCGACGAAGGCGCTGGCGCAGGACCAGGCGCGGGCGCTGAACGCGCTCGGCGTCGCGCGGGCGCGGCCGGCGATCTACGACGGGGACACCCCGCGCGAGCAGCGGTCGGCGATCCGGCGGCGCTCCAACATCGTCATCACCAACCCCGACATGCTCCACCTCGGGATCCTGCCCAACCACCCGGCGTGGGGCGACTTCTTCGCCAACCTGGCGGTGGTCGTGGTCGACGAGGCGCACGTCTATCGCGGCGTGTTCGGCTCGCACGTCGCCAACGTGCTGCGGCGGCTGCGTCGGATCGCGGACGCCTACGGGACCGCGCCGCGGTTCCTGCTCGCCTCCGCCACCGTCGCCAACCCCGGCGAGCTGGCGGAGCGGCTCACCGGCCTCGACGACATCACGGTCGTCGACCGCGACGGCGCGCCGGCGGCGAAGCGGACGATCGCGATGTGGAACCCGCCGATCGTGGACGAGCAGATCGCGGCGCGGAGGTCGGTGCTGGCCGAGACCGCCGACCTGCTCGCCGAGCTGGTGACCGAGGGCGCGCGCACGATCGTGTTCATGAAGTCGCGCAAGGCGGTCGAGCTGATGTCGCGCTTCGCGCAACTCCGGCTCGAGGACCAGGGCCGCGGCGAGCTGGCCGAGCGGATCGCGCCCTACCGCGCCGGCTACACGCCGCAGCAGCGGCGCGAGCTCGAGCGGCGGCTGCTCGAGGGCGAGCTGCTCGGCGTGGTGGCCACCAACGCGCTCGAGCTCGGCATCGACATCGGCGCGCTCGACGCGGCGATCTGCGTCACCTTCCCCGGCACCGTCGCCTCGCTGCGGCAGATGTGGGGGCGGGCGGGCCGGCGCGGGCGCGGCCTGGCGCTCTACATCGCGGGCGAGGACGCGCTCGACCAGTTCTTCTGCCGCCACCCGGACGAGTTCCTCGACCGTCCGGTCGAGGCGGCGATCCTCGACCCGTTCAACGAGCAGCTGCACGCCGCACACCTGCTCTGCGCCGCGCACGAGGGCCCGCTCGAGGATGCCGACGCGGAGATCCTCGGCGACCGCTGGCGCGAGTTCGCGGCGGCGCTGGTGTCGGCGGGTGACCTGCGCGAGCGGCCGGACGGGACGTTCGTGCCGCGCCGGCCCGAGGAGTTCCCGGCCGCCGCGGTCTCGCTGCGGTCGGCGAGCCGCGACGGCGTCGTGATCGTCGACACGACCTCGGGAGAGCTGCTCGGCACCGTCGACGCCAGGCGCGCGCACACCACCGTCCACGACGGGGCGGTGTACCTGCACGGCGGGCGGTCGTACGAGGTCGACGGCCTCGACCTCGAGGGCCGGCGCGCGATGGTGCGCCCGTTCACGGGCGACTACTACACGCAGCCCAAGTACGAGACCGACACGTACATCGAGCGGCTGATCGAGCGCCGCACGGCGCTCGGGGTGACCTTGTCGTTCGGGACCGTGGTGGTGACCGAGCAGGTGCTCGCCTACCAGCGCAAGCGGCTGTCCGACCACGAGCAGATCGACCTCGTCGCGCTCGACCTGCCGGCGACGTCGTTCGCCACCCAGGCGCTGTGGTACGAGTTCGGCAACGATGTCGCGGCGCTGCCGCTCGAGCAGATGCTCGGCTCGCTGCACGCCGCCGAGCACTCGCAGATCGCGGTCCTGCCGCTGCTGGCGATGTGCGACCGCTGGGACATCGGCGGCCTGTCGACGAACCTCCACCCGCAGACCGGCCGCCCGACGATCTTCATCTACGACGGCCACCCGGGCGGGATCGGGATCGCCCGCCGCGGCTACCTCGCGTTCGAGGCGCTCGTCGACGACGCCCACCGGCTCGTCACCGAGTGCCCGTGCGAGAGCGGCTGCCCGTCGTGCGTGCAGTCGCCCAAGTGCGGCAACCTCAACGAGCCGCTGGCGAAGGACGGCTGCGCTCAGCTCATGGGGCGCATGCTGGCCTCGTAGCGGTCGTGGAGTCGGCCAGCGGCCGGCGGCCAGTTGGGCCAGTCGACCGGCTTGCCGTCGAGCGCCTCCTCGAGGAAGTCGAGATGTGCGTGCCAGCCGCGAGACCTTCGCGCGGTACTCGTCGGGGATCGCGTTCGTGACCGTGAGCGTGAGGTGGGTCCCGTTCTCGTCAGGCCGCAGCTCCCACAGCAGGCGGCCGTGGATGTCGGTGTCGAACTCGATCGTGTGGGGCGGCTCGAGCCGCGTGACGTGACCCTCGGCGACGGCGTGCGTTGCCCTCGTCGTCGGTGTTGAGCCACTCGATCCGCGCGCGGCCGCCCTCGACGAGCTCGAGCACCGCCGCGCGCGCCCACCACTCCTCGATCCTCGCGGGGTCGGTGAGCGCGGTCCAGACCTTCTCGACCGGGTGCCGGAGGCGACGCTCGAAGCGCAGCACGTAGCTGCCGTCGTCGCGGGTCTCGATCGTGCCGTAGGGGCTGGTCATGAGTCCTCCGTCTCGTCGAGGTGGCGCTCGAGCGCGTCGAGCGTTCCCGCCCACAGGCGCCGGTACGGCGCGAGCCAGGCGTCGATCTCGGCGAGCGGCTCGGCGCGCACGCGGTAGTAGCGCCGCTGGGCGTCGTTGCGGACCTCCACGAGGCCGGCGTCGCGCAACACCCTGAGGTGCTTCGACACGCCCGGCTGACTGAGCTCGAGCCGGCCGACGAGATAGCCGACCGGCCGCTCGTCCTCGCGCAGGAGGTCGAGGATCCGGCGTCGCGTCGGCTCGGCGAGGACGTCGAAGGTGGAGGCCATCTCGGACTATATTACCCTGTGGCTATATAGCTACGGCGAGAAGCGATGAACGAACGCGTGCAGCGGTTGAGGCGGCCCGGGCCGACCCCGAATCTCTTGCCGTGCGCCGCTCGCTGGCACTCGCCGCGGCGATCGCAGTCACGGTCGCCATACCCGCCCAGGCCCAGACCGGCGGGGCCGAGTTCGCGCCCATCCCGACCGCCTCGTTCTCGGTCAGGCCGGCCTCGATCGCGCCCGGCGCCGGGATCACGATCCGCTACCGGATCGCGGGCCCGCGGCAGGTGCGGGTCCGGGTGGACCTCATCCCCGAGGCCGGCGGGCGGCCCGCCGCGAGCCTGCGCCTCGGCCGGGTGCGCACGGGCCGTGCGCGCTCGGAGTCCTGGCGCCCGGAGCTCGCGCCCGGTCGTTACATCGCCCGCCTGCGCGCCAGCGCGCTCAACCAGCGCGGGGCGCGCACGTCACGGCGTCTCGCGTTGGAGATCGTGGCGCCGCCGGTCACGGCTGCCACCGGCGTGTTCCCGGTCCAGGGCCAGTACTCCCTGGGCGGCGAGGCGGCGCGGTTCGGCGCCGGGCGGCCGGGCCACAGTCACCGGGGCCAGGACATCACCGCCGCCGCCGGCACGCCGGTGGTCACGCCGCGCGGCGGCTTTGTCGGATGGCGCGCCTTCCAGGCGGGGGGCGCGGGGCACTACGTCGTGGTCCACGGCGACGACGCCCGCGACTACGTGTTCATGCACATGCTGGACGGCTCGGTCCTGGTCCAGAAGGGCCAGGCGCTGACCGCCGGGCAGCGGATCGGCTCGGTCGGGTCGACCGGACGCTCGACCGGACCGCACCTCCACTTCGAGATCTGGCCGGGCGGCTGGTACGCGGAGGGCTCGGCGCCGATCGACCCGATGCCGGACCTGCTCGCCTGGGCCGCTCCGTAGCCTGCCCGGGGTGCAGATCCTCGCCTACCGCGTCGCCGCCCAGGGGCTGGCAGCGCGCGACCGGACGCTCACCGAGGTCGCCGCGTCGTTCGGGCTCCAGGACTCACCGCCGGGCGCGGCGCTGACCGCTGTCTGCGCCCGCAGCCCCGACGCCGGCGACCTCGGCCGCGCGCTCGCCGATCGCGAGCTCGTGGCGGTGCCCAATCCGCGGACCGCGCTGGCGATCCTGCCCGCGACCGACATCCCGATCTACCTGGCGGCGCTGCAGCCGCCCGACGAGCGCGCGCTCAAGGCGGTCCTCCTGCGCGCCGCGCCGAGCGACTTCGAGGCCGCCCGCGAGCACGCGGTGACCGCGATCGGCGCGGCGCTCGACGGCCGTGTGCTGAGCCGCGACGCGCTGCACGAGGAGCTGCGCGGACGGCTGCCGGCCGAGCTGCTGCCGTGGTGCCCGGCGTGTGAGAGCCACCACGCCCGCCGCGGGCTGCTGACCGTCGCCGCGCTCGCCGGCCGGCTGTGCGTGGCCGGCCACGAGGGCCGCCAGCCGGCCTACGCCCGCACCGATCAGTGGACGGCGCTCGCGCCGGCCGACCCGCAGGCCGCGCAGGCCGAGCTCGTGCGCCGCTACCTGCACCATCTCGGGCCTTCGACCCACACCGGCCTCGCCGCCTGGGCCGGCATCGCGCCCGCGCACGCGAAGCAGCTGTTCAAGACCGTCGAGGACGAGGTCGTCGAGGTCGAGGGCGGCTACCTGCTCGCCGCCGACCAGGCCGACTTCGAGAACCCCGCGCCGGCACGCGGCGTGCGCCTGCTCGGCGCCGGCGATCCGCTGCTCGTGGCGCGCGACCGCGAGCACCTGATCGCGGACAAGGCGATCCACCGGCGGCTCTGGCGCCCGGTCGGCAGCCCGGGCCTGGTGCTGCACGAGGGCCGCCCGGCCGGGCTCTGGCGTGCCCGCAAGCAGGGTGCCCGGCTCGCACTCGAGACCGATTGGTTCGGCGAGTCGGTCGACGTGCGCGAGGAGGGAGAGCGCCTCGCCGCTCTCCGCGGCGCCGAGCTCGTCTACGCGGCGTAGCCCTGCACGACCTGGAACGGGAACGGCTCGGCGCTCGGCTGGGGCGCGGCGCTCTGCCAGTAGGCGCGTCATCGCCTCGGCGGGCAGCGGGCGCGAGACGTGGTAGCCCTGCGCGAGGTCGCAGCCCAGCTCCTCCAGCCGCCGCCACGCATCGTGTGACTCGACCCCCTCCGCCACGACGACCAGGCCGAGGTTGTGGCCGAGCTCGATGGTGGAGCGCACGATCGCCGCGTCGGACGCGTCGTGCGGCATGTCGATCACGAACGACTTGTCGATCTTGATCACGTCGACCGGCAGCCGCTTGAGGTTGGCGAGCGACGAGTAGCCGGTGCCGAAGTCGTCGAGCGAGAGCCGGAGGCCGATCGCGCTCAGCCGCTCCAGCATCACCTGCGCACGAGCCGGGTCGAGCATCAGCGCGCTCTCCGTGATCTCCAGCTCGAGCCGCTCGGCCTCGACCCCGGTGCGCTCGAGCAGCAGCGGCAGCTCGGCCGCCAGCTCCGCGTCGAGGAACGAGCGGGCGGACAGGTTGACGGCCACGCTCAGATCCTCGCCCTGCTCCGTCCACTCGCCGAGCTGGCGCAGCGCTGTCTCCAGGACGAACGACGTCAGTGGCCCGATCAGCCCGGTCTGCTCGGCGATCGGCACGAACTCGGACGGGCCGATCAAGCCCCAGCTTCGGATGCTGCCAGCGCGCGAGCGCCTCGACGGCGACGATGCGGCCGGTCCGCAGCTCCGCCTTGGGCTGGAAGTGCACGACGATCTCTCCGTCGGCGATCGCCGAGCGCAACGCCCCCGTGAGGCTCAGGCGGCGCGTGCTGTAGCGGTCGAGCTGCGGCTCGAACCGCATGTGTCCGCGCGGTCCCTCCTTGGCGGCGTACATCGCGATGTCGGCGCGCTGGATCAGCTGCTCGGCCGCCGCGCCGTGCTCGGGCGCACAGGCGATGCCGATGCTGGCGTCGACCTCGAGCGTGATGCCCCCGATCGAGAACGGCTGGCGCAGCTGCGTCAGCAGCCGGCCGGCGACCCGGCTCGCCTCCTCGCCGCCGCTCACGGGCAGCAGGACGCCGAACTCGTCGCCGCCGAGCCGCGCGACCATGTCCTGCCCTCCGAGCGACGAGCGCAGGCGCTCGGACACTTCCTGCAGCAGGCGGTCGCCCGCGTGGTGGCCGAGCGTGTCGTTGATCTCCTTGAAGTGATCGAGATCGATCAGCATCACGGCCGCCGCCCGGCCGGCGTCGACGATCCTCTCGGTCTCATGACGGAAGAGCGATCGGTTCGGCAGCCCGGTGAGCGCGTCGTGCACTGCTTGGTGCTTCGTGGCGATCGCCTGCCGTCCGCCGTGGTAGATGGCCAGCAGGGGCAGGAACAGCAGCGCCACCGACGGGAGAGCGAAGTCGGCGGCGAGGGCGACGATCGGGGCGAGGCCGAGCATCAGCCCGCCCGTGGGCAGCTGGAAGAGCAGGTCTTGAGCCACGGAGCGGCCGACCCGGATGTCCTTTGCCAGGGCGACGGCGGTCGCGACCAGAGTGAAGTTGACGAGGAAGAACACCGCTGCGGCGGCGAGGATGCCCGGCAGGTCGTCCGGCGTGAAATGAAACGCCTGCCCCATGCGTGGGACGCCGGTGAGCGCGCCCAGCACCACTGCGGTGACGGTGACCGTGATCGCGTACCGCGACGCATTGAAGAGCAGCTTGGTGGCGGGCTCGCGACGGATCAGGTCGGCGCCGCATCCGGCGCAGACGAGGACGACCATGGCACACGCCGGGCCGGCGATCAGCAGCGCGGCGAACGCAAGCGCCGTCGATGTCGTCACCTCTCCCTCGGTGCCGCGCCCGACGATCTTCAACGAGACAGCTCGCCCGCGAACGCGCAGGCCGCGAGCAGCATGACCTGCGGGGTGAGGAGCCGGGAGAGGCTGTCGCCGTCCTGGGCGAAGACCGCCGCGCAGCACGCCACGCCGAGGAGGATCACCCCGGTGACGTAGACATTCAGCGGCGGAAGCCTGGCGGCGAGAGAACGCAAACGTGCCCTTCGATGCACATCGGCGGGCATGAGCGCGAGCCTGAGCAACCGGACGTATGTTGGAGGGCATGAGACAGCACGAGAAGGCCGAGGCGTTCCGAGCGCTGCACGAGGGCGAGCCGTTCGTCATCCCCAATCCGTGGGACGCCGGGTCGGCGAAGGTGCTTGCGGCGCTCGGGTTCAAGGCGCTCGCCGGCACCAGCTCCGGCTTCGCGTTCACGCTCGGGCGGCCCGACGGCGGCGTGAGCCTGGACGAGGTCGTCGATCACGTACGGATGCTCGACGGCGCGACGGACCTGCCGGTATCGATGGACCTCGAGCACGGCTACGGCCCGGCGCCCGATGACGCGGCCCGGGCGATCACGGCCGCGGCCGAGGCCGGCGCGGTCGGCGGCTCGATCGAGGACTGGGGCCCGGGAGACGGCTTCTATCCGCTCGAGCACGCCACCGAGCGGGTGGCGGCGGCGGTCGAGGCGGCCCGACGCCTCGACTTCCCGTTCACCCTGACCGCCCGAGCGGAGAACTACGTGCGCGACAACCCCGACCTCGACGACACGATCACGCGCCTGCGCGCGTACGAGGCCGCCGGCGCCGACGTCCTCTACGCGCCGCGGCTGCGCGAACTCGACGATGTGCGGCGGGTGTGCGAGGCCGTCACCCGGCCGGTCAACGTGCTCGCCCACTCAGGGTTGTCGATGCCCGAGATCGTGTCCGCAGGAGGGCAGCGCGTCAGCGTCGGTGGACAGCTCACGTGGGTCGCCGTCCGGGCCATGGCCACCGCCGCCGAGCAGATTCGCGACGCCGGAGACTTCTCGTCGCTCGTGCCCGCGGGGCCGATCGAGGAGTGGCTCGAGCCGCGCTAGGCTCTTGTGCCGCCAGGGCGAGATAGCTCAGTTGGTAGAGCACACGACTGAAAATCGTGGTGTCCCCGGTTCGAGTCCGGGTCTCGCCATTTCGAGGCGCCGCAATCCCGCATGGGATTGGATTTTCTACTTGTTGGTGGAATGCCGGGCGAGCTGGTGCCGCCGGTACACGAAACGGTCGTGGTGTCCCCGCATCGAGTCCTGGCCGCGGCACGTCCGAAAGGCCTGCAATACCGTAACTCTGGACCCTCGCCGGCGAGCGTCGTGGCGGTCGAAACGGCCCATCGGCCTTTTCCGGCCTTTTCAACGTTCATCCCGACCCGGCGACGACCGATCGCGACGGGCCAAGCGGTCAACGCCGAGCTCCTTCACGAGCAGCTCCCGCACAGCAAGCTTGACTGCGTCGACGCTGGGCACTTCGCCTACGAGCCGCTGCCGCGACGGCAGCAGTCCGGCACTTCTACCCGCCTACGAGCCCGTGGGGCTTGCTTGAGCCGGGTGCTCGGAAACGGGCCCGCCCGGTTCTGAGGGGGAGCCGGACACCGCAAGGTGTCCGGCTTACCCGACCCGAGCGGAAGCCGGGACGTCGTCGCGTGTGTGGGACTGCTAGGTGCGACTCGCCGCGGGCATGGTCGCGTTGACGGCCTGAAGGATGAGCTGGGTCGCGGCGTCGGGCTGCGACACGAACGAAACGTGCGAGGCCGGCACCTCCACGATCGTCGCGTTCGCGCGCTCGGCCATGAACCGCTGGAGCGCCGGCGGGATCGCCTTGTCCTCCGTGCCGAGCAGGTACCAGCACGGCAGCGTCTTCCACGCCGGCGGGCCCGACGGCGCGCCGGCGAACGCGGCGGCGGCGTACGGCCGCTGCGCAGCGGCCATGACGTCCGCCGTGGCCTGGTCGACGTCGGCGGCGAAGGCCTCACGGAACGCCTCGGGGTCGAGGAAGAGGTCCGCGCCCTCGCCCCCGTCCGCGCTGGTGAACGGCACGGGCCTGATCGAGGGACCCACGAGGCTGCCCTCGAACCGCTCGAGGAGCTCCTGCTGGCTCTCGCCCTCGTCGCACATCCATCCGTTGAGATAGACGAGTGCCTTGACCTGGTCGTTGCCGGTCGCGGCGGTCGAGATGACGTTCCCACCGTAGGAGTGGCCGACGAGCACGATCGGGCCGGTCAGCGTCCGCAGGAACTCGGCGAGGTAGGTCGAGTCGCGAGCGAGGTCGCGAAGCGGGTTGGCGAACCCGATGGCGCGGAATCCTTCGCGCTGGAGAGCGCGAATCTCGGCGTCGAAGCCCGTCGCATCGGCCCATGCCCCGTGGACAAGGACGATCGTCGGTCTGTTTTCGTCGGGCTGGGTGGCCATGTCTGCTCCTCTCGCGCGCCGTGTGTCCTTGGACCGCCGTGAGCAGTCTCCTCCGCACGCCCAGCCGCCGCAAGCTCGTGGACAAGACGGCCGATCAGACGGCTGGCAGCCCTTTCAACCGAGCGTGGAGTTTTGGGAACCCGACAGCCGAGCAGGCGTTTCCTAGGGACGGAGCACGCGCGTCTCGGCCCAGTCGAGGTAGAGCCGGCGCTCGGCGAACAGCCAGGCGCCGTCGTGCTTGACGAAGGCGTCCCGGTAGCGAAGCGCCGCCACCATCAGCTTGCGCTCGCCATCCTGCGAGTACACGTGGTGAGCGAGGCAGTAGGTCTTGCCCGTGGCCCGATCGCCATCGAGCTCGACCGTGCTCTGGCCGTTGAAGTGCATCGTCGCCTCGTACGTGTTCAGGTTCTCGAACACCGGCGTGAGCGACTCCCGTCCGTGGAGGTCGTCGGTCGGGTCCGATCCCTCGCCTTCCATGTAGACGACGAAGTGGGTGTCGGTCGTGAAGAGCGCCTTCTGGCCGTCGGCGTCGCGGCTGTCCGCGCAGTACGCGTAGGCGTCGACGAGCTCGCGGATCGCCAGCCGGTCCGCGGCTTCTTCGGGCGAGATCGCTGCGTGAGTCATGGATGGACCTGCGAGCCGTAGCCGCGGTCCAGCCGCAGCGACTGCATGACGTGGAAGGTCGTGCTGGCCGTGAACACGTCGGCCGCCGCCAGGACGCCCGTGTACTTCGCGATCACGGGCTCCGCGGCGGCGGCCGTGACCGCATCCAGGTAGCCGCGTAGCGCGGCCCAGGTGTTCTCGCCGTACTTGACGAAGTACGGCGTGGGATCGACCGTGTCGATCGCCGTCCTCGACGCGTCCACGATGTCGCCCATGTACTGCTGGTGCAGCGCGATGTCGTCGCGCGTGCCGAGCTTGCCCATGTGGCCGCCGATGAAGTGCTTCCACGGATGCGACAGCGCGATGTCCGCGACCTTGATGTACCCCTGGACGTCCTCGGTGAGGTTGCTCTGGTAGACCGGCGCCCAGCCCGGGTTGACGATGTCGACGAGCATCAGCGTGTCGTGGTCCGGGAGGTGGATGAAGATGTTGTCGGGTGAGTGATTGGAGCCGTGCCACGCGAGCTCGATCCGCTCGCCGCCGATCTCGAGCGTGCGCCGGTCCTGGAAGGTCTCCTCCGGCGCGGGCCGGGCCGGGTCGTCGTCCCGGAGCAGCAGGTTCCGCGTCTCCTCGTGCCCGATGCGGGCGACGTTGCGGTCGAACAGCGAGGAGGCGCCGGCGTGGTCGGCGTGATGGTGCGAGTAGATGAGGTGCGTGACCTTGTTGCTCACGCCGTTGGCGGCGGCGATCTCGTCGACGGCGCGCTGGATGTTGTGGCCGATGGTCGGCGGCGCATCGAGCAGCACGACGCCGTCCGAGGTCGTGAGAAACGCGGACTGGTAGGTGCCGTCGGTGATCCAGTACAGGTTGCGCTCGACCCGGCCCACGTAGTAGCCCTGCTCGTTGAGGGCGGGGCCGAAGGCGGAGCGAGGCACCGGCGCGTAGTCCGGCAGGTCCTCGGCGGCGGGACGCGTGTCCGCAAACGCCTCCGTCGTCGTGTCTGGGGTGCTCATGCGCGCGATGGTCCATCGCGACGCGGGCGCTCGAATCCCGGAATGCCTTAGTCCGCGACCCGAGTGCGCCGCTCAGGCATGCTGTGCTCATGACCCCAGCCGCGCCGGCGCTCCGGGTGCCGGGAGAGCACCTGGTCGGACGCCAACGCGAGCGCGAGGCGATCGACCGGCTGCTGCAGGCGGCGCGCGACGGCAGCGGCGGCGTCCTGGTGCTGTACGGCGAGCCCGGCGTCGGCAAGACGGCGCTGCTGGATTACGCGGTCGAGGCGGAGCGAGAGTTCCGCGTCGCCCGCGCGAGCGGCGTCGAGGGCGAGATGGAGCTGCCGTTTGCGGCGCTGCAGCACCTGTGTGCGCCGTTTCTCGCGCTGATGGAGCGGCTCCCGGACCCCCAGCGCGACGCGCTCGCCGTCGCGTTCGGACTCAGCGCCGGCCCGTCGCCGACTCCGTTCCTCGTGGGACTGGCGGTGCTCGGCCTGTTGTCGGAGGCCGCCGAGCAGCAGCCGCTCCTCGCTGTGGTCGATGACGCGCAGTGGCTCGATCGCGCGTCGGCGCGCGCACTGGCCTTCGTGGCGCGCCGCCTGCTCGCGGAGCGCGTCGCGCTGCTGTTCGCGGCGCGCGAACACTGGGACACCACCGCCGGGTTGCCCGAGCTCGCGGTCGCGCCGCTCGGCCATCGCGATGCGCGGATGCTGTTGGAGGCGGTCCTGCCCGCTCCGCTCGACGACGGCGTGCTGGAGCGGATCGTGATCGAGACGCGCGGGAATCCGCTCGCCCTGATCGAGCTGCCGCGCGGGTTGACGCCGGCGCAGCTCGCGGGTGGGTTCGGCCTGCCCGCGGCGGTGCCGCTGTCGGCCAGCATCGAAGAGAGCTTCACGCGCCGATTGGCGACGCTTCCCTACGACGCGCGGCGGCTGTTGCTCGTGGCCGCTGCTGACCCGGTCGGCGATCCGGCGCTCGTCTGGGGCGCCGCGAGCCGGCTCGGGATCCCTGAGTCGGCGGCAGAGACCGTCGAGGCGGAAGACCTCCTGACGCTTTCGCCTCGCGTCGTGTTCCGCCACCCGCTCGTCCGGTCGGCGGTCTACGGCGCGTCCGGCCTAAACGAACGCCGCGAGATCCATCGCGCGCTGGCGGACGCGACCGATCCCGGGACCGATCCCGACCGCCGCGCCTGGCACCGCGCGCTGGCGCAGGCGACGCCCGATGAAGACATCGCCGCCGAGCTCGAGCGGTCCGCGGCTCGCGCGCAGGCGCGCGGCGGGTTCGCCGCGGCCGCGGCCTTTCTCGAGCGCGCCGCCGCGATGACGCCGGATGTCGAGCAGCGCTCGCGGCGCGCCCTGGCCGCCGCGCGGCGCAAGTTCCAGGCCGGCGCCCTCGACGACGCGCTCCGGCTCCTCACCACCGCCGAGACCGGAGCCCTCAGCGATCTCCAGCGCGCCCAGGTAGACCTGCTCCGCGCCGAGGCGGTGTTCGCCGCCACCCGCGGCCGCGACGCGCCGCGACTGCTCGTCGAAGCCGCCCGGCGGTTCAGTGCGCTCGATCCGGTCGTCGCGCGGGAGACGTACCTCGAAGCGGTGTCCGCCGCGATGTTCGCGGGTGCCCTCGCCGGACCGGGCGCCGGCGTGCCCGAGGTGGCGCGCGCCGCCCGAGCGGCGCCGCCCCCGCCGCACGCGCCACGCCCGCCCGACCTGCTGCTCGACGGGCTGGCCACCCTCTTCAGTGATGGCTACGAGGCCGGCGTGCCGATCCTCCGGCAGGCGCACATGGCATTCGATGCCGCCGCCATGTCGCCGACCGAGCAGCTGCGCTGGAAGTGGCTCGCGACCGTGACCTCGCTGCACCTGTGGGACGACACCCGCTGGGAGATGATCTCCGAGCGCCACGTGCAGCTCGCCCGAGAGACCGGCGCCCTCGGAGAGCTTCCGCTCGCGCTCATGATGCGCGCCTACGTCCACCTCTTCGCGGGCGAGCTGAGCGCCGCAGCATCGCTCGTCGACGAGATCGAGACCGCGACGGAAGCGGCGGACACCGTGGCGGCGCCATACGCCGCCGTGGGCCTCCTCGCCCTGCGAGGCCGCCCGGCCGATGCCACCTATCTCATCGATCGCAGCCGGGCCGAGCTGACCGATCGCGGCGAGGGCGTCGGCCTCTCCGTGCTCGATTGGGCCGAGGCGGTCCTCTACAACGGCCTCGGTCGGTACGAGGACGCCCGGGTCGCCGCGCTGCGCGCCGTCGAACATCGGCACGCCCTCGCGGCCTCGAACTGGGGCATGGTCGAGCTCGTCGAGGCCGCTGCGCGCGCCGGCACCCCCGACCTCGCCGCGGACGCGCTGCAGCGTCTCGTCGACACGACCGCAGCGAGCGGCACGGACTGGGCGCTCGGGGTCGCGGCCCGCTCGCGCGCACTCCTCGTCGAAGGCCCGGCCGCCGAGGACCTCTACACGGAAGCGACCGACCGGCTCGCGCGAACGCGGATGACCTTCGAGCTCGCCCGCGCCCACCTCCTCTACGGCGAGTGGCTGCGACGCGAACGTCGCCGGGTCGACGCGCGCAAGGAGCTGCGGACCGCCCACGACCTGTTCGCCGAGTTCGGGATGGACGGGTTCGCCGAACGCGCGCGGGTCGAGCTGCAGGCGACCGGCGAGCACGCCCGCAAGCGAACGCCGGCAACGATCGATCAACTCACCCCGCAGGAGCTGCAGATCTCACGCCTGGCGGCGCAGGGGAACACCAACCGCGAGATCGCCGCTCAGCTCTTCATCAGCCCGAGCACGGTCGAGTACCACCTGCGCAAGGCGTTCCGCAAGCTCGACGTGAAGTCCCGCGTGCAGCTCGCGCACCGCGTTCAGACGTGAACGTCCTCGAGCGCGGCCAGGTCCTCGTCGTCGAGCGCGATGCGGGCGGCGGCCATGTTCTCCTCCAGGTGCGTGAGTGACGAGGTGCCCGGGATGAGCAGCACGTGCTCGTCCCGGAGCAGCAGCCACGCGAGTGCGATCTGTGCCTCTGTCGCCGCGTGCTTCGCCGCGACCGCCGGAGATCGTGGGATGCGCGGTATTCCGGATCGGGAAGAAGGGCGCGTACGCGATGCCGCGAGCAGCGCAGAAGCGCAAGCCGTCCTCGTCGTCGCGGAGCAGGATGTTGTAGGCGTTCTGGACCTCACCGAGCTCGACGATCGCGAGTGCCGCCGCGATCTCGTCGACGGTCGCGTTGCTGAGCCCGATCGACTCGATCTTGCCCTCGGACTGGAGGGCCTTGAGCTCGCCGAGCTGCTCGGCCATCGGGATCTCAGCGCCCATCAGGCGGAGGTTCACCAGTGCCAGCGCCTCGACCTGGAGGGTCCTGAGGTTGTCCTCCACCCCGGCCCGCAGCTCGCTCGGGTGCTGCGCCGACAGCACTCCCCCACGGCCGTCGCGACCGGCACCGACCTTCGACACCAGCCGCAGGCCCTCCGGGTACGGGTACAGCGCGTCGCGGATGAGCTCGTTGACGACGTCCGGCCCGTAGTACTGCGCGGTGTCGATGTGGTCGACACCGAGCTCGATCGCGCGCCGCAGCACGGTCCGCGCCGCTTCCGGATCGGCCGGCGGGCCGAACACGCCGGGGCCCGCCAGCTGCATGGCACCGAACCCGATGCGGTTGACCGTGTGCGGACCGAGTCGCGCGCGCTGCCTCACGACATGATCGTCGCGCGATCGCGCACGAGATCGAATCCTTGAACCCCGTA
>CAWKIT010000040.1:0-71400 GCA_963849695.1 uncultured Solirubrobacteraceae bacterium
CTCGCCTCACGCGTGTAGGACCGCGCCCGGCGAGCCGCGCAGCGACACGAACCCTTCAGACCACCACCAGATGCTTCAGATACCCCGCCAGCGCGCGCATAACGAGAGAGGCTTCAGCCTGATCGAGCTTCTGGTCGTCGTGCTCATCATTGGCGCTCTCGCCGCCATCGCGCTCCCGAACTTCCTTGGTCAGCGTGACAAGGCCTACGACGCCGACGCCAAGTCCAACGCCCGCAACCTCGTGTCGCAGGTCGAGTCCTGCGAGGTGGACCAGCACGACTACCAGGTGTGCGAGTCCGGCGATGTCGCGCTCACCAACACCGGCTTGCCGGAGGAAGCCGCTACCGCGGCCCCCACCGCTGGCCATGTCTCAGCTGACGCTGCCGGCGCCAACAAGTACACGGTCACCGCCACGTCGGAGTCGGGCAAGACGTTCAGCATCGGGAGAGACCCGGCTGTCCAGGGCGGCGCGTTCGTCTACGGAGGCACCGGCACCTGGTAGGCGACTGCCGCCATGCCGCATGACCGCGCGCCGGGCCTCTGGGCCGCTTCGTCGTTAAGTCGAGGTCGCTCGGCTCGTGCGTGCGGTGCCAGCTCACAGATTCAGCCCGATGCTGATTCGACGCTGAATGCGTGGCGGGTGATAAGTGGATCCCCGGTGTGAGACGCACGCTCGCGGCCGCCTTGCGCCCGTTGCGCGACTCGACGCGAGTTCGATCAAGCTGCACCCCTGGGCCGCCGATAGCTAGAGACATGGCTCGAGCCCGCCATCCCGACGATCTGATGCTCGTCGAACTCGAACGCCGCATCGGCGAGAACGCGGTCGGGCGGCCACGAAAGGTCGCGGTGGCCGAAATGGGGTCCCGACCCGATAAGCCGCCGTCCGCCGTGGCCGTTAACTCTCCCGTGCCCAGCCGTCGCGCTCTAGCCGACCAACTCGGTTTCACGCTCGTCGAGCTCATGGTGGCCATCTTCATCCTGCTCATCGGACTGCTCGGCGTGGCCGCGATGCTGAACCACGCCACACGTGTCGCCGGCACCAACAACGGTCGCGTCGCTGCGACCAACCTCGCGCGAGAGATTCTCGAGGACGCTCGCTCGATCGATTACGAGCTGCTCAACCCGGCGCAGATCGCGGGCGCGCTACAGGGGCGGCCCGGCATCGGCGGCTCGGGCAACCCATGGACGCTCAACCGACGAGGAGTCGATTACTCGGCGCAGGTGAACGCCTGCACCGTTGACCAGCCAAAGGATGGGCTTGCCGCAACGCCTCCCCAGAATGCTTGCCCGCGCGCAACGGCGATCCCGGGCGCGCCCGCCGAGACCAACCCCGACGACTTCCGCAACGTGACCGTTGTCCTGACCTGGAACGACCGCGGGCGGAGCCGGATGCTTACGCAGAGCTCTCTAATCGCCAACCCCGCGGGCGGGCTCGGGCCCCGGATCGTGGCCTTCCCCGAGCCCGTGCACATCACTGATCCCGCCCAAGCCCAGGTCCGCTGGGACGGCACAGTCAAGACATCCGACGCCAATGCCGTGCGCTGGGCGGCGGACGACGCGGACAGCCAGGGCGTGGCGAGCCGGGCGACGCGACTGGCGGGAAGATCAACTGGACGATCTCCTGGGACATCGGGACCTACGGCAGCGGAGATTTCGTATACGACGGCGCTTACACCATCACGGCGCAGGCGTTCGATGTGCACGGGGTTGCGGGAGAGAGCAGACTGGCGGCCGTATTGCTGAACCGCCGCCAGCCGCTCGCGCCGGTGGGCTTGATCGGCGGCCGGAATGGGCGCTTCGGCACCAACGGGATCGTCGAGCTGAAATGGAATGCCAGTCCCGAGCGCGACGTTCTCGGATACCGGGTCTACCGTCGGCAGGGCACGGGGTCGCCGGAACTCGTCTGCCCGCCGGCAGGACAACAGGTGCTCAAGGTCACCACTTGCACCGATTCCGCTCCGCCCACCGGCGATGTGACCTACACGGTCTACGCGGTCGACAAGACGAACCTTTCGCAGGCGGACAGCCCGCTGCGTGAGGGCGACCCCGCGACGATTCTCGTAACCCCAGTCACATCGGCTCCCCCGGCGCCCGCATCGCCGATCGTCGACACCGATCCGGTCTCCGGCCTACCGCGCCTGCGGTGGACGCAGTCTGCGGCGACCCCACCCGTTGGCTTCTACCGGATCTATCGCGGCCCAAGCGCGACGCTCGACAATCGCTACAGAGTCACAGCCACCGCGGATCCGATCTGGACAGACCCTGAGCCCGCCCCGGGAACTAGCACTTACTGGGTAACCGCCGTCGACGAGAAGTTCAATGAGTCCGACCCGCTCGGGCCGCTGATCTGGCCCGCACCATGAGGCGCCTGCGCCAGAACGAGGCCGGCTTCACGCTAGTCGAGATGCTGCTCGTATGCGTGCTCTTCATCGTCGTCCTCAGCGCCACCCTCCTCACATTCAACCTGTTCGAGAGCAACGGCGCGCGGGAGCACCGTCGCCTTGAGCAGGTAGAGACAGCGCGACGGGGCCTTGAACACTTCGCCCGCCAGGCACGCAACCTCGCGAAGCAAGCGTCCACGGGCGAAAGCAGCATCAAGCGCGCGTCGGCTAACGACCTAGTCTTCCAGACCTCCGACCCGACGAGAACATGGGTCCGCTACTGCCTGCAGACGACCGGGCCGGATGCCTCTCCGACGAATGGGCGCCTCTGGATGTTCGAGAACGCGGCTGGTCTCGGCGGCATCGAGGCCTGCACGAGCGCAGGCTGGACGAAGGCCACAGTGGTCGCCGAGCACGTCGTCAACGCCTCCGAGAGCCGACCAGTGTTCAGCTATCTCTGCGCGGTCGGCGTCTCCGTTTGCACTAACGATCCAGCTGTCTTCGAGCGTATCTCCGGCTTCCATGGCGACCTCGCGATCGACCTCGATCCCGCCCGTGCTCCGCTGGCCATGCGGGTCTCGACCGGTGTGTACCTGCGCAATCAGAACCAGAAGCCGTCCGCGCAATTCACCGTGACGCCGCTCGGCACGCAGCGTGTGCTTCTCAACGGCTCGGCCTCGATCGACCCAGAGGGTCGGACGCTGCGCTTCTACTGGTTCAAGGACAGCGCACCCGCATTCACCTGCGAGGCGGGACCGCCCGCAGCCGCGACCTATTGGGTCAGCGCGACACTCTCCCACAACTTCACGGAGGGTCCGGGCACCGACGTGCCATTCACGCTCGTCGTGTGCGACGCAGGCGACCTCCAGTCAATCCAGACTCAGACAGTCAAGGTGCCCACATGATCAGGATTCGCTCCGAACTGCGCGGGGAGGAAGGCTACGCCGTCCCCATTGCGCTCAGCGTCCTTTCCATCATGCTCGTGATCGGACTTGCCGTACTCGCCACCGTCGACACGGGAAGTCAGCGCACGCGCGAACAGCGCGTGCGCGAGTCGGCGCTCAGTCTCACGGAGGGCGCGCTGTATTCGCAGGGGGCTGTGCTCGCTCGCAATTGGCCCTCGAACCTCGCGCGTAGCTACCTCGACGTGTGTGTGCCGGCCACGTCCAATGACCCGCGTTGCCCGAGTAAGGACACGCTCGACGCGTCGAACTCCTCGCAGCCGGCCGTTGCTGCATTCCAGAGCACGGACTTCCTAAAGGACGGCAACTGGCAGACGTGGGTTCGAGACAACTACGGCGCGCTGGCGACTGCGTACGACCCCGCCAAGGCCAACATGAGCCTCACCGGGGCCATGGGCACGTGCGTGGGGCCGTGCAAGTGGGACTTCAACGGCGACCACGCGATGTGGGTCCAGGCACGGGCGAAGGTCCGTGACCGCTACCGGAACGTCGTGGCGCTCCTCAAACTGGAAGAGCTGCAGGAGTCTGTTGCCGGCAGGGCCGTCGTCTCGGGTGCGGTAGCGATCACCAACAACGGCAACCACGGCGGCACCTACATGATCGACGGGTCGGGCTCGACCGTGAGTGTCCGCTGCCAGCCCGAACCGGCTGGCACGCACAATGCGACCTGTACGGAGTACGAGACGGGCCAGATCACGCCCCCGCCGGTCAACGCCAACCCGGCCGACATGCTGACCCCGGCGCAGATCAACAGCTTCCGCGACCGAGCAGTCATTGACGGGACGTACTACGCCAACTGTCCCCCCGACAATCTCGTCGGTCAGGTCGTGTTCGTGGAGAAGTGCTTGACTCCGCCGAACTACCATGGCGGTGGCGGAGTGGCCTGCACGCCTCCGACGGGCCTCAAGTCGCCTTGCGTGAACACCGTCGATCGCCCCGGTCTGCTCATCGTGCATTGCGGCGCCCTGCAGGCAAATGCAAACTGGACCTACGTGGGCGTCATGTACTTCGCGAACAAGACGCTCGCCGACGGATCCTGCACCCAGCGGGGTAACGGCAAGTGCGAGGGCCAACAGTTGAATAGCAACGATGTTCTGCAGACCACCGGCGGCTTCGGGGTTTGGGGCGCATTGGTTGCAGACGGCATGGCGTGCATCAAGCTGGGCTCCAACGGCATGCAGTTCAAATACGACCGCAACGTGTTTTCTGCCGCGAAATCCTACGGGACCGTTGGCCTCGTGCAAAACAGCTGGCGAGAACTTCCGGCGGCCTAAGCCGAAGCCGCGCCTCAAGTGGAGCGAGCGCGCGACCGATAGGAAACTCGTGTTCAACAAGCGCTCCTCCAAGCAGGCCGCCGTCGTCGGGCTCGAGCTCGACCCCAGCCACATCGCCGCCGCCGTCGCCAGCGCCAACGGCTCCGTTTCGCTCACGCGTGGAGCCGTGTCCGAGCTGCCCCCGGCATCCTCCGTGATGGCGAAGCCGCCGACGCCCTGGAGCTGGCCAAGGAGCTGAGGGCGCTGTTCACCGAGCACGAGCTGCCCACCCGCGTGCGGCTCGGCATCGCCAACCAGCGCATCGTCGCGCGCACGCTGGAGCTGCCGGTCATGCCGTCGGCGCGAGGCGCTCGCCGCGCAGGTCCGTCAAGCGTCGCGCCCGATCACATCCCGATGCCGATCGACGAGGCCGTGCTGGACTTCCACGCGCTCGGCGAGGTCGAGACCGCAGCCGGCCCGCGCACTCGCGTCGTCGTCGTCGCGGTCCGGCGCGAGACGGTCGAGCGTCTCCATGCGGCGTGTGACGCCGCGGGCCTGCAGGTCGAGGGCGTTGACCTCGCGGCGTTCGGCATGCTCCGGGCGCTGCCCCGGCCGACCGGACGCGACGCTCTACGTCGCCGTCGGCGGCCTGGTGAACGTCGCCGTCGCCAACGAGTCGGGCTGCCTCTTCACGCGAGCGGCCGCCGGCGGCCTCGAGGCGATCGCCTCCTACGCTTGCCGACCGCGCGGGGCTCACGCTCGAGCACGCGCAGCAGTGGCTCCGGCACGTCGGCCTGCTCGCCGACCTCGACGACGTCGATGGGGAGACGCACGTCGTCGACGGCCACGCGCGAGGCGCTCGAGGAGGGCGTGCGCGAGCTCGCCGACACCGTGCGGAACTCGCTGAACTTCTACCGCACGCAGGAGAGCGCCGAACCGGTCGAACGGGGGCATCGTCACGGGTCCCGCGCTGGCGATTCCCGGCTTCGTCGAGGCCCTCTCCGAGCAGCTGAAGCTGCCGCTCGAGGCGGCCGTCGTCGCGGCCGAGGACGCGGACGCTCGACGCCGCTCGGCTGACCGTGGCCGCCGGCCTGGCCGTCGACGAGATCGCGTGAGCTGAGCCTAGTGTCTGCGTGCCTCCAGGAGGTCCAGTCGTGATCGCCGCCGTGCTCGGAGCCGTCTTCGGCTCGTTTCTGAACGTCGTCGCCTACCGGCTGCCGCGCGGCGAGTCGCTGTCGCGGCCGCGCTCGCGCTGCCCGCAGCTGCGAGACGCCGATCCGGCCGTACGACAACGTTCCGGTGCTGTCGTGGCTTGCTCCTGCGCGGCCGCTGCCGGTCGTGCCAGAGCGCCGATCTCGGCGCGCTATCCGCTCGTCGAGGCGGCGACACGGGCTGCTGTGCGCACTCGTCGTGTCGCCAAGGGAGCGGACGCCGACGCGCTGCTCGGGCTCGCGCTCGTGCTGCTGCTGGTCCCGATCACCCTGATCGACCTCGACCACCGGATCATCCCGAACCGCCTGACGCTGATCGGCGCCGTCATCGCGCCGCTCCTCGTGGCCTTCACCGATCCCGGCGCGCTGCCCGAGCACCTGATCGCGGGAGTCGCGGCCGGCGGGTTCTTCCTGATCGCACTGCTCGCCTACCCGAGCGGGATGGGGATGGGAGACGTCAAGCTCGCAGCGGTCCTGGGCCTCTTCCTCGGCCGGGCCGTCGGTCCCGCGATCTTCATCGCGCTGGTCTCCGGCACGCTGGTCGGAGCGCTCGTCATCGCCCGCAAGGGCACGCGCGAGGGCCGCAAGACCGCGGTGCCCTTCGGCCCGTTCCTCGCCCTCGGCGGGGTCGTCGCCCTGTTCGCGGGCGACGAGATGGTCGACTGGTACCTCAACACGTTCGCGTAGACCGCGGACGCCTCAAGAGACTCCCGGCCCCTGCCGATACCCCAGACGACATGAAGGCCATCAACCTGCTCCCCACCGACCTTCGCGGCGCGTCCTCAGGCGCGGCCCCGAAGGCTCCGGCCGACGCGCCGGGCGGCATCGGCGCCTTCGTGGTGCTCGGCGCGCTCGCCGCCTGCGTGATCGCGCTCGCCGCGTATGTGCTGACCACCAACATGGTCAAGGACCGCCAGGCGAAGCTCGAGACGGTCACCGCCCAGACGGAGACCGCGACCCAGCGCGCCAACCAGCTGAAGCCGTACGCCGATTTCCAGGCGATGGCCGAGACCCGCATCCAGACCGTCAAGGATCTCGCGTCCTCGCGCTTCGACTGGGAGCAGGCGCTGCGTGACATCTCGCGCGCCATCCCGGCCAACGTGACGCTGACGTCGATGAACGGGACGATCAGCAGCGGCGCCGGCGCCGGCGGCACCTCCACCGGGACCGGCGGCTCCACCGTTCGGTCCGCGATCGCCGCACCGGCGATCGAGCTCAGCGGCTGCACGCGCAGCCAGGACGACGTGGCGACGCTCCTGTCGCGTCTGCGCAATGTCGACGACGTCACCCGCGTGAGCCTCAGCAAGTCGCTCAAGCCGGCGCCGAGCGCGACCGCCAGCGGCCCGACCACTGCCACGACGACCACGACCACGACCGCGTGCCCGGGCAAGCGCCCGCCGACCTTCGACGTCGTGATCTTCTTCGAGGGCTCCGAGGTCCCGCCGACCGTCGCAGGACGTCACCGTGCAGCCGTCCGCCCCCGCGGGTGAGCAGCCGGCGACGGAAGGCACGGACGGCGGTTCCACCTCCGGCTTCACAGAGGAACCCGTCGATCCCGCCGGGAACGACCCCACCGGTGGCGGCACCGCCCAGCCGCCCGTGCCGCAGGGAGGCGGTGCCAAGTGACTCGCACGAACAAGATCCTGCTCGCCGTCGTGGCCGTCGGCCTCGCGGTGGGCGCCTTCTACTTCCTCGCCCTCGCGCCCCAGCGCGAGGAGATCGCGAAGCTCGACACTGACGTCGCGGCCAAGGAAGCGGAGCTCGCCCAGGCGCAGCAGATGCTGGCCGGCTACGAGCAGGCGCGCAAGACCTACAAGTCGAACTACACGACGCTCGCGCGGCTCGGCAAGGCCGTGCCTGTCGATGACGACGTGCAGTCGCTCATGGTGCAGCTCGAGAGCGCAGCCGAGCGCAGCGGCGTCGACTTCGAGAAGATCGAGCTCGGCACCGGCCTCGCCGGCGCCAGCGGCGGCACGCCCGCTCCGGGCGACGAGCAGTCGACCGGCGGTGAGCTCGCTGCCGCGCCGGGCGCAGTGCCCGTTGCAGGCGGGGCGATGTCGGCGATGCCGTTCAGCTTCACGTTCAACGGCAGCTACTTCGACCTCTCGAGCTTCATGACGCGGCTCGAGCACTTCGTGACCGTCAACAACGAGCGTGTGAACGCCACCGGCCGGCTGCTGCGGCTGGAGAGCGTGTCGATCGCGCCCTCCGCGAGCGGCTTCCCGCAGATGCAGGCCCAGATCGGCGCGGCCACCTACATCGTGCCGCCGGTCGAGCCGGTGTCAGCCGACGCCGGCGCCGCCCCGGCACCGTCCGATCCGAGCAGCACGCAGGCTACGACTAACGCGAACGCGGGAGCCGCACAATGAACGTCGTCACGTCCACCTGGCACCAGCTGGTGAACCGCCGGCTGTGGCCGGTCGCCGTGGTGCTGCTCGTCGCGCTCGTCGCGATCCCGGTCGTGCTGGCGCGTGATCCCGAGGCCGCCGAGGTCCCGGCTCCCGCCCCAGTAGGGGGGACCAACGTCGACGACTCGCTCGCCACGCCGGTCGTGGCCGAGGCTGCGGCCGAGGATGACGACCGCCGCCGCCGCGTGCTCGGCGTCCGCAAGGACCCGTTCAAGCCGGCCCCGGTGAAGACGCCGGAGCCGACAACGCAGCAGGCCACCGCACCCAATACCGGCGGATCACAGGACACCGGACCTACGGTGACGACGATCAAGCCGCCGTCGTTCCCGGGCATCGGAGGCACGGGCGTGCCGAGCGCGAGCCCGAGCCCGCTTCCGTATCCGACCCCGGGCGCGACCGCGCCGCAGAAGAAGACCTACCCCGCCAACTCCGTCATCGTCCGCTTCGGCGACGCGAAGAGCGACTCGCTCGAGCGCATGCTGCTGCCCAAGTTCGCACCGCTCGGCGGCGAGGGTGACGAGACGCCGGTGCTCATCTACATGGGCCTGACGAAGGACGGCAAGCGGGCCAAGTTCCTGGTGGATGCCTCCGTCGAGGTGGACGGGGATGGCGTCTGCAAGCCCCATCCGAGCTCGTGTGAGACGGTCGAGCTCGCGGTCGGCGAGACCGAGTTCCTGGACGTCTTCGACCCCGAGGCCGAGGTGGCCGAGGGCGAGGATCCGGAGCCCGTGGCCCAGTACCAACTGGACCTCGTCGACATCAAGCACAAGGGCGACGCGGACGTCAAGTAGGGGGACGTGCACCTCCGCCGCGGCTCGAATGCGAGCCGCGGCGGACGGTGCCTATTTAGGATGGACGCCGTGCCGCTGCGCGTCGTCACCGCCGGGGAATCCCACGGTCCAGGCCTGACCTGCATCGTCGAGGGCCTGCCCGCGGGCCTCGAGCTCGACCTCACCGCGATCGACCGCGACATGTCCCGCCGCCAGCTCGGCCACGGCCGCGGCGGCCGGATGAAGATCGAGCGCGACAGCGCCGAGATCACCTCCGGCGTGCGCCATGGGCGGACGCTCGGCGGTCCGATCGCCGTGCGGGTCGCGAATCGCGACTACGCCAACTGGGAGGAGCGGATGAATCCGTGGCCGGTCGAGGCCGAGGTGCCCGAGGTGCACCTCCCGCGTCCCGGCCACGCCGACCTCGCCGGCGTCCAGAAGTTCGGCTTCACCGACATACGCAACGTCCTCGAGCGCGCCAGCGCGCGCGAGACCGCGGCGCGCGTGGCCGGCGGCGCTCTCGCGAAGGGCTTCCTCGGTGCGCTCGGCGTGCGGGTGTACTCGCACGTCACCCAGATCGCCTCGGTCCGCGCGCCAGAGCGCGACGGTCTGGTGCCGGAGGACTTCGCCGAGGTCGACTCCTCGCCGGTCCGGTGTCTGGACGAGGAGGCGTCGCGCGCGATGGTCGAGGAGATCAACGTCCTCCGTAAGCGCAACGAGTCGCTCGGCGGGGTGTTCGAGGTGCGCGCGTTCGGGCTCGTGCCCGGGCTCGGCTCGCACGTGAGCTGGGAGGAGCGGCTCGACGGCCGCATCGGCCTGGCGATGCTCTCGATCCAGGCGATCAAGGGCTGCGGGATCGGCGACGGGTTCGACCTCGCGGGCCGGCCCGGCTCGGCGGCGCACGACGAGATCTTCTACTCGGACGAGCGCGGCTACTACCGCGAGACCAACCGCTCGGGCGGGGTGGAGGGCGGGATGACGACCGGCGAGCCGCTGGTCGTGCGATGCGGGATGAAGCCGCTACCGACCCTGACGAAGCCGCTGCGGTCGGTCGACATCGCCACCCACGAGCCCGCCGAGGCGCTGCGCGAGCGCACCGACTCCTGCACGGTGCCCGCCGCCGGCGTCGTGGGGGAGGCGATGCTCGCGATCGTGCTGGCCGACGCGTACCGCGCCAAGTTCGGCGGCGACCACATCGATGACGTGCGCGCCGCCCTCGAGGCCTACGAGCGGCGCATCGGATGGAAGCCCCGGCACTAGTCTTCATCGGCTTCATGGGGGCGGGGAAGACGTCTGCGGCGCGCGCCGCCGCGTCGTCGTTCGGCGCCCGCGCGGTCGACGCCGACCACGAGATCGAGCACCGGCTCGGCACGTCGATCGACGAGTACTGGGAGTCGGAAGGCGAGGCGGCGTTCCGGGCGGTCGAGGAGCAGGTGGTGTGCGAGCTGCTCGAGCGCCCGCCGGACCCGGTGCTGTCGCTCGGCGGCGGCGCGGTCGGCTCGGCGCGGGTGCGCGAGCTGCTGCGGCGCCACACGGTGGTGCTGCTCGACGTCGACGTCGACACCGCCTGGCACCGCGCCGGCAACAAGCGCCGGCCGCTGGCGCGCGACCGTGAACGCTTCGTCGCACTGCATACGCGGCGCACGCCGGTCTACGAGGCGCTCGCCGACGCGGTACTTCTCGACTCCTCGCGTGAGGAGGTACGGAGGGCGACTCCGGCGCTGCGCTCGATCCCGGGCGGCGCGAAGCTGCTGTGGGCGTCGGCCGCCTCCGGCAGCTACCCGGTGCACGTGGGGGAGGGGCTGCTGGGGAGCGGGTTCTGGCCGGTCGAAGGGCGGCGCTTCGCGATCACCGATGACGCCGTTCGCGCTCTCTACCGCGTCCCCGAGGCGACCGCGACGCTCTCGATCCCCGTCGGCGAGCAGCACAAGACGCTCGCGACCGTCGAGCGCCTGCTGCGCGAGCTGGCGGCCGCCGGGATGGACCACGACGACCACGTGGCGGCGCTCGGCGGCGGGGTCGTCGGCGACGTCGCCGGCTTCTGCGCCGCCGTCTACCAGCGCGGGGTGAAGGTCGTACAGGTGCCGACCACGCTGGTCGCGCAGGTCGACTCCGCCTACGGCGGCAAGACCGGCGTCGACCTCCCCGAGGGCAAGAACTACGCCGGCGCCTACCACCAGCCCGCCGCCGTGCTGGTCGACCCGGCGACGATGGCGACGCTCCCGCAGGCCGAGCTGGCGGCCGGCTGGGCCGAGGTGATCAAGACCGCCCTGATCGCGGGCGGGCGGCTGTGGGAGCGCGTGCGCGCGGGCGCGACGCTCGACCGTGACCTCGTGCTCGCGTGCGCGCGCACGAAGCTCGCGGTCGTGGCGAGCGATGAGCGCGACAGCGGGCGGCGGCAGATCCTCAACCTCGGCCATACCGTCGGACACGCGATCGAGACCGTCACCGGCTACCGGCGCTACCGGCACGGCGAGGCGGTCGCGCTGGGGCTGCTGGCTGCGTTGCAGCTCTCGGATCAATCCGAGCTTCGTGCCGAGGTGGCGGCGCTGCTGGCCGCTCGCGGGCTCCCGACCGAGCTCGACCGGTCCGTCGACGCAGAGGCGGTGGTGGCGGCGACGTCGCGGGACAAGAAGCGGCGCGGCGGGCGGGTCGGCTTCGTGCTGGTCGAGGCGCCGGGTGATGTCCGGCCCGGACGGCCCGTGGCGGACGGCGAGCTGCGCCGCGCCGTGACAGAGTTGCGCACCGCATGAGGAACCGCGTGGCCGTGCTGCACGGCGTCAACCTCGCCGCGCTCGACCGCCGGCCCGCCGAGCACTACGGGGGGCTCACGTTCATGCAGCTCGAGTCGCGGATCGAGCGCTTTGCGCACGAGCTGGGGCTGGAGGCGCGGTTCTTCCAGTCCAATCACGAGGGCGAGTACGTGGAGGAGATCCACAAGGCGGGCGACTACGCCGACGGCCTCCTGCTGAACCCGGGCGCGTGGACGCACTACGCGTGGTCGCTGCGCGACGCCGTCGAGGTCTGCGGGCTGCCCGCCGTCGAGGTCCATCTCTCCGACGTGGAGAACCGAGAGGAGTTCCGGCGCGTGTCGGTGTTCGACGGCGTGTGCGTGGCGAAGCTGTCGGGACGGGGCGTCGACGGCTACCGCGACGCACTGGTCGCGCTGAAGGAGGCGCTGTGACCGGGCCGATCGGGTTGCCGATCTGCTGGCGGAGCGGTCGCTCGACCTGCTCCTGGTCACCAACCTCGTGAACGTGCGCTACCTGACCGGCTACACCGGGTCGAACGGCATCGCGATCGTCGGCCGCGACCTACGCCGCTTCATCACCGACTTCCGCTACGTCGAGCAGGCAGCGGTCGAGGTCGAGGGCTTCGACCGCGAGCAGGCCTCGCAGGACCTCGTGTCCGGGCTGGCCGAGGGCTGGCCGGACGGCGAGCTGAGGCTCGGGTTCGAGGACGACAACGTCACCGTGCGACGCCACGAGCGCATGCGAGAAGTGCTTCCCGACCGGATCGAGCTGGTCGCGGCGGGCGGGATCGTCGAGTCGCTGCGTGCGGTCAAGGAGCCGGCGGAGATCGAGCGGATCGCGGCTGCCGCGGCGCTCGCCGACGAGGTTTACGGGGTGCTTCGCGAGCAGGGCCTCGTGGGCCGCACCGAGCGGGAGGTCGCTTTCGCGCTCGAGAACGAGATGCGCCGGCGCGGGGCTGAGCCGGGGTTCGAGTCGATCGTGGCCTCGGCGGAGCGCGGCGCGCTGCCGCACGCGCAGCCGACGGACGTGCCGATCGCGCGCGGGACACTGGTCACGCTCGACATCGGCGCGCGCGTCGACGGCTACCACTCCGACTGCACACGGACGTGGGCGACCGGCGAGCTGCCGGATGACCTTGCGCAGGCCTACGAGGTGGTCCGGCGCGCGCAGCAGGCGGCGCTGGACGCGGTCCGGCCAGGCCCCGAGGGGCGCGAGGTCGACGCGGTCGCGCGCGAGATCATCGACGCGGCCGGCCACGGCGACCACTTCGGTCACGGGCTCGGACACGGCGTCGGCCTGGAGATCCACGAGGGCCCGCGGCTGGCGCGCACCGCGCAAGCGCGGCTGGAGGCGGGCAACGTCGTCACCGTCGAGCCCGGCGTCTACCTGCCGGGCCGCGGAGGCGTGCGGATCGAGGACCTCGTGGTGATCACCGAGGACGGCCGCCGGGTGCTCACCGGCACCACCAAAGACCTGACAGTCGTCCAGTAGCGCTCAAGCTCGCGCGGGAGCCCGCCGATATCGGGGGCGATGGATTACCGAGCCCGCACCCGCCCCATGCTGCGTCGCGCCTGCCAGATGGCCGCGCTGAGCGCACTTCTGGTGCCCGCCGTCGCGGGCACGGCCACTGCCCAAGCCGCCAAGGCGCCCGTCGTCACGAAGGTCGCCCCGAAGAACGTGTTCGTCGGCCAGACGCTGACGCTCCGAGGCCGCAACTTCCGGACCGGCATCGGCAAGAACACCGTCGCCTTCAAGCGCAAGGGCGCGAAGGTCGTCCTCGTGCGGTCTGACAAGAGCACGAAGAAGATGCTCAAGGTCAAGCTGCCGAAGCGGCTGGAGAAGAGCCGCTGGTCGTGCGCAACGGCGTTCCTGCGCCCACGCGCCTCCAGGTCCGCGTGCTCGCCGCGCGGTTCGGCAGAAGCTACACGCGTGCCTCCGATGTCGCCGATCGTCGGCCCGGAGAAGCCGCCCGCTCCCCCGCGGCCGCCGGCCGCCGAGCCTCACGGCGACTGCGACGGCGACGGCCAGGTCAACAGCGTTGACGGTGACGACGACAACGACCTGCTCTCCGACACGCTCGAGAAGCGAGCTGCGGCTCTGATCAGTGCAAGGCGGACACGGACGGCGACGGCGTCGAGGACGGCTACGAGTACCAGTCGGCGCGCGACCTCAACGACGACAGCTACCAGGGCGATCCCAACAGCGTATCATGCCGTACCCGGTCAAGCAGCCGTACCCGAACCCGCTTTTCGACGGACGCGCAGCATCGACTACGACGGTGACAGCCTCACGCTCGCGGAGGAGCAGGCGCTCTGGAAGTACACGTACGAGGTCAACCACAGCGCGACACGAACGCTCGAGCCGCTGAGCTACTCGGACGGCAAGCAGCACTCCGTGCACCGGTTCGAGACGCGGCCGCAACGTGCCGGCGCTGCCGGTCGAGGGCGTACGCGCGGCGCGCGGAGTTCGACGCGCTGGGCGACTGCCTCGCGCTACCGAGTCGGTCGCTGCTCCCGGCATCGCGCGTACTTCGATCTCGGTCGTATACGGGGTGGCACGCACATCCGTGACGTGCAACCTCGCAGGACGGCGTCGAGACGAGCGACATCGCCGACGACGACTACAACCGGCAACGGCTTCCTCTCCGACAACGAGCGCGACGAGGACGCCGACGGCCTGACGAACTACGTCGAGGCGCACGGCCAGCATGACCCGCGGGTACTGGGCGGCCTGCTACACGATCGAGACGCCCTACAGCCCGTCAGTACGCCGGCACACGGCTCGACGACCCGGACACCGACGGCGACGGCGTCCGCGATGGCGCGGACGACCAGGACCACGACGACGTGCCGAACCTCATGGAGCTGCAGCCGCAGCCTGGCGCTCCGCGGGCTGGACGACAGGACCCGACTTCGCCAAGCCGTGCAAGGTGACCCGGACCTCGACTGGGCTCGACCTTGACGGCACGGGGAGATGGGCATCGTGAACCCGTGAACCGTGCCTGCCGTACGGTCGGGCGAACCCCTGCAAGCCTGCCTGCCGTTCCGGACTCGAGCAACTGTCCGCTGCACCCGATCGATCCCGGACGGCGAAGCGCCTTGACGGATCGCCCAACTGGTATCGCTCGACTGACTCAACTGAGGCGCCGGGAACCGAGGCCCGCCATTCGGCGGGCCTCGGTCGTTAAGTGGTAAGACGTCCCGGCCGGCACAACCTGCAACCCCGGAGGGGAGCGATGGCCGACAGCGTCTACCGCGTCACCGAAGTGATCGGCGTCAGCAGCGAGTCGTGGGAGGCGGCCGCCCGCAACGCGGTCGAGACGGCGGCGCGCACCGTGCGCGACCTCCGCGTCGCCGAGGTGGTCCGCGAGGACGTGACGATCGAGAACGGCGTCGTGAGCTCGTTCCGCGTGCGCCTCTCGATCTCGTTCAAGTACGAGACGGGCGACTGACCCTTCGCGTTCGGCGCCGTCGGCCACTACGCTGAGTCGACGGTGCCGTACGAACCCGGCAAGCGCGACGTCAGAGCCTCGGACGCCGAGCGCGAGGCGACGATCGAGCGCCTGCGGGTCGCCGGGATGGAAGGCCGGCTCGACAACGACGAGCTCGAGGAGCGGATCGAGTCCGCCTACGCGGCACGCTGGTGTGGCGAGCTCGAGGCGCTGACGCTCGACATCACCCCGCCGCCGGCGCGGTTTTCCCCGCTGTCGCCCGTCTTCGTGCGCCCGGCCCGCCGGCTGAATGCCCTCGCCATCCTGTCGCTCATCGCCAGCCTCGTGTGGGGGCTGGGCTCGATCGCGGCTGTGATCATGGGCCACGCAGCATTGCGCCAGATCGCCCGCTCGGACGGGACGCAGTCCGGTCGCCCCGCAGCCGTGGCGGGTTTGGCAATCGGCTACTTCGGCCTCATCACCATGGTCGCGGCGATCCTCTCGCTCGGCGCGTGAGAGTCGACACACTCGCGCGTAGAGCCGTAACACCTTCGCCGCCAAGATCGGCGTCATGCCAGCCGCCGCGGCTCCCAACCCCGCCGACTGTCGAGTTCGTCAGTCGAGGGCCGACAAACTCGACACTCGGTCCGATCGGCGCGTCGCGGAGCTCGCCGCGGACGCCTGGGGCGTCCTCTCGCTCGATGAGCTGCGCGCCTGTGGGCTGACTCGCGACGGCGTCATGGTGCGCGTACGCAACGGCTGGCTCCACCCCCTTCACCGCGGTGTCTACGCCGTGGGGCACCCCAACGTCCCACTCAAAGGGCCGCTTCCTCGCCGCGATCAAGGCCTGCGGCCCCACAGCCGTGCTCAGCCACTTCTCGGCCGCCGTCCTCTACGCACTTCTCCGCTGGGACGACCGCTACCCCGAGATCACGGTCCCCGGGACGGCCACGAAGGCCCACCGGGGCATCTGTGTCCACCGCTCCTCAATGCTCGATTCTCGAGACATCACGCGCCACTACGGCATCCCGATAACCACCCCGGCCCGGACCCTCATCGACCTCGCCGCTTCCTTCGAGTACCGAGCGCTACGACGCACGGTCCGCCAGGCACAGACCCGCCTCACCAACGTCCCGCAGATCCTGAACGCCCTCGACCGCCTCGGTCCTCGCCGGGGCACCGCCAACCTCACGAAGATCCTGGCCACCGGCCCCGCCCCGACCCGCAGCGAGCTCGAGGACACAGTCCTCGACCTGATCCTCGCCGGCGGCTTGCAGCATCCCGAGGTCAACCGGCCACTCACGATCAGCGGCCGCCGCGTCATCCCCGACTTCCGGTGGCCGACCCAGCGGCTGGTCATCGAGGCCGACGGCGCCGAATGGCACGACAACCCCATCGCCCGCGAGGACGACGCCGAGCGCCAGGCCATCCTCGAGGCGCACGGCGAGCGCGTCCTCCGCGTCACGTGGCAGCAGGCGATCACCCGCCGGCCCGAGACGCTGAAGCGCATCCGCGCCGCCGGAGCGCCCGCCTGACGGGTGAGACCTGGCCGTCCGGTTGGCAGAGCAGGCCCGCGAAGCCCGTTGATTCCTGCGGTCAGGCCGCATACCCGCGGCGAATATCCAAGGAAGGAGAGGCCATGCGACTCAGGGTCTCAGCGCTGCCCGGCGCCGTCCTCGTGGCGCTCGTACTTGCCGTTCCAGCTCAGGCATTCGATTGCACGGTTGCGAAGAAGCCCCCGCGCGCAGGCGCCGTGGGCGTGGTCGACATCAACACCGGCGAGTTCACTCCCACGAAGAACAACCCGGGCACCGAGGAGAAGCCGCACGGCGGCTTCGTCGTGCTCACCGACGGTGCAGACCGTCAACACGTCGACGTTCCTGCACGCGCCGCAGGGCGTCATGCCTCCTGTCCGCGAGGGCGGGTCCCAGGCGAACTGCGACGGCAAGGGGCTCGACTCGATCGAGCTCTGCCTCGGCGGCTAGCCGCTCGAAATCGCGCCGCGACCCGGGCGCGTAGGCCACGGCCTGCGCGCCCGGCTCGCTCCTAAACGCAGCAGCCCGGGCCCGGTGCCGGCGACCGCGGACCCTCCTCCGCGGCGGCTATCGTTGCCCCCGCGATGATCTCCACGAATCAGTTCAAGAACGGGAACCACATCGAGGTGGAGGGCACCGTCTTCAAGATCCTCGAGTTCCAGCACGTCAAGCCCGGCAAGGGCGGGGCGTTCGTGCGGACGAAGCTGCGCCGGACGAGCGACGGCGCCGTGATCGACCGCACGTTCCGGGCCGGCGAGAAGTTCCGGCCGGTGCGGACCGAGGCGCGCAAGATGCAGTTCCTGTACGCCGACGGCACCGACGCCCACTTCATGGACGAATCGAGCTACGAGCAGCTCGCGATCCCCGAGGCGTCCATGCAGGACACGCTGAAGTGGGTCAAGCCGAACGAGAGCGTCGACCTGCTGTTCATCGACGACCAGCCGTCGGACCTCCAGCTGTCCGCCTCCGTGGAGCTCGAGGTCACCCAGACCGATCCCGGCGTGAAGGGCGACACGGCGTCCGGCGGCGGCAACAAGCCGGCCACGCTGGAGACCGGCGTGACCGTGAACGTGCCGCTGTTCGTCAACATCGGCGACCGGATCAAGGTCGACACGCGCTCCGGCTCGTACATGTCGCGTGCGTAGGTCCGAGCAACGTCGCGCGGCGGTCTTCGCCCTCTACCAGCACGACCTCACGGGCCGGGCGCTCGACGACGTGTTCGAGAGCACCGACGGCCACTTCACCAAAGCGCTCGCCCACGCGACCGCGGACAACGCGCCCGAGCTCGACGAGCACATCGCCCGCAACGCCAAGGGCTGGACCCTCGACCGCATCGCCCCGCTCGAAAAAGCCATCCTCCGCACCGCCTTGCTCGAGATGCTCCACCCCGAGCTCGTCGAGGCCGACCATCCGATCCCGGCCGAGGGCGCGATCGACGAGGCGGTCGAGACCACCAAGGCCTTCTGCGGCGCCGACGCTCCCGGCTTCGTCAACGGCATCCTCGGCGCGGTCCTCCGCGAGGTGCGCCAGAATGGCGGCGCGCATGCCGCCTGAAGCCCTCGAAAAGATCGTGGAGCGCCTCGAGCGCACGGCCGCCGAGCTGCGCACCGGTGACCTGGACCCCGAACGCGCCGCGAGGCTGGTCGACGAGTGCGCCCGCCTGGCCACCGAGGCGGGCGCGGAGCTGGACCGCGAGGTGCGCGCGG
Source organism: uncultured Solirubrobacteraceae bacterium (assembly GCA_963849695.1). Taxonomy (GTDB): domain Bacteria; phylum Actinomycetota; class Thermoleophilia; order Solirubrobacterales; family Solirubrobacteraceae; genus DASSUW01. Next base: position 18,410 of record CAWKIT010000040.1, read on the forward strand.
CCGATGCCCCGGCCGGCCAGCTCGCGCTCCCGCAGTGAGCGGGGCGAAGCCGAGCAGTCACGGCGGGCCGGATGCCCGCGCAGGCAACTACCCCGAGCACCTGCGCACACAGGTCGAGGACTACCTGGAGCAGCTGCACTTCTCCGAGGAGGCCGCCACCGGCGGGCTCGAGGAGGCGATGCGCTACAGCCTGCTCGCGGGCGGCAAGCGGATCCGGCCGGTCCTGGCGCTCGCCACCGCTGAGGCCCTTGACCGAGATCCGGCCGACCTGCTGCCGCTGGCGGCCGCGCTCGAGCTGATCCACACCTACAGCCTCATCCACGACGACCTGCCGGCGATGGACGACGACGAGCTCCGCCGCGGCCGCCCCACCTGCCACGTCAAGTACGGCGAGGACATCGCGATCCTCGCCGGCGACGGCCTCTACGCCGAGGCCTTCCGTCACCTGCTCTCCCACCAGCAGGCCGAGCCGAAGCGGCTCCTCGCCGCTGCCGCCGAGCTCGCCACCGCCACCGGCGTCAACGGGATGGTCGGCGGCCAGTACATCGACGTGCGCGGACTGGTGCCGCACGGGGACGTCGGCCTGCGCCGCCTGCACGAGCTCAAGACCGGGCGGCTGATCGCGGCGTCGGTCGAGTGCGTCCTTCTCCTAACAGCCGACAAGGAGGCAGCTACTAGACTGCCTGGCTTCCGTGCCTTCGCGGCCGAGCTAGGGGTCCTCTTCCAGATCGTCGACGACATCCTCGACGTGACGGGTACCGAGGATGCCCTCGGGAAGCCACAGGGCAGCGACGAGCGCCATGGAAAGCTGACCTACGTGAGCCAATACGGTGTCGACGGGGCGCGCACGATGGCGGCCGACTCGCATCGCAACGCCCTCCGGGCCTTGCAGGAGGCGGGCGGCGCGGCGGAGCTAGAGCACATAACGGACTTCATCTACACCCGCTCCTCATGACCAAGCTGCTCGACCGCATCGACCGCCCCCGCGACCTGCACGACCTCTCCGAGGACGAGCTACAGCAGGTCGCGCAGGAGGTGCGGGAGCTGCTGATCGACACCGTCGGCGAGATCGGCGGGCACTTCGGCGCCAACCTCGGCACCTGCGAGATCGCGGTCGCCGTGCACAGCCTCCTCGACTCCCCGCGCGACAAGATCGTGTGGGACGTCGGCCACCAGGCCTACCCGCACAAGGTCCTCACCGGCCGCCGCGACCAGCTGCAGACGATCCGCAAGTACGGCGGCCTGGCCCCGTTCTGCTCGATCGCCGAGTCCGAGCACGACATCATGGGCGCCGGCCACGCGTCGACCGCGATCGGCTACGCGGTCGGCATCAAGGAGGCGATGCGCCACGGCTCCGGCGAGGACGGCAAGGTCGTCGCGGTCGTCGGCGACGGCGCGATGACCGGCGGCGTCGCCTTCGAGGCGGTCCATCAGGCCGGCGGCCTCGGCACCCCGGTGGTCGTGATCCTCAACGACAACGGGATGTCGATCGCGCCCAACGTCGGCGCGCTGAGCCGCTACTTCAACCGCGTCCGGCTCGAGCCCAAGTTCTGGCGCGCGCGCGAGGGCGTGGAGGAGAAGCTCACGCGCCTCCCGGCCGGTATCGGCGCGCGCTTCGAGCGCCTCGGCCCGCAGGTCAAGGAGTCGGTCAGGGCGCTGTGGCAGCCCGGAGTGTGGTGGGAGGAGCTCGACTGGGCGTACATGGGCGTGATCGACGGCCACGACGTGCGCGCCGTCCGCACCTCCCTGCGCGCCGCGTTCGAGGCCGAGCGGCCGGTCGTGGTCCACGTCGCCACGGTCAAGGGCAAGGGCTTCGCGCCCGCCGAGGAGGGCGGCCTCGAGGGCATGGAGAAGTGGCACGCCGCCAAGCCGAACTCGATCGCCGACGGCCGTCCCGCGGCGCCGTCGAAGAAGAAGAGCGTCGCGCCGCCGCAGTACACGCAGGTGTTCGGCGAGGCGATCGTGCGCGAGTGCGAGCGCGACGAGCGGGTGGTCGGCATCACCGCCGCCATGAACTCCGGCACCGGGCTGTCGATCCTGCAGAAGGCGATGCCGGACCGCTACTTCGACATCGGCATCGCCGAGCAGCAGGCGATCCTCTTCGCCGCGGGCCTGGCCCTGCAGGGAATGCGGCCCGTGGCCGCCATCTACAGCACCTTCCTGCAGCGCGCGTTCGACCAGATCGTCCACGACGTCTGCCTCCAGAAGCTCAACGTCACCTTCTGCATGGACCGCGCCGGCCTGGTCGGCGACGACGGCCCGACCCACCACGGCGCCTTCGACATCGCCTACCTGCGGCCGCTGCCCAACATCACGCTGATGGCGCCGCGCGACGAGGCCATGCTCGTGCACATGCTGCACACCGCGCTGCAGGTCGACGGGCCGGCCGCGATCCGCTACCCGCGCGGAGAGGGGGTCGGGGTGGCGATCCCGGCCGAGCCGACGGTGCTCGAGGTCGGCACCGGCGAGATCCTGCGCGAGGGGGAGCGCGTGGCCGTCGTGGGCTACGGGACCGGGGTCGGCAAGGCGCTCGGCGCGGCCGATCTGCTGGCCGAGCACGGGCTCGACGTCACCGTCGCCGACGCCCGCTTCGCCAAGCCGCTCGACGCCGGCCTGCTGGCCCAGCTCGCCGCCGAGCACGACCTGCTCGTCACCATCGAGGAGGGCGTGCTGATGGGCGGCTTCGGCAGCGCGGTGTGGGAGTCGCTGTCCGAGGGCGGTGCCGCGCCGCGCATGCTCCGCGTCGGGCTCCCGGACCGCTACGTCACGCACGGCGCGCCGAAGCTCCTGCACGAGGAGGTCGGCTTCACGGCCGAGCGGATCGCCGAGCGGATCGAGGCAGCGGTGCTCGACCCACGCGGCTCGCTGGTCTGACCTTTCGTCCATAGACGCCAGTCGCTGCCGCGGATACGGTCGCGCGAAACGACGGCGGGGTGAGGAGCAGGATATGAGGAAGGGATTCTTCGCGCTCGGCACGCTGGTCGCGCTGCTGGCCATGGCGCTGCCGGCACAGGCCACGGTGATCGACCACGAGCACTACACGGACTCGGGCACCGATGAGTTCACCGAGTGCGGGTTCGACATTCGCGTGGATTTCACCGCCAGCGGCAACCTCCGCACTCGTGCCGGCAAGCACGACCTCGACACCGCGTTCTTCGGGCTCGACAACTATGAGTTCACGGCGAAGTGGACGAACACGGCCAACGGTCGGTTCTTCACGGTCTGGGGCAACGGCGTCTTCCGGGACGTCAAGGCCACGCACGTCGAGGGCTCGATCTTCCGGTTCACGACGGTCGATTCCGGCCGGTCATTCAACGTCGTGGACGCGAGCGGGCGAGTGGTCTTGCGGGATCGCGGCTCGGTCCGGGAGACCTACCTGTTCGACACCGAGGGCGACGACGTTCCGGGCGGCATCTTCCTCGAGCAGCTCTCGCTGCGGCTGTCCGGGCCGCACCCCAGCTTCGTGTCCCCCGAGGAGTTCTGCGCGGCGATCACGCCTCTGCTCAGCTGAGCAGCTCGCTGGCGTACGCGCGCCAATCGGTCGCCCCGGGTTCGTGGAGCCGCACGATCAGCTCCCGGATCCGGGGCGTCATGGCGATCAGGTAGCGCGCCGGCTCGGCGATCGAGTAGGCGTGGGGCGTTCCCGCGGGAACGCCCACCGCGTCGCCGGGGCCGGCCCGCACCTCCTCGTCGCCGACCTGCACGACCAGGACGCCTTGCAGTACCAGCCACGCCTCGTCGTCCTCGTGGTGCACGTGCAGCGGGGCGACGGGCCCGGGCTCGCCGGTCCAGTCCTCGATCACGAGCTCGTCGGCGTCGATCAGCGCGGCGATCCGGTAGCGCGGCGTCACGCCGCCCCAGCCGCGGCGGTTGCGCTCCCGCCGCTGCTCGGCCTGCGCGCCGAGCCGCTCCCAGCCGCGATGCTCGATCGTGACCGCGGTGCCGCCGGTATGCGGCGCGAACGTGACCTCGACCTCGGTGGCGTCGCTGCGGTCGAAGCGCAGGTGCCACAGGTAGACGAGCCGGTGCGGCGGCTCCCAGGCGAGCACCTCGCCCCAGTCGTGCTCGAAGCCCTCCGGCGTGCGCTCGAAGATGCGGCCGCCCGGCTCGAAGATCACGCTCAGCCCCGGCTCGCCGGACACCGAGTGCCCGTGTGGCCACCAGCGACTCGTCTGCTCCGCCCACAGGGCGAACGCCCGCTCGGGCGCGCACGCCACCGTGAACTCGATCCGCAGCGGGTCCATCAGTTGTCGGCGAGAAGCTTGAAGCGGGCCGCGGCGTCGCCCCACACCTGCTCGAGGTAGGCGCGCACGGCCTCGATCCCCTCGTCATGCAGCCGGTACAGGCGCCGCGTGCCTTCCGGGCGGTCGATCACGAGGCCGGCTTCCTTCAGCAGCCGCAGGTGGCGCGACACCGCGGGACGGCTGATGGGCAGCTCGTCGGCGAGCTCGCGCACGGAGCGGTCGCCGGACCGGAGCAGCTCGACGATCGCCCGGCGATGCGGGTCGCCGAGCGCGTCGAAGGGGTCGCCGGGCAGCGCCTGGAGCGAGATTGCCGAAAGGTAGCAGAATTGTTACGGTTCTCCGACGATGAAGTTCTACGAGGTCAACGAGACGATCAACGCCGATGCCGACCGCGTGTGGGAGGTCCTGAAGGAGGTCGGTGCCTACGCGGACTGGGACTCGGGCGTCGAGAAGGTCGAAGGGCGGCTGGCGCAGGGCGAGAAGCTCAAGGTCTACTCGGAGCTCAATCCCGGTCGCGGCTATCCGGTGAAGGTCACCGAGGTCACGCCGGGTCGGGGCATGACCTGGCTCGGCGGGATGCCGCTCGGGCTGTTCAAGGGCGTCCGCACCTACCGCCTCGCGCCCGCCGGCGACGGGGCGACGAAGTTCACGATGCGCGAGGAGTTCACCGGCCCGCTCCTGCCCCTGATCTGGCGCTCGATGCCGGACTTCCAGCCGTCGTTCGAGAAGTTCGCGGGCGGGCTGAAGGCGCGCGCGGAGGGCTAGCGCCCGCGCACGCGCATCACGGCAACCGCCTCGCTGCCGTTACCGTGTTGCCGCCGTGGCCCGGGTCCGCCTCGACAGCCTGCTCACGGAGCGCGGACTCTTCGCGTCCCGTACGCGTGCGGCCGCGGCGGTCCTGGCCGGGCAGGTGCACGTCGGGGCGGGGCGCGCGCGGGCGGCCAAGCCGGGGCAGCTGGTGCCTGCCGACGTCGAGGTCTCGGTAGAGGAAGGCCTGCCGTATGTGTCACGCGGGGGCGTGAAGCTCGCCAACGCTCTGGACGCGCTGGGGATCGAGGTCGGGGGGCGGCGGGCGCTCGACGTGGGCGCCTCCACGGGCGGGTTCACGGACTGCCTGCTGCAGCGGGGAGCCGCTCACGTGGCGGCGGTGGACGTGGCCTACGGGGAGCTGGACTGGCGGCTGCGGAGCGACGAGCGGGTGACGGCGGTGGAGCGTGTGAACGCGCGCGCCCTCGAGCCGGGCATGCTGCCGTACGCGCCCGACCTGATCGTGATCGACGTCTCCTTCATCTCCCTCACCAAGGTCCTGCCCGCCGTGCTGGCGTGCGCCACCTCACGGTACGACTGCCTCGCCATGGTCAAGCCGCAGTTCGAGCTCGGCCGCGGGCGGGTCGGGAAGGGTGGGGTGGTGCACGACCCGGCGCTGCGGCGCGAGGCGATCGCCTCGGTGGCGGCATGCGGACGGGAGCTTGGCGCGGCCGTTGTGGGCTACGCCCCTTCGGGGCTTCCCGGCCCGGCCGGCAATCGCGAGACGTTCGTGTGGCTGGCCGAGGCGGGCCGCAGCGGGTCCGGCTCCCTGGACGAGGTCGACGTATGAAGGCGGCATCCGTGTTCACGCACCGGCGGGTCGAGGACACCGCGCCGGCGATGCGGGAGCTGATCGCCGCGGCCCGGCGGGCCGGCGTGGTGCTGCGGTTCGACGAGAGCGAAACAAGCAAGCACAAGCTGACGCCCGGCGAGGGGATCGAGCTGAACGCGGCGCGGACCGACGACGTCGACCTCTGCATCGTGATGGGCGGCGACGGCACCATCCTCACCGCCTTGCGCCACTACGCGGGGACCGGCGTGCCGGTGTTCGCGGTCAACTTCGGCGAGGTCGGCTTCCTGGCGACCATCGACCCGGACGGGCTCCCGGGCCAGTTCGACCGCGCGTTCGCGGGTGGGTTCGAGACCCTGGAGCTGCCGACGATCGCGGTCGGGCGGCCCGAGGGCAGGTGGACGGCGATGAACGACATCTCGATCCACCGCAAGCCGGGCCACCGCGTGGCCGACCTGGCGTACGGGCTGGCGGGGGAGGAGATCGGGCGGGTGCGGTGCGACGGGCTGGTGGTCGCCACGCCCCAGGGCTCGACCGGCTACAACCTGGCCAACGGCGGGCCCGTGATGGCGTGGGGGGTCGAGGGCTACGTCGTCTCCTTCGTCGCCCCTCACTCGCTGACCGCGCGAGCGCTGGTCGTGGCCCCGGGGGACCTGCTGACGATCAACAACGCGTCCCGCGAAGAGCCGGTCGAGGTCCACGTCGACGGCCGGCCGACGTGCGAGCTCCCGCCCGGCGAGGACCTGCACATCGAGTTCGCCGACTCACACGGAACGCTCGCGCAGCTGCCGGGCGCGAGCTTCTACCACCGCTTGCGCGAGCGGTTCGGCCGCCTGGCGCGATAGCGCCACCGCCGCGGCGCTACCCGCGGACGAGCTGCACTTCCGTAGGCTGCGCAGCACGGCGCCACCACTCGAAAGGTTGGGCATGCGACCCTTGCTCACGGCCATCCTCGCCGCCGCGGCACTCATGCCGGCGGCAGCGGCCGCGGTCCCGCCACGGCAGGATCCCGACTCGTTCACGCCGCTGGCGCTGGACGTCCTGGATCCCCCGTGGGCCGTCAAGGGCTCGGACGGCCGCCTGCACGCCGTCTACGAGATCCGGCTCGTCAACACGACCTCGCTGCCCTGGCTGGTGACCGGCGTGACCGCGCATTCGGCAACCGGGCGGGGCCGGCTCCTGGCCCGCTGGTCGCGCTCGCGGGTCCGCGGCGTCATGCGTTCGCTCCGGACCGGGAACGACACCCGCCGGGTCGGACCCGGCGAAGGAGCGCTCCTGCACCTGACGTTCAGCGTGCGCTCGCGTGCGCGCCTGCCCACCCGGCTCGTCCATGTCCTGCGGCTCGCGAACCCGGACCCCCGCAACGGCGCTCCGGCGCGCCTGGTGGAGGTCGGGGCGCGTACCCGCGTCATCCGCCGCCCGCCGGCGGTGCTCGGCCCGCCGCTGGCAGGGGACCGCTGGGTGGCGGCCGACGGCTGCTGCCTCGCCCGCCGGCATGTCCGTGCCTTCCAGCCGGTCGGCGGCGGCATGTTCCTCGCCCAGCGCTTCGCGATCGACTGGGAGCGACTCGACGAGAACGGACGGCTATGGGTGGACGACGACTCGGTGCTCTCGAACTGGGAGGGCTACGGCGAGAACATCCTGGCTGTCGCCGGCGGAACCGTGGTGCGCGCCATCGACGGGCTGCCCAACCAGGTACCGGGCGCGCTGCCGCAGGGCCTGAATCCGCTGCAGGCCGACGGCAATGCGGTCTTCCTGCGCCTGCGTGACGGCCGGATCGCCATGTTCGCCCACATGATCCCGGGCTCGGTGACCGTGCAGGCGGGCGACCGCGTCGTACGCGGCCAGATCCTCGGCAGAGTCGGCAACTCCGGCAACAGCTCGGCGCCGCACCTCCACCTCCACGTCGTCGATCGCGACGCGATCTTCGCCGCCAACGGCCTGCCCTACGTCTTCTCGCGCTTCCGGGTGACGGGCCGGATCGCCTCGACCGGCGCGTTCAACCACGCCGAGGCGACCGGCGCGCCCGTCCGGCTCGGGCCGGTGCGCACAGGCCCGCGGCGCAACCGGCTCCCGCTCGACCAAGTCATCGTCACGTGGCCCGGCTGAAGCGTGCAACCTGCCCGCCGTTCGCCGAGCGCGTCACGACTTCGCCACGGCGTGAACCGATCCACGCGCGGAACCGTGCCGAACCACCCACACGCGCCCGGCTCCGTCGGCACCCGCTGATAGACCCTCCCGCGTGCTGCACGAGCTACGAGTCGAGAACCTGCTGCTGATCGAGCGGGCCGAGCTGGGGCTCGGTCCCGGCCTCAACGTCCTCACCGGCGAGACCGGTGCCGGCAAGACGGTGCTCGCCCATGCGCTCGACCTGCTGCTCGGCGGCAAGCCGCGCGCCGGCATCGTGCGACCGGGCGCGTCGGAGGCTTACGTCGAGGGCGTGTTCGCCCTGCCGGCCGCGCTGCGCGACACGCTCGCCGACCGGCTGCCCGAGGATGCGGACGAGCTCGTGCTGGCGCGGCGCGTGAGTGCCGAGGGTCGCACGCGCGCGTACCTCGGCGGCCGCAGCGCAACGGCCGCCGACCTGGCTGAGATCGGCGGCGCGCTGCTCTCCTTCTACGGCCAGCACGAGCACCGGAGGCTGATGCTGGCCGGCGCCCAGCTCGAGATCCTCGACGGCTTCTGCGGCTCCGATCAGGCCGCGCGCCGGCAGGCGTTCGCGGCCGCCTACGCCCGCGAGCGGTCGCTGCGCGAGGAGCTCGAGGCCCTGCGCGCCCGCGCGGGCGCGCGCGACCGCGAGCTCGACCTGCTCGAGTGGGAGCTCGAGGAGATCGACCGGGCGGAGCCGAGCGAGGCCGAGGAGGAGTCGCTGCTGGCCGAGCGCGAGCGGCTCCGCCATACCACGGCGCTGCTGAGCGCGGCCGGCGGCGCGGCGGCCGCCCTGACCGGGGACGACGCCGGCGGCGAAGGCGCCGCCGCGGCGCTCGCCGCCGCGGCCCACGGGCTCGAAGCCGCCCGCGGGGTCGACCCGGCGCTCGACACGCTGGCCGACCGCGCGCAGGCCCTCGCCGTCGAGGCCGACGACCTGGCCGGCGAGCTGCGGCGGTACGGGGAGGCGGTCGAGGCCCCACCCGGCCGGCTCGACGAGGTCGAGGAGCGGCTCACGCTGCTCGATCGGCTGAAGCGCAAGTACGGCGGCACGATCGCGGCCGTGCTCACGCACGCGGAGGAGTGCCGCCGCCGCCGCGACGAGCTCGCCGGCGCCGAAGCGGCGCTCGGGGCGGGGGAGGAGCGCCTTCGCGAGGCCCGGGCCGAGCTGTCGGACCGCGCCGAGGAACTGCGGGCCGCGCGCCGCGAGGCCGCCGGAGCGCTCGCTGAGGCCGTGATCGTGCGGCTGTCGGCACTGGCGATGGAGGGCGCGAGCTTCGAGGCACGGCTGGCGCCGCGCGACGGCTACGGCCCGTCCGGCGGCGACGAGGTCGAGTTCCTGATCGCGCCCAATCCGGGCGTCCCCGCCGGCCCGCTGCGCGAGACCGCCTCGGGCGGCGAGCTCTCGCGCGTGATGCTGGCGCTGATGGGCGTGGCAGCCGAGGCCGGTCCCATGACGCTGGTGTTCGACGAGGTCGACGCCGGGATCGGCGGCCAGACGGCCCGCGCGGTCGGCGAGCAGCTGAAGGCCCTCGCCGCCGACCGCCAGATCATCTGCATCACGCACCTGCCGCAGATCGCCTCGCTCGCCGACCGCCACTTCACGATCGTCAAGGACACCACGGGAGCCACCGCACGCACGACCGTCACCCGCCTCGACCGCCGTGACGTGGTCGGCGAGCTCGTCCGCATGCTCGGGGCCGAGGACGGTGATGCCGCTGCCCGCCGCCACGCGCGCGAGCTCCTGAAGGCCGCGTGACCCGCCCGCGTCCGCGGGCTGACACGTTTGCCGCGCGCCGGTGAGGATTTCTTGCGGGCGAGGTACAAGTAGCTCAGGGAGCAACGAGCGGGGAGGGAATCGCATGCGCTTCGCAGGGAGAGCGTCCTTGGCGGCTGTGCTCGCCACGGGACTGATCGCGGCGGCGTCGGCGGGATCGGCGGCCGCGCAGGCGCCGGGGCAGGTGACGGGCTTGACGGTCGAGCAGGCGGATGGCTTCGCCACGCTGAGCTGGACGCCGGTGGCGGGCGCGACCGACTACCAGATCGAGCGGACGCTCGCGGGCACGCCGCTCGGGACGGGAGTGGTGGTGGGCGTCTGGCGGCCGAACCGCCAGGTCAACCAGGACGAGCCGGCCTTCGCGGAGGCCGGCTTCAACCCGGGCGACAGCTTCCAGTGGCGCGTCCGCGCCCGCTTCGGCACCGAGCCGCAGCCGTACTCGGAGCCGGTGAGCGGCACGACGGTGCCGGAGTTCGGCGACCCGGCCACGCCCGGCGAGAACCTGCGCACCGGCTGGGAGCAGAGGGACGCGGCGACCTACACGACCGACGTCGAGGAGTACGCGTACACGGCGGCGCTCGACGCCGCGAGCGAGCGCGTGCGCGTGGTGGAGATCGGCCGCACCGTGCTCGGGCGCCCGATCAACATGTTCATCATCGGCGACCCGGCGCCGCGGCCGACCGTCCAGGCGATCTCCAACCACCCGACGGCGCTGTTGAACTGCAACGTGCACGGCAACGAGCCGTCCTCGCGCGAGGGGTGCCTGATCCTCGCCCGCGAGTTCGCGTTCGCCGACGACCCGCGCACGCTGGACATCCTGCGCAACATGACGGTGCTGATCGTCCCGGCGATCAACGGCGACGGGCGCGCGGCCAACACCCGCGGCAACTCCACGGGCCAGGACCTCAACCGCGACCACTCGCTGCTCCGGCAGCCGGAGACCTTCGCGCTGGCTGCGATGGTGCGCGACTACACGCCGGAGGTGGCGTACGACGGGCACGAGTTCGGCAACAACCAGGCCGGCGACCTGCCGACGCTGTGGCCGCGTCACCTCAACGTGGCGGAGTCGATCATGGGCGAATCGAAGAGCCTGGTCGAGAACTGGCTGTACACGAACGGGTCCGAGGACGGCTGGTGGTACTGCCCGTACGGGTGCCAGGGCGGGGGCGCGGTGGGCCTCAGCCAGGAGACGATCCTGCGCAACACGATGGGCCTCAAGAACACGGTCAGCATGCTCCTGGAGGCGCGCAGCGCCGGCGGCCCGACGCGCCCGAACGAGGCCATCCCGGCGAACAACCGCCGGCGTAAGACGTACTCCGCGATCTACACGATGCAGCAGCTGCTCGACTACTACCGCGCGAACCAGCAGGTGGTCGAGGACGCGATCAGGGAGTCGACCCGATTCCAGAAGAGAAACACGGGCCGGATCGTGTTCCGCGGCAGCTACGACGTCCCGGCGTTCCCCGCCCCGCATCCGGGCGAGGCTCCGCCGCCGGACGAGCCGCCGGAGGGCATCCTCGACCCGCCGCCGTGCGGCTACCTGATCACCGACGAGCAGTACCGCTCGCAGCAGGACGGCAGCCGCCCGGCGGGCGACCGTCTGGATGCCCACGGCATCAAGGTGCAGCGGCGCGGGCCGCGCGGCTGGTTCGTGCCGATGAAGCAGGAGCTGCGGGGTCTGATCCCGCTGCTGCTCGACGGGGAGGCGGCCGAGCCGATGGTGGCCGGGACACGGATCATGTGCTGAGCTCGGCGCTGACGGTCCGGGCGCGGTCGCCGAGCCGCGCCTGGCCGTCGTCGCCGCACGCTCCGCGATGCGCAAGAAGCCTCCGCTGGTGCCGCCGCCCTTCGCTCTAGACTGGCCGGGCAGGAGATTTCGCCATGACCGAGTCACGCCCCCGCACCCGTTTCATCTTCGTCACCGGCGGGGTCGTCTCCTCGCTCGGCAAGGGCATCGCCGCCGCCTCGATCGGCAAGCTGCTCGTCGCCCGCGGCCTGAAGGTCGCGCTCCAGAAGTTCGACCCGTACATCAACGTCGACCCCGGCACGATGTCGCCGTTCCAGCACGGCGAGGTGTTCGTGACCGAGGACGGCGCGGAGACCGACCTCGATCTCGGGCACTACGAGCGGTTCACGGACGCGAACACCTCGCGCGGCTCGAATGTCACCGCCGGCGCGATCTACCACTCGGTCATCCGCAAGGAGCGCCGCGGCGACTACCTGGGCGGCACCGTCCAGGTCGTCCCCCACATCACCGACGAGATCAAGCACCGCGTGAAGCTGATCGCCGAGGCCCAGGACGTCGACGTCGTGATCACGGAGATCGGCGGCACGGTCGGCGACATCGAGTCGCTCCCGTTCCTGGAGGCCATCCGCCAGTTCCCGGTCGACGCCGGGCGCCGCCGCTGCATGTTCATCCACCTCACCCTGGTGCCCTACATCGGCCACGCGGGCGAGCTCAAGACCAAGCCGACGCAGCACTCGGTGAACGAGCTGCGGCGCATCGGCATCCAGCCCGACATGGTCGTCTGCCGGTCCGAGGGCGGCCTCCCGCACGACGTGCGCAAGAAGATCGCGCTGTTCGCCTCGCTGCCGCACGAGGCGATCATCTCCGCGCGCGACGTCGACAACATCTACAAGGTCCCGCTCTACTTCCACCCCGAGGGGGTCGACGACTTCGTCCTCGAGCACTTCGGGATCGAGGCCGAGCCGCCCGACCTCGGCGACTGGGAGCGGCTGATGCGCCGCGCCAGCGAGGCAGCGAGCAACGACCCGGTGCGGATCGCGCTCGTCGGCAAGTACGTCAAGCTCGAGGACGCCTACCTCTCGGTCGCGGAGGCGCTCAGGCACTCCGGCTTCGAGGACGGCTGCCCGATCGAGATCGACTGGGTCGACTCCGAGACGCTGGCCGACGAGGAGGTGCGCGAGCGCGTCGCGCAGGCGGACGGGATCCTGATCCCCGGCGGCTTCGGCGTGCGCGGGATCGAGGGCAAGATCACCGCGTCGCGGATCGCGCGCGAGCAGCGGATCCCGTTCCTGGGCATCTGCCTCGGGATGCAGATGGCGGTGGCCGACTTCGCGCGCCACGTCGTCGGCATGGAGGGCGCGAACTCGACCGAGTTCGACCCTGAGACGCCGTATCCGGTGATCGACCTCCTGCCCGAGCAGAAGGAGGTCGCCGACATGGGCGGCACCATGCGCCTGGGGGCCGACCCGGTGAAGCTGCACCCGGAGACCAGGGCGCGCGAGCTCTACGGCGAGGCCGTCATCTACGAGCGGCACCGGCACCGCTACGAGGTCAACAACCTCCTGCGCAAGCGGCTCGAGGCCGAGGGCCTAGTGGTCTCCGGCACATCGCCGGACGATCGGCTGGTCGAGATCATCGAGATCCGCGACCACCCGTTCTTCGTGGCGTCGCAGTTCCACCCCGAGTTCAAGTCCCGCCCCGAGCGGCCGGCGCCGCTGTTCAGGGAGTTCGTGGCGGCGGCGCTCACCCGCGCACGGGAGCGGCGGCCGCAGGAGATCACCGCGCGCCAGGCCGCCCCCACCACGTGAGGCCGGCCTCCGAGGCCGAGAAGGCCCGGCTCGCGGAGCTGTTCACGGAGTTGTGCCGCATCCCGAGCCCGTTCGGGCACGAGCGCGCCTGCGCCGACCGCGTGATCGCCGAGCTCGCCCGCATAGGCGTCATCCCCGAGGAGGACGAGACCGGCAACCTGCTCGCGCGCATCCCGGGGCGCAACGAGCGGTCGCTGCTGCTCTGCGCTCACCTGGACACCGTCGAGACCGAGGCGCCGATCGAGCCCGTGCTCGTCGACGGCCGCTGGGAGAACGCGCACGAAGGCATCCTCGGCGCCGACAACAAGGCGGCGGTGGCGGTGATGCTCGAGACGGCGCGGCGCGCGACCGTCGAGGGCTCGCCGGTGGGGATCGAGCTGCTGTTCACGGTCTCGGAGGAGGACGGGCTGGTCGGCGCCAAGGCGTTCGACGTCTCGCGCCTGCGGTCGGAGTTCGGCTACGTGTTCGACCACGCGACCGCGATCGGCGACGTGGTGGTCGCGGCGCCGACCTACTTCCGGCTCGAAGCGTCGTTCCACGGCAAGTCCGCGCACGCCGGCATCCGCCCCGAGGACGGGCGCAGCGCCGTCCTCGCCGCCGCGCTGGCGATCGCGGCGATGCCGCTCGGCCGGATCGACGCGCAGACCACCGCCAACGTGGGCTCGGTCCGCGGCGGCACGGGCTCCACCAACGTCGTCCCCGAGCGCTGCCGCGTGCTCGCCGAGGCCCGCTCGCTCGACCCCTCCCGTGTCGAGGACGTCGTGTCCGGCATCGTCGACGCCGTGCACGACGGCGCCGTCCAGGCCGAGTGCGACGTCGACGTCGTGTGCGAGAAGCTGTTCACCGGCTTCAGGGTGCGGCCGAGCGCGCCGGAGCTGACCGCGGCCGAGGCCGCGCTGCGGGCGTGCGGCTACGAGCCGCTCAGGATCCAGACCGGCGGAGGATCCGACGCCAACGCCCTCCAGGCCGCCGGCTTCCCGTGCCTGAACCTCGCCAACGGCACCGAGCACAACCACGAGCCGACCGAGCGCGTGTCCGCCGTCGCCCTCGAGGGGATGTTCGACGTCTCGCTCGCCCTGCTCGAGGAGGCCGCCGCCGTCTAGGCCCGAATCCACCGATCCCCGGCGACGACACATCCACCGATCATCGGTAGATTCGGGCCGATGCTCGTCTTGCGCCGCGGCGTCGTGCTGGCCGCCGGCGACCCCGGCGGGCCCATGCAGGAGCTGGAGGTCCGGCTCGGCGGCGAGCGACGGACGGCGGTGGCGGACGTGGCCCTGGTGGGCGCCGCCCGGGCCGGCGACGAAGTGATCGTGAACGTCGCCGCTCCCGACGTCGTGCACGCCAATCTCACCCGCGGCCTCTCCGGCACGGGGACGCCGGGCGCGCAGGCGATCAAGCTCGCGTACACGAGCCTCCAGCATGCGGTCACACCGGTCGAGTACGCCTTGCCGGCCGAGTCGCCGCTCGTCCTCCCGACCGACGCGCCCGTCGCCGTGTGCCTGACCCACTCCCAGCTGGCGCCGCTGGCGTGGGCGTTCCACCGCGCCGCGCCGGGCGGCCGGCTCGGCTTCGTCCACACCGGCGGCGGCGCGCTCCCGGGTGGCTTGTCCGAAGCGGTCCGCGTCCTGCGCGCCCGTGGGCTGCTCGCCGGACATGTCACGGCCGGGCCCGCGCACGGTGGCGAGGCGGAGGCGATGACCACCGCCGGGGCGCTCCAGCACGGCTTCGCCGAGCGCTACTGGCACGCCGCGGTGTGCGCGCCGGGCCCGGGCGCGCAGGAATCCGGCAGCGCGCTCGGCCACGGCGGCATGATCGCGCTCGACACCGCCCATGCCGCCGCTGCGCTCGGCTGCCAGGTCGTGATCTGCACGCGCCCGGCGGCGGGCGGCGTGTCACACCCGACGCGGATGCTGCTCGAGCTGGCGCTGGTGCCGATGGTGGTCGCCCATGCCGGCGAGCGCCCGCGCGCCGGCCGCGGCCGGCACGAGTGGCGGCGCGGCGGGGCGGATCTCGACGCCTTCGCGGCCAGCGGCCTGGCGGCCGGCCTCGAGGACGACCCGCCGTTCTTCGCCGCCGCGCTGGCCGCCGGCAGCGTGCTGGCACAATGCGCCGCGTGAGCTCCCGCTTCGAGCCCGTCGCTTCGGAGACGATCCACGAGGGCGTGTTCTTCGACGTCGTGCGCCGCCGCTTCCGGCACGAGGACGGCGAGGAGGTCAAGCGCGAGATCGTCACCCATCCGGGCGCCGTCGGGATCGTGGTGCTCGACGGCGAGGACCTGTGGTTCGTCCGCCAGCCGCGCGAGGCGATCGGCAGCCCGGACCTGCTCGAGCTGCCGGCCGGCAAGCTCGACGAGGACGGTGAGGAGCCGCTCGACACCGCCCGCCGCGAGCTGGCCGAGGAGATCGGCAAGCAGGCGGCCGAGTGGGAGTCGCTCGGCTCCTTCTACACCTCGCCGGGCTTCACCGACGAGCAGGTGCACCTGTTCCTGGCCACCGGCATCTCGGACGTCGACGAGCGACCCGCGGTCGAGCACGACGAGCGGATCGACGCCGAGGTGCGCCCGCTGCGCGACCTCGACGCGATCCTGGCCGAGACGACCGACTCCAAGACCCTGATCGGGCTCTACCGGCTGAGGGACCGGCTGAGCCTGAATCCACCGATCCCCGCGGCGCCTCGCCACCGTGGCCGTTCGCCAGAGTCGATCGGCCGCGACCCCGAGTGACCCGCCACGAGGAGACGCGGCCGATCGCCTCTGACTCGGCCCACGGCGCCGAGGCATCCACGGGTCATCGCTGGATCCAGGCTCACTCGCAGAACGGGATGAACGGCACTCCGATCCGGTCGATGCGCTTGGTGTCGACCGGGACGGAGAACGTGATCCTGCCTCCGCCGTTGCGCGGGACGCGGACGAGCCAGACACCGAAGACGTCCTCGGTCTGCCTGTTCACCTTCGCCTTCGGATAGGCGTCCTTGATGTCGCGGATGCGGTCGCCGACCTTGACGCCGCGGGCGCGGGCGCCGCGGAGGATCGTGATGTTGGTGACCTTCCGCGGGTTGGTCTGCGTGAAGTCCACGACTCCGCGCAGCGGCGAGCGCAGCCGTGCGCTGCGGGTGTTCGGTCCGCCGAGCTCGCACCCGGGCCGCAGCCTGCCGACGAGTCCCTTGTCCCGGAGCTCCTGGAACGTCATGCCCAGCTTGACCTGGCCGACGCCGTTCCTGGTGATCTTCTGGGGCGCGGCCGCCGAGGCGGGAACCGCCAGCATCGCGACGACGACGGCGGCGGCGATCAGTGTGCGTCTCATTCGCGCACGCTATCCGAGGCCCACGACGGCCAACGCGAAGCCGTCATGGCCCAAGCTCGTGGCTCATCCGCCGAAACGTTGACAGCAGGGGCAGGGAGCCGGCGGTTCGCCGCGAAGGAGTGCCTCTGATGGCAATCGCCGCGCCGACGCAGCCGTTCGAGCACCTTGTGCTCGACTTCCTGGCCTACCTCGAGTTCGAGCGCGGCCTGTCGCGGAACACGCTCGAGGCGTATCGCTCGGACCTGCTCCAGCTGGGGTCGCACCTGCATCGCACCGGCGTGGGCGCCCTCGAGGCGCGGCACTCCGACCTCGCCGACTTCGTGGCCGACCTCGCGGCGGGCGGAGAGGATCGGCCGCCGGTGGCGCCGGCCACGCTTCAGCGCAAGGTCGCGTGCCTGCGCTCGTTCTATCGCCACCTGCGGCGCCAGGACCTGATCGCCGACGACCCGACCGTGCAGCTGCGCGCGCCCAAGCAGAGCCGCAAGCTGCCGCAGGTGCTCTCGCGGGACGAGGTCGCGAAGCTGCTCGAGGCACCGCGGGGCACGGAGCCGACCGCGCTGCGCGACCGGGCGCTGCTGGAGCTGATGTACGCGTGCGGGCTGCGGGCGTCGGAGGCGATCACGCTCGAGATCGGCGACGTCGACCTCGAGACCGGGATCCTGCGGGCGCGCGGCAAGGGGTCGAAGGAGCGGCTGGTGCCGATCGGGTCGGCCGCCTCGCGCGCGCTCGTCGCCTACCTCGGGCGCGGCCGGCCGCGGCTGGTCGGCGACCGGCTCGAGGCGCGGCTGTTCGTCAACCACCGCGGCGCCGGCCTGACGCGGCAGGGCCTTTACAAGATCGTCCAGCGCCACGCGCGCGCGGCCGGGCTCGAGGGCAAGATGAGCCCGCACACGCTCCGCCACACGTTCGCGACCCACCTGCTGGCCGGCGGCTGCGACCTGCGCTCGCTGCAGGAGATGCTCGGCCACGCCGACATCGCGACGACTCAGGTGTACACCCACCTGTCCGCCGAGCGGCTGAAGGACGTCTACTACGACGCCCACCCGCGCGCACGGCGATAATGCCGCCCGGTGCGCCGGGCCTTCGTCATCGTGATCGATGCCTGCGGGGCGGGGGATCTCCCCGACAGCGCCGAGTACGGCGATGCCGGCGCGAACACGCTCGCCCATGTGGCCGAGGCGGCCGGCGGGCTCGACCTGCCCGTCCTGGCCCGGCTCGGTCTCGGCAACATCATGCCGCTGGTGGGGGTGGCGCGGGTCGACGACCCGGTGGTGCACGGGCGCCTGCACCCGCTGGGCCCGGGCAAGGACACGATCACCGGCCACTGGGAGCTGATGGGCGTCGTGACCCCGGTGGCGCTGCGCACGTATCCCGACGGCTTCCCGGACGAGGTGCTCGACGCGCTTCGGCAGGCGACCGGACGCGGGGTGCTCTGCAACCGGCCGTACTCGGGCACGCAGGTGATCGACGACTTCGGCGCCCGGCATGTCGAGACCGGCGACCTGATCGTCTATACGTCGGCCGACTCCGTGCTCCAGATCGCCGCCCACGAGGAAGTGGTCCCGCTGGAGGAGCTGTATGCGGCGTGCGCGGCGGCGCGCGAGATCATGACCGGCGAGCACGCCGTCGGGCGCGTCATCGCGCGGCCGTTCCACGGCGAGCCGGGCGCCTTCCAGCGGACCGAGGGGCGGCGCGACATGGCCCTCGACCCGCCGGGCCGGTCGTACCTGGACGAGCTGCAGGCCGGCGGCGTGCCGGTGCACACCGTCGGCAAGATCGGGCAGGTCTTCAACGGGGTGGGGGTCGACGAGCAGCACAAGGGCTCCACGAACGCCTCCGCGCTCGCGTCGACGAACCGGCTGATCGACAAGCTCGATGGCGGCTTCGTGTTCGCCAACCTCGTCGAGACCGACCAGGTCTTCGGGCACCGCAACGACGTCGAGGGGTTCCACGGCGCGCTGCGCGAGATCGACGCGGCGGTCGGCGAGTGGCTCGAGCGGCTCGACCCCGAGCGCGACCTCCTGATCCTCACCGCCGACCACGGCTGCGACCCGACCCACCCCGGCACCGACCACACACGCGAGCACGCACCCCTGCTCGCGTGGTTCGCGGGCGCCCGCTCCGGTTCGCCCGCGGCCGAGGCACCCGGCCCGCACGACTCGTCGCCCGCCGAGGCGCGCCGCCACGACGGCCCGTCCGAGGACGGCCCCCACGACGCATCGGCCGTCGTGGCGCGCCTCCACGACGCGCCGTCCGAGGACGGCCCCCAGGACGCATCGGCGGCCGAGGCGCGCCGCCACGACGGCCCGTTCGCCGATGTCGGCGCGTCGGTCCTGCGGTGGCTGACCGGCCGCGACGCGCCGGGGATGCAGGGCGAGCCGTTCGTGCCCTGATCGGACTTGGGTCGCCCGCGGCGCGCCATATCCTGATCGGCCGTGCCCGAGCTCCCCGAGGTCGAGACCATCCGCCGCCATCTGGCCCCGCATGTCGAAGGGCGGGAGCTGCGCGCGGTCGAGGTCCTCGACGAGCGCTGGACCGGGGCGCTCGCCCCTGAGGAGCTCGCGGCGGCGGTCGAGGGCCGGCGGATCGAGCGGCTCTCGCGGCGCGGCAAGTACCTGGTGTGGGAGCTCGAGGACGACGCGTTCCTGCTCATGCACCTGCGCATGACCGGCACGCTGCTGCTCGACCCGCCGGGCGCGCCCCCGTACGTTCGGGTATGGCTGCGCGTCGGCGATCGCGCGCTCGCGTTCGCCGATCCGCGCCGCTTCGGAACCGGCGAGCTGGCGCTCGGCGTCGACGCCCTCGAGGGGTTCTTCGCCGCGCGGCTGGGCGTCGAGCCGCTCGACGGCGAGTTCACCGCCGCCCACCTGCACGCGCTGGCCCGCACCTCACGCGCGCCGATCAAAGCGTTCCTGCTCGACCAGAAGCGGGTGGCCGGCGTCGGCAACATCTACGCCGACGAGGCGCTGTTCCGCGCGCGGATCCACCCGCTGCGGCCGGCGAACCGGCTCACGCGCGCGCAGGCCCAGGCGCTGCGCGACGCCGTAGTCGAGTCGCTGAACGCCGGGATCGAGGCCAAGGGCGCCACGATCGACGACTTCCGCGACCCCGACGGCGTCAGCGGGACCTTCCAGGACCGGTTCCTCGTCCACACCCGCGAGGGCGCGCCGTGCCCGCGCTGCGATCGCCCGATCCGCAAGCTCCGCGCCGCCGGTCGCGGCACGTACGTGTGCGAGGGCTGCCAGCCGCGCCCGCGGGCGACGATCGGCCGCGTGCGGCGCTGAGCCGCGGGGATCGGTGGATTGAGGCTTATGCCGCAGCTTCGGCGAGCGCGGCGAGGCCGCCGGCGCGGTCGACCGCCGCCAGCTCCTGGTAGCCGCCGATCGGCGTGTCGTCGATGACGACCTGCGGGAACGTCATCATCCCCGTCATCCGCACAAGCTCCGTACGGCCCGACGGGTCCTTGGCGAGGTTGACCTCGTTGTAGGGGACGTTGCGCTTGTCCAGCAGAGATTTGGCCACGCGGCAGAAGCCACACGGCTCAGTCGTGTAGATGGTGACCCGCATCAAGACTTCACTAAATATAGCGTCGCTTCCGGAGGCCTTGTGCCCGGCAGTCTGAAGACGGAGGGCATCGTCATCCGCAGCCTGCGGTACGGCGAAGCCGACCGCATCCTGCACCTCTATACCCCGGATCGCGGAAGGATCGGCGCGATCGCGAAGGGAGTCCGTCGCGCCCGTTCGCGCTTCGGCGGGCGCCTGGAGCCGTTCTTCCGCGTGAATCTCGTGCTCTATGAGGGCCGCAGCGACCTCCTCACCGTGACCGGCGCCGAGACCGTCGCCGGCCACCCGCGACTTCGCGAGGACGCCGGCGCCCTCGACGGCGCGGCGCGCGCCTGCGAAGCGGTCGCGCGCGTGTTCGACGACGGCGACCCGCACGCCGGCGTGTACCACCTGCTCGCCAACCAGCTCGCGCTGCTCGACCGGGAGCCGGGGCGGGCCGGCCGCGCCAACGCGCTCGCCTTCCGCGTCAAGCTGCTGCTGGCGGCGGGCTTCGCGCCGCAGCTGGCCGCCTGCGCCTCGTGCGGCGACGCGGAGCACCTCGTCGGCTTCTCCGGCGCCGCCGGGGGAGTCGTGTGCACGGCCTGCGAGGCGAACGCGTTCGCCCTCGACCAGGAGGCCCACGACTTCCTCGTGGCCGCCCTCGGGCGGCCCCTTGCCGAGGCGCCGGACGCCCCACCGCGCGCGCTCGCGCAGGCCGAGCGGGCGATCCTCGAAACCCTCGAGTACCACGCGCACGTCCGGCTGCGGCCCGTCGGCGCCGCGCGCTGACGGTACGCGCCTCGGCCGTCGGCCGGCGCCGCATGCTCATCGTTCGGGCCCTGGCCGCTCGCCGAACGGTGCAGGGGCCTCCGGGGCCGGGGTAGGATCGCGGCAGATGGGCGACCAGAAGTGGGTGTACGACTTCGCCGAGGGCTCGAAGGACATGCGCGAGCTGCTCGGTGGCAAGGGCGCCAACGTCGCCGAGATGACCCGCGTCCTCGGCGCCGACAAGGTCCCCGCGGGCTTCACCATCACCACCGAGGCGTGCGTGGCCTACATGAAGGCCGGCCAGGAGGAGCCCGAGGGGATGGCCGAGGAGGTCGAGGAGGCGCTCGAGCGGCTGCAGGAGCACGCCGGCAAGCAGCTCGGCGACGACGAGGACCCGCTGCTGGTCTCGGTCCGGAGCGGGGGGCGCGAGTCGATGCCCGGGATGCTCGACACCGTGCTCAACCTCGGTCTCAACGACACGTCGGTCGAGGGGCTGGCCCGCGCCACCGACAACCAGCGCTTCGCCTGGGACTCCTACCGGCGCTTCGTGCAGATGTTCGGCAACGTCTCGCGCGGAATC
This sequence comes from uncultured Solirubrobacteraceae bacterium, assembly GCA_963849695.1. Taxonomy (GTDB): domain Bacteria; phylum Actinomycetota; class Thermoleophilia; order Solirubrobacterales; family Solirubrobacteraceae; genus DASSUW01. The sequence continues at coordinate 39,927 of CAWKIT010000040.1, forward strand.
CCCGGCGAGAAGTTCGAGCAGGCGATCAAGGAGATCAAGCAGGACCGCGGCGTCAAGGAGGACACCGAGCTCGACGTCGACGCGCTGAAGGAGCTCACGAACCGCTTCAAGGACCTCTACGACTTCCCGCAGGAGCCGCGCGACCAGCTCCGCCAGGCGATCCGCGCCGTGTTCGACTCCTGGACCGGCGAGCGGGCCGTCCAGTACCGCCGCCTCAACCGGATCCCCGACGAATGGGGCACGGCGGTCAACGTGCAGCAGATGGTGTTCGGCAACAAGGGCGACACGTCCGGCTCCGGCGTCGCCTTCAGCCGCGACGAGGTCACGGGCGAGCCCGAGCCGTCCGGCGACTTCCTGCCCAACGCCCAGGGCGAGGACGTGGTGTCCGGCGTGCGCAATACGAAGGACATCGCCGACATGAAGGAGTGGCTGCCCGAGGCGCACGAGCAGCTGATGGAGATCCTGCGCACGCTCGAGGCCCACTACATGAACATGCAGGACACCGAGTTCACGGTCGAGGAGGGGCAGTTGTTCATGCTCCAGACCCGCAACGCCAAGCGCCCCGCCCAGGCGGCGGTGCGCTTCGCGTGCGACGCCGTCGACGAGGGCCTGCTCTCCAAGGAGGAGGCGCTGGCGACGATCGACCCGTCTTCGCTCGACGCGCTGCTGCACCCGACCTTCGATCCCAAGGCCGACTTCGACGTGCTCGCCACCGGCGTCAACGCCTCCCCCGGGGCGGCGAAGGGCGAGGTGGTGTTCACGGCGGCGGACGCGGTCAAGGCGGGGGAGGACGGCCGCGACGTCATCCTCGTGCGGCCGTCCACGGCGGCCGACGACGTCGCCGGCTTCCACGCCGCCAAGGGCATCCTCACCTCCGAGGGCGGCAAGGCCTCGCACGCGGCGCTGGTGGCGCGCGGCATGGGGCGGCCCGCGGTGGTGGGAGCTTCGGCGCTGGCGATCGACCTCGACGCCAGGGTCATCACGGTCGACGGCACGAAGGTCGCGGAGGGCGACCGGATCGCGATCGACGGCACCAAGGGCTGCGTGACGCTCGAGGACGTGCCGCTGGTGGAGGCCGAGGTCAACGAGAACTTCGAGCGCGTGCTCGAGTGGGCCGACGAGGTGCGCCGCCTCGGCGTCCGCGCCAACGCCGACACCCCCGAGGACGCGAAGAAGGCGCGCGAGCTCGGCGCCGAGGGCATCGGCCTGTGCCGGACCGAGCACATGTTCATGGCCGAGGACCGCCAGCCGAAGATGCGGGCGATGATCATGGCCGACGACGAGGAGGGCCGGCGCGCAGCCCTCGAGGAGCTGCTCCCGTTCCAGCAGCAGGACTTCGAAGGGCTGTTCGAGGCGATGAAGGGACTTCCGGTCACGATCCGGCTGCTCGACCCGCCGCTGCACGAGTTCCTCAAGAACCTGCCCGACCTGCGGGCGCAGGTAGAGCGCGCACGGATCGAGGAAAGCGACGATCTCGCGCAGCTCGAGAAGACGCTCGCCCGCGTGGAGGAGATCCACGAGGAGAACCCGATGCTCGGCACCCGCGGCTGCCGGCTCGGGATCCTCTACCCCGAGATCTACGAGATGCAGGTCGAGGCGATCATGCGGGCCGTCGCGGCCATGGACACAGCGCCGCACCCGGAGATCATGATCCCGCTGATCGACTACGAGCACGAGCTCGAGATCCTGCGCGAGCTGGTGGTCCGGATCGGTGACGAGCACGACCTGCATGCCCCCGATGACTACACCGTCGGGACCATGATCGAGTTGCCCCGCGCGTGTTTTGTTGCAAACAAGATCGCCATGCACGCGGATTTCTTCAGTTTCGGCACGAACGACCTCACCCAGACCGCGCTCGGCTTCTCCCGCGACGACGTCGAGTCGAAGTTCGTGCCCGCCTACATGGAGCGCAAGATCATCGACCGCTCGCCGTTCGAGACGATCGACAAGCCCGGCGTCGGGTGGCTCGTGCGGCTCGCGGCCTGGGTCGGCCGCGAGGCCCACCCCGGCCTCAAGCTCGGCATCTGCGGCGAGCACGGCGGGGACCCGGAGTCGATCGACTTCTTCCACATGGCCGGGCTCGACTACGTCTCCTGCTCGCCGTTCCGCGTCCCGATCGCGCGCGTGGCCGCCGCTCAGGCGCAAATTGCACATTCTTCGTGACAGCCGCCGGCGCTTGCCGTGGCGGCAGTCACAATGAGGTCGTGCTCGTCGCCGACGACTACCGCGCCCGCATCGAGACCTGGGAGGAGAACCAACTCTCGCCGCTCGCCGCGCGCTCGTACCCGGCCGAGCGCAAGCGAGAGGAGCCCGATTGCGGCCTGCGCACGCCGTTCCAGCGCGACCGCGACCGGATCGTGCACTCGAAGGCGTTCCGGCGGCTGAAGCACAAGACCCAGGTGTTCGTGGCCCCGGAGGGCGACCACTACCGCACCCGGCTCACCCACACGCTGGAGGCGACCCAGATCTCGCGCACGGTCGCGCGGGCGCTGCGGCTCAACGAGGACCTGACGGAGGCGATCGGGCTCGGGCACGACGTCGGCCACCCGCCGTTCGGCCACATCGGCGAGGCCGTGCTCGACGCATGCGGGCGCGAGCGCTTCGAGCGCGGGTTCCGGCACAACGAGCACTCCCTCCGGGTGGTCGAGGAGCTCAACCTCACGGCGGCGGTGCGCGACGGCATCCTGCACCACTCGAGCGGCGCCGGCGAGCCGTCGACCCTCGAGGGCAAGATCGTCCGGCTCGTCGACCGGATCGCCTACATCAACCACGACATCGACGACGCGCTGCGTGCCGGGGTGCTCGAGACCGACGCCCTGCCGGCCGAGGAGATCGCGATCCTGGGGGAGACCGGCTCGGCGCGGATCGACACGTTGGTGCACGACCTGGTCGAGCACTCCGAGCGGGTGGGGGACATCGTGCAGGGCGACGAGGTCGGCGGCGCGATGTCCCGCCTGCGCGCGTTCATGTTCCAGCAGGTCTACCTCGGCCCGACGGCGCGGGCCGAGCACGCCAAGATCGAGCGCGTGCTGCGCGGGCTGTTCGACTGGTACTGCTCGCACCCGGAGGAGCTGCCGCCGGGCGAGTCGCTCGCCGAGCGGGTGATCGACTGGCTCGCGGGGATGACCGATCGCTACGCGATCCGCGCCTGGAGCGAGCGCTTCGTGCCGCACGGCCTCGCAGTCTGATGGGTGGGCGGCGACACGCAGGACTCGCGCGAGCGGGTCCGGGATGCGGTCGACTTCGAGGAGCTGGTCGGTGCCCGCACGGAGCTGCGGCGCTCGGGCGCGCAACGGCTGTCCGGGCTGTGCCCGTTCCACGACGAGCGGACGCCGTCGTTCGGGATCGACCCGGTCGAGAAGCTCTACCACTGCTTCGGCTGCGGCGCGGGCGGCGACGTCTTCTCGTTCGTGATGGAGACCGAGGGGCTCGACTTCGCGGGTGCCCTGGAGTCGCTCGCCGACCGCTACGCGGTGCAGCTCGAGCGCGAGACCGAGGATCCGCGCGAGGCGGCACGGCGCGAAGCGCGCGACCGGCTCCTGGCCCTGCTCGAGCGCACGGCCGCGTACTACGTGCGGGTGCTGTGGGAGTCGGCCGAGGCGGCCGCAGCCCGCGCGTACCTGGCTTCGCGGGGCTTGGAGGAGGGGGCGCTGCGCGAGTTCCGGGTCGGGTTCTCGCCAGGTGCGTACGAGCGGGTGCTCTCCGCCTCCACGCAGGCGGGATACAGCGGCGACGAGCTGGTCGCGAGCGGGCTGGCGGTCGAGCGGCGCGACGGGCGCGGCCTGATCGACCGCTTCCGCGGGCGCATCATGTTCCCGCTGTGCGACGAGCGCGGCCGGGTCCTCGGGTTCGGGGCGCGCGCGCTGCGGCCGGACGACCGACCGAAGTACCTGAACTCGTCCGACAACGCGGTCTTCCACAAGGCGCGGCTCGTGTACGGCGCCGACCTCGCGCGCGCGGCCGCGGCGCGCTCCGGGCGCGTGATCCTGGTCGAGGGCTACACCGACGCGATCGCGCTGCGCCAGGCCGAGGTGCCCGAGGTGGTCGGCTCGATGGGCACGGCGCTCACCGATCAGCAGATCGACGCGCTGCGCCGGCTCGCGCCGACCGTGTTGTTCTGCCAGGACCCCGACGCCGCCGGGCAGGAGGCGGTGTCGCGCAGCACGAGCGCGGTGCGGGCCTTGAACGAGCGGACGCGCGGACGCGGGCTCGACTTCCGGGTCGTGCGCCTCCCCGCCGGGTCGGACCCGGCGGACGTCGTCCAGCGCGACGGCGCCGACGCCATGCGGGAGCTGCTCGAGCGCGCGGTCCCGCTCGCGCGGTTCGAGGTCGAGCGCGCGCTCGAGCGGGGGGAGACTCGCACGGCCGAGGGGCGCGACCGGGCGCTGGAGGAGGCCGCCGCCGCGATCCGGCCGCTGCCGCCGAGCGTGCTGCGCGAGGAGCTGGTGCAGCTCGTGGCCGGCAGGCTCCGGCTGACCGAGAGCCTCGTCGCTTCGGTGCTCGCCGGCGCTCGGCGCCCCGCTCCCGGCCGCGGCTCGTCGAACGGCGCGCGCGCGGCGCTGGATCGCCGCGAGCAGTCGGAGCGCGCGTTCCTCGCCTACTGCCTCGCGCTGCCGGACGAGGGCGAGGAGCGACTCGCCGCCGCGGACCTCGACGGGCTGTTCTCCGCGCCCGCCACGCGCCGGGCGGCCGAGTACCTGCGCGGCCGCCTGCGGTCCCCGGCGGGAGAGCTGCCGGCCGGGGACGAGGCGCTCGCGCGCGTGGTCGCCGAGCTCGTGATCCGCGCCGGAGAGCTGGAGGCGACGCCCGCCAAGCTCGAGCTCGAGGCGCTGCAGCTCGACCTCCACAACCTCGACCGCAGCATCGCCACCGCCCGCACCGAGGGCCACGAACGCATCGGCGAGCTCGCCCGCGAGCGCCAGCAGGTGCTCGACGCCATCCGCCACCGGTTGAGCTGATTCCGTCCGAGGGGCGAACTAGTGTTCGCCCCATGGACGCGGGCTGGCTGGCGGAGCAACTCGAGGCAGGACGCTCGATCGAGTCGATCGCGCGCGAGACCGGCCGTGACCCGTCGACCGTCGCGTACTGGGTCAACAAGTACGGCCTGGCGTCCGAGCACGCGCCAAAGCACACCGCCCGTGGCGGGATCGACCGCGATGCGTTGACGGCGCTGGTCGAAACAGGCAAGTCGATCCGTGCCATTGCTGGGGAGCTCGGCGTGAGCGCGACGACTGTCCGTCACTGGCTCTCGAGGTTCGACCTTCAAACCGCGGGCGCGGAGCGGCGGTCCGGAACTTGGCGCCGGCCCGCGCTCGTGCGCGAGTGCAGGCACCACGGCTGGACGACGTGGGTGCGGTCGGCGCCTGGGCGATATCGCTGCAGACAGTGCAGGATGGAGGCAGTGAGCGCCCGTCGGCGGCGCGTCAAGGAGATCCTCGTACGCGAGGCCGGCGGAGCGTGCCGGCTCTGCGGCTACTCGCGATACGCGGGAGCGCTGCAGTTTCACCACGTCGACCCCACTGAGAAGGCGTTCGCGCTGTCCAGTCGCGGGCTGGCGCGCTCGCTGGCGAAGGCTCGGGTGGAGGTGATGAAATGCGTGCTTCTCTGCGCCAACTGCCATGCGGAAGTCGAGGCGGGGGTCGCTACTATTGGCGACTCGAGAGCCCAACTACGATTAGCAGGTTCACGGTAGTTCAATACACCGGTCGGGGGTAATTCAATCGGCAGAATGCTCGGCTGTTAACCGAGTCGTTGTGGGTTCGAGTCCCACCCCCCGAGCTTCGAGCCCCGCTTCCCCGCGTGGCGGCGGCGGCGCTCTCGAGTTCGTCAGTACGGAGGAGATTTGTCCGTGTGTCGAGCGCCGGACGTGCTCGAGCAGCGAGGCGAGCATGGTGGTCGTGCCGCTGAGTGGGCGGCACGCCGTGATCCGTTTACGATCACCGAGAAACCGACCGAGGGGGTTGCCGGGATGGAGGCCACGACTGTTCGCACGCCGCAGGAGGTCTTCCAGCACCATGCCGAGGTGCTCATCGGAGGCGACCTCGAAGGGATCGTCAGCGACTACTCGGACGATGCCGTGATGATCACGCCCGCGGGGGTGAAGCGCGGCAAGGACGGCATCCGCGAGACCTTCCGGGAGCTTCTCGCCGACCTGCCCTCCGCTGACTGGGAAGTGCCCACCCAGATCTTCGAGGGTGACCTGTTGTTCATCGAGTGGAGCGCGGTTTCCGAGAAGACGCGCGTGGAGGACGGGATCGACACCTTCGTGTTCCGCGACGGGCTCATTCGCGCGCAGACCGTTCGCTACACCCTGCTCGAGAAGTAGCGCGCCTGCGCGGGAGACGCGAGGCGCGGCCCGCTCGCGAAGCGCGAAGGGGCAGCCGACGTTGTCGCCGGCGCCCGGTGAGGGCGCCGGCCGAGATCGACGCTTGTGACGTCTAGTAGATCTCGCGCTCGCGCGCCACGGGTTGCTCGCGAACGGCGGTGGTGCGCCGGCGAGGGGAGATCACGAGCTCGATGAGCAGCCAGGCGACGCCTATGACGACGAGGATGACGCCGATCGTCTGGATCGAGATTCCGGCGAGCGTCGCGTCGACGGCGAGCCAGAGGATGAGTCCGATTGCGGTGAGTACGAGCGGGGGGCCTGCGTCGGCCATGAGTTGCCTCCGTGCGTTGGTTTCCTTGGAGGGCTTGTTCCGCGAAAGCGAGGTCCGTAATCCGACCTTGGACGAATGTCCAGCTGAGCCCGGCGCAGCGTGGACGGCTCGCCGGCCAGCCCAAGACGCGACCCAGCGGTACAGGTTAGATTTCTGACAGAACGGGCATATGAAGCGCTCGTGGACGATCGAAATGCCTCACCACCGCCGGGACTGTTGCCGGAGCGGCGACTCTTCGAACGCGCACAAGGTGGCGATGCCGCCGCGCGTGAAACGCTCCTGCATCGCTATCTGCCCCTGGCGCGCAACGTAGCCCGGCGCTACGCCGGACGAGGGGAGGCGGAGGATGACCTCGTGCAGGTCGCCACCCTGGCACTGCTGCGGGCGATCGACCGCTTCGACGTCGAGCGGCGCACGGCCTTCAGCTCGTTCGTGGTCCCCACGATGGCCGGCGAGCTCAAGCACTACTTCCGGGACCGGTCGTGGACGATCCGCCCGCCGCGCGACACCTATGAGCTCAGCCAGCGCGTCGCGAAGTCCGTCGAAGGGCTTGCGCGCGATCTCGGCCGCTACCCGACGACCGCGGAGGTCGCGGCAGAGGCCGGCGCATCGGTCGAGGAGGTGCTGGACGCGCGCGCCGCGACCGACCAGTGTCGGGGAACCTCGCTCGACGCACCGCGCGACGAAGACGGCTCCACGTTCCTCGACGCGCTGGGGTCCGAGGACCACGGCCTCGGGCAGGCCGAGGATCGAGCCGACCTCGCGGCGCTCATGAGCGGCCTCTCGCCCCGCTCGCGCGAGATCCTGCGTCTACGGTTTGCGGAGGATCTCTCGCAGGCCCAGGTCGGCGCGCGCGTCGGTCTTTCGCAGATGCACATCTCCCGCCTGGAACGCCGAGCCCTCGCCCGGCTTCGCGAAGAAGCCGGGGGACGGTCGCATCAGGTCAGCTTGGCGCGCGCAGCCTAGCCCTCGGGCGGCGGCGCGAAGTCGCCCTCGATCGAGATCTCGCGCTCACAGGATCCCGGCAGCGACAGGTCGGTGTCCTGCTGGCCGTTGCAGATATCGAACGCGTCCGTGTGCGGCGTGATTGACCGTTCCGCCGGCGCGCACGCGCGCACCTCGATCGCGGCACCCTATCCCGGGCTCGGGCCGCTCCCACTCCCCGATCGAACAGGCTTCGAGACGGTGTCAGCTGACGTTGGCGGGCCGGACGGCTGGGCGGGGCGCCCGCTACGGTCCGCGTGCGCATGATCGCCGAGGCCACGCCGAGCAGATCCCATTGATGGAGCATCAGAGCCCCGCGCCCAGAGTGAGGCCCGGTGCGAGGCTGCACTCGCCGGCGACTGCGCGCGGGATGCGACCGAACGGAGGCGACCGCCGCGGCGCCCGGCCGAGGACTCGTCGCGTGATCTTCGACGAGCTGCCGGCGTGGGGGCTCGAGCAGACCGCTCCGGAGACGCTGCCGTCCGACTGGCCTCGGACGCTGGACCGCGAGTGGGCATTCGGCGACGGTCGCGGCGCCGGGGTGCGCGTCGCGATCGTCGACTCTGGCGTCGACGCCGGCCATCCGGTTCTCGCCGGCCCGCTCGAGCGCGCGGTCGCCGTCGAGCTCGGCGATAAAGGTTTCAGCGTCGAGGCCGACGAGGTCGGCGACGTCTCCGGGCACGGAACGGCGTGCGCCGGGATCGTGCGCGCGCTCGCGCCGGCGTGCGAGCTCACGAGCATGCGCGTCCTCGGAGCGGACCTCACCGGGGGCGGCGAGGCGTTCGTGGCCGGCCTGCGCTGGGCGGTGCGCGAGGGCCACCACGTCGTCAATCTCTCGCTCTCGACGACGAAGGCGCAGTTTGCCGCCGCGCTGCGCGAGCTGGCCGACGAGGCGTACTTCGGCGGTTGTGTGCTTGTCGCCTCGGCGCACAACATGCCGGTCGACAGCTGGCCGTGGCGCTTCGCTCCGGTGCTGTCGGTCGCGAGCCACGCCGGCGCGGATCCGGAGGCGTTCTTCTACAACCCGCGTCCGCCGGTCGAGTTCCACGCGCGTGGAATGGACGTGGAGGTCGGTTGGGCGGGCGGGGACACGATCCGCGCGTCCGGCAACTCATTCGCCACGCCGCACATCGCCGGGATGGCGGCGCGCGTGCTGGGAGCGCATCCGCAGCTGCGCCCGTTCGAGGTCAAGACGGTGCTCCGTATGTGCGCCGACAACGTCAAGGGGGACGCGCATGCCCGCTGAGGAGGATCTGCGTGCCGCGGTGGCGGCGGGAGTGCTCACAGCGGCGCGCGGCCGCGCGCCGCTGCTGCAGTCGGTCGCGGACGTCGCGCGCGCGATCTTCTCCGCGCGCGCGTCGTCGATCATGCTGTTCGACATCGCCAGCGACGAGCTCGTGTTCGAGGCGGTATCCGGCGAGGGCGAGGAACTGCTCGGCCGGCGCATCCCGAAGGACACGGGCATCGCGGGCTGGGTGGTCGGCGCGCGTGACCCGATCGTCGTCGAGGACGTCGAGCGCGACCCGCGCTTCGCCGCCGACTTCGCGCGCGATGCCGGTTACGTCCCACGCGGCATCATGGCCGCGCCTCTGTTGCTCGAGGACGAGGTGCTCGGCGTGCTGTCGATCCTCGACCGGCCCCAGCGTGCGTCCCTCAGCCTCATGGAGCTCGACCTGCTCGGCCTCTTCGCCCACCAGGCCGCGGTCGCGCTCGAGCTGTTCGAGGCGGGCCGCCGCGCGGAGGCGGCGCTGAGGGGCGACGGCGAACTGGCCTCCCTGGCCCGGCTCGCCGCGATCCTCGACGGTCAGCGCGCGGACCGGCGGGCTGCCGCCACCGCACTCGTGGCCGCACTCGAGGGCGTGCTCAAACCATCCGTGTGAGCGCGCCCTGGATTGCTAGCGGATAGAAGCGCGCCGCTCCGTCCTGGGCACTCGCGCTAAGACCGCTCTTCGGGCTGCCGAGCCGCGAGCCTGCCCTCTTCGGGCGACTCCTTCTCGTCCTCGCCGCGCGAGCGGGCGGACCTCCGCGGGGTTGCGGGTCTTCATATGGCCCTCGACCTCGGCCGACTCGTCCTCGCCGCGCGAGCGGCGCGGCCTTCTCGGGGCTGCGCTGCTCGTCCTGCGGCTGTTTCCGCCATGCCGATTCCCTTCGATCAGTGGGCCGTTTCTGTTCAGTGGGGCCCTGGGCACCGCTCACGCTACACCTGCAACGAGGCCTGTGTGGTGATGTGCGGCATGCTTGGCGTGTCAACCGCTCCTGCTCAGACGCCTCAGCTCCTGCTGCCGGCGTCTCGGATGAGCTCGACCACGTGGGCGTCGATGGCGATCGCGCCCAGAGCTCGCGCGACCGAGACCCGGTGATGGCCGTCGCGGACGAAATGCGCCTCGCCGACGCGGTAGACCGAGATCGGCGGCAGCTCGGTTCCGTGCTGGGCCGCGTGGCACATCTGCGTCCAGCGCCCGCGGCTCCAGTCGGGCGGGCGGAAGGCATGGTCGAACGCCTCCGCCTTGTGGCGGTCCGACGTCCCGACGATCGAGTCGATCGCGATCGTCTGCACTCCGAGCCGGCGGCGCGGCGCCGTCGCCGCCCAGCCGGTGTCGTCGGCCAGGTACGACAGACCGCCCGCCCGCCGCCGCGCCAGCCGTGAGAACGCGGCGTCGGCGCCGATCATCCGCGTGCCGCCGAAGTCGAGCGCCCGGTCGACCGCCACGACGGCAGCTGTGAACGCGAGCAGGAACCCCGGCACGCCGCCGACGAACACTCCGGCCGACGCCGCCAGGGCCGGCAGCGCGAGGGGGCGGAGCCGCCGGGCGGTGTCGAGGCGGAGCGGTCGAGCGGGCTGAGCGGTCATCGCATCTACTCACTCGGAGCAGGGTTCGGCCGTGTGACCAACCCGCTAAGTTCGCCGCCGTGAACCCGAGGACCCAGCGCCGGTACCACAACATCATCCGCAGGGCCGGCGTCCGGCCGGAGCGGGCGCTCGAGGTCGGCGGCCTGATGGGGGAGGACTCGCTGCTCCGCTTTCCCGAGCTCGCCAACGCCGACCGCTACTGCCTGAACCTCCTCGAGCTGCCGAGCGAGCAGGGGATCACGGCGGTCAAGGGCAACGCCAACGACATGCGGGGCCTGTTCGACAGCAACTGGTTCGACCTCGTCCTGTGCTGCTCGACGCTCGAGCACGACAAGCGCTTCTGGCGCTCGGTCTCCGAGATGCGGCGCGTGCTCCGGCCGGGCGGGCTGCTGGTCATCAGCGTCCCCGGCTACATCAAGGATCCCGAGACCGACCGCGGCCGGTCGACCCTCACCTACCGCGTCCACTACTCATACGACTACTACCGCTTCAGCGAGCAGGCCGTGCGCCAGGTGTTCTTCGAGGGGATGGAGCGGGTCCGCGTGCGCCCGTTCTACACGCCGCCGCGAATCTTCGGCCACGGTTACAAGCCGCTGCCGCCGAGCCGCGCCACCCAGGCCCGGCGGATCGCGCGCCGCGCCGCCCGCAGGGCGCGCCGGCTCGCCGCCAGGGCCCGACATCGATGATCGAGCAGCTCCGCGCCTTCACCTACGAACGCCAGCGGCTCGGGCAGGCCGCACCCAACCCCGCCCGGGCGCTCGACGACGTCATCGCCGTCTACAGCTCGCACCCGTCCGCGCCGCTCTCCCTGCACGCGCGGACGAAAGCGATGACCGCGGCGAAGTTCCACAAGCTCGACGTCCTGCGCCTGCCCGCCATGCGCCAGTCGATCCACCTCCTGCCCCGCAAGACGGCGCCCCTCGCCTTCCACGCCACGCCCGCCCCGCCGGCCGACCGCAAGAAGCGGATGAAGCACTTCAAGTTCACGGAGAAGCGCTACGAGGAGCTGCGCGAGCAGATCCTCGCAGCCGCGACCGAGCCGCTCACGCTGCCCGAGCTGCGCGAGGCCGTCGGCGCGGACGCCAACGAGTTCAAGGGCATCTCCGCCCAGATGACCCGCGACGGCGAGCTGCTCCGCGTCGGCGCCAAGAGCCTGCGCTCCAACGAGCTCCGCTACGTGGTCGTCGAGCTCGAGGACGCCGACCCGGACGAGGCTCTGGCATGGCTCGCGGGCGAGTACCTGCGCGCGTTCGGGCCCGTCCGCCCCAAGGACTTCCAGTGGTGGGCGGGGGTCGGTGCCGGTCGCGCCAAGCAGGCGCTCGCCGCCCACGACGCCGAGGAGCTCGACGGCGGCCTGCTGATCCGCCCGCAGGACGTCAAGCCGTTCGAGAAGGCCAAGCCGCCCAAGAACGCCGTCGACCTGCTCCCCAAGTGGGACAGCTACACGATGGGCTACGCGCCCGACGGCCGCGACCGCTTCGCCCACCCCGACGTCGTCGAGCAGTGCTACGACTTCCGCGGCGACGGGCGCCCGGTGATCCTCGTCGACGGCCAGGCGGCCGGCACCTGGGAGAAGCAAGAGCCCGACCTCTTCGACAAGGTCCCGGCGAAGACGCAGCGCCTGATCGACGAGCGCCTCGCCGCCGTCAAGGCGTTCTTGGGCGAGTAGCCCACCGCTCGATCTCGACACACGCCCGTGCAGGCGAGTCGTGCGTCGCGATCCACCGCGCCAGCGCCTCGACCGGCGCGCTCGGCCGCGCCAGAGCCCGCCGCACCGCCAACCGCACGCCGCGCGGCGTGCACAGCCGCTTCGGCAGCCGCACCCCGAACCCGGCCCAGTCGACCCGCGCCGCGTTCTCGGCCATGTCGCCGCCGGCCGGCGAGACCACCACCCGGCAGCCCGCCGCGAGCGCCAGCATCAGCGTCCCGTGCCCGCCGTGCGTCACCACCACGTCGCACGCCGGCATGGTCTTCGAGTACGACAGCCACGGGACCACCACGGCGTTGCCGGACGACGGCTCACTCCCGGCCGCGATGACCCGCACCGGCTCGCGAGCCAGCCCCTGGAGCGCCGCCCGCAACAGCACGCGCCCCGGGTCCTGTGACGTCGACGGCGCCACCAGCACCACCGGCCCCTCGCCCGCCGGGGGCGAAACCGCCGAGGCGGGCGGCTCCCACAGCAGCGGCCCCACCACCCGCACCCACGAAGGCCAGTCGCGCGGGTACTCGAGCTGCGGCACCGAGGCCACGAGCGTCAGCGAGCGCGACAACGCGGTATGCACGTACGGCAGCGGCGCCAGCCCCAGCCGCGCCCGGCAGTCGTTGTACTCGCGCCGCCCGCGCTCGAGCCCGATCGCGACCAGGCGATCGCTGCCGCGCCACAGCGCCCGCCCGGCCGCCGTCCGCGGCAGCCGCGCCCCGATCGAGTACGGCGGGAACCCCGGCGGCAGGTGCGGGTGCAGGTGGGGGACGAGCGTCGCCACCGGCACGCCCTCGAGCTCGGCGGCCAGCGCCGGCGCCGGGGTGAGGATGTCCGCGACCGCGACGTCGGGCGCGAACGACCGCACCAGCGGCTGCGTCTCGCGCGCCGCCCGCACGGCCGCCGCGTACGGGGTCAGCGGCCGCTCCAGCGTGGGGAACACGTGGTACTCCGGCGCCGCCGCGAACTCGATCCCGGCCGCCGACGCCGCCGGCTCCCACCGCCGCCACGTCTGCAGCGCGACCGTATGCCCGCGTGCCACCAGCGCCTCGCCGAGGGCGAGCATCGGGAACGCGTGGCCCGGATCGCCGAACGCGCCGAGGAGGATCCTCAAGCCAGCTCGGCGACGAGCCGCAGCTGCGCGATCCGGTCGTCGTACGTCCACGCCATCGGCGACACCATCAGCGTGCCGACGCCCGCGTCGCGGAACACCGCCAGCCGCTCGCGCACCGCGTCTCGCGGCCCGCACAGCGACACGGTGTCCAGCAGCTCGTCCGGCAGGGCGGCCATCGCCTCGTCGCGCTTGCCCTCGAGGTACAGGTCCTGCACCCGCTGGGCGGCGTCCTCGAACCCGTATCGCCGCACCAGCGCGTTGTAGAAGTTCTTCTCGCGCGACCCCATGCCGCCGACGTACAGCGCCACGTACGGCCGCATCGCGTCGCGCGCCGCGGCGAGGTCGTCGCTGATCATCACGTTCACGGTCGGGGCGATCTCGAAGTCCTCGAACCCCTTGCCGTTCCCCGCGCGCGCGAAGCCCTCCTCGAGCAGCGGCCGGAACTCGGCCACGTGCTCGGGGGAGAACAGGGTCGGGATCCAGCCGTCGGCGATCTCGGCCGCCAGCTTCGTGTTGTTCGGCCCGATCGCGGCCAGGAAGACGGGGATCCGCTCCTGCACCGGCGCGATCGTGAGCTTCAAGGCCTTTCCCGGCCCGTCCGGCAGCGGCAGCTCGAGCGTCTCCCCCCGATACTCGACCCGCCGGCGCGAGAGCGCCAGCCGCACCACCTCGACGTACTCGCGCGTGCGCTGGAGCTGGCGCCCGAAGCGCTGGCCGTGCCAGCCCTCGGCGACCTGTGGGCCGGAGGAGCCGATGCCGAGGATCATCCGCCCGCCCGAGAGCTGGTCGAGCGTGGCCGCCGTCATCGCGGTCATCGCCGCCGAGCGTCCGGGCATCTGGAAGATCGCCGAGCCGAGCCGGATCTTCGACGTCGCGTGAGCGAGCCAGCCGAGGATCGTGGCCGCGTCGGAGCCGTACGCCTCGGCCGTCCACACCGAGTCGTAGCCGAGCCGCTCGGCCTCCTGCACCAGGGCCAGCTGATCCTCTGCCGACAGGCCGAGGCCCCAATAACCGACGTGCACGCCGAGCTTCATGAGCCGCGCGAAGGTATCAGGAGGCGGCGACCCGCTATCCCATGCAGAGGATGCGCACGCCCCTGACAGTGATGGCGGTGCTCGGCGTGGCCCTGTATGGGCTGTGGCTCGTGACCGAGGACGGCGGGACCGAGCCGGCGCCCGCGGCGGCGGCGATCCCGGTGATCGCCGAGCGGGTGGAGGCGCTGCGCGACCTGCGCTTCGAGCAGATCCCGCGCCCGGTGACCGTCACGCCCGAGCAGGCGCGCCGCGAGGGCCTCTCGGACCTCGACCGCAACTACCCGCCGGAGCGCCTGCGCGCCGACGAGGAGATCCTCAAGCTGCTGGGGCTGATCGACGAGGACGCCGACCTGCGCGACCTCGCCGGGTCGCTGTTCGGCGAGGGCGTGGCCGGCTACTACGACCCGCGCGACGGGCGCCTGCGCGTGGTCGAGGGCGCCGGGACCGGCAACCGCGTGCTCGAGGAGATGGTCCTCGCCCACGAGCTCACGCACGCCCTCGAGGACCAGCGGTTCGGGCTCCCGCAGACGCCGGCCACCGACGACCGCTCGCTCGCGCGCGCGGCGCTGCACGAGGGCACGGCCACGGCACTCATGACCGCCTACATCCAGGAGCACTTCAGCGCGGAGGAGGCGCTCGGTGGCCTGCTCGGCTCGGCGTTCGAGGACACCGGCGACCTGCCGCCGTTCATGGAGGCGCAGGTGCTGTTCCCGTACGTGGGCGGGGAGCGGTTCGCCGGCCACCTGCTGAGACGCGCCGGCGGGCGCTGGAACCTGGTCGACACCGCCTACGAGCTTCGCCCGCCGGCCTCGACCGAGCAGGTCCTGCATCCGCGGGCCTACCTGCGCGCGGACGAGCCGCTGCCGGTCCGCCTGCGCGCTCGAGCGGTGCTCGGCGACGGGTGGCGGCGGGCGACGGCCGGCACCTGGGGCGAGCTCCAGACGCGCGAGCTGCTCGGCTCGGCGCGCGCCGCGGCCGGCTGGGGCGGCGACCGCTACGAGCTGTGGCGATCGGACGGGGACCGGGCGCTGATCATGCGCTGGCGGTGGGACACGCCGCGCGACGTGGCGGAGTTCGAGCAGCGGCTGCGCGGCGATGGACCTCGGCGTGGTGGCCCGCCGCGGCGGGCTCGTGACGCTGGTGGTGGCGCCCGAGCCGCTCGCCGAACGTCTGGCGGCGCGCGCGTGACAGGTCGGCTCGACCGCCGCGCGCTCGGGGTCCTTGCGGGCGGCCACCTCTGCGTCGATCTCTGCCAGGGCGCCGTCCCCGCCCTGCTGCCGTTCCTGGCCGCCGAGCGCGGCTACTCGTACGCCGCGCTCGGCGCCCTCGTCCTGTTCTCGACGATCGGCTCCTCGATCATCCAGCCGCTGTTCGGACTGCTCTCGGACCGCATCGCGCAGCCGTGGCTGATGCCGGGCGGGCTGGTGCTGGCGGGCGTCGGGATCGCGCTCGCCGGGCCGGCGCCGAGCTACGGGCTCACCGCGCTCGCGGTCGTGGTGAGCGGGCTGGGCGTCGCCGCCTTCCATCCGGAGGGGGCGAAGTTCGCGGGGCTCGCCTCGTTCGAGCGCAAGGGGCGGGGGATGAGCCTGTTCTCGGTCGGCGGCAACGCCGGCTTCGCGCTCGGGCCGCTGCTCACCACGCCGCTGGTGCTGGTGTTCGGACTGTCCGGGACGCTCGCGCTGGTCGTGTTCCCGCTCGCGGCGGCGGTGCTCACGGCGCGGGAGATCGGCCGCCTGCGCGGGCTCGAGGAGGCCCGGCCGCCGGCGCCGGCGGGCGCCGGCGAAGACGACTGGGGCGCGTTCAGCCGGCTCGGCGGGCTGATCGCGCTGCGCTCGGGCGTCTACTTCGGCCTGCAGGCGTTCATCCCGGCCTATTTCGTCGTCGAGCTGAGCTCGAGCGAGGCGGCCGGCAACGCCGCGCTGACGATCATGCTGGCGGCGGGAGCGGTCGGCACGCTGGTCGGCGGCGGGCTGGTCGACCGCTGGGGCGGGCGGGCGGTGCTCGTCGGCACCCAGCTGCTGCTCCTGCCGCTGCTCGTCGTGCTGCCGCTGGCCGGCGCGGCGCCCGCCACCATCGTCCTCGGCCTCGTCGGGTTCGTCACGATCGCCAGCTTCTCGATCACCATCATCCTCGGCCAGGCGTACCTGCCGAACCGCATGGGGCTGGCCTCCGGCGTGACGCTCGGGCTGGCGATCGGCCTCGGCGGCGTGGCGGCGACCGCGCTGGGCGTGATCGCCGACGCCGCCGGGCTCCATGCGGTGCTGTGGACGATCGCCGTGCTGCCGCTGCCTTCGATCGCGCTCGCGTTCAGCCTGCCGTCCGTGCCGCCGGCCGCCTTACCGGCGCAGCCCGAGGTACTGCAGCGCCGCGAACCCGGCGACGACGACGGCCTGGAGCGCGATCCACACCTGGCCGACGGGGTCGGGGGTGAACGTGTCGAGCGCTAGCACGAGCAGGCTGCCGGCGGCCCAGGCCAGGTTCGCGAGGATCACGGCGACCACGCCGGCGCGGGGGATCGCCGGTCGAGCAGATGCGCGCGCCACTCGCCGTAGTTGAGGATCCGCGACGCCATCCCGTCCGGGTGCAGGCTCACCCGCAGGACGTTGACCGGCGGCTCCATCAGCTCCGCCGGCACGTCCGCCGTGAACGTCGCGATGCTGCGGTTGGCGGCGGCGAGGTTCCACCAGCGGTCGACCACCACGGCCGGGTACGGCTCGTGGCCGGCCAGCACGCGGTCGAGCGCGTCGCGCACCGGCGCCATCTCCGGCGCGTCGATCGGCCGCTCCTCGAACGCCGGCGCGAAGCCCGCGGCCAGCAGCAGCCGGTTGCGCTCGCGCAGCGGCACGTCGAGCTGCTCGGAGAGGTGCAGGACCATCTCGCGGCTCGGCCTCGAGCGGCCGGTCTCGAGGAAGCTCAGGTGCCGGGCCGACACGCCGGCCTCCAGCGCGAGGTCGAGCTGGCTGAGCCGGCGGCGCTGCCGCCAGTCCCGCAACAGCGTCCCGAGGGGAACGGTGGCCGTGCTCATGCCGCCGCACGCTAGCGAGGGCGCACCCGCCCGGCACTTACCTGGCGGGTAACGACCTCAGGCGTCCTGATAGGCGGGCGCGGTCCTGCGGAGCCCCGCCGAGGGGGAGGCGAGCATGATCAGCGCCGCGACACCGATCGCGAGCGGGATCGCACCCGAGAGCAGCAGCGCGGGCCGGGCGCCGATCGCCCCGATCAGCACGCCGCCGGCGCCGAGCGCGCCCAGCTCGGCGCCGTTGCGTGCCGCGTTGTAGGCGGCGAACGCGCGGCCGCGCAGAGCGTCCGGCACGCGCTCGTGGATCAGCGTGCGCAGCAGGACGTTCTTGACGCCGTGCGCGATGCCGCCGAGCGTGAAGCCGGCGAACGCGGCCCACAGCACGCCGGAAGCCGCCGCCGCGGCGATGCCGAGCCCCTGCACGGCGACGCCGGCCAGGGCGCCGGCCGCCAGCGCGGCCGGCGGGATGCGGCGTGCGAGCCCGACCGCGCCGGCGACCATCCCGAGCGTCCAGCTCGCCATCAGCACGCCGTACGCGGCGTCGCCGGCCTTCAGGACGTCGGTGACGTAGAAGACCTCGGCGGCGATCGACATCGAGAAGAACAGCAGCGCCGCGACCGCGCCGGCGAGCGTGACGCGCAGGACGCGGTCGGCGGTCAGGTACGCGAGGCCGTCGCGCGCCCGGCCGCCGTCGCCCTCGACCTTCGCGGCAGCCTGCGGGTGGCGGCGGGCGTGCATGAGGCGGGCGGCGAGAGCGACGGCGGCGAAGGTGGCGGCGTCGACCAGCAGGGCGACCTCGAGCAGCCCGGCCGCGGCGAGCAGGCCGCCCACGAGCGGGCCGCCGGTAGCGCCCGCGTAGCGCGCGGTCTCGACCAGCCCGTTGGCCTCGCTGACACGGTCGGGCCCGGAGGCGACGGGGACGAGCGCGAACTCGGCCGGCTGCGCGATCGCGTTGCCGGCGCCGATCGCGGCGGTGAGCACGAGGATCGCGGTCAGCGAGTCCGGAGTGAGCGCCAAGGCCGCGACGGCGGCGGCCTGCGCGAGCGACGCGATCCACAGCAGCCGGGCGTTCTCGAACCGGTCGGCGAGCCGGCCGGCGACGCCGCCGAGCGCGACGACCGGGCCGAACAGCGCGAGGAAGAAGGCGGAGACCGCGAGCGGCGAGCCGCTGATCGCCGCGACGTGCAGCGCGAGCGGGATCCACAGCAGGAAGTCGCCGAACGCCGACAGGCCGACGGCCCCGACGATCAGGCGGACGTCGCGGATCCGGAGCACGGTCATGGCGCGAGTGTCCGCGACGACCGTTCTCGCACCGTTCGCCCAGCGTGAAAGCCGCGCAAAACGAACATCAACTGCGGCGGGGTAAGGGGGTAGCGCCGCGATCGTCCGTGGCGCCTTTGCGTCGATATTCGGGGTGAAGGCGCCACGGACGACCGCCGCGGGCGCGACCACCCACCTCGACGAGGCGGTCCGCCGCAACGAGGCCGCCGGCTTCACGGTCTGGGCCGACCACGCCCGCGGCGCGCTCGGTTAGAGCGCACCCGCCAGCCGCGGCATTTCGAGCACGACCGCCTGCGCCTGCTCGTACCGCCGCCGCGCGTCGAGGGCGCTGTCACCGACGGCGGTGAGGCCGACTCGCCCCAGCTCGTCGAGCGAACTCAGCATGTGGAACACGACGCCGCATCGGCGCGCGTGGTCGAAGCCCAGCCGGCGCTGATGCAGAAGCGCGAGCAGTCCATCCCGGCCGAGGGCCCGGAGCGACGGGGCCTCGAGGTCGTCGGTCGCGACGTAGTGCTTGGCGACCCCTGCCGCCGTCGTGAACGTCGCCGCGTCCGCGTCGTATCTGCCGCCGGTCAGGAGCGCGAGCGCCGCGAAGGGATGGGTCGTCCCGCCGGCCCGGAGGTTGATCTCGATCGCGTACGGCTCCCAGCCGCCGCCGTGGTCGCGCGCGACCACGAAGTCGACCGCGGATCGCCCGAGCACCCCGTCGTCCGCGAGGCAGCGGCCGATCTTCAGCGCTAGGCCGGTGATCATCGCGGCGTACGACGGCGCGGCCGGGAAGCGGCACCCGAGGTAGCTCTGGCCGGCCAGGATCTGGTCGTGCGTGGAGACGATCTCGACGGTCCCGGCGGGCGTGATCTCCAGCTGGACGCTCGGGCTGCGCACGTGCCGGCCGGTGATCCGTTCCTCGATCACGCCGCCGCGGCGCGAGAGCTCGGCCAGGTACGCATCGACGCTCACGCCGCCGGCCTCGAGCGTCATGCGCGCGAGCCGCTCCGCGATGCGCCGTAGCTCCCCATCGGTCCCGGGCCGTGGGAGCCCGCGGAGGTCGATCACGGCGTTGCCCTCGCCGGAGACCGCGTCGTCGAGCTTGACGATGGCCTCCACGAGATTCGGCTTCGACGCGCGCAGCCGCGCGAGCGCCTCGATCGCGGCGCGGGTGCTCGTGATGCGGCCTACTCCCAGCGGATGCGGAACGGCGGCCCTCGCGAACAGCGCCCGGCCGCCGCTCTTCGTGCCGTGATGGAGATGACGAGGGTCGGCGCCGTAGAGCGGCATGTCGAGCGCCACGGCCAGAGCCTGCTCGAGCGGGGTCGTCATGTAGGGCAGCAGGACGGCGTGCTCACAATGCCGGGCACACCAGCGGATCCGGGTCAGCAGGTGCGTTCGTTCGAGCAGCTTCTCGGTCAGCGGCCGCGCCGACCGGTCGGCGGCGGAGAGCAGCGTCAGCCGGGCGCGAGCGCCCCTGCGCACCGCTTCCGGCAGCAGCGAGAGGTAGTACCCGACGATGGCGGACGCGACCGGCGAGGAGGTCACGTAGACCAGGCGCAGGCCGGGATCGCGCAGCATCAGCATCAGGCACAGCAGCCGCTCCTCGTATGCCTGCGCCTCGGCCGGCGGCTCGTGCCACCGCTCGATCGTCCGCGACGGCACGACGACCAGGCACCGTCGGCCGCGCTTCGCCCGCATCGCCGCGTGGACCACCTCGAGCCGCTTCGTATCCATGCCGCGACTCTGAGGCCGAGGCGGGCCGGCGCCCACCCCCCACAGGGATACGAGATCACACCCGGAGCAGTGCCATCCTTAACCGTGCCGATGAGGCACCGAACCTTCATCGTCTGCGCGCTCGTCGTCCTCATGCTCGAGCTCCTGGCGCTCGGCAGCCGTCCGGTGCCCGGGCCGACCACGGCCGAGCTGGAGCGGATCGTCGCCGATGAGCTTCAGGTCGAGGCCGGCCCGGTGAGTGACGTGCGATGCGTTCGCCATCGCGATGACGCGGCGCGGTGTGTCGCGCTCATGTACGACGGCTCGCGCACACTGGTGGCGGCGAGCATCGACAGCAAGACGGGCCGGGTGGCTTCCACGGTCAAGCACTGAACCGGCGCCGGATGCTCTTCGACGCCTACGGGCGTACCTTTGGGCAATGGCGCTGCTGATGGTCTTCGCGGCGATCGCCGGAGCCGGCACGGCGATGTCGCCGTGCGTGCTGCCGATCCTGCCGGCGGTCCTGTCGGCGGGCGCGAGCGGCGGCCGCCGGCGTCCGCTCGGTGTCGTCCTCGGGCTGGCGCTGAGCTTCGCTCTCGCGGTGGCCGGGCTGGCGGAGCTGCTGGCCCGTGTCGGTCTCGGCGAGGACACGCTTCGCGCGCTCGCCGTGCTGTTCCTGCTCGCCTTCGGCCTCCTGCTCATAGTCCCGGCGGCGGCGGCGCGGGTCGAGGGCGCCCTGTCGGGTCTGGCTCGCCTCGGCCCGCGAACGACCGGGGACGGGTTCGTGTCGGGCCTCGGGGTCGGCGCCGCGCTCGGCTTCGTCTACGCGCCCTGCGCGGGCCCGATCCTCGCCGCGGTGATCTCGGTGAGCGCCGCGACGGGTGCGACGGTCGCCCTCGCGGTCAGCTATGCGGCCGGTGCCGCCGCGGCGCTGCTGGTGATCGCCCTCGGCGGCCGCCGGCTCCTGCGGCGCCTGCGCGGTCCGTGGCTGCAGCCCGCCCTGGGCGCCGTGATGGTGGCGACGGCGGTGGCGGTGTACGTGGAAGCCGACGTCCGCTTCCAGGCGGAGGTCGCCGACAAGCTGCCCGGGCTGGTCGTCAACCCCGCCGGCGCGCTGGAGCGCTCGGACGCCGTCGAGCGAAGGCTCACGAAGGTGCGCGGCGAGCCGCGCTTCGCCGCGACCCGCTCCGGGCTGCCGGACCGCGGCGCGGCCCCGGAGTTCGCCGGAGTCACGCGCTGGTTCAACTCGCAGCCGCTGTCCATGCGCGACCTGCGAGGCAAGGTCGTGCTGATCGACTTCTGGACCTACACGTGCATCAACTGCCTGCGGACGCTGCCCTATCTGCGGGCGTGGGACGAGCGCTACCGCGAGCGCGGCCTGGTCGTCGTGGGCGTCCACACGCCGGAGTTCGAGTTCGAGAAGGACCAGGGCAACGTCGGCGACGCGATCGCCCGCAGCCGCCTGCGCTATCCCGTCGCGCAGGACAACGACTACGAGACCTGGAACGCGTGGGGCAACCTGTACTGGCCCGCCAAGTACCTCGTCGACGCTCGCGGCCGGGTCCGCTTCACCCATTTCGGCGAGGGCGCGTACAAGGTGACCGAGCACGCGATCCGCTCGCTGCTGGAGGAGGCCGGCGAACAGCGCCTGGGCGCGCTCGTCGACAAGCCGGCGGAGCGACTGCGCCCACGGCTCACGCCGGAGACGTACCTCGGAGCCGCCCGCGCCGAGCGGTGGCTGCAGCGCCCGCGGCCCGGCGTCCGCGACTACTCGGGCGCTACCGGCCGCCTCTACCGCGACCACTTCGCGCTGGCGGGCCGCTGGCGCGTCGACGGGGAGTCGGCCACGGCGGTCCGCGGGGCGGTGGTCCGGGGGCGGATCACCGGCCGTTCCGTGTACCTGGTGCTGAGCTCGCGCGGCGACCGCGCGCGGCGACTCGAGGTGGCCGTCGACGGCCGCCGCTACGAGCACGTCACCGTCCGCCGGCAACGCCTCTACCGGCTCCTCACGCTCCCCCGCCGGGGCTCGCACCGGCTGACGCTGCGCTTCGAGCCCGGCCTCTCGGCTTATGCGTTCACGTTCGGCTGACCGAGCGGTGCCGGTGCAAGGACCCTCGAAGCCCACCGATCGATGATCCCTACCGTCGCGCGCCGCGCCGGTTAAGGTGGCGCAATGCGCGCCCTCCTGATCGCTGCCGCAGCCTGTCTCGTGCTGGCCGCGCCCGCCTCCGCAGCCTCGACCACGCTCGTGATCAACGAGGTCGACTACGACCAGCCGATGACCGACACGGCGGAGTTCCTCGAGCTGAAGAACGTCAGCTCCGCGGCGATCAACCTCGACCCGTACTCGCTGGAGTTCGTCAACGGCAACGCGGGTGGGGCGGCGGTGTACCGCACGTTCGAGCTTCCGGACTTCGCGCTCGCGGCCGGCGATCACTACGTCGTCTGCGCCAACCCGGCGAACACGCCGAACTGCGACCTCGACGTCGCCCCGGAGACGGATCTGATCCAGAACGGCGCGCCCGACGCGCTCGGCCTCCGGCTCGGCATGACCCTCGTGGACGCGGTGAGCTACGAGGGAGATACGGGCGCTCCCTACACGGAGGGCTCCGGAGCGGGCACCGACGACGGAACGGACGGGATCTCGCGCTGCACGGACGGCAGCGACACCGACCGCAACGACGTCGACTTCATCCTCAGGCCGATCACGCCCGGCGCTGCCAACAGCTGCCCGCCGCCGCCGCCGTTCGGCGAGTGCGGCGACGGCGAGGATATGCCGATGTATGACATTCAGGGCAACGGCGCTGCGACCCCCTACGCCGGCTCCCAGTTCGTCATCGAGGGCGTCGTCGTCGGCGACTTCCAGGGTTCGGAGGGCCTGGGAGGCTTCTTCGTCCAGGAAGCCGACGCCGACGTCGATGCGGATCCGAACACGTCGAACGGCCTGTTCGTGGCCAGCGGGAGCCCGGTCGACGCGGGCGACGTCGTCCGCGTCCAGGGGACTGCGGTCGAGTCCTTCGGCAGGACGCAGCTCGTCGGCGTGACGAACCTCGCGGTCTGCCCGGCGGAGGGGTCGGTCAGCGCGACACCCGTGGCGCTTCCGTTCACGTCGCTCGGCGAATGGGAGAAGTACGAGGGGATGCTCGTCACGATCACGCAGTCGCTCTCGATCGGCGAGCACTTCAACTTCGACCGCTTCAACGAGACCGTCCTCACCGACGGGCGCCAGTACCAGCCGACCGCCGTGCACGAGCCGGGCTCGCCCGAGGCCGCCGCGCTCGCAGAGTTCAATGCGCTCCGCCGGATCACGCTCGACGACGGCCGCAGCTCCCAGAACCCGGATCCCGCGATCCACCCCGACGGCGGGATCTTCGACCTCGGCAATCGGTTCCGCGGCGGCGACACGGTGGCGAACGTGACGGGCGTGCTGGACTTCGCCTTCGGCCTCTACAGGATCCAGCAGACCGCGGGAGCCGATTACAGCGCCGCCAACCCGCGCCCGGACGGGCCGGAGGACGTCGGCGGCAACCTCACCGTCGGCTCGTTCAACGTCCTCAACTACTTCACGACGCTGGACCGCCGCGGCGCCAACACCCCGGAGGAGTTCCAGCGGCAGCGGGCAAAGATCATCGCGGCGATCACGAAGCTCGACGCCGACGTCGTCGGCCTGATCGAGATCGAGAACAACGACGAGGCGATCGCCGACCTCGTCGCCGGCCTCAACGCCGCGAGCGGCGCGGGCACGTACGCCTACATCGACACGGGCGTGATCGGCACGGACGAGATCAAGGTCGCGTTCGTCTACAAGCCGGCACGCGTGACGCCGGTCGGCGACCACGCGATCCTCGACTCGTCCGTCGACCCGCGCTTCATCGACACGCTGAACCGTCCGGCTCTGGCACAGACATTCAGGTCGCACGAGAGCGGGGGCGTGTTCACCGCGGTCGTCAACCACCTCAAGTCGAAGGGCTCGGACTGCAACGCCGTCGGCGATCCCGACACGGGCGACGGATCCGGCAACTGCAACCTCACGCGCACGTCCGCGGCCGAGGCGCTCGTCGACTGGCTCGCAAGCGATCCGACCGGCAGCGGTGACGACGACTTCCTGATCACCGGCGACCTCAACTCGTACACCAAGGAGGATCCGATCGACGCCCTGCTGGCCGGCGGGTACACCGACCTCGTGCGCAGGTTCGCGGGCGGGTCGGCCTACTCGTACGTGTTCGACGGCCAGCTCGGGTACCTCGACCACGCGCTCGCGGGCGAGGGGCTCGTCGACGAGGTCACGGGCGCGACGGAGTGGCACATCAACGCCGACGAGCCGGACCTGCTCGACTACGACATGACGTTCAAGCAGCCGGCCCAGGACGCGCTGTTCGAGCCGAACGAGTTCCGTTCGTCCGACCACGACGCTGTCCGCGTGGGCATCGAGTCGTGCGACGAGATCGCCCCGACGATCGACGTGTCGCTGTCGCCCGACAGCCTGTGGCCGCCGAACCACCGGTACCGACCGTGCAGGCGACGATCGCCGCCGCCGACGACTTCGACCCGTCGCCGGCCGTGACGCTGGTCTCCGCTATGTCGAACGAGCCCGACGACGCGCCAGGGGACGCCGACGGGAGCACGACGGACGACGTGCTGGTCCTCGACGCGGACACGCTCAGGCTGCGGGCCGAGCGCGACGAGACCCGCAGTGGCCGCGTTTACACGATCACCTACCGGGTTACGGACGACTGCGGCAACTCGGCGACCGATGGCGCGACCGTGACGGTTCCGCTGGGGCCGGCAGCTCAGCCGCCCGCCGGCCGGCCCCCGGCGCCGGTCGCTCCCTCGCGGCCGGGCTGCGCGCACGCCCGCAACGTGATCGTGGGGACCGGCGGTGACGACCGGCGCAGCGGCACCGCGCTGCCCGACCTCATGCTCGGCCGTCGCGGCGCCGACGTCCTGCGTGGCCTGGGCGGCGCGGATTGCCTGTACGGCTCCAAGGGCGCCGACCGCCTCTTCGGCGCGGGCGGGCGCGACCGGCTGTTCGGCGGACCGGGTCCGGACCGCATGAGCGGCGGCGTGGGCGGTGACCTGATCGACTCGGGATCGGGTCGTGACCGGATCGCGGCCGGCGCCGGCAACGACCGTGTGCTGGCGCGCGGGCGTGCCGCCGACACGATCGACTGCGGCCCCGGTCGCCGAGACGTGGCGATCGTCGACAACGCAGACCGCACCCGCCGCTGCGAACGGGTCAGGCGCCCCTGACTCGGAACCCGCTGACGCGCGCCTCGCCCGCGCGATCCCGCTCTACAGCGCGGATTCTGTGCTGTAGTGAGCAAACGCGGGCCGGTAGCTCAGGGGTTAGAGCAGCGGACTCATAATCCGTCGCGCGGTGGTTCGAATCCACCCCGGCCCATTTTGGGCAGCCGAGCAGCCAGGAAGCCCGGATCATCGAGCACCGCATCCGACATGAGCCCCCGATGCGTCTCCTGCCAGCACCTCACATTTTCACGCGCCACTGCGCAACGTCCTCGACCCAGGCCGAGCGAACAGTCAGCGAGGAACCCACCGCCGAATCGTAGGCCGCGACCACATGCTCGCCCCACCGGACGTCGAGACCCGGTCCCTACTTCTTCGGCGGCCTGTCCGGGAGCGGGACCGCGGCGGAGTGCGCCAGCTCGGTCCGGGAGCGGACGCCCAGCTTGCGGTAGATGCGGGTGAGGTGGCCCTCGACGGTGTGGACGCTCATGTGGAGTGCCGCCGCGATCTCCTTGTTCGCGAGTCCTTTCGCGGCGAGGGCGGCGAGCTGGGCCTCGGTTGCGGTCAGCTCGCCCGAGAGCGGGCGCCGCCCGCTGATGCGGTCGAGCTCGTCGCGCGCCAGGTGCGCCCAGAGTCGCGCGCCGAGGTCGTCGAAGGTTCGGCATGCCTCGTCGATCGCCTCGCGCGCTGAGCGCTTCTCCCGGTCGCGCCGGCGAATCGAGCCGAGCGCCAGGAGTGTGCGTCCGCGCTCGAACGGGCAGCGCATGCGGTCGTGCTCGGCCAGCGCGCGGTCGAGTGCGTGGCGGGCGCCGTCGGGGTCGCCCTCGGCCGCGCAGAGCAGGCCGCGCTCGCGGGCCGCTGTCGCGAGCGCCCACGGGCTCGCCGACCGCTTCGCGAGGTCCTCGTAGCGCTCCAGCCAGATGCGCCCCTCGTCGAGATCGCCGACCCCGATCATCGCCTCGATCGCGTTGCACCAGGCGAAGTCGGTCGGCTCGTTCCAGCCGTGCTCGTGCAGCCAGGCGGGCAGCGGGCACAGGTGCCGGTTCGCCGCCGCGGCGTCCGCGCAGGAGAGGGCGATGAATCCGAGGACGGTCCGGCTCTGCAGGCCGAACAGCGAGTCCGAGAGCGCGTCGGCGATCGCCAGCGCCTCGGTCGCGGCCGCTCGGGCGGCGGCGACGCGGCCGAGGTGGGCGTCGAGCAGCGAGCGGGCATACAGTGCGATCCCCCGGTACTGCTCGTCGCCCAGCTGGTCGGCGAGCTCGAGCGCCTCCGCCGCCAGGTGATCGGCGACGTTCCAGTGCCCGGTGAACCACTCGACCTGGAAGCCATGGAAGAGCAGGTGCGCGCACGACCCCTCGTCGCCGCGGGCCTTCGCGAGCTCCCAGGCGGCGACCAGAAGCGGCCGCGCGGCGTCGAAGTCGGCGAGACACATCAGCCGGCGGGCGAGCGTGACGCGCGCGCTCTCGTGGAACTCGAGCGGCCGCGCGAGGCCCTCCTCGATCGCGACGCCCCGCTCGAGCAGGCCGGGGGTGACCTCGAGCGTCCAGGTCTCCGCCATCGCCACACGCGCGATCGCTCGCGCGTGGAGCTCGTCGTCGCCGGCGAGCTCGGCATGGCCGAGGGCGCCGCGGGCGTGCGCGAGCGCGTCGCGGACGTGGCCTTCGAGCAGGCGCATCCAGCTGAGGAAGACGAGGATCTCGGCCGCGCGCCGGTGGTCTTCGCCCGTCTCGGCGAGCGCGCGCTCGCACCACATCACGATCGTGGGCAGGTCGGCCCGCCGTACGCGGGCGAGAGCGAACAGCACGTCCGCGCGCTCCGGCCCCGGCGGCGCCTCGGCGAGCAACTCGTCGAGGATGGCCGCCGCCCGGTGGCGGTCGCCGGCGAGGCGGTGCGCCTCGGCCGCCGCGAGCCGCCGCCGGCGCCGCGCGGCCGGATCGCCGGGAGGCGTGAGCTGCCCGGCGATCTCGAACAGGTCGGCGGCGGCGGCCGGCGCGCCGCGCGCGAGCGCGCGCGGCGCGGCCTCGTCCAGCGCGGCGGCGACGCCCGCGTCGGGGCCGCCGGCGGCCAGCGCCAGGTGCCGCGCTCGTTCCTCGTCGCCGACGACCACGCCGGCCAAGCGCGAGTGCGCATCCCGCCGCCGCCACGGCGTAGCCTCCTCATAGCAGACCGAGGCGAGCAGGGGATGGGCGAAGCGGATCCGATCCTCGTCGAGCTCCACGACTCCTGCCGCGGCGGCCTGTTCGAGCCCGTCGAGGACGCGCGCGCGGTCGCCGTGCGCGGCGGTCAGGGCTCCGACCGTCGGCCTCCCCAGGGCCGCGGCGAGCAGAAGCACCTCCCGGCTGGGGGTGGGCAGCCTGGCCAGCCGCTCCCCGACCGCCTCACGGACGCTGCCGGGTATGCGCAGCGGCCGGCCGGGGGCGGGCGGCGCCAGCATGAGCTCCCGTCCGATCTCGAGCGCGAAGAACGGGTTGCCGCCGGTCATCTCGCATAGCTGGGTCAGCTGCGGGCGGGAGAGCTCCAGCCCCAGATCTTCCTTGAGGATGCCGAACAGCGGCCTCGGGCCGAGCGGCCCGACCGCCAGGCGCTCCGCGGCCCCGGAGGCGAGTCCGCGCTCGAGCTCGTCCGCGCCCGAGCGGGCCGTCATCAGCGCGCCGACGGGCTCGCTGCCCAGGCGCCGGAGCGCGAACAGCAAGGTGCGGGCGGATGCGGTGTCGAGCCACTGGAAGTCGTCGACGGCGACGACGACCGGCGCCTCCGCCGAGAGCGCCCTGAGGGTGTCGAGCACCGCCAGGCCGACCGCCCGGGGCTCCGGCGCGGCGCGGGCCCCGGCGCCCTCGAGGAGAAGCGCCGCCTCGAGCGCGCGCCGGCGCAGGTCGCCCAGCGAGGGAAGCACCTCGGTGACGACGCCGGCGAGCAGCTCGGAGATGCCCGCGAACGAGAGCACGGCCTCGGCCTCCACGGCGCGGTGCGAGAGGACCCGGGCGCCGCGCGCCCGCGCTCGCTCGAGCCCTGCCTGCCAGAGCGCGGTCTTCCCGATTCCGGGCGCCCCCGACAGGACCAGCATCGCCGGGGCTGTGGCCGCGCGTGCGAGGAAGTCGTCGATCGACCGGGTCTCCGCCTCGCGCCCTCTGAGCTTGCCCGACATGGTCCACGTCCATTGTGAGCGAACTCCAGTTGAAACTCAGGGATTTCCACCTTTCCGTCGCGACAGACCAGGCGTAGGTTCGCGGCCATGACGACCATCGAATCCGTGCCATCGCTGGGAGAGGGGTTCTCGGGCGAGCTGCTCACACCGGGCGACCCGGGCTACGACGCGGCGCGCATGATCCACAACGGCCTGATCGACAAGCGGCCCGCGCTCATCGCGCGGTGCCGGAACACCGCCGACGTCGTCGACGCGGTGAACGCCGCCAGGGACGCCGGCCTCGAGCTCTCGGTGCGCGGCGGCGGGCACAACGTCGCCGGCAAGGCGGTCACCGAAGGCGGGCTGATGATCGACCTTTCTCTTATGCGGGGCATCCACGTCGATCCCGAGCGGCACACGGCCCGCGCTCAGGGCGGCGTCACGGTCCGGGAACTCGATCGCGCCACCGGCGTCTTCGGCCTCGCGACGCCGAGCGGCGTCGTCTCGAGCACCGGGATCGCCGGGCTCACCCTCGGGGGCGGGCTCGGCTGGCTGATGAGTCGCTACGGGCTTGCGATCGACAACCTCCACTCCGTCGAGCTCGTGCTCGCATCCGGGGAGGTGACGACAGCCAATGATGAGGCCGACCCGGGCCTGTTCTGGGCGATCCGCGGAGGCGGCGGCAACTTCGGTGTGATCACGTCGATCGAGCTCCGCGTGCACCCGGTGCCGAACGTGCTCAGCGGACCGGTCCTGCACACGGTCGACGCGGCGCCCGAGCTCCTGTCGTTCTACCGCGACTTCTCCTCGGACCTACCCGACGAGCTCAGCACGCAGGCCGCGTTCCTGCACGCGCCCGACGGATCGGGCGCCAAGCTCTGCGGGGTGGCGATCTGCCACTGCGGGCAGGACCCCGAGCGGGCCGAGGCGGACCTTCTTCCCCTGCGCACCTTCGGCTCCCCGATCGCCGACATGGTGCAGCGCGTGCCCTACCCGGTCGCGAACACCGGACTGGACTGGCTGTTCAACCCCGGAACGCTCAGTTACTGGAAGTCGGCCTTCTTCTCCGAGCTGTCCGACGAGGCGATCGCCGTGCTGCACGACGCCTTCGAACGAGCCCCGACGGACCTGTGCGCGCTGGCGATCGAGGACTTCCACGGCGCGGTCACGCGCGTCGAGCCGACCGCGACGGCCTACCCGCACCGCGAGCCGGGGCACAACCTGCTGCTCATCTCGCAGTGGACCGACCCCGCGGACACCGATCGAGGCATCGCATGGGCGCGCACGACCTTCGAGGAGCTCGCGCCGCATATGGCCGAGCGCTCCTACACGAACTACCTGCCGGCAGACGACCATGACCGGGTCCGTGAGGCCTACGGCGTCAACTACGACCGTCTCGTCGAGCTCAAGCGACGCTACGACCCCGACAACCTCTTCCACCTGAACCAGAACATCTCATAGCCGGCCCGGAGCAACTCCCGGTACCTGCTGGCGGGAATGTGACGGGCACCGGCACCGTCTTAAGTGGCGTGCGAGCGATGACTGACCGCATCGAGGTGGTGATCGTCGGTGCCGGTCAGGCCGGTCTCGCGGTCAGCCACGAGCTCACGCGGGCCGGCGTCCCCCACGTCGTACTCGAGCGAGGTCGGGTCGGTCAGAGCTGGCGGAAGCGCTGGGACAGCTTCTGCCTGGTCACGCCGAACTGGTTCCTCCGGCTACCCGGACATCCCTACGACGGCGGCGACCCCGACGGGTTCATGCTCCGCGACGAGATCGTGGCGCACCTCGAGCGTTACGCGGTCAAAGCGCCGGTCCGGGAAGGTGTCGAGGTCACCGAGCTGGGACCGGGGCCCAACGGGGGGCTCCTGCTGAAGACCTCGGCCGGTGAGCTCGTGGCCAGGACGGTGGTCCTCAGCACCGGTGCCTTCCAGCGCTCCTATCGCCCGGCGGCAGCGGCCACGCTTCCTCCTGACCTGCTTCAGATCGATGTCGAGGATTACCGCAACCCGAGCGACCTCGCTCCGGGCCCGGTCCTGGTCGTTGGCAGTGGCCAGTCCGGCTGTCAGATCGCAGAGGAGCTCCACCACGCGGGCCGCGAGGTCTTCCTGGCCTGCGGGCGGGCTTCGTGGTTCCCCCGCAGGCTGGGCGACCGGGACCTCGCCTGGTGGGCGAATGAGACAGGCTTTCTCGACGCTCCGCTCAGCTCGTTGCCAAGCCCGGCCGCCCGGCTGGCCGCCAACGTGCAGGCGACGGGGGTTGGCGGGGGCCACGACCTGCACTACCGAACGCTACGGAAGCTGGGCGTCAGCCTGCTCGGGCATTTCCTCGGCGCCGACGGCCGGCGCGCCAGCTTCGCGCCGGACCTCGGCGAGAGCGTCGCCTGGGGCGATGAGCGCAACGCGCAGCTCATGGATCTGGTCGAAAAGCTGGTCGCCGGACGCGGACTGCCGCGGCCGGAGAGACCCGAACTCGAGCCGTTCAACGGCGAAGCTCCCGAGGAGCTGAACCTGAGCGGCTTTGGTGCCGTCGTCTTCGCGGGTGGCTTTCGGCCCGACTACGAGTCCTGGGTCCGCTTCCCGGGCGCGTTCGACGAGCTCGGCTTCCCGGTCCACGAGGAGGGGGCGAGCACAGTCGTGCGAGGCCTCTATTTCGTCGGAGTCCACTTCCTCCGCAAGCGCAAGTCATCGCTGCTGAACGGGGTCGGCGAAGACGCCGCCATCGTCGCCCGTCAGATCGCCGCGCGACAGGTCTGACCGGCCGCGTG